>NZ_WNKS01000009.1 GCF_009720655.1 Rhodoblastus acidophilus | reverse complement strand
TGGGCCTTGGCGTGCAGGATCAGGCGGGTGGAGTCGGCCTTGGGATCGCAGCCGACGATCAGGATTTTCTGGCCCATCTCCGTGAGGCCGGCCAGGGTGTTCTGCGACGTGGTGGACTTGCCGATACCACCCTTGCCGTAGAAAGCGATCTGTCTCAACTTCGACATGCTTTGCTCCTTGTTGAATTCCGTGTGTGGCTTCACTTCGCGCGTTTTGCGCGAGACTGTTTCTGTTTCCTAGAAACGGACCCGCTTTGACGGGAAGGAACGCATCGCTCGTCTAGCGTCTGCGTGCGTTCAGCCCTTCACTCGCCGTTCCGCGGAGACTGTTGCAACGGGTGTGCCAGATCGAATTTTTCTTCTAACATTCTGATTAAACAGAACAATTTTTTCAGGCGCCGCCAAGTTGGCGCCGCGACGGCTAACGACAGTCAAGTCGCGGCTGGATCAAACAAGACATGTTTGTCGTGATTTTTGCGCGGTCGTCGTGTCGCAGCGGACGCCGGAATGAAAATTGCAAAAACTTCAGGCAATTTCCCCGACCGGAGTTTTGTGCATGCAGATCGGCGTCGAAACCACGAAAGCCACCGACCAGCGCCGCGTCTTTGTCATCGACGAGGACGACATCACCCGCGCCGCGCTTCAATTCATGCTGCACGACGAAATCGAAACCCACGAACTCGCCAGCCCCGAGGAGGCTTATGGCAAGGATGAGTGGCTGAAGCCCTCGGTCATCCTGCTCGGCGCCTCTTTCCTGAAGACGCGCGGGCTGGAGCTTGTGACGGACATTGTCGGAAAATTTCCCGGCGTGCGCATTTTGACGGTTTGCGACAAAGCCGACGAAGGCCTCGCCGTGGAGGCGATGAAGAAGGGCGCCGCCGGGGCTCTCGTCAAACCGCTCACCATTGAAGCCGTGCGCAAAAAGGTCGATGTCGTGCTCGGCCGCGGCGGCGCCGCGCCGCTCACGCAACTGTCCATCATCTAACCCAGCGAGCCCGTCCATGAGCCCTCATGCTGAGAAGGCGCCGAGAGCGTCGTCTCGACGCACGAGGGCGGTCACGCAAAGTCGGCGACCTCAATCCCGTCGCCTCCAGAGAGAATGAGAAAATGACCCAGGTTGTGTTTTATGAAAAGCCGGGCTGCGCCACCAACCGCAAGCAAAAAATCCTGCTGGCCGAAGCCGGCCACGAGGTTGTCGCGAAAAATCTGCTGACGGAATCCTGGACGCCGGAGCGCCTGCGCGCCTTTTTCGGCGACCTGCCGGTGGAAGACTGGTTCAACCCCAACGCGCCCCAGGTCAAATCCGGCGCGGTCAATCCCCGCGCTTTCGACGCCGATCTCGCCCTGGCGAACATGGTGATCGAGCCGCTGCTGATCCGCCGCCCGCTGATCGAGGCGTTGGGCCAAAAATGTGCGGGTTTCAACCAAAGCCTGGTGCAAGACCTGCTCGGCCCCGACAAAAAACCGGCCGAGACAGTCGCCTGTTCCCGGCCGGATGGAACGCCGTGTCCGCCCGAAAAAATCAGCGCGGAATGAGCGCCCAGTAGTCGAGGTCGAGAATCACGCTCGGATGGTAATTTTCGCCATCCTTGAGCGGGTGGGCGGCGCAGGGCTGGTCCTTGGTGGCGATGGTGCGCAAGCGCAGCGCGCCGACATCGCCGCGGCCGGGAATTTCCGCGCGCTCCAAAACTTCCGTCCAGGCGAACACGGTCAGCCCCGCGAACAGCGGGCTGACATGCCGTCCGCCATTGATCGCGGCAATATGGAACGCATTGCCCAGGCCGTTAAAACTGAGCGCGCGCGCCAGCGAAATGACATGTCCGCCATAGATGAGCCGGCGGCCGAAACGCCCCTGCCCCTCCGAAAACTGATTGAAATGCACTTTTGCGGTGTTCTGGTAGAGACGCGTGGCGAGCTGGTGCTCGGCTTCCTCCACCGTCATGCCATCGACATGGTCGATGCGCTCGCCCGGCAGATAATCGCCCCAGCGATGCTTTGAGCCGGCAAGATCGAAATCATATTTGCGCACGTCGATCACTGGCAGCGCGTCGCCAAGCTGCTCCGGCGCCAAAGCGCGCGGCAATTGCGGCACGACCTCGGCCGGCGCGGGGTTTTTCGGGTCGCGCTTGCGCACCATCACCCAGCGCACATAGTCGAGAACGACCACGCCCTTTTGATTGCGCCCGCGCGAGCGCACATAGACCACGCCGGTCTGGCCGTTGGAGTTTTCCTTGAGGCCGATGACCTCGGAGGTCGCCGAAAGCGTGTCGCCGGGATAGACCGGGGCAAGGAAGCGGCAGTCGGCATAGCCCAGATTCGCCACGGCGTTGAGCGAAATGTCAGGGACCGTCTTGCCGAACACGACGTGGAAAACCAAAAGGTCGTCCACGGGGCTTCTGGGATAGCCGATCTGATGCGCAAAAGCGTCGGAGGACTGGACGGCGAATCGCGGGCCATAGAGGGCGGTGTAGAGCGCGATGTCGCCGGTGGTCACGGTGCGCGGCGTCGCATGGGCGATCACCTGGCCGATTCGAAAATCTTCGAAGAAATTGCCTGAATTGGTCTTGCTCATGCCAAAACTCCCGGTTTTGCCGGGTGCTGTGCCTGAAACGCAACCAATTTGCAATGCGACTATGGCGTGCCCGCGACCAGCGCTTCGAGCCTTTCCGCAAGCGCAAGCGCGTCGCCTTCGATGCGCAGCGTCTTGCTGCGCGAGGTCGCGCCGGCGACGACGTCGATTCGCGACGCCGGCGTCTTCAATTGTTTCGCGACGAGGGCGATCAGGGCGGCGTTGGCCTTGCCGTCCTCGGGAACGCTTCGCACCCGGCATTTAAGGACGCATTGGCCGTTGGCCAAAATTTCGACGCCCTCGAGGGCGTCGCGTGAGCTTTTTGGCGTCAAACGGACAAAGAGATCGAGTCCATCAGGCCGTTCGCGCCAAGGCCGCGTCATGGAATGACAGGCGTCACGAATAGGCGGCGCGCAGCAGCGCGTTGGCGAGGACGCCGAGCTCCATCTGGACGAAGGACAGCAGCAGCAGCAGGACGATGGGCGAAATGTCCATTCCGGCGACCGGCGGCAGGAATCGCCGGATCGGCCGCAACACCGGCTCGGTGAGGGCGTTGGACATGTTCCACAGGGAGCGGACGAGGTCGTTGCGCATGTTGATGACATCGAACGCGAGCAACCAGGACATGACGGCCATGATGATGATGACCCACCAATAGAGATTGAGGGCCATGTCGATGACCTTGAAAACCGGGATGATGAAGGCGGCCATTTGGTCTCCCCAGGGAAGGAACGCCTTGATTTAAAGCCTGAGCGCGGCGCAAACAAGCGCGCGATTTTCGCATGGGGCGATTGACAGGGCGTCGTTGGGGTCCTAAACAGCGCCTCGGAGCGGGGCTGTAGCTCAGATGGGAGAGCGCTGCAATCGCACTGCAGAGGTCAGGGGTTCGAATCCCCTCAGCTCCACCAATCCTCTCCGTCAAGCGCTTGTAAACTATGCAGTTTTCTAATCAGAGCTTGGCTCTGCCCTAGCCCCTGCCCTAGCTTAGCACGCGGATTTCGACGAACGTAAAAGGACGAACGCGGACAAACAGAAGCGACGCGATGTTTTCGCGCCATGCGACGAGTCGCACCGACTATTCGGTTGTGAAGGGTTCCCACTCATCAATCACGGCGCGCACTGGCTCGAAGTTGGTGTAGCGCTCCAGCAGGCCATTCGCCAAGCTGCTATCGTCGCACTTGCGAATCGCCTCAATGATGGACTCCAACGACAACGCCATGAAGGGCATCTCTGGCTTTTTCACCAGAGAACACTGATAGCGTTCAATTGCGTTCCAAGCTTCGCGATTTCCAATGGGCGCGATTATCACGAATGCCCCTTGAACACCTTCGCCAATTTCGCTGCGGATCGTCGCCGCAAGCAAGTGCTCAGCGGTGAGTTGCGCCATCGGTTCGGTGAAAAGCTGAGGCGATTCCGGATCGACGTGAAGAGCACAGGCGCGGGTAAGTTCCCGGTAGCGGGGATTGCCGGCGCGCCCACGCCAACCCATCGGTTCGGCGTATTTCACTTCAATCGCCACGAATGCCAACGCACCGTCCCGCCGTCGACCAGCGACGAAAAGATCGAACGCGGTATAATCCCCAAGGTAGCGACCATCCCCTCGCCCCGGTGAGTGCTCGAATATTACCCTATGAACATCGGCGATCAGGTCAGGAAACAACCCTGCGAACAAGCGTGTTGCATATGCACGGTCGGCGCTGGCCCGAGCGAACAGATTGAAGGTTAGCCCCTGACTGGACAGCAGATTCTCCCAGAGCCGCTGTTCCTCGATCAACGCGCCGACTTCACGGTAAGCGACTTCGCGACGCACGATTTTCGCAATGTCTGGGGCCAAGAAGGCGCAGCCCGCGCGAGCCGCACGCTCACTTATCCGGCTTCCCAACGGCCGCACCTCTCCGTCAGAGGTTACGAGGGTGCCGATCTCCAATCCACGACGCTCTCGCCAAATGGCTTGAAGCAATCGAGCGCAGCCAGCAAATCGCGTGTCCTTGACGCCGTGAACTGAGAATCTCTTAAGGATATCAGGCGGGATAATCGGAAGCCTGCAGCTCTTATCGTGTTCGCTCCACGGATACATGTTTGTCACTCCAATGCAGAAGTGACTGAATTTATTCATCCCAACAGCGCGCGCTGCACTCCTCAAAGAGATATGGAGAGCGTGACCAGATCCATGAAGGAACTGCATGCGCTTTTTGCAGCCACGAATGCTGGCCCCTACGCACTTGTGCCTGTCCTTCGTCCAGTCGAGCGACTGCTGCCATCGCACATGATCAGCTGCGTCGACGACGCGCACCTATGATCATCGTCGCCATCAAACTCGCGTTCCGCGAATGACCGGGCGTTACAACGGCACCGCTCTTGTTGCGCATTAAAGATCGGCACTGGTCGTCCGACCCGCTTCAGTCGGCAGCGAACGGCTTGTAGATCAAGCTGTTAGCAGACTGCGACAGTCTGCCGCAGTCTGCCGCAGGCCCAGCTGTAAATTCGAAGGGGGGTCTACGCGAATTATAAGTGCTTGGACGTCCCAAGCGCAACCGTAAGGAGCGAACGTGGCGAAGTCACCGAACTTTGACCCAGAAGTCATTCATACCAAACAAAAGCTGAAGGAAGCTCATACACCAACAGACAATGCTGCGGAGTACCTTATGCTCAGCAAAATCGACGAGCCTGCGCCGTTCTCAGATACACTCGACGCCTGGAACAATTGGCATTCAGAGTATATTCATCGTGATGATTTCTTCCGAACATATGAAGGCATCTGCTTTGCAAACCGTATGGGCGCTTCATTAAACGTCGAACTAACAGTGTGCTGGGAGGCGTCCGGCTGCAGCGAAGAAGATGTTTACGAGCTCATGGCCAGCGATATATACAAAGACGTTGTATCTTCCGATACGGCATTTCGTCTTTTTATCGATCGATACAAAAAGTTCGTTCGATACCGCAACGGCACACCGTATTATTGGGCAGTTTTTGAAAACGGTCCACATATTGGTCTTCACTCACACATCGGCTTACACATTCCCGATTCTTGGTCAGGATATTTCCGCCGATGGTTGAAGCGTACACTTGTCAATCATAAGGGAGAACCAATGATGTATTCTGTACATATTCATAAAGAACGACATATCACCAGTCAGTGGCAATGGTTTCGATACGCGTTCAAAGGAACAGACCCAACTCTAAAAGAGAGCGAGCAACTGGAGAATGGACCCGGCGCTACATTCAACAGCCTTGCAGGAATTCGTCAATATTACGGAGGTGCCGTGCCCTTCAAGCGAGTGCGGATTTCGAGATACATGCTTGAAAAAGCAAAACGAGACGCCAATTACATCCCGCCAAGATTTACGAAGCTCTTGCCTAGCGATCTATACAGCGATTCTGAATATCGCGGGGGCAATTCGGCCCGCCTTTCTGCCGAGATGCTCAAATCGCTGAGCTCGCTTGAAGCTCTTTAAACAGGACTGACGAACCAAAAATGCAAAACCTCCGTTTTTATTTTCGGAGGTTTTGCGCCTTGAAAACGGAGAAAGCATCGAGTAATGCATTATAAATCAATCACATACACGAAACTTGCTGGTAGGCGCGCTCGGCCGACTCGACGATCGCCAAGGCGCGCGATCAGCGCCTCGATGCCGCGATCACTTTCCGCTTGGTCTGCGCCGTCCACGTAAATCGTTTTCCGGTCCGGATAGTAATTCAGGTTGCCAATTTTCAACTGGTAGCGTGAGGGCCTACAGAATTCAATTCCTGCGCCATTGAGCTCGGATATCGCTCTCGCCATCGCTTCCGTATCCCCCTCCATTGCCCTGTCGGCAGGGAGTCCATTCTTGGTCTTCATTTTGCTCACAAAAATACTCCCTTCACCCCGCACTCGTAATGCGCCATAGATACCCCAAATCTCTGGAGTAGATACTTAAGTGTTACATAGCGTTATCGACATAAAGGAGGTGATATAGATCGATAACAACACTAACGGATTGCAGTCAGACCGTCGGAGGCACGACTGCAAACAGCGGAAATTACAGCTTGGATATAGGCATATTGCGCGCAGCCACCCGAAAGTGCACTCCATTCAGCGCGCGACCTTCGCCGCGTTTGCGCCACCATCGGGCAATCGATCAAGCCATTCATTAGCGCAAGAAGCCGTTATCAACGTACGCCGCCCAACTTTCCTTGTGGGAAGTCGACCCGACTGGATTTCCTTGTAGGCTAATGAACGCCCTATGCCCGCCAGCGAACAGAACTCTTCGATGGAGAACGCGATTCGTTTTTCGATTTCCATTATTCGCCTCACAGCACTTACTTGCTCTGCGGCTGGATATATTTCCGACAAGGCGCTCCCGAGCATCGACCGACGACGCGCAGCTGCAACGCGTATGCGCCTGGCAGTGTGTCTGCAGTTCGACGCTGTGCAGGCTGTTGGAATAGACTTCGTTAGGTTTATATGATTCGCGAGCTCTTTCGGGGGCGTAAGTGTTTGAACAAGGTGAAATTACGTTCCCCTGGGGCAAGTCGCGAGACGGTGACGTTCATCGCCTGGCGCACCACATGGCGGATGTGGCTGCTTGTTTTGAGTTCCTTTGCGCTCAGCCCGTCATCCGCGCAAAAATGGAATGCGCCGCCGGCGGGCGTCTGACCGAGACCGCCGTCGCCCGCCTCGCCGTCGTTGCATTTCTCCACGATTGCGGGAAGTTGCATCCCGGGTTTCAGGCCAAGGCATGGCCGTCAAATCGTTGCGGCGTTTCCCTCCACGGTCATGTGGCGGAGGGTGCGGCGATCTTCTCGGAATGGACGTTGGCACCGCTCGCTCGGTCGCTCCAACTTGATGCTCTGCTCTCATGGGGGGTGGACACAAATCTTCTTTATGCCTCGCTTGCGCACCATGGCCGTCCTCTCGCTCCGCTGTCCCGCGCGGGAGAGGAATGGGAGCCGGTCGCCGGCTACGACGCCATGGCTGCTTCCGCTGAAATCGGCGAGATGATGCGTGACTGGTTTCCTGCGGCGTTTGCGCCGAACGCGTCCTCATTGCCCGCGACGCCAGACTTCCACCATCTGTTTTGTGGTCTCGTCGCATTGTCCGATTGGCTTGGATCGGATCGGCGGAATTTCGCATTCGTGGACGTGCTCGATCCGGCCTATATGACCAAAGCGCGCGATTTGGCGCGCAAGGCTCTGATAGGCGTCGGGCTCGATACGCGCTCGTTTCACGCCGTCGCGCACGGCCGCGCGCGCTTCGAAGTCCTGACGGGATTGCGCGAGCCGCGCCCGCAACAAAGGCTCGCCGCCGAACATCCGCTCGACGATCCCTTGGTCATACTTGAAGCCGAAACCGGAGCTGGCAAGACCGAGGCGGCCCTCTGGCGCTTTGCCCGGCTGTTCGAGGCGGGGCTAGTCGATTCACTCTATTTCGCTTTGCCGACCCGCGCGGCCGCCATTCAAATTCATGGACGCGTGAACAGAGCGATGGCCCGTTTGTTCGGCGCCAGCGCGCCCGAAGCCGTGCTAGCCGTTCCCGGCTACATCAAGGCGGGCGATGCGCCGGGGCAGTCGTTGCCCGATTGGCAGGTGCGATGGGACGACAATCCGGACGAAGAAAAGCGGCTGTCGCGATGGGCGGCGGAGAGCGCCAAGCGCAGCCTGGCGGCGACCATCGCCGTCGGCACGGTCGATCAGGCCATGCTCGCCGCCTTGCAGGTCAAGCACGCGCATTTGCGCGCGGCGGCCTTGTCGCGCAGTTTCTTGGTGATCGACGAGGTCCACGCTTCCGATCGCTATATGACCGAAGTCCAGGGCCATCTGCTCGACATGCATCTGCGGCGTGGCGGACACGCCATGCTGATGTCGGCCACGCTCGGCTCCATCGCCCGCGTCAGATGGCTCAAGGGGAACACGCCGGATTTCGCGCAAGCCGTCGCCGCGCCCTATCCCGCCATATGGAGCAAGAAGGCGGCGTCGCCGCATGGCGTGGACGGATCGCAACGCGAGAAGACCGTCACCATGGACCTGACGCCGACCATGGCGCCGGCGGAAGCTGCGCGTCTAGCGATCGCAGCGGCCGAACAGGGCGCGCGTGTCCTGGTCATCCGCAATACGGTGACGGCGGCGGTCGCAACGTTTTCCGCTGTTCGCGCAGCCGAGCAAGACGGCCTTTTGTTTCAGGTCGGCGGCGGGCCGGCGCTGCACCACAGTCGCTTTGCGCCAGAAGATCGCGCCCTGCTCGATAAGGCCGTGGAGTCGGCGCTTTCGCCTGATGCAACGCAAAGAGCTAAGGGCGGCGTCATCGTGATCGGCACCCAAACGCTTGAACAAAGCCTCGACATCGACGCCGATCTGCTGATTTCCGATCTCTGCCCGGTGGACGTGTTGTTGCAGCGCATCGGCCGTCTGCACCGCCACACCCTGGCCCGGCCGAAAGGTTTCGAACACGCTCGCTGCATCGTCCTCATGCCGAAAAATGGTTTGGAGCCATTGCTCAAGCCGGCGTTCGAGAACGGGCTTGGAAAATTCAGGGATGGCGGAGGCGTCTATCGCGATCTTTCCATTTTGGAACTGACCCGCCGATTGGTTGAGGCGCGTTCGCAATGGACGATCCCCACGATGAATCGTTGGCTGGTCGAAAGCGCGACCCACACCGAGAAAACCGATGCGCTTCATGCCGAATTGGGGGCGGCTTGGGCGCGCTACTCGAATGAGGTTTATGGCGTGAATGTCGCGGACGCCGGTGCGGCCAGGCGGGTCGTTCTCCCGGCGACCGAGCCCTTCACCGAGGTCAAATTCGTCTCCGACGAGGAAAAAATCCGCACGCGGCTTGGCGGCGAGGGGGTGAGGCTGGAGTTCGCGCCGATCGAAGGACCGTTCGGCCAAGCGATCGGCAGCGTCACCTTGCCCGAACATTGGTCGCGGGGAATCGACGCCAGCGCACCCGTGGCGGAGGCGACGGAAGGCGGCTTGCGCATCTGCGCCGGAGAACGAGGATTCTTCTATTCACGTTCCGGGCTCGCTAAGGATTGAATGAGCTAATACGTTAGTCAATTTGTTGACAGGATTTCCAACCCCTCCTATCTTCACCTCATCGAGGCGGAGGCCGATATGCGAATCGCTGCCATATTGAAAATGAATGCCCTACCTTCGCGGAGGGGAGCTGAATTTGCTCGCAAGGGCCAAGTTATTGTAATATTTCAGGGCGTTTCCCAGTCATGTGCGATCTGGGATAGTCCTGTATTCGCTCAGTCACGCGATCGCAGCGATAGTGTTCCCTCGCTTTCGCGGGGTAAGGTCGAGCGGTTGGGGCAACGAGATGTTTAATCTCCTCACCCAGCCGCTCATCGCCGCCGCGCCGCTTGGCCCGCTTTCCCTTCCCGGCCTGCTCGCTGCCTTGTCTCGCGATGAGGTGGACAGTCTTCCCGCCTTGCGCCCGCATCAGGCGCCGGCCTGGCATATGTTTCTCGTGCAACTCGGCGCGCTGGCGATGCATCGCAGCGGACGAACAGAGCTTCCGCGAGAAGAGGGCGACTGGTGCGACCTGCTGCGAGGTCTGACGCCGGATTTCGCCGACGACGCGCCGTGGCGTCTCGTCGTCGAGGACTGGACAAAACCCGCCTTTCTTCAACCTCCGGTCCCCAAAGCCGTGAAGCTGGAAAACACGGTTCCCACGCCCGACGCAATGGACCTGCTCATCACCGCCAAAAACCACGATCTCAAACAGGCCGTGGCGCAGGCCGCCGCGCCGGAAGACTGGATTTTCGCGCTGGTGTCGTTGCAGACGGGCGAGGGATACGGCGGGCGATCCAATTACGGCATTGCGAGAATGAATGGCGGCTCGTCCTCACGCCCCATGGTGACGCTGGCGCCCCTTGCTGGCGACAAGTCCATGACGCCGCGCTCCGGCGCCTGGTTTCGCCGCAACGTTCGCACATTGCTGGAAACCCGTCATGCCGAATTGCAGCGTCACGCGCAATTCGCCTATCCGGCGACAGGTGGTCTTGGTCTGATCTGGATCGCGCCTTGGCCGGACGACGCACAACTGCACCTGCGCGAACTCGACATCTGGTTCATCGAAATCTGTCGCCGCGTCCGGATATGCGCCGATTGCGAGGGGATTTCCGCCGTCAAGGGCTTGTCGAAATCGACGCGCATCGACGCAAAGGCTTTCAACGGCGCCCTGGGCGATCCTTTCGCACCGATCCACAGAACCGAGAACAAGGGCCTGACGCTCGGCGATGGCGATTTCGACTATAGCCGCCTGACCACGCTGCTGCTTTCGGGCGATTGGGAGTTGCCGATCCTGGCGCGGCCGGCGTCGTTCGAGCGCACCGGCGACACAATGGCTGTGGTCTGCATGGCCTTGGCGCGTGGAAACAGCCGGACCGATGGTTTCAAGTCGCGCATCCTGCCGCTCGACGGCCGCAAGGCGCAAAGTCTTGGCGCACGTCGCCAAGCCCTGTTCGAATTGGCGCAGGCGCAGATCGAGGACATAGACAAGTTCGACAAAGCGCTCGGCTATGCCTTGGCCATGGTGGCGGCCGGTGGAGATCGCGACAAAATCAAGAAGGAGCACTACCGCCATGCCGCCGGCGCACGCGCCGCGTTCGACCGAACTGTGGATTCAGAGTTCTTCGATCATCTCTGGGCCCGCGACGCCGCGCAGCAACAGAGCGCCGAGGCCCTGAAAGCCGAACAAACCGCATTCCATCAAGCGCTCCTGAAAAATGCCGAGGCGGCGTTCGAGGCCGCCGTTGCAGCCGTTCCCTGCGCGAGCCTGTTCCGGCCGCGCGCCGAAGCGCGGGCGCGTAGCGCCTTTGCCGGCCGGCTCCGCCACGAATTCCCCGGCCTGTTCGCAAAGGCCCCCGCCGAGGACGCCAACCATGTCGCTTGATGAAAAAATCGCCCTGTTGTCGCTGCGCCTGCTCCGCCTGGACACTGGCGCGCTGGCCGAACTCCGCCGCATGGAGGTCGGCGGCGTAGGGCCGCTGC
Organism: Rhodoblastus acidophilus; assembly: GCF_009720655.1. GTDB lineage: Bacteria > Pseudomonadota > Alphaproteobacteria > Rhizobiales > Beijerinckiaceae > Rhodoblastus > Rhodoblastus acidophilus_A. The sequence continues at coordinate 128,042 of NZ_WNKS01000009.1, read as the reverse complement.
CCTATTGGGCCTTGGCGGCGGAATGCGGATTTCTCGACGAGAACGCCGCCGCCTGGATGCGCATCGTCCAGATAATGGCGACACTGGCTCCAAAGGGGGAGCGGCACGGCCATGACCGCCTGCACGATCCCGAACGAAAACTCGGGCGTGTGCTCTGCGACGGCGGCGATTCGAATTGGCCCACGGCCGGCGCCGATCCCCGCCCGGTCCTTTCGGAGAGCCGTCTAGCGCGTCTGCTGGCGACGCCCGCCGACCAGCGCGGCGCAGCCCTGGCCCGTCTCGCCCGAATGCTAACCGCCAGCCGCGACCGCGCCAGCGGCGTCAACTGCACGGAAATCGCCGCCCTGCTGCTGTTCGAGAACATCGAGCGCAACCTTCGGCAGATCGCCCAAGCCTATTACCGCCGGCTCGATCCCGCCGCGCGCAAAGCCGAGAAAGAGGAAGCTCAATGACCGCGCCCCGTTTCCTGCAAATTCATTCCTTGCATTCCTACACCGCCGCTTTGCTCAATCGCGACGATTCCGGCCTCGCCAAACGCCTGACATTTGGCGGCGTGTCACGCACGCGCATTTCCTCGCAGTGCCTCAAGCGTCATTGGCGCATGGCGAGGGAAGTTGATGGCGACGGGAGAGTGATCAGAAACGATCCTCATGCTTTGCAACACCTGGCCGGTTACGTGGACTCGTCGCGTTCCCGCGAACTCGTTACCGAAAAGGTGATCGCGCCACTGAGGAAGCGTTTCCCCGAAGACGTCGTCGCCGCGCTTGAGCCGGAATTTCAGAAGTTGGTCTATGGCGACAAGGCCGACAAGGGCAAGAAAAGCCGGCAGACGCTGTTGCTCGGCAAGCCGGAACTGGAGTGGCTGGCGCGCGAGGCGGAACGGCTTGCAACGGAAGCTTCCGATGCAGCCGCCGCGAAGAAGGCGGTGGCGGAATGGTCCAAGAGCAAGACCTATAAAGCGATGAGTGAAAACGCCGCATTGCCCGGCGGCCTGGTCGCCGCGCTGTTCGGTCGTATGGTGACCTCCGATCCCGCCGCCAACATCGACGCGCCCGTACATGTCGCCCACGCGTTCACCGTGCATGGCGAGGAATCCGAAAGCGACTATTTCACCGCTGTCGACGATCTGAAGCGAGACGAAGACGACAGCGGCGCCGACACGATCCAGGAAACCGAGATCACCTCCGGCCTGTTCTACGGATATGTCGTGATCGACCTGCCGGCGCTGATCGCCAATTGCGGCGGCGACGCCGATCTCGCCGGGCGCGTCGTTCATAACCTCGTCCACCTCATCGCGGAAGTGTCACCCGGCGCCAAGCTCGGCTCCACCGCGCCATACAGCCGCGCTGGGTTCATGCTGCTGGAGGCCGGCGACCGCCAGCCGCGCAGTCTGGCGGAGAGCTACCGCAAACCCTCCAAGCCCGATCTCGACGCCGCCGTCGGCCATCTCGGCAAGCAACTCGCCAAATTCGACCACGCCTATGCGACGGGCGAGAGCCGCATCTGCCTGAATCTTTCGGACGTGCCATTGGGCGGTCTGCCCACCGGCTCGATCGCGGACCTCGGCCAATGGGCGCAGGCCAAAGTCGCGGAGCTTGCCGATGTCTGATCCCTCTTGGCTGATCCTTCGGCTGGAGGCGCCGCTGCTCGCCTTCGGCGGCGTCACCATCGACCATATCGGCGTCACACGGGATTTTCCGGCGCAATCCATGCTCGCTGGGCTGCTCGCCAATGCGCTGGGCTTCGAACGAACCGACTGGGACAAAATCCAGAGCTTGCAGGACAGACTGGTTTTCGCGGCGCGGCGGGATCGCGGCGACGAAATGTCGCCAATGACCGACGTCCAAAATGCATGGCTGGAGAAAAACTCAGGCTGGACCACCCGCGAGACCTTGGAGGGGCGCTCGGAGGCGAACTATCCGCATCGCCGCCGCCGCGATTACCACATGGACGCGCGCGTAATGGTCGCCCTTCGGTTGGAGCCAGCGGAACAGCAACCCGATTTCGATGCGCTCGCGGCGGTGCTGGAGCGGCCCGCGCGACCTCTCTTCATCGGCCGCAAGCCGTGTTTGCCCTCCGCGCCCATGCTGCTGCCGGGCCGGGTGACCGCGCCCGACGCCTATACCGCCTTGCTCGCCATTGCAGGGGAGCCAAACGCCACGCCAAAGAAAATGCGCGCGCTCTGGCCGCAGGGCGAAGGCCCGGAGACAGGCGAAAATGTCTGGCGCATGATCGATCTGCCCGATCTGCGCAACTGGCGCACCGGCCTGCATGGCGGAACGCGCCGGATCGTCGAGGGAACCGTTTTCGCGCCCGAGATTGCCGCATGAACGCGCTCCATCTCGTCAGCCTGCCGCTCGCGCTCGGTCCCCTGCGCCGATGGGCGGCGACGCGGGGCTTTGGCGCCGACGAAGGCGTCGCGCTGCATCACCTGCTTTCCGAAACCTTTGGAAAAGGCGCTATGCAGCCGTTTCGCATGATGCCTGCGCCAAAAGCGACCTCCGCGACGCTCTATGCTTACGCGCGCGCCGATGAAGCCTGTCTCAGGCAAACCGCGCGCGAATGCGCCATGCCGGATGCGCTCGCGGTCTGCAATCTCGATGGCCTCGCCACGAAGCCAATGCCCGAAACATGGCGGAAAGGCCGCCGTCTCGCCTTCGACTTGCGTGTTCGGCCAACGAAAAGGTTGCTCAAGCCGGCGGGCGTCTTCGCCAAGGGAGCGGAAATCGACGCTTATCTGGTGGAGGCCTTGCGGTTGCATCCCGATGGCCGCCCCGACGAAAATCCGGTCGAGCGCGAAACCGTCTATCGGAACTGGCTGGCGGAGCGGCTTGGCGCGGCGGCCAACTTGGAAGAGGCGCGCATGATCCGGTTCGAGAGGCGCCCCATCACCAGGGGCAAGACCTCTCGCGAGGGACCGGACGTGATCTGGCATGGCGAACTCACCGTTCAGGATGGCGACGCCTTCGCAACGCGACTTGGGAGCGGCGTCGGCCGCCACGCTGCTTTTGGCTATGGCATGTTGCTGCTGCGTCCAGCACGATAGGAGAGAGAATGCTTTCCGGCCGGCTCGGACTGGAAAAGGCGCGCATCCCCCATGCAGACCGTCACGGGCTGGTTTGGTTGGATCGCGGCCGGCTCGATGTCGAGGACGGGTGTCTGCGCTTCGTGACCGCCGGCGGTGGCGATCTCAGGGCGGGCTCCTACCAGATTCCGCATCAATCTGTGTCGATCGTGCTGCTCGGACCGGGGTCGAGCGTGACACATGACGCGCTGCGGTTGCTGGCGCGGCATGGCTGCGCCCTGGCGGCCATTGGCGAAGGGGCGGTGCGGTTTTACACGGCGCCGCCGCTGATGCCCGATTCGTCGCAGGTGGCGCGGGCGCAGGTGAAGTTATGGGCCGATCCGGAAACCCGCATGGAGGTCGCGCGCGCCATGTACGCCATCCGCTTCGGCGAAATCGTCCGCACCCGCGACATCGAGGTCTTGCGCGGACAGGAGGGGGCCCGCATCAAACGCAGCTATCAACTGGCCGCCGAGCGTCACGGCGTCGTCTGGCGCGGGCGCAACTACGACCGCGAAAACCCCACCGCTGGCGATCTGCCCAACCAGGCGATCAACCACGCGGCGACGGCCATGCGGGCGGCGGCCTGCGTCGCCGTCGCGGCTGTCGGGGCGATCCCGCAACTCGGCTTTGTCCACGAAGAGTCCGGACAGGCCTTTCCGCTCGACATCGCCGATCTCTACCGCCACGACGTTGTGCTCGATATCGCTTTCGGGGCCGTCAAAGAGTCCGACAAAAACGGTGGCTCGATCGAGCGCGCGACACGGCGGCGCGCCGCCATCCTGATGCGGCAGAAATCCGTGATTCCCACGATGATCGACAGGATCAAATTGCTGCTCGGCGTCGAAAAGGACGCCGCTCCAGAGCAGGAGACGGGTTGATGCCCATGGTCGTCGTCATAACGCGGGACGTCGAGCCACGGTATCGTGGCTTTCTCGCATCGGCGATGTTGGAGCTTGCGCCCGGCGTCTATGCTCAACCGCGCATGAGTGCGGGCGTTCGCGCGCGCATCTGGGCGGTGCTGTCGGATTGGCACGCAACGCTGCGGCGCGGCGCGATCGTCATGACTTGGGCGGAGAGCGCGGCGAACGGCGGCCTTGGCTTGGCGACCCTCGGTGAGCCGGCAAAAGACATTGTTGCGCACGACGCCATGCTTCTGGTGCGCCGTCCGCTTTCGCCGAACGCCGGCTGAATATTGGCTCGCTGTTTGAAATGGTTTATATGCAAATCAATGGCTTCACAGCCAGAGGTTCCCCCGCACACGCGGGGATAGGCCTTGGCACAATGGCAAAAATCTCCGGCCACGACGGGTTCCCCCGCACACGCGGGGATAGGCCCCGGGGCCAACGGCGCGGCGGGCGGCATCAGCTGGTTCCCCCGCACACGCGGGGATAGGCCCATTACGACCGCATGACCGATCACGAGATTGCGGGTTCCCCCGCACACGCGGGGATAGGCCCGGTGTGCAGAGGCTCATCCGGCAGATGACCGGGGTTCCCCCGCACACGCGGGGATAGGCCTGATGATCGCCCGCAGCGCTGTGCGGTCGTCAGGGTTCCCCCGCACACGCGGGGATAGGCCCGCGACGCTCATCCCGGCTTTCACGGTGCTGATGGTTCCCCCGCACACGCGGGGATAGGCCCATGGCGGAAGCGATGGCGGCGGCGCTGTGCTCGGTTCCCCCGCACACGCGGGGATAGGCCCGGCCGCTACGTCGTCGCGCATCAAGACGATGTGGTTCCCCCGCACACGCGGGGATAGGCCCCGATTGGCCATGGCCTGGATCGGGCGGACTCGGGTTCCCCCGCACACGCGGGGATAGGCCGGATCGAGCATCTCGCCTGGGTGGGGACCATCCGGTTCCCCCGCACACGCGGGGATAGGCCTTTCTGACGCCGGCTCCGGTCGCCTCGGGGAATGGTTCCCCCGCACACGCGGGGATAGGCCCGTCATCACGTCCATAGAGCCGGACCAGATCGCGGTTCCCCCGCACACGCGGGGATAGGCCCGCCGTGCTCTTGTGCTTGATCGTCCAGTCGTGGGTTCCCCCGCACACGCGGGGATAGGCCCCGGCGGTAGGTGCGGTTGGCGAGGACCTTGGGGGTTCCCCCGCACACGCGGGGATAGGCCCAAGCGCGGCAAAAAGGCCGGCGAGTGGTTCAAGGTTCCCCCGCACACGCGGGGATAGGCCCCGCGTCGTCAATGTCGCTGAAACTGAAGAGGTGGTTCCCCCGCACACGCGGGGATAGGCCCCCACATGATCCAGTGACGTTCCAGTTTCCGGGGGTTCCCCCGCACACGCGGGGATAGGCCCCCCGCTCACGCCGGAGGCGCGCGCGGAACTGAGGTTCCCCCGCACACGCGGGGATAGGCCCGGCCATTGTCCAGCGTCAGCACATAGACCTGGGGTTCCCCCGCACACGCGGGGATAGGCCTTTTCCCGCGAAAATCTTGCGCGCTGCATAAGCGGTTCCCCCGCACACGCGGGGATAGGCCCCCAGGACTCGACCTGCGACGAGAAGCTCATCAGGTTCCCCCGCACACGCGGGGATAGGCCTTTCCATGCGTTTTGGATCGCTCTGGTCGTGCCGGTTCCCCCGCACACGCGGGGATAGGCCCTACGTCGACTCTGGCACGCCATCTCAAATCGCGGTTCCCCCGCACACGCGGGGATAGGCCCATTGCTGACGATCGAGATGATTGTCGGCGCCAGGTTCCCCCGCACACGCGGGGATAGGCCCAGCTCCTGGATTTCCGACACGCTCATGTTCGGGGTTCCCCCGCACACGCGGGGATAGGCCCGGGTAGACTTCGCCGACGTCGAGCAGCAGATCGGTTCCCCCGCACACGCGGGGATAGGCCCTGGCGGCGGCGGCCTGCGCGGCGGCGGCGGCGAGCTGCGGTTCCCCCGCACACGCGGGGATAGGCCCGGCATCAGCGCCGGCATCGAGGGCGGCGATTTGGTTCCCCCGCACACGCGGGGATAGGCCCTCACTTACGCTGATTTGCGCGCTGTGTCGCGTGGTTCCCCCGCACACGCGGGGATAGGCCCTCGACGCCAACCTGCGCGGCTTCGGCGACTTCGGTTCCCCCGCACACGCGGGGATAGGCCCGACATCGGTCGTCATATTGGGCAGCGCGCCGAGGTTCCCCCGCACACGCGGGGATAGGCCCCTTCGCGCCTCCCTTAACGGCGTGGATCATGTGGTTCCCCCGCACACGCGGGGATAGGCCCGATCCGCATCATCCACTCGCGCTCAGGGATGCGGTTCCCCCGCACACGCGGGGATAGGCCCAGGACGGCGCGGACTGGGCGCCGATCTGGAACGGTTCCCCCGCACACGCGGGGATAGGCCCCCGACCGTCGCGACGGCGGGATGCGACGAGGTGGTTCCCCCGCACACGCGGGGATAGGCCCCGCCTGCGAATGCTGGCGCCAATACGACCCCGGGTTCCCCCGCACACGCGGGGATAGGCCTTTACAAAGTCCTTCACGCCAAATGGGAAGGCGGGTTCCCCCGCACACGCGGGGATAGGCCCTTGTCGAATTGATTGGCGCGGTCGGCGCAGGCGGTTCCCCCGCACACGCGGGGATAGGCCCGCCAAGGGGCTGGAGAGGGGCGAGTTCGTCATGGTTCCCCCGCACACGCGGGGATAGGCCCACGCGCCGACCGTCGATCAAGCCGCGATCCATGGTTCCCCCGCACACGCGGGGATAGGCCCTCGAAAAACAGCGCGTCGGCCGCGAACCGAAAGGTTCCCCCGCACACGCGGGGATAGGCCCTGGAAGGGGACAATTGACGGATACGGATATGGGGTTCCCCCGCACACGCGGGGATAGGCCCACGACGGCGGATGGCGACCTATGTCTTGAAGCGGTTCCCCCGCACACGCGGGGATAGGCCCCATGCGCGCGATTTCCATGATCGGCTGCTTGTGGTTCCCCCGCACACGCGGGGATAGGCCCCTACGACATACCCTCCGGCAGGAATGAGCAGTGGTTCCCCCGCACACGCGGGGGTAGGCCCGAGGCGCGCGGCAGGGCCGAGACCAATTCGGAGGTTCCCCCGCACACGCGGGGATAGGCCCCCTGAACCGGATCACCGGGCGCGGCTATTGCCGGTTCCCCCGCACACGCGGGGATAGGCCCGCTCTTAGCCGCTTTGGCTATGCTGCCACGTCTCGTCTTTCGTGTCGTGGACCGGGCAGCCCTCGCCCCCGCATTCCGCGCAGGCGAGCCGGCTTCCGCGCTGAAAATCCACGTACAAACCGAGCCGGACATCCTCGGCCGAAAACGCGCTGCGCGTCACCTTCCACGGCAACGACAAACCCAAGCGGCAGCGACAATTACTTCGGCGGTTCGCAGGCGTTGAAGACTTCCGGCTCCACGTGCTTGCGATCCGTATCGCGCTGGACGAAGAAAGCAATCGTCTGGGCGCCCATATGCGACAGGTGTCCGTGCGCCTTGAATTCCGGTCCTCCTTCTTCCGAGCAGGACAGGCGAAAAGCCCAGCCCGTCTTGTCCTTCTCGATTTTGGTGAAGTCGCAAGACACATTGTCCGTGAAAAGGTCTTTCGCGCCGATGCGCGTAAAGTCTTCGCTCGGGTTGGCGGTTTCACAATCCACCGATCGCGTAGATAAAGGGGAAAACGGCAGATGCATATAGCGATCGGCCGCCAAACTTTTCAGTCTGACGTGCGTCAGACATGCGCTTCCCGCCCCACGTCATATGCCTCTCGCCTCAGTCTGGCTTCGGCTCAGAACTATCGAAACGGGCTACAATCCGTCTTCAATCTGGATCGACGAACTGCGCCCACGAAGCCATCAGGTTTCGGCGCTTCTCCAAAGCGTCGCCGCGTCGATAGGCCTGCTCGACGGTGTTGCCGACCACATGAGCGAGAGCGGCTTCGGCAACTTCTCGGGGGCAGTCTGTGCATTCCCCACACCAATCGCGGAACGAGGACCGGAAGCCGTGAGGGACAAAGCCCCTCTCGCCCATGCGTTCGAGTAACTGCGCGAAAGCCATGTTGGAAAGGGGACGGTCCCGCTTCGCCCCGAAGAATACTAGAGCTGAGCCTGAGCGCGCCTCCTGCCCTTCGGCATCCCACACCGCCTTCATATGGTTCAAGATGTCGATCGAACGAGAAACAAGCGGAACCCGGTGCTGGCGTCCCGCTTTCATCCGCTCCGCCGGCAACGTCCAGAGCTTACCCTCCAAATCGATCTCATCCCAGGTTGCGCCCAAGACCTCGCTTACGCGGGCGGCGGTGAGAATCAGAAATTCGAGCGCGAGCGCCGAGGTCGCCTGCCTTTCTCGAAGACGTCCAATGAATGCGGGCACGTCCGCATAAGGCATGGCCGGCTGATGACCGCGCTGCAACTTGCGGCGAGCTGGAAGGAGTTCCTTGAGGTTGCCCTTCCAACGAGCCGGATTCTCACTCGATCTCAGGCCTTTAGCTTTCGCGGCGTCGAAGACCCGCTCAAGACGGCCACGCAGCCGCGACGCTGTCTCCTGCTTCGGCAGCCATAGCGGCTGAAGAATACGGAGGACATCCTCGACCGTGATCTCGTCCACCCGCTTCGACCGGATAGCAGCGCAATAGGCGTCCCCAAGCGTCTGCTTCCATTGGTATCGGTGTTTCTCGTTCCGAAAGCCCTCTTCGATGGTGTCGACCAACTCGTCGGCGAAGGCCCCGAAAGTCGGGATGGCCGGCCCCGCCTCACAAGTCTTGCGAGCGTCGATCGGATCGCGCCCCTCAGCAAGAACCTTGCGCATCGCATCGGCCTTGCCCCGCGCTTCTTTCAGCGAGACGTCCCGCAATGAACCAAGCCCAGCTTCCCGCTGCTTACCGTTCAGCTTGAAAAAGAACACCCATCTCCGCCCCCCGTTAGGTGAGACGGATAGATAAAGGTTCCCGCCATCAGCATATCGCCCGGGTTCCGACACGGTCTTTATGAAGCGATCGTTCAACCGGTTGAGCGTCTTTGCTATAGCCGCCGCCACTGCCTGCCCTAGTTCCTGCCCTAGCCTATATAGGCCATTCCAGCGGACGCTGACAAACGTTCAAGGACGCCGGTATAGATTTACCCCTTATAAATCAGGCATAAGAGATATGCAGACGGACAGAGAAGGACGTCAGCGAACAATAATTTGGTGGACCTCAGCTCCACCAAGACCGCTCCATAACATCTTGAACAACAAGGCGATCAACGCGTTTTGATCAGCTTGGCCCCACTAGGCCCCACTTTTGGCGTGAGCTTTGGTGAGGCGCGATGACGCACCGAAGCTGATATTGCCCCGTCCGCCTTCGATGCGAGCCGTTGTGAAGGGGTCAGCCGTGTTTGTCGGGCGCATGCTTTGACTGCACGGACCAGACCGCAGGCTCGTCGTCTTTGTCGGCTGCGGCCGCCGCCGCCGTCGCCTGCACCTTGTCGGGCGCGTGGTGCGCGGGCGCGTAGATGGTGTAGACCTGCATTGGCGTCGAGCCGATATTGGTGATGTTGTGCCAGGTTCCCGCGGGAACCAAGACGCACCAGCCATCCGAAACCTCCGCTTCAAAAGTCAGTTTGTCCTTCGCGGCGCCCATCTGCACGCGGCCTTTACCGGCGTCGAGGCGCAGGAACTGATCGGTCTCCGGATGCAATTCAAGGCCAATGTCTCCGCCTGGCGGAATCGACATCAGCGTCACTTGCAGGTAGCGACCGCTCCAGGCGACGGAACGGTAATTTGTGTTTTCCTTCGTCGCACGTTCGATGTCGAACGATTGCGGCTGCGGCCCAATGTCTTTGATCCTGTCAGCAGAGCTTCCCATCACTGATCTCCTCAAGATTGCGGGCGATGTGCGCCCTCGACAATCGTTGCTCATCGCGATGACAATGTTGCGTGTCGCCCAGGATTTGAAAGGCTCGGAAATCACCCAGACAATGTTGCGTTCACAGGCTCGATGATGGTCTGGCTCGCAATCGCGGCGCCCGCTCCGCCTTTGCGGCCAACCAGCGCCAGATGACGCCGATCAGATCGTTCACCACGATACAGGCCAGAGCGGCGCCGACCGCTTCCGCCAATCGCGGCCATCCCAGTGGCGCGAAGCCGAACAGGCCGCGCAGCCAGGGCGCGGACAGCGCGAGCCCCAGTGCGACCATGCTGGTGATGACGACGAAGACCAGGGCGCGATTGGGCCGCGTCAGCGCGCGGAACGCGCTGGTCTTCAACGATCTGTTGGTCAGCACCAGGCCGAGATTGCCGATGACCAGCGTCACGAAAGCCATGCAACGCGCGACCTCCTCGCCATGTGCGTCGCCGAGCCCAAGCTGGAAAATCCCAAGCGCCGCGACCATCACCACCGCGCCTTGCAACAGGCCGTGCAGCAGGAGGGGCGCGTCGAACAGCGGCGCGTCGGGTTTGCGCGGCGGGCGGGTCATCAGGCCGTCTTCCTCCGGCTCGGCCTCGAACACGATGGAGGAGACCGGATCGATCACCAGCTCCAGGAACACGACGTGGATTGGCCCGAGAACCATCGGCCATCCAACCAGCACCGGCAGCAGCGACAGGCCGGCGATCGGCACGTGCACCGCCAGGATATAGCCCATGGCCTTGCGCAGATTGTCGGCGATGCGGCGGCCGAGCCGAACCGCGGTGACGAGGCTGGCGAAATTGTCGTCGATCAGCACCAGCGAGGCCGCCTCGCGCGCGACATCGGTTCCGCGTCCGCCCATGGCGACGCCGATATGCGCGGCCTTGAGCGAGGGCGCGTCATTGACGCCATCTCCGGTCATGGCGACAATCTGGCCCGCTGCGGCGAAGGCCTGAACCAGCCGTAGTTTCTGCTCGGGCATGATGCGGGCGAACACATTTGTGGCCGCCAGACGGGCGTCAAACCGGGCTTCGTCCAGCCCTTCCAACTCCGCGCCGGTCACGGCATCATCGCTGTGGATGCCGGCCTGTCTGGCGATGGCCAGCGCCGTCGCCGGATGATCGCCGGTGATCATCACCACGCGAATGCCGGCGCCGGCGCAGGCTTCGACGGCGGCGCGCGCCTCGGGACGCAGCGGGTCGGTGAGGCCGACCAGCCCCACCATGTGGAAGTCGAAATCATGCTGCGTCTCGGGCCAGGCGTCGGTCGCCCATGTCGCTTGCGCCACCGCCAGCACACGCAGGCCTTGCGCCGCCAAAGCGGCGAGGTCGCGGCGCATGGCCTCGATGCGTTCAGGCGGAAGATGGCAAAGATCCGCCACCGCTTCCGGCGCCCCCTTGGCGGCCACCACAAAACCCGTTCCGCCCTTGGTTCGCCAGACCTGCGACATCGCCAGCAGAGCGGGCTGCAGCGGGTAGCCGTGCGCCAGCGTCCAATCGGCATGGATGTGCTCGGTCTGTTTCAGGAATTTCTCGCCGAGATCGGAAAACGCCCGCTCCATGGGGTCGAGCGGATCGGGGCGGCTCGCCAGGATCGAAAACTCGACGAGAGAATGAAACTGCTCCGGCAGCTCTGGTCCCGCCTGAGATGAAACGGCCCAAGTCTCACCATCGGCCACCAGCGCCGCGACGGTCATTTTGTTCAGCGTCAGCGTGCCGGTCTTGTCGGTGCACAGCACGGTGACCGCGCCCAGCGCCTCGATGGCGGCCGAGCGCCGCGTCAGCACCTTTTTCTGCGACATCCTCCAGGCGCCGAGCACCATGAACACCGTCAGGACGAGCGGAAACTCCTCCGGCAGCGTCGCCATCGCCAGGGTGATGCCGGCCAGCACGCCCTTGATCCAGTCGCCTTGCAGCAAGCCATAGGCCACGGCCAGCGCCACCGACGATCCGATGCCCAGCACGGCGAAGATCGTCACCAGCTTGCGGGTCTGGATCTGGAGCGGCGTCGGCGCGCTTTCGACGGCGGCGAGCGACGCGCCGATGCGGCCGATTTCCGTGCGCGCGCCCGTGGCGAACACGCGCGCGACACCGGCGCCGCGCACGATCAGGCTGCCGGACCAGACGTTCGGGCTGTCGTCTCCGCCGGGGCGGGCGTCCCCGGTTTCCCCATCGCCAAGCGCCTTGCGCACCGGGACGGATTCGCCCGTCAACAAGGATTCATCGATCTCAAGGCCCGCGACCTCAAGCAGGCGCGCATCGGCTGGGACGCGATCGCCCTCCATGAGGACCACAATGTCGCCGGCGACGACGTCAGCTCCCGCGACGCGCTGACGCTGGCCGTCACGAATGACGAAGGCGCCCGGGCTGGTCAGATCCTTCAGCGCCGCCAGCGCGTTTTCCATGCGGCTTTCCTGGACGACGACAAGGACGACGTTCAGGACCGCGAAAGCGAGGAGAACCAGGGCGCCCGAGAGGTCGCCGATGAACAGATAGATGACGGCGGCGGCCAGCAGCAATTGCAGCATCGGCTCGCGCAGGGCGTCGACAATGATGCGGAACGGGCCGCGCTGGTGATCCTGAGGCAGCAGGTTCGGGCCATCCTGCCGCAACCGGTCGGCGGCCTCGGCTGCGGTCAGTCCCTGATCCGCGGCGGTTTCCGCGCGCGCCGCCGTGGCGCGGTTCTTGGCGGCGCCCGGCGGCGCCTCGCCTTCCGGCGCCTCGCCCAACCCTTGCTGGACGTAGAGAACCTCGATCGTGGCCAAAAGAACCAGCGTGAGCGGGGCGGCCAGCAACACCCCGATCGGACCGAACAGGACGCTGAAGGCCACCGTGGAGAGAATGGCGAGCACCGGCGGAAAAGCTGTCGCTTCCGCCTGCACCATCGGGGTGATGAAATTCCCCTCGACGAAATGGACGACCACATACATGGCGACGACCGAGGCGGCGTAAGTCGGTCCCTGCGTCAAAGCCACCAATGTGGCCGGGACCGCCGCCATAATGGCGCCGACATATGGGATGAAGGAGAGCATCCCGCCCATGAGTCCGAGCGCGAAGGCGGCTTCGATGCCCAACAGCCACAAGCCGCAACCGCTGAGCACGCCAATCGTCGCCATCACCACAAGCTGGCCGACCAGCCAGCGCTGCAACACCTGGCCGGTGACATCGAAGAAATTCTCCGCGATCGGCCTTTGTTCGGGAGGCGTGAGGCGCAGGCACAGATGACGGTAACGTTCCGGCTGGGCTGCCAGATAGATCGCCACAAACAGCGCGACCACGCCATAGGCGAGCGCGCGCGTGAGCAGACCGCCGACGCTCGTGACGGCTGTCGTCGCCCAACCGGTCGCGTCCATGACATTCAAGCCGCGCACCTGTTCGAGCAGTTTTTGCGCATAGGGGAACTGGGCGATCCAGGCCATGAACAGCTTGAACCCGGCGGGCGTGGCCTTGATCACGTCGTTGAGTTGGGCCGCTATGGTCGAGCCGAACACCCAGAGCGCCGCGACAAACACGCTTAGCCCAAGGATGAAAACGACCGCCAGCGCGATGCTTCTGGGAATGTGGGCGTATCGGGCGATCAGCCGCGCCGCCGCGCAGAGCCCGATGGAGAGCAGGATGGCGCCGAACAACAAAATCAGGATGTCGCTCAGTTGCCATATGGCGGCGGCAAGCGCGGCGATGACGACGATGACGAGCAATCGTCCCGTAAACGTCCCGAGCGTCATGGTTGCGACGCCGGGTTGCAGCGGAGTGAGGCGCGGTTCGGACATCCGCATGGAATCCACCTCGTCCCGTCTCAGCCCTCATCTCCCGAGCGCTTCCGGCCGCTGAACATGGCGGCCACGAGGTTCTCGCGATGCGCGACACTGGCCACGCCTACGCCAAGAATGTGCAGGATTATCAGCCCGAGAGTGATGTTCGCGAGCGCTTCATGCACCTCACCGACGACGCTTTCCCCGCCCTTTCCGTGCTTGCCGCCGTCCCTTTCGGAGCGGCCCTTGTGCTCATCCGCGTGCGCCTGCGCGATGACGAGGCCGTGGGCGCTCGCGCGCGGATTTTTCCCGGCATCGCTGTTTGCGACGAGCCCGGTCGCGACGGTCGCCGTCAGGCAAAGCAGAAGCGCCGCGATCATGTATGCCGCCGCGGGGCTGTGACCGATAGTGCGCTTGGCGCGTCCGCGAAGCTCGTCGGCGAAATACCTCAGCGCCGTCATCGGGCCATAGGCGAAATCGCTGAACCGGGCGTGACCTGTGCCGACCAGCCCCCAAAGCACCCTGACCGCCACGATGAACCCGACGGCATATCCGCTCCAGACGTGAAGCTGATCGGGACCGCCGGCCTCGTCCTCGCCGCTGAGATAGGCGACGGCAAACGCAATCACCAATGCCCAGTGGCCGTAGCGGACGAGAGGATCCCAAACCTGAACCGACGTTGGTTGATCTGTCGAAGCCATTGCTGGATTTCCTCTTGTCATCACAAGCGGTTGGGGAGGCGCCTCTCGCCATTGTCAGGCGCTATGACTGGCGAGACAGTTTCGGAATCTGCTCGCCTTGTCCTAAGAGCAGCCGGTTCGCCCCGCCGATCGCGGCGGTTGTGTTGATCGTCTATTTTCTGGCTTCGATATCGATACGGCGCGGCCGGAGGGAACCATGCGCCCGCCTCGCTGTCGAACGCCTGTCAGATTGACGCGCTTCATCCGCTCGATCAGTGTCGACAAAATCTCGGCGCATGCGACACAGGCCGATCGTGTCCCAACTGGCGGTGTCGCTGACGCGGGCGGAAAAGGCCTTGTCAACCGGCAGCGACAAAGGTCTCGCCACTTAAGGCATCCCGCCCGCCTGATAGATCTTTTATCTGGCAGCCGGTTGCTGCATCAGCGAGCGATCAAGGCCTGCGACCGGCGCCTGTCGAATCCAAGGCGTTCGCACAAGCCGCGCTCACGCTTCCCTTGTTGGTTTCCAGGCACGCGCGCACGGCGCCCTGCCCATGTTCTTTGCCCGCGCAGAGTTTTTCGATGTCCTGCTGGCAGGCTGTAGCGACCGGACCGCTTCCCGACATGTTTTGAGCCAGCGCTGGCGCGGCGATGGCAAGACTTGCGGCGATCATTGCGATACCCAAAAATCTGGTCATCATGTTCCACTCCTCTAGAGTTTTTTCACGTTTCATGGAAACATGAAAAAGCTCTAGATTCTTCTTTTGACGCATTTTCTTCACGCGAACCGGCATCCACTTCGCTTGAAAATGCTCTAAAAGTCCCAGACATTGACTGCACGATTTACAATAAAGCTGGGCTCCAAGGCTTGGTTCCGCAATCCGTACTGACCGTGTCACGTAACGCGGCTCCGGCAAGCTGAAGCGCGTCCTCAGCGATCACCCCGGCGAGCGCGCGGCCTGATCCCGGCCCCTCGTTCGTGAAGTCAGGATCGCGCTCGACCCCAAGACGGCGCGGGCGCCCAGACCGCTGAAGCGAATTTAAGTTTTGTAACCTTGAAAAAAATTGTCGAGCCAGCCGCCGCCTGGACTTGCCTGACAAACCTGCCGGCCATCGTCGGAAACAGCGTTCAACCGGAATTTGGGTCCGGGGTGCGGTCTGGAAATTCCGGAGGAGATTCCGCGCGATTGTGTTGGCGTCGTCGGGCGGACATTGACGCCCGCGCCTTTCTCTTGGCTCATGACAGGCGCATCGACGTCGACGGATTCGGCGGCCTCGTTCGCGCGGGACCGACTCTTTCCGACGTCAACGATATCCGCACGGTGTTGATCACCTAATCATCGCCGCGCCAGCGAGAACAAAGGAACCATCATGCGTCGTCACCGCCGAGCCAAGATTGTCGCGACCGTCGGACCGGCGAGTTCATCGCCCGACATGCTGAAGAAGCTGTTCCTTGCCGGCGTCGATACATTCCGGCTCAATTTCAGCCATGGCTCGCATGAGGACCACGCCAGGGTTCATGCTTCGATCCGCGCGCTGGAAGCCGAACTCGGAGATCCCATCGGCATTCTCCAGGATTTGCAGGGACCGAAAATCCGCGTCGGGACGATCAGGGGCGGCAAGATCAGCGTCGCCGCTGGCGAAAGCATCCGGTTTCTGCCGGAGGGCGCCGAGGGCGACGCAATGTCGATTCCCCTGCATCACCCGGAAATTTTCGCCGCCGTCCTGCCCGGTCACGACCTGCTGATCGACGATGGCCGCGTGCGCGTGAGGGTCACCGGCATCGGTCCGGAGTCCATCGACGCGCAGGTGATCTATGGCGGGATCATTTCCAATCGCAAGGGCGTCAACCTGCCCGACACCATGCTCTCGCTTTCGCCGTTGACGCCCAAGGATCGCGCCGACCTCGCCTTCGGCCTCGACCTCGGAGTGGACTGGGTCGCGCTCTCCTTCGTGCAGAAACCGTCGGATGTGATCGAGGCCAAGGCCCTGATCGGCGACAGGGCGGGCCTCATCGCCAAGATCGAGAAGCCCCAGGCGCTCGAACATATCGACGATATCCTGCGCATTTCCGACGCCATCATGGTGGCGCGCGGCGATCTCGGCGTCGAAATTCCGCACCAGGACGTGCCCGGTCGCCAGAAGGAACTGGTGCGCGCCGCGCGACTGGCGGTCAAGCCGGTGATCGTCGCCACGCAAATGCTCGATTCCATGGTCGCCTCGCCCGCGCCGACCCGCGCGGAAGCCTCCGATGTGGCGACGGCGATCTACGACGGCGCCGATGCGGTGATGCTGTCGGCGGAATCGGCGACCGGCGATTACCCCTTGGAAACCGTGAAGATGATGGACAGCATCATCCGCGCCACCGAGGGCCACAAGCTCTACCATTCGATCGTGCATGCGACGCAACCCGCCACGGAAGAGACGCCCCCGCATGCGGTCGCCGCCGCAGCCGCCGATCTCGCCGAGGCCATCCAGGCGCCGGTGATCGTCGCCTTCACCTCCTCGGGCACCACGGCCGCGCGCATCGCGCGCAAACGTCCGGTGCTGCCGATCCTGGCGATCACGCCGAACATCTCGATTTCCAGGCGGCTGAGATTGCTGTGGGGCGTGCAGGGTTTTCATTCGAAAGCCTTGCCCGGCTATGACGCGATGATCGCGCACGCCACCGAAACGGCGCGTCGCGAGCAATTCGCGGAGCCCGGAAACGTCATTGTCGTCGTGTTCGGCATTCCCTTCGGCAAGGCGGGAACCACCAACAATCTGCGCGTGGTCGAAGTTGGCGGCGGGTAAAGCCGATCGCCGTTTAGGCTTTTTCCAACATAAGACTTACCAGACCATAAGCGCCGCATTATGATTATGGTCCACATGGCGTTTTGAAACCCATCAGGCGCGATGACAGATGATTTGATCAGCCAAATCTACGAGTGCGCCTTCAAGCCGGAACGCTGGCCCGGGCTCCTCTCGGACGTTTCCGCGCGGCTTTCAGGCGCCGGAGCGTCGCTGTCGATCACGGTCAGGGCGGAAGGCGCCGATCAGGCCGTCTTCGGCGATTTCGGTCATTTCTGGACCGCTTCGCCCGACGCCAGACCGATCGTGGCGGCGATGGGAGATCCCCGCTTCGATAGCCCCTCCTTTTTCGATCGGCTGTCGCGTGGCGACGAACCGCGCTTTTACGGCGACAATGAGGTTCTCGCGCCTGGGGACTACGAGTCCCTCCCGATGTTTCGCGACCTCCTCATTCCCATGGGATTGAAATGGGGCGCCGGCACGATCTTTCGCCCACCGACTGGCGCGACCATCGTGTTCGGTATGCGGCGCAAGACCGAGCACGGCCCGTTTCAGCGCGAGGAAACGCAATGGCTCGACCTGCTGCGTCCCCATGTCGCGCGCGCCACGCTGATCGCCGCGCGCCTGCAACTGGAACGCGCCGAAGCGGCCGCGCAGACGCTCGCGGCCCTGGGACTGCCGGCCCTGGTCTGCGACCGCGACGGCGCCGTGCAAGCGGCCAACGCGCTGATTGACGAGAACGAATCAGCTCTCGTCTGGCGCGCGCGCAACCATTTCGCGTTCCGGGACAAGCTGGCCGACGTCAAATGGCGCCAAGCGCTGACGTCGATCGAGTCGGACGCTTGCGGCGCCGTCCGCTCCTTTCCTGTTCGCGACGCCGCCCATATCGCGACGCGTGTGGCGCATGTGGTTCCGATCCGACGCACCGCGCGTGACCTCTTCTCGCAATGTTGCGCCGCGCTGGTTCTCACGCCCGTGAACGCCGCCATCGCGCCCCCCCAGGACCTGGTCCGGTCCCTGTTCGACTTCACGCGCAGCGAGGCTTCAGTGGCCAAAGGGCTGGCGCAAGGCCAGACGGTCGACGACATGGCCACGAAATCTGGCGTCTCGGCCAACACCGTCCGCAGTCATGTCCGCGCGGTGCTGGAAAAGACCGGCTGTTCGCGCCAGGCGGATGTGGTGCGGTTGCTGGTCGGCCTGACGCTCGGCCGCGCCGATTCCATGAACGAAGACCCGTGAGGGCGCGGCGGCTTTTTAAGGTTTCCTTATTTTTTTATGAATTCCCTCGTTTCTCCCCTTTCTCACCAATTTTGATGAGGCAAGGCGCCGCACGTCAAGCTTAGGATTGGCATCGTCCGAACAAGGCTGCGAGCCCTTATAACGAGACCCTGTTGACCTTCACCGTGACGCGCACGGGGGAAAGCAAGCGCTTTCGCCCGGCGGACCGAAGGCTCCAGCCGCAGGACACGACGACCAATTTCCTTGGCTCACCGCCGAGCGGCGAGGTTACCTTTCGGTTGGGCCGATGATGGGGAGGCTCGCCATGCTTAAGCACCAACGCACTCTGAATTCTCGCGCCGACAACAGCGCCGCTCTGCAAGATGATGACGCCATGTCCGCGGGCGTGGATTTTGGTTCGGTCGCGATTGGCGGCGTCATTCCATTCGGAGCCCTGTCGAATCTGCGCCAGGATCAAGGCCTGTCTCTCGCCGCCGCCAGTCCGTCCTCGCTTGTCACGCCGCAGGCGGCGGTTTTCGCCTCCGTCTCCACGCTGGCGACCTATCTGGTCAGCGGCTACTGGGGCGGATCGCCGAAAAACTACTACGCGCCGGGCGCGACGATTACAGTCAATATGACGGACCTCTCCGCCGCCGAACAGCATTTCGCCGTGGTGGCCGACAGGCTTTGGCACGATGTCTGCAACATCAATTTCACCTATACCACCGGTTCCGCCGATATCACCTATAACAACAACGGCAGCGGGAAAGCGTTCACCAGCGGCGACGGGCATACAATCGACATCAGCACCGACTGGGAAGACGGCCCTGGCGCGGGCGACTACAGCTACTTCATGCAAACCTATATTCACGAGACCGGTCACGCGCTCGGCCTGGGCCATCAGGGTCCCTACAACGGAAGCGCAACTTACGGCGTTGACAACATCTATACGAACGACACATGGCGCTGGTCCATCATGTCGTATTTTGGCCAGAGTAATTACGGCAGCGACAGCTACGATTATGTGATTGCGCCGCAGATGGCGGATATACTCGCGGTACAGACGATCTATGGCGCTCGAACGAACACCCGCACCGGCAATACAACCTATGGCTTCAACGCCACGTCCGACGCCGGCTCATTTTACAATTTCTCCACCTATTCCGGCACGCCGGCCTTCACGATCTACGATTCCGGCGGCGTCGATACGCTCGACGCTTCGGGCTATTCTTATAACCAGACCCTCAACCTGACCGGCGGCTCCTGGTCTTCGATTGGCGGCTACACCAATAATATCGCCATTTACACGACGACAACGGTCGAAAACGCCGACGGCGGTTCGGGTGACGACACCATCACCGGCAATGCAGCCAACAATGTAATCTACGGAAACGCCGGCATTGACACGATATCCGGCAACGACGGCAACGATACCATTTACGGCGGCGACGGCAACGACAAGTTGTATGGCAATAACGGCAACGACTATATCTCGGGCGGCGCAGGCAATAATATCATAGACGGCGGCGCGGGCAACAATAGTCTGTATGGCGGCGTCGGCAACGACACAATCGTCAGCGGCGCCGGCGCTGACACGATCAACGCCGGCGATGGGACCAATAGCGTCAACGCTGGGGACGGCGCCAATATCATTACCACCGGCAGCGGCGCCGATGTGATCGTCAGCGGCGCCGGCGTCGACACCATCAGCAGCGGGTCCGGCAACGACGTTATCACCGCAGGGAGCGGATCCGACACCGTCAACGCGGGCGACGGCAACGATCGCGTCGTCGACACGGACTTGATCAACTTCGACAACTACAATGGCGGCCTCGGCGTCGACATCATCGACTACAGCAATGATACGTTCGCCGCCGGTGTCGTGACGATCAACCTGGCGACCGGATCGGCGTTCGTCTCCGGCGGCAACTCCGAAACGCTCACGGGTTTCGAGAACGTCAGCGGCAGCCAGGGCGGCGAGACCATTATCGGAAATTCCGTGGCCAACTCGCTTTCGGGCAACGGCGGCGACGACAACGTCCAGGGCGGCGCGGGCAACGACTACCTTTACGGAGGGTCCGGCAACGACGCCTTGTCCGGCGACACCGGCGACGACCATATCTACGGGCAATCCGGCGACAACAGCTTGTACGGCGGCGACGGAAACGACTCACTTTACGGCGACGTCGGCAACGACACTGTCTATGGCGGCGCCGGGACCGACGTCATGAACGGAGGCGCTGGCGTCAACACATTGTCCTATTCCCTCGACGCAGGGGTCACAGTGAACCTGAGCGTCACGACGGGGCAGGACACGGGCGGCGCCGGGGTCGACACCCAGACCAATTTCCAGAACCTGACGGGATCGTTCTTCAATGACACGCTGACGGGCAATGCCGGCGACAACGTGCTGAAGGGCGGCGGCGGCGCCGACATCCTCAATGGCGGCGACGGCAACGACACTCTGTTTGCCGGCGATCCGAACCTTGTCGATTACAAGCCGGCCGATGTGCATAATTCGACGATGGAGGCCGCGGTCGACGTTTTCCGAATGTTCGGCCTCCAATCTGCTGACATCATCGACAACCCGACGACCACGCCGCACGCCACCGTGCGGGCGACGGGAAGCGGAGATCCGGAATATTATCAGTTCATCGCCGGCGCAGGCGCAACCGGCGTCTTCGACATCGACCAGACCAGCAGCGGCCTGGACACGTCCATCAGGCTGCTCGATCACACCGGCGCCATCATCGCGTCCAACGACGACAGGGGGACGTTCGACCCGGGTTCGTACAGCACGTACGACTCGTATTTGAGTTACACGTTCACATCGACTGACTTCTACTACATTGAAGTCTTGAAATACGGCGGAGTCGGCGTCCCGGTCGGAACCAAATACACGCTGAACCTGTCCGTGTCGGGTTCGCCGACCACCGCGGTCGCCGCGGGCTCGACACTGAACGGCGGCGCCGGCAACGACTCGCTCTACGGCGCCAGCGGCGATGATGTCCTCGATGGCGGATCGGGAGTCGACGCGATGTCGGGCGGGGCCGGCAACGACACCTATTATGTCGACAACACCGCCGATACGGTCACCGAGACGTCCATCAAAGGCGTCGACGTGGTCTATGCGAGCGCGAGCTTCACCCTCGCGGCCGGGCAGGCGGTCGAAATCCTGCGGGCAAATGCGGGATCCACCGCCCTCACGCTCAGCGGCAATGAACTCGCCAACGCCATCTATGGCGGCGGCGGCGGCGACACGATCGATGGCGGCGCTGGCGCCGATGCGATGTACGGCGGGGCCGGCAGCGATTGGTACAGTGTCGAAAATGTCAACGATCAGGTGGTCGAGAATGCCGGCGAAGGGACAGACACCCTCAGCACGACGTTCAACGTCTATGTGCTTCCGGCGAACGTCGAGAACCTGGTTTTCAGCGGCTCCGGCAATTTCATCGGCACAGGCAATGCGCTTGACAATGTCATCAAGGGCGGAGGCGGTTCCGACGTTCTGAACGGCGGCGACGGCAATGACACGCTCAACGGCCTCGCCGGAATCGACACGATGATCGGCGGGTCGGGCGACGACACCTATTTTGTCGACATCGCCAGCGACACCGTCACCGAGGCGGTCGGCGGCGGCGCCGACACGGTCAAGGCGAGCGTCAGCTATACGCTGAAGTCTGGGCAGGAAATCGAGTCGCTCGTGGCCAATGCCGGGTCCACCGGACTCGCGTTGAGCGGCAATGAATCCAACAACACGATCACCGGCGGCGGCGGCAATGACACCCTGAACGGCGCCGCCGGGAACGACGCGCTGAACGGCGGCGACGGCAACGACGTCCTCAACGGCGGCCTCGGCGTCGATGCGATAGCTGGCGGGACCGGCAACGATACCTATTACGTTGACAATGTCGGCGACACGATCGCCGAAGCGGTCGGCGGCGGAACCGACACGGTCTATGCGAGTATCAGCTACGCCTTGCTGGCCGGGCAGGAAGTCGAATACCTTCGGGCCAATGCCGGCGCGACGGGCCTCGCGCTGAACGGCAACGAACTGGCCAACACGATTTACGGAGGTGCCGGCGCCGACACGCTGAAGGGCGGGGCCGGCAACGACGTCCTCAATGGCCTCGCAGGCGCCGACGCCATGGCCGGCGAAGCCGGCAACGACACCTATTTTGTCGACAATGCCGGCGATATCGTCACGGAGGCGGTCGGCGGCGGCGTCGACACGGTCTATGCGAGCGTCAGCTACACGCTGTTGTCCGGGCAGGAAATCGAATCTCTCCTGTCCAATGCCGGGGCCACGGGCGTCACTCTGACGGGCAACGAATTCGCCAACACTTTGACCGGCGGTTCGGGGATCGACAAACTGTACGGCGGAGCCGGAAACGACATTCTCAGTGGCCTCGCGGGCGCCGACGCGATGGAGGGCGGGACTGGCAACGACATCTATCGCGTCGACAATTCCAGCGACACCGTCACGGAGGCGGCCCGCGGCGGCGTCGACACGGTCTATGCGAGCGTCAGCTATCAGCTCCAGTCCGGGCAGGAGGTCGAAAATCTGCGGGCCAACGCCGGCGCCACCGGCCTCACTTTGGTCGGCAACGATCTGAACAATGCGATCTACGGCGGAACTGGCGCCGACACGCTGAAAGGCGCGGGCGGGACCGACGGTCTTGCCGGCGGGGCAGGAGCGGATTCGTTGACCGGCGGGGCGGGAAAGGATTCGTTCCGGTTCGATACCGCGCTCGGCGCGTCGAACATCGACACCGTGGTCGATTTCACCATCGCGGACGACTCGATGTTGCTTGCCTCCGCGATCTTCACTCAGGCCGGTCCCGTTGGCGTTCTGGGGGCGGACGCGTTCGTCATCGGTGCCGCCGCGTTGGACGCTACCGATCGGATTATCTACAACAGCACCACCGGCGCGATGTTCTATGATCCCGATGGCCTCGGGGGGCTCGCCGCGACGCAGTTCGCGACCTTGTCGACCTCGCTCGCCGTCACCAACACCAGCTTCCAAGTCGTGTAAGGGCGGAAGCATAAGCAACCGGGCGCTCCGAACGCCCGGTTGCCGGCGTGGCGGGCGCGCAAAGTCAGGTTGGGAGGCGCGTGTGACTGACGGGACAAGCCTTCACGGGAAAACCCACGGCGAAGTCGCCGCCCTGCGACTGATCCGACCTGACAATCCCTTGATCACGTTAGGACTTGCGGTCAGCTACATGATGTCCAAACCGGCCTTCGCCCACCTCCAGTTTGGCGACTGGTCGCGCGTGCTGGTCGGCCAGATCAATCGCGGTCACTATTATTGTCTTCTTGACCGCGACAACCGGATGCAGGGCTTCGTCGGCTGGGCGCTGGCGACGCGCGAGAACGCCGAAGCCTGGGTCGATGGTCGGCGGGGGCTCTCCTACGCGGAGAGCGTCGAAGGCGATTGCCTGATCCTCAACGCCTGGATCGCCGATACGCCACAGGCGCATCGCGTGCTCCTCGACGCGGCGCGGACGGTGGCCAGCGGCAAGAAGACCCTCTACTTCAAGCGACATTACAAGGACGGGAGCGTCAGGGCGATGCGCCTGAACGTGAACGCGTTCGTGCCCAATCATATCGCCGGCAAGGCGGCGGCCGAAGCCGTCGTTGCGGCCTGCCACGAGAGATCATCATAAAGGCGTCTGAACATGGCTGCCTTGGCGGCATGACATTCCCGCACAAACCGCTCGCCGCCACCGAATTGCGACGGCGGCTTGGCAAGCCTCTGCAGGATTTCCGCGCGATTTCGTTTTCGCGAATCGCGAAGCGATCTTGCGGAAACCGTATGACTTGATGCGTTTCTCGTCTTTTCCCGGAATGGCGGCCTTCCAACTGTAAAGGGGCGGGTCCGCCAAAAGCGCGGATTTGGCTTGCGTCTTGCGTGATTGACCTAAGGGAAGGTGAAAAACCGCATTCCCGGACAGGCTCAAGCAATATCGAGACACAGATGCTCAAGCCGAACGCCAAAATGAACAGCATCGTTCCGATTGTGGGACAACACGGCGCCTGGCGCAGCGTCAGACGGCGCAAAGGCCGTCTGCGCGTGAGCAGCAAAGCGGCTCTGGGCGCCTTCCCGGCCATGCTTGCGACGCTCGACGCATGCGTGATCGTCACCGCGGCAGTCCTGACGTGCAGACTCTATAATGGACTTTTCCACGGCTACAGTGAGCCGATCGGAGACGAAATCGATTTCGCGCTTCTGATCGTTGCTCTCTTTGTCGGGCAAAATCTGTTTCATGACGGCTACTGCTTTCGCAACATCTTGAGCGAAAAGATCAATTTCCCTTCGCTGTTCAGACGGTGGATCTACGCCTTCTCCATGGCGTCGATGTTTGCGTTCGTCACGAGGAGCGGCTGCGAGATGTCTCGCGTCGCAACAATTCTTTTCTTCGGCATGGGAGCGATCACCCTACTGGCGACGAGACGCCTCGCCGAACACTGGGCGCGCGAATCGCTGCGAAGCGGCGAGGTTTCACTGAATCGCGTGTTCCTCGTCGGCTATGAAGAGGAAATCAACGCCTTCTCCGAACGTTACAAGCCGTGGTCGCTTGGAATGGACGTCACCGCCGCGGTTCTGCGAAACCGGAACACGATCGCAGAGGATTTGCAGCTCGCGACGGCGACGGCGCGCATTTTCCAGCCCGACGATGTCTTCATTCTTCTGCCGTGGCATGAAGTCCGGGCCATCGAGGCCTGCGTCGAAACGTTTTTGGGCTTGCCGACATCGGTTCACCTGGGGCCGGACCGCATTCTTGAAAAATTTGACGGCGCCACCATCGACAAGGTCGGGCCGATCTCCAGCATTCGCCTGGTCAGGCGCCCGCTCAACAGTTTCGAGATTCGGGCGAAGCGGGTTTTTGATCTGGTCGCCGCGAGTTGCGGCCTTTTGGCGCTGCTGCCGCTGTTCGCGCTCGTCGCCCTCGCCATCAAGCTCGACAGCCCTGGCCCCGTCTTCTTTCGGCAAAGACGCTACGGCTTCAATCAACGGCCGTTTGGCATCTTCAAGTTTCGCTCGATGACCTGGACGAAAAGCGGCGCGGACCTCCGCCAGGCGACGCGGAAGGACGCGCGCGTCACCCGCGTGGGCCGGTTCATTCGCCGCACCAACATCGACGAGTTGCCGCAACTGATCAATGTGCTGCTCGGACAGATGTCCCTGGTGGGGCCGCGTCCGCACATCATGGCGCACGACCAGATGCTCGGCCGCACCATCAGCCAGGCGGCCCGCCGCCACAATGTGAAGCCAGGCATCACCGGCTGGGCTCAGGCGCATGGTTTCCGGGGCGAACTCGACACCAAGGAGAAGGTGCGCGGCCGCGTCGAGCACGACCTCTATTACATCGACCACTGGTCCCTGTGGCTCGACGTCCGGATCCTCTTCCTGACCCTCTTTTCGCGCGCCGCCTACCGCAACGCCTATTGAGTCAGCCCTCCAGCATGGGGGCGATCATGTTTTCGGCCAGTTCCTCGCGCGACAGGAACGGCGCCATGTCCTCGAGCGGCGCCGAGACCATGCGACCGTCCTCGAGTTTTCGCGACGACAACTTCGGCGCAAACGACTGCGCCGGGTTGAGCTTGATCTCGCAGATTTGCGGCCCCTCCCCGTCCAGCGTGGCGAGGATCGTCGCGTCGAGGTTTTTGTGCGCGGCGCAGCGGCGCGCCTCGATGCCGAAAGCCGAGGCGACGCGCAAAAAATCCGGAAAAGTGACGCCGTTCGCCGGCCCACATCCGAAAATATTGTCGGAGAAGAAGGCGCGCTGCGTCTGGACGATGGAATGATAGCCGTCGTTCGACAGGACAAAAATCTTGATCGGCAGCTTTTGGCCGACAATCGTCTGCAATTCCTGCAAGTTCATCATGATGCTGCCGTCGCCGGCGAGACAGATGACGCGTCCGCCCGTCGCATAATGCGCGCCGATGGCGGCGGGCAGGTCATAGCCCATGGAGGCGCTGCCCGAATTCGAAAACAGTCTTTGACCCGCCTTTATGCGCGCCGCCTGAAACGTGACCACGCAGGCCGTGGCGTTGGCGGTGACGACGACATCGTCGGACTCGAGCCGCTCGAACAGGTCGCGGGCGAACACGTAAGGATTGACCGGCGTCTCCCGCTCCCGGTACTCGGGCAATACGGTCGGATAGCGTTTGACGCGTTCGGCGCACCAGTCGAGCCAGGCCGCATGGGCCGGCGCGCGCGCGTAGGCGTCGAGTTCGGCCAGCATCGCCTCGAAAAAATCGCCGAGGTCGGCATGGATCGGCGCGTCGATCTCGAGCGTCGGCTTGGCGAGTTCGGCCTTGTCGATATCGACCATCGCCTTGAACGCCGAGCGCGCGAAGGCGGACCAGTTGTAGCTGATCTGGCGAATGTTGAGCCGGCAGCCGAGCACCAGCAAACAATCCGAATTTTGGACCGCGAAATTGCCGGCGCGGTCGCCGACCGTTCCGGGACGGCCGGCGTAGCAGGGGTGATCGTCGGCGAGCAGGTCATGCGCGTTGAACGCGGTGGCGACGGGAACGCCCAGCCGCTCGACCACGCGCAAAAATTGTTCGTACGCGCCGGACGCGCGCACGCCGGTTCCCGGCATCAACACGGGGCGCTCGGAAGCCCGCAGCCGCGCGATCAGTTCGCGCGCCGCCGCGCGCAACGCCTCGCCCTTCAGCGCACCCTGTTCGACCGAAGGAACATCGGCCTCCCCAGGCACAAAGCCGCGCAAAAAATCTTGGTCGACCTTTGCCCCCTGCACATCCACGGGCACATCGATCCACACCGGGCCGGGGCGACCGTTCTGAGCCAGCCACAAGGCTTTTTCGACCTCGTAGCGCACGTCCTCGGGATTTTGCAGGCAGACCACATTCTTGACGATAGGGCGAACCATCGCAACGATATCGACCTCCTGGTCGCCGAGCTGGCGCAGCGGGAGATCGTAATTCGCCATCAGGGTCTCGCGCTTGACCTGACCGGAGACGACGATCATGCCGACGGAATCGGTATAGGCGCCAAAAACGCCGTTGAGCGCGTTGATGCCGCCGGGCCCGGTGGTGACATTGACCAGCGCGAGCTTCCCGCTCACGCGGGAATAGCCCTCGGCGGCCATGGCGCAGGCCTGCTCATGATGGAAGCAGACGGGGGTCAGGCCCGGATGTCGCGTAAAAGCGTCGTTGAGGTGCATGGCGCCGCCGCCGGTCACCAGAAAGGCATGGCTGACCCCGCCCTCGACAAGGCGGGCGGCGATATAGTCGGCGACACGGATCATGCAAAAAAACTCCCGGTCAGCCGCCGGCCGCCACCTTGAGCAGCGGCTGTGGCGCCTCCGCGGGCAGGCCGCGCGTCTCGATCATGGCGCGCAAGGCCTCGTCGCCGGAGCGCGCGCCAAGAACATTGTCGAAGCGCACCACGCCATCGGCCGCGACCGCGGCGCGCAGGACGTCGCCATGGGCGAGTTCGCGGCAAGACAATTGGCCCTGCTGCAAGG
The DNA here is from genome assembly GCF_009720655.1 of Rhodoblastus acidophilus. Classification (GTDB taxonomy): domain Bacteria; phylum Pseudomonadota; class Alphaproteobacteria; order Rhizobiales; family Beijerinckiaceae; genus Rhodoblastus; species Rhodoblastus acidophilus_A. The sequence goes on along the minus strand of NZ_WNKS01000009.1, from coordinate 100,182 downwards.
GAATGGCGAGATAGACGTCGCCGGCGCTGATCACGTGGCCAGCCGGCAGCTCGCGCCGGGCGTAAACGCCACGCACCAGACCGTCGAGATAGGCGATTTCGCGCTGCGGCGGCATGCGCTTGGCCTTGCCGGAGCCGCCGCACATCTCCTTCGCCTTGTTGAACGCCTTGAACCAGACGTCCACCTGGTGCGGCAGCGAGCAATAGGCGGAAACCGGCACATTGTCGTAGTCGATGTCGACGTGGCGCTCGAACGTGCGCGCGCCCTTGGCATAGGCCATCAGGATCGACGCCTGCCAGTCGTGATATTCGTGGCTGGAAAAGCCGATCTCGTTTTCGGGATAGCGGTTGATGAGGAAGTCGATCTGGTTGAGTTCGAGGTCGGCGTCCTCGCTCGGATAGAGCGAAACACAATGGTTGATGGCGAGCGGAATTTCGCGGGCGTTGAAATAGGCGACGATGGCGTCGATTTCCGCCAGCGAGGCGCCGCCGGTGGAAATGATCACGGGTTTGCGGGTCGCAGCGATCTTGCCGATCAGATGCCAGTCCTTGATGTCGGAGCTGGCGATTTTCATGATCTCGACGCCATATTCGACGCATTTCTCCACCGAGCGCTCGTCGAAAGGCGTCGCCATCACCACCATGTCATGGTCGCGCACGGCTTGCGTCAGCCAGCGGTAGCTTTCCCAGGGCATGTGGGTGTCGAGCGTCTTCTTGACATAGCGGATATCGGCGCGGTCGCGGAAATCCTTGTGAATGAAACTGTCGACGTCGCGGAATTGCAGCTTCATGGCGGCGCGCACGCCATTGGCCCGAACGACGCGGCCGTAATCCTGAACGATTTTCAGTCCGCGCTCGAGCTTGCCCCAGTGATTCGATGCGAGTTCAAGGACAAAGAGATCGGTGAAAATTGCGTCGCGCACGCAGGGCCTCCATTGAAATCACAACTACTGAACACGTCGCCCGGCGACGCCGATCACCGGCCTTCGTCAAGCATTTGGCGCGTGCGCCTTCCAACCGTCTCCGTCGACGAACCTTTCCAGCTTTAGGTTAAGAATCCCTTTCGTCTCTGCCGCTGCGTCAAAGCTTGCGGCGAAACGGTGAACGCCGCCATGTAACGCCGCGTTTACCGTGGATGCCCCAAGGTCTTGGCTCGTCGCCAGCGGCGTTCGGCGCGGCGTGGAGAGGAAGCCGATGAAAACCCTGAGCCTCGTGACGCCCTGCTACAACGAGGAGGCAGGCATCGCGGAATGCTACGAAGCCTGCAGAAAAATCATGAGCGAGCTTCCGGGCTACGCCTATGAGCACGTCTTCATCGACAATTGCTCGCAGGATCGCACCGTGGCGATCCTCAAGGAGATCGCCGCCAGGGACAAGCGCGTCAAAATCATCGTCAACGCCCGCAATTTTGGCCCCGCGCGCTCGCCTCACCACGCCATGCTCGAGGTGAACGGCGACGCCGTCATCCCCGTCGTCGCCGACCTGCAAACGCCGCCCGCACTTATCCCGGAAATGGTTCGCGCCTGGGAGGACGGTTACAAAATCGTCGTCGCGGTCCGCGAGAACGCCGGCGCCGGTTCTCCGCCCATCGCCCTGGCCCGGAAAATTTTTTACAGCCTGATCCGCAAGATTTCGAAGGTCGAGCAGATCGCCAACTACATGGGCTACGGCCTCTACGACCGACGCGTCATGGACGTCATGCGCACGCTCTACGAACCGGACCCGTATTTTCGCGGCCTGGTCCCGGAGATCGGTTTCGAGCGCAAGGTCGTCACCTATCATCAGCCCGACCGCATGCACGGGTCGTCCAAGCACAGCCTGTTCGACCTCATCGACTTCGCGCTGATGGGCATCACCACCTTTTCCAAGGCCCCGATGCGGCTGATGACGGTGACGGGTTTTGTCGCGGCCTGCCTGAGTTTTGTCTTCGGCTTTCTCTATCTCGTCGCAAAAGTGCTGTTCTGGAGCAGCATCCCCTTCGGCATCGCGCCGATCCTGATCGCCGTGTTCATGCTCGGCTCCGTGCAACTTCTCGCGCTGGGCCTGCTCGGCGAATATGTCGGCGTGCTCCTGCAATATGCGCGACGCTTCCCGCTGGTGGTCGAGAAGGAGCGGGTGAACTTCGACTGAGACGGATCAGGCGGGAACCCGATTCGCAAGGCCTATGGCGCCTTGATCAAAAAGGTTTGGCCGTTGGTCAGGCTGATGGGCTTCACGGACCTTGACGCGAAGAACTCATCGACGGCCTTCTTCTGCGCCTGCTCGTAAATCCGCATCCCGTAGTCGTCGAACAGGATGATTCCGCCGGAGACGAGCCGAGGAAAGAAGAAGTCCAGACAGTCCAGCGTCGATCTGTAGAGATCCACGTCGATATGGACGAAGGAAAACTTGCGATCTTCCAGGCCAGCCAGGGTGGCGGGTATGAAGCCGGGGCGCAGGGTGGCGAAAGGAAACGGCGACATGAGCCTCGTCACCGAAGCCAAGGACGTGTCGCCGAAGTCTCCGGCATCGTGCACCTTCGCATCGGCGCCCGAGGTGTCGGGCATCCCTTCGAATGTATCGAACAAAAAAAGCTCTCCGGGGGCGCGGCCTTCCCCGGCGCGCGCCGCCTGAAGGGCGCGCGCCATCAGCAGCGCGCCGCCCCCTTTGTAGACGCCACATTCCGCCATATCGCCCTCAAGCAAGGCGCATTGGCGGACGAATTGCTCCAGAATGTAGCACCTGTCTTCGGTGAGAAGAGTGCGACCCGAAACGGGCTCAAAAGTGTTTCGAAGGAATTCTTCTTCGTACCATGGCGAGTATATTCTAAAGGATTGCGGAAAAGCAAAAGTATAGCGCGAAGCCATGATCTTCTTGAGCGCCCACCGCAAGGAAGAGGATGCGAGGATGCGGGCGTTGTTGAAAATTCCCTGTTGAATGCTCATTTCCAAACCTTTTTAGACGAGAACATTGCAGCCGAGCGCAATCACTCGAGCAGTTCGGCTATGGCGACGATGCGGTCGACGCGTCCGCCGAAGCGCGTCTCGATCTCGGCGCGGATCGGCGCCTCGAACTCCAGCGAATTGATCAGCACCGTCCAGTCCGCCCCCGCCTCCAGCGCTTCCGGCGCGCGCACCGGCGCGCCCAGACGAACCCCACCCTGCTTGGCCGCGTCCTTGTCGACAAAGAAGGCGATGCGCGCGGGATCGAGATAATAGGCCAGCATCTCCTCGACCATGCGGCCGGCGCCCCAGACCACGATACGATCGACGCCGGCGAGTCGGGGATGGCTGGAAAGCAGCGTCGGATCGGCGCGCAAGGGAGCGGGCCGCCGCGCCAGCACGCGCAGGGAATCTGAATAGCGCGCATCGTGCCGCGCGCCGGTCTCCGCGGCGATGGTCTCAAGGCCGTGCCGCGCCAGCAGGCGGGTGAGCGATGACACGCCGAAGAAATGGATGTGCGAACGGTTGTCGTCGAAGGGCAGCCGCGCATGACCGCTGCGATTGGGCGTCTCCAGGAACAGCAGCGCGTCGGGCGTCATCGCTTGCGCCATCGCCGCGACCACATCGGATGGAACGCTCAAATGTTCGAGGCAATGGGAGGACAGCACCAGATCATAGCCGCCCGCCTCGATCTCGCCCGACGCCAGCAAGTCCTGGAGCGGCCGGGTGAAGACCCGGTCCATCCGCGTCGCGGCCATGTCCCGCGCCGGCGAAAACTCGACGCCGTGATAAAGGGCGAAGGTTTTTCGGCGCCTCAACTCCTGGGCGAGGTCGCCCGCGGCGCAGCCGATTTCCAGCGCGCGCGCGCCATCGGCGAGGTGGGGTGTGACAAAGCCCGCCTGCGCGGAGAGCCGTTCAGGCGTCCGCCCGGGTCCGCCCATGGCGAAACCCTGGTAGTCGAACGGCTCGACATCGATCCGTTGCGAATGATGGCACGACGGGCACGCGGTCCGCCGCAGACCGCCGATGACAACGACCTCGGGAACTGGAAAACCGCAGGCGGCGCAGGAGAGCGGCAATTCATGCATGCGTTTTCTCGTGGCCGGCGCCAGGCCGCGCATTGAAGACGAAGGAGCGGTTGAGCAGATAGGATAAGACCACCGCGCCCGGCAGCAGCAACAGCCCCGCCAGCGCAGGGTCGACCTTGACCGCCAGGAGAAGGATGAGCCCGGCGGCGTTGTAAAGGTAGACCAGGACGTAGACACCAAGGTAGCGGACGAGCCTGTGGCCTTCCATCCTGCGGAACACCAGCGCGCCCGTGGTCATGAAATTGAAGAGAACGTTGAGAACCGTGCCGAGCGTCAACGCGAACATCGCCGACCCGCTGAGCCGCAGCAGCGCATAATACAGGCCATAGCCGAAGGCGGTGTTCAGCCCGCCAACCACCAGGAACCGCAGCACGCGCACTTGCGCCAGACGGCGGATCAATCCGATCGCCTTCTCCTTCGCGGTTCGCGCAGGAGTCATCGCCCCGCCTCCGCAACCTTGGGCGAGCGCAGCGCCGGATGGCCGGGCCAGCACCACGGGGCGCCGACGGCGACGGTCTCGACGCGCGCGTCGGCGCCGGGCGCGCGAAGCAGCCAAGGCGGTGCGCTCGAGACCGGCGTCAGGTAGTTCGTCGACAGACCGGGCCCCAGTTGATGCGCCGCCGTGATCAGGTTGCAGGCGCTGATGGCGTAGGAGGGCGTGATCAAGGCGCGCTGTATGTCGCGCAAGGGCGTGATGAGGCCGAGACCGACAATCACGAGGACGAGTCTCCCCGCGGCGCTCTTTCGCGGCAGGTCCATCGCGAACTTGGCGAAAACGAAGGAGAGAATGAAGAGCGGCGCGACCGATCCACGCATGACCACGTCGTTCGACGGCCCGAAATTCAGGAAGGGCAGCAGCGCGAGGACCGCAACGGAAACCGCCAATAACCCTGTCATTTCCGGCGCGATCGATTTCCGAAACCATGCGAGCACGAAAGCATGCGGAATCTTGACGATCAGGAAGACCAGATAGAACAGAACAAAACCTTCCGCGACATACACCGCCTGGGCCGGGATCGAAGAGGATGTCAGCGTCAGGTAAACCGCCACGGGCGCGAAGCACAGCGCGCAAACGGCGCCGACCCATAAGCGCGGCTTCGCCAAGCCGCGAAGTCCTGCGCGCCACGCGAAATAGGGAAGGATGGCCACAGCGGGAAGCGCAGCCAGCGGCGACCAGAGCAGCAAGGCCCCGAAGAAGACGCCGAGCACCGCAAGATCGATTTCCCCGAGCGCGGCCAGCAGGCACAGAATGGCGAAGAAGAATCCCGGCAGGGCGTGATTGGGCGCCCAGAACAGATGCGAGACATGGCTCGGGTAATTGAGCAGCCCGTTCCACCATTCGAGATTGTCATGCTCGAGCGCATACCGCGGCATTTTCAGCAGCGAATTGTAAAGCGGTTCACCGGTGACGGGCTCGCCCGACGCAAACGGGCTGGTGAGGATCACCGGCAGAATGTCCATGCCGTTGATGACGATCAGCAGCAGCACAAGGCGCCACCCGCCCCCAAGCACGCCCGCGAAATAGAGCACGATCGCCAGCAGCAGGCTGTTCTGCGCCAGCAGCGCGTAATGCGCGCCGGTCAGTCCCGCCAGCTTGCCTAGAGACGCCGGAAGAAAATACATGCCCAGCGGCGCGCGCAGAAAATAATGCGCGCCATCGAGCGTCGATTGCACGGGCGCGGTGCTCGGGTTTGACGTCAGATCGGCCAGAACCGCGTCGCGGATCAGCCAGTCGGTCGTGGAATAAAAAAAATGTCCCTCGCCGCCAAGAACGCACAGGGCCAGGGCCAAAGCCGCGCAGATCGCCAGCAGGCGCGTGTCGACCGGCGCGTCCAGGACGGCGGTCGGCCCATCGGGGCGCCGGAGGGTCAGCACCGCCGCCCCCAGCACGCCGCACGCCAGCAGCAAGGCTGGCGCGATGTTCAATTGCAGGGCGAAGACGAGATTCGGCGCAAGAAACACCAGCGCCGCGACGGCGAGCAAGCTGCGGTTCGTGAACCGCGCGCTTCCGACACCAGCGCCTGCCTGTTCCGCCGAGATCGGGCTACGCCGCGCGGTCCGATCAGATGTCTCAAACATTATTGAGCGCATGAAAAAATCCGCCTTGCGGGCTCGAGCAGCTTTTCCGTCATCGCATCGAGAACATGATCGATATGAGGCTCGGCGAGGCCCGGATAGACGCCGATCCAAAAGGTGCGGTCGACGACAACGTCCGCATTGGTCAGCGCGCCCGAGATGCGAAAGTTCTGGCCGATCATGTAGGGCTGGCGCACGAGATTGCCGCCGAACAGCAGCCGCGTGCCAATCTTTTGCGCGTTCAGATGCTGCACCAGCGCATCGCGCGACACCGGCGCGTTCTCGCGAAGCGTGATCGGAAAGCCGAACCAGGAGGCCTGCGTTCCCTCGGTCGCTTCAGGCAGGATCAACACATCGTTTAGCGCGCGCAAACCGTCTTTCAGACGATCAAAATTACGGCGGCGGGCGTCAATAAAATCGTCGAGGCGGTCGAGCTGCGCGAGGCCCACGGCCGCCTGCATGTCGGTGATTTTCAAGTTAAAGCCGAGATGCGAATAGACATATTTGTGGTCGTAGCCGTGGGGCAGATCGCCCAACTTCCAGCCATAGCGCTTGTTGCAGGTGGCGTCCTTGCCGGGCGCGCAATAGCAATCGCGGCCCCAGTCCCGAAAACTCTCCATGATTTTCGCCAGAAGCGGGTTGTTCGTAAAAACCGCCCCACCCTCGCCCATGGTGATGTGATGCGCCGGATAAAAGCTCAGCGTGCCGATGTCGCCGAAGGTTCCGACATGTTTGCCGTCCACGGTCGCGCCGAGCGCGTCGCAGCAATCCTCGATCAACCACAGCCCATGCTTGTCGCACAAAGCCTTGATCGCCTTGACGTCGAACGGATTTCCAAGCGTATGCGCCACCATCACCGCCTTGGTTTTTGGGCCGATGGCGGCTTCGAGCGCGGCGACGTCGATGTTGTAGGTGGGAATGTCGACGTCGACGAAGACGGGAACGGCGCCCCACAAAATCGCGGGATTGACCGTGGTCGGAAATCCGGTGGCGCAGGTGATGACTTCGTCGCCCGGCTTGATCTGACGGTCCTTCAGGCGCGGCGAGGTCAGCGCCGAAAAAGCGACAAGGTTCGCCGACGAGCCGGAGTTGACCGTGAGCGCGGAGCGAACCCCAATCCGCGCCGCGAGTTTCTTCTCGAAATCCTCGTTGAAGCGCCCGGTGGTCAGCCAAAAGTCCAGCGCGGAATCGACCAAAGACTGCATTTCCTGCGCGCCATAGACGCGCCCCGAAACCGGGACGCTCGCCCCCGGCGCAAAATCCGGCTGGCGATGGGCGAGGTCGTGGTAGCGCCCGACGAGCTCGAGAATTTGCGCGCGCAAAACTTCGGCTTCAGGCGATTCTTTGGGCTTCATGTTCGTCCCGCGCATCAAAGGGTGAGGTCAGCCGCACGCGCTGACCGAGATAGGCGTCGATCTGCTCAAAAGTTTGCGCGCGCATGTTCGCGCCATCGGCGTGGGCGCGATACCAGAGCGCCGTCCATTCCACCGTCTCGTCAAACGTCAGCAGCGGCTTCCAGCCGAGTTTTTCGCGGGCCTTGCTGGCGTCGAGCCGCAACAGGCCGGCTTCGTGCGGATGCGCGGCGCGATCCGGCAGCCAGGTCGCCTCCGGCCCCCAGGCGGCCATGAAGCGGGTGAGCAGAGCCTCGACATCCTGCTCGCTCTCGGCGCCCGGGCCGAAATTCCAGCCGTCGCTAAATTTTTCGCCATGGCGCGCGGCCTGCTCGGCGAGCATGAGATAGCCGGACAGCGGCTCCAGCACATGCTGCCACGGCCGCACCGATTTGGGCGCGCGCACCTCCACCGGACGCCCGGCCCGAAACGCGCGCACGGCGTCGGGAAGGATGCGGTCGGCGGCGAAATCCCCGCCCCCGATCACATTGCCAGCGCGAGCCGTGGCGATGGTCGCGCCGCGCGCAAAAAAGGAGGCGCGATAGGACGCCGTGACCAGCTCGGCGCAGGCCTTGCTGTTGGAATAGGGATCGCGGCCGCCGAGCCGGTCGGTCTCGCGATAGCCCCAAATCCAGTCGCGATTGTCGTAGCACTTGTCGGTGGTGACGTTCACCAGCGCCTTCAAACTCGTGCAGGCGCGCGCGGCTTCCAGCACATGCACGCAGCCCATCACATTGGTCTGGAACGTCGACACCGGATCGGCGTAACCCTGTTTGACCAGGGGCTGCGCGGCCATGTGGATGACGATTTCCGGATCGGCGGCGACCATGGCCCGGCGCAAGGATTCAAAATCGTTGATGTCGCCGCGCACGTCCTCAAGCGTGTCGCCGACCGACAGCAGTTCGAACAGAGACGGATGTGTCGGCGGCGCCAAAGCGTAACCCGTGGTCTCCGCATTCAGCCGCGCCAGCATCAGCGACAGCCATGCGCCCTTGAACCCCGTGTGGCCCGTGACAAAAACGCGCCGCCGGCGCCAAAAACTGGAATCGATCACCACACTCTCCATGGCGCGGCGCCGCTCGCCCAATGATCCTCGAGAAAAACCTTGTCGCGCAACGTGTCCATCGGCGCCCAGAAGCCGGGGTGGACAAAGGCCTGCAACTGCCCTTGCGCCGTCAGCCGGTTCATCGGCTCGCGCTCCCACACGGTGTCGTCGCCCTCGATCAGGTCGCAGACTTTTGGCGACAGCATGAAGAAGCCGCCGCTGATCCAGCCGCCCTCGTCATCGGGCTTTTCGGTGAAGGCGGTGACGCGGTCGCCGTCGAGAAGCAGGGTCCCAAACCGTTTGGCGGGTCGCACCGCCGTCACCGTGGCGAGCTTTCCATGCGCGCGATGAAAAGCGAGCTGCGCCGTGAGGTCGATGTTTCCAACGCCATCGCCGTAGGTCAGCGCAAAAACGTCGTCGGCGGCGACATAGTCGCGGATGCGTTTGATGCGCCCGCCCGTCATCGTCTGCTCGCCGGTGTCGATCAGGGTGACGCGCCAGGGTTCGGCCATCTCCCGATGCACTTCCATCTTGTTGGCGCGCATGTCGAAGGTGACGTCCGACATGTGCAAAAAATAGTTCGAGAAGAACTCTTTGATGTAATAGCCCTTGTATCCCAGGCAGATCACGAATTCGTTGAACCCGTGCGCGGAATAAATCTTCATGATGTGCCAGAGGACGGGGCGTCCGCCGATTTCGACCATCGGCTTTGGACGAATCGCCGTCTCCTCGGCGAGCCTCGTGCCCAACCCGCCGGTCAGGATCACCACTTTCATTGAATCAAACTCGCGGCAAGCAGGGGCTGTTGTTCCGAGACCAGCATGACTGACGCCGCGTAAAGGATCGGTTAAGGCTGTTGCGACGTTTGCGCCCACGCGCGCAAGCGTTCCTGGATGCGGGCGCTCAGCGAGAGGGCGCGCTCGGCTTCGGCTTGCCGTCGATCAACAGGATCCTCAAATCGTCGGTCGGGGTAAAATCTTGCGCGCGGGTCTCAAATCGCGTTTTCGTCACGGATTTGAGATTGTTGGCGCAAAATAAGACGAGACGCGTCTCCGCGCCCTTGTCGACGACGAGCCGGTATTCATGCGCCGGTCCAATTCCACCTCGCGCCAGGCGGACATGGATGCGGGTTTCCTTGACGCCGGAGCTGTTGGCTTCGTCGTCGCCGGACATCTTCGCGACGCCTCCGAGGAACGGGGGATCGACGCAGTAATCCGCGCGGCGCTTCGCCACCTCCTGAGCGAGTTCCGGTTTGTCGCGCAAGGCCTTGCGCAGCACGCTGTCAGGGCTCGAGCCGAGACTCGGCTGGTAGCTCAGCTGGAGGTCGACCTTCTGTCCCGGCGCCATCAGCAACTTGCCTTTGAAACCGGTTCTCACCGACCAGGTCGGGAAAAACAGCGGCGTTCCATCGGCGGACGTTCCGGATTCCACGATGAGGCCGGCTTCCCTCAGTTTTTCCCGCACCGCGGGGTCTGTTGCGTTCAGCTGGGCAAAGCGTCGAAGCCGCGCCGTGAATTTCAATTGTGCGGCATCGTTGAAATCGCGTCGGCACGCCTTGCTTTGGCGCGCGATGCGGCTATAAAGGCGCCGACTCTGCGATGCGCGGCGTCAGGAGGGGTGGCCGAGTGGTTGAAGGCGCACGCCTGGAAAGTGTGTATACGGGAAACCGTATCGCGGGTTCGAATCCCGCTCCCTCCGCCATAAGCCTTTGATTTTGTGCTGCGCCGCCACTTTCCTGCCCGCCATCTCCAAGGTGCTTGAGCGGCATGACCGTCGCGCTCTCAGCGGATCGCCCGACACCCGGACCACCCGAACTCCAAGACGGCATCCGAGGCGCCGCGGCCGGCCGCGCCCTCGCCTGATCCCGAAAAGGCGCCCGATGAACGCCGGGCGTCAGCTTTGCGCTTCCGTTGCGCGCAAAAATTGCTCGCCCGGCACGAAGGCGTCGAACGCCGCCCAGAATTTCGCCCTAATGTCCGGCCGCTCCATCATGATTTCGTGGCGGGCGCCGGGCAACACCAGGCAACCGGCGTTCTTGAGCCTGCGCGCAAAAGCCTCCGCCGCCGGGGTGGACACGAGCTTTTCGTCGCCCGCCGCCACCATCAGCAGCGGAATTTTGATATGCTCCGCGACGCCGGGCCGCGCCAGCCGGTCCATGATCCGGTAGGCCGCGTGAACCCATCCGACCGTCGGTTCGCCGATGCGCAGGGCGGGAAAGGCGGAGATCATCCGGGCCGAGCGCTCGAACCGCAGGCGGTCGGTGGTGAGGATGTTGTTGGCGAACGGCCTGTCGAAATGGCTGGCGCGCCCGCCGCCAGGCACGAACATGCGCGACAGGCCGCAGCCGATCATCAGGCCAGCCAGCGCGCGCGCGTAATCCGAAGCGGCGAAACCCCGCAGCGCCAGCATCGGCGCGGTGGCGACGACGCGCGCGAACGGCGAGCTGTTTTCGCCCGCCGCGATGAAATCGAGCAGGATCGCCGCGCCCATGGAATGCGCCAGCGCGAACCAGGGTTTGGGCGCGTCGGGGGTGAGGACCTGCTCGATCAGCGCCTCGAGATCGAGGCGGTAATCGGTGGAGCGGCGCACATGCCCCTTGGCGGAATTGCGCAGCAGGCGCGGCGACAGCCCCTGCCCGCGCCAGTCGAAGGCGACGACAAAATAGTCGCGCGCCAGAAGCTCGCCGATCACCTCGAAATATTTCTCGATGAATTCCGAGCGGCCCTGCGCGATCACCACCGTTCCGCGTGGCGCGCGTTCGGGGCGCCAGTAGGCGGCGCGCAGGACGACGCCGTCTCGCGCCTTCACCCCCACGAGGCTGGCGCCGGGTGGACAGGGGTTTGCGGGCGTGTCGATCAATTCCATCGGCGCGAATCCTTTTTTTGACCATAGCGCGCGCAGAACTCTTGAAAAGCCGTTTCGGGCGCCCAAATCGAAACTGCGCGGGCCACAACGGACGCGCCCCGGTCAGGCCGCAAGGCTGGCCCGGCTGGAGTTTGGCACACCATGTCGCTCAATGGAGGATATGACATGCGCACTTTCGACCTGTCTCCGCTCTACCGCTCCACCATCGGCTTCGACCGGCTGTTCTCGCTGCTCGACCAAAGCGTCGGCGCCGAGACGCCTGCGGCCTACCCGCCTTACAATATCGAGCGCACCGGCGAGAACGCCTACCGCCTGACCCTTGCGGTGGCGGGTTTTGGCGAGACCGAACTTTCCATTGAATCGCGCGAGAACGCGCTGACGATCAAAGGCGCCAAGGAGGCCCAGCCCGAGAACGAAGCCCGCGAACTGCTTTATCAGGGCATCGCCGGCCGCGCCTTCGAGCGCCGCTTCCAGCTCGCCGACCACGTCCAGGTCACGGGCGCGCGGCTGGAAAACGGCCTGCTCCACGTCGATCTGGTCCGCGAGATTCCCGAGGCTCAGCGCCCGCGCCAGATTCCGATCGGCAAGGCCGCGCCACGCGCAACCGACTCCGGACCGCGCGCCATGGATTCCAAGGCGGCGTAATTCCTTCAAGCGAGGACGGGCGGGCGCGAAAAGGGTTTTTTTCGCGCCCGCTTTTTTGCCCTCTACTTTAGCGGAGCCTCGACCGGCGGCGCGCCCGGCGGCCTTCTCAGCGGCCGGATCGGGCTGAGCGCGGCGTCAGGCGCGACGACCAACGGCTCCACGTCCATATCAACGGGCGGCGGCGGAGGCGGCGGCGGCGGCCTGGGCGGCTGCGGAGGCATCACCTCGTCGGGCGGAGGCGGGGGCGGCGGCGCCATTGACAGATGATCGGCGTCCAGGCGGCCGCCCGGATGGACCGGGGGCCCAAGGGGGCGACGCGGGGGGAGCCTCGGGTTGACGGGCGGCGGCGGGCGAACGGGCGCGGCGCGCACCAGGACGATCGTCAAGAGGCCGCCGGTTGGGGCGTCCAGCGTGTATTTGCGCACCGCGCCGGAGCCGTCGCGCCCCATGGCGATGATGTTGTCGCCGCGCAGGCGCGGCGACCCGATCATGTGCACCCCCTCGCGGCGCAGGACCTCGCGCACCGTCTCGGGAGGGATGGGAATCACCGGCGGCGGCGGGTCCGGCGGGCTGAAGAAGAATTTGCCATAGCCCCCCCACGGATCGTACAAGGACTGCGCCCGCGCGGGCGCGAGGCTGACGGCGAGGAGCAGCGCCCCGATCCACATAGGCGCAAAGCGCGACATAGTGTCCCTCTCGAAAGTCCGCCGAAATCGCCAGCGGATGAAAACCACATGCGGCGCAAGCTAGAGCGCTTTCCTGCCGCGAGCCTTGCGCGTGAAGCAGCGACGCCGCGGGACGTGAAATTCGCGATGGAATCTTGCCCGTGCGTCTTGTATGGGCATAGCAATTCTGGCATGGTCGCGCGCCGCCAAATAGGACAGCCTTACTGACCATTCGGCGATCTGCGACGCCGGAGAGGCTTGACGCCGTCGGGGCGTCGAAACGGAATTGGCCGCAGCAACGGGCAGGATGAACAGGCATGAACAAGCAGCAGGGTCTGGATTTTTCGCGCAATGTCGCTCCGCGGGACGGGGACATCGCGGCGAAAAAAACTGCTGCCGCTCACGCCGAGAAGGATGAAGGTATGAAGACGTCGTCCAATGGACTGCCTGTGGCGCAGGGCCTCTACGATCCCCGCAACGAGCATGACGCCTGCGGCGTCGGCTTCGTCGCCAACATGCATAATGAGAAGTCGCACGACCTCGTCCGCATGGGCCTGCAAATCCTTCTCAATCTCGACCATCGCGGCGCGGTCGGCGCGGATCCCAAGGCCGGCGACGGCTGCGGCATGCTGATGCAGATTCCCCACCGCTTCTTCGTCGACGAGGCGAAGCGTCTCGGCTTCTCCCTGCCCGAACCCGGCCTCTACGCCGCCGGCAGCCTGTTTTTTCCGCGCGACCCGGAAGGCCGCAAGATCGTTCAGGACATTTTCGAGCGCGCCATCGCGTCCCAGGGCCAAAAACTGCTGGGCTGGCGCGACGTGCCGGTCAATCCGTCCGTGCTCGGCGAATCCGTCAAGCCGACCGAGCCCTGCTGCAAGCAGGTTTTTATCGCGCGCGGCGACTCGACCCACGACCAGGACACGTTTGAAAGAAAACTGTTCCTGATCAGAAAAATCGTGTCCAACGACCTGCGCGCCCTCGGCAATCCGAAGACCAAGGGCTGGTATCCGGTCTCGCTGTCCTCGCGCACCATCGTCTACAAGGGCCTGCTGGTCGCCACCGCCCTCGGCGAATACTTTTTGGATCTCCAGGACGAGCGCGTCGTCACGGCGATCGCGCTGGTGCACCAGCGGTTTTCGACGAACACTTTCCCGTCGTGGCAGCTGGCTCATCCCTACCGCATGGTCGCCCATAACGGCGAAATCAACACGCTGCGCGGCAATGTGAACTGGATGGCGGCGCGCCAGGCCTCCGTCGCCTCGCCGCTGTTCGGCGACGAAATCTCAAAGCTCTGGCCGATCTCCTACGAGGGCCAGTCGGACACGGCCTGTTTCGACAACGCGCTCGAATTTTTGGTGCAGGGCGGCTATTCCATGGCCCACGCCATGATGATGCTGATCCCCGAGGCGTGGGCGGGCAATCCCCTCATGGACGAGGATCGCCGCGCCTTCTACGAATATCACGCCGCGCTGATGGAGCCCTGGGACGGCCCCGCCGCCGTCGCCTTCACCGACGGCCGCCAGATCGGCGCGACCCTCGACCGCAACGGCCTGCGCCCCGCCCGCTATCTCGTCACCGACGACGGCCTCGTCGTGATGGCGTCCGAAATGGGCGTGCTGCCGATTCCGGAAGAGAAGATCGTCACCAAGTGGCGCCTCCAGCCCGGCCGCATGCTGCTGGTTGACCTCGAACAGGGCCGCATCGTCGCCGACGACGAAATCAAAAAGGCGCTGGCCGGGCGCCATCCCTACAAGGAGTGGCTGGCAAATTCCCAGATTGTGCTGGAAGACCTGCGTCCCGTGGAAGCCGGCGCGTCGCGCACCGACGTGCCGCTGCTCGACCGCCAGCAGGCTTTTGGCTACACCCAGGAAGACCTGTCCTTCCTGATGGCCCCCATGGCCGTCACCGGCCAGGAGGCTATCGGCTCGATGGGCGCGGACACGCCAATCTCGCCGCTGTCGTCGAAATCAAAACTGCTCTACACCTATTTCAAGCAGAATTTCGCCCAAGTCACCAACCCGCCGATCGACCCGATCCGCGAGGAACTGGTGATGTCGCTGGTCTCCTTCATCGGCCCGCGCCCCAATATCCTGGATCATGAGGGCACGGCGGAAAAGAAGCGCCTTGAGGTGCGTCAGCCGATCCTGACCAACGCCGATCTGGAAAAGATTCGCTCCATCGGCCATGTCGAGGACGCTTTTGACACCAAGACGCTCGACATCACCTATGACGCTGAACTCGGCGCCGAGGGCCTGAAGCCGATGCTCGACCGCCTGTGCGACCGCGCGGAGCAGGCGGTGACCGGCGGCTACAACATCATCGTGCTGTCCGACCGCATGGTCGGCCCCGACCGCATCCCGATCCCGGCGCTGCTGGCGACGGCCGCGGTGCATCATCACCTCATTCGAAAAGGCCTGCGCACCTCCGTGGGTCTGGTGGTCGAGACGGGCGAAGCCCGCGAAGTGCACCATTTCGCGCTGCTCGCCGGCTATGGCGCCGAGGCGATCAACCCCTATCTCGCCTTCGAGACGCTGGCGGAAATGGCCGATGAATTCCCCCCGGAAGTCGACGGTTACGAAGCCGTGAAACGCTACATCAAGGCGGTCGACAAGGGCCTCCTGAAAGTCATGTCCAAGATGGGCATTTCGACCTATCAGTCCTATTGCGGCGCCCAGATTTTCGACGCCGTCGGCCTGTCGAAGCAGTTGGTTGACGACTATTTCACTGGCACGGCCACGCCGATCTTCGGCGTCGGACTGGAAGAAATCGCCCGCGAAACGGTGGAGCGTCACCGCACCGCCTTCGGCGACGCGCCGGTCTATCGCACTTCGCTCGACGTCGGCGGCGAATACGCGTATCGCACCCGCGGCGAGGCGCATAACTGGACGCCCGACAGCATCGCCCTGCTCCAGCACGCGGTGCGCGGCAACAGCCAGGACAAGTACCGCGCCTTCGCCAAGCTTTTGAACGAACAGTCGGAAAACCTGCTGACCATTCGCGGCCTGTTCCGCATCAAGGACGCGCAGGAAGACGGCCGCAAGCCCATCGACATCAGCGAAGTCGAGCCGGCCAAGGAGATCGTCAAGCGTTTCGCCACCGGCGCCATGTCGTTCGGTTCGATCTCGCGCGAGGCGCACACCACGCTCGCCATCGCCATGAACCGCATCGGCGGCAAGTCTAACACCGGCGAGGGCGGCGAGGAATCCGACCGCTTCAAGCCGCTGGCCAACGGCGATTCCATGCGCTCGGCCATCAAGCAGGTGGCCTCGGGCCGGTTTGGCGTGACGACGGAATATCTCGTCAACTCCGACATGATCCAGATCAAGATGGCGCAGGGCGCGAAGCCCGGCGAAGGCGGCCAGCTGCCCGGCCACAAGGTCGATGCGGTGGTGGCGAAAGTGCGCCATTCCACGCAGGGCGTCGGCCTGATCTCGCCGCCGCCGCACCATGACATCTATTCGATCGAAGATCTGGCGCAGCTGATCTACGATCTAAAGAACGTCAACCCGCGCGCCGACATTTCGGTCAAGCTGGTGTCGGAAGTGGGCGTCGGCACCGTCGCCGCCGGCGTGTCCAAGGGCCGCGCCGACCACGTCACCATTTCCGGTTTCGAGGGCGGCACCGGCGCTTCGCCGCTGACCTCGATCAAGCACACGGGTAGCCCGTGGGAAATCGGCCTCGCCGAAACCCATCAGACTCTCGTGCTGAACCGCCTGCGCTCGCGCATCGCCGTGCAGGTCGATGGCGGTCTGCGCACCGGTCGCGACGTGGTGGTGGGCGCGCTGCTGGGCGCGGATGAATTCGGCTTCGCCACCGCGCCGCTGATCGCCGCCGGCTGTCTGATGATGCGCAAGTGTCACCTCAACACCTGCCCGGTGGGCGTGGCGACGCAGGACCCGGTTCTGCGCAAGCGCTTCAAAGGCGCGCCCGAGCACATCATCAACTATTTCTTCTTCGTCGCGGAGGAAGTGCGCGAATATATGGCCAAGCTCGGCTATCGCACCTTCAACGAGATGATCGGCCAGCTGCAGATGCTCGACCGCGACAAGGCGATCAAGCACTGGAAGGCCCAAGGGCTCGACTTCGCCCGCATGTTCCACAAGCCGACTCCAGTCGCGGGCGACACCATCTATCGCTCGATCGAGCAGGACCATGGTCTGGAAAAGGCCGCCGACCGCGCGCTGATCGAATCCGCCGCCCCGGCGCTGGAGCGCGGCGCCCCGGTGCGGATCGAGACCCACATCCGCAACGTCGACCGCTCCTTCGGCGCCATGCTGTCGGGCGAGGTCGCGCGCATTTACGGGCACGCTGGCCTGCCCGACGACACGATCCATGTCCGCGCCATCGGCACGGCCGGCCAAAGTTTTGGGGCGTGGCTCGCCCATGGCGTGACGGTGGAGCTGGAAGGCGACGGCAACGACTATGTGGGCAAGGGCTTGTCCGGCGGACGCATCGTCATCTATCCCTCGCGCGACGCCAAGCAAATCGTGCCTGAAAACTCGATCATCGTCGGCAACACCGTGCTCTACGGCGCGATTGGCGGCGAGGTTTACTTCCGCGGCGTGGCTGGCGAGCGTTTCGCCGTGCGCAACTCGGGCGCGGTCGCCGTGGTCGAGGGCGTGGGCGACCACGGCTGCGAATATATGACCGGCGGCGTCGTCGTCGTGCTCGGACAGACGGGCCGCAATTTCGCGGCGGGCATGTCGGGCGGCATCGCCTATGTGCTGGACGCCGACGGCGCCTTCGCCTCGCGCTGCAACATGGCCATGGTCGATCTGGAGCCGGTTCAGGAGGAAGAAGACCTCAACCAGCGCCTCAACCACCAGGGCGGCGATCTCGCCGCGCATGGCCGCGTCGACGTGATGAGCGACATGACCCGCTTCGACGCCGAGCGCCTGAAGCAGCTGATCACAAATCACATGCGCTACACGGGCTCCACCCGCGCCCGCGAAATCCTCGACAATTGGGCCGAATACCTGCCCAAATTCAGAAAGGTCATGCCGGTGGAATACCGCCGCGCGCTCGCCGAACTGATGTCGCAGAACGAACAGCGGCCGACCGCCGCCGCCGGAGAATAAGATGGGCAAGGTAACCGGTTTTCTGGAAATCGACCGGCAGGACCGCGGCTACAAGCCCGCCGCCGACCGTATCCGCCATTACTCGGAATTCGTGATTCCGCTGTCGGAGGAGGGCACGCGCGAGCAGGCTTCGCGCTGCATGAATTGCGGCATCCCCTTCTGTCACAACGGCTGCCCGGTCAACAACCAGATCCCCGATTGGAACGATCTGGTCTATCGCGGCGACTGGGAAGAGGCGGCGCGCAACCTCCACTCGACCAACAATTTCCCCGAGTTCACCGGCCGCATCTGCCCCGCGCCCTGCGAGGCCGCCTGCACGCTGAACCTCGAGGACATTCCGGTCACCATCAAGACGGTGGAATGCGCCATCGTCGATCGCGCCTGGGAAAGCGGTTTTGTCCGCCCGGAGCCCGCGGAAAAGAAGACCGGGAAAAAGGTGGCGGTGATCGGCTCCGGCCCTGCCGGCCTTGCCGCCGCGCAGCAGCTCGCCCGCGCCGGCCACGAGGTCCACGTTTACGAAAAATTCGCCAAGGCCGGCGGCCTGCTGCGCTACGGCATCCCGGACTTCAAGCTCGAAAAGGGCCTGATTGACCGCCGCGTCGCCCAGATGGAAGCCGAAGGGGTCGTGTTCCACTACGACTCGAACATTGGCGTCACCATCCCCGCCAAGGAGATTCATGACGGCCACGACGCCGTCATCCTCGCCGGCGGCTCGGAGAAACCGCGCGACCTGCCGATCCCCGGCCGCGATCTGGCCGGCGTCCATTTCGCCATGGACTTTTTGCCGCAACAAAACCGGCGCGTGTCGCGGGAGCGCCTGGCCAACGATCCGATCCTGGCTTCGGGAAAACATGTCGTCGTCATCGGCGGCGGCGACACCGGCTCCGACTGCATCGGCACCTCAGTGCGTCAGGGCGCGCTGTCGGTGACCCAGCTCGAAATCATGCAGAAGCCGCCGGCCAAGGAAGACAAGCTCACGTCATGGCCCTATTGGCCGCTGAAGCTGCGCACGTCCTCCTCGCACATGGAAGGCGCCGACCGCGATTTTGGCGTGATGACCAAGGCTTTTGTTGGCGACGCCGGCGTCAAGGGATTGAAGTGCGTCCGCGTCGACGACCATTTCAAGGAAATCCCCGGCAGCGAGTTCGAGCTGCGCGCCGACCTGGTCCTGCTGGCCATGGGCTTCGTTAGCCCCGTTCACGAAGGTCTGCTGCAACAATTAGGCGTCACCACCGACCCGCGCGGCAATGTGCAGGCCGACACCAACGCCTATCGCACCAGCGTGGACAAGGTGTTTGCCGCCGGCGACATGCGTCGCGGCCAGTCGCTGGTGGTCTGGGCGATCCGCGAGGGTCGCCAAGCTGCCCGCGCGGTGGACCTGTTCCTGATGGGCGCGAGCGAGCTTCCGCGCTGAACTCTGGTTACCGCACGAAAAAAGGCCGGGGCGACCCGGCCTTTCCTTTATGTGCTGATCGGATTCTCAGGAAACCATCACCATCACGTCCGAAGACTTGATGACGGCGCTGGCTTCGCCGCCGACCTTCAGGCCGAGTTCCTCGACAGCCTCATTGGTGATCGCCGAGGTGATGATCTTGCCGTTCACGTCGATCTGGACGTGAGACGTGGTCGCGCCCTTCTTGATGTCGACGATCTTGCCGGCCAGGACGTTGCGAGCGGAAATCTTCATTGTCTTGCCCTTTCTCACCGCGCGGAAGAAGCGCGACGGTTGACGGGCGGAAGCTAGAGCCTTGAGATTCCGAACGCAATATTCGTTTTACATAGTGCGCCCATCAGGGCCGGCGCGCTCGCAAGCGCACCGGCGCTTTCATCGCTGCAACACCACAACCAGCCGCTCGACGAGTTCGCCGCCCTTGAGATGGGTGTCAACGATTTCGTCAATGTCCTCCGGGGTTTTGGGCGCGTACCAGACGCCTTCGGGATAGACCACCATCAGCGGGCCCGCGCGACAGAACCCCAGGCAGCCGGAGGCCGTAAAGCCGACTTCGGCCAAACGTTCGGCTTCGAGTTTTCGAGACAGCCGGTCCCACAGCGGCTGGGCGCCCTGCTGGCCGCAGGAGCCGCGCGGATGCCCGGCGGGCCGCTGCGTGTAGCAGGCGAACACGTGGCGCTTGTAGAGTTGCGGGACGTCCTCGAACGTTGGGGCGACGTGGACGTTCATGCGCTCACCTTGATGCCGCTGTCCTCAAGAAGTTTTGTAAACTCGCCGCTCGCCGCCATTTCGCGGACGATGTCGCAGCCGCCGACGAACTCGCCCTTCACATAGAGCTGCGGAAAGGTCGGCCAGTTCGAAAACTCTTTCAAACCCTCTCGAATGAAGGGGTCGGCGAGCACGTTGACCGAATCGTATGTGACGCCGAACCCGTCCAGCACCTTGACGACGGCCGCCGAAAACCCACATTGCGGCGCGGCGGGAACGCCCTTCATGAACAGGACAATGTCCGAGCCTTCGACAATGGCTTTTATGCGCTCGCTGGTTTTTTCCGACATGAAATGACCTCTTGGCTGAACGCGGCCGGTTGCTGGGCGCGTTTGATCTGAATCAATGCAAGAGCGGGACCAGCGTCGCGACGGATCTGGCTCCCTCGCCCCGCTTTAGCGGGGAGAGGGCGGGGGGTGAGGGGCGGGGGCGTTGGCTTCGATGCCGTCAGGAAGGCTTTTTCGCGCGAGGCTTTCCTGGCGACGCCAAGGATCGCTGCCCAGCCCCTCACCCTGACCCTCTCCCCGCAAGCGGGGCGAGGGGATGGCGCCGTCGCTTCCTGGCGCCGCGTCGCAACATCGACAGAGACCCGTGTCCGAAACACGACGCGAGGCCCGGCCCCGGACTTGCAGCCCTCCCCGCGACATGATGCGCGGAGGTCTCCCATGCTGCTCAATTTTCCCGGAAGCGAAGAGGTCAATTTCGGCGCGATCGACTCGAAAATCGACGCGCTGCTGCAACAAGGCGTGGTCGCCTATCGCAGCAATTTCGCTCGCGCCGAAACCCTGTTCAGGCAGGCGCTCGAAGCCGAGCCCGACGAACTCGCAAGTTATTTCTGCCTCTACAAAATCCACACCTATCATGGCGATCTCGATGTCGCCTTGGACATGGCGCGCACGGGCCTGCGCAAAGCGGCGCAGCAGGCGGACTGGCCGGAGGATTGGCGCCAATGGACCCCGCAAACCCCGTTCCCCGAGGGCGCGGGCCGCTTCGCGCTCTACACGCTCAAAGCGCTGGCCTTCATCCATTTGCGCCGGGAAGAGGTCGACTCTGCACAAGAAATCATCAATATCCTTCGCAAGCTCGATCCCCAGGGCGAGGTCGGCTGGCCGGTGATCGCGGCGCTTTGCGAGGGAATCACGAGCTGAGACCGGCTGGCGCCGCCCTTGCATTTTGGGGTACGACTAGATCAATTAAATTCTCCGTCGGGATTCGGACATGAGCGAAGAAGCAGCTGCCCTGCAAGAACTGACCGAGCAGAAATACAAATACGGCTTTGTCTCCGACATCGAATCCGAATTCGCGCCGAAAGGCCTGAACGAAGACGTCATCCGCTTCATCTCCGCGAAAAAGAACGAGCCGGAGTGGATGCTCGACTATCGCCTGTCGGCCTATCGGCGCTGGGTGAACATGGAGGAGCCCAGCTGGGCCAAGCTCCATTATCCCAAGATCGATTTCCAGGACGCGTATTATTACGCGGCGCCCAAGGCCAAGGAAGGCCCGCACACCCTTGAGGACGTCGATCCCGAGCTGCTGCGCACCTACGAAAAACTCGGCATCCCCCTGCACGAGCAAGAGGTTCTGGCCGGCGTCGAACAGCGAAGGGTCGCGGTGGACGCGGTGTTCGACTCCGTTTCGGTCGTCACCACTTTTAAAGACGAACTCGCCAAGGTCGGCGTGATCTTCTGCCCGATTTCGGAAGCGGTCCACAGCCACCCCGAACTGGTGAAGAAATATCTGGGATCGGTGGTCCCCGACACCGACAATTTCTACGCCACACTCAACGCCGCGGTGTTTTCGGAAGGCTCGTTCGTCTACATCCCGCCGGGCGTCCGCTGCCCGATGGAGCTGTCCACCTATTTCCGCATCAATGCGGCGAAGTCAGGCCAGTTCGAGCGCACGCTGATCATCGCCGACGCCGGCTCCTACGTCTCCTATCTGGAAGGCTGCACGGCGCCGCAGCGCGACGAAAACCAGCTCCATGCGGCAGTGGTCGAACTGATCGCCATGGACGACGCCGAGATCAAATATTCGACGGTGCAAAACTGGTTCCCCGGCGACGAGAACGGCAAGGGCGGCATCTACAATTTCGTCACCAAGCGCGCGGATTGCCGGGGCAAGAACTCAAAAGTTTCGTGGACGCAGGTCGAGACCGGCTCCGCCATCACCTGGAAATATCCGTCCTGCATCCTGCGCGGCGAGAATTCGGTGGGCGAATTTTATTCCATCGCCATCGCCAACAATTACCAGCAAGCCGACACCGGCACGAAAATGATCCATCTCGGCAAGAACACGTCGAGCCGCATCATTTCGAAAGGCATTTCGGCGGGCAAGGCGCAGAACACCTATAGGGGCCTCGTCAGCATCAACGCCCGGGCCGATGGCGCGCGCAATTTCACCCAATGCGACTCGCTGCTGATCGGCGACCAGTGCGGCGCCCATACCGTGCCCTATATCCAGTCGAAAAATCCAAAAGCCATTTTGGAACACGAGGCCACCACCTCGAAAATCTCCGACGATCAGCTGTTCTACTGTCTTTCGCGCGGCATCCCGACCGAAGAAGCGGTGTCGCTGATCGTCAACGGTTTCTGCCGCGAAGTGCTGCAGCAACTGCCCATGGAATTCGCCGTCGAGGCGCAAAAACTCGTCGGACTCAGCCTCGAAGGGAGCGTCGGTTAATGCTCGAGATCAAAGACCTGCACGTCAACGTCCACGGCAAGGAAATTTTGAAGGGCCTCAACCTCAAGGTCCCGCCGGGCGAAGTGCACGCCATCATGGGGCCGAACGGCGCCGGCAAATCCACCACCTCCTACACGCTGGCGGGCCGCGCCGGTTACGAGGTCACCAAGGGCGAGATCGACTTTTTCGGCGAGGACGTGACCGCCCTGGCGCCGGAAGAGCGCGCCGCGCGCGGCATTTTTCTGGCCTTCCAGTACCCGCTGGAAATCCCCGGCGTCTCCACCATGAACTTTTTGAAGACCGCGATGAATTCGCAGGCGAAAATTCGCGGCGAGAAGGAGCTGAACGCCGCCGAGTTTTTGCGCGCGGTCCGGGCCGCCGCGAAGGAGCTGAACATTTCCGAGGACATGCTCAAGCGCCCGCTCAACGTCGGCTTTTCCGGCGGCGAGAAGAAGCGCAACGAGACCCTACAAATGGCGCTGCTCAAGCCCAAGCTGGCGATCCTCGACGAAATGGATTCCGGCCTCGACATCGACGCGCTGAAACTGGTGGCCGAAGGCGTCAACAAGCTGCGTTCGCCCGACCGCTCGTTCCTGGTCATCACCCACTACCAGCGCCTGCTCGACTATATCGTGCCGGACGTGATCCACATCCTGGCCGGCGGCAAGATCGTGCTTTCGGGCGACAAGAGCCTCGCCCTGCAACTGGAACAGAACGGCTATGACGCCGTGATCGCCAAAGCCGCGTGAGGTATTCATGACAGGATCGCTCTCCGAAAGCCTGCTCGCCACCATGGAAAAGCGACGCGGCGCCGTCGCTCCCTGGCTCGGCGACTTGCAGGGCCAGGCCCAGGAATTTTTCAAGCGCGAGGGCTTGCCCAATCGCCGCGTCGAGGCCTGGCGCTATTCCGATCTCGCCAAGGCTTTGCGCGATGACCCGCTGCCGGATGCGACTCCGGTCTTCGCCCCGGAACTGCAACAGGCCGCCGTCGCCGCCTTCGTCAACGGCGTGCTGGACGACAAATCCAGCTACGCCCGGATCGGCGCGGTCAACTTGCGCACGGCGCTGGGCGAAAAGGATTCGCCACTCGCGGGCGTCATCGGAAAAGTCTATCCGCAAGCCGACCACCCCATCGTCAATCTCAACACCGCCTTGCTGGAAGAAGGCCTCGCCCTGCGCGTGCCCGCTGGCGAAAAAGTGAGCCTGCCGCTGCACCTGCGCTTCCTCTGGACCAGCGCCGGCTCGGACCGCCATCTGCGCCTGCTGATCCAGCTTGAAGAGGGCGCCGAACTCACTGTTTACGAGACCCACGACGGCGCGCCGCTGTTTTCGACCGTGGTCACCGAATTTACGCTCGGAAAAGGTTCTAAACTGACCCATATCCGCCAGGAATCGTTCTTGGCCGGCGCGCGCCAAGCCGCAGTCACCCTCGGCGAGATCGCGGAAGAAGCGACCTATCGCGCCTTCTATTTCTCGCAGGGCGGCCAGTTCGCCCGCCACGAGGCGTTGCTCAAACTCGCGGGTGAAACGGCCCATGCCGAACTCGACGGCGCCGTGATGGTCGCGGACCAGCGCCATTGCGACAACACCACGGTCATCGAACACGCCGCGCCCAACGCCACCTCGAATCAGGTGTTCCGCTCGGTGCTGGCCGGCTCGGCGCGCGGGGTTTATCAGGGCTGCATCAAGGTCGGACAGGTCGCGCAAAAGACCGACGCGCGCCAGTTGAGCCGCGCCCTGCTGCTGTCACACAAGGCCGAAATCGTCACCAAGCCGGAACTCGAGATTTTCGCCGACGACGTGAAGTGCAGCCACGGCGCCACCGCCGGCGAACTCGACGCCAACGCGCTGTTTTTTCTGCGCGCGCGCGGCATTCCCGAAGCCGAGGCCCGCGCCATGCTGATCGAAGCCTTCTTCGGCGAGGCGCTCGACAAGATCGAAAGCGACGTTTTACGCGAGGCCGTGGCGAAAAGCGTGAACGCCTGGCTCACCACGCACGCCGGCGAGGCCGCCCATGTCGAGTAGCGCCCTTCTCAAGGAGACCACGCATTTCGACGTGCGCGCTATCCGCGAGCAATTCCCGATCCTTTCGCGCACGGTGCACGGCAAGCCGCTGGTCTATCTGGACAACGGAGCGTCCGCGCAAAAGCCGCAGATCGTGCTCGACGCGCTGATGCGCGGCTATACGGACATCTATTCCAACGTCCATCGCGGCGCGCATTTTCTCTCCGGCGAATCCACCGTCGCCTTCGAGCAGGCCCGCGAAACCTGCCGCGCCTTCGTCAACGCCGCCAAGGTTGACGAGATCGTCTTCACCAAGGGCGGGACGGAGGCGATCAATCTCGTGGCGTCGAGCCTCGGGGCGGAGATTTCCGAAGGCGACGAGATCATCGTCTCCGAAATGGAACACCACTCCAACATCGTCCCCTGGCATTTTCTGCGCGAACGCAAGGGCGCGGTGCTCAAATGGGCCGAGATCAAGGAGGACGGCTCGTTCGACCTCGACGCCTTCGCCGCGCTGCTCACGCCGCGCGTAAAAATCGTCGCGATCACGCATATGTCGAACGTGCTGGGCACGCTGACCCCAGTCGCGGAGATCGTGAAACTCGCGCACGGCGTTGGCGCCAAAGTGCTGATCGACGGCTGTCAGGGTTCTGTGCACGAGATCGTCGACGTGCAGGCGCTCGGCGTGGACTTCTACGTCTGCACCGGCCACAAGCTCTATGGCCCCACCGGCATCGGTTTTCTCTACGGCAAATACGAGCTTTTGGCGCAGATGCAGCCGTACCAGGGCGGCGGCGAGATGATCGCCGATGTCTACAAGGACAAGGTGACTTACGCGGCCCCGCCGCACCGTTTTGAAGCGGGAACCCCGCCGATCGTCGAAGCCATCGGCCTTGGCGCAGCGCTCGAATTCATGATGGGCCTCGACCGCGAGGCCGTGGCCGCGCATGAAGCCGCCCTGCTCGCCCATGCGACGGAAGAAATCGACAAGCTCGGCAAAGTGCGCATTTTCGGCCGCGCGCCGAACAAGGGCGCGCTGGTGACCTTCGATGTCGAGGGCGCGCATCCCCAGGATGTCTCAACCATCCTCGACCGCGCCGGCATTGCGGTGCGCGCGGGCTCGCATTGCGCGCAGCCGCTGATGACCAAACTGGGTCTCACCGCGAGCGCGCGCGCCTCCTTCGCGCTCTATAACACCCATGAGGAGGTGGAAGCCTTGGTGAAGGGCCTGCGCCGCGTGCTGGAGCTGTTCGCATGATGGATATGCCGCTTTTCCGCGACGACGTGGCCCTTCCCGAATGGACCGGCGATCTCGAGCAGGACGCCATCGCCGCCATTCGAACCGTGTTCGACCCCGAAATTCCGGTCAACGTCTATGACCTTGGCCTGATCTATCGGCTCGACGTCTCCAACCCCGAGTCCATCGAGATCGACATGACGCTCACCGCCCCGGGCTGTCCGGTGGCGGGCGAAATGCTGAAGCGCGTCGAGCGGGCGGTGTTGCTCGCCCCCGGCGCCAAGGGTGTCAAAATGAACCTGGTGTTCGATCCGCCGTGGAGCCCGGCCACCATGTCCGACGAGGCGAAGCTGGAACTGGGGATGCTCTAGAATCGATCTCGAGGCGCTCCCTTCTCCCCTTGCGGGAGAAGGGAGCGCGTCAGCGCCGGATGAGGGGGTCGACCCTCGCGACAGGCGCCCCTCATCCGTCTCGCGGCTCTCGCCGCGAGCCACCTTCTCCCGCAAGGGGAGAAGGAGAAGCCCCGGAGGCACGCATGGAACTCTTCGCCATTTGCAGCACCTTTGAGATCGAGGACCACTCCGCACGCGGGTTTGTGCTGCAAAAGGCCGTCGAAAAGGACGGGCAAAAAGTCGGCGAGCCCTGGCCCATCGTCATCTCGCGAAAAGGCAAGAATTTTTACGGTTTTGAAAATTCCTGCCCCCACCAGGGCAAGCGCCTCGACGGCGGGTTGGAAGAGTTCATGGACGAGGCCGGCAATTTCATCGTTTGCCGCCACCACGGGTCGCAATTCGACCTCGACAGCGGCGCCTGCTTCTCCGGCCCCTGCCAGGGCCAGAACCTGAAAACCATTCAGGTGGTCGTCGACGACGGCGATGTCTGCATCACCGGCGTCGAACTTTTTGAGGAAGACGGGCTGGACCTCGAAGACGAGGGCCCCGGCGTGATGATCACCAGCGACTGACGTCTTCGCCAACAGGATCGGCGACGCGACCCGGTTCCGGATCGCGAATGCGGATGCGCGGCCGAAACAGGAGTCCCGACATGCTCGACACAACCGAATTGGTGAAGCGCAAGAAGGCGATCAACATGGGCGTGGTCTTCGCCGACCCCGGCCTCTTTCTCGCCCATTTCGAACCCTGGCTGGAAATCACCGCGCTCGTCTCCGCCGTGCGCGCCGGCGCGGCGACGCCGCCCGCCGATGGCGCGCCACCCGCGCTCACCCCGCAGCAATTGAAAAGCGGCGGCGTCGGCGCCGTGGCCAAGGATGCGCTGTTCGCCTTTGGCATGACCGCCGCGCTCAAGGGCGACCGCGTCGGCCTCGAAAAGGTCAAGTCCGGCCTTTTGGAAAAATATGGCGCGGATTTCCCGGGCGCCCCGGCCTTCTGGAGTTTCGACAGCGACATCGAAGAACCCGTCAGCCTCGAAGACCATGTCGGCCAGGCCGCGCAAAAGCTGCTCGACGGCGCGCCCACGCCGCCGCCGATGCGGGCCAAGGAAAACTGGAACACCGGCCTGCGTTTCCTGGAAAAGGCGCGCGGCTCGAATTTCGCGCAGGAGATCACGCATCCGCTCGCCCTCTGGACGCGGACGCGCTGGACCGAGACGCTGGAGAAAGGCGTCGCCTTTCTCGCCCATATCGAGGATAATGTGCCTGTGTTGCGGGAAATCCTGGCCGATGGACGCAATGACGAGCCTTTCGTCGCCAATGTGCTGCTGAAAATGGCGCCCGCCATCGAACAGGATCTCTCCGAGGAAGCCGCGGGTTTCCTGCGCTCGCTGGCCCGCCGCGCCTGAAAGGGAGGAGACATGACCTTCATCGCCATGAACCGTTTTCGCGTTGCGCTCGGCCGCGAGGCCGAGTTCGAGGAGGTCTGGCGCAACCGCCAGAGCGACCTGCCCGCCATGCCCGGCTTCGTTGTCTTCCACCTGCTGCGCGGCGCCAGCGACGAGGAGGCGACCACTTTCGTGTCGCACACGATCTGGGAAAGCGAACAGGCTTTCGAGGCCTGGACCAAATCCGAAGCGTTTCGACGCGCCCATTCCGGCGCGCCCAAGACGCAAGGGCTTTACCTGGGACCGCCGCGCTTCGAGGGTTTTGTCGCGGTTTCGGAAACACGGAAGGGGTAACCGCCGTCGCGGACATGACGGTCTCGTAAACACTGCGACATTCCCGCGACGAAACCGACGCGTTTCGCCCGAAATCCCGACAACTCCTGCGTTTCATGCATGGCGCGGCCCATGCATGGACGACATGACCCGGACAAGAATCAAAACCCGGGCGTTGGGGTTGGGTTTCGAGGGGCGGCCATGAACGCGACTTCCTTTCCTTATTTCGTCTCGGCCACCGACGCGGATGTCGCGGTGATCCTGGGGACCAATGAAATTGCTTCGGCGCTGGCGGTGAAGCTGCGCAAGGGCGGCTATCACGTCATTCTCACCCACGAGCCCTGCCCGCCCGTCCTGCGCCGGGGCATGGCCTTCGACGACGCCCTTTACGACGACGAATGCGAGCTGGACGGCGTGCGCGCGCGAAAAGCGGAAGACGCCGTGCATCTCGCCGAGATCGCCGCCGAGGACGCGTGTGTCGCGGTGACGCCGCTGCAACTGAGTGATCTGCTGGCGCTGCGCCGCATCCAGCTGCTGATCGATGCGCGGCTCAAACCCGCGACGGCGACGCCGGATTACCGTCATTACGTCGGTCTTTCCATCGGATTGGGGCGGCATTTCAAGGTTGGGGAAAACTGCGATCTCGCCCTTGAGGTCGCACCGACCCATTGCGGCGCCGTCCATCACTGCGTCGCGCAGCAGCCATGCCAGAGCGCGGTCGGCCGCGACGACCCCGCCTTTTCCCTCGCGCCGGCGCGAGGCGTCTGGCACACGGCGCTCGAAATCGGCGACCCCGTGGCGCGCGGCGACCTGATCGGCCGCATCGGCGAGGCCTCGGTCAGAGCGCGCCAAGACGGCGTGGTGGTGGGGCTCGCCCGCGACGGCCTGCTCCTCGCCGAGGGCTCTCCCGTGGCGGAAATCGCGTCCGACGCGGCGCACGCCTGCCGGGGTCTCGATCCCGACGCGAAACACCTTGCCAAAGCTGCGCTCGCGGCGATAAGGGGAACAGCGAAACGAGGCCCTAAAGCCGCCCCCCGTTCACGGTAATGCCGATCCGCTTTTCCGATTCCGAACTTGAGCGCCTGCTGGACGACGATGTCCCCTATGGCGATTTGACCACCGACCAGCTCGGCCTGGCCGGCGCCAGCGGCCGCATGGATTTTTCCGCACGAGGCCCGATGGTTGTCGCGCTCGCCGAAGCCTCGGCGCGCATTCTCGAAATCGCTGGCGCGCAAGTGACGCTCAGCACCCGCAGCGGCACGGCGCTCGCGGTGGGCGCGCCGATCCTGTCCGCAAGCGGCCCGGCCCCCGCCCTGTTGCGCGGCTGGAAGGTGGCGCAGACCTTGATCGAGATCTGGTCCGGCGTCGCCAGCGCCACGCGCGACATCCTGGAGGAGGCGCGCGCGGCGACGCCGGACATTTGCGTCGCCTGCACGCGGAAGAACACACCGGGGACGAAGAAATTCGCCGCCGCGGCCGTCGAGGCCGGGGGCGGCGTGATGCATCGGCTTGGGCTGTCGGAAACCGTCCTGGTCTTTCCCGAACATTTGACCTTCCTGCCCGGCGCGACGCTTGATGAGGTCGCGACACTGCTGCGCAAAAAACTGCCGGAGAAGAAGCTGGCGATCGAGGTCAAGGACCACGACCAGGCGCTCGCCGCCGCCCGCGCCCGGTTTCACCTGATCCAGGCCGAAAAGTTTTCGCCCGATGAGATCGCCCGCCTTGCGAAAACCCTGCGGGATTTTCACGCCCGTCCGCTGCTGGCGGCGGCTGGCGGCGTCAAGCGCGACAATGCGCGCGCCTATGCGCAAGCGGGCGCGGACATTCTTGTCACATCATCGCCATATTCCGCTCCGCCCAAAGACGTGGCGGTCACCTTTGTCGCGGATTGTTAGGCCTTTGCGGCGGTTACGGAAGCACTGATGTTCAATTTGCGACAATTTTAGGCGCGAGCTGAGCCGGGCGCCTCTTTTTTGGCGTTTCCACAGCCGACGCCGAGGCGTATCTTTGTCGCATATCAGACGCGACTGGGTGTGACGCCTTCCACCCATGCACGTGTTTCAATCTCGAAGACGGCAAGCGGGCTTAGCCCGTCATCACATGGCGCAGCCCGAAGGGCGATCCTTCGGCGTGGTTGGCGCGTGGAAGGAGCCGAACGATGAGTGCAGCCGAAAAAGTCATGTTCGAACCGGCCTACAAGGACGTCGCCCTCGCAGGCGTCTATGAAATCTCGAAAATCCTCACCGGCGCGCAATCGCTCGAACGCACGCTGGGCGCTGTGATCGCGGTGCTCGCCTCGTTCATGCAGATGCGGCGCGGTTTCATTCTGGCGCTGGACGCGGACGGCGAGCCGGAAATCACGGCGTCGTCGGACGCCTCCGCAAAGGGCGGCGCAAAAACCCTGCTGCCGCAAAAGGTGATCGATCACATCGTCGCCACCGGCGTGCCGCTGGTGATCGAGGACATTTCCACCCATCAGTATTTCACCGGCACCGCCTACCGGCATCTGTTGCCGCCGATGACCAAAGTCAGTTTCCTCGGCGTGCCGATCAAGGTGGACGGGGTGTCGAAAGGCACGCTCACCGTCGATCGCGAATGGAACAACAAGCTCGACTTCCGCCTGGAAGACGACGTGCGCCTGCTCACCATGGTCGCCAATCTGGTGGGCCAGGCCATGCGCATGCACGCGCTGATCGCCCGTGACCGCGACCGCCTCATTCGCGAGCAGCACCGGCTGGAAAAGGCGCTGGTCGAAGTCGGCGGCTCCAAGCCTGCCTCGGCGCCGCGCGGCAAATTCGATTTCATCGTCGGCGAGAGCGCGGCGATCCGCACGCTCTTGCAAAAAATCGAAGTGGCGGCGCGCTCCAACGCCACCGTGCTGTTGCGCGGCGAGACCGGCGCCGGCAAGGAGCTTTTCGCCCGCGCCGTCCATGAAAACTCTCCGCGCGCAAAGGGGCCGTTCGTCAAGGTCAATTGCGCGGCGTTGCCGGAAAGCGTGATCGAGTCGGAACTGTTCGGCCACGAAAAGGGCTCGTTCACTGGCGCCGTCGGCCAGCGGGCCGGACGTTTCGAGCTTGCCGACGGCGGCACGCTGTTTCTGGACGAAATCGGTGAAATCTCCGCCTCGTTCCAGGCCAAACTTTTGCGCGTGCTTCAGGAAGGCGAATTCGAGCGCGTCGGCGGCGCGAAAACCTTGAAAGTGGACGTGCGCATCGTCTGCGCCACCAATCGCAACCTCGAAGAGGCGGTGGCGCGCGGCGATTTCCGCGCCGACCTTTATTACCGCATCAACGTCGTGACCCTGCTGATCCCGCCGCTGCGCGAGCGCCCCGGCGACATCAAACTGCTGGCCAAGCGGTTCTTGGAGCAGTTCGGCCAGGAGAACGGCTTCGAAAAATCATTCTCGACAGGCGCGCTCGACCGCCTTTCGCATTGCGCCTTCCCCGGCAATGTGCGCGAGCTGGAAAACTGCGTGCACCGCACGGCGACGCTCGCGGCGGGCGGCGAAATCGCCGAAGCGGATCTCGCCTGCGCGCAAGGCTGCTGCCTGTCGGCGACGCTGTGGAAGGGCCATAATGCGCTGACCGGGCTGCACACGCCCCCGACACCGCAGCCGACCATGCCGCCGATCACGGCAAGGCCGACGTCCGAACCTTTCAAGCCGGCCCCCGAACCCCGCCCCGCGCCCGAGGCTTTTGTGCCGGCCGCGCCGCCGCCTCTGGAGGCGGTCGGCGCGCACTCGGCCTGCGCCGATCACGCGGCGGAGGCGCTGGAGCGCGGCTTGCCGATCGACTGTCCCTCGCCCGACCATTGCCCGGTGGTCCATCCCGGCAAGAGCGAGCGCGAACGCCTGATCGAGGCGCTGGAAAAGACCGGCTGGGTGCAGGCCAAGGCGGCGCGCCTGCTCGGCCTCACCCCGCGCCAGATCGGCTACGCCCTGCGCAAGCAGAATATCGACATCAAGAAGTTCTGACACGCTGTGTACGGAATGGCGCCTGATTGTACGCGAAGGCGCCATCCCTTGTTCCCTTTTACGAGTTAGAGCGTTTTCGAGCGAAGTGGATGCCGGTTCGCGTGAAGAAAACGCGTAGAAACAAAAACTAGAGCCCGTTCGGTGAACGAGAGTTCACCGAACGGGCTCTAGGGTGAGGGGCCGGGGCATGATCCCCGGCGTCCTCGGAATAGCTCTCAAGCCGTTGCTTTCCCGACGACATTGAAGCCAGAGCGCCAGCCCCTCATCCCCCGCCCTCTCCCGGCGGGCGGGGAGAAGGAGTCTCTGGCGCGCGCCTTGCTTGAGTTGCCGCTCGAACGAGGTTTTCATGACTTTGACCGACGAGAACGAGGCGGCCGAGGATTGGACCGGCCGTCAATTTTCCTGTCAGGATTGCCTGCACCAGAATTTGCGCGAGGGCGGGCGTTGCTGCCTTGGACGCATCTGCGTGCGCGACAAGCGCGCGCGGCGCATCGACAGTTTCTTCGCCAAGAACCCGGAATATGCCGGCGACTATCTCGACCACCTCTATTTCGAGGTGCGGGCGCTGGCGGCGAAATACGCGAATCCCTTCCAGCTCGCCCGGCTGATGAAGGACCCGGAGGCGGAGGTTCGCGCCGTGGCCGCGCTGAAACTTCCGCTGGCGCGCGTGCGCGACATGCGCCACGACAAGAGCAGCGCCGTGCGGCAGGCCTGCGCGCTGCGTCTGGAGGGCGCCGATCTCGTCGCCATGGCGCAAGACGAGAACGAGCAGGTTCGTCTGGCCGTGGCGCGCCGGCTCGATCCGGCGCTGCTGCCGATGTTTCTGGACGATCCCGCGCCCAGCGTCCGCCGCGAGGTCGCCGCGCGCATCCCGCCCAACCGGCTCTATCCCCTGCTGCACGACGAGGACGCGCTGGTGCGCCGCGCCGCCGCCGAACGCGCCGCGCCGGATTCGCTGAGCCTGTTGGTCAACGATCCCGACCTGCGCCTGCGCCATGTCGTCGCCGACCGCGCCCCGCGCGAGGTGGCCATCAAATTGATCAACGACACGGATGAAGAGGTGGCGCGGCGGGCGCGCGAGCGGCGCGACGAAATCGCGAACTGATTTGGAGCTTTTTGTTTTGACGCATTTTCTTCACGCGAACCGGCATCCACTTCGCTTGAAAACGCTCTAAATCCAACCCTTGCTCTTCATCGCCTCGACGATTCGATCCGCGAGCAGGGCGTTGCCGATCTTGTTGAGATGATTGTCGTCGAAATAGAGCGGCGCTCCATCGCTCTCGACCACGCATCGGCCGGCGAGCGCGCGATTGCAAAAAATCTCTTCCGGCTTCACGCGGACAAGGTTGGGATGATCGCCGATCCGATCCAGTTGCGCATGAACGTTCCGCGTCCGCTGCACATAGACATCGTGGCTGATGCTCAGAGGCGGCGCGCCAAAAATGTTCTTCTCGAACTGGTTGTGAATGACCCGGCGCGGGACGTTCCACCCGGTCTCTGGCGCGGAATAGACCAGAACGACGCGGCGGCCCGATTGCAGATGCGCGTTGATCTGATCGCGAAAGAGTTTGCCAAGCGCCTCGTAGCGCGCGTTCGGGTCGGCGAAGCGCGGGGCTTTTTCCACCAGCGCCAGCCCCTGGCCGGGAACCCCGGCGGCTCCGCCTTCCCCGTTATCGACGAAATCGCTTTCAAACGGGACCGGCCATCGCGCGAAGACAACCACCGTGCCCAACTCGTCATGGTCGTCGAGATATCGCAGCGCGCTTGCCATGAAGGCAGGGCAAACGCGCCTCTTGGCGTCGGTGAAGACCAGGCCGCGCACGGGCGGGCAGCCGCCATGCGCGAGTTCCTTGACCCCTTGCGAAAACGGCGCGACCGCCTCGCCCAGGCTCTCGGCGAGCACGTCGGCGTGGCTGTCGCCGAGAAGCGCGATGGTGGGCGCGCCCCCGGCGGGGAAAACGCAGGAATCGTCGTTGATCGCCACATTCCACATGTCCGATTGGCAGCGGGCCGCGGCGCTGGAGATGTGACGATCCTGCCAATCGGCGATGGCGGCGAATTCCGGCGACCGCGACGGGAATCCGTTTTGCAGGACGGTGATGCGACCGGTGACGATCAGGGCGACGCCGCAAGCCAGCGCGCCGGCGAAAACCCAGCGACGGGAATGAAAACTGCGGTCGCGGAATGGACGCTCAACGAACCGCCAGGAAGCCCAAGCGAGCGCGAGGGTGAGCAGCGTCAGCGCCGCCATGACGACAAACGGCGGCGCGCCATCCGCCTTGACGCGCGCGAAGGCGAACAGCGGCTGATGCCAGAGATAGGCGCTGTAACTGATCGCCCCGATGAACATGAACGGACGCGAACTGAGCGCGCGACCGACGAGAGTGTCCGCTCGCGCGAAAGCGATGACGAGAGCGGCGCCGCCGGTCGGCGCGAGCGCCCACAGGTTGGGCATGTTCAAGTCCTGGTTCAGCGCGACGTAGCTGGCGACAAGCAGCAGGAGCCCCAGCAGCGCCGCGCCTTGGCGAATTTTTTTCGGGTAAGCGCCGAAATGGGTCGACGCCAAGGCCAGAATGCCGCCCAGCCCGAGTTCCCAGGCGCGGTACGGCAGGAGATAGAAATTGGCTTGCGGGTCGACGCCCGACATGTATTGCGCCGCAGCCAGGCTCGCCAGCGAAACGAAGGCGACGACGCCGAGCGCGACGCTGCGCCCGAAGCGGAGGGCGAAAGCGAGGATCACAGGCGCAAGGACGTAATATTGCTCCTCGACGCCCAGTGACCACGTGTGAATGAGCGGGTAGGTCTCCACATTGGGCGTGAAGTAACTGATCTTGCCGTTGAAGTAGATATTAGAGCCGAACAGGGCGGTCGCGACCACGCTTTCCGCGAAAGTCCGCAGTTCGTTCGGATACAACAAAAAGAAAGCAGCCAGGGCGGACGCAAACATGACCAGATAAAGCGCCGGAAGAATGCGGCGGACCCGGCGTTCGTAAAACGCGGCAAAGGAAAAATCGCCTCTTTGCGTTTCCCGAGCGATGATGCCGGTGATCAAAAAGCCGCTGATGACGAAAAAGACGTCGACGCCAAGAAAGCCTGCAGGCAACCATGTCGCCCCGGCGTGCGCCAGGATGACGGGCGCGACCGCAACTGCCCGCAAGCCGTCGATTTCAGCTCTGTAATTCAGGGACACTTCTTTGCCGCACCAGGCGTTGCAACCTTCATTGCTTATACGGTTTCCGCAAGATCGCTTCGCGATCCGCGAAAACGAAATCGCGCGGAAATCCTTCAGGCGAAGGGCGGATTTCCGCGAGAGCGGAATACGATTTCCGAACTGATCCTTCGGAAATCGTATTACACCTCCCAACAAGCGCAGGCGTGGAGCCAAGCTTGAGCAGATCGATACCATAACGCGCTCTAAACCGAGCAGATGTCCTTTGCGGCATGCAAAGTCAAGTTTTGGGACGGGCCGCCCGGCGCAGCGCCGGCCGCCAACGCGCAGCGACCTCGCCCGACACGTCTGGCGCGCTCGCGCCCTTCGTCCAACAAGCCTGTCGCAAGTGTGACAGCTTGGTTGCCTCCCCGTCGCGCACCCGTCGCTCCGCAGCGCGTTTTTTCCCGGTTTTCCGCTGATTCCCGAAAAATCTCCGGATGGTACGGAGCTTGCGACGAGGCTGCCGAACTATGCGCGAAGCTTTGGTCCCGCAATCACGGACCGATCCGCCGGAGGCGAAAATGCATTTTGTCGTTTGTATCAAACAGGTCCCAGACTCGGCGCAAATCCGCGTCCATCCGGTGACCAACACGATCATGCGGCAGGGCGTGCCGACTATCATCAACCCCTATGACCTGTTCTCGCTGGAAGAAGCCCTGCGCTGGCGCGACAAGGTGGGCGGCGAGGTCACCGTCCTCACCATGGGCCCGCCCATGGCGGCCGATTCCCTGCGCAAAGCCCTGACCATCGGCGCCGACCGCGCCGTCCTGCTCACCGACCGTTTCTTCGCGGGCTCCGATACGCTGGCCACGTCCTTCGCGCTGTCGGCGGCGCTGAAAAAGATCGGCGACACGTTCGGCAAGATCGACATCGTGTTCTGCGGCAAGCAGACCATCGACGGCGACACC
The DNA here is from genome assembly GCF_009720655.1 of Rhodoblastus acidophilus. Lineage (GTDB taxonomy): Bacteria > Pseudomonadota > Alphaproteobacteria > Rhizobiales > Beijerinckiaceae > Rhodoblastus > Rhodoblastus acidophilus_A. The sequence continues at coordinate 64,070 of NZ_WNKS01000009.1, read as the reverse complement.
GCGCAGGTTGGCCCCGGCATCGCCAAGCGCCTCAACCTCGAACAGATCACCTATGTCTCCGGCATCAACGAGGTCGATGGCGAGGGCGGCACCGTGACGCTGGAGCGCCGCTCCGAAGGCGGCGTGCAGGTGCTCAAGACCAACCTTCCCGCGATGATCACCATGCTCGAAGGCTCCAATGTGGTGCGGCGCGGCCGCATCGACGACGCGCTGCGCGCCGCCCGCGCGGAAATCGTCACCTGGAGCGCCAAGGAAGCCGGCATCGAGGACGTCACCATGTGCGGCCTGCGTGGCTCGCCGACCGTGGTGAAGAAAGTGTTCGCCCCCTCGCCCCGCGCCGAAAAGGCCGCGCAGGTGGAAGTCGGCGCCTCGCCGGCCGAATCCGCCGAGGCGCTGATCGAGGCGATTTTCAAAAAGGCCCCGAAGATCGAGGCCGACCTCGTCAAACTCGCCTCCGGCTACTGAAGCCGCCAAAGAGATTTAGGATTTAGGAGCTGACCATGAGCGATGCGAAACCCGCCGCCCCCGCCGGAGGCAGCCGCGCAACGATGAAGAAGGAGCTGCCGGAGCGGTTCCGCAACCACAAGCACGTCTGGGTGTTCGTGGAAATGGAGCGTGGCGTGGTCCATCCCGTCTCGTTCGAATTGCTGGGCGAAGGCCGCAAACTCGCCGACAAGCTCGGCGTCGAACTGGCGGGCGTGGTGCTCGGCGCCCCCGGCGCGGATGTCGCCAACGCCTGCAAGGAGGCGTTCGCCTATGGCGCGGACCTCTGCTACACCATCGAAAATCCGGTTCTCGCCGACTATCGCAACGATCCCTATTCCAAGGCGCTGACAGCGGTCGTGGAGGCGCACAAGCCGGAAATCCTGCTGCTCGGCGCGACCACGCTCGGCCGCGACCTCGCCGGCTCCGTCGCCACCACCCTGCTCACCGGCCTCACCGCCGACTGCACCGAACTGAACGTCGATGACGACAAGTCGCTGGCCGCGACGCGCCCGACCTTCGGCGGTTCGCTGCTGTGCACCATCTACACGCTGAACTTTCGCCCGCAAATGGCCACCGCGCGCCCGCGCGCCATGGCCATGCCGGAGCGCCAGGAGGGCCGCGAAGGCCGCATCGTGCCGTTCGCCGTGGACCTGCGCGAAGACGACATCATTACGAAAATCCTGTCGTTCATCCCCGACCGCGATTCCAACAAGACGAATCTGGCCTTCGCCGATGTGGTGGTGGCCGGCGGCATGGGCCTGCAAAGCCCGGAAAACTTCCAGCTGGTGAAGAATCTCGCCTCGGTGCTGGGCGCCGAATACGGCTGCTCGCGCCCGCTGGTGCAGAAGGGCTGGATCAGCTCCGACCGCCAGATCGGCCAGACCGGCAAGACCATCCGGCCGAAAATTTACATCGCCGCCGGCATTTCCGGCGCCATCCAGCATCGCGTCGGCGTCGAGGGCGCCGACCTGATCGTGGCCATCAACACCGACAAGAACGCGCCGATCTACGACTTCGCCCATATCGGCATCGTCACCGACGCCATCCGCTTCCTCCCGGCGCTCACCGAAGCCTTCCGCAAGCGCCTGTCCCCCCATTCGAAAGACCGGCTGGCCGGCTGAGGAGATCGACATGATCGACGAAAAATTTGACGCGATCGTCATCGGCGCCGGCATGGCCGGCAACGCCGCCGCCTATACGATGGCCTCGCGCGGGCTGAAAGTGCTGCAACTGGAGCGCGGCGAATATCCCGGCTCGAAAAACGTGCAGGGCGGCATTCTCTACGCGGACATGGTCGAGAAGATCATCCCGGAATTCCGCAACGAGGCGCCGCTGGAGCGCCACCTGATCGAGCAGCGCTTCTGGCTGATGTCGGACACCGCCCACACCGGCATGCATTACCGCAACGACGATTTCAACGAGGAGAAGGGCAACCGCTACACCATCATTCGCTCGCAGTTCGACCGCTGGTTTTCTCAACAGGCGCGCGCGAAAGGCGTGATCCTGTTGTGCGAGACCACTGCGGTGGAGCTGATCCAGGACGCGTATGGCAAAGTGGTGGGCGTGCGCACCGACCGCTCGGGCGGCCCGATCCACGCCGATGTCGTCGTGCTGGCGGAAGGCGTGAACGGCCTGCTCGGCACCCGAGCGGAACTGCGCCCGCGCCCGCAGGCGTCGCAGGTCGCGCTGGCCGTGAAGGAAATGCACTTCCTGCCGGCCGAGGTGATCGAGCAGCGCTTCAACATCAAGGGCGACGAAGGCGTGGTGATCGAGGCCGCCGGAACCATTTCCAAGGGAATGGCCGGCATGGGCTTCATCTACACCAATAAGGAGAGCATTTCGGTCGGCCTGGGCTGCCTTGTGTCGGATTTCGCCGACAACCAGACATCGCCGGCGCAATTGCTCGACCTGTTCAAGAAGCATCCGTCGGTGGCGCCGCTGATCGCCGGCTCGGAGGTCAAGGAATATGCCGCGCATCTGATCCCGGAAGGTGGCTACAAGGCGATCCCGAAACTGTTCGGTCCTGGCTATGTGATCTGCGGCGACGCCGCGCAGCTCAACAACGCCGTGCATCGCGAGGGCTCGAACCTCGCAATGACCTCCGGCCGCATCGCCGGCGAGGCAATCTACCAGATCAAGTCGCGCCGCGACCCCTTCACGGCCGAAAACCTCGCCCTTTACAAGAAGATGCTCGACGATTCCTTCGTCATCAAGGATCTGAAGAAGTACAAGGACATGCCGGAGCTGCTGCACACGCAGGCTTCAAACCTGTTCCTCACCTATCCGCAGCTCGTCGCCAAGGCGATGGAGAATTTCGTGCGGGTCGACGGCACGCCGAAGATCGAGAAAGAAAAGACCACCTTTTCGAGCTTCCGCAAGTCGCGCGGCGCCCTCGGCCTCCTCGGCGACGCCATGCGGTTTGCGAGAGCCTGGCGCTAATCTGCTCGGCGCCCGATGGCGCCGAACTTGCGTAATTCCCCTTAGCAGGCGCGCCGACCGGACAAACCCGACAGGCCCGCCATTACAGATCGGAGGAGTCTCACATGGGCATTGAGGCGCAATTCCAGAAGGTCGAAGAGAAACTCTATCAGAACCGCTATCTGGTCGACGCGGGCCAGCCGCACATCAAGATCGCGCCGCATGAAAAGCCGTCAAAAAACCTTTTGGCGATGACGCATCTGTGCCCGGCGGGCTGCTACACCGAAGCGGAATCCGGCCAGGTCGAGATCGCCGCCGACGGCTGCCTCGAATGCGGCACCTGCCGTGTGTTGTGCGAGGAGACGGGCGAGATCACCTGGAACTATCCGCGCGGTGGCTACGGCATCCTGTTCAAGTTCGGCTGACCGAACGGATTATAGAAACAAAAAGCCCCGCGCTCGAAAAGGCGCGGGGCTTTTGTTTGCGCCTGATTCAATATGTCGGCGCGAGCAGGCCGAGGACGGCGGCGGAATCGACCACCGGCGACGCCGGGCTGAAAAACCCGCCCGGCGCGGCGCTCAGCAGCGACGCGACCTTTGCCGCGCCCGACGAGGAAACCGTGAGATTGAACGTTTCGAAATTCGAGGCGCCGCCGGTATCCGTCGCCGTCACCTTCAGCGCAAAAGTTCCGCCGGCCGTGGGCGCCGTTCCCGAAAACTGCCGCGTCGCCGCATTGAACTTGAGCCAGCCCGGCAGCGCCGAACCATTGCCTTGCGTCGCGCTGTAGGTCAGCGCCTCGCCCTGCGGATCGGTAAACGTGTTGGCCGCGATCGCAAAACTCACCGCCTTGCCGCCGGTCGCCTTCTGGTTGGCGGTCTGCGCCGTCAATTTGGGCGCGGCCGGCGCCGCGACAGCGACGCCAAAGGTCTCGCTCGCCGTCAGGCCGGCGGAATCCCTGGCGGTGAGGACCACGGTGACGCCTGAGGCCGTCGTCGGCGCCGTTCCGGAAAACAGGCCCGTCGACGCGTTGAACGCCAGCCAGTTCGGCAGGGCCGAGCCATTGGCCTGGGTCGCCGTATAGGTCAGCGCGAGGCCGGTCGGATCGACGAAGGCGCCCGCGATGGAGAACGAGGTCGCCGCGCCCTTCACAAAAGTCTGCGCCGCCGTCTGCTTGACCAGCATGGGCGCCAAAGCGCCGCCGGCGCTGTCCACCATGATCCAGTCGCCGGCCGCGCGCAGCGTGTCGAGGCTGACCTCAAAAGTCGTGGCCCATCGCTGCCCCGACGCCGCACCCCAGGGATTTCGAATCTGCAAGAGGCCGGTCGCCGTGTTGTAGCCATAGATGGACAGGGCGTGTCCCGCGACCAGGGTCTGCTTGCCCAGCGAATCCCAAGCGTTGGTGTTGGAGCACAGGATGACGTCGTCATGCGCCTTGAGATCGGCGATCAGTTCCGCGAGCAGCGTCGAGTTCGACTGGTTGGCGGCATAGGCGGTGGTGGAAAAACTGGCGTTGAGCGTGTAGCCGGTCCAGCCGGAGGATGTGCCGTGGAACTCCTGCAGGGCTTTCGAACCCGTCAGGGCTTCGAGCCCGTAGATCGGATTGCCGCCGTTGCCGATGGCGCTGTAGGAATTGCCGCTGATGGTGTTTCCGGTGTAGGCGCCGCTCGCCTGCAATTGCGCATAAGCTTTTTCGGCGAGACTCGCCCACAGGTCGGCCGCGTGGTTGAAAATCGTTCCGCCATTGGCCAACTGGCTGTTCACGGTCACATAGTGCGCGACGCCCTTCTCGTACAGGCGCACGCCATAGGTCCCGTTGCCGTTGTCGGTGAACATGGACGAGATCAGGCTCGGATTTTGAAAAGCCACTTCCGCGCAACTCGATAGGAAATAGCAGTCGCCGAGATAGCCCTGGTTGATGTCGTTCATGCTCGGACCGCCGGAAGCGAACAGGGGCAGGTTCGGGGCGGATTCGCTCACGCTGAATTTGGTCGAGCCCATGACCACGCTGCTGCTGGGCAGATCGGTTCCCAGCAGCCATTTGCCGGTGAGTTCCGAAACCTGGGTGGCCTTGGCGCCGGCGGCGAGGTTGCCCAGCGCGACGGACGCGGCGTTTCCGCCGGTCCAGGTCGCATTGGCGGCGTGGCCGTTGACCAGCGCGTTGAACACATAGGTCAGATAGGCGGATGTCGAGACGCCGACGTTGAGATTGGCCGCGATGGTTTTGAGATCCGCGAACTGAGCGGAGGTCAGCTTGCCGGAGCCGAGGCTCGACGCCAGATCGGTCATCAGCTTGGCGAGCCCGGCCTCCGTCACCACGCCGTTGACGATCGCCGCCTTCATGTCGGTCGCGATCGCCGCCGTGGCGATTTTGCTGACCCAGGCAGGCGGCGTCGAGGTCGCCGAAACCAGCGGCGCTGCGGCTTTCAAAGGTGTCGCGGCGGTTGTCGCGCTCGGCGCCGGCGCGGCGGCGAACAGCAACGCGCTCCAGTCGGCCGTCGCGGCGTGAACGGGCGGGAGCGGCGCGAGGGAAAAATCATCGTTTTGATCGAACAGGGAATGATTGCGCGAAAGCGAAGAAGAGAAAGACATCAAGGCCTCGATCTGGTCGCGTCCAACGGCCGGGATTAGCCACGTGGGCGCAACCTGCACGCGAGACCTTAAGGCGACGCTGAATGACTGGCCGGCATTCTCGTCAAGGTGTAAACTATTTCTTAAAATTTTGGGGAGCGCGCCGATGAACAACCAGTCGCCCGCATCGATCCTTGAGCGCCAGAGTCGCGCGTTCCTGCGCGATGGACCGCCCGACCTCACGCAGCGCCGCGCAACGCTGAAACGTCTCGCCCATGCGGTGAAGGCGAACGCCGACGACCTGGCCGAAGCCGTTCGCGCCGATTTCGGCCACAGGTCGCGCCATGAAACCCTGATGGCGGAGATTTTCCCCGTCATCGCCGCCGTGCGTCACGCGCGCTTCCATTTGTGGCGCTGGATGCGCCCCCGGCTAGTTTGGCCAGGCCTCGAACTGGCGCCGAGCCGCGGCCGCATCGTTCAGCAACCGCTTGGCGTCGTCGGCGTCGTCAGCCCCTGGAATTACCCGGTGCAACTGGCGCTTGCGCCGCTGGTGGCGGCGCTCGCCGCCGGCAACCGCGTGATGATCAAGCCATCCGAACTGACCCCGCGCACGGCGGAAGCTCTTGCGGACATGCTCGGCGGCCTATTCCCCGAGGAGGACGTCGCCGTCGTCCAGGGCGGACCGGAGGTCGGGGCCGCCTTCTGCCGCCTGCCCTTCGACCACCTGCTGTTCACCGGCTCGACGCCGGTCGGCCGCAAGGTTTTGGCCGCGACCGCCGAAAACTTGACGCCGACGACGCTTGAACTCGGGGGCAAATCGCCTTGCGTGATCGCGCCGGCCGCCGATCTCGCCGAGGCCGCCGCCAGCATCGCCGCGGGCAAGCTGATGAACGCGGGCCAGACCTGCATCGCGCCGGACTATGTTTTGCTGCCCGCCGGGTCCAGCCAACAATTTGTTCAGCACTTTGTCGGGGCGGTGACAAAACTCTACCCGACTCTGCTCGACAATGCCGACTATACGTCGGTTATCAACGGCCAGCATTACGCGCGTCTCGCGCAGTTGATCGAAGAGGCGAAGCAAGGCGGGGCGAAAATCGTCGCCATCGACCCGGCGAACGAAAATCCGCCGCCGCAAAGCCGCAAGCTGCCGCCGACGCTGATCGTCGATCCCGGCGAAAATCTGGCGGTCATGCGCGAGGAAATTTTTGGTCCGGTTCTGCCGGTTGTCGGTTACGAGACTTTTGAAGCGGCGCTGGATTTCGTCAACGCCCGGCCTCGGCCTTTGGCCCTCTACTATTTCGGGCCGGAAGACCAGAACCTGCAAAAGCTGCTGGCGCGCACCCATTCCGGCGGCGTCACCGTCAACGAGACCCTCAGCCATTTCATCGCCGAAAACCTGCCCTTCGGCGGCATCGGCCCGTCGGGCATGGGCGCCTATCACGGCGAGGCCGGTTTCCGCGCTTTCTCTCATGCAAAGCCGGTCTTGCTGCAAAGCCGCCTCAACAGCCGTATCCTGCTGCATCCGCCTTATGGCAAGGTCACCGAGGCAATTCTGCGCTTCCTGCTGCGGGGTTGAACGGCTTTCTCAAATCGACTAGCCAGTCATAAATCAAGCGCGCCCCATGCGGGCGGGCGCGCCGGGATGTGCGTCACCCATGTGGATCGTCAGAATAGCGCTTCAGCGCCCTTACACCTTCATCGTCATGGCGCTGACGATCCTGCTCGCCACCCCCTACATGCTGCTGACGATGGCGGTGGACATCCTGCCGGACATCAACATCCCCGTCATCAGCGTGATCTGGAACTACACCGGCTTCTCCGCGCAGGAGATGGGCAACCGCATCACCGGCCCGGCCGAACGCATTTTGACGACCACGGTCAACGACATCGAACACGTGGAGTCCCAGTCGTACAACGGCGTGTCCGTCATAAAGATCTTCTTCCAGCCCGGCGCGAATATCGGCACGGCCATCGCGCAGACGCTGGCGAGCGAGCAGGTGATGGTGCGCCTCCTGCCGGTCGGCACGCAGCCGCCGCTGATCATCACCTATTCCGCCTCCGCCATTCCGGTGACGCAACTGGCCCTATCCAGCGCGACGCTGCCGGAGCAGGCGGTGTTCGACAACTCCACCAACGTTCTGCGCCCGCAACTGATCACCATTCCCGGCGTCGCCAGTCCGTGGCCGTTCGGCGGCAAGCAGCGCCTCATCGCCGTCGATCTCGACAACGCCGCCTTGCTCGCCAAGGGTTTGACGCCGGCCGATGTCGTCAACGCCGTCAGCGCGCAAAACCTGATCCTGCCCTCGGGCACGGCGAAAATGGGCCCCACCGAATTCATCGTCGGCATGAACGGCTCGCCAACCACGGTGGAGGGGCTCAACAACCTGCCGGTGCGCACAACGAACGGCGCCGTCACGCTTTTGCGCGAGGTCGCCCATGTGCGCGACGGTTTCTCGCCGCAAACCAACATCGTGCGGCTCGACGGCGTGCGCGGCGTCTTGCAGTCGGTGCTCAAGAACGGCTCCGTCTCGACGCTCGCCATCGTCGACAATCTCAAGACCACGCTGGAGCGCGCGCAAAAACTGCTGCCGCCGGACATCACGATGCGCGCCCTGTTCGACCAGTCGGTCTATGTGCGCGCCGCCATCTCCGGCGTGGTCAAGGAAGCGGCGATCGCCGCCGGCCTCACCGCCGCGCTGATCCTGCTGTTCCTAGGCAATTGGCGGGCGACCATCATCATCGCCATCTCGATCCCGCTGTCGATTCTGGCCTCGCTGCTGGCGCTCGACGCATTGGGCCAAACCATCAACATCATGACGCTCGGCGGACTGGCGCTGGCGGTCGGCATTCTGGTGGACGACGCGACGGTGACCATCGAGAACATCGAGCGCCACCTGCACATGGGCAAGGGGCTCTACGACGCGGTCTACGAGGGCGCGGGCGAAATCGCGCTTCCCGCGCTGGTCTCGACCCTGTGCATCTGCATCGTGTTCACGCCGATGTTCTTTCTCACCGGCGTCGCCAAATTTTTGTTTGTGCCGCTGGCGGAGGCCGTGGTCTTCGCCATGCTCGCCTCCTACATCCTTTCGCGCACGCTGGTGCCAACCCTCGCGCTGCTTCTGCTGCGCGCGCCCGGCGCCGAGCACGGCCAAAGCCGCAATTTTTTCTCGCGGGCGCAAAAAAAATTCGAGATCTTCTTCGAAAAAGTCCGCGCCTTCTACGTCGTGCTGCTCAGCGTGCTGCTCACCCGCCGAAAACTGATCGGGGGCGCGTTCATCCTGTTCTGGGCGGCGTCGCTCGGCCTGTTTTTCACGCTCGGCCAGGATTTCTTTCCGGCGGTGGACTCGCCCGCCATCCGCCTACACATGCGCGCCCCCACGGGCACGCGCATCGAGGAGACCGCGCGCATCGCCGATCAGGTCGACGCCTTCATCCGCACCAAAATCCCGCCGGACGAACTCGATTCCATCCTCGACAACATCGGCCTGCCCTATTCCGGCATCAACCTGTCCTACAGCAACGCCGGAACCATCGGCACGCTCGACGCCGAAATCATGATCGCGCTGAAAGGCGATCACCGCCCGTCGAGCGAATATGTGAAGGCGCTGCGCAAAACCCTGCCGGAACAATTCCCCGGCGTGGAATTCTTCTTCCAGCCCGCCGACATCGTCAGCCAGATTCTCAACTTTGGCCAACCCGCGGCCATCGACGTGCAAATCCTCGGCGCCGACCTGCGCCAGAGTTTTGGGCGGGCCGCGGAGATCGCCCAGCAAATCAGAAAAATTCCCGGCGCCGTCGACGTGCATATCCTGCAAAGGCTCGACGCGCCGAGCCTGCGGCTCGACATGGACCGCGTGCGCATGCAGCAGGTCAACCTCAACGCCAACAGCCTTGTGCAGAACGTGCTGATTTCGCTGTCGGGCAGCAACCAGACCACGCCCACGTTCTGGCTCGATCCGCGCAACGCCATCACCTACAATGTCACCGCGCAGACGCCGCAATACCGCATGACCAGCGTCGACGACCTCTTGGCGACGCCGGTCTCGGCGGGGGCGTCGGCGGGCGCCGCGCCGCAATTGTTGGGGAATCTCGCCACGGTCCGCCCCGGCGCCGAAGTCGCGCTGATGTCGCGCTACAATCTGCGACCCGCCATCGACATCTATGTCAGCGTCGAGGGCCGCGATCTCGGCGCCGTCAGCGCGGAGGTCGAAAAGATCGTCGCTCAGGCGCGCGCAAATCTGCCGCGCGGCTACGACATCGCCCTGCGCGGACAAGCGCCGACGATGAAAAGCTCCTACATCGGGCTCGGGATCGGCGTGCTCGTCGCCATCGTGCTGGTCTATCTGCTGATTGTCGTCAACTTCCAGTCGCTGCTTGACCCCTTGATCATCATCAGCGCCCTGCCCGCCGCGCTCGCGGGCATCGCCTGGATGCTGTTCATCACGGGCACGCCGCTGTCCGTCCCCGCCCTCACCGGCGCGATCATGACCACCGGCGTCGCCACCGCGAACTCCATCCTCCTCGTCTCCTTCGCGCGCGAAAAACTGGCGCAAGGGCTTTCCCCGCTGTCGGCGGCGCTCGAAGCCGGCGCGACCCGCATCCGCCCGGTGCTGATGACCGCTTTCGCCATGATCGTCGGCATGATCCCGATGGCGCTGGGCCTGGGCGAAGGCGCCGAGCAGAACGCGCCGCTGGGCCGCGCCGTCATCGGCGGTCTGATTTTCGCCACCTTCTCGACTTTGCTGTTCGTGCCGCTGGTGTTCGCCGGCGCCCATTCCTTCGGCCGCAGGACTCACGCGTGACCAAGAAGACCCACCAGTCCATGGGGCTGCAAAACCCCGACGGCCAGATGCATCTGCCAAAACGAGGCGGCGTGGCGCGGACCGCCAAAATTTTCGCCCTGATTTTTCTGATCGTGCTGGCGATTGGCGCGGGGCGCGTCCTGCTCGGGCGCGGCGCGGCGCAAGCGGCGCTGGAAGAGCAGTCGGCGCAAGGCCAGAAGATTTTTGTCAAAACCATCAGCCCCGCGCCGAGCAAGAGCAGCAACGCGCTCACCCTGCCGGCGACCCTGCGCGGCGACAACGAGACCGCCATCTACGCCCGCGTCACCGGCTATGTGCGCGCCTTCGCCGTCGATATCGGCGCCAAGGTCAAAAAGGGGCAGGTGCTGGCGGAACTGGACACGCCGGAGCTCGACCAGCAGGTCGCCCAGGCCCGGGCGCAACTCGAACAGGCCAAGGCCAATGTCGCCCTGGCGGAGGCGGCGCTCAAACGCTGGAAAACGCTGTTCACGCAGAATTCGGTCGCCAAGCAGGACCTCGACGTCAAGCAGAACGCCTATGACACCTCCGTGGCGCTGCAAACCTCCGCCGAGGCCTATCTCAAGCAATTGCAGGAAACCACCGCGTTCAAGCACGTGCAGGCGCCCTTCGACGGCGTCATCACCCAGCGCAACGTCGACCTTGGCAATCTGATCACGGCGGGCAGCACCGGCTCCGCCCTGTTCTCCATGGCGCGCCCGGACCCGCTGCGCGTTCGTATTGACGCGCCCCAGGCCTATGCGGGCGGCATCAAGGTCGGCGACAAGGTCAAGGTGACCCAGCCGGAACTGCCGGGCAAGAGCTTCGCCGCCGAAGTCACGCGCATCGCCGGCGCGATCAATGTCGCGACGCGCTCGCAAACCATCGAACTGGCCCTGCCCAATCCGGACGGCGAACTGACGCCGGGCGCCTATGTGCAGGTGTCGCTGCCGATGCCGCCCAAGGGCCCGCTGTCGATCCCGGCGAACACGCTGCTGTTCCGCTCGGAAGGCCCGGTGGTGGTCGTGGTGGATGCGGAGGGCAAGGCGCATCTGCGCCCGATCAGCATCGTCAACGACCTCGGCGCCACGCTGGAGATCGCGGGCGGCCTGACGCCGACGGAAAAAGTGATCATCAACCCGCCGGACGCGATTGCGGAGGGGGACAAGGTCAGCGTGCAGTAGGCAGGGGACGGGATCGAATGACGCTCAAGACGGCTGGAGGATTTTGAGCGGGATGAGGCGTCATACGATTTCCGAAGGATCAGTTCGAAAATCGTATCATTCGTTCCTGTCCGCGAATTTCCAGCAGGCCGTGGTCAAAAGTGAAAACGCGGTAAGCACAAGATTTTGTTCACTATATGTTTCACGTGAAACGAGTCAAGGGCGTCACCCTGCCGTAAACTCTTGTATGAAAAGAGAATTTTATCGACATCCCCTGGCCCGCCGCCAAACATCCGCCGTGTGGGACCACAGGATCTCGTACACAACCGAAGAGTTGCATGCGCAAAAATCGCACGATTTTTGCGGAAATTCGCACGAAATTCGCAGAAAATTCACATGTTCAAGGGTGTTCTGAACGGACAAGCTACAACCCTGCGTAGAAATTTTCAAAAACCGCCGCCCGCTGCCGGCCGGCATCCCGCATCGCTCATCCAACCATGGTAGGCGTCCATGCAAGACCTGATAAAATGGCTGTACAGCCGTTGGGTGTCCGCCGCCGGGTTCATGGCGGCGACGCTCCTCGCCGTTCTGCCGCTGCTCTCTGCGGCCTATGCGCTGCCGCTTGTGCTGCTGTTTCTGCACAGCCCCGGCTATATGGTCCACCAGGTCGAGGAGCATACGGGAGATCGCTTCCGCACGTTCGTCAACCAGCGGGTCTTCGGCGGCCGCAACGCGCTCAGCGTCACCGCGGTTCTCGTGATCAACCTTCCGGTCGTCTGGGGTCTCAATCTGGCCGCGCTCTATGCGGCATGGCTCTGGGGCGCCGGCTATGGGCTGGTGGCGCCCTATGCGATGCTGGTGAACGGCGTCACCCATATCGGCGCCTCCGTGCGCTTTCGCAGCTATAATCCCGGGCTGCTCACGTCGCTGTTCCTGTTCCTGCCCCTCAGCCTGGCGACGCTTTACGCCATCGGACCGGTCGGGGCGGGTTTTCATTATGCGGGCCTGGGCCTGGCGCTCCTCCTGCACCTTCTGATCATCGCCCATGTTCTCAGGCGGATCAGGCGGAAGGCGGCCGAAGCCGCCTAATCCCTGCGCGGGCGACGCGTTCAACCGCCGCCCGCCGGACAAAAAAGTCACCCCGCCGCGTTCAGCGCCTGATCGAGATCCGCCAAAATATCGTCGATGTGCTCCAGCCCGATCGACAGCCGCACATAGCCCGGCGAAACGCCGGTGGACAGTTGCGCGGCTTCATCCAGCTGCGAATGCGTGGTCGAAGCCGGATGAATGGCGAGGCTGCGGGCGTCGCCGATATTGGCGACATGATAAAACAGTTTTAGGGCGTCGATGAACTTTCGGCCCGCCTCGGCGCCCCCCGAAAGCTCAAACCCGAGCAGCGCGCCATAGCCGCCCTTCAAATATTTGTCGGCGCGGGCGCGGGGCTCGCCGGTCTGCACCGACGGGTGGATCACCTTGGTGATCTCGGGCCGCTTCGACAGCCAAGCCGCGACGGCGATCGCATTGGCGCAATGGCGCTCCATGCGCAGCGGCAGGGTTTCGAGCCCCTGCAAGGTCAGGAACGAGTTGAACGGCGAAGCGGCGGAACCCAAGTCGCGCAAAAGGGTGGTGCGCGCCTTGATGATATAGGCAACCGGACCGATCGGCTTGACGGCTTCAGTCCACACCGCGCCATGATAGGACGGGTCGGGCGTGTTGAGCGCCGGCTGGCGTTCCGCAAACTTCTCCCAGTCAAAATTGCCGCCGTCGATCAGCGCGCCGCCGATGGCCGAACCATGGCCGCCAATGAATTTGGTCGTGGAATAGACGATGATCGCGGCGCCATGGTCGAAGGGACGGCACAGGATGGGCGCGGCGGTATTGTCCATGATCAGCGGAATGCCGACCTCCCGGCCGATGGCCGCGACTTCGGCGATGGGGAACACGGCGAGTTTGGGGTTGGGCAGGGTTTCCGCATAATAGGCGCGGGTGCGGGCGTCGGTGGCGCGTTTAAAATTTTCGGGATCGGCGGGATCGACGAACCGGACCTCAATCCCCTGGTCTTTCAGCGTGTTGGCGAACAGGTTCCAAGTGCCGCCATAAAGGTCGGTCGAGGACACGATATTGTCGCCCGCCTTGGCGAGGTTTTGCACTGAAAACGCGGAAGCGGCCTGTCCCGAGGACACGACCAGCGCCGCCGCGCCGCCTTCGAGCGCGGCCAACCGCTGCTCCAGAATGTCGGTGGTGGGATTGCCGAGGCGGGTATAAATGTTTCCCAACTCCTTCAGCGCGAACAGGTTTGCGGCGTGCTCGGTGTCGCGGAACTGGTAGCTGGTGGTCTGATAGATCGGCGGCGCCACCGAGCCGGTGGCCGGATCGGCCCGCCAGCCGGCATGGAGGACGAGGGTTTCGGGATTCTTGCTGTTGACCGCCATGGCGTTCCCCTTGTTCGCGGCGCTTCACGGACGAAAACGCTGGCGCCGACGCTACGTTGCCATAGATTGTGCCGATTCGGGCGCCGACAGCGAGACTGAAATGCACGGCTCGCCTGTAATTGTGGAAGCTCGGTGCGCGGCCAGCGCCGAGCTCCAAACCGACGCTTCGGTAGTCAGGCGCCTCTATTCGTTCGTCCTGCGGCGGTTCAGCCTGTGTATCTCTTCAGGCGATTGCAAGCTGACGAAGCCAAAGAAAATTTGGGGGCCAAATCTTTCCCTTGACGCGTTCGTCAGGCAAGTCTTACCGTGGCTCTAACTTTAGGCTGACGCTATAACCAGTTCGAAGCGAATGACGACGGAATTCAATTTTTTCTGGTACGGTGGCCCGCTGACGATCCTAAACTGGGTCGGCGTCGCTTCCTTCGTTAAGTTGGGACACACGGCGCGACTATGGGCCTATGAGCCCCTCGAAGTTCCCCCAGGCGTTCTCGTCGAGGATGCAAATGAGATCATCCCGAAGGAAGAACTTTTCCTCTACATGAACCCGGTCACTCGGCGTCTCGACGTCGGACCATTTTCCGATCTCTTCCGGTTCAAGCTGTTGTGGATGCGCGGCGGCTGGTATTCAGACACCGACGTCATTTGTCTTCGACCCGAATTTCCAGTCTGCGATTATGCCTGGGCGCAGATTATTCCCGAGATCGATCCGTCGGCGCTCGCGCCAAGCCAGATCAGATTTCCCCGTCATGACCCGATGATCGAACATCTCTATAAAAACTGTCTCGAAAGCAGCAGCGCAATTCAGTCTCGAGAGCATCTGGGACCACATGTATTTTCAAAAACGCTTGCGGGCTATCCAACGCCGGCGAGCCATTGGGGCAGCGCGGACGAATTCTATCCGATCCGCTGGATCGAAACCTTCAAACTTTGGCTGCCGGAATTTCGCGACGAAGTCGAGGCGCGTGTTCGATCCGCGGCCTTCGTCTCGACCATGAACTCCATGCACGCTTACATGGACATGGCGGACAAAATGCCTCCGCGCGGCAGTTGGCTCGACGAGGCGTTCCGCAAGCTGGCCCCCGAAAAAATGGTGGCGGAGCATTACACATGCGAGGAAACGCTCCCTCGCATTCGCGCATATTTTATTGCTCAAAAGTCTTGGGCCTTTGAGGAATTGGCGCAAACCTGCGGTGTCGACATGCTCGCTCGCCTCGGACTTGAGTCCTCGGAGGCGTAGTCCAGCCATAGAAACGGGAGCCGCGCCGTAAACCTCGGCTATTCATTGTGAAAGAAAGGCGACGTGTCCCGGATATTGTTCACCCAATCCTTGAAGCGTGAGCGCGCGATCCGCTCCGCTCCCGAAGCGTAGGCGTCTACCGAAAGCGAACTTTCCTTACGGCGATATTCGCAGAGGCAGGCGGAGGCGATATAGATTGGAAAGCGAAGCGAAAGCTCGGCGAGAAATTTCTGGTCCTCGTATGTCATCGCCTCGGGGTCAAAGGGATCGATTTGGTCTATGCAGGACTTTCGCGCCATCCAGCTGTGCACGCAGGGCGCTATGCCAGCCTCCAACACATAAGTTTCGTTAAAGAAGGCCGGAGGGTCTATAATGCGGTCGTGAGGCTCCAGGCCAACGACGTCAATATACGCGTCCTGCTCGCCCTCGCCGTCCCACCACCAAATTGCGCGGCCGACCACGGCGGCCACGTCGGGATTGGCGTCTAGAATGGCCACGTCGTGCGCGAGTTTTTCAGGATGGATCGTGTCGTCTGAATCGAGAAAGACGAGGAATTCCCCCCGCGCGCGCGCCATCGCCACGTTGCGCGTCAAAGAGAGGCCTCGATTGACCCCGCCAGGATGCTGCAAGACCGTAATGCGGCCCTTCGAGCGGCTGGCGAGTTCTTCCGCAATCCGCCTCGATCCGTCTGTGGAGCCATCATCGACGACCAGGATTTCGAAGCTGTCGAAGCTTTGACGCGCGACGCTGAACAAGGTTTCCTTGATGGTCCGCTCGGCATTGTGCATCGGGATGATGACGCTGACGCGCGGCGCCTCGGGCGCATCGCTCCATGTAATTTCGTCGGGGACGGGCAGCGGCTTCATCGCTCGCGCCGTCACCACGATTGGATATTCGCTGTCGTCCACCGAAAAAAGATCTGGCGGCACATCTTCGACGGCAAGGCCCATCAGAAAGGAGGTGGCGATGGCGAGGTTGCCATGCGACGTCGTCAACAGGCGGGGGCAATCAAAATAGGGCGATAGGAGACGCTTGAGCCCCGACCTGAAGAAGGAATGATGGAAATCCAGTCCGCTGATCTGAATCGCCTGTGTAATGGCTGACGCGGTCACAAGCAACACACCGCCGGGTCGAAGGATCCGCGCGAGGCTTTTGATTGTGCTCACGACGTCCGGAAC
This sequence comes from Rhodoblastus acidophilus, assembly GCF_009720655.1. GTDB lineage: Bacteria > Pseudomonadota > Alphaproteobacteria > Rhizobiales > Beijerinckiaceae > Rhodoblastus > Rhodoblastus acidophilus_A. The sequence goes on along the minus strand of NZ_WNKS01000009.1, from coordinate 47,789 downwards.
CTGTTGAATAACCTGCGTCAGGACGATGCAATCATAGGTTTCGTCCGCGATCGATGCGCAGGATTGCAGATCGTCAACAACAGTGGCCAGCTTGTTTTCAGGATCGATGTCGAGAATATCGATGTTCGCGCTTGGCCGGGCCCAGGCGCCGGAATAAAGCGGCGCCTGAATCTCGAGGACCCTGCCCCGAATATCGCCGGCATGAGTCCTGATGAACTGTTCAATGAAAGGGCGATCGAGAGGACGGCCTCGCTCTGCGCCCCACCAGCGCCCAATCGGCGCGGTTCTGAATGGCGTCTTGTCGTTTTCGCTTAGAGATCTGAATTCGTGAGCAGGAAGAGGCGAAAAAAGCGAGCGCCGCTCCGGGCTGATTTCAACCGCTAACGGAGCGGAACGAGCCCTGCTCCGGCGCATATGGCCGTTGACTTCATCGAGCTTCCTGAGGCGAGCGACGAAATCGCCGATGTCATGAACACCCGGATCGAGCCGAGGCAACTCGTAAAGATCGCGAAAAGATAATGCGGATTCGGCGCCATGGCAGACAGTCACTGCGCCAATATAGCCCGCGTCGCGCGCCGCCTGCCGCGACTCGCGTTCACATAGGCCGTAAGGGTAGGAAAAGAACGCGGGCGGCCGCCCAAACCGCTCGGTCAAAAAGCGGTGCGAGCCGTCAAACTCGTCCTGCAATTCGTTCGGGGTCAGAGACGTCAGCGGACGGTCCGCCACCCCCTGGGAGCCAAAGTCGAACGGCCAGCGCGCAAATTTTGGCAGTTCCCGTTCGTTCGCCGGCCGCGCCAAATTTTTGAGAGTTGCGCCAACGCCTTTTGCCAGAGTCTCGACGAGACAATAGGCTTCGTCGACGGAGAGTTGCCGCATGCGACCGGTCAGGGATTTCAAGCCGTCAGGTCCGGAATTCGGCGCGATGTCCGGAAAGCGCGCGCGAATGTCCGGTTGCACCGCCAGAAGTTTCGCCACCTTCGGCCACAAGCTCGCAAGAGCGTCCCACCAGTAATAGGGCCGCCCGACCAGACCGGCAGGCACGAAGACCGTCGCAGGGGCGCGATATTTGCGCAAGATGTCCGCTGCGGCGCCGAGATTGTTGGAGAAGGCTCCATCGAAGGTGATCGCCGCCATTCCTTCCATGCGCGCCCGACTGGAAAGCGCGCCAATGAATTCAGTCAGCGGCGCGACCCGATAATTCGAGGTCAGGAAGTCGATATGACGATCGAAGTCGTCAGGCGCGATGCCGTCGCTGTTTGCCCCTCCCTGCTCGGTCGTTTGAACCGAGCGGTAAACTAAAATGACCGGGACACGTCGATGCTCGAGCATCTGCTCACCTTTCAACTCGATCGCCTTTCAGTGGACTAACTCAGCAAATTGTCTCGGCAGCGAAAGCGATATAACCAAACGGAATGTTAACTCTCAGTAGCGCAACTGTTATTCAGTAGTAGTTCTAGGCGAATTCTTGTAAAACACATTGCGATCGAACATTCTTGAGTTCGGCAATATTCCTTACGTCCTGCGGGACGGCATCCACGACCAACTCACCGTTTCCCCAAAGTTTTTGCGCTTCTATATTGACGTATGAAGTCTGGTCGCCGTCGAGCGTGCAGCGGCTCAGCAATCCGCGCAATTCAGACTTCAGGAAGGCGCCGTAGCCTTCAATCCAGGCTGGCGGATGACATTCGAGAAAAAGCGCCTTCACGAGCGAGGCGTGGCGGAAAAAATCAACGACATGCGCGAAATTCCCGCCGAGCGAGCCGGTCGATTTCGGATAACGTCGATAGAGATAGACGACGTCGGCGATCACCGATGTTCGGCGTGATTTCGTCAACACCTTGGCCATGAAGACTGGATCCTCGCCGTATTGCAAAGCGGGGTAGCGGATCGAGCCATCGTGAAGAAGATCGCTAGCGAGAAGGTAACTCGGATGCCAATAGGGGATCCATAACTCGCGATCGTCAAAAAAAGTCGTACTCACGCGATCGCGCGTCGCAATGACGAATTCAATTTTGCCTGGATCGGGATCGGCAAAACACGTTAAAGCGCCACGAACCAAGTCTGCGCCGCTGGCGACCGCGCGCGAGAGCAACACCTGGGTGGAGTCGCGCGGCAGCAAATCATCCGCATCGACGACGCGCAAGAAACGGCCCCTGGCCGCGTCGAGGCCACGATTGCGGGATGGGCCGGCGCCCAGGTTGTCTGGATTCGATAGAACGCGCACGCGGGGGTCTCGATCTGCCGCCTCCTGAAGTATCTTAGCGGAATCGTCCGTGGATGCGTCATCGACGCAGATGACCTCTATCGTCTCGAGCGATTGCCCAAGCACAGAATCCAGGCACTCCTCCAAATAGGGCGCTGCGTTGAAGACAGGAATGATGATCGAGACGTCAGGTCTATCAGAGTTGCGCTCACGCTGGCTGGCGCCTTTAGGTTGCTGTTGCGCGTTGGCCGCCACGGACGCGAACCGCGCTGATCGGGCGGCGATGAAGGCGCCGGCATTGATCTCTTCGACCTTTCGCATTCTAACGGCAAGATTGCCGGCATCCTCGAAGCCGCCGTCGATCCTCGGCAAATCGAACAGGTCGCCATAATTCAGAATGGGTGCGTCACTGGACATGACGTTCACGGCGCCGGCATAACCGGCATCACGGACAGCGTTACGAACATCGCGGTCTGAAAGGCCGAACGGATAACAGAAAGTGGCAGGTGGCCGCCCAATGCGGTCCTGCAAGAAGCGTCGTGACGAGCGAGCCTCCTCATGCATATCGTCCATCGTCAATGACGACAGAACCCTGTGCGAAACCCCATGCGAGCCGAGATCAAATGGCCAACGGCCGAATTGCGGCAGTTCACTTTCTGTCGCGGGACGCGGCAGGTTCTCGAGCGAAACGCCGAGCCGCGCCGCGAACTCTTCGGTAAATTGATAAGCCAAGTCCATCGGCACCCGGCGAAGGCGGTCCCAGACAGCGGTTTGAAATTGGGCGCTGCTGCTGGCCGCCTGGGGCGCGATGTCGGGAAACCGCGTCCTGATCGCCTGTTCGGCTTCCGCCAGTCGCTCCGGCGCGGCCGACCAGAGCCGAGGCAGCGCGTCCCACCAGAAATAGGAGCGGCCAATGTATCCGGTCGGCGCGAAAACGGTCGCCGGAGCGCTGTATTTGCGCAGAATGGGCGCCGCCGCGCTGAGATTGTCCTCAAACGCATCATCGAAGGTGATGGCGGCCATGCCCTCGGTTCGGGCGCCGCTGTTGAGCGCGTCGATGAAGTCAACCAGCGGCATGACGCGGAAATACGAGGTGAGAAAATCGATTTGGCTTTCGAATTTTTCAGGCGTGATTTCGATGCCGTAGGGCCCGCCGTCGACGCTATCGCGGACCGAATGATACATCAGAATAACCGGAGTGCGGTAATGCTCATTCATCGTTGCAGCCTCGGCTTTCCCGGCGCGTTGAAATCACAAGTCGTAAGGCCGCGAGGCGTCGTCGGCGGCCATATATTCCGCGAACGCGAGCGAGGGCAGACGGTCGAATCCTTTCACCGCTTCGACCAGGGAGTTCGCTGTCTTCTGGCGAATGAAATGAACCGTGTTGGGCGCGACAACGTGGCGAAAACCGCGTCCAATCATTTCTGCATACCAACTCCAATCCTCGATGCCCAAACCGGGCTCTGTTTGCACCTTCGGGTAGGGAAATTCCTTCAACGCCTGACGGCGCACGCCGCACAAGGAGATCCAGAAATTGCGCGCGACGAGGGCGCGAGGGTCGAAAAAAGGGTCGCGCCAGTCGGTATGGACCAGAATTTTCGGCTCCTTGCCAAAGAACTGGGCGAACTGCGGATGGAGTATGGTTCGTTCGGGCGCGTCCAAATGTACGGCCCAAGCGGCGCCCACCCAGTTCCGCGACCAAAGATCGTCGCCGTCCAAAAAAAGCACCAGCTCCCCACGCGCGGCGGCGACGCCCTCGTTGCGCGCGGCGCCGAGATCGCCGTAATCCGTTCTCAATGTCGCGGTGACTCGATCGCCATAAGCGTCGAGGATCGCGAGGGTGGAATTGTTGGGCCGGTCGGCTACGACGATGACTTCGCAATCACACCCGAAGCCGCTTGCGTGGATCGAGCGAAGGGCGCTTTCGAGCGCCGGACGCAACAGGCCGCCTTCATAACGGCAATTGACAATCGCGCTGACTTTCATGGCTCAGGCAAGCTCCCGCTTCCCGGTTCAGAACTGCCCGGATCGGCTTTCGGACCCGCAACGCCTATCGCTGCTGGATGGTACAATCGCGTCGGGGAGCCGAACGAATCTCGACCGCGTTCGCCTGCGGTCCTTGGCGCTTGCAGGTCATCACCGTCATCGATCAGCGCATGGAATTCAGCAAAATTGGTGGTCACAAATTCCGAAAGCCACGCCGAATCGTGAGGGTCCAACGCAACGCCGCTCGCGAACAGAGTCACTTTCGAACAGACCGCAAGCAGCCTTGTTCCATAATTCCGTAGCAGTTCGACTCCGAACCGATCGGCGTGCACCACGAGCTGAACGGGCATTGAGGCCACCAAGGCTTTGGCAATAAAGGCCGCAGCGTTCTCCTTCGGTGGACGATAATCGATGACGCGCAGGCAACGCCGAAATTTGTGCCAATAGCGAATATTTGGGTTGCTGACGGACATCAGCGTAAGCCACGGACGGCCGCTCGAAACGAGCGGCGTCGAGGATTCAAGAAGCCGCGACACGAGTTCGTCCCGAAGAATTTCATCCGAGACGACGAGGCAATTGCAGCGCGCGCACGCCCCGACGACGGCAATCAGTGAAAGCTCATAAGCGCCAGGCGGCAGCGAGTGGCTGTGAAGCCGGCTGTGTCCGAGCGTGTCCTTCGTGAGAGCCGGCTCAATTTCGGACGTCTCTTCAATGCTTGCGCTCAGGACGCCATCCGCGTTCACGACACAGTGCCAGTATCGCACGCCAGCGGCGTCGCGCACCGACTGGACGGCCTCGAATCCCGAGCGCCGCGATGGGCGCACCTTCAACATGGCGCCCTGTCTCCACGGGCGCGCGCCCCTGGCGGCGCCGAGCTTCAGAAAATGCTCCAGCAGCGAACCCTTATAGGCGGCGTTAACATCAGTTGAGATTCGGTAATCGTCCGGATTAAAGTAGATGTTTGGACCATGACGATGAGAAAAATCGCTGAGATATTCAGTGTAGGGATTGATCCGGCGCCTGTCGCCTGCGCTCTCGCGGCTCTGTATCGCGTAATGCGAGGGATCGAACAATGGATGCGGCGCCGCATCCAGGCGCCAGCCGGAACGAAGATAATGCTGAAGCGGCGCCTTTATGTGCTGTCCGTCGCCACAGGATTCGATGTAGCAGTCGGCGTCGAAAAGTGCGTAACCGGACGCAAGGTTGGGACTTTCCAGGGCGACAGCGAGGTGTTGATTGAACGCGGCCCGGCCGTCGCCAGGCGTTACCCCATGTAGTTTGTATTCCTCATAACGGAAAAATGGGTGTGTCGGGCGTCGCTCTTTCCAGCCGGCTACAATGTAGTGCCAGAAAGGATCAATCGCGGCGCCCTCGGCGCCAAAGTTGAAGTTGCGGTAATAATTCTTGGAAAAGAGCGGGTGAGGATCGATATTGGCGTGGCGACTGTCCGCCAGATACTCAAAAATCGAAATGAACCCACCGTGCTCAACTTGGCTGCGGACATATTCGGCATCAAATAACGGGTAGGGAGTAAGGCCCCGTGCAACGCCCTCCTCCACGTAATGTCTCAAAGGGCTGACGCCGGGAGGGATTCCTTCGGCGAGTTGGCTCTCATAATGAGCGGCGTCGAACGACGGCAGGAGTTCGGGCGCGGCGCTTTCCCCCGCGCCCACATAATGAGCTAAAGCGTTGGCGCGAGACTCGAATGGTTGACCCGTCGCGGCGCAATAAGAGTGGATATCAATGCAGAAAGCGTATTTTTTCACAAAATCAATAACGAAATCGGATGAACAATTTGACATGACCTGCCCATATGGCGCCTTCGGATAAATCCGTTACAACAAATAGCATTCAAGGACATGGTTCGCAACGCAGAGATTCAAGGCATGGCGGCGCGATCGATGGCCAAGGTCTCTACGGCGGAAGCCGCTTGCCATCATTCATCTTCCTGTGCCACAAATACCGCTCGGGGAGGTTGCTTATCCATGACGTCAGAATTTTTATTCAATCTTCTGTTCATTTGGAGGTCCTGCAAACACTCAATACTCTGACAGGTCAATTTCATAGCCGTGAGTTTGGACGATCGGCGACCAACGTCACAAGCGATTTTTTGCTGCGACAAAATCCTGCCGAAGCTCGTTCGGTGCGATAACCAAGTCGTTTCTCACGACTCCACACGGTCGGCACGCATTGAACGATGGCGACGTGTCCAAGTATTTCCGCAGCTGGCCCCAAGATCATGTTCGCCAGACGCAAAGCCGCCCACTGAACACTCTTACAAGGAAGATTTTAATGTCGTCGCGCATCGAGTTCACGGACGCCATGGTCGATCAGCCGACCGTCGAGCATGAGATCGCGGACCTGGAAAGCTCGATCGTTCCGACAACCGGAAAGCTCGACAACCTGAGCGAAGCGCCAGCCTATCGTGGCGTCGTCGACATTTTTACCGCCGAGGGGCGGGTCGACGGATGGTGCCTGTCGACGAGCGATCCAACAACGCCTGTGAGCATAGAGATTTACATAGGTCCGTTCAAGTTCGCCGAATTCATGACGGGCAAGAAGAGGGCGGATATTGCGGAAGCGGTTGGGCTGCCTGTCGTGCCCGGTTTCAGTAATGAAATTGAGCAGCAAAATCACGCCGACACTGAGGGAATCCTGCATTTTCTGTGCGAGCCGAAAAGCCTTGCCGCGCCTTTCACAGAACTAGTCCTTTTTCGAATCAAGAACTCGCGCGTCGCCCTGCCAATGTCGCCCAGAATCAAACTGAGCCGCGACGATCTCTTCAATCTGGTTTCAAAGCCGCAGATCATCAAAGGGAGTTTGGACGCGCTGGACTCTAAAGGCGGCTTTAGGGGCGCCGTGGATCGACAGAGCCAAGGCGTGATTTCAGGCTGGTGCGTGAACACTGGAAATCCCGACTTCCCAGTTGAACTCGAGATATATTTGAAAGACGCCTTGCTCGGCGTCACGACAAACAGCGAGCCGCGTAAGGATGTCAGCGAGCTTTTGAAAGGTCCTGTTAAATCGGGATTCGTTTTCAAGCCCGAGGACATGACGGCGACAACGCTTGCCGGGGCGATGAAGGTTCTTTCGGAGGCGATCGAGGCGCCTGGCAAGGCAGCTCAGATGCTCTCGATCAAAGTTAGAGGTACGAATTGCCATCTGCCGGTGCTCCCCACAGTGACTTTCACTGCGGCCGATCTCAAGAGATATTATGACGAGGCCACGGCCAAGCTGGGCAGCGTGGCGAGCAATCAGCGCATTGGCCTGGTCGAAGAACTCATGTCGCCCACCAAAAGTCGCGCTGTAACAACTCCCGACGACGTAAAACTTGTCGCGTTTTATCTTCCACAATTTCACCCATTCTCAGAAAATAACGAATGGTGGGGGGAAGGCTTCACCGAGTGGACAAATGTGACCACCGCCCGGGCGTATTTCGAGGGCCACGATCAACCTCGGATACCATCCGATCTGGGTTATTACGATTTGCGCCTCGATCAGATTCAGGAGAAGCAGATTGATCTCGCGCGCCGTTACGGCGTTTCGGCATTTTGTTATTATTACTACAGCTTTTCAGGCACAAAACTGATGACGTTCCCTATCGACAGGCATGTCGAAAAGAACTATGACATGGACTTTTGTTTGTGTTGGGCCAACGAAAACTGGTCTCGTCGGTGGGATGGTTCTGAATCCGACGTGTTGATGAGCCAAACCCACACGGAGCTGGACGATTTAGCCTTTATCGACAACGTTATTCCGTATTTCAGCAGCGAAAAATACATCAAATTTGACGGGGCGCCCCTCCTGCTTGTCTATCGCATATCTTTGCTGGCGAAGCCGGCGCAGACCATAGAGAATTGGAAGCGCAAGGTGCGGGCCGCCGGCTTTCCCGACCTGCATGTCTGCATGGCCGAGTCGTTTGGCCTTACTGATCCGAACGAATTCGGCGCCGACAGCACCTGCCAGTTTCCCCCGCACGGAGTCTCTGCCAGGGAAATCAACACGACCGTCGCGAACATCGACAAGGGATTCGAAGGCAAGATTTACGACTATATCGAGGTCGCGGCCAATGAGGTCCGGCGTCCCGACCCCGCCCATACGCGCTTCCGCTGCGCCATGCCTTCCTGGGACAATACATCCCGAAAGGGCAAGGCCGGAAACGTGTTCCATAACGCTTCTCCGGAAGTCTTCGAAGCTTGGCTCTCCGTCCTGTGCGCAAAGGCGAAGCGCGATCTTCCTTCGGGCAAGCGCCTGGTGTTCGTGAACGCCTGGAATGAGTGGGGCGAGGGCGCCTATCTCGAACCCGACCGTCTCAACGGCCATCGAAATCTGAAGGCCGTGCGCGCCGCGCTGACGACATCGAATATGCTCCTGTCGGAATCGCTGATCGCGCAAGCTGAAGGCGCAACCGAGCCCGAAGACCAGAACGCGATGCAGTTGGTTGCGACGCTGGCCAGTGTAAACCGCAGGCTGTTGCAATTCGCGACCGATTATTCTTCATTGCCGACCGGAGGTCCCTCGCCGTTCGTTCCGATTCCGAAAGGGTCGATCCGCCTGCAGAAGGTCGAAAATTCGTTCTGCAATGTTGATTCCCTCAACGGCCGCAGGGTTACGAATCATGAAGTTACTATCGTTCGCGGACAGAAACTTGGCGTCAGCGGTTGGGTCAGGGTTCCCGGCGTCAATTTAATCGAGAGCCTCCCAGTATTCGTGCGCCTTTCTGGCAGTGGAGACCACGCATTCATCGCCTCGATTTACGATCGCGAAACAAGACAAGACGTACAGGCCTATTACAGCGATCCGAACGACCATGTGCATGGTTTCCGCTGCTCGCTGGATTTCTTTTCGGTGGCGCCGGGAATCTACCACGTGGAGATTCTCGTAGGATCGCTCGGCGATACGAATGCGGTCTATGTGGTACCGACCAAAATCATGCTGATTATTGCCTGACAGGAGGCGATCATGAAACTCCCGCTCGTCTCCGTTATCGTGCCGTCGTACAACCACGAGACGTATATCCTCGAATGCTTGAAATCTATTCACGAACAGACGCATGAAAGACTCGAGTTAATATTTATCGATGATAACTCTACCGACAGAACGTTTGACTTTGCAAAGGCGTTACTCGGCACGGCTTTTTCCAAGCGCTTCGAAAACATCGTACTCCGGCGCAATCCAAAAAATTCCGGAGCTCATATCTCCCTCAACGTCGGACTGGATTTAGCGGAGGGTGATTATGTGGCGATTATAAACAGCGATGACCGCTTTCGTCCGCGGAGGATTGAGCGTTTGCTCAATGCAGTTTCGGAATCAGGCTCCGAATTTGCATTTACGGCCGTGGACACGTTCTCCGAATCCCGCAGCAAGGCGGGAAGCGACGCTTCCGAGGCCACGCCGGCGTTCCCGGAAAGTCTTATTCTCTTAAGAGTACGCCAACTCCTCAACATCGCCCGAGATCCGACGCTCGGCTACTCTCTACTGCGCCAGAATGTCGCGATTTCAACCGGAAATTTCTTTTTCTCGCGTCGACTCGCGAATGATATTGGCGGCTTTCAGCCGCTGAAATATTGTCACGACTGGGACTTCATCTTGCAGGCCCTCGTTCGCACACAGCCCGTGTTTGTGGACGAAGTGCTTTACGATTACCGCCTACATCCAACCAACTCATTCCGATCGCTGCAACATCTTGCGCAGGTCGAGACAGAGGTCGTTCTCCGCAGATTTTTCAGGGCGATCCTCATGGGTCCGGCGCCAAACCCGAAGTGCCCGTCGCCACAACGCGACATGGGCAACTTCGAAGCCTTTGTTGCCAAAGCCTATTACAGTAAATTCTGGGCCAAGGAAGGCGGAAACCCCTTGGAGGGCGAGCGCGTAACCGCTTCCAGCGCCGCGAAGCCGACGGGCACGCTGTCGGGTTTTCGCATACTTTCCGAGGCTCTCAAGGGCGCACAACAGGTGGTATAAGGCAAACTTGAGCATGTCCAACGGCGAGGCCGCTCGCGCCATCGATGAGGCCGCTCGGCCGATCTGTTGAATTGCAAGGAAGCGACCGTCGCCAGTCGGCGTCACGCCATGGCGACCGAACCGCTCCCAAAATACTTTAACTTCGCCCGAGGGAGCAAACGATGAACATTTACGATTTGCCCAGGATTGTCTCGGTCCAGAAGAAAAATGGCGTCAACGCCTTCGTCGTTCTGGAATTCAACGCCTTTCGCGATTTCATCATGAAGATCATGTTCGACGACGAAATCGACGAAGAGCACTATCTGCAGGAAAATCCCGATGTGCGAAAGGCTGTAGAATCCGGAGCGATTCCCAGCGGGAACTATCATTTCAAAGGAATCGGTTACGTCGAAGGCCGCAAATTCCGATGGAAATCCGCCAGCGACGACGTCGCCGAAAAGACGGATCCGGCTCCCGCCTCCAAGCAACCGTTAACCGCCGAAAAGGCCAACCCGATTAAGGGAGCCGACGCGCCGCCGGCTATCGAAAAGGCCCCGCCACCGACGGGTCCCGCTCAGAGTCCGGGCACGGAAAAGCCTCCGACGAAGGGCCCCAGCGCACCGCCGCCCAAGACTCCTGGGCCGTTTTTCCCTTCCCGATAGATCGGCGCCCACGCAACGTCCAACCATGGCCCTGACATGACATCGCATCTCGAGCGTGACCGGCTTCCGCCTACGGCGCGATCGCGGTTTTGCGCTTTGGCCGGCGCCCTGTTCATCTCTTGGGTGGGCTGCGCATCATTTGCCAGCGGGGTATCGGCGGAGTCTCTGGTCGGCGCCATTCGGTGGGACAATTGGCGTCTTGACAGTACTGCCGGCGATTCGCTTGCAGACGGGGCTTATCCAAACCGCATCCCCTATTTTGCCTGGCGCCGCCCCGATGGCGCCTTGGGATTCCCAGGCGACATGCGGAACGTATTGGAAGCCGACGTCCATTACGCGCGGGCGGCGGGCATCGACTATTTCATATTCGGCTATTATCTCGACAGCGGGTCCTGGGGGCGAGATGCAAACAATGCGAGGGCGCTGGATCGCGCCTATCGCGCCTATCTCGCGCTGCCGGATCGCGCCGGCGTAAAATTTGCGCTGAGTTTCAATTATAGCTTTCCGCCTCAGGACGCCCCCCTCGTCAGCGCGGTGATCAGCGAAGCCTCGCGCAACCCCGACCACGTGCGCGCGACGGACGGTTCGATCCCTGTGTTCTTCTTCACGCCGAACCTGGCGGTCTGGGTCAAAGGCCTGGGCGGAGAGGACGGCGCGAAATGGGTGCTCGACGATATCCGCAGGCGGGTGCGGGAAGGCGCCGGAAACCGCCTCTACACGGTCGCGCTGGTGTTCGGCATCAACGCGGCGGGCCCGATGGCGCAGCGGCTCGGTTTCGACGCAGTCTCGACCTACGCCAACGGGCTTGGCGGCGGTGGGCGCGCCGTGCCCTACGGAGCCTGCGCGGCTGGAGCGAGGACGTTCTGGACGGCCGGCAAGCGGTTGTCGATCGGCTTTCTGCCAACCGTTACCCTTGGCTGGGATTATCGGCCGTTGCTGCGGGATCCAAAGGAGGCGCCGCGCCGTGATCCCAACCCGAGCTGGTGCGAACCGGCGAGCGATCAGCAATGGGCGGAGCAAATCAAAGCGGCCGTCGATGCGGCGGATTCGAACCCCCGCAACGACCGCTTCCGCAGCATCGTCCTCTACGCCTGGAACGAATTTTCCGAAGGCGGCTGGATCGCGCCGACCGTCGGGGAAGGAACGCGCCGGCTTGAGGTCATTCGGCGGGCGCTCGGACGCCACCGGCCCGCAGCGCGCCTGGAACTGTCATGGCCGCGCCGGTCGCCGGATGATGTTTTGACAGCGGATTGGCCGTGTCCGCCGGACCAACGGATCGAAGCCGACAAGACCATCGCCGCACCAACGGTCTCTGATTTGCCGATGTCCGGCGATTGGCGGATCAGGGTCTGCAAAGAATGAGCGGGCGGGAAGGCAAGTCCGTCCGTAAGAGGCTCGCGCGTCTCTTGTCATGGCTCGCCGAAGTGCTACAAAATGCAAACTCGTGCAAGATTAGAAGCGAGGTCGCGTTACGTCCCTTTTCGAAAGATGCACGCCAAGAACATAAGGACGCTTTCATTGACGCCTTTGATTATCGTCGGAATGCCCCGTACCGGTTCCACCCTGCTTCATACGGGCGTCACCCAGCATCCACAAACGCGAGTATATGGCGAGCTGTTTCATCCCGTCCGACAGGAACGGGTGGGCTCGCACGCAATTATTCGCAATGGCGAACGGATATTTTTCAATGAAACGACTGACGACGCTATCGCGTTTTTGGATAAGCATGTGTTTCTCGAGTCTGAGCAGATAGACGTCATCGGGTTTAAAGTTTTTCGTGAACTTGTTTCATGCCAAGGCACGACCGATTTTTTTGAACGTCTGAAGGCGCATTACGCCAACCTGCATGTGCTGCATATCGTTCGCTCGAACTACCTGGATGTGCTCATCTCCCGAGAAGTCGCCAGGGCGACTAACGACTGGGTGCGGTTTGTCAATTCGCCGCCCAAGCAAAATGAGCTGACCAAAGTTCGAATAGAACCGGACCAGGCGCTTACTTTTTTCAATGAAGTCCGCAGCGCCGACACATACTTTGGCAGCATTTTTGACGGCGAGCGTTACCTGAAGGTCGATTACGACGAGTTGTCTGCTTCATTTTCCCAAACGATGCAAAAGGTCTATGAATTTTTGGGAGTCAGACCGTTTGAACCGGAAATCAAGGTTAAAAAGCAGATTGATCGCGGCGCCGCCGAAATAGTTGAAAATTATGAGGAACTGGCCGACTATTTCGTGTCCACCGAATTCGGCTCATTTTTCCAGCGGTCGTGACTGCCGTCGAAGCCATCGAACAATGCACCATGGCGAGGAGCGTGCAGAAGAAGACTCATATTCTACGTTTGAAGCCTTGGTGATCCCCCCGCAGCCAGACCATTCAACGGCCCACTCAAAAGGATTGCGAAATGAAGCGCTTTGTGATCGTCGGCATGCCCCGAACCGGATCGACTCTGCTGAGCACCGGCCTCACCCAGCACCCGCAGGCGCGTTGTTTTGCAGAGTTGTTCCATCCCGTCGATAATGAACGCGCGACCCATAGCCACAATTTGAACATCGACGGCGAACGCGTGTGCTTCGATCCACGCAGGGACGACGCTATCGATTTCCTCACCCGATACGTCTTTGCCGAGCGTTATGCCGAAATGGGCGCGGTCGGCTTCAAGCTGTTCGGCGATTATGTCAAGGGGCCAGGTTCCGAGGGGCTGTTCCGCCGGCTTCGTGCAGAAATCCCTGATCTACATGTGATCCACATTTGTCGCCGCAACTACCTTGAGGTTCTGCTGTCGAGAAGGAAGGCGTCCGCGACAGGGCAATGGCACCTGCTCGCGGGCAAGAAGGAGGATGTCAAGAGCGCCGATCAGGAGTTCACTATCGAAACGGCCGAGGCGCAGCGCTTCTTCGAAAACATGCGACATATGGATCAGTTTTACGAGACGTATTTTGCCGGCGACCGATATTGCAAGGTCGCCTACGAGGACCTCGAGGCCGATTTTCAGAATGCCATGGCGCGCGTTTACGCTTTTCTAGGGCTCGCGAACTATGCGGCAAAGCCCCAGACCGTGAAGCTGCGAGCCGAGCCCCCGGAAAAGCGGATCGCAAATTACCACGCGCTGGCGCTCGCCTTTCAAGACAGCCCCTTCAACCTGTTCTTTGACGATCAGCGGCCGAGGATTGCGTTCCCTTCGGATACCGAGATGGTCATCGGAGACCTGTCATTCGATCTCGACGCGTCGTCCGCAGTTCATGACAAAAGATCGGTCGGACGCCGCTTTGTATTGATGAAGCGACGCCGCCTGATCGAAGAATATGTGCGGCTTTTCGATCAGTTGAAGCCCGGAAACCTTTTTGAACTCGGCATCCGCCGGGGTGGATCAATGGCGTTTTATAACGCCGCCTTCCACCCCAAGACTCATGTCGCAATCGAGCTGGAAACCGAGTCAATTCAGCCTCTTGACGCATTGGTTGAGGCGGCAGCCAAAGATGGCCGAAAGATGCGTCCATACTTTGGCGTCAACCAGGCGGACAAAGCGCGCCTCATCGATATCGTTTACGAGAACTTTGGAAATTCCGCAGGTCCGCTCGACTTGGTTATTGACGATGCGTCGCATCGGCTCCAGGAATCGACGGCCTCATTTGAGGCGCTTTTTCCTCTTGTTCGAGAGGGCGGGGTCTATGCCCTTGAGGATTGGGGGTGGGCTCACTGGACAGGCTTTCAAGGCCCAAAAGCATATTTTTCCGACCAACCTGCCCTGACGAATCTCGTTTTCAGACTCGTCATTCTGCACACGTGCCACCCCGAAATCATTTCGCGCCTAGTGATCAATCCTGTTGTTGTATATGTTGAACGCGGGCCGAAGGCGCTCGACCCAAGATCATTCAATATATCGGATAACCTGATCATGAGAGGGCGCAACTTGGTCAATATCTGAGCCGAGTTGGCGGGTAATGCGAACGCGCTGGTAATCGTGGAAAACATATCAGCGGTTTTCGCATCGAGCTTGGCGGCGAGCGTCACTTTTTTTCAGACGATCCTGAGCAGATGCAATGTTGAGCATGGCCGCGACCGCGATCATCTGAGAATTTTCGCAGACGTGGGCGGGACCACAGTCCCGCCCAAAAAAAATCACAGCGCGACGGAAAAATCCGCTTCGGTCTTCTCCTTGATCTCTTCGACCGTCACCCCGTCGGCGAGCTCGATCAGCTTGACCCCGCCATCCCCGTGCTTGTCGATGGAGAACACGCCGAGATCGGTGATGAGAAGATCGACCACGCGCGAGCCGGTCAGCGGCAGGTTGCATGTCTTCAGGAATTTCGGGCCGTCCTTGGCGACGTGCTCCATCACCACCACGACTTTTTTCACGCCGGCGACGAGGTCCATGGCGCCGCCCATGCCCTTCACCATTTTTCCGGGAATCATCCAATTGGCCAAATCCCCGCTTTCCGCCACCTGCATGGCGCCGAGGATCGACAGGTCGATATGGCCGCCGCGAATCATGGCGAACGAATCGGCTGAGGAAAAATACGAAGTCGTCGGCAGTTCGGTGATCGTCTGCTTGCCCGCGTTGATCAAATCCGGGTCTTCCTCGCCCTCATAGGGGAAGGGGCCCATGCCGAGCATGCCGTTCTCGCTCTGCAACTGCACGCGCACGCCCTCGGGAATGTAGTTCGAGACGAGCGTGGGAATGCCGATGCCGAGATTGACGTAAAAACCGTCACGCAGTTCTTTCGCGGCGCGCGCCGCCATCTGGTCGCGGGTCCAGGCCATTAGGTGTTCCCCCTCATCAGACTTCTCCTCCGGTCGCGGCGGCCGCGCTGGTGTGTTTTCGCGTCGTGCGCTGCTCGATGTGCTTGGCGGCGTTGGGAACATGAACGATGCGCTTCACATAAATGCCGGGCGTGTGGATGTGGTCCGGGTTGAGCTGGCCGGCGGGCACGAGATGCTCGACCTGCGCGACGGTAATCTTGCCGGCTGTGGCCATCATCGGATTGAAATTGCGCGCGGTCTTTCGAAAAATGAGATTGCCCTCATGATCCCCCATCCAGGCGTGGACCAGCGCCACATCGGCGGTGAGCCCCGTCTCCATGACATAGTTCTCGCCATTGAAAACGCGCGTTTCCTTGCCCTCGGCCACCAAAGTGCCAAACCCCGTCTTGGTGTAGAAGGCGGGAACGCCGGCGCCGCCGGCGCGAATGCGCTCGGCCAATGTGCCCTGCGGGTTGAACTCGATCTCCAGCTCTCCGCCCAAAAACTGTTGCGCGAACAGCTTATTCTCGCCCACATAGGACGAAATCATCTTCTTCACCTGCTTGGTCTCCAGCAGGACGCCAAGGCCGATGCCGTCCACGCCGGCATTGTTGGAGATGAAGGTGAGGTTCTTTGCGCCGGACTCTTTGACGGCCTCAATCAACGCCTCGGGGATGCCGCAGAGGCCAAAACCGCCGGCCATGAGGGTCATGCCGTCCTTGACCAGCCCGGCCATCGCCGTTCCGGCGTCGGGGTAAACTTTTTTCATGAGCGAAACTCGCTGCTGGAATAGCTGCGCCGCAACACTAGGGCCGGCTGGCGCCGCGGTCCATCCGCCTTTCTGCGATTTCACTCACTTTTGCGCAGCACCGCAGCCCAGCCGGGCACGTCGACGCCCCGGTCCTTGCGCGTCGAAACCGCGCAAAATTCCGCGACCGCGAAACCGTGGATGGCGCTGAGTTCGCGCAGATACGACTCGCTATGGGAAAATCGCAGGTCGTCGCCGACAGCAAACCCCTGCGACGGCCCGCTCTGCGTGGTGAAGGCGAACAGGCCGCCGGGACGCAGCGTGCGAAAAACCCCGGCGAACACGGCGCCGAGGTCGCCGACATAGACGAAGACATCGGCGGCGGCGGCGAGGTCGGCGCTTTCGGCCGGCTCAGCGGCCAAAAAGTCGGTCAGATCGGCCGCCGCCAGCCGCTCATACAAACCCTTCGCCCTCGCCTGCTCGATCATGGCCGGCGAAAGGTCCACGCCGGTGATTTTTTGGGCGCGCGAAACAATCGCCGCCGCGAACAGGCCGGCGCCGCAGCCGAGATCGAGCACATGGGCAAAACGCCGTCCCGGCGCGGCGCGCTCCATCGCCTCGCAAAGCACTTGCGGGCCGCGATAGCCGAGTTTTTCCACCAGATGCGTATCGAAGCGCGCGGCATATTGATCGAACAGGGTTTTGACATAGGCGCGCGGGGCGGTGGCCGGCTTGGCGCCGCCGAGCCGCGCCAGCGCGAGCGCCGCGCCCTGCGCGTCCTCGGGGTCGAGCGCCAGGGTTTTCGAATAGGCCTCGCGGGCCTCCCCCAATTTTTCCAGACGCTCCAGCGCCTGCGCCAGCGCGAACCAGCCCGCCGGCCAGTCCGGCGCGCAATCGAGCGCCTGGGCGAACAGGTCGCGCGCCCCTTCCGCGTCGCCGGCTGCCAAGGCCCCTTGCCCCCATTCGTAGCGCCGGTCGGCGGACAAGTCTCCGGAAGACCCCATCTGGCTCACAAAAGGTTACCCCGCCTTAACTTTTGCCTTATTTTTTGACCAGTTGGTTCAACCCTGGTTCAGATGCGGCGACTAGACTAATATCAAGCTGGTTTTCGCCTTTGAGGCAAGTTTACGGAGGACTCCATGACGCTTTCCATCAAGAAAACCGCGCTCGCCGCGCTCGCCGCGGCGACGCTGGCGACAAGCCTGACCGCCCCGGCTTTCGCCAATGACGGCGCGGCCGTCGGCGCCGGAATCGCCGCCGGCATTCTCGGCGGCGCGATGCTGGGCGCCGCCGCCGCCAGCGCCGCTCCCCCCGCTCCGGCCTATTACGAGGGCCCGGAATGCTGGATGGAGCGTCGCCCGATGTATGACGAAGACGGCAATTTCATCGGCCGCCGCCGCGTGCGCGTCTGCCGCTGATCTGGAATCGGGCGCGCGCCGGACGCGCGCGCCTGTTTTTTTCACGCCCGCTCGCGCGCCGAAATTTTCTGGGCCGCTTCCTCTCGGGGCGTGTCCTTTTGGGCCGCGACCTCAGGGACACTGTCCCGGCCAATTCCGTCTTGGCCCCAGTTGTCTTGGCCAGCTCCATTTTCGGCCTGCCCGGCCACCCGGCGGCCGATGTCCAGAATAGCCGCGCGCAAATCAGCCACTTCGGCCCCCCCGCCGCGTTCAAGCGTCCCCCGCAAGGCGTCGGCTTCCGCCTGCGCCTCCTCGGCCAGCTTGCGCTCGGCTTCGATCTTGGCCATCAGGCGCTCGCGCCGCGCCTCGAAATTCTCGTTGCGCCCCTCGGACTCGCGCAGGCGTGACTGCATGCGCTCCAGCTCGATCTTCAGCAGGCGGTGGACCTCGGCCAGCGCGTCGAATTCCCCCGACTTGTCGCGCAGCTCCGCCTCACGCTCGGCCAGGTTCGCCTTGGTCGCGCCCAGCTCGGCGAAAAGCGTCTCGCTCTTCTCGGTCATGTGCGCCAGCGCGTCTTCGCGCTGCCTGAGCTGCTCCTGCGTCGTGCGCAAAACCTCCTCGACGCGGACGATGTCGGCGGTGCGGCGCCCGAGTTCGGCGCTGTCGGCGGCGCGCAATTGACGCTCCCGCTCGGCGACCAGCTCCAGTTCGCGCCTTTCGACGGCGAATCGCGCGCGCAAAAGGTCGCGCTCGGCCTCCATCTCGTCGAAGGTCATGGGGAGTTGCTGTTCGACGCCCTTCAGGGTCAGGCGCCGCGCGCGGGCGGAGACCAGGGGAAGAAAGGCGAGGCCGATCAATCCGCAGATGGAAAAGCCCAAGGCGAAGGCGACGAGTTGCTCGACCAAGGAAATATCCTGCTGACCCCGAATGGGTCCAAATGTTCAATAAAGCAGGATCAGAAGGGATTCCATGTCGAATTCGGGGTGAACTTGAGATAGCCGAGATTGACGCCGAGACGCGCGCCGACGCCGGTGCGGATCGGCACGACCGTCACGCCATTGGCCCCCAGCGCCGTGATCCCGAAGCCGCCGACCAGATAGGCCGAGCCGTCGATGCCGCCAAAACGCTGAAAGATGGCGTCGAGCGAAGGGAGACCATAGACCAGCATCATGGTGCGATCGCCATCCGCGCCCGCGTCGAAACCGATGGACGGCCCCTGCCAGAAGACGCGCTGGTCGCCGGCGTTGCGGGTGTACATGGTTCCCTCGCCATAGCGCAGGCCGCCGACGAAGGCGCCGCCGGCCTCCTGCCCGAGAATGTAGGCGTTGGGCTTCCCCCAGCGCTTGGTCGCCGACTGGATCGCCTCGGCCAGGCCGCGCGACAGGCCGCCGAAGAATTTATGGCCGTTCTCGACCAGTTCATTGTCGGAATAGACGCTGCGATCCTGCGCGAAAGCCGGGGCGGCCGTCAGGAGAAGCGCGCCGAGGGCGCGAACAATGTCGCGACGGGATTGTGTTGAAGGTCGCATCTTTTCCTCCCCAAGGGCGCAAAAGTATCGCGGCCTCACGTGAACGATTGCTTAACGATCTGTTATAACCCGTCGCTAACCATTTGCCGCCATAGTCCGGCAATGCTCAAGAATGGAAAAGCAACAATGACCACCGTGCTTTCTCTGGAACCGCTCGACCTGGCCGCCCTGCTGTGCTCGCGCGTCTGCCATGACGTGATCAGCCCCGTCGGCGCCATCGTCAACGGTCTCGAGGTTCTGGAGGAAGACAAGGACGAGGGCATGCGCGAATTCGCGATGGACTTGATTCGCAAGAGCGCGAAATCGGCTTCCGCGCGCCTGCAATTCTGCCGCCTGGCCTTCGGCGCGGCGGGCTCGGCGGGCGCGTCCATCGACACGGGCGACGCCGAAAAGGTGGCGCGCGGCCTGTTCGGCGACGAGCGCACCACGTTGATCTGGGATGGCCCCCGCGTGTTCATGGCGAAGAACAAGGTCAAGCTCTTGCTCAACCTGTGCCTGATCGCCAGCGTCTGCATCCCGCGCGGCGGCGTGATGAACGTGAAGATCGAGGGCGAGGGCGACGGGGTGCGTCTGTCGGTCGCGGTGAAGGGTCCGAACCTGAAGCTGGCGAGCCATGTGGCCAGCCTGCTGGACGGGGTTTCGGAGAGCGGCGCGGTCGACGCGCACGGCATCCAGCCTTATTTCACCGGGCTTGTGGCGCGCGACTGCGGCATGGCGGTCGAGGTGAGCGCCACGACGGAAGAGGTTCAGCTCAAGGCCGAGCCGAAGAAGGCGGACGCGTCCGCTTCGGCCTGAGCTGAAACACGGCCTGCCTCTCCGTACGGCCGACAAAAGCCTTTTCGCGGCATGGCTTGACGCGCGCATAAGCTGGCGCGCCGCCCGGGGACGATCGCCAACTCACGAGAGCGCTCGTCATTGCCGCGACATCGCTTGCGAGCCGCCGCTTGGCAAGGCTGCATCTTCGCTTTTCAAGGCTGCATCTTGGCTTTGCGCGTCGTCATCAGGCGCGGCGGCTTTTTCCGCCTCGCTCGGCTGTTCCTGCATCGACGAAGACCGTCCTGCGTCATCATCGCCGGCGCGGATTGCGTCGGCTCGCCCTTCGTCCTGGACTGTCGGAGCCTCGGCCTGGGGCGCCGCGAAACGTTCGACGCGTTCGAGCCAGTCCTTCGCGTTGTCGGCGTCGAGCTGATCGGTCTCGCGAAGCTTCTCCACCAGAGCGGGCAGCGCCTCCTTGAGCGCGACCAGCAACAGCCGGTCATTCTCCCTGGCGAGATCCGCGACAACCCGATCGAACGCCTCCGTTCCGCGCACCTTGAAATAGTCGCCATAGGCGTCGGCCGCCGTGCCCGGCCAGGTCGAGAACATGGTCGGAAACGCGGGCCCGTTGCGGAATTCGAGGCCGATCTGCTCGCGCTCTTCATAGACCTTGAATTTGAGTTTCGGCCACATCCGCCCTTCCTTGGAAAGTGCGGTCATCGACACGTCGATGTGCCGATAGGTCTCGTTGGCGAAGATGCCGTCGAGGCGCACCTTGTCGAAACGCGCGGCGCCGTCCCGCACGAACGCAGGTTTGCGCAGCCGGCGCGGCGCGAGCCAGATGTCGGCGCAGGAGAGAACAGCCGGGCGCGCGCCCCCCGCCCCCAGGTGGCGGAACGACAATGCGACATGGGCGACGCCAGGAGCATCGGGTGGAAGAACGACAGAGAGCGCCACACCGTCGCGGGTCGCGCGCTGCGGCGCCGACCAGGCGAACGCGGCCTGCTGCAGCTTTTTGAGTTCGTCGCCGCATTCACTGGTCGGGATCAGAGCCAGCGCGACCTCGACAGGCTCGGCGCTCTCGCTGCAAACGCGCGCGGTGACCGCCGCGCTTTGCGCCAGGTCGACATCGGCGAACACCAGCAGCCCGGCGCGGCCCGCTTCGATGCGCAGCCGTTTGCCGCCCGCCGGCGCGGCCTCCTCGACAGCCCTGCCGACCAGCCGCGCGCCGCGCCAGCTGGCGTCATCAAGGCGCGACGCCGCAACGACGGGACGCCCGTCCGCGCCGGGCCAGAGCCAGAACGGCGACGCCGCCAGCCGCGGGGCGCGCGCCGCGAACAGGCGCGCCGCCGGGTCCTTGCCGAGAGCCCGCGAAATCAGGATTTTGCCGCCCGCGCCGATGTTTCCGCGCAGCGCCAGCGAAGCCTGGCCGGGCGGCTCCGCGAGCGAAGCCGCGAAGTCCAGCGTCAGCCATTCCAGCGAAGCCGGGATGGCGCGCGCCGGAATGCGCCAGGCGCCGAGCGTCTGGTTTCGCGCATCGACGAAAGCGGCCTCCAGCCCGTCTTCGGCCGCAAGGCCCTCGCCCGCGACATGAACGGCGATGGCCGCGAGACCGGACGCATCGACCTCAAGGGGAACGACCAGTTCGAACGGCGCGTCGTGAACGATCGCGCCGGTCGCATCGCCGGGCGGGTCGCAGCGGAGAACGATCAGGCCCCCCGGATCGCCGACGGCCGCTTCGACGCGCGCGGCCAGGGCCTCGCCGATCCGCTCGAGCGCCTCCTCGCGCGACGGCGCGACGAGCACGGCCAACGGCTCCTTGCCAAGATCGGCGAAATGTTTCTCCAGAGCGTCGCGCTCCGCCCGCGCTTCGACAATGGCGAGCAGGATGTCCGCGGGCGCAATCCCGGAGAAGACGGCCTCTCCGGTCGGCGCGCGACGGAAGGAAGAGCGATGCAGGCCGCCGATCCTTTCGCCGGGAAATTTCGCCAGCGCGCTTTCGGAAACGACCACGGCGGGAAGATGCGAGGAAGACGAGAGGGTCATGAGGGTCCCTGTGAACGTGCGCAAGATGAAAGGATCGGTCCCGTCAAACGGCCGCCGGCAAATTGTCCGGGTCAAGGCGCCACTCACGCGCGGTCCTGGCCCGCCAGGCCGCCGCGCGCGTCCGCAAATCGGATTGTGGGCCTTCGCCCTCGAGCGCGACCGTTTGCACCGCTTCGATCTCCTTGATGTGCTCGATGCGATCCAGGCTGTGCGTGACGCTGCGGTCGTGGCGGCGATGAATGTTGAGCGTGTCGGCGATGTAAAGGATCTCCTTGCCCGAGCGGCAAGCCTCGACATAGATCCGCCAATCGCCGGCGCAGCGCAGCGAAAACGGCTCTTCCCCCAGCTTCTGGAAAATGTCCCGAAGCGCCTGGGTGCGCCAGACGACCGAACTGACGTTCACCACGACATTGCGGACCGCCAGGAAGCGGCGCAGGAAATCGGCGCCCGAGAAGGCGCCGGATGTCTCCAGCCCACGGTCGCCGTACTCGCCGTAATAGCTCTTGTAGCTGTTGAAGACCGGCGCGCCCTGGGCGTCGATCGCCTTCGAATCCGTGAAGCAGAAGGCGGCGTTCGGCGCCGCGGCGAGGCGGCTTATGGCTTCGTCGAGGAACCGGGGCTCCGACATGTCGTCGGCCTCCGCGATCCAGACGAATTCGCCGCGGATTTCGTCGAGTCCCGCTTTCCATTGACGGAACGGGCTGCCGGAATTTTCAGTCCGCGCGCGGATTTCCATGTCCCTCCCGGCCTGGGCCGCGACCTCGCGCGCCACCGCGAGACTGTCGTCGGCGCTGGCGTCGTCCAGGAACAGCGTTTCCAGCACGGGAAAGGTTTGCGCGAACACCGAGGTCAGCCGGTCGCGCAAATGCTCGGCGTAATTGTAGTTGGGAACGATGACGGAGACCGTGCGATACTCGGGATCGATCAGCGACAGCAGTTTCGCGCCATAAAGCGCGAAATCGCAGCGTTCCACGACCGCGCGCGCGCGATAGGCGGCGTTCGCCTCGTCTCCGCTGGCGCGCCGTTTGAGAGAGTCGACAATCCTTGCGGCGCCGGCCTTGACATCGGCGCATGGCGCGAGCGCGCCCAGACGCTCATCCCCCCCGATCATCTCCGCATGTCCGCCCGCCTCCGCGAAGGCCACCACGGCGAGACCGGTCCGCAGCGCCTGGAGCAGACCCGACGGAACCGGATCCTCGCGCGAGGTGGAGACAAAGAGGTCGGCGGCGCCGAAATAGCGGCCGACATCGCGGTCGAACGGCAGAATCGTAATGTTTGTCAGGCCGCGCTGGCGGATGTCGTGCTTGAGCCAGGGCGCGATGACGGGGTGAACGTCGCCGAGCCAGACCAGATGCGCGCCCGGCCTCATCGTCCTCAGCCGCTCGGCCAGCAACGGGAACAGGTCGACGCCTGTCAGCAGGCTGCCGAAATCCACATTCAGCACGATTTCCGCGTCGGGCGGCAGCCCGAGTTCGCGCCGCAGCTGCGCCCGCGCGCCCTCGGGAACGACCGGCGCATCATGGAGGCCCTGGGGAATGACAACGGCGCGGTCGTCGTCGACGCCGAAGGCGGCGTCGAGCGCATTCTTGACGAAAGCATTCGGATAGACCACCGCGCGGCCGCGCTGACGCAGCGCGACGAAGGTCTGAGCGAGATCGCGGGCGCGGATGAGCTTCGGCAGTTCGTGGACGAGCGAACAGAAATCGAACCCGAGGTCTTTGAGAACGCCGGTGACGCCGCCGCTCAGCGCGCTATTGCTGATCGCATGTTTGTAGCCGCAGCGGAACAGCTCGCCGAGATGGACGCGCAGATCCGTCCACGCATCGCCGCGCGTCTCGCCGACGATGAAGGTTTCGGCCAGTTCGCCATACGCCTCCGCGAGGGCGCCGCCCTCCAGAAGGACGAAGGCGATCTCCATTCCGAAGCGTTTCTTCAAAAGCCCGCCCAGCGCGAGCAGAAGGCGCTGGGAGGCCGCAGGCAATGCGTCGTGTCCGATCAGCACGACGCCGCGGCCTCTGGCGGCGCGGATGGACCGTCTGGACATGGCGGATTTGGCGCGGTGGGCCGACGCGTCCGATGGCGAGACAGGAGTCCAGCCGAATTCCAGGCCGATATCCATGAAGACTTCGAAAGCGTTCAGCTCCTTCTTGCCGCCGAGATAGCGCTCCCAGACGTGTTCGGCGCTGAAATTCGGCGATCCCGACCGCCCCTCGAAAATCCCGTGATTGAGCCAATGGGAAAACCCGTCCATCCCGGCGGAGGCGACATCCGGATAGGCGTCAATATAGGTTTCGATGTCGAAATAGGCGTTGGGGCTGTGCCGGTTGGCGTGGCGGTGGGCCAGATAATGCGCCAGAGGCGAGACATCCGCCGCGTTGCTCAGATAGGTCTCGCGATACCATTGCGGATCGAAGGCCGGGCAAGGCTTGTCGCCCCGGGCTTCGCCGATTTCGATGTAATGCCTCAAGGCGCCTTCGCCGGTCCCGTTCAAATATTTGCGCGCATACCAGCTCGGATCGAAGTACGGATTGGGCTTCGCGCCCGCGCGCTCGCCTTCGGCGAAATAATGCGCGATCAGCGTCCCGTCGAGCGCCTGGGAGCCGCCGACGCCCTCGCGCCGCACGTAGCAGCCCATGTCGAACAGCCCCAACGCCTCCGCGCGAAGCGCGATGTCGTCGCTGGACGGCGCCGCTTCGCTCCAGGCGTCATGGAACGCCGGGGCGCCCCTGAGAAAGGTCCAGCAGTCCCGCGCGGTCACGGCCGGAAGGTCGCAAGGTCCGCAGAGCGAAGCCTCCATCGCGTCCACGCGGACGTCGATCTCCGCCGTCGCCGCTCCGCTTTCGACAATCGCGCGCACGGCCTTCCCGTCGAAATCCGCCCAGCCGATCGTGAAGCCGCACTGGACGTCGGGACCGATCAGGCGGGCGATATCGGGCCGGGCCAGCCCCGTCCGCCCGCGCGCGATCGTGCGCCCCGCGCAGACCACGGAAATCTCCAGCCGGCGCCCGAGGTCGCCGAGGTCGAGGGCCCATCCGACAACGCCTGCGCGCAAATTGACATCGTCCAACGCCCCGGCTTGGCGCACGCCCGGTTCGAACCAGGGAGGCAGGCGCGGAAACGATTTCGTCATCGAGGACTCTAATTTGGAGGCTAACGACATTTTCATGACCCGATAGACTTTAACAGCATCCGCTCAAGCCGCCAGCTTGTCTAAGCGGAGAACCGTGATCATTGCAATATGCGTTGAAGGGAAGCCGTTTCGCCGATGGCGACAACGCCGAACAGTGAACAGAACGCACCGAGGGGCGATCGGACGACTTGCCAGCTTAACGTATAGGGACGAACCTTACGCAAGTTCGGCTTCACCAAAAGCTTTGTTTTTATTACAAAATTTTCTCCGTTCGCGCGCCGGACCCTCCATAGTTCTTGCAACCCGCTCTGACTTCGGCAATAACTTTTCGAGCCTGCCAAGCTGACGCCGCTGGGGATATGATGGTAAAGGGTTTTTTTGAGCGCGCGGACCGCGAGTTCATCGTCGGCTGGGCCTTCGACTCCGACACGCCGGACAAGCCCTTGCGCGTCGCCATCGACGTCGACGGCGAGGTCCGCTGGCGTGGCGAAGCCAACACGCACCGCCGCGACCTCGAGGAGGCGGGTGTCGGCGGCGGCGGACACGGTTTCGCCATTGCGACAGAGGCGCTGGGCGCCTTGCCGGAGGGCGAATTTTCCATCGGCGTGCGCGTCGAAGGGGAAGGCCTGCTGCCCGGCGCGCCGCGCATCCTGCCCGCGGCGCCAGCCGCGCCTCTCGTCCCATTGGCGCCGACAGCGACAAACGTGATCGGCTGTCTCGACGACATCTCGAACAGCGTGATCCGGGGCTGGGCGTTCGATCGCGGGCGTCCGAAGATCCCGGTCTCCGTCGACCTCTTCATCGATGGCGGTTTCGTCGCGCGCGCCGACGCCGACCAGTTTCGACCCGATCTTTTCGAAGTCGGATTTGGCGACGGCAAGTGCGCCTTCTACTTCGCCACCCCTCTGAATCTTCTCGACGGACGCCCGCATCGGGTCCAGGTCCTTCCGTCAAATCTCGACAGCGATCTCGACGGTTCGCCGCAGGACAAAAGCCTCCAGGGCGCCGCGCCGATGCACGACGTCGCCCATCTCCAGTCCAAGCTTTCGGCGATGCTCGAACAGGTGCGACGCACCATG
This sequence comes from Rhodoblastus acidophilus, assembly GCF_009720655.1. GTDB lineage: Bacteria > Pseudomonadota > Alphaproteobacteria > Rhizobiales > Beijerinckiaceae > Rhodoblastus > Rhodoblastus acidophilus_A. Next base: position 21,573 of record NZ_WNKS01000009.1, on the reverse strand, counting down.
TCGCCGTTCAAGGGCGAAGCGTCCCACCTCGAAGCCGTTGGCAGGTCCGCCGATTATTATCGGCAATGGTGCGACGCCCATGTCGCCATGACCCCGGAGCGGCGCCACGACATCCTGAAATCGATTGTCGGCCTGCCGAGACTGCCGCTGATTTCGATCCTGATGCCGGTCTACAACACGGAACCGCGCATGTTGCGCGCCGCCATCGAGTCGGTGCGGACGCAGCTCTATCCGCATTGGGAGCTTTGCATCGCGGACGATTGTTCGACCAATGAGGACACCAGGCTGGTCCTCAACGAATACGCGCGACTCGACGTCCGCATCGTTGTGATCAAACGGGAGCGCAACGGCCACATCTCCGAGGCGAGCAACTCCGCCCTGCGCCAGGCCACGGGCGAATATGTCGCGCTTATGGACCATGACGACGAACTGACGGAAGACGCGCTTTTCTACATGGCCAAGGCCATCAACGAAACAGGCGCCGAACTCCTCTACAGCGACGAAGACAAGATTGACACGGGCAAAGTGGTATTCGACCCGCACTTCAAGCCCGCGTTCAATTACACCCTGTTGCTGTCGTACAATTACATCTGCCATTTTGTCGTGGTGAAGCGAGACCTGGCGGTCAAGATTGGCGGTTTCCGCACCGAAACCAATGGCGCCCAGGACCACGACTTCCTGTTGCGTCTCTGCGAGCATCTGGACCGCGACAAGATCGTCCACGTGCCGCACATCCTCTATCACTGGCGCGCGCACCAGGCGAGCACGTCGCTGGGCACGGACGTGAAGAGCTATGTTGTCGACGCCGCGAAGCGCGCGCTGTCGGATCATCTGAAGGCCACCGGATTCCCCGACGCGACCGTGCACGCGGAGAACGGCTATTACCGCATCGCCTGGCCCCTCCCCGCGAAACTTCCGCGCGTGTCCGTCGTCATCCCGACGCGCGATTGCGCCGACATTCTCAGCATCTGCCTCGTCAGCCTCCTCAATCGGACCGACTACGACAACCTCGAGATCATCATCATCGACAACGGCAGCGTCGAGGAGGCCACCGCCGCCCTGTTCAAAGAGGCGAGCGCGGACAGCCGCGTTCGCGTCATCCGCTACGATCGCGAGTTCAACTATTCGGCCATTTGCAACTTCGGCGTCGAACTGGCGACCGGCGAGCTGCTCTTGATGATGAACAACGACATCGAGGTTCGGGCCGGCAACGAAGACTGGCTCAGGGAGATGGTCGGTCAGGTCCTGCGGCCGGACATCGGCGCGGTCGGCGCCAAGCTGCTTTATCCCAACGGCAAGGTCCAGCACGGCGGCGTCATCGTCGGCCTCGGCGGGGTCGCCGGGCATTCGCACAAATATGCCAACGAGGACGACTCCGGCTATTTCAATCGCCTGCGCGTCGCCCAGGAACTCACGGCCTGCACGGCCGCTTGCCTGCTGATCCGTCGCGAGGCCTTCGACAGCGTCGGCGGCTTTGACGGAATCAGCCTTCCGATCGCGTTCAACGACGTCGATCTTTGCCTGCGCATGCGCGAAGCGGGCTGGGGCATCGTCTATGCGCCCCACGCGACGCTGGTTCATCACGAATCCTATTCGCGGGGCGCGGAGAACACGCCGGCCAAGATTCTTCGCGCGCAGCGCGAGGTCGCCTATATGAAGAGTCGCTGGGGCGATGCGCTGACGCAGGATCCGGCCTACAGCCCATCGCTGACGCTGGATCGCGAGGATTTTGGCATGGATTTGCATAGGGGCGTCAGTCAGGAGACCCACGCACGAAACCGGCGGCTCGCGCCCAGCGATCGAAAGGTCGAGGTTCGCGCGTCGGTCGTTGAACTGCAGCCGCAGGGCGGATAGTCGGGGTGTCAGATTTCCCTTCAACGCGAAAACAAGATGAAAAGGGAATGATGCGATTTCCGAACGATCAGTTCGGAAATCGCATTCCGCTCGTGCGCAACTCCGCCCTTCGCCTGGAGGATTTCCGCACGATTTCGTTTTCGCGGAGCGCGAAGCGATCTTGCGGAAACCGTTTGAGACGCAAGGTTTGGCGCCGCGCCGCCTTTTGTCTGCTGCTCGTTTTGCCGCCCTTCCCGTCGGCCGCGCAAACCTCAAAACCGCGACAGGACGGCGTTACGGTTTCGGATGGTCAGGTCACCATTCGATTGGATGATCGAACGGCAGGCGCGATCTCCAGCCTCCAGTGGCGAGGCAAGGCGTTTGTCGACGCCTTCGACCACGAGCGCGGTCGTGCAACAACGAGCAAGGTGATCGACCTCGCGACGAACGGATCCACGCTCAGCGTTTCCACGCAAATGGCGTTCTGGACGGGTCCTGGCGAGCGGCGCAGGCGACAAGCGGGAGAAATGGCCGACGCTTTCGTTGTTGAAAGTCTCTCGGCGCACACCCTCCACAAGCAAGTCCGGTTGATGTCAACGCCTGAACTGGGCGTTGTTCATTTTGATATCGTTTTTGATGCGCCCGAGGCCCACCGAACCGCAACCTTTGAAATACTGACTGGAGACATGCCCGTCGCCTTCGAGACCTTCTGGGGCGTTGACGTGGCCCACAACGAATTTCGCGACCTCGGCGACGGCCGGGGAGAACAGTCTCCGCCGGTTATGCTTCGACACGTGACCGAAAATATGCGATGGGGACGACCTGTGGGAACGGTCGGGCGAACCAAGGCGCCAAGATCACTTATGGTCGCTTCAGGTTTCGCCAGAACGAGGGTCCCGGCGCCACCGTCAAATGGAACGCGGTCGGCCGGATGCGCGACATTGAGCTGGGACGGTTTGCTTTTGACTGCACCGTCTATGTCGGAAGTCTGGACTCGGTGTACGGCGCGCTGGCAGCTTTGACGAGACACTAAAAAGAACAAGGTATTCAAGGAATGCGCATAGCTTGTTGCCTGATGGTAAAAAACGAAGAAGCGGTGATTGGCGAGTGGATCGCCTATCATCATCTCCTGGGCTTTGACGCATTTATCATCGTCGATCATATGTCGACTGACAATACGAAGCTTGCTGCGGCCAAAATGCAAGACATTACGACCGTGCACGTCCTTGACGAGCAAGGCCAGCCGCCGGAATTGCAAAAACGCGTCTACATGGACGTGATCGCCGCTTTTCAAGACCAGTACGATTGGATAGCGTTCATTGACTCCGACGAGTTTATTGCGAGCAGCGTCTCCTTGGAGATCCGAAGCCTTCTGGAGAATACAAGCGCGTCCGGGATCGCTATTCCCTGGCTGATATTCGGCTCCAATGGCCTGAAAGAAAGGGGAAGCGGACTGCTGATCGAAGAGTTCGACCGCCGCTCCCCGCCAAGCTTTCAACCGAACCTGCACGTCAAGTCAATCGTTCGACCGAAGGCGGTCGTATCCTGCATCAATGCACATTGTTTCAAGCTTGATGGCGACTATGTGCGTCCCGATGGAACAAGACTCACCTGGGGACGAGGTCCCGGTTTGCTCGAAACCTTCCCCGAGGACACTGCGTGGCAGGTAAACCATTACTATACGCGCTCGCGCGGAGATTGGGCGAGACGAATGAATCGCGGGCAATTGGGTCAGTTCGTCAGAACCTGGGCCGAATTCGATGCTTACGACAAGAACGACCTGCTGGATTTGACGGCGAAACGCCGTTCTGACGAGGTCAGAACGCTGCTGGAACGCGTCGACACATCAAGCAAAAGCGGCGATGTGGTCGCCTGAAATCAAGGCGGGACTGCGGGAGGTCTGGGAGCGCCGCATTGTCTGGCGTGGATCTGAGAGCATTTTCAAGCGAAGCGGATGCCGGTTCGCGTGAAGAAAATGCGTCAAAACAACAATTTGGAGCTTTTTCATGTTTCTACGAAACGTGAAAAAGCTCTAGCTCTGTCGACCTGCGAATTCATTGAAATCAAATGGGGTTGGTCCTATGCAGCCGAGGATGAGCAAACAAGAACACAGCTTGTTCCAGGCCTTTGTCGGCAACGCGCAAAGCTATGTTGAATTCGGAACAGGCGGAAGCACGGTCCTTGCCTCCAGTTGCGTCAAGAAACAGATTGTGGCGGTCGATTCCTCGCAGGAATGGCTCGACTCCGTCGAAAAGGCATGCCTCGACAAGCCCGTTCAGCCGAAACTGGTCTTCGTCGACATCGGACCGACGCGCGAATGGGGTTTTCCCAACGATCCCGAAACCAAATCACGCTGGCCAGACTATCACGAGGCTGTTTGGACCATCGAGGGGGTCGCGGACGCCGATCTGTTCATGGTCGATGGCCGTTTCCGGGTCGCGTGTTTCGCGCAGGTCGTGCTGCGCTGCCGCCCGGATGCGCTCATCTGTTTTCACGACTTCGCCTCGCGGCCGCATTACCATGGCGTCTATGACGTCGCCCGCGAGATCGCCTCGGTCCAAGACTTGTCGATTTTCATGCCGAAACAGGATGCGCGCGCGCGCGCGATGGAGATTCTTGAGAAATTCCGCTTCGTTCCAGCGTGACGCCGGATGGCGCGTCTCTTGGCCCGTCGCTTGGCCCGTCTTGGCCGCTCAACAGTCGCTCGCGGCGCCGCGTCCCGATTGAAAATGATCAACCGGCGGCGGCCGACGTTTTCTTGTTCTCATTGGCGACGCCCCACCATTGTATGGGGCGTCCCATGAAGGCGCCGAGCCGGATCGGCGCATCGGCGCTTTCCACATCCAGTGTCATGTAGTTGGGGCTGTCTTTGAAATAGGCGTCAAGAGCAGCGAAGTGCGTCTCGATCCAGCGCAGCAAATGCTCGCGTTTGCCGCCAAAACCCGCGGGAAGGCCTGGAATCGTCGCATCCGTAAGGCGCTGCTGAAGATTATTCCAGCGACATATGCTGTCGACGATCTTTCGCGGCTCTCGATAGTTCAGCAAGAACTTGCATTCCGGATATGATTTTCTTATCGCCTCGTAGATGCTGAAATCGAGGTTTGGCCAATAATTCATGCCGTCAATGCAAACGTCGGCCTGCGTAATGCAATCGAACTGCCGCAACAATGGCGGAAACGGATCGCCGTTTCTAAAATAAGACTTGTACATCAATTCGCCGATGTATCGATCACCAACATGCCAATGGGCGCTGTGGAAACCGCTCTTGCCCAGCGCCGTATGCAGCGTGCTGGTTCCTGACTTCGGGAAACCCACAACAAACAATTTCACAATCGCGCTCCGGAATAACGACCAATGCGTGCGAGACGCTTGCCGGCTTGCCTAGTCTACTTGCGCTTGCCTCCCCGGGCAAGCAGGCCAGCGGTGATCTGAACTGAGCCGAGAACCCACGCGGCGACGACGCTGCTGAGGGGGGCGGCCTCGACCGCCACCGACCTTTTGTGGCGATCCTACTTCGTTTTGAGAAACTCCAGCGCCTGCTCATGCACCCTTTTGTCGCCGGCGGCGATCACGGCGCCGCCCTGCGCGGGATCGCCGCCGTCCCAGCTGGTGACGATGCCGCCCGCGCCCTCGATGATCGGGATCAGCGCGACAATGTCGTAAACGTTCAAGCCCGCCTCGACCACCAGGTCGACATGGCCGGCGGCCAGCATGCAATAGGCGTAGCAATCGCCGCCGTAACGCGCCATGCGCGTCTTCTCCTCCAGCGCCTCGTAGCGCGGACGCAGGTCCTGCGGGATCAGTCTTGGCGAAGTGGTCATCAACGTTGCGCGCTCAAGGCCGTGGCAGGGCCGCACGCGCAATTTGCGCGTGGTCTTTTCGCCGTTGCCATTGTTGTGCCCCGACCAAAAGGCGGCGCGACCGTCGCCATAGAACCGCTCGCGCGTAAACGGCTGGTTCATCAGGCCGTAGCAGGGCGAGCCCTTGTGCAGCAAACCGATCAGCGTGCCCCAAAGCGGCAGGCCGGAAATAAAACTCTTGGTGCCGTCGATGGGGTCGAGCACCCAGACATAGTCCGCTTCCGCTTCGCGCGAGCCAAATTCCTCGCCGATCAGGCCATGGCTTGGAAAGGTCTGGGTGATGAGGCGGCGCATGGCCGTCTCGGCGGCGCGGTCGGCTTCGGTCACGGGGTCGAAGGGGCCGCCGACATTCTTGTCCTCGAGCGCGAAGGCGGTGCGGAAGAACGGCAATATGGCTTCGCCTGACACCGTGGCCAGTCTCTCCACGAAGGGAATGAAGTCAATCGCCGTCATGCCGTTCTCCAGGTTCCGCCGGCCACACATGACACGAACCGCCGCGCGAGGCCAGCGTCAGACGGGCTGCGCCCGACTTTTTGCGATGCAGCGGGGAAGGACCTGACGCGCCCTTTTGTTAATTGTCCGTAAATCATGAGCTTAGGAAATTATGAGACTCCTAAGAAAAGTCTCCTTGCTTTTTGTGCTGCGCTGCATCATATTGAGGTCGTGCGGCGTTCGCGCCGCCATGCCCTCATTGGGCGTTTCCTCCCTAGACTTGGGCCGCTGACATCGTCAGCGGTTCTTTTTTTGCCAAAACCAGGGCGTCCTATTCCGCGGCCTGGCGGGGAAGGGCCCGCGGGACCGGCGCCGCCGCCATGGCGGCGATGAGACGGGTCATGTCAGCGCGGATGCGTTCGAAACCCGGCAGCATCTCCAGGGTCTTTTCGTTCATATAGAGCGCGCGGTTGATTTCGATCTGAAGCGCGTGGCGATTGCGGGCGCGCGCCGCGTAATGCTCGGTGATGAAGCCGCCGGCATAGGGCTTGTTGCGGGCGACGCGATAGCCGAGGTCGGTGAGGAAGGCGTGGACGCGATGGGCGAAGCCGGCGTCGCAACTGGCGCCGTAGCGGTCGCCGATGACGATGTCCGCCGCGATCGGCTCATAGGGACGGCGGGCGTCGCCGGTCGGCATGCGCGACGGCATGGAATGGCAGTCGATCAGAACGGCGACGCCGAATTTTTGCGCGGCGCGCGCGGCGAGACGCTCCAATTCGGCATGATAGGGACGATAGACGGTTTTGATGCGCTCAAAACCTTCCGAAAGCGGGATTTTTCCGGCGTAGATCGCCTGACCTTCCGAGACGACGCGCGGGGCCACCCCGAGGCCTGCGGCGACGCGCAGCGAGCATTTGGCGGTCAGCGGCGGGGGGGGGTCGAAAAGTTTCGGGTCGAGTTCGTCGGCCTCGCGGTTCACGTCGAGATAGGCGCGCGGATAGACGGCCTTGAGCAGTGGCGCGCCATGCGCGGGGGCGGCGGCGAACAGGGCGTCCACCGCCATGTCCTCGGATGAGCGCAGCGCCTGCGGGGTGAGTCGGGAGGCGGCGAGGAAGGCGGGCGGGTAGAAACAGCCGGAATGCGGCGACGAAAACACCAGCGGCGAGGTCAGCGCGTCCGGCTCCGCCGTTTCCCAGGGCAGCGGGGCGGTCTGATCTTCGCTCGGCGGGATCGCCTGCATGGAGGGTCTCGAACGCGGCTTGTTGGAAGGTGTGGCGATCCGTCGCGGGGCCACACTATAGATGAGGCCTGTGGGGAAATTTGTCCACCGGCGGTTCCAACCCTCGAAAACTTTTCCAAAAGTCCCCACTGGCGACGCCGCCGCATTTTGTGGCAACCTTAACGGGTCTTTTCACTTGTTTTTTACCACGATGGGTCTTTATCGAGAGGTGGAAACGAGGACGCCATGAACGACCGCTTTGAGACTGGATCCATCAAGATTTTGCTGGCCGAGGACGACTCGGACATGCGGCGTTTCCTGGTGAAGGCGCTGCAGAACGCCGGCTATGCCGTGGTTTCCTTCGACAACGGCCTGTCCGCCTATAACCGCCTGCGCGAAGAGCCGTTCGAGCTGTTGCTCACCGACATCGTCATGCCGGAGATGGACGGCATCGAACTGGCGCGCCGCGCGACGGAGCTCGATCCGGACATCAAGGTGATGTTCATCACCGGCTTTGCGGCTGTGGCGCTCAACCCCGACAACCAGGCGCCGCGCCAGGCCAAGATCCTGTCCAAGCCCTTCCATCTGAAGGATTTGGTCAACGAAGTGACGCGTCTGCTGGCGGCCTGAAACGATGGCGGAATTTTGCGAGCTTGAGGGTTGCGCGACCGCTTTTTAGTCGATATACACCCCTCACCCTTGACGGGCCGTGACAACGGTTTCGGGCGCGTAGCTCAGCGGGAGAGCACTACGTTGACATCGTAGGGGTCACAGGTTCGATCCCTGTCGCGCCCACCATTTTAAAAACCCTGAGATCGCTGGATAAACCGGCGCTCAGGGTTTTTGCTTTTCTGGCGCTCCGGTTGTTCGGGGAAGCATGGGGGAAGCGCCATGTTCCCGGAAGCCGCTTTCGTTCCTCATCATAAACGGCCCGCGATTCCGACGTTAAGCGTCAGCACAAATGAATGGCTGCGCCTTGCCCCTCGGCAAACATGATCCAGATGAGCCAGACCCTCCGTTCCTGAAATGCTCAGTTTGTCCCAATTCTTCCGACGACGGACAGCCCTCAGATCACCACGAAATTGGTGTTGGCGAGCGTGGTCAGGCCCGTCGACAACGTGGCGAAACGAACCGCGGCGACCGCGCCGGAGCCATCGGCGTCGTATGACAGCGCTCCCGTGCCGGAGGTGTAGATGATCCGGTCGGTTGCGTCGTGCGCGGCGGCGCCGACGTAGAACGCATCCGGCGACAGCGTTCCAAGCGTGGTCAGCGCGGTGAACACCCCATTTTCCAGCGTGATTTTGTCGTCCACCACCGAGAAGCCAACGATCGTGTCGACGTTGGTCGCGCCGTTGAGCGCGGTGTTGAACACAAACCTGTCCGCGCCCGCGCCACCATTCAGGGTGTCGTTGCCCGCGCCGCCGTTGAGCACGTTATTGCCGGCGTTGCCCGTCAAAGTGTTGGCCAGGCTGTTGCCCGTGGCGTTGATCGCGGCGGAACCCGTCAACGTCAGAGTCTCGAGATTCTGCCCCGCCAGCGAATAGCTCACGGACGCGTAAACCAAGTCGGTTCCCGCGCCGCTGGCTTCGTTGACCACATCGCCGGCATTATCGACGTAATAGGTGTCGTTGCCAGCGCCTCCGGCCATGACATCTGCGCCACCGCCTCCGTTGAGCACGTTATTGGCGGCATTGCCCGTCAGACTGTTGGCTAGGCCGTTCCCGGTTCCGTTGATCGCGGCGGAACCCGTCAACGCCAGAGTCTCGATGTTCTGCCCCGCCAGCGAGAAGCTCACCGAGGCGTAAACCCAGTCGGTTCCCGCGCCGCTGGCTTCCTTGACCACGTCGCCGGCATTATCGACGTAATAGGTGTCGTTGCCAGCGCCGCCGGCAATGACATCTGCGCCACCGCCGCCGTTGAGCACGTTATTGCCGGCATTGCCCGTCAGAATGTTTGCCAAGCCGTTGCCGGTTCCGTTGATCGCGGCGGAACCCGTCAACGTCAGGTTCTCGATGTTCTGCCCCGCCAGCGAGAAGCTCACCGAGGCGTAAACCGAGTCGGTTCCCGCGCCACTGGCCTCCTTGACCAGGTCGCCGGCGTTATCGACATAATAGGTGTCGTTCCCGGCGCCGCCGGCCATGACGTCTGCGCCACCGGCGCCGTCCAGAATATCCGCGCCGTCGCCGCCCCAGAACACGTTGTTCGAGCCATCCCCGGTCAGCGTATCGGCGGCCGAACCGCCAATCACGTTTTCTATGTTGCGGATCGCGTCTTCGGCTGCGCCGCCCACTTTCACGATGGCGTTGGTCGCCCCGGTCAGCGTCACGACGACAGCGGCCGTCTTGTCGCTGTAGTCCGCCGTGTCGGCGCCCGCGCCGCCATCCAGAATATCCGCGCCGGCGCCGCCGCGGAACACGTTGTCCAAACCATCCCCGGTCAGCGTGTCGGCGGTCGAACCGCCGATCACGTTTTCTATGTTGCGGATCGTGTCTTCGGCTGCGCCGCCGTCGAGCGTGTCGGCGCCGCCGCCGCCCCTGAGCAAATCGGCGGCGCCGCCACCGGACAGCGTGTTTGCCAGTGCGTCTCCAGTCAGCGTGTCCTCCGCCGATCCGCCGACCAAATTCTCGATGTTGCGGATCGTGTCCTCGGCTGCGCCGCCGACCGTGACGGTCGCGTAAATCCCGCCGTTCAGGGTCGCGACCACCGACGCGGTCTTGTCGCTGAAGTCAGCGGTGTCGACACCCGCGCCGCCGTCGAGTGCATCGGCGCCGCCGCCGCCCATGAGCGTGTCGGCGCCGTCTTCACCGGAGATGACGTCCGCGCTGGCCGATCCATAGACCTTGTCGTCACCCAGACCGCCGTGGACCGTCATCGTTCCGATGGTCACCGACCCGCGGAAGTCCAGGACGTCGGCGCTGGAGGTCCCGTAGATCGTGAAGGCATCGCCGGAGTTGAGATTGCGAATGGTTTCGATCGACGACGCCGCGGCGTTGAAATTGGTCAAGTCGACCCAGCCCTGCACGGCCAGAGCGTCGGCGCCGGCTCCGGCGCTGAACGTGGTCGCGGCGTTGGTGTAGGAAGACACCACGATGATATCGTCGCCGTCGCCGGCGTCGATGGTGTCGAGACCTTCGGAAACGATGGTGTCATTGCCCGCGCCGCCGACAAGCGTGTTATTCCCGGCCTCGCCATAGAGCGTGTCGTCGCCGCCGCCGCCGTCGAGCGTGTCGTTGCCGGTCTCCCCGTAAAAGAGGTCCGCGCTGGCCGAACCGTAGACCTTGTCGTCACCCAGACCGCCGTGGACCGTCATCGTTCCGATGGTCACCGACCCGCGGAAGTCCAGGACGTCGGCGCTGGAGGTCCCGTAGATCGTGAAGGCATCGCCGGAGTTGAGATTGCGAATGGTCTCGATAGACGCGGTCGCAGCGTTGAAATTGGTCAGGTAGACCCAGCCCTGCACCGCGAGAGTGTCGGCGCCGGCTCCGGCGCTGATGGTGGTCCCGGCGTTGGTGTAGGAAGACACCACGATGATATCGTCGCCGTCGCCTGCGTCTATGGTGTCGAGACCTTCGGAAACGATCGTGTCATTGCCCGCGCCGCCGACGAGCTTGTTTGTCCCGGAGCCGCCGTAGAGCGTATCGTTCCCACCCAAGCCGTTGATCGTGTCGTTGCCGGCATAGCCGTAGATGATGTCCTCGCCAGCGGTCCCGTCGAGCGTGTCGTCGCCAGGCCCGCCGTAGATGATGTTCGCCAGCGGCGCGGGACCATACGGCAGGTTCAAAGAGTAGGTGAAGGAATTTGCCGGCTCTTGCGTGATTGCATAGCTGCGATCGTCGATCGATCCGCTGAGGGAATTCGGGATTTTTCTGGTCGACATGTGAATGCCTCCTGACCGAAATCTCTTTTCACGCGAATTTGCGAAGCTGCGTGCGACTGACGCAGCGCTATCGGTCTTGAATAAACAATCATTTTTAGCACGGCGAACATTTGTATGTAAATGGAGGCGTCAAGGAATGTATTAGAGCTAACTCCGAGAACATTAACGCAAGGGACTGTTGTGGTTTGTATTTTTTCTTCTTGACCTGTGAGCGGCAAGTGGAGCGAAATTCGTCAAAAAATTCCTAATAATAAGGATCTGAAATAATCGAGCGCTGAATAGTTATTGATATAAATCAATGAATGCATCGGCAGTCGGAGGTGTCGGCGAACCGGTCGCTCATCCCCCTTACGAGATGAGGCCGCATACGCCTGAGCGCGTTCACCAGCGACGCCATTGCAAAACGACCGCCCGGAGGGGGCGGTCGTTTGGAGTTCAGGTGTGACATTCCGTGTGGCGCCACCCCCTGGAGGACGGGCCCTTCGGGCCGCGCCTTACGGCTGCTCTTGCGGCGCCTCGCCTTCGGCCTTGGCTTCCGCCTTGGCCTTGGCTTCCAAATCTTCGCCGGTCTGCTGGTCCACGGCGCGCATGGACAGGCGCACCTTGCCGCGGTCATCAAAACCCAGGAGCTTGACCTTCACCTTGTCGCCCTCCTTGACCACATCGGTGGTCTTGGCGACGCGGGTGGCGGCGAGCTGCGAGATGTGGACGAGGCCGTCCTTGGCGCCGAAGAAGTTGACGAAGGCGCCGAAGTCGGTGGTCTTCACCACGGTGCCTTCATAGATCTGGCCGACTTCCGGATCGGAGGCGATCGACTTGATCCAGTTGATGGCGGCCTTGATCGAATTGCCGTCGCTCGACGCAATCTTGACCGTGCCGTCGTCCTCGATGTTGATCTTGGCGCCGGTCTTTTCGACGATCTCGCGGATCACCTTGCCGCCGGAGCCGATGACTTCGCGGATCTTGTCGACCGCGATCTTCATGGTCTCGATGCGCGGGGCGAACTCGCCGAGCTCCGCGCGGGCGTTGGTGATGGCCTTGGCCATTTCGTGCAGGATGTGCAGACGGCCGTCCTTGGCCTGTCCCAGCGCGACCTTCATGATCTCCTCGGTGATGCCGGCGATCTTGATGTCCATCTGCAAGGAGGTGACGCCGTGCTCGGTGCCGGCGACTTTGAAGTCCATGTCGCCGAGATGATCCTCGTCACCCAGAATGTCGGAGAGCACGGCGAAACGGTCGCCTTCGAGGATCAGGCCCATGGCGATGCCGGCGGTGGGGCGCTTCAGCGGCACGCCCGCGTCCATCAGCGCCAGCGAGGCGCCGCAGACGGTGGCCATCGACGAGGAGCCGTTCGATTCGGTGATCTCCGACACGACGCGGATCGTGTAGGGGAATTCGCCGGCCGTCGGCAGCATCGGATGAATGGCGCGCCACGCCAGCTTGCCGTGGCCGATTTCGCGGCGGCCCGGCGAACCGATGCGGCCGGTCTCGCCCACGGAATAGGGCGGGAAGTTGTAATGAAGGAGGAAGTTCTCCTTGTAGGTGCCCTCAAGCGAATCGATGAACTGCTCGTCCTCGCCGGTGCCGAGCGTCGCGACCACCAGAGCCTGCGTCTCGCCGCGGGTAAAGATGGCGGAGCCGTGGGTGCGCGGCAGAATGCCGACCTGCGACAGGATCGGGCGCACGGTCGTCAGGTCGCGGCCGTCGATGCGGATCTTGTGGTCGAGGATGTTCCAGCGGACCACCTTGGCCTGCAATTCGTGGAACACGTCGGCGATGAGCTGCTTGTCGAACTTGGGCGCCTCGCCCTCCGGCAGCAGCGCGGCGTTGACCTTGGCCTTGACGGCGTCGATGGCCTTGTAGCGGTCCTGCTTGACGGTGATTTTGTAGGCTTCGCGCAGTTCGGCCTCGGCGATCTCGGCGACAGCCTTCTCCACATCGGCCTTCTCGGCGGGGGTGAAGTCGCGCGGATCTTTGGCGGCGCGCTCGGCGAGGCGGATGATGGCGTCGATGACGGGCTGGAAGCCCGCATGTCCGGCCATGACCGCCGCCAGCATGGTCTCTTCCGAAAGTTCTTTCGCTTCGGACTCCACCATCAGCACGGCGTCGGCGGTGCCGGCGACGATGAGATCGAGGTCGGAGGTCTTGGCCTCGTCGACGGTGGGATTCACCTTGATTTCGCCGTTGATGTAGGCGACGCGGGCGCCGCCGACCGGACCCATGAAGGGCACGCCGGACAGGGTGAGCGCGGCGGAGACGGCGACCATCGCCAGAATGTCCGGATCGTTCTCCATGTCATGGCTGAGCACGGTGACGATCACCTGGGTGTCGAAATAATAGCCGTCCGGGAACAGCGGGCGGATCGGACGGTCGATCAGGCGGGAAATCAGCGTTTCGCGTTCGGAGGGACGGCCCTCGCGCTTGAAATAGCCGCCGGGAATGCGGCCGGCGGCGAACGCCTTTTCCTGATAGTTCACGGTGAGCGGGAAGAAATCCTGGCCGGGCTTGGCGGTCTTGGCCGAAACCACGGTGGCGAGGACGGTGGTCTCGCCATAGCTGGCGAGCACGGCGCCATCGGCCTGGCGGGCGACGCGGCCCGTTTCCAGCGTCAGCTTGCGGCCGAACCAGTCGATCTGTTCGCGGTGCATTTCAAACATGCGTGTCTCTTTCATGGGTTTGGGTCGCGCCAACCATGTGCAAGACGACGAGAAGCCGATAGTTCGGCGTCCGGTTATCCTGCCATGGTCCGGTCGGACTTTTGTTTGATGCGGGCGACCCCTGCCGCCGGCGATCGGGCCGCGTCTCGTCAGGCGGGACGCCTTGAGCGCGGCTTTAAGGAAAAGCGGCCGGCGTGAGCCGGCCGCAGGAAGCGTTTAGCGGCGGATGCCGAGACGCTCGATCAGCGCCCTGTAGCGCGGCTCGTCGTTCTTCTTGACGTAGTCGAGAAGCTGACGACGCAGCGAAACCAGCTTAAGCAGACCGCGACGCGAATGGTTGTCCTTCGCATGGGTCTTGAAATGCTCGGTCAGGTTGGCGATGCGTTCGGTCAGGATGGCGACCTGAACCTCCGGCGAACCGGTGTCGCCCTGCTTGGTGGCGTATTCCTGGATGAGCGCGGTCTTGCGCTCGGCCGTGATCGACATCGGGTGATCCTTCTTCTGATTCGGAAATTCCGAGGCCGCTCCGGGATGTCGTCCAGCGCGGTCGCGAATCTCCGTTCCCGCGAACAGTTTCGCGCGGATGGCGCGCTTATACACCAAATGCGCGCAGGCGCCAGCACAAAGCGATTTTCGGGGTTACCCGCCGAAAGTTTTGCTTCACCTAGCGCCTAAAAAGTTTAGTCTCAGCTCGCTGATTGGACTGCCCGGGAGGAGCTTTGGCAATGTTGAGCATTTTATCCCATTATTGGGGTTGGCTGGTTCTTTTCTTCATCATCGGATTTCTAGCCGCACTGATGGCGTTTTCCGATGCTGAGGACGAGGAGACCGACGCGGAGGTCAAGCTCTCCGACGAGGCGAATCGTCGCCGCATCCCCCTGTGGTTTTTCCCGCTCGCCGTCCTCGCGGTCCTGGGCGTCATCGCCAGCCTGCTCGGTTTCGTCGAGAATGTCACGGCGGCCTGGTTGACGACCGGCGCGCTCGCCTTCTTCGCCTTCGCCGGCGGCGCCCTGTCCGGGGCTTTCGGCGGCATGAGCGGTCTGCGCTGGGGCCCGCTGTTGGTCGCCGGCCTCGTCTGGGCCTGCTCGCTGTTCATCACCCCTCCGGCGGCCTGGTTCCCCAGCGAGAAGCCGGCAGAAGCGACGGCCGCCGCGCCTGCGCCTGCGGCGAAGCCTGACGACGCCGCCGTGAAGGCCGCCGCCGCCAAGGCTGAAGAAGAAGCCAAGGCCGCCGCGGTCGCCGCCGCAGCCAAGGCCAAGGCTGAAGCTGACGCCAAGGCCGCCGCCGCCGCCAAGGCTGAAGCTGACGCCAAAGCCGCGGCCGCAGCGAAGGCCGAAGCAGAAGCCAAGGCCGCCGCAGCCGCCAAGGCCGAGGAAGAAGCCAGGGCCGCCGCAGCCGCCAAGGCCGAGGAAGAAGCCAAGGCCGCCGCTGCCGCCAAGGCCGAAGAGGAAGCCAAGGCCGCCGCTGCGGCCGCCGCTGCCGCCGCGCCCAAGTCGGTGAAGCAGGTGGCCGAGTTGAAGGCCGCCGCCATCGCCGCCGCCAAGACTCTCCCCGCCGCCGGTCCGCTTGACCTCGGCCAGTGCCAGACCGCCCTGTCCGGCATCGTCGCCAAGGAAACCATCAAGTTCGACGCTGGCAGCGCCAAGGTCTCGAAGGCGTCCGAGGCGCTGATCGCCAAGATCGGCGCGACCCTCGCCCGCTGCCCCAGCGGCATCAGCGTCGAAGTGTCGGGCCACACCGACACGACGGGCGACGCCGCGAAGAACAAGGCGCTGTCGCAAACCCGCGCCGACGCCGTCGTGGCCCTGCTGAAGAAGAAGGGCGCCACGGCGGACCAACTCACCGCGGTCGGTTACGGCTCTGAAAAGCCGTTGGCCGTCAACGACTCCGATGCCGGCAAGGCCGCGAACCGCCGCATCGATTTCGCGGTGAAGTAAGCATTTCGCTCCAAAGGGCGCCGGCGCAAGCGCGAGCTTGCTCCGGCGCTCTTGCTTTTTGCGGGCCATCCGATGTTTTCAGGGGGCTCGACGATTTGGGGACAGGGCTTTGACCAATATTCTCGCCATCGAGCGCCTGACCAAGACTTATGACAATGGATTTGTGGCGCTGAAAGGCGTCGATCTCACGATTGCTCAGGGCGAGATTTTCGCGTTGCTCGGGCCCAACGGCGCCGGCAAGACCACGCTGATCGGCATTGTCTGCGGCCTCGTGCGCGCGACTTCGGGCAAGGTCACGGTGGATGGTTGCGACATCGCCGCCGACTATCGCGAAGCCCGCCAAAAGATCGGCCTGGTGCCGCAGGAGCTTGCGACCAACCAGTTCGAGACCGTGCTGGAGGCGGTGCGCTTTTCGCGCGGCCTGTTCGGCAAGGCGCCCAATCCCGCCCATTTCGAGCGCGTTCTGCGCGACCTCTCGCTGTGGGACAAGAAGGACCAGCGCATCGGCGCGCTCTCCGGCGGCATGAAGCGCCGCGTGCTGATCGCGAAAGCCCTCGCCCACGAGCCGCAAATCCTGTTCCTCGACGAACCCACCGCGGGCGTCGACGTCGAATTGCGCCGGGACATGTGGGAGATGGTGCGCCGCCTGCGCGAGAAGGGCGTGACGGTGATCCTGACCACCCATTACATCGAGGAGGCCGAGGACATGGCCGACCGGATCGGCGTGATCGCCCAGGGCGAACTGATCCTCGTCGAGGAGAAGCACGCGCTGATGCGGCGCCTCGGCCAGATCCGCGTCACCATCGGCCTCACGCAAAAGCTTGACGCGCTGCCGGATCACCTGTCCGACCTCGCCCTCGACCTCACCCCGGACGGAATGACCTTGGCCTTTACGCAAAAAGGCGAGGATTGCGACGACCGCCTCGGGGCGCTGTTGAAAACCCTGGTGGCGCGCGGGATTGAATTTCGCAGCGTCAATTCGGAACGGTCCTCGCTGGAGGACATTTTCATTGATCTGGTGGGACGACGCCGATGAATGTTTACGCCATCCGCGCCATCTACATCAACGAACTGAACCGCACCTGGCGCACGCTCTACCAGAGCATCGCCTCCCCCGTGATTTCGACGGCGCTGTATTTCGTCGTGTTCGGCTCGGCGATCGGGTCGCGCATGCAGGCCATCGACGGGGTCTCCTATGGCGCCTTCATCGTGCCGGGGCTGATCCTGCTGACGGTCTTGACCGAAAGCGTCTCCAACGCCTCGTTCGGCATCTACCTGCCGCGTTTCCTCGGCACGATCTACGAACTGCTGTCGGCGCCGATTTCGGCGACAGAAGTGATCATCGGCTTCGTCGGCGCCGCCGCCACCAAATCGGTGATCCTCGGCCTGATCATTTTTGCCACCGCGCGCCTGTTCGTGCCGTTCGAGGTCGTTCACCCCGTTCTGGCGTTCTTATATCTGGTGCTGCTGTCCACGACCTTCGCCCTGTTCGGCTTCATATTGGGGCTTTGGGCCGACGGATTTGAAAAGCTGAACCTCATTCCGATGATGGTGATTTCGCCGCTGACATTTCTGGGCGGCACGTTCTACTCCATTGACATGCTTCCGGGCGTTTGGCGTCAAATCGCCCTGTTCAACCCGATCGTCTATCTGATCGAAGGTTTCAGATGGACGTTCTACGACATAGCGACGCTGGCGCCGGTGATCAGCCTGGCCCTGACCCTGAGCCTGCTGGCGGTGTGTTTCGCCGTGGTGGTCTGGATTTTCCGGACGGGATACCGGCTTCGCAACTGAGCAATGGTTGAAGGACACAAGGACCAGCCAAACCGATTGCCGAAGGCGCGTGCATCGGTTAAACAGAGATCGAAGCACCCGTAGCTCAGCTGGATAGAGCGCTGCCCTCCGAAGGCAGAGGTCACAGGTTCGAATCCTGTCGGGTGCGCCAGGAAGTCGCAAGAATGTCGGTTCTCACTCAGATTGACTCTGATTCTCGCATTTTGACTCCTTTTCTCGATTTCGCTGACTCGTCCTCCCAGCGCGTGCGGATTGGGCTCCCCGACACCGTCATGTTAGAAAATAGAAGCTGATCGCCGATGGAGAGAGCCTGTGGCGACAAGTCGAGTCGGCATGACGGAAGCCGCTTTCGCCGCGCTGCGGTTCTTCGCAGACGCGGTCACGCTTTCCCATGGCCATCGGCTGGTGGGACTCGTCGTTTTCGGCAGCAGGGCGCGAGGTGACGCGACGGCGGAGAGCGACCTCGACATCGCCGTTGTCCTGTCGGACCAGCGCATCGACCGACTTCGGGAAAAGATGATCTTGGCCGGAATCGCCTACGACGCGATCGTCGAGACCGGCATTCACGTTCAGCCGTGGCCGTTCGGCGCGGCTGAATGGCGCAATCCAAACGAGAACCCCAACCCATCCCTGATATTGGCTGCTCGTCGGGAAGGCCGCTGGGTGGCGAAGGTGGATTCTGCGGACGACATTCAGCGCTATCGACTGTCGGAGCCGGGTGTCGGTTCTCACTGACGCGAGACACGGCCTCGGGGTCGAGTACAAGTTCGGCCAGATCGTTCAGGAACACGCGGATCGCCGCCGGCGGTCGCCGCCGACCTCGGCGGCGGCGACGAGCTTTTTCGTATCGAACACCATGTTCCTCCATGCCCTGCGCACAGAAAGAAAATTGCGCTCCGGATGAGGGATCTCGCTCGCCAGCGTCAGCTTCAGCATGTCCTTAAGGCTTTCGGCCTAGCTTCGGCGACCGCTCATCCATTCGACGCCGCCCGATGCCGACAGCCACGCCCGACCTTGTGCCGTTTCCGATCTACAAGCATTTCGCCTCGACATGCAGGCTCTTCAACCTTCGCCTCCAGGCTGATTACGTGAAAGAAAACGTCGTATTTCGGCATGCGATGATGTGCGACATGACCCGTTTATCGTTGTCGCGACCAAAAGCGAGTAAGGGGACTGAGATCGTCCCTTATATCACCAAGTTTTACATGTCAGAGAGGTTCGGGGCTGCGTCGACCTACACTAAAGAACACTACAATCAAATCGCACAACTGACCGAGGAATATTTCTCTTGGCTACGAATAGCGGCCGTGTTCCGGCTATCAGAACTTACGAAGACGGAAGCCGCTCTGGAAAGGGCGTTGATCGATTTCTCTGTCATAACGAGAGTAAAGCAACCCACCGAGTCCGTGTTGCTTTTCATCAGGAAGTGGCGCGAGAAGCCGTTGCAGGAGGTCTTTGATCGCGTCGCCGAGCGGACGATGAAGGAGTTCTGCAAGGAACATCCGGAGGTCTAGCTGCTTCGGCCTGTCCTCGACGGGGGCGGCTGACTGGCTCAGGCTCCCCCGTCCGCGACGGTCGGCTGTTCAGCACGGCAGCTTGCCGGCGGCGCCCAGGTCGGGCACACTCTCTTCATGATGACGAAACGCGCCAACCTTGCCGAACGCGCCCGCAGGCTTAAAGCCGGCGGCATGCTTGTGTGCGCGTGCAAGGCCACCCCGGCCTGATCGCGGCTTCGCCTAAAGCCCCACGTCGTCATCCGGTCCGCGCATTCACCGCGACCATTTTCATCAAGGAGGCCGCCATGCCGCGGCTCTGGATTTTTTCCGATCTCCATCAGGAGTGGCCGGAGAACGACTGGGATCCAACCGCCCACGCGCCGCAGGACGGCTTCGACGTGGCCGTCGTCCCCGGCGATATCCACACGCCGCTGACTTCTGCAATCGATTGGCTTGCCGACCGCCTGCTGGGTGTGCCCGTGGTATTCGTCCCCGGCAACCATGACACCGCGTCTCGCGCCTTTGCACTTTCCTCCATCGCCGCTGGCGCGCTGGGGCGATCGTTCGATGGGGAAGAGGCGTTCGGGGCGGTCTGGCAACTTCGGGATGACGGCTCCGTCGCCCGGCATGGGTTGGACGTGGAAACGCCAGCGATCTTTGATCGGGGCAAATGGAAAGTGGTGTTGCCTCGGTCGGTGGAAAATCTGATGGCCCAGATGCGTGCCGTCAAATTGCCTGCGGAAACCGGCGGCGTGCTGTTCGGGATCGTCGACATTTCTGCTCGGCGCATCGACCTAGTCGATGCTTGGCCGCCGCCTGTTGGCAGCAAGGGATCGCAGACGGAGTTTGAGAGGGGAGTGGGCGGCCTGAAGGACGACGTCATAAAGGCCATGGCGATGACGCTTGATCAGATTCGCTATGTCGGCGAATGGCATTCGCATCCCAAGGGCGCTTCGACCGCACCGAGCGAGACCGACATTGGCCAGATCGGTTGGCTCGCCGAGACCATGTCTTCCGACGAATGTCCGGGACTGATGCTGATCGTCGGCGACCAGGGCGTCGACGCCAGCCTTGGAAACGTGAAACCGGCGCTCGCGATCGAGCAAGAAGTATCCCCTGAACCAGGATCCGCAGGATGAGTGACGTGGAAGGAGCCGCGCCTGCGGCTCATGGCGATTTCCTTGGCGGCGGCAAGCTGGAGGACGGGATCGGCCTTTGCCTTTCCGGCGGCGGGTTTCGCGCCATGCTGTTCCATCTCGGCTGCTTCGTGCGCCTGAACGAACTGGGTTTGCTGCCGCGACTTGAGCGCGTGGCGAGCGTCTCCGGCGGCTCCATCGCAGCGGGCGCGCTCGCGGTGGCATGGCCGGAATTGCAGTTCGACGCCTTCGGCGTCGCCGTCAATTTCCGGGAAAAGGTGGCGACGCCACTGCTCGCGCTGGCCCGCTGGCGGCTGGACGCGCCGGTGATATTGCTCGGCCTGTTGCCGTTCATCCGCGCAGCGAACTTGGCCGCGGCAGCCTATGATCACGTCATCTTCAAGGGGCGTACGCTTCAGGATCTGCCGGACAGGCCTCGTTTCGTCTTCACGGCGACCAGCTTGCAGACAGGTGTTCTGTGGAGGTTCGCCAAGGAATACGCTGCCGAATGGCGCGTCGGGGAGTGGCGCAGCCCCACGCTCCCGGTGTCTCTTGCGGTCGGCGCATCCGCAAGTTTTCCGCCGCTTCTGTCGCCGGTTTCGATCAAAGTTCCGGAGGGGGCGATCGGGCAGATGAAGGGTACGGACCTGCATTTCTCGCCATTCACGACCCGGCTCCTCCTCACAGACGGAGGCGTCTACGACAACCTCGGACTTGAACCGATATGGAAGCGCTACCGCACGATACTCGTCAGTGATGGAGGCCTGGTGACGCCGCCGCTCGGTTCGCCTTGGACAAATTGGCTTTCGCAAGCGCGGCGCGTGACGAACATCGCGCTCCAGCAGGGAATCAACATGCGCGTTCGCGTTCTGCGCGGACTCCACGCCAGTGGGGAGCGTGAAGTCGTATATTGGGGTGTGGGGGAGCCAGTCGAAAATTATGGTGTCGGAAACCCGCTGGAGTTTTCAAGCGACTCGACGAAACAGGCGGCGTCCGTTGCGACGCGTCTGACGCGGTTTCCGAACGAGGTCCAGGACCTCATGATGAAGGCCGGCTACGCGCAGGCGGACGCCGCGCTGCGGGCGAGCAAGGTCGGGCGCTTGAACGATTGTCAGCCCGACTTCTCGCGGCTTCCGCTTCACGGGAAGTGACGGGTTCGGCGCGAGGCATGACCATTTACGCAGTTCGGCTTTCGCGCCACGACCGCTCCCGGTCGCCCTAATAGAGTGGCTACTCGTAATGGTGTGCTTATACCAAGTCTCGCTGATCAGAACCCATGCGCCCAATCGCGGAGTCCGATGGACATGATGCGCCACGGTTGGTCGACGAGCT
>NZ_WNKS01000067.1 GCF_009720655.1 Rhodoblastus acidophilus | reverse complement strand
GTCCGTCAAAACGGCGCATCTGATCTTCGCATAGAGTTCCACTGTGAACATCCTTTCAGCCTCTCCATGCCTAAGACATCGAGAAGGCTAGCAGGACCGGTACAATTTTGCGCCGCCCTCAAGGGCCAGCAAAAAGCCGGTTCAGTGGTACACTTTGCGACCGCTCTTCATACCGACGAGCATCGGCTCGGCCTGAAACCGGTGACACGCCGGGTGTGGGCGCCGATCGGACAACGGCCCATCGCTCTTGGGCATCATCGTTTCGACGTTACCGGTACGACGACCGCACATGGCGCCCGCCGCGGTTATCGGCGAAACTGGCAAGGGTCTGAATCCGTTGCGAG
>NZ_WNKS01000066.1 GCF_009720655.1 Rhodoblastus acidophilus | reverse complement strand
AGGGTCAGGTTTTCGAGATTGGCGCCGAGCGTGAGGCTCACCGAGCTCTGCACCGTGTCCGTTCCGGCGTTCGCCGCTTCAGTGATCGTGTCGCCGCCATCGGTGACATAGGTGTCGTCGCCGAGGCCGCCGATCAGGATGTCAGAGCCGCCCGCGCCGTTCAGCACATTAGCCGCGTCGTTGCCAATGATCGTGTTGTTCAGCGTGTTGCCGGTTCCATTGATCGCGGCGGTTCCAGTAAGTGTCAGGTTTTCCAGATTGTCCCCGAGCGTCAGGCTGACCGAGCTCTGCACCGTGTCCGTTCCGGCATTCGCCGCCTCGGTGATGGTGTCGCCGCCATCGGTGACATAGGTGTCGTCGCC
>NZ_WNKS01000008.1 GCF_009720655.1 Rhodoblastus acidophilus | reverse complement strand
TGGCCTTCACCATTGGTCCGTCCGGTCGCGTCGTCAGCCAGGCGATCACGCGCTCGTCCGGCCACGCGGCGCTCGACGCCGCCGCGCGCGCCATCCTCAGCGCCGTCCAGGCGCCGCCGCCGCCGGGGGGGCGGTTCTCGACGAACACGATCATCAGGTTTCACCTGGACTGACCGCGACCGATCATTTGAACGGTTCTCGCGTCCGGCGACTGCGGCCACGGGCTTCCGGCGCGCTGTCGTCTTGACGGCCAAAGCCCTGTCCGGGTTGGTTGAGACGAGCCTTCATCTGCGGAAGACACACGCCCGCGGCTTTCTCTTTTCGCAGCGCTCAGCCTGAGCTCGGCGGCGTCTCCATCACCCACGCCTTGATCGTCGCGTCGCTGATCGGCGCGCTGTTCGCCGCGTCGCTCGCGGCGTCGGCCCTGCGGGATCTTTGGAAGGCTTCCGATTTCCTGGCGGCATGGAGATGAGCGGACCTAGCGCAAATCACTTAGGCGAGCTGTCGATCTCGATGCATGCTAATGCGTTTCCAGACCCAAATCTTTCGCACCAGCATGCGAGCGAGCCACGAACTCTCGGGGGCTCAATTTCGCGCCGCCCATCGGACAACGACCGTTGCGCCGAAGATCAAAAGCTTTCGGATGTCGCGCTGACCCATTTTGGATGTTTTTCCAAGACTCTGCTTGCCTCCGGTTGAATTCTGGCGGGGCGTCAACCCTGTCCACGCGGCGAAGTCCCGCCCATTCCTGAAGCTTTCCATCGGAGGGGCAAACGCCAAGATCGCCATTGCGCAGATGGGTCCAATGCCCGGCATGCTCATCAAGCGCGCATCATTCTCATTTTCCGCTGCATGCATATTGATTTCCTTCTCCAGGGCGTCAATTTTTTCTCGCAACTCGTCAATTTGTTTCACCTGCATCCGGCCCAAATTTCGGACAGCGCTTGGAAATGTCGTGTCGGGACCCGTCATCGTCGGAAAAGCGGAGCCTTGACATGATGAAAGTATGATGAAAGTCTCTAACCGTCATATCGCCGAGACGTGCCGGTCCGAGGGATATTCAGGATGAATTTGGTCCGCTGGCTTGAGGGGTTTTTGTTCCAAATCTCATCCGGCCTTTATGCCCCCGTCGTCGTGCTGGTGTCGGCGCTGGCGCTTTACACGACCTGGGCGTTTGGCGCCTTCATGGTCGATGCGCTGCTGCGCTGGCGGCGGGGCTCTGACGATCAGGCGGCTTTCGCCGCCGCGCTCGCGCGTGAACAGGAGGCGGGTGGCGCCGACCTTGAAGCGCGGGTCGAAAAGCTCTTGCGCCTGCATGAAATCCGGGCGGCTTCGTGTCTGGATCGCGTGCGCTTCATCATCAAGGTCGGGCCTGCGCTCGGCCTGATGGGCACGCTCATCCCGATGGGGGTCTCGCTCGCCTCGCTCGCCGAAGGCAATATTCCCAAAATGGCCGGCAGCATGGTCACCGCCTTCACCGCCACCGTGGCGGGACTGGCCTGCGGCGTCCTCGCCTATGTGATCGCGCTGCTGCGGGAGAAGTGGGTGCGGACCGACCTGCTCGAAATGGAGTTTTTGGCGGAAACCCGCATGAGCGCCGCGATCGAACACGTGCGACTGGAGAGGCGCCATGCGCTATCTGAAGCGCCGGCGGCGGCTTGAGGCCGAGGCGCCGCTGGAGGATCCGCTGTCCGGCGTCGCCAATCTGTTCGACGCCAGCGTTGTCTTCATCGTCTCGATGATGATCGCGCTGTTCGTCGCGCACAACATGCTCGACCTCATGAACCCCAAGGCGGAACTCACCATCACAAAGAAAACCGCCGATGGCGGCCTTGAGATCGTCTCGCGAAATGGCAAGGAAATAAAAGTCCAGAAGGTGACGGACCAGAAACTCGGCGGAACCGGGGAAAAGCTCGGCGCCGCCTATCGCCTTCAGGACGGCCGCGTGGTCTATGTTCCGGATTGACGGGTTGCGGCTGCTGCTCGCCGCGTTTTTCGTCAGCCTCGGCCTGAACTTGCCTCCGGTTGTCGCCGAACCCCTTCAGGTGCATGTCGCCCTGGTGGTCGGGGATACGGAGTCCGCCGCCGCCATCGAGGCCGTGCAGACCCTTCGCGCCGATCCCCATCTCAAGGGTTTCGCCTTTCACGTCGTCACGCCCCGGGCCTTGGCCAAGGGCGCGACTGAATCGCTGGCTTTGGCGCGCGTCGTTTTCGTCCAGACGGTCGGGCGCAATCTGTCAATGACGGTCGCGCCTTTCGTCCCCGACATCGTCGCTCGGGGCGGCGTGGTTTACGCGGTTGGCCCGAGTTGGGACGACGACATGGCGCGCGCGGGGTTCAGCCGCGACGAGGTTTTGAGCTATTTCATGCGCGCGGGCGGGCCTCAGAACATGGCCAATATGGCGCGCCTCGCGCTCAAGCAGCGCTTTGGCCTCGACCTTGCCGTCGCGCCGCCGCGCGACCTGCCGGAAATCGGTGGGCTCGATCTCGCTTCCGGCGACATCGTCGCGGATTTCGACGCCCTGCGCGCCCGCATGCCGGCCGACAAGCGCGACCGTCCCTGGATCGGCCTCGCCTTCTATCGCTCCAATGCGCTGTCTGGTCAGTTGGCGACGGTCCGCGCCCTGGCCGCCGCGCTGGACGCGCGCGGCTATAACGCGGCGCCGTTCTTCGGCTTTCCCAACGAGCCGACACTCGAAAAATTCGCCTTCGATCGCGCGGGACGCCCGGTTTTCGCGGCGATCGGCGCGCTGTCGCTGAAAATCTCCAACAATCCGGGGACCCTCGGCCCGTTGCTGGATCGGATCGACGCGCCGGTCGTCAATCTGATCACGCTGAATTCGCAATCTGAAGCGCAATGGCTGGCGTCGCCGCAGGGGCTCGATACGGTTGAGCGGGCCTGGCAGGTCGGCAATGCCGAATATGGCGGCTTGACCGCGCCGACCGTGGTCGCCGCCAAGGAGGTTTGGCGCGATCCGGAGACAGGCCTTGAGGGCGTGCGTGAAAAACCCATCGCCGAACGTTTTTTGCGCGCGGCCGATCGGCTGGCGGCGCTCGCCCGGCTGCGCGCCCTGCCGAACGCGGACAAGCGCATCGCTCTGCTCTATTACAATTACCCGCCGGGCAAGGCGACGATCGGCGCCTCCTATCTCAACGTTCTCCCGCAGTCGCTGCTCGCCCTCGCGGGCCATTTGCGCGACAACGGGTTTCGCATCGACGATTTGCCCGAAGCGGAAAAACTCATCGAACTGATCCGGGACGGCGGCGGCAATATCGCGCGCTGGTCGCCGGGAAGCCTCGACGCCCTGGTCCGCGCCGGCGTCAAATCTGGCTTCGTTCAGCTTCTGCCGGTCGAGACTTACGAAAAATGGTTGGAGCAGGAGGCGCCCAAAACCCTGCGCGATGCGATGAACGCCAAATGGGGCGAGCCGCAAAACTCCAAGGTGATGGTGTGGCGCGATCCCGAGGGCCGCGCCTTCTTCGTGTTCCCCGCCTTTCGCTTTGGCAATTTGCTGCTGGCGCCGCAGCCGTCGCGCGGCTGGGAGCAGAATGTCGAAAGCCTCTATCACGACGTCACCCTGCCGCCGCATCATCAATATCTGGCCTTCTATCTGTGGCTGCGGCGCGCGTTTCAGGCCGACGCCATGATCCATTTGGGAACGCACGCGACCCATGAATGGCTGAGCGGTAAGGAAGTCGGTCTTTCCGGTGGCGATCCCGGCGAAATCGTGGTCGGGGCGACGCCGCAATTCTATCCCTATATCGTCGACGATGTCGGCGAGGCCATCCAGGCCAAGCGGCGCGGCATGGCGACCATCGTCAGTCACATGATCCCGCCGCTCGACAAGGCCGGCGTCGCTCCGCAGCTCAAGGAAATCACGCAGCTTCTGTCCGATCATCGCGTGGCCCAGGAAAAAAGCCCCCTGGTCGCCGCCGGTTTGCTCGACCGCATTGAGGACCGAGCGCGCGCGCTGGGGCTCTTGAAAGACCTCGGCGTCGTGTCGCTTCGCGCGCAAAAAGATTCGGTGGAGAAACTCGACGATCACATCCGCGAAATCTCCGAACGCGCCACGCCGTTCGGCCTGCACACATTTGGCCGCGCCCCCGACGAGGCGGCGATGCGAAAGAGCGCCGAAGCCATCGCCGCGCCATTGCAAGACTCCGAAACCATTTCGCGGCTGATCGCCGCCATGCGGCAATCGGCCAAGGACGAGCTGGATCATCTGGTGAGAGGCCTGTCCGGGCGCCATGTCCCGGCTGGCCCCGGCAACGATCCCGCACGCACGCCGGAGTCGCTGCCGACCGGGCGCAATCTCTACGGCTTCGACCCGACGCGCTTGCCGACGCCGGCCGCCTGGGCGATCGGCGAAAAGCTCGCTTCCGACCTCGTCCGCGATTTTCATGCGCGCAAAAGCGCGTGGCCCGACAAATATGTCTTCAATCTCTGGGGCGTCGAAAGCTCCCGGCATGAGGGCGTGATGGAGGCGCAGATCATGACCCTGCTCGGCGTGCGCCCGCAGTGGGACGCGCGCGGCAAGATCAAGGGCTTGGAGCCGATCCCGCGCGCCGTCCTGGGGCGTCCGCGGGTCGATGTCGCCGTCATCCCGTCCGGCCTTTATCGCGACATGTTCCCGGTCGCGATGAAATGGCTCGACGAGGCCGTGACGCTTTCGCGCGTGCAGGACGAAGCCGACAATGCGATCCGCCGGCATTTTGAAACAACCCGCGCCGAACTTTTGGCGCAGGGCATTGGGTCGGAGCGTGCGGAAAAGCTCGCGGGGGTGCGGCTGTTTTCCGTGCCTTCCGGCGCCTATGGCGCCAATCTCGACAAGGCCATTCCTTTGTCGAACACCTATGGCGAGGGCAAGGAGGCCGACGCAAAACTGTCCGACCTCTATTTCCTGCGCATGCATCACGCCTTCGGTCAGGGGCTTTGGGGCGACAGCGTCGCGGATCGCCCCGATCTCGGCGTCGATCTGCTCAAAGGCGCGCTGCGCGGCGCGCAGGGCGTGATCCACAGCCGCTCTTCGAAGATTTACGGCGCCTTGGACGGCGACGACTTTTATCAATATCTCGGCGGAACCGCGCTGGCGGCGCGAGCCGTCAACGGCGCCACCCCCGAGGTGCTGGTCACCGACATGGCCGATCCCAAGGCGGCGCGCACCGAGACGCTGGAGCATTATCTCGGCCGCGAAATGCGGGCGCGCTATCTCAATCCAAAATGGATCGAGGCGATGATGAAGGAAGGCTACGCCGGCGCCGCCTTCGTCACCCGCATGGTTGAAAATCTCTACGGCTGGCAGGTCACCACGCCCGAGGCGGTGGGCGACGAGAAGTGGCAGGAAATTTACGAGACCTGGGTGAAGGACCGCAACAAGCTCGACATCGCCCAAAAATTTCGCGACGCCAAAAACCTGCCCGCCTACCAAGCGCTGGTCGATCGCATGCTGGTCGCGGTCAACAAGGGGTTCTGGCGCGCGTCTGTTGAAACCGTTGCGGACCTTGATCGGCTCAATCGCGCCTTGATCGCCGAGGCGGGCGCCGCTTGCGACAAAAACACCTGCTCGTCGCCCGAAATCACCGCGCTGGCGGAACAGCGGGATCGCAAGGCGGCGGAGCCGAAGGAGGCCGCGCCCTCCGCGACGCAGATCGCCGCCAATGTCGCGCGCGCCGCGGCTGAAGCGCCGGCGCCGAACGCGCCAACCGCCGCTGCGAAAGGCGAAATTTCCGGCTATCTCATGGAAGAGAAAACCGGCGCCGGTGAAGGCCAGACGCCGCCAGAAACGCCCCTGGCCGGCTGGATCCTGCTGATCGCGGCCTTGGGCGGCGGAGTGCGGCGTATCGTCGGCGCGCTGTTCTGAATCCTGACGCGGATCTATGCGAACGGAGAGCTTGACCCACGCCATGACGATATGATCATTTTATAAGGATATCATATTGTGGAGAGGCGTCGTGGTGTGTCGAGCTTTCATCCGGATCTGTCTGACGACCACCGCCTTGACCGCGCTGACGACCGTCGTCGCGGCGGAAACCGTGCAGCTCGAAGAGGTCACCGTCACCGCAACGCGAGAAGAGGTTCCGCAAAACCGGGCGCCGGCGGCGATGACCGTGATCACGCGCGAAAAGATGCAGAACCGGCCGGAGGGACGCATTGGCGACGTTCTCTCGGGGACGCCCGGCCTGTTCATGCGCGGCAGCGCCTTCGAGGGCAACCGGCCCGGCAATTCCGTGGGCACGATCAACATGCGCGGCATTCCCGGGTCGGCGCGCACCTTGTTCCTGGTCGATGGCGTCCCCTTCAATTCTCCACTCTCCGGCACGCTGGACTATGCGTTGCTGCCGATCACAAGCGTGGAGCGGATCGAAGTCGCGCCGGGACCGTTTTCATCCCTCTACGGATCGCAAGCGATTGGCGGCGTCATCAACCTGATCACGGTGGCGCCGACCAAGCGCGAAATATCCGCCTCGGGCGCTTTCGGCGCCGGCAGCGCCCGTTCGGAGCGCGTCACCCTGTCCTACCGCGATCATTTCAACAGCGGCCTTGGCGTCGCCTTTGACGGCGCCGCCACCAATTCCTCCGGTTTTCGCGACGAGGGCGCGACGATCACGACCTCGCAGGCGACCGCGCCCGTGGGCAAGACCGTCACGCCCGTCACGGGCGTCACCGCCGTCCAGACGTCGACGGGCTCCAAAGCCTATTTGCTGGGCGATCGCGGCGAGAGGCCCTGGTGGACCAGCAACGCCGGACTTCGGCTCTATTATGACGTCTCCGCCGACACACGCGTGTCCGCGGGCCTCGTTTATGGCGAGAGCGCCAACGGCTATGGCGATCCGCGCAGCGCCGCCGTGAACGCGGCGGGCGCTCCCATCTATAACGGCTGGATCAAATATGCGGTCAATGGCGCGACGCGCTATTCCAACCTCAACGGTGCGACCAACCCCTTCCTCAATTTTGCTCCCGGCGGCGAAAGACAGATCATGACTTTTCTGCGCGGCGAGACGCGGGTCGAAGACGTCAAGATCAATGCCGGCGTCAGCTACACCTACACCAACGCCTGGTATCTCTCGCCGACCGCCGCCTCGGTCATGACGCCGACAGGAACCGGCTTCGTCTATGCCGGCGGGGGAACCTACACCCCCGGTCCCGCCAATCGCCTGCTGGCGACGCTTCAGGGCGAGCGCGCCTTGACGTCCTGGGATTCGCTCATTGTCGGCTTGCAGGCGCAACGCGACTGGTTTGATCGCAACGTGGAGGACGTCGCCAATTACAAGGATGTCGACAGCGGCACGGGCGCGATCAGCTATCATTCGCAGGGATGGGCCAACACTTTGTCCGCCTTCGCGCAGAACAAGACCGATTTCGGCGACAAGGTCAGCCTCTATCTTGGCGCGCGTTACGATTATTGGACCACGGCCGGATCGACCTGGCAGGCGGCGACCGCCGTTCAGTCGAGCCTGCCGTCATTTGCGATTTCATATGCGCCGCGGAGCGCCGGCGCGCTGTCGCCCAAGGCGTCGCTCGTCTATCTGCCGGTCGAGGACATCACGCTGCGCGCCTCCGCCGGGCGCGCCTTCCGCGCGCCCGATCTGTTGCAGCTCTATTCCCGCTCGCAGACCACGCTGGTCAGCTACACCGACGCTGCGCCCAATCTCATGCCCGAACGCTCCGCCTCCTGGGAATCGGGCGGCGACTGGCGGATTCCCGCCTTCGGCACAAAACTGCGCGCGACCTATTTCGAGAATTATCTCACCGATTTCATCTACACCCAGGCGGTCTCGGTGAACCAGAATTTGCGCCGAAACGCCGGCGCGGCGACCGTGCGCGGCGTCGAGTTCGGGTTCGAACAGAAAGTGCTCGAAAGCTGGGGCGTCTACGGCAATGTCACCCGCAACGTCTCGAAAATGACCGCCAACAGCGCCGTGGCCGCAGATGTCGGCAAGCAGCTCACCTTCACCCCCAATTGGATGACCGGTTTCGGCGTCACCTATGCCGACGGACCCGTCAAGGGCTACCTCGGCGGGCGCTATATGTCGAAGGTTTACGCCGACGATCAGAATCGCGACACGGCGGTCGGCATTTTCGGCGCCTATGATCCCTATCTGGTTTTCGACGCCAAGGTCTCCTACGCCTTCAAGGACCAGGGGCTGACCGTCAGCCTGACCGGGACGAACCTGACGGATCAGCGCTATTACGCCTATTATCTCCAGCCGGGACGAACCATCTGGGCCGAGGTCGCCTGTCGTTATTGAAGGCGATGAGGCCCGCTCCTTGCCGTTCGAAACCGCCCGGTCCAAGCCGCCACCGCGCATTCCCGATAAGGACGCCGTTTGCTTAAGGTCTTCCTTGTTGCATGATGCGGCGCTCCGGCGCCTCCTCCGAGCGGTCGATCCATGTCCCATGTCGTAAACCAAATGACTCCGCATGATTGTGTCAGCAGCCGTTCCCTGAAACTCGGGGACAGTAACCCGATCATGACTGCCGACTTGCCCACGGGTCGCATCGAGGCTTTCATTTCGCGCTCAACCCGGCGGCCGGAGGATCTCTTTGGCTTCGCGCAGCGGCGGAACCCCAAACGCGCATTCCTGTTCGTTTCGCGCGTGCTCGGCCGCCACATTCCCGTGGCGCCGTCCCTGATGCGGAAGACCTACGAGGCATTGGCGAAACAAATTCCCGCCGACCTGCCCGGCCCAATTCTCGTTGTCGGCATGGCTGAAACAGCCGTCGGTCTCGGCGGAGGCGTCCACGACGCTTATGTCGCCGCCACTGGGCGCGGCGACGTCGTTTTCCTCGCGACAACGCGATGCCAGCTCGAAAGCCCCGTTCTCGCGCGTTTCAGCGAAGACCACAGCCACGCCACAAGCCACCTGATTCACCGGCCGACATCGCCAGGGATCGCGGATCTCATGAAAAAAGCGCGCTCGCTCATTCTGGTTGACGATGAGATCACGACGGGGCGCACCATCGTCAACCTGCGCGCGGCGCTGATTGAAGCGGGTCTCGCCCGGGTGGAGCGGATCATATTGGCGACGCTGACGGACTGGTCGGATGGCGATGCGGCGCGCTCAACGCCTGAACCATGCATGAGCGTGTCGCTGCTCTCCGGCAGCTACAAGTGGACGCCCGATCCTGCGGCGCCGCTCCCCGAGATGCCGCATGTCGACGTCACAGGGCGTAGCCCGCACACGCCCGATCCCGGGCGCGATTGGGGTCGCCTCGGCGTCCTGAAGCAATCGTTCGCGATCGACGCGCGAACCCGTGCGCAAGAACGCATCCTCGTGCTGGGAACAGGCGAATATGTCTTGCCGCCGTTTTTCCTGGCCGAGGCGCTGGAAAGGGCGGGAGCGTGCGTGCGATTTTCCGCCGTCACGCGATCGCCGATCGCGGTCGGCCATGCCATCGAGTCCGCCTTCGCCCTCCGGGACAATTACGGCCTCGGCATTCCCAACTTTCTCTACAATGTCGACCCAAGCCGTTACGACCGAATCATCTTGTGCGCCGAGACGCCCCGCGCCAGCATCGACCCGGGCCTGGTGCGGTTCCTGGGCGCCCGGCTGGAAATCCGCGCCGAAGGGCGATTGCAATGACGCGCCCCCTTGTCTTCGTCGACCTCGACGACACGCTGTTCCAGACCCGCCAAAAATGCCCGGACGGAGAAGCCCCGCATCTCACGCGGGCCACGACGGCGCGCAACGACAACCATTCTTTCATGACCCGCCCGCAAAAAGCTTTTGTCGAATGGTTGCTGCGCGGCGCCGATGTGGTTCCGGTCACCGCGCGCGGCTCGGAGGCGTTTAAGGCGGTTCATCTTCCCTTCCGATGCGGCGCCGTCCTGGCCAATGGCGGCGTCCTGCTCACCCCCAATGGCGCGCCGGACCCGGAATGGCGCGCCGAGATCGCGCGCGACCTCGCCTCGATGACATCCGGATTGCAGGACCTTCTCGAACGCGGCCGGGACGCGGCTCGCGCGCTCGGACTCGATGTCCGCTCCTGGCTTGTCGTCGAGAATGAACTGCCGATCTACGCCGTCTTCAAGGACAACGCGGACCCGTTTGGCGCCGGGCTCGCCGGCCTCGAAAACGTCCTGCGGGCTGAGCCGGGATGGACCGTCCACCGCAACGCCAACAATCTCGCCTTCATTCCCGGCGTCGTCTCCAAGGCGCGCGCGGTCGCCCACCTGATCGCAAGAGCCAGGCGCGACGCGCCCGGGCGGCCGATTCTCGGTTTCGGCGACAGCGACACCGATTTCGCCTTTCTGTCGCTCTGCGACCTCTGGGGGGCGCCGCCGAACAGCCAAATCGCGAAAACGCTTGGCAAATCACTCAATCTCGCGCCAAAATGAACCTATGATAACCGCCACGTCGCCCGTTGCGCTGCATGGCACCTTTGATGCGGCGGACATCACATTCCTGCTCAAGCCCGTCCTGGTCGACTCGACGGACGTGATGGAGAAGGAGCGTTTGATTCAATCCGGCGCGCGTCACTATTCGGAGATGATCAGCTTCGAAAAGCCGCCGACCCTTGCCTACGAGGCCATTTTCGCGGACGCTCTCGACCGGGGCGCTGAACGCATGGGGCGCGAGATCGCCTCTCTCGCCGTCGCCCTTCAGAGGATTTCGCCAAAAATCGTCACGCTGGTGAGCCTCGTGCGCGCCGGCGCGCCGATCGGCGTGCTTCTCGCCCGAGCGCTGAAGCGTATCGGAGTCGATGTCGCCCATTTCGGCGTGTCGATCGTCCGCGACCGTGGTCTCGATCACAACGCGCTCGACTTCATCCTTGCGCGACGTCCCGCCTCCAGCGTCTTTTTCGTCGATGGCTGGACCGGCAAGGGCGCCATTGCCAGCGAACTTGAACGCACGCTGGCTCGCCGGGCCGAGGTCGAACCGCGCCTCGTCGTGCTCGCCGATCCCTGCGGCGGCGCTTGGCTGGCCGCCAGCGGGGAGGACTGGCTGATCCCCTCTGGCATCCTCGGCGCGACCGTGTCCGGCCTCATCAGCCGATCGATCCTGAACGACGATGTCGTTGGGCCAGGCGATTTCCACGGCTGCATAGTCTGGAGCCATTTGCGCGGATACGACCGAACGCGCCCCTTCATCGAAACCGTGGAGACGCATGTCGAAGCGGCGTTGGCGACCACGCCAGCCGCCGAATGGACAAGCGCGCATCGGCAAGAACGCGCGGCCGCGTCCAGCGACGTGATCGACGCGATAGCGGCGCGTCACGGCGTCACAAATCGCAACCGCATCAAACCCGGCATCGCCGAAGCGACACGCGCCATCCTGCGCCGTGTTCCAGAGCGCATTTTCGTCGACGACCCGGCGGACCCCGACCTCGCCGCTCTGGTCCATCTGGCGCGCTCTGCTAAGGTCCCGCTGGACCGACTGCCCGGCGACGTCGCGCCCTATCGCGCGGTCACCCTCATCAGGCCAATCGCCTGAATTCGCAATTTCTGGGAATTCGACGTGACCCCTTCGCCCCATGCCCTCGGCGCCACGCTCTACATGCCGGTCACCCGGCCCGACATCTTCGATATCGCCGTCGGCCGCAAAATTCCCGAGTTGCGCTCCCTCGTGCTTTGCCTGGAGGATGCGCTCGCCGAACATGACATCGCCAGGGGATTGCGCAACCTCGCCGACCTGCTCGCGCGGCTCGACAGCCATGGCCGCACGCGCGGCGACCGCCCCCTCCTGTTCGTAAGGCCGCGCTCCGTGGCGATGGCGGCCGAAATCGCCGCCGCGCCGCACATTGAACGAGTCGACGGCTTCGTGGCGGCGAAATGCCGACCCGGCCATCTCGACCCGTGGTTTCGCGCCGTGGATCACACCGAACTCCTTCTCATGCCAACGCTGGAAACGGACGAATTCTTCGACGTCCAGGAAACGAAGTTTTTTTTGCGCGAGCTTCGGGCGATCGCGCGCGACCGCGTCCTGGCCTTGCGCATCGGCGGCAACGACCTTATGGCGCGGCTCGGACTGCGCCGCGCGCGCGGCCTCACGCTCTATGACAGCGCGCTCGGTCCCGTCCTCTCAAGCCTCGCCATCCGCGGCGTCGCCGAGGGGTTTGCGCTCACCGCGCCGGTCTTCGACATCCTCGACGATCCCGACTCATTCGCCGCGGAGTTGCGCCGGGACGCCTGCCACGGCTTCGTCGGCAAGACCGCCATTCACCCTTGCCAGATCGCGGCCATCCATCGCGCCTTCCAGCCTGAGCAAAGCGAAGTCGAGATCGCGCGCGCGATTCTCTCGCCCGGAGCGCCAGCGGTCTTTCGAATGAATGGCGCGATGTGCGAACCTGCCACGCACGCCCGTTGGGCGCGCAACGTTCTTGCGCGTTTCGATACTCTTGGCGCGCGCGACGCGGGGACCGCCCCCGACTGCGAGATTTTGCGCCTTGACGGATGACGCTTTCCGAGAGAAGCCTCTTGAAAATGAAGAAGAAAATTAGGAGTTCGCTCACCTGCGCCCGCGGGCCCGCCTTGTCCTGCGCCGCAACCATCCGATTGGTTCCCGCGGGCTCTCGCAAAACTGCCGACACAACTCTATCTTAATGTCCCGGGACGATTACTGCCGTCGAACAGTCCATGCGTTTCAAGGAAGCCGCCGAAGCGCCGCATCTTGGCGGTCGCGAAAGCGACAAAAATCAAAGGGCGCCTATGTCTATTTCGCTTGCCAAAGGCCAGAGTGTCGATCTGCGCAAACAAACCAACAGCCTCACCCGGGTCAAGATGGGCCTGGGCTGGGACGCCGCGAAATCCGGCGGCGGCTTTCTCAAGAGCCTGTTCGGCGGCGCGCCGGAGGGCATCGACCTCGACGCCTCCTGCATCGTGTTCGACGCCGGCAAGCAACCCGTTGACCTCGTGTGGTTTCGCAACCTCCGTTCCAAGGACGGCGCCATCCAGCACTCCGGCGACAATCTCACCGGTGAGGGAGAGGGCGACGATGAAACCATTTCGGTCGATCTCGCCTCTCTGCCCGCCGAAGTCGTTTCACTTGTGTTCACCGTGAACAGCTTTCGCGGCCAGACGTTCAACGAGGTCGAAAACGCGTTCTGCCGTCTCGTCGACGCCGCCAATGGCAAGGAGTTGGTCCGCTTCAACCTGGCGGAAAAGGGCGCGCACTCCGGCGTCGTCATGGCTGTGTTGAGTCGCAGCGCCGACTCCTGGACCATGAAAGCGGTGGGGACGCCGGCCAACGGCCAGACGGCTCAGCAATTGTTGCCGTTCGCCGCCGCCGCACTCTGAGCGGGCGACTTTCGTGCCAAACCTGCAAAAAGGGGAAAACGCGCCCCTGCCCACGACGACGCCGATCGTGCGCATTCAGATCGGTAGAGGGTCGATCGTCGGAGACATCGACATCTCAGCCTATCTGCTTGGCGAAACCGGAAAAGTGTCGGGCGACCCCGACATGGTGTTTTACGGCCAGCGCCAGTCGGGCGACGGCGCGGTCCGTTTGACCTCGTCGAACGACAGCGAGACCGTGTTTTCACTGAACCTCGCCTCGGCCGCCGCCCGGGTTCAGCGAATCGCCTTCGCCGCGACCCTGCCGGGCGAAGGCGTTGCGCGCCCGACCTTCGCCAACGCCGCCTCTGTCGCCTTCGAAATCGAGGGCGCCGATCCCATCCGTTTCCCGGTTCCGACCGAGGGCGCCATCGAAACCTCGATGATCCTCGGCGAGATTTACCGTCGCAACGGCGTCTGGAAGGTTCGCGCGGTCGGACAGGGGTTTTCGGGCGGATTGAAACCGCTCGCGGAAAGTTTTGGCGTCGTCGTCGCCGAGGATCCGGCTCCGACACCCGCGCCGCCCCCACCGCCGCCGCCTTCAGCCGTTTCGTTGTCGAAGGTCACGTTGACGAAGGCGCAGCCGAAAATCGACCTGACCAAGAAAGGCGACAGTTTCGGCGAGATCAGGATCAACCTCAACTGGAGCGCGGCGCCGGTCAAGACCGGGTTTTTCGGCCGCCCCCGGTCGGTGGATCTCGATCTCGGCTGCCTCTACGAATTGCGGGACGGACACAGGGGAGGGATCCAGGCGCTGGGCGACAGTTTCGGCGCCTTCAATTTCGAACCCTACATCGAATTGTCCGGCGACGACCGCTCCGGCGCGGTCGCGGAGGGCGAATGGCTTCGCATCAATGGCGCGCGCTGGGGCGAAATCCGCCGCCTTTTGATCTACGCCTTTATTTACGAAGGCGCGCCGAACTGGGCGGCGACGGACGGTCGGATCACGCTTTACACGCCCGGCGCCGCGCCGGTCGAAGTCCCGCTTGAGGAAGGCGATTCGCGCAAGAACATGTGCGCGGTGGCGCTGATCGAAAATGTCGACGGCCAGATGCGGGTGTCACGCGAGGTCAGATATTTCAACGGCCATGCCGAAATGGACAGAAGCTTTCATTGGGGCCTGCGATGGGTCGCTGGCGCGAAAGACTAACAGGAAGGACCATCAAATGTTTGAAGACTGGATCAAGGCCGCCAAGGACAAGGCTTCCGAGGCGAGCAATGCGCTCAAGACCGAGATCGGCAAGTTCAAGAACCGGGAGTTCATGGAGGCGACCGTGGCCGGTTGCGCGCTGGTCGCCGCCGCCGACGGAACCATTTCTTCGGACGAAAAGAAGAAGATGGTCGGGTTCATCCAGACCTCCGACGAACTGAAGGTCTTCAAGCTTGAGGACGTCATCGGCTTTTTCAATCAGGTGACGTCGAAATTCGACTTCGACGCCGACATCGGCAAGGTCGAGGCGATGAAGATCGTCGGCCGCCTCAGGAACAATCCGGCGGCGGCTCGCACCATGGTGCGCGTCTGCTGCATCATCGGCGCGTCCGACGGCAATTTCGACGAGGGCGAGAAAGCGGTCGTGCGCGCGATCTGCGGCGAACTCGGCCTCACCGCGAGCGAATTCGGCTTGTGACTCCCTAATCCGGAGTCAGGTCCGCACGATTCCGGTCCTCCATACGCACACTCCATCGGGCCCGAGCGGACGGGTTCGACTCTGAAGGAATTGACACCCATGGCCATCAGCCTTTCGAAGGGCGGCAACGTCTCCCTCACCAAGACCGATCCCAATCTCAAAAAAGTTCTGTTCGGCCTCGGCTGGGATCCGCGCGCGACGGACGGCGCCGAATTCGATCTGGACGCCTCCGTCTTCCTGCTCGGCGAAAGCGGAAAAGTCCGTTCCGAAAAGGATTTTATTTTCTACAACAACAAGGTGTCGGCGGATGGCTCGGTCGAGCACGCCGGCGACAACCTTTCCGGCGCGGGCGAAGGCGACGACGAGGTGGTCAAGGTCAACCTGCCCGCCATTCCCGCCGACGTTTCCAAGGTCGTGTTCACGGTGACGATTCACGAGGCGCCCGCCCGCAAGCAGAGTTTTGGTCAGGTCGGCGGCGCCTTCATCCGTCTGGTCAACCAGGACACGAACGTCGAAGTCGCCCGCTACGACCTGTCCGAAGATTATTCGACGGAGACGGCCATGATTTTTGGCGAACTCTATCGCAACGGCGCGGAATGGAAGTTTCGCGCGGTGGGCCAGGGTTACGCCGGTGGCCTCGCGGCGATGTGCAGTCAGTTCGGCATTAACGTCGCCTGAACCACCAATCGTTTCTCCGGGCGGCGCGAGCCGCCCGGGCTTTTGTCGAAATTGACCCGAGAAGGCGGAGCAAAGCGCCGGCGGGAGCCCACGCGCGACGTTAAACTGGTAGCGTCGCCATCGAGCAAAGCTCAATGCTGTTCCCGCAGGGTTATATCACAGCCAGCCCATCTGGCATGGCTCCCGCCGACGTCTAAGGACACCACATGGACTATTTCAGCACCGCGTTCCTGATCTCGCTCCTGCAGATTATCTGGATCGATATTCTGCTTTCGGGCGACAACGCCGTGGTGATCGCCATGGCGTGCCGCTCGCTTCCGCCCAAGCAGCAAAAAACGGGCATCGCTCTCGGCGCCGCGACGGCCGTGATCCTGCGCATCGTCTTCGCGTCGATCATCACCTATCTGCTCGCGGTCCCGTATCTTCGCATCGTCGGCGGTCTGATGCTGCTCTGGATCGCCATCAAGCTGGTCAAGGCCGAGGAAGACGACGAAAACCACATCCAGTCGAAGGAAACACTGTTCGGAGCCGTGCGCACGATTGCGCTGGCCGACATTGTGATGAGCCTCGACAACGTCGTCGCCATCGCCGGCGCGGCCAAAGGGAACATCCCCCTGTTCGCGATCGGCCTCCTGATATCGATCCCCTTTGTCGTCGTCGGCGCCTCGCTGATTACGAACTTGATCCAGCGTTTCCCCGTCCTCATCTGGTTCGGCGGCGGATTGCTCGGCTGGATCGCCGGCGAGATGATCATCACAGACCCCTATGTCGCCAATCTCGCGCACACATTCCTCGACGCGCACGCCCATGGCGACGCCGTTCATTACGCCGCCGCGGGCGTCGGAGCGGTGATCGTCGTCGCCGCCGGCTTCATCCTGACGAAAATGGGCGCCGCCGCGAAGGCGCCCGACTCCGCCTGAACCCGCCAGGCGATCCGAACAACGCCACGAAGGACGGCTCCTTGAGAGCCGTCCCTTGCTCAGAGCCAAAAGTCTCGGTCTTCCGGTGGGCGGTCCGCCGGGCTCCCGTCGACGCATCCATCCGCGTCGAAAAGCACGCGTTCGCAAGGTTAATGCTCATTCGGCTCATGAATTTTCGCTGGGCGCGCGGCGGTTCACTGGCGTGGCCAGGCCCACTCACCCATGAAAGCCTCACACCTTGATCGAAATCCTCAACGTCGTCCTCCTCGGCCTCATCGAGGGCATCACGGAATTTCTGCCGATTTCCAGCACGGGCCACCTCCTGATCGCCGAACACTGGCTCGGCCATCGGTCGGATCTTTTCAACATTGTCATCCAGGCCGGCGCGATGATCGCCGTGACCCTGGTGTACCGCCAGCGCCTTTTCGCGCTCGCCACCCACCTCCGACAACCGGAAAACCGCGCTTATGCCTTGAAACTGTCGGTCGCCTTCCTGATCACGGCCTTGCTCGGTCTCGTCGCCAAAAAACTCGGTTTTTCCCTACCGGAATCGACAGCGCCGGTCGCGTGGGCGCTGATCATCGGCGGCGTCTGGATCCTGGGCGCGGAATGGTGGGCGGGGCGTCAGCCCCCGCGCGCAAAGGTCACCTGGGCGGCGGCCGTGATCGTTGGCGTCGCCCAGGTCGTCGCCGGTATTTTTCCGGGTACGTCGCGATCCGGCGCGACGATCTTCGCCGCGATGGTCGCGGGAACGACCGATCGCGCCGCCGCCACGGAATTCGCGTTTCTGGTCGGCATTCCCACCATGTTCGCCGCGAGCGCTTACGAGCTTTACGGCCAGCGCGCGCATGGCGCGGGCGGCGAGGACTGGACGCTGCTCGCCATAGCCTTCTTGGCGTCGACCGTCGTGGCGTTCGTAGCGATCAAGTGGCTGCTCGGCTTCATCCAATCGCACAGCTTCAC
Source organism: Rhodoblastus acidophilus (assembly GCF_009720655.1). Classification (GTDB taxonomy): domain Bacteria; phylum Pseudomonadota; class Alphaproteobacteria; order Rhizobiales; family Beijerinckiaceae; genus Rhodoblastus; species Rhodoblastus acidophilus_A. Next base: position 133,502 of record NZ_WNKS01000008.1, on the reverse strand, counting down.
GGTGTTCGCGTGGTATCGCATCGCACTGGGCGGGGCGCTCCTGGCGCTTCCAGCCAACTGGTGATCGAGAGGGCGCAGCGCACACGCGTGTCGCGACGCCTCCCCACGTCACTCCGTTTTGTCCCGCGGCAAGACGCCGCGCCTTGCGCCTCAGCCATCGATCAGCCTTGTCGGCGGCCGAAAAATCCAGCGCCAGGATCGACAGTCCGAGGGGAACCATCCAGAACCCGAGCACGGGCAGAAACCCGAAAATTCCGAAAATCACCGGAATGACGCCGATCGGAGCGCGCAGCCATCGCCAGCGCCATGTTGGTCTTGGTGAAGATGCGGAAGGCGGGCAGGGCGATCAGGCCCCTTTTCGAGACCGTCCTGATTTCCGAGGGGTTGCGGACCCGCATGACGACCTCGGTGAGGACTGCTGCTCAAATCTAGAATATTTCTAAATTGACGGTTTCAATTTGTACGATGAAGCAGGATTGGTATTTTCTGCGGAATAGCGTCGCACTCGATCGTATTCTGTCCATGTATCGAGCGATAAAGACTACGCTACGCTCACCCTAAGCTGCTTCTGCAATCCAGGGCGGCGAGCACATTTCTGATCATGATCTTGGACTAGCTTCTAGAAAAGCTAGAATACAAGGAAGGCGACATGAAAATAAATATCGTTTTTGGTTCCGACGGCGGCGCGACGCGTGGCGTCGCGTCAAAAATCGCCGCCAAGTGTCAGGGGCGGACCATCGACATCAAGAAGGCCTCCGTCACCGATTTCGAAAACTGCGACTTGCTGGTGCTGGGTTCGCCCACCTATGGCGACGGAACCCTGCAAACGGATTGGGAAGACAATATCGACAAGCTGCGCGCCGCCAATCTCAAGGGCAAGAAGGTCGCCCTGTTCGGAACCGGCGACCAGCAGAACTATCCGACCTCCTTCCTCGACGCCGTGGGCATTCTCTACGATGAGGTCTCGGCGCTCGGCGCCCATGTCGTCGGCTTCACCGACACCAAGGGCTTCGACTATGTCCAGTCCACCGCCGAACGCGACGGCCAGTTCGTCGGTCTGGCCCTCGACCTCGACACCCAATCCGGCATGACCGAAAAGCGAGTGACCGCATGGCTGAACCAGTTGCTCTGATCGCGGCGGCCGAAGCGCCCCAGCCGTTCGCGCCGCCCTGCGCGGTCGAGGGAGACGCGTTCCTGCGTCTTCTGCATCATCATGTCTACGAATATGGGCGCGGAGTCCGCGCCCTGTTTCTGATGACGCTGACCCGCACGGAATTGACGCGCGCGCTCGATCGGATGGCGAAACTCGGCATCGACCATTTCGTCCAGGAGGTGTGCCCCGCCAAGGCCAACCTGTTCTTCGGCCGGCGCGCTTTCGTCGATGTGGCGCGGTCGCTGGCGACGCGCTCGCTCAATCTGCTGACGCCGGAAGAGGATTTTATGCTCGGCGCGCTGCTCGGCTATGATCGCGAGCAGCAATGTTTGCGCTATCTCGCGCGCCGTCAACGCGTCGCGCTGGCGACCGCCGCGGAGTGACTTTACCCCCGCGCGACGGCGTCGGGCGCGCGGGGTCGCGACAAAATCGACGCGACCCCGATCATTACGTCACCCATTCATAGACGTCGTCGGACCGGCTAGCGCAGCTGCAGCCGGCCTTGCACGCCTTTCCTTGCAGCAGCGTCACCCGCCCCTTGGCGACCCAATGCTGCATGACCTGCCGCGCCGCGTCGGGTGTGGATTCAAAATGCCGCGCAATGTCGCAGAGTGTGGCGCGCCGCCTGTCCATCAGATAGGCCTTGGCGGCGGTCAGCGTCATCGTCATGGGACCTCACTCCGCCGGAGCCGCCGCGAGCGCGCGCATGCGCTTGCGCCCCGCCACGATCATCAAGCCGATCGCGAGACCTGCGAACCCGACGCAGGCCGCAAGCGTGTTCGACGAAGACGCGGGATCGCGCGCGAAGGTCGCGATCTGGAAGAACGCCACCGCCGACGTGTAGCCGAGCAGCGTGCTCCAGCCCGCCGCGAAGGCTGTCCAGGCGAGCCCCGCCTCGTGCCGGATCGCGCCCAAAGCCGCCACGCAAGGCGTGTAGAGCAGGATGAACAGCATGTAGGCGAAGGCGCCGGCGAGGCCGTCGAACCGGTTGGTCATCGCGCCGAATACGCCTCCCTGCACCTTCAGTTCCGCGGCGGCCGCCTCCGCGTCGCCGGTGTAGGAGACGTTCAGCCCCAGCGGATCGGTGAGCGAAGAGCCGATCTCGCCGAATTTGGCGGGAATGGTGGCGACGGCTTCCCAAAGCTTGGCGACAACGCCGCCGCTCTCCTTCGGAGCCTCGGCGGACGCGCCCTCGGCCTGCGCCTTGGCGGCCGCGTCTGCCGCGCCCATTTCGGCGTAGAGCGAGTTCAGCGTTCCGACCACGGCCTCCTTGGCGAAAATGCCGGTGAACAGGCCAACGGCGGCCGGCCAGTTCTCGTCGGTGACGCCCAGCGGCCGGAAAATCGGCGTGACGGCTTGGCTCGCAACCGCGAGCACGGAATCGCGCGTGTTTTCCTTGCCGAACGAGCCGTCCGTTCCCAACGCGTTGAAGAAGCTGAGCGCGGCGACGATGGGCACGATCACCTGTCCCGCGCGGAAAATGAATTCGCGCAGCCGTCGCCACGCTTGCAGCAGCACGGTGTGCGGCGTGGGCAGGTGATAGGGCGGCAATTCCATCACGAAGGGGGAGGTTGCGCCCTTCAGCACGGTGGCCTTCAGCAACAAGCCGGTCGCCACCGCGAAGCCGATGCCCAGCATGTAAAGCGCGAACACCACATTCTGGCCGTTCTGGGTGAAAAACGCGGCGGCGAACAGGGCGTAAACCGGCAGGCGCGCGCCGCACGACATGAACGGCGCCATCATCATGGTGAGAATGCGATCGCGACGATTTTCCAGCGTCCGCGTCGCCATGATCGCCGGCACGTTGCAGCCGAAGCCGACGATCAGCGGCACGAAGCTCTTTCCGGGAAGGCCGATGGCGCGCATGGCGCGGTCCATCACAAAAGCCGCGCGCGCCATGTAGCCGGAGTCCTCAAGGAAGGAGAGGAACAGGAACAGCGAGCCGATGATGGGAATGAAGGTCGCGACCGTTTTAATGCCGCCGCCGATGCCGGTGGCGACGAAAACGGTCAGCCATTCCGGCGCGTTGACGCTTTTCAGCCCCTCGCCGACGCCGTCCACGAACAAAGCCTCCGCCGTCAGGCCGAAAAACTCGATGAAGGCGCCGCCCACCTTGATGGTGAACAGGAACATCAGATACATGGCGAACAGGAAGACGGGCACGCCGAGAAAGCGGTTCAAGACCACCCTGTCGATGCGCCGGGTCAGTTTCAGCGAAATCTTGCGGGGCTGGTGGAAGCAGGCGGCGATGATGTCGCCGATGAAGCGATAGCGGCCGTCGGCGATGATGATGTCGGCCTCGTCGCCGCAGGCGGTCTCAATCTCATGCCCATGCCGCTCGATCTCGCCCTTCAGGCCGCGACCGGCCAAGGCTTCGGCAAAACCGTCGCCTTCCAGAAGTTTCAGCGCCACCCAGCCGGGATCGACGCCGCGGGCGGCCGCGGCCTCCGCGACCATGGGCAGGAGCGCCGCCCGCGCCGCCTCCACCGCCGGGGCGTGGGTCAAATGAACCGAGGGAACCGCCGGCTTGTGGCAGGCGCTGGCGATGGTGGCCTTCAGTTCGGCCATGCCCCTGCGCCGGCTGGCGACAATCGAAACCACCGGGCAGTCCAGCATCCGCGACAGCGCCTTGACGTCGATGCGGATGCCGGTCTTTTCCGCGATGTCCACCATGTTGACGGCGACCACGACGGGAACCCGCATCTCCAGCAGTTGCGTGGTCAGATAGAGGTTGCGTTCGAGATTGGCGGCGTCGAGGATGTTGACGACGACCTTCGCCTCGCCCGACAGGATGAAGTCGCGCGCAACGCGCTCGTCCTCTGAGCCTTTCGACAGGCCGCCGATCATGTAGATGCCGGGCAGGTCCACCAGGTCGAACTTTTCGTCGCCCAGCGCGTAGGAGCCGACCTTCTTCTCGACAGTGACGCCGGGCCAGTTGCCAACCTGCTGCGTGGAGCCGGTGAGCGCGTTGAACAAGGTGGTCTTCCCGCAATTGGGATTGCCGACGACGGCGACGACATGCGTCATGCTCAGAGCCTTTCCGCCAGCAGGATCGCCGCTTCGCGTCGGCGCAGCGTCAGGGTGAAATTGCGAACGGAAAGCTCAAGGGGATCGCCCAACGGCGCCACGCGGGTCACGGCGAACACGGTTCCCGGCGTCAGCCCCATCGCCAACAGGCGCTGGCGGTACTCGCGTTCGCCCTTCACGAAACCGGTGATGCGGGCGGAGTCGCCGGGCTTCATCGTCTGCAAGCAAATATCGTTCTGCATTTTCAGTCCGCCGGAAATGGTTGGAAGTAGCGGGACAAGGACCCGCGCATGAAATCCATAAGGCCTGACTATTCATTGGGGAGTCGCGCCGGTCAATACGAGCGCGCGGAATTTAGATTGATTCCAACCATGGCCGTTTGCCTTGCAACGAATCGCGGCCCGAAGTGTCGTTTCGTCATCGCGCCAATGAATTGAGGAGACATCACGGCCATGCGGAAGGATGTGACGATCGCGCCGGCGGCGCTGGCGCTGGCCACCTCCGCGATGACGCCGATCCTGGCCAATCTGATCCGCCCGCCCGCCGAAAGCCCCGCCGCCGACCATCGCGCCGAGGGACGGCGTCTCGCCATCTGGGAGGTGCGCGGCGCTTCTTGGTGCTCGATTGTGGGGACGTGCATGTCGCTTGGCGAATTGCGGCGCATTGCGAAAAAATGCCGCGTGGTCGACAACCCCTGGCGCATGAGCGATTACGACATCCACGGCACGCTCACCGCGCGAATGAGCACGGACAATGCGGCGGCCCGCGCGGTAACCAAACACCTCGACGCCAAGTTCGAAGGCGCGATCCGCAAGGCGCACGCGCTGGAAAAAGCCGAGGATTTCGTCGCCTATTGGGAGGCCGCCGTCGACGCGGGCCTCGCGCCCGGCGCCTACTGGGCGATGGTCACCCATCCCAAGTTGCCGCTCGAGGTCGAATCCCGCGTCTACGGCGAAATCCACATGATGTCGCACATGTCCGGCGCGTCCAATCGCGGCGACGCCCGCGCCATCGCGGAGGCGCGCCGAGAGAAGGGCGAACTGGCCCGGCGGCTGTCGGCGCGGATCGGCGAGCGCGACGCGCGCCTGCGCGAAGCCGAGGTGGAGATTGCGCGACTGCGCGCGCGCCTCGCCACAATGGAGACATTGGAACGCGAAAGCGCCCGTTTGCGGCGGCTGGCCGACCACGACGGCCTGGCCTCCGAATTGCGCGACCAAGCGAGCGAACTTGACCTTCTCCGGCAGGAGAATGCGCTGCTGAAGCGCGAGGCCACAGGTTTCGAACTGCAGTGCGAACATTTGCGCGCTCGGCTGCATGTCGCGCAGAGCATGGCGCGCGCCGACCCTCCGCCGGAATCGACCGCGGATGACGCAAGGGACGGCGCCCTGGACGATGCGGCGGGCGCCGACGAGCCGACCGATCTGTGCGGACGTTGCCTGCTGTACGTCGGCGGGCGTCCGCGAACGGTGTGCAAATTGCGTCAGCTTATCGCCGGCCGCAATGGGCAGCTCCTGCATCACGACGGTGGGTTGGAAAACGCCTCCGCCCGGCTCGGCGAACTTGTGCGCCAGGCGGACGCCGTGTTCTTCCCCGTCGATTGCGTCAGCCACAGCGCGGCGGAGGCGGTGAAGAAAATCTGCCAGACCGAGGGCAAGCCCATGCGTCCCTTGCGCACGGCGAGCGCCACCGCTTTTCTGCGCGCCCTGGACGCCGCCGTCGCCCAGACAAACGCGCCATAAGCGAAGGTTCGCTCTGGAACCTTCGCGGGTTTCCGCGAGATCGCTTCGCGATCCGCGCAAACAAATCGTATTCCGCTCGCGCGGAAATCCGCCCTTTGCCTGGAGGATTTCCGCGCTGTTCCGTTGTCGCTGATCGCGAAGCGATCGTGCGTAAACCGTATCACCCGGAAATCTTTGAAGCGCTTGCGGATTGGCCGCCGTCTGGCGAGCCGTTCGCGGGCGAACCGGCGCGGAATCAGGCGCGCCGCTTGCCCGCTTTCGGCCCCGACCCGCGAAACGCGTTGAGCAATATGCCAATGGTCGTTCCATTGTGCAGCACGGCGGTGGCCACCGGAGACAACGCGCCGAGCGCGGCCAGCCCGAGAATGGCGGTGTTGAGCCCGACCGTCAGCTTGTAGTTGGTCGCGATCCGCGCCATCGCCGCATTGGCGAGATCGCGCGCGTCGGCCACGCGGGCGATCGAATCCTCCAGCAACACCACGTCGGCGGTGAGCCGCGCGATGTCGGCGCCTTTCTGCATGGCGACGCCGACATGGGCGCCGGCCAAGGCGGGCGCGTCGTTGATGCCGTCGCCGACAAAGGCGATTTTTGCCCCCTTCGCGTTGAGATCGGCGACGATCCCGGCCTTGTCCTCGGGCGTCAGTTCGGCGTGGAACCCGTCGAGGCCGAGCTGTTCCGCCAGCTCCGCCGCGCGGTCGCGGTGATCGCCGCTCAGCATCAGCACGCGCTTGACGCCCGCGCGCCGCAGCCGCGCGATCGTCGCCGCCGCGCTCGCGCGCAAAGAATCCTTCAGCGCCAGAATGCCCAGCAGTCGCCCGCCAAAGCCGATGAACAGCAGCGTCTTGCCGCCGAGATAAAGCCGCTCCACCACCTCGGCATGCGCGGAAACGTCGATGCCCTCGTGGTCCTCAACGAAATGGCGCGAGCCCACCACGATGCGCTGGCCGTTGACCTCGCTGGCCACGCCATGCGCGACGATGAACTGGACTTCCGTGTGGTCGAAATGGTGGTTCTTGTCCGTCGCCTGCGCGGCGTTGACCACTGCCAGCGCCAGCGGATGGAAATAGTGCTCCTCGACCGAAGCGGCCAGACAAATCAGGTCTTCGGCGCTATAGGCGGAATCGAAGGCGATGGAGTCGGTGACCTCCAGATGCCCGGTGGTCAGCGTCCCGGTCTTGTCGAAAATGAACGTGTCGGCCTGGGCGAGGCGCTCCAGCGCGGTCGCGCCCTTGACCAGAATGCCGGATTGTCCGGCATTGTACATGGCCGACTTGAACGCCACGGGCGTCGCCAGTTTGAGCGCGCAAGAGTAATCGGCTTGCAGCACGGAAGCCGCCGAACGCCAGTCGCCCGTCAGCACGGCGGAGACGCCGGCGAGTTTCAGCACGGTCGGCACCAGCCGGTCGGCGAGGCGGGCCGCGTCGAGTTGCGCCTCGCTCTTGGCGGTCAGCGATTGCTCGACATAATCGGCGATGCGCGCCGCCGCCGTGTGCCGCCCGACCTGCTCGGCATAGATGGTGAGGCGGCCATCCTCCATGCTCGTGCCAGACAGGACTTTCGCGCCGCGCGTCTTGATCACCGACACGCTCTCGCCGGTCATGGCGGCTTCGTTGATGACGCCCTCGCCGGACATCACCGTGCCGTCGACGGGAATGACCGCGCCCGCGCCGACCACGACGGAATCGCCCACGCAAACGTCGCCGGCGGGAATTTGAACCTCATCGCCGCCGCGCAGGACCCAAATAAGATCGCTGCTCGGGCGCAAAAGATGTTTCAACAGATCGTCGGAGCGGCGCGCGATCGAATGCTCCATATATTCGCCGAGCGCGAGCATGAAGGTGGTGGCGTTGGCGGCGAGAAAGTCCGAGCGCGTCAGCGAAATGGCGACCGCCATGGACTCCAGCACATGGCTGGTGACGCCGTTGTCGCGGTAATCGGCCACGCCCGCGCGCAGCATCGGCGCCGCCGCCGCGAGGCTGATGGGCAGGCGCGCGGGCATGGGCAGCACGCTGGCGCCGACCAGCACGGCGAGCGAGGAGGCCACGGCGCCCGCGCCGTCGTCGGCCCGCGGCTTGGCCTCGACCTCGTCCCAGCGCATGTCGGCCAGCGTCGCGACAATGGTCATGACGCTGGTGCGGCTGGCGTCGAAGGCGATGACCAGCGAGGCCGCGCGCGCATTGACCCGGACCGAGGTCACGCCGTCGATCAACCGCGCCATGCTCTCCAGCGCGACGGGGTCGGGCGCGTGGAGATTGCGCGGATAGCTCAGGCGGACGCGACCGGGCAGCCGGTGAACGACTTTTAACGCGCGAAGCCAGGGCTGCGCGATCATGCCGCGCCCTGTTCCGCCTCGACTTCCGCGGCGAGATCGGCCATCTGCTCCTTCATCTCGGCCAACCCGCCCATCACGCTGGAATAGGCCTGGATCGCGCCCTTGAACAACTTGCCGCGGATTTGCTCGTCCGACAGCACATAGGCCGCGATCCCGCCCACCGCGAGGCCGAGCAGGAACTGCTCGTTGCGGCCCTTGGGCAGCAGGTTGTTCAGGCTGTTGAAAACGCCCTGGTTGGCCGGAGGCGCCATATTGGCCTGGCCCGCCAGCAGATTTTCCAGCCGGCGGCGCTTGAGGCCTTTGCTCTTCTTCTTTTTCTTAGCCAATTTCAGCCTCCTGTTGCATTTGCGGGGGTTCGGCCGCGAGCAGGGTCTCGACCGCCATCACGCCAGCGACGCCGCCGGCGATGGCGAGCGCGGCGCTCAAATAATCCTGCCGGCGCAGACTGTCGGCGGTGGCGACGCCGGCGGCGAGGGCGAAGCCGCCCTGCAACGCCAGCCGCGCGACCGCGCGATTGGGCGGCGCCCCGGCGGCGCGATTCTGGATCGCGGTGAGCAAACCCGTGGCGACCAGGCCGCGCGTAAAATTATTGGAGAGTTCCGCTGGCGCGAGCGGACTGCCGCGCCCTTTCAGCTTACGCTTCTTCATTCTTGCTTGTCCCGTTGGAGGAGGTGGGCGCGGTGGCGGCGCCATCCTCGGGCGGCGCGGCTTCGCCGGTGAGTTTCGCGCGCAGGCTGGCGCTGGATTTTTCTACCGCGCTCAGTCCGGACACGGTCGCGTCGCGCAAGCCCTCGCCGGCCTTGTCAAGGCCGCTGCGGGCCTTGTGCGCCAGGTCGGTCAGCTTTTCGGGCGCCTCGGCCTTCTTGAGCGCCCTGACGCCCACGGCCCCGGCCACGATGCCGGCGGCGAAAGTGAGAAGCCTCCACATGATCAACTCCTTTTAGAAATTTACGCGCCCGCCGCATCGAGCAGGAGGCGCCGCAAATGTTGGCTTTCAGCCGTGATTTCCCCCGAAAGGAAACCGCTCCAGGCGGAGGGCGGGATCGCGCGGGCGTCGTATTCGATGGTGCACGACCGGGCCAGGGCGTTGACGCCGATCGACCGAATGCCTTCGACCGCGCCGAGCGCCTCGCCGAAACGCTTGGCCTCCGCGATCAATTCATGAGGAAGCGGCCCGCTCATTTTCAGACGGATGCGGCCCGGGATGTGATGGGCCATGCTGAGCTGGCGGAGGAAGCCGAGCAGCGGCGACGCGACGTCGGACACGGGCGCCCCCTATCGGAACGCACGCCGCCAGTGAAAGGCGGCGTGCGTCAGCATCAGGAAGACGGACAGATAGCCCGCCTGCGCATGGAGCTTTCGGCTGGAGCGCAACGCGGCGATCGAAACCGCCATGGCCGCGAGCGAGCCGACCTTGGCGACGCGATTGATCTCCCGTTTCGCCCGCGCGTTCAGCACGGGCGCGCTCTCGCGACGCGCCGACGTCGCGGTGGGCGCGTGCGGTTCGGCGGACGGAGGCGTGATGGCGGCGACAATCGCGGCGACCGCCGCGCGGATGCGCGACTCCATCTCCGTGTCGGCGGGATCGAAGCGCAACAGCAGAGAGCCGGTCGCCGGATTGCTTTCGACATCGACGAACGCGCGCAAGCTTTCTTGCATGCGCGCATGCAACTCAAGATTGCGCAGCATGGGGTGGCGCAGCCGCATCCGTCCGGGCAGGACGGATGCAAACAAACTTGCCTGTTTCAATGGAGAGCTTCCCGAAACGCGACTTCAAAATAACAGTCGATCTTTAAAGTTAGAACGATTCTGTCGTCTTGAAGTTTGATCCAAGTCAATTGCGGCGGCGTATCCTTGCGTAACCGATTGTTTCTGAATTCATGTCTGTCCAAGGCGTCGCCGTTGCCAAGCATCGTGCTACAATCCCAGTTGCCGCCGCGTCGAACAGTCGTCGCGACCCGCGAGATCATGGGCCATGCGGAAACTTGACCACAAGCGGATCAATGCAGTTTAGACTCTTTCGAAGATGCAACGGCGGATCTTCGCCATATCGCTTTCATCGCCTCGAATGCCACAACCTGAACGCGATCTAGGCCCGGCATCATGTCTTGCCGGACGCGGACGCTGAACGGATCGAAGAGGCCCCGGCCCGCCCATCCCAGAGCTGCGCTGCGGAACGGGAAGCGACGCGCTCAGGACAGATGCGAAATCAGGATTTTGGCTCCGATGGCGAACAAGCCGGCGCCGCCCTTCGACGCGGCGAGGCCGTAATAGAGGTTGACGGCGGTCCAGAGCTGATCCTGGATGATTTCCTTGTCTTCCAGTAGCGCGAATTCGCCGCCATAGCCTTCGACCTTCAGCGCGGTCGTCTCGTCGATACGGTTCCAGCCAGGCTGGGCGTGCAGCGTCATGCCGAACGGTATGGTGTTGCGGTCGAGCAGCTTGCAACGGAACTCCGCCACGACGCCCGGAAACGCGCCCTGACTTCGTGACTCTTAGGCCAGCACATTCAAGATGGAGTTGGCCTTCACCATTGGTCCGTCCGGTCGCGTCGTCAGCCAGGCGATCACGCGCTCGTCCGGCCACGCGGCGCTCGACGCCGCCGCGCGCGCCATCCTCAGCGCCGTCCAGGCGCCGCCGCCGCCGGGGGGGCGGTTCTCGACGTACACGATCATCAGGTTTCACCTGGACTGACGGCGATCGCTTCGGCCTCTGCGTCCCCGGTCTTGACAGCGCAGTTCCTATGCGGGCTGTTGACGGCCATGGCCTCCAAGCTCAAGTCTCATCAGGCGGCGCCCTCCTGGTCCAGCGAAGCCCGGCATGATCTCGGCGGCATCTCGCTCACCCATGCAGTGATCCTCGCGTCTCTCATCGGCGCGGCGTTTGCCTCGGCGCTCGCCTATTCGACGTTCCAGGACCTGTGGAAGGCCGCCAATTTCCTGGCGCGGGCGGAGCGGTCTTACGAACAATTGTCCGTCGTCACGCTGATCGAAGCGGATGTGAACGCCTTGCTTCTCAATGAAGCCGCGCGCGAAAACCTGCCGGAATGGACAGTTCTGTCGCAGGCCAGCGCCGAGAAGGTCGAAAGGACGCTCACGCTCTATCTTGCCGGCATCAACCAGGAAACCGAACTCCTCGACGAAAAGGGGAGGCAGGCGGAGGAGGTCGCCCGCGCTCTCGAATTGCGCGATTTGTTCCAGTCCGTTCAGGCCAATCTGGCCTTCCTCGCCAATCAGCCGGCGGACCCGCGCCTCGCCCGCGACGGCAGGAATTTGGTTGCCCGGCGCATCGCCGCCGATGTCGTCGCCTTGAGGAGCCGCGCCGCCGCGATCGTCGAAGAGGAGCGCAAGGAGGTGGCCGCGACGAACGCCGAAATGGGCGCGCTGCGCGGCGCGTTTCTGCGCCATGCGGGAACCGCCGCCCTGCTGCTGCTTGCCGGCGTGCTCGCTGCGTTCCGCGCGGTGCGCAACGGCTTTTCCACCCCCTTGCTGGCGCTTGCCCGCGGCGCCGAGACGCTCGCCGAAGGCGACCGCGCGGTGCAGGTCGCGCCGCGCGGCATTCGCGAATTGGGCCAGTTGGCGCGGCAGTTCAACAAGATGGCGGCTCGCATCCTGTCCCAGCAGAGCGAGCTGGAGGACGCCAACAGGCGACTGGAAGCCACGGTCGCCCGGCGCACCCGCGAGTTGGAGGCCAAGACGGACCAACTCGCGCAGGTCGACCGCTCCCGAAAACTGTTTTTCGCCAAGGTCAGTCATGAATTGCGCACGCCCGCCACCGTCCTGCTCGGCGAGGCCGGCCTGGCGCTGCGCCATCGTTCGCCCGATGTCCAGATGCTGCGCGAGGCGTTGCGCCAAATCCGCGCCAACGGCGAGGTCATGCAGCGGCGGCTCGACGACATGCTGCTTTTGGCTCAATCCGAGGAGGGCCGTCTGGCGCTGCGTATCGCGCCGTTTGACCTTGCGCGCGCGTTGCGCGAGGCGCTTGACCTCGCCGGCGCTTTTGCCCGCGCGTGCGGCGTGGTTTTGAAAGCCGCGGGGCTGGACGACGATCTGAGTGTTTCGGGGGATGAGAGCTGGCTGCGGCAAGGGGTTCTCGCCCTGATCGACAATGCCGTGAAATTTTCGCCCGAACGCGGTGAAGTGACGGTGGCGCTGGCGCGGGAAGGGGGGCGCGCACTGCTGAGCGTGAGCGACCAGGGGCCGGGCGCGCCCGGCGCCGCGCTTGAGCGCCTGTTCGATCCCTATTATCAAAGCGAGGAGGGGCTGCGGCGCGGCGGCTCGGGCCTTGGCCTCGCGGTGGCGCGCTGGATCGCCGAACAGCATGGCGGCGCCATAGCCGCGGAAAATCGTCCGGAGGGCGGATTGAAGGTGACGCTGATTCTGCCGGCCTCGGCATGAAGGTTCTGCTGATCGAGGATGACGCGGGCGTCGGACGCCTGCTGGTGAAATCACTGGAAAGCGAGGGGCTTCAGGTCGACTGGCGCCGGGTGGGCCGCAACGCCGTGGATGCCCTGCGCGAGGGCGGCTACGCCCTAACCATCCTCGACCTCATGCTGCCCGACATGGACGGCGTGGCGGTGGCGCGGCAAATCCGCATCGCCGGCCACGACCTCCCCGTGCTGATGCTCACCGCGCGCGCCAGCCTGGACGACAAGCTCGAAGGCTTTCGCTCCGGCGCCGACGATTTTCTCACCAAACCGTTTCACGTCGAGGAATTGATCGCCCGCATCCGTGTTCTTCTGCGGCGAAATATTCCGGCGCGGGGGCCGTCGCCGGTGCTCGCCTTCGGCACGCTGACCGTGGACGAGCGGGCGCGAGAAGCTTGCGTCGATGGACGCGCGCTGGCCTTGACCCGCCGCGAGTTCGACCTGCTCGAATGTCTGGCGCGCAACGCCAACCGCGCCCTGTCGCGCGAGGCGATCATCGCCCAGACGTGGGGCGATTCCAGCGATGTCACGCCCAACGCTGTCGACGTCTATATCGGCTATCTCCGCAAGAAATTGGCGGAAAAGCCGGGCGCGCCGAAAATCGCAACCCTGCGTGGGGTCGGCTATCGCCTCGCGCGGGAAGCCTGATACGATTTCCGCGCGATTTCGTTTTCGCGGATCGCGAAGCGATCTTGCGGAAACCGTATGAGACGGCGCCAAAGTACAGGCGTTTCTGAGAGCGCTCTCATCCTCCTCTCAGGACATTCTCATCCGAACCGCCCTAGCCTGATTTCAACACGGTCCAACGAAACCGGCGTTGAAATCGCAAGGGAGGAAATTTCATGGATTCAAGGCTCCACGCGTTTGGAGCGCGTCGTCGCGCGCGCCTGCTGGCGACCGCCTCGATGCTTGCGCTCGGCCTGACCTTCGCCTTCTCCGGCCCCGCCGCGCGGGCGGAGCGCGGCGAAAAGCCGGTGACCTGGGAGGACATAGCCAACGACGACAAATCCACCTCCGACGTGTTGAGCTATGGTCTCGGCCTCCACGCCAACCGCTTTTCGACGCTGGACAAGATCAATGTCGACACGGTCGGCAAGCTCAAGGCGAAATGGGCGTTTTCCTTCGGCGATGAGCGCCAGCGCGGCCAGGAGGGCCAAGCGCTCGTTCATGACGGCGTGATCTACATCACCGGCTCCTATTCGCGCATGTTCGCGCTGGACGCCAAAACCGGCAAGCGGCTGTGGGCCTATTCGCATCGCCTCGCCGAGGACATCCGGCCCTGCTGCGACGTGGTCAACCGCGGCGCCGCCATCTATGGCGACAAGATCTACATGGGCACGCTCGACGCCGGTATCGTCGCGCTCAACCGCAAGACCGGCAAGGTCGCCTGGCAGAAGAAGTTCGAGGACCACACCGCCGGCTACACCATGACCGGCGCCCCCGCTATCATCAAGGACCAGAAAACCGGCCGGGTCATGCTGATCCACGGCTCCTCGGGCGACGAATTCGGCGTGGTCGGCCGCCTTTACGCGCGCGATCCCGACACCGGCGAGGAAATCTGGATGCGTCCGCTGGTCGAAGGCCATATGGGCCGGCTGAATGGTCAGGAGTCGACGCCGACCGGCGATCCCAAGGCGCCGTCTTGGCCCAACAATCCCGACGGAACCAAGAAGGACAGCTGGAACCACGGCGGCGGCGCGCCTTGGCAGACCGCGACCTTCGACGTCAAGTCCAACACGATCGTTATCGGCACCGGCAATCCCGCGCCGTGGAACTATCACTACCGCTCTGGTCCGAACGGCGACTGGAAGCCCTATGACAGCCTGTACACATCGGGCCAGGTCTACATTGAGCCCTCGACCGGCGAGCCCGTGGGTTTCTTCCAGCACACGCCGAACGACGCCTGGGATTTCTCCGGCAACAATTCGGTGCTGCTGTTCGATCTGGAAAAGAACGGCAAGAAGACCCGCGCCGCTGCGCATGCCGACCGTAACGGCTTCTTTTTCGTCACCGATCTCGACAAGCTGACGGCGCGCGACGGCCGCATTTCCAAACAGGCGGGCGGCGCCATCGGTATCTATCCTTTCGTGCGCGACATTTCCTGGGCTTCGGGCTGGGACCTCGCGACGGGACGGCCGAAGGAGAATAACGACCGCCCGCCGGCGCCAGCCGAGGGCGAAAAGCAGGGAACGCCCGTCCATGTGACGCCGAACTTCCTTGGCGGCACCAACTGGATGCCCATGTCCTACAATCCCAACACCAAGCTGTTCTACATTCCGTCGAACGACTGGACCGAGGATTACTGGACCGAGAACATCACCTACAAGAAGGGCGCGGCCTATCTCGGCCAGGGTTTTCGCATCAAGCGCAAGTTCGAGGATCACGTCGGCGCCCTGCGCGCCATAGACCCGGCCACCGGAAAGATCGTCTGGGAAGCGCTGGAGCAATTCCCGCTCTGGGCGGGGACGCTGACCACCAAGGGCAATCTGGTGTTCACTGGCACGTCCGACGGTTTCGTCAAAGCTTTTGACGCACGTAATGGCAAGGAGTTGTGGAAGTTCCAGACCGGTTCGGGCGTGGTGTCGATCCCGGTCACCTGGGAAGAGGACGGCAAGCAATATCTTGGCATCGCCTCCGGGTACGGCGGCGCGGTGCCGCTGTGGGGCGGCGACATGGCCGATCTAACCAAGCAGGTCAGCCAGGGCGGTTCGTTCTGGGTGTTCGAACTGCCGCCCGAGATGGCCGCCAAGTAAATCATCGCAGATGGACCGGCTCACGTTCCTTCAGAGCCGGTCTTTGCTCCCGTCGCCTCCCATCCCATTCCGGGCGGCGGCGAGAGTGGGCCAGCGAGACGTCCATGCGCCCTGGGCGCGCCATCCTTACTCCCAAGAAGGACCTCGTTCATGTCACATGGCGGTCAAACCTGCAGAGCGACCGGTTCTCGCTGGCCCCTTTTTTTCTCGCTGTTCGCCGCGGCGCTGACCTCCGGGTTCGGCGCTCCGGCGCACGCTTATGATGTCATCGTCAACAAGGATCCCCGGCCCGATCCCTGGGTGGAGAACGGCTGCGCGATCGCGCCGAAAACTCAATGTCCCGGCGTCGACCTGCGCCATGTCGATTTGAAGGACGCCAATCTGTCCGGCGCCAATCTGGCGCGCGCCAATCTGGCGCGCGCCGACCTGCGCCACGCCAATCTCACCGGCGCCAATCTCGAAGGGGCCAATCTCGAAGGCGCGAAGCTCTGGACCGCCTTCATGCAAGCGTCGAAAGCGAAGGGCGCCAATCTGCGCGGCGCCGATCTGTCGTTCGCGCGGATCGCGCGCGCCGATTTCACCGGCGCCGATCTGACTGCGGCCTCGCTCGAACACGCGCGCGCGAATACAGCCAATTTCTTCCAGGCCCGGCTCGTCAACGCCGACTTGCAGGAAGCGCAGCTCTATGATGCCAATCTCGCGGAGGTCGACATGACCGGCGCTCTGAAGCGCTACGCCATTTTCCAGGACGCGGTGATGGATGGCTGCATCGGCTGCCCGCAGGACTGGCAGCGCGGCCCGCGCGCCTGGGAGCTCGGCAAGAAGTGAGGCCGGCGCGGTCGGTCCTGGCGCTGGCCTTGTGCTGCGCCGCTGGCTCGGGCCTCGCGTAGACGGTGACGGACACACTGCTCGCTTGCCGCGCCGTCGTCTCGATCGTCGAGCGACTGGCGTGCTACGACGCGCTCGCGCTCAAACAGGCGCCGCCGCGTTTCCAGGGCAGCCACAATGCGGTCACTGAGCTTTTTACCCTCGACCGCCCGCACCGTCTGCGCTTCCGCTCCGATGGCGTGATCTTTGTCCTCTATCTGATGAACGCCGCCGGCGAGGTCATCCAGAACCTGCACATCGGCGGCGCCGGAGAGGACGATTATCTGATCGACAAGCCCGGCGCCTATCAACTGAGAATCAATGGAGCGGAAGCATGGCGCATCTGGCTCGATCCCGAATGATCGGCGGACTGGCGTTGGCCACGGCTTTGGTCTTGGCCGCCTCGGCGCGGGCCGAAAAGTTCGACACGGCGCTGATCCTCGCCGTCGATGTCTCCGGCTCGATGGACGACGCCCGCTATCGCGTGCAGTTCGAGGGCGTCGCACGCGCGCTGGAGGACCCTTCGGTCGTGCAGTCGCTGCTCGGCGGTCCGCATCATCGCGCGGCGGTTTCCATGCTGGCCTGGTCCGACAGCGCCCATGAGGTGATGGCGTGGCAGGTCATCGCCGACACACGGGACGCGCGCCGCGTCGCCGGGCTGATCCGCGCCATGCCCCGCGTCTCCGGCGAATTCACCTGCCTCGCCACCATGCTGCGGGAGGCGCGCGAGGGGCTGGTCCGCAGCGTTCCCGGGGAGGCTTCGGCAATCGTCATCGACGTGTCCGGCGACGGTCCCGACAACTGCGCCGGTGCGCGCGCAACCGAGGACGAGCGCGACAAGACCGTCGCGGGCGGGGTGACCATCAACGGTCTACCCATTCGCACCGAGAACGAATTCATTGGGACCGGCGCCTATCGGGCGCCGGGTTTCGGCATGGAAGAGTTGCGCAACGAGCCGCATATGGCGGGAGCCACCATCGAGGATTGGTACAAGCAGCATGTGATCGGCGGCCCCGGCGCCTTCCATGTCGTCGCCAATGGCTATGCCGATTTCGAGCGCGCGTTCCGGCGTAAATTCCTGCGGGAGATCGCCTCCCGGCGCGACGGCGCGCATCGGCTTTCGATGAAGGCCGAGAGCCTGCGGCGCGACTGAGACATGGCGAAGAGCTGGATTTTGCGCGCGGCGATGCTTGTGACCCTGGCGATGGTCCTCGTCGCTCCGGGGCGCGCCGCGACGCTCGACCGCGCGGGCGTCGCAAAACTGTTTCCGCCGCCGTTCCAGGTCGGCGAACGCGATCCCGTCCTGCCGATCTGGCCGATTTACCGCAGGATGGCGACGCGGGACGAACTGGTCGCCCATGTTTTCGAATCCGTCGATTTCCAGCCGATCCCGGGGTTTTCCGGCACGCCGGTCAATCTGCTCGTGGCGTTGCGGCCGGACGGCTCCTTCCTCGACGTGCGCGTGCTGTCGCAACACGAACCGGTCTTCGTCGACGGATTGGGGCCGGAGCCCCTGCATGAGTTCGTTCGGCAATACGCGGATTTGTCGCTGCATCAGTCGATCAAGATCGTGCGTCCCGGCGCGCGGACGGCGGCGGCCCCGGACAGCCTCGCGGTGGAGATCGACGGGATTTCCAAGGCCACGGCTTCGGTTCGGATCGTCAACGAGACGCTGATCGCCTCGGCCTTGCAGGTCGCGCGCGCAAAACTCGGCTTTTCCGCCGGCCGCGACCCGAACCGCGTCGCGCGCGTGCGCAAAAATGTTTTCGCGCCGCTGAGTTTCGAGCAATTGCTGGCGCGCGGCTATGTCCGCAAGTTGACGCTGAGCAATGCCGAGGTCGAGCGTGCCTTCGCCGGCTCGGAGGCGGCCGGTCTCGACGCCGAGGCCTTGCGGGCGCCCGGGGCCACATTCACCGAAGTCTATGTGGCGCAGTTCGATGTGCCGATCATTGGCCGCAACCTGCTCGGCGAGGCCGCCTGGCGCAAGCTGATGGGGCTGCTCGACGGCGGCTCAGCCATGTTTGTCGCCGCGCTCGGGCGCTGGACCTTCATGCCGGACAATTTCACGCCGGGGGGAACGCCGGATTACATCGCGCTGGCGCAAGCCGGCGCGCCGGTGATCTGGCGCGATTTCGTCTGGAGCGAAACGCGCGACCCGCCCAAGCCCGAACTCGCGACGGCCGATGTCGCCATCCTGCGTATCCCGCCGGAGGCCGCCTTCGATCCGGCCGGCGCCTCCGAAATCTCCGTGCGCGTCCTTCGCCAGAAGGGCTTGGTCTATCCGGAGAAATACACCGCCGATTTCAAGCTGGGCTACAGCCTGCCGCCAGCGCTGTTCGACTTGCCGCCCGAGGACAAGGGCGTAGGCCTCGCCTCGATCTGGGACAGTCGGGCGCGCGACATCTCCATTCTCGCCGTCGGTCTGGCCGTGCTGGCGGTTGCCCTGTCGCGGCAAAAGGCGTTGGTGCGTTCGCCGCGCCGGCTGAAAATCTTCCGGCTGGGCTTTCTCGCCTTCACGCTCATTTTCATCGGCTGGATCGCCCAGGCGCAATTGTCGATCGTCTGGCTGATTGGCGCGATCAAGGCGCTGAAGGGCGAGGGGAATTTCCAGTTCCTGCTTTGGGACCCGCCGACGCTGATGGTGGCGGCGTTCGCTCTCGTCGCGCTGTTCGCCTGGGGGCGCGGCACCTTCTGCGGCTGGCTGTGTCCGTTCGGGGCGTTGCAGGAATTCGTCGGCGCATTGGCGCGCGCGACGCGGATCAGGCAGTTCGCCCTGCCGCCACGCTATGAACGTCTGGCCCGCCTGCCGAAGTTCATCGTGCTGGCGGTCGTTCTGGTCACCGCGGTGTTGTTCGCGTCGCAGGCGGAGGGGATCGCCGAGATCGAGCCGTTCAAGACCGCGATCACCCTGACCTTCCTCCGCTCTGCGCCCTTCGTTCTTTATGCCGCCGCGCTGGTGCTGATCGGCGTGTTCCATTACAAATTCTTCTGCCGCTATCTGTGCCCGCTCGGTGCGGCCTTCTCGGCGCTGAGTTTTGTGAGGCTCTGGAACTGGATCGCGCGCCGAAGGGAATGCGGAACGCCCTGTCAATTGTGCCGGGTGAAATGCCGCTATGGCGCGATCGCGCGCAGCGGGTCCGTGATCTATTCCGATTGTTTCCAATGCCTGGATTGCGTGGCGATCCATGACAATCCGAAACGTTGTGCGCCCTTGATGTTGAAGGCGAAAACATCGCGTAAAGCGCTGGCGAAATGATCGGCAGCTTGGTCATTGCGAAGGCCGCCAATCATTGGGCGGATTGCAGCGCGGCTATAGATTTCAAACCGTTCGACGGCTTTCCGCCCTCTTTCAGGGGTTCCCGAAGAAGCCTCGACGACCGCAACGAGCCGGACTCGGTCGTAGGGCCGTTCGTGCGTTCACCCGTTGCGACATCTGCGATTGTTAGGCGCCACACCTCGGTGCTACAATTTGAAACGTCGCAGCAGTTTTCACCTGACTTCACAAGGGCTTGAGAGCGGTCGTCGCGCCAGCTGGGGATCCTGCCGCCCCAGCCAATTCATGAAGGATGAAATAAATCAACGGGTTAGAGCAGATCGTCCGACATGAGTCGTAACAGGCGCTCGTTGCAACGAGCTGTGGATAAGTCGGCGCCCCGGAGAATCATTGATCCTTGCTCGCCGCCTCCTGCTCCTTGGCGACAACCCACTTCTCCAGGCCGGCAAGAAACTCTCCGTCCAAAGGCGCTTCGCCCCGCAGACCAGGGATAATGGATTCGTCAAGGCGATTGCGCCCGGTCGCGTTCATCGGCTTGCCGGAGGCTTCCCACTTCATCTTGTTCGCCGCCATCGCCGCTCGCACGCGCTTCACGCCCTCTGGCGTCAAGAAGCCATCGGCAGAGTGAAGGCGCGCGCGGAGTGCCCCGGTGGTGCCCCGCGGCTAGAACGCTGCTTATCAAGCTTACCAACTCATTGAAATTATTGGCGTCCCGGAAGGGATTCGAACCCCTGACCTACGGTTTAGGAAACCGTTGCTCTATCCTGCTGAGCTACCGGGACGCGCGAGAGCGCCGGAACGCCGACGACCGCACGTTTCACGCTCTAGCACAAAATTGTTCGGTGAAAAACATTTCCCATGGCGGCGACCGGATATCCTCGCCCCCCATGCGTCTTGCCCTCGCCGCCTGTCTGATCGTCGCTCGCCTCTCTCCCGCACTGGGCGCCGAATGCCCCGCCGGACCGCGGGAACCCGTCGAAGTGGCGTCTGTCGACCATCGGCTGGACATCCGCCTCGCCGATGGACGCCTGATCTATTTTCCAGCCTTGGAGCCGCCGCGCGCCAGCTCTGCGCAACCTGACCGCGTTGCGACGATCGCCGCCGAGACTCAGGCTTTTCTGCACGGGAAAACCCTGTTCCTGGAAAAGCTCGGCGTTGTTGACCGATGGGGGCGGATGCCGGCGCTCCTGTTCCTGCCCGATCAGGACGAATCGGTCGACGAAATCCTTGTTGGCGCGGGCCTGGCGATGCGCGGGGCCGGCGCTGCGCCTTGCGACCGGGGCGTTCGCCTCGCCGAGGCCGCAGCGCGTGCCGCCGGGGCCGGCCTGTGGTCCGATCCGGCCTTTGCCGTGCTCGTGGCGGATCGCACGCAGGATTTCGTTGGCCGAGACGGCGCGCTGACGCTGGTCGAGGGACGAGTCGCCTCGGTTGGCCGCACGTCGGCGCGGCTTTACCTGAATTTCGGAGGGTTTGGCGGCTTCTACGCCACCATCGCCAAACGCCACATGCAGGCCTTTGAACGCGCAGGATTTTCCGAAGCGGCTCTGCGCAGGAGCGAGCTTCGCCTGCGCGGTGTTGTCGAATTGACGCGCGGACCCCACATGGAATTGTTCCATCCTGAGCAAATCGAGTTTATGGATGAGCCGCGGGACGCCAATCCGTCCGGCCAAAAATTTTGACGGCGCGAGCCGAAACGGGCGAAGAGGACATGGCGGCGAAGCGAAGGCAGGCGTGGCGGTTTTCCGGCTTAGGACCGGCCCTCGCAACGCTCCTGCTGGTCACCGGCTGTTCGACGCTCGAACACCAGGGTGGGCTGAACGTCGAAACGCCCGCGCCCGCGCCGCCCAAGCCGGCGGTCGCGGATACCGCCGAACGCAAAAAACTGATCGCCATGTTCGGAGGTGAATATCGCTGGCCCCGGGCGGAAAACTATCTGAACGACGTTCTGAACAAGCTGGCGCGCGTCAGCGACACGCCGAATCAGCCCTATCGCGTCACCATCCTCAATTCGGGCGCGATCAACGCCTTCGCGCTGCCGACGGGCGACCTGTTCGTCACCCGCGGCCTGCTGGCCTTGGCCAATGACACGGCGGAAATCTCCGCCGTCATGGCCCACGAGATCGGGCATGTCACCGCCCGCCACGCTTTTTTGCGCGCCGAGCAGGAAAAGACCGCGCAGGTGATCACGCGCGCCGCCACGGTGATTCAGAGTCGGCAAAAGGGCGAGCAGCTCGAATCCACGTCCGCCCTGTCGCTGGCGGGCTTTTCTCGCCAGCAGGAGCTGGAGGCCGACAAGATCGGCATACGCGCGGCGGCGCGCGCCGGCTACGATCCGTTCGGCGCTTCGCGTTTCCTCACCGCGCTGGGGCGCGCCTCGGAGTTGCGCAACGAAATGACCGGCCAGAAGAGCGACAAGCCCGATCTGCTCTCCAGCCATCCCTCCACGCCCGAGCGGATCGCCGGTGCGCTTTCGGAGGCGCGGCAGATCGGCGCGCCCGGCGTGGGCGACGTCGCCCGCGCGCCCTATCTCGCCGCCATCGACGGGATGGCGTTCGGTGACGATCCCAAGGACGGGGCCATCATCGGGCGCCAGTTTTTGCATCCGCGCCTGGGCTTCGCCTTCGAAGCGCCCGAAGGGTTTGTGCTGGAAAACTCCCATGCGGCGGTGCTGGGCGTCGCCGACGGCGGAGCGGAAGCCTTGCGGCTCGATAGCGTGCGCGCGCCCGCCGGCAAGAGCCTGACCGCATATCTCACCTCCGGCTGGATCGACGGCTTGCTGCCGTCTTCGGTCGAGACGGGGCAAGTCAACGGCCTGCCCGCCGTGTTCGCCGACGCCCGCGCGGGCGAATGGAATTTTCGGGTGGCGGTGATCGCCTGGCGCGACGAATTTTACCGCATCATCTTCGCGGTGAAGTCGCTGACGCCTGAGATGCGCCAAAAATTCGCCGCCTCGATCGGAAGTTTTCGCGCGCTCGCGCCGGAGGAGGCGAAGGTCGCGGCGACCCTGCGTCTGCGCATCGTGGCCGCGGGCAAGCAGGACACCATCGCCACGCTGGCGGCGCGGATGGCGACGGGCGACCACGCGACCGAGCAATTCATGATGCTCAACGGGATTGGCGAGGACGGGGTGAAGCCCGGAGAGAGCTATAAAATCGTCAGCAATTGAGCGGCGCGCATTCGGGGTGTTCTCCGAATGCGCTCGCGCCAGACGTCAGGCGAGTTCGCGGGCCAGACGCTCAAAGATCGCGACCGCCTCGTCCGGGGTGGCGCGATCGACTGCGCCGGCGTTGACCTCGTCCTGAGTCCACATCCAGGACTGCACGGGGTCGTCGCGCATCGCCCATTTCGGGAACAGTCTTTCGGTGACCTCGCGCCGGCTCAGCACCTTGACCCCGACATGCCGACGATCCCTGGAAATGCGCTGAAAGGTCGCCTCGACCGCCTCTTGCGGTCCTTCAAGCAATTGCAGGTAAATATCGGCGCGGCAGATCAGCGCCCCGGTGACGTCGTCGCGCTCGTTGCGCTGGCGCGAGGTCACGAGGATGGCGCGGAGGTCGCTGACGTCGAAGCCCAGCGGCTGCGAGGCGTAGATCAGTTGGATCATCGGCATATGCGTACTCCTTGGCCAGCGCGCCGGATTTTGTGGCTATGGCGTTGCGATATGCCACGCGTTCGACGGTCCTGTCGAGTTCTTCGGCGCCGCAGCGCGATGATCGATGGCATCGCACGGACCGCCAACAAAAAAGCGGCGGGTCGCCCCGCCGCTTCGATGATCCCTGGGGGGGGATCAGTAGTTGTAGGCGCGCTCGCCGTGGTCGGTGACGTCGAGGCCTTCGCGCTCCTGGTCCGGCGCCGGACGCAGGCCGACGGTCCAGTCCACGAGCTTGTAGAGGATCGCCGAGCCAATGCCCGACCACGCCAGGGTCGTGCCCACGGCCTTGGCCTGGATGAGCACCTGACCCCACATGTCGAAGGCGGCGGTCGGGGCGTTGCCGTTGGCGAAGTTGGTGTAGTCGGTCAGGCCGACGCCGCCGAGGGCCGGGTTCACCAGAATTCCGGTGGCCAGCGCGCCGGTGATGCCGCCGATGCAGTGCACACCGAACACGTCGAGCGCGTCGTCGTAGCCCAGCGCGTTCTTCACGGTGGAGACGAAGAACAGGCAGATCGGCGAGACCGCGAGGCCGAGCACGAGCGAGCCGATCGGACCGGCATAGCCGGAAGCCGGGGTCACGGCGACGAGGCCGGCGACTGCGCCCGAAACCAGGCCGAGCAGCGAGGGCTTGCCCTTGATCGCCCATTCGACCAGCAGCCACGACAGCGCGGCGCCGGCGGTGGCGACCATGGTGTTGACGAAGGCCATGGCGGTCACGCCATTGGCTTCCAGGTTGGAGCCGGCGTTGAAGCCGAACCAGCCGACCCACAGCAGCGAGGCGCCGATCATGGTCATGGTCAGCGAGTGCGGCGGCAGGGCTTCGCGGCCGTAGCCGATGCGCTTGCCGATGATGAGCGCGCCGACGAGGCCGGCGATGCCCGCGTTGATGTGCACCACGGTGCCGCCCGCGAAGTCGAGCGCGCCCGACTGGAAGATGCGGCCGGCGTCGGCGTTCACGGCGTCCAGCGCGGCCTGCGCGGTGGCCTTGTCAGCCTCCGTGGTCGCCTTGGCGAGAGCCTTGGCGGCGTCGCCGATCGCGTCCGGGCCGGCCCAGTACCAAACCATGTGGGCGATCGGGAAATAGATCACCGTCACCCAGAGCAGGATGAACAGCATGACCGCCGAGAACTTCATGCGCTCGGCGAAGGCGCCGACGATGAGGGCCGGGGTGATCATGGCGAAGGTCATCTGGAACACGAAATAGGCGAGTTCCGGAACCACGACGCCGTTGGAGAAGGTGGCCGCGACCGAGCTGGGGGTCACGCCGCTCAGGAAGACCTTGGAGAAACCGCCGACAAAGTCGTTGACGGCGCCGCCGTTGGTGAAGGTCATGGAATAGCCGTAGAGCGTCCAGACCACGCCGACCAGCGAGACGATGGCGAAAACCTGGGTGAGGATCGACAGCATGTTCTTGGTGCGAACGAGACCGCCGTAGAACAGGGCGAGACCCGGGATGGACATCATCAGCACCAGCGCGCTGGAGATCAGCAGCCAGGCGGTGTCGCCCTTGTTGGGGACGGGCGTCGCCGCTGCGGCGGCGGCGGGTTCAGGCGCAGCAGCCGCGGCCGCGGCCGCGGCGGGCGCCGCGTCTTGGGCATAGGCCGCGCAAGCGCAGAGGGCCACGCCGGCTAAGGCGAGCCCGAGCGCTTTCAGCCCGGTCTTCGATGGTGACAAATTCATCATTTCACTCCTGGGACACATGAGTTGGCGAAGTCCGGTCCCACGCCTCCGGGTCGGGGCGGACCATCGCGGGAAGGGATCAGAGCGCGTCGGAATCACGCTCGCCGGTGCGGATGCGGATCGCCTGCTCTAGCGGGCTGACGAAAATCTTGCCGTCGCCGATCTGGCCGGTGCGCGCGGCGCCGGAAATGGCCTCGATCGCCTTGGCCACGAGATCGGCGGCCACCGCGACTTCGATCTTCAGCTTCGGCAGGAAGCTCACGGCATATTCGGCGCCGCGATAGATTTCGGTGTGGCCCTTCTGGCGGCCGTAGCCCTTCACTTCCGTGACCGTGAGGCCGTGGACGCCGACCGCGGTCAGCGCGTCGCGCACCTCATCCAGTTTGAACGGTTTGATGATCGCCGTTACGATTTTCATTTGTTGATCCCTGTTCTTGGCGAAAGAAAATTTCGCTTCTTGGGCGGGCCGGCCGGGCACAGCCGGCGACCTGCTCTGCCTTAACAAGGACCATGCCAGACGCTGAGTCGTAGGGATTCATTAGGTTTTTTGAGCAGAAGCGCGGCTTTTCCCGCGCAATCCGCCTTCCGGAGAGGCAGATGGCGATAAATTAGGCAGACTCGCGCGGCGGCGATGCGGGCGGCGCCTTTTTCCTCACCACTGCCCCAGGCCCGGCGCCGGATCGCGGCGAAGGCGAATGAGGCCTTCCTGCGCGACCGAGGCGATCAGCGCGCCGTCGCGGCTGTAGAGCGCGCCCCGGCTGAAGCCGAGGCCGCCGCGCGCGTTGGGGCTGTCCTGCACATAAAGCATCCACTCGTCGGCGCGGAACGGGCGATGCATCCACAGCGCGTGGTCGAGGCTCGCCGCCTGGATGTCGGGATGGAACACCGAGCGGCCGTGCGCGATCAGCGAGGTGTCGAGCAGGGTCATGTCGGAAAAATAGGCCAGCGTCGCGCGATGCAGCGCGGGATCGTCGGGCAGGAGCGCGGTGGCGCGCACCCAGACTTTTTGCACGGGATCGTCCTGTTTTCCGCGCGAAATATAGCGACCGGGGTCGACGGGCCGCATTTCGATGGGGCGCTCCCGCTGAAAATAGCGGCGCACCGGTTCGGGCATTTGCGCCCCGTAGCGGGCGAGGAAATCACTCTCGTCAGGCAAGTTTTCTGGAGCTGGGACGTCTGGCGGCGAAAACGCGTGCTCGAGCCCGTCCTCCGCATTGAAGAACGAGGCGGCCATCGAAAAAATGACGCGGCCGTGCTGGATGGCCTGGCAGCGGCGGGTCGCAAAACTGCGACCGTCGCGAATGCGATCGACCTGATAGACGATGGGGGTGGAGGGATCGCCGCCGAGCAGGAAATAGCCATGGAGGGAGTGGGCGGGGGCCTGAGGCGCGGTGCGTTGCGCCGCAACCAGCGCCTGGGCGATCACCAGACCGCCGAACACGCGCTGCCAGCCGACCTGGGGGCTGCGGCCGCGAAACAGATTTTCCTCGATCTTTTCAAGATCGAGAATCTCAAGCAATTCGTCGACTGCGCGCGCCATAACCGTCCCCAGACAAAAAAGCGCCGCGGCTGGGCCGCGGCGCCGATCGGTTCACAATTGAACGCTTGCGACCAAGACGGTCAAGCGTGCAGCGATTCCCCGTGCAGGGCGAGGTCGAGGCCTTCGCGCTCCTGGTCCGGGCTCGCGCGCAGGCCGATGACGAGATCGACGAATTTGAGCACGATGGCGGTGCCGAGCGCGCACCACAGCCCGACGACGAGCACGCCGACGCCCTGGACCATCAGCTGATGCCAGTTGCCCTCGATCAGGCCGGAAACGCCCGGCTGTCCGTCGGCGGCGCTCACGGACGCGGTGGCGAACACGCCCGCCAGCAAGGTGCCCAAAACGCCGCCGACGCCGTGGACGCCGAACACGTCGAGCGAATCGTCGTAGCGCAGTCTCATCTTGAGCACGGTCGAGGCCCAGAAGCAGATGAAGCCGGCGAGCAGGCCGATCACCGCGCCATGCCAGGGCAGGACAAAGCCCGAGGCCGGGGTGATCGTGCCGAGACCCGCAACGGCGCCCGAGATCAGGCCGAGCACGGAGGGTTTTCCGCGCTGGGCCCATTCGATGCCGCCCCACACCAGCGCGCCGGCGCAGGCCGAAAGATGCGTTGCGGTGATGGCGTAGACCGCGCGCGAGCCGACCCCCAGAGCCGAGCCGCCATTGAAGCCGAACCAGCCCACCCAAAGCAGCCCTAAGCCGACGAAAGCCATGGACAGGTCATAAGGAGACAGGTTTTCGCGGCCATAGCCCATGCGGTTGCCGACCATCAGCGCGGCGATCAGGCCGGCAATGCCCGCGTTGATGTGCACGACGGTGCCGCCGGCGAAGTCGATCACGCCGAGAGTCTGCAAGAAGCCGTTGCCCCAGACCCAGTGGGCGCTGGGAATGTAGACGACGAACAGCCAGAGCGCGGCGAACAGGGTGAAGGCCGAGAATTTCATCCGGTCCGCCGCGGCGCCGCCGATCAGCGCCACTGTGATGATGGCGAATGTCATCTGGTAGATGCAGAACAACAGTTCTGGAATGGTCTTGGCCAGCGGGCTGATCGTGTCGAGGCCGATGCCGCTCAGGAACGGGGCGGAAAAGTCG
This sequence comes from Rhodoblastus acidophilus, assembly GCF_009720655.1. GTDB lineage: Bacteria > Pseudomonadota > Alphaproteobacteria > Rhizobiales > Beijerinckiaceae > Rhodoblastus > Rhodoblastus acidophilus_A. The sequence goes on along the minus strand of NZ_WNKS01000008.1, from coordinate 105,964 downwards.
CCGATCCAGGCGCCGTCGCCGCGGAACGACAGGCTGTAGCCGATCCCGAACCACAGCAGCGACACCAGCGCCGTCGCCATCAGGCTCTGCGCCATGGTCGCGAGCACGTTCTTCTTGCGCACCATGCCGGCGTAGAACAGGGCCAGACCCGGCAGGGTCATCATCAGCACCAGCGCGGTCGAAAAAATCATGAAGCCGGTGTCGCCCGCGTCGATCTTCGCATCGGCCGCCAGGGCGGGCGTCGCGCAGCAAAGCATTCCCAGCGCCCCGGCGACGCCGGGGCGGGCAAGATACTTTTTCATGGGGAGGGCCTTTGTTCGCGGTCAGACCGCGTCGTTGTCGGTTTCGCCGGTTCGGATGCGCAACGCGTGCTCAATCGGGCTGACGAAAATCTTGCCGTCGCCGATCTGGCCGGTGCGGGAGGCCGATACGATGGCTTCGAGCGCCGACGCGACCTGTTCGTCGCGGACGACGATCTCGACCCGCAGCTTCGGCAGGAAGCTGACCATATATTCGGCGCCGCGATAGATTTCGGTATGGCCCTTCTGCCGGCCATAACCCTTGGCCTCGCTGACGGTCATCCCGTCGATCTTCAATTCCAGCAGGCGTTCTCGGACTTCATCGAGTTTGAAGGGTTTGATGATGGCGGTGATGAGCTTCATGACGGGGACCAGAAAATAGCCGTTATGCCTGACAGGTATGCGCAAGCTGTGCCATTTTTAGGCACAGTCAGCGTGAGAGTCATGCGCAAATTTTAACAAGAATGCTGGCCTGCCAGGCAAATCGCTCAATAATCAGGCGGCATCATCCTCGAGTCGGCGCGCTTCTTCCGGCAGCATGATCGGAATGCCGTCGCGGATCGGATAGGCGAGGCGCGCCGCCAGCGACACCAGTTCGTTGCGTTCGGCATCGAAGCGCAGCACGGTCTTGGTCAGCGGGCAGACCAGGATCTCCAGCAGGCGCGGATCGATGCCGGCGGCGCCGGCGACGGATTTTCTTTCCTCGGTCATTTCAGAATCCTATTGCAGGGGGCGATCGGAATGGGTGGCGCGCGACAGGGCGATTTCCGCCAGCGCGAGCAGCAGGTCGGCGCGGCCCGTCAGGCCCGTGGTTTCGAGCAGCGCCTGCTTTTCCGAGGGGTTGAACGGGCCGATCATCGAGAACACGGAGATCATGTCGAAATCCGGCATGGCCTCGATGTCCTTGCGGGCGATGTCGAGTTTCAACGCCTTGGCGAGGTCGAAGGCGATGACGTTGAGTCCATCGCGACGCTCCGGCGAGATGGTCTCCTCGGGAGCGAAATCGTCCGAAAATTCGGAAAAATCGACGCGCGCCCGGCGGTAGGGGGCCTCGACCGGCAGTTCCTCGACCAGCCGGAAGCGCGCGATGCCGCTGAGCACGACAAAATAGCGGCCGTCGCCGGTCTCCGACATTTGCGTGATGCGGCCCGCGGCGCCGATGGGGCGAAGCGGCGGCGTCTCGCCCGGCGCCCCATCGCGGTCGTCGCGCGGCTGGATCAAGCCGATGATCCGTTCGGCGCGCATGGCGTCGTCGAACATGGCGAGATAGCGCGGCTCGAAAATGTTCAGCGGCAATTGTCCGCCCGGCAGCAGAATGGCGCCGGTGAGCGGAAACAGCGGCAATTCGTCGGGAAGCTCCGTCGGCGCCCGGTAGGGTTTGTTCATCCCCATGGAGGCTCCTCAGGAAAACAGCAGCGACGACAATTGCCGGCGCGCGGCGCGGGTGGCCGGGTCGGCCGGGCCCCAGCTGTCGAAAAATTCCAAGAGCAGTTTTCGCGCGGCTTCGTCGTTCCACTTGCGGTCGTGCTTGATGATCACCAGCAGCTCCTGCGCCGCCGCCTCGCGTTTTCCGGCCGCATTGAGGGCGACGGCGAGGTCGTAGCGCGCCGGATGGTCGTGCGGCGCGGTTTCGACGCGCGCCAGCAGCAACGCCATGTCGCCGACCCCGCCGGCCTTTTCTTCCAGCGCCAGGGCGGCGCGGGCGGCGGCCACGGCGGGGGTGTTGGCGTGTTTTTCCGGGATTTGCGCGAGAATCGCCTTGGCCTGCTCCGAATCGCCTTGCGCCAGGGCGCAGCGGGCGAGGCCGGCGAGCGCCGCAGGCTGCTCGGGATCGTTTTGCAGAATCTGCGCGAATCCCGCTTCGGCCACGGCGACCTGCCCGGCCTCGAGCAGAGCCTGCGATTCGGCGAGCAGGGCTTCCACATCGACGCCGCCGGGGCCGAGCAGGCGCTGAATAAAAGCTTTGATCTCGCTTTCCGGCAAGGCGCCGGTAAAGGCGTCGGCCATCTGGCCCTGGACGAAGGCGACCACGGCCGGCACGGACTGGACGCCCATTTTCTGCGCGATCTGCGGGTGTTCGTCGATGTTCATCTTGGCGAGACGCACTTTTCCGCGCGCCTCGCGCACGATTTTTTCCAGGCGCGGGGTCAGCTGCTTGCACGGCCCGCACCAGGGCGCCCAGAAGTCCACCAGCACGGGGCGGTCAAACGATTCCTCCATCACCTCCGCGCGGAATCCTTGCAGGGTGACATCGACGATATCGGGCCTTTGCGGCGCCATGGCGGGGGAGGGCGATTGCGGGCCGGGCATGAGGCATTCCATTGGGTGCAGGGACGGATTTGCCGGCTAAAATGGCGGCGCGCCGGCCCTTTCGCAAGTTTTTTGGCGCGGAGGGGCCCCAATTTTATCGCCCAGGTCCCGAGAGACAGGTTTTGAAAAAAAAGTGGTCACGGCCCTGTTGCAATGTCCAAAAGTTTGCGGCATATAGCCGTCATGCCGCGGCCAGCGGCGCTTGACGGATGCGGGTGTAGCTCAGGGGTAGAGCACAACCTTGCCAAGGTTGGGGTCGAGGGTTCGAATCCCTTCGCCCGCTCCAGTCAAAACAAGGGGTTAGACGACCTCGCCCAACCCAGGGCAAAAAAAGTCGCCAACCAGAAAGAATCACGCGGTCGAGAGGGTCGTCACGGGCTTGCCGCAATGGCGGCCGCGACAGGTCTTGCCCGTTATCAGGAATTTGGTCGGGAACGCAATTCAGGCTGACGCCCCGTGATCCACGTCGGAGAAAATTCTCCAGAGCTTGTCGCATTCGAGCTGCAGACCTTCATCGCCGCGCACGAAAAGAAAGCGTTCAACGGAACCGTCGGAGCGCCACCGGATGCGGATCGCAAATGGTTGCGCGATACCTGCGCCGAATGCCTGCGTACGGCGCCGCAACCGTCCGCTCGGATCGGGAAGGAACGGGGTCGCCAAGATGCTCCCAGCGCCGGCGAGGGCGGCCAGGCCGCTTGACCGCCGGCCAGCCGATTCAGGCGAGACTTATTAAGGCGCAAGGCCTTCGTGACGGCGCGTCTCGAGCCGGAGGCGCGGGCAAGCCCGTAAAGATTAGCGATCATTTTGCGCAAATTTTCTTCAAATGCATAAAATGCAACGAAGCGCGTTGGTCGTCCCTTCGTATCTGACCATCAATTCTCCGTGTGCGTGCGGCGCACGTTTTTCGCATCGTTTTTCTTCCGAGAAGACCCATGAACAAGACCGACTCCCTCCAATCGAACGAACCGCAGACCAAGCTGACGAAGCCTCGTTCCGAGGCGCCATCAACGAGCGCGGCCCCGAAGGAAACGAAACAGTTGATCGCGGTTGCAGCGATGGCGCTGGGTCTCGCGGGCTGGCTTGTCTCCTCGGCGCAGGCGTTCAATCTGTGGCCTTCCGAAGCCAATTTCGCCGCCGCGTGCGAGCGAAATCAGCTCAAACATGCGTATTCCAATTATTGCGTCGACGACCGCCGCATCGTCCATAGGCTCGCGCCAGACGGAACGACGTCCAGGCCCGGCTTTGACTGGAACGTGAACAATGCCGCTGTTGTCAGGGCCGAAGCGGCGGTGCGTTATGCGCGTCGCTCACAAGCCGTTGAACACTAGAGCGTTTTCGAGCGACGTGGATGCCGGTTCGCGTGAAGAAAACGCGTAGAAACAAAAACCCAGCGCCCGTTCGGTGAACGGGAGTTCACTGAACGGGCTCTAGACTTCGACGGAAAAGCGCCCGTCGGCGTAGCCGCGGCGGGCGGTCGCCATTTGAGGACGCGCGCTCGCGCTCGCGCGTCAGTGCGTCTTGCGTATCGCCAGGACCTTGTCGATGCGGCGTCCGTCGAGATCGACGACCTCGAATCGCCAGCCGGCGATGTCGACGTGTTCGCCCGCGGCCGGCAGGCGGCGCATGGCGTGAAGGATCAGGCCGGCCATGGTTTCGAATTCGCCCTGGGGCAGACGAAAGCCGAGGTGATCCGCGACTTCGTCCGCAGGCGTGGCCCCGGCGATCAGCCAGGAGCCGTCGGCGCGGCGCAGCATTTCATGCTCGTCGGCGCTGTCGTCCGAGCGGAAGGCGCCGGCTATGGCGTCGAGCACGTCGGCCGGGGTGGCCAATCCCTCGAACTGGCCATATTCGTCATGCACCAGCGCCACCGGAACCTCCGCCGCGCGCAGCGTCGCCAGGAGGTCGAGCGCATCGAGTCCTTCCGGCACGATGGGCGCGGGTTTGAGCAGCGCGCGCAGGTCGATGGGGCCGCCGCCGAGCGCCGCGTCGAGCACGTCCTTCACCTGCAACACGCCGAGGAATTCATCCGGCGAATTTTCGGAGACCGGCAGGCGCGCGTGGCGCGCCTTGCGCAAAGCCAGGAGGACCGCGGATTCCGGTTGCGATAGATCGAGCCATTCGACCTCGGTGCGCGGCGTCATCAGCGACCGCGCCGTGCGGTCGCCCATGCGCAGCACGCCGGAGATCATGCGATGCTCGTCGCGTTCGATCACGCCGGCGCCGGCGGCCTCCGCCATCAGCGTCTTGATTTCTTCTTCCGTCACGGCGCGCGAATCGGCGGCGGGCGCGCCGAAAAGCCTGAACACCAGACGGGTTGAGGTGTCGAGCAGCCAGACCAGCGGGGCGGCGACGCGCGAGATCATCGCCATGGCCGGCGCGACGATGCAGGCGATGCTCTCGGGATCGCGCAGCGCCAGTTGCTTGGGGACGAGTTCGCCGACCACGACCGACAGATAGGTGATGGCGCCCAGCACCAGCCCGAAGCCGGCGGGTTCGGCGATCCAATTGGGAATGTCTTGCGCGCGCAGAAAACCCGTCAGGGCCGCGCCCAGGGCCGCGCCGGAAAAGGCGCCGGCGAGCACGCCGATGGAGGTGATGCCGATCTGCACCGTGGATAGAAAACGGCCGGGCGACTCCGCGAGCCGCAGGGCCGCGCGCGCGCCGGCGCGGCCGCTGTCCGCCAGTGCGGAAAGCCTCGATTTTCGGGCGGAGACCAGCGCAAGTTCGGACAGGGCGAAGACGGCGTTGAGCGCGATCAGGCCAATCGCGATGGCAAGTTCAAGCAAGTCTTCTGCGCAGGCCGGCGGTCGGCCTCCTCTGGTGAGCGTCTGGCAGCATAGACCGAACCCGGGCGGGCGTCACTCCGGCGTCGCCGCGCGGGCGCGTCGCCTCGCCTCCGCACGCGTGAGGCCAAGGGCGATCAGAATCCGCTCGGCCGCCTCCATGCCGGCCTCGGCCGCGCGCTCCGGGCGCTCCAGCGTCGAGGCGATGACGCCGATGGTCGCGCCCGAAATGAAATTCACGACCGCGTCCAATTGCGCCTCGGGAAAATCGTAGAAACCGCGCGCGCGGCCGTCGCGCAGGTCGGCCAGGGCCTGTCCGGTCCAGATTTCGCGCAAGGCCGCGGCGCTGAAGCCGAAACGGAGGATGAACCGTCCGACGGCGGGGTCGCGCGCCGCGTAGAGAACATGCAGCCTTATGCCCGTAGCGAGGCGCTGCGCCGGTTCGTCCAGGCCCGCGATGGCTTGCTCCACCTGCGCGCTCATCTGCGCGGCGAGTTGCACCGCGACGGCGTCGAACAGGCCCGCGAGGTCGTCGAGATTGTTGTAGATCGTTCCGCGCGCGACGCCTGCGGCCTCGGCGAGCTCCTTGACATTGACCTGCGTGGCGCCGCGCTCGCCGAACAGTTTGAGGGCGGCGCGGAGAATCTGGCTCTGGGCGGCTGTGGTCATCGACATGCCCCGGCGAAGAACAGCCTTATAGCATTTGAACACTTGTGTTCAAAGTGGCCGCCGCCTATCATGGATTAAGCTTCGATGCACGGGAGTTCTGGCTATGCGCCACGGGATGAGCGGGCTTTCACGGCAAATGGCTGTCGCCCTGGTGGCCGCGCTCGCAATTTTTCCGCCCGCCGCCACGGCGAACGAAAAGCTCGACGCGCTGATCGAAAAGTTCCACCCGAAAGCGCTGCCGGGCGGTTTTGCCTCGGCCAATGGCCGGCTGGAGTCGGAGCAGGTGGAAATCGCCACCAAATTGCCCGGCCGTATCGCCGAGGTGCTGGTCAAGGAAGGCGAGGCGGTCGATCAGGGCCAGGTGCTCGCGCGCATGGACGTCGCCGACGTTCGCGCGCAATTGAGCGCGGCGGAAGCTTTGGAGCGCCGCGCCCAGCAGGCCCGCGCGCTGGCCGAGGCCGTCATCGCCCAACGCGAGAGCGAACTCAAACTGGCGGAACAGGAATGTGCTCGCGCGGAAGCCTTGTTCGACAAAGGGTTTGCGACCGCCGCCCTGCGCGACCAGCGTCAGTCCATTCGAAACGTCGCCTTCGCCGCGCTCAACGCCGGAAAGGCCAGCCTGAACGATTCCGTCGCCGCCATAGACGCGGCGCGCGCGGAAATCACGCGCATCAACACTCTGCTCGACGACAGCGCGCTCAAAGCGCCGCGGCGCGGCCGCATTCAATATCGGCTGGCGCAGGCCGGCGAAGTCTTGGGGGCGGGATCGCGGGTGCTCACCCTGATCGACCTCACCGACGTCTACATGACCGTGTTCGTCCCCGCGCATGTGGCCACCCTGCTCGCCTATGACGATGACGCGCGGCTGATCATCGACGCCATCCCGCAATATGTCATTCCCGCGAAAGTCTCCTTCATCGCCAGTGAGGCGCAATTCACGCCCAAGGTGGTGGAGACGCTGGAGGAGCGGGAAAAGCTGATGTTTCGCGTCAAACTGACGCTGCCGCCCGACCTGCTGCGCAAATACGAGCAGGAGGTGAAGACGGGCGTGCGCGGCATGGCCTATCTGCGCATCGACCGCAACAAGGACTGGCCTGACGCGCTCAAGGTCAAGCTGCCACAATGACCGATGTGGCCGCCCTCGAAAACGTCACCCATGTCTATGGGCGGACGCGGGCGCTCGACGGGGTCTCGATAAAACTTCCCGCCGGGAAAATGATCGGGCTGATCGGCCCGGACGGGGTGGGCAAATCGACCCTGCTGGCGCTGGTGGCCGGGGTGCGGCGCATCCAGAGCGGAAGCGTGACGGCGCTCGGCGGCGACATGGCGGACGCGCGCCACCGCGCCGCTTGCGCCGCGCGCATCGCCTATATGCCGCAGGGGCTCGGCAAGAATCTCTATCCGACGCTGTCGGTGTTCGAAAATCTGGACTTCTTCGGCCGGCTGTTCGGGCAGGGCAGGGCGGAGCGCGAGGCGCGAATCGCGGACTTGCTGGCGTCCACCGGCCTCGATCCGTTCCCCGACCGTCCCGCCGGCAAATTGTCCGGCGGCATGAAGCAGAAGCTTTCGCTGTGCTGCGCGCTGATCCACGATCCCGACCTGTTGATCCTCGACGAGCCGACCACGGGGGTGGACCCGCTGTCGCGTCGGCAGTTTTGGGATTTGATCGATCGCATCCGCGCGCGGCGGCCCGGCATGAGCGTGGCGGTCGCAACGGCCTATATGGAGGAGGCCGAGCGCTTCGACTGGCTCGCCGCGCTGAACGGCGGAAAGGTCATCGGCGCCGGCGCGCCTGCCGAACTGCGCGCGCTGACCGGCGAGAAAACACTGGACGCCGCCTTCATCGCGCTGCTGCCGCCGGAAGCGCGGGTCGACCATCGCGCCGTCGTCCTGCCGCCGCTGAAGGAAGGCGAGGGGTTCGCCATCGAGGCGGAAAACCTGACCTGTCGCTTCGGCGATTTTACCGCCGTGGATCACGTCAACTTTCGCATAAGGCGCGGCGAGATTTTCGGCTTCCTCGGCTCCAACGGCTGCGGCAAGTCCACGACGATGAAAATGCTCACGGGCCTGCTGGCGCCGACCGAAGGCGAGGCGCTTCTGTTCGGGCAAAAGCTGGATGCGGGCGATACGGCGACCCGCCGGCGCGTCGGTTACATGTCGCAGAATTTTTCGCTCTATTCCGAACTCACGGTGCGGCAAAACATGGTGCTGCACGCCCAATTGTTCGAATTGCCGGAGCCCGGCGCCTCCTCGCGGGTGAAGGAGATGCTGGAGCGGTTCGATCTGGAGGGAGTTGCCGACCAAAAGCCGGAAAGTCTGCCGCTGGGCATGCGCCAGCGCCTGCAACTCGCGGTCGCGGTGCTGCACAAGCCCGAGGTCCTGATCCTCGACGAGCCGACCTCCGGCGTCGATCCGGTGGCGCGGGATTCGTTCTGGCGTCTGCTGATCGGCCTTTCGCGCGAAGACGGCGTGACCATTTTCATCTCCACCCATTTCATGAACGAGGCGGAGCGCTGCGACCGCATTTCGCTCATGCACGCGGGCAAGGTCTTGGCGGTCGGCGCGCCCGCCGCGCTGGTGGAGGCGCGCGGCAAGCCTGATCTCGAGCAGACGTTTATCAGCTATCTCGAAGGGGCCGCCGATTTCGCCGAACCGAAGGAGCTGGGTTTTGTCGCGGCGCGCGCGAGCGGCGAAAAAATTCGCCGCTTCGATCCCGCGCGTCTCTGGGCCTATGCGCGCCGCGAGAGCATGGAAATTCTCCGCGATCGTCTCAGGCTGGTCTTCGCCTTCGTCGGCCCGCTCACCCTGCTGCTCACCTTCGGCTACGGCATTTCCTTCGACGTCGAGAACCTCGCCTACGCCGTTTACGACCAGGACAATTCGCTGGAAAGCCGCGAGCTGCTCGAAAATTTCTCGGGCTCCCGCTATTTCAGCCAAAAACCCGACATCACCTCCGCCAGCGAAATCGACCGCCGCCTGGCGAACGGCGAGCTCAAGCTGGCGCTGGAAATTCCCGCCGGTTTTGGCCGCGATCTCGTCTCCGGGAAAAGCCCGCAGGCGGCGGTGTGGATCGACGGCGCCATGCCGTTTCGCGCCGACACCATTCGCTCCTATGTCACCGGCATTTCGCAGACCTGGCTCGCCGAGCAGCAGCGCCGGCGCGGCCTGACGGTCGCGGCCTCGCCGATCAATATCGAGACGCGCTTCCGCTACAATCAGGCGTTCAAGAGCGTCTATTCGATCATTCCCGGCGTGCTCATGCTGATCCTGATGCTGGTTCCCTCTATGCTGACGGCGCTCGGCGTGGTGCGGGAAAAGGAGGTGGGCTCCATCGCCAATTTTCGCTCGACGCCGGTGACGCGGACGGAATTCCTGCTGGGCAAGCAGGCGCCCTATGTCGCCTTGTCCTTTGTCAGTTTCGGCGTGCTGCTGGCGACGGCCATTCTGCTGTTTGGCCTGCCGGTGCGCGGCTCCGCGCTCGCCCTGATTCTCGGCGCGGCGCTTTATATTTACGCAACGACATCGTTGGGCCTGCTGTTTTCGACCTTTTTGCGCACGCAAGTTGCGGCGCTGTTTCTCACAGCCATTGTCTCGATCATTCCCGCCGTCAACTTCTCCGGACTGCTCGTTCCCGTCGCTTCGCTGTCGGAGAGCGGGCGGCTCGCTGGCCTTGTCTTTCCCTGTGGCTGGTTCCAGGAAATCAGCATCGGCGCCTTCACCAAAGGCCTCGATTTCTGGCGTCTCGCGCCCAATCTCGCCGTGCTCCTCGCCTTCGGGCTGGTTTACCAGCTTTGCGCGCTGGCGGCCCTGCGCAAGCAGGAGGTTTGAATGCTTTCCGGGCTGCGGCGCATTTTTCGTTTGAGCGTCAAGGAATTGCGCAGCCTTTTGGCCGATCCGGTCCTGCTCGCCGTCATTTTCTACGTCTTCACCGTCGCTGTGGTGCAGGTGGCCACGGGCCTGAAATTCGAGGTCGAATCCGCGCAGGTCGCCGTGGTTGACGAGGACCGTTCGGACCTGTCGCGCCGCATCGTTTCCGCCCTGCTGCCGCCCTTGTTCAAGACGGCGGATGTGATCACGCCCGCCCAGATCGATCCGGGCATGGACAGCGGCCGCTATGTCTTTGTCGTGGAGATCCCGCCGAAATTCGAGTCCGAGGCGCTGGCGGGCAAAAGACCGTCGATCCAGATCAATGTCGACGCCACGGCCATGGCTCTGGCGGGAAACGGCGCTGTGTACATCCAGCAGATCATCGCGCGGGAAGCGGCGTCCTTCCTCGCTCGATCCGACCACGCCGGCGCGGCGCCGGTCGATCTCGTCGTGCGCTCGAAATTCAATCCGAATTTGAATTCCATGTGGTTCACCGCGGTGATGGAGGTGATCAACAATATCGCCATCCTCTCGATCATTCTGACGGGCTCCGCGTTGATCCGCGAGCGCGAGCACGGCACCATCGAGCATCTGCTGGTGATGCCGGTGACGCCGCTTGAAATCATGCTGGCGAAGATTTTTGCCAATGGCGCGGTGATCGTCGGCGCCTCGCTGCTGTCATTGTTGTTCGTCGTGCATTGGGGCCTGGGCATTCCCATCCAGGGATCCGTGCCGCTGTTCGTCGCGGGCGCCATCCTGTTCATGATTTCGGTGACGGCGCTGGGCCTGCTGCTCGCCACTTTCGCGCGCACCATGCCGCAGTTCGGCCTGCTGGCGCTGCCGGTGATCATCACTTTGTACTTATTGTCGGGCAGCACCACGCCGCTTGAAACCATGCCGGCTTGGCTGCAATTCGTGATGAAATTCACGCCGAACACCCATTTCGTCGCCTTCGCGCAAGCCGTGCTTTATCGCGGCGCTGGAATCGAACTGGTGTGGCCGCAGATGCTGGTCATGGCCGCGCTCGGCGTCGCCACGCTGGCGCTGTGCCGCAAGCGTTTTGCCAGCGTCATCAGCGCGCAGGACTAGAGCTTTTTCACGTTTCATGGAGCCATGAAAAAGCTCTAGAGTCTTGTTTTGACGCGTTTTATTCACGCGAACCGGCATCTATTTCGCTCGAAAACGTTCTCATACGATTTCCGAAGGATCAATTCGGAAATCGTATTCCGCTCGCGCGGAAATCCGCCCTTCGCCTGAAGGATTTCCGCGCGATTTCGTTTTCGCGGATCGCGAAGCGATCTTGCGGAAACCGTATCATGCCGCCCGCAAGGTCTCCGCGCCGATGACTGGGAGCAAATATTCGGTGTGCGAATCGGTTCCCGCGGGACGGCGCGCAAGTTGGAGTCGTTGAGTTGAGACGCTGCCGGGCGTAGGCTGGCCCCAGGGCTTCGCCTTTTGGCGGGAAGGAGCGCGTCATGTTGAGGATTTGGCTCGCGGCGGCGGTCGCGCTTTTGTCCTGTGCGTCCCTGTGCGCGGCCACGCCGGCGGAAGACGCCTATTTCGCGGCCCGGCAGGCGGCGGTCGCCAAGGTCAAGGCGGCGGTCGACGCCAACACGAAAGAGGAGGTGGTCCAAAAACTGGAGGAGTCCGAACGTGCGGAGCTGCTCAAGCAATTGTCCGCGCTCGTCGGTCCAAAACCTCAGGGCTACGAGCGGAGCGAACTCTCGCCGGAGAGCCTGGCGCCCGATTCGCCCGGCGGCGACGCGCTCGACGCCGTGGTCTACGCCAAAGCGGAAAAGGACCCGAGCATCGCCGTCACCACGCAGGGCGTGGCGAACGCCTGGCTGGCCGCCGTGCGGGCCGACCCGGAGAGCCAGAACCTCAACCTGCCGTCAACCCTCCCGGATGCGCTCAAGGCGGTGAATTTCTATTCCCTGGCGATCGGCGGCGACGCCGCCTTCTCGCTCCACGCGCCGATTCCGACGAGCGCTGACCCGAGCGCGGTGGCGCTGCTCGGCGCGTTTGCGCAGGATGTCGGGCCCACCGCCCCCAATGCGCTGGTGGTGAGCGTTCTGCGCGGCGACCTGCTCTATGTCATCCAGGCGCAGCCGGCGAAGGCGCCAAAACCCTCGACCGCCTGCCAGGCTTTGTGGAAGACGTTCGAGCAGAAGGCGAAAAAGGCGCAAAAGGCCTATCAGGCGTCCAAAGAGAAAGACGAGTCCCAGTTGGAGGCGGCGCAAAAGGCCGAAGCCGAGGGCGAGGAGGCCTGGCGGCAATGTTTCGCCAAGGCATTGAAGCCGGACGATCTCGCCGCCTTGGGCAAGCAGGCCGACGAACTGGTCAAGTTGTTGCCTTAGAACGCGCGAGATGGAGGCTCAGCGGCCCAGTACTTTTTTCTCCAGTGGCGCGCAGGCGGCGTCCGGCGCCGGCTCAAGCTGAAAAACTCTGTCGTCAGCGCCCGGGGCTATGAATACGCCGCGAGACGTATCGCAATCGTTCTCCAGGCCCACGCCTTCGCCCGACAATTTCAGTGCGACGCCCTCTCCTGATTTTGCGAGATCGAAGCCGCCGCCATCGCATTCAACCGCGCAGCGGGCCTTTTCGGCGCCCGCGCAATCTCCGGTTGCGGTCAGAGCCTTTCTGTCGGCGCGGCGTCGGGCGGACAGAGCGAATTCATAGGCGATGCGCTCGGCGTCGGCCGTGGCCGTCTCACCAGTTTTGTCATAGCCGCGCACACGCAAAAGCAGTGTCAAATCCGTCACCTTCTGGCGCGGATGTGCGCGCAGATGGTCAGGGTCGTAATGACGCGCGAAACAGATTTTCGCGCCCGGCTTCGGCGCTAGGATCGGCGTGAGAGATTTGAATTCTCGGTCGTCAATGGCGCCGGCGGCGGCGGGCCAAAGGCAGATCAGCGAAGCCAGGGGAAGAAATCGCATGGGGTGCCTCCTGCGAAGCGCCCCAATCTAAGCAGGATTTCCGAAAAGTGGCCACCGGTTTTCGGACGAAAATCCTGCGAAAACAAAGGAACCTAAGCAAACATTCGTTGGGCGACCAACGAATGTTTGCTTAGGAGGCTTGATCTCAGCTGTCCATTTTCAGCGCGGCGATGAACGCTTCCTGCGGAATGTCCACCTTGCCGAACTGGCGCATCCGCTTCTTGCCTTCCTTCTGCTTGTCCAGCAGTTTTCGTTTGCGGCTGACGTCGCCGCCGTAGCACTTGGCGGTCACGTCTTTTCGCAGGGCGCGGATGGTTTCGCGGGCGATGATCTTCGCGCCAATGGCGGCCTGGATCGGAATCTGGAACATGTGCTGCGGGATCAGCTCGCGCAGTTTTTCGCACATGGCGCGCCCGCGCGATTCGGCGCGGGTGCGATGCACCAGCATGGACAAGGCGTCCACCGGCTCGGCGTTGACCAGGAGCGACATTTTGACGAGATCGCCGGCGCGGTAATCGGTCAGCGCATAGTCGAACGAGGCGTAGCCCTTGGAGATCGACTTCAAGCGATCATAAAAATCGAACACCACTTCATTGAGCGGCAGTTCATAGACCACCATGGCGCGCTTGCCGACGTAGTTCAAATCCACCTGCACGCCGCGCCGGTCCTGGCACAGTTTTAGGACGGAGCCGAGATAGTCGTCTGGCGTCAAAATCGTGGCCTTGATCCAGGGTTCCTGTATCTCCGCGATTTTGACCACATCGGGCATGTCGGCGGGATTGTGCAGCTCGATCACATCGCCATTGTTCATGTGGATTTTGTAGATGACCGAGGGCGCGGTGGCGATCAGGTCGAGATTGAACTCGCGCTCCAGCCGCTCCTGGATGATTTCCAGGTGCAGCAGGCCGAGAAAACCGCAGCGGAAGCCGAAGCCCAGCGCGGCGGAGGATTCCATTTCATAGGAGAAGCTGGCGTCGTTGAGCCGCAACCGCCCCATGGCGGCGCGCAAATCCTCGAAATCGGCGGCGTCCACCGGGAACAGGCCGCAGAACACCACGGGCTGCGCCGGCTTGAAGCCGGGCATGGCTTCCGCGCAGGGTTTTCTTTCGTCGGTAATGGTGTCGCCGACGCGGGTGTCGGCCACCTGCTTGATCTGCGCGGTGATAAAACCGACCTCGCCGGGGCCGAGTTTTTCCACATCCTGCATTTTCGGGCGAAACACGCCTATGCGGTCCACTTCATAGTGGGCGCCGGTGGCGAGCATCTGGATTTTCTGGCCCTTTTTCAGCGCGCCATCGAAAATCCGCACCAGCACGACCACGCCGAGATAGGCGTCGTACCAGGAATCAACCAGGAGCGCCTTCAGCGGCGCGGTCTCGTCGCCTTTGGGCGGGGGCAGGCGCTTGACGATGGCTTCCAGCACCAGATCGATGTTGATGCCGGTCTTGGCCGAAATCGGCACGGCTTCGGAGGCGTCGAGGCCGATCACCTCCTCGATCTGCGCCTTGATGCGGTCGGGCTCGGCGGCGGGCAGGTCGATCTTGTTGAGCACCGGCACGATTTCGTGGCCGGCGTCGAGCGCGTGATAGACGTTGGCGAGGGTTTGGGCCTCAACCCCCTGGGAGGCGTCCACCACCAGCAGCGAGCCCTCGCAGGCGGCCAGCGACCGCGACACTTCATAGGCGAAGTCGACGTGCCCGGGCGTGTCCATCAGGTTGAGAATATAGGTCTTGCCGTCCTGCGCCTTGTATTCGAGGCGCACGGTCTGCGCCTTGATCGTGATGCCGCGCTCGCGCTCGATGTCCATGGAATCGAGCATTTGCTCGCTCATGTCGCGCGCCGCCACGGTGCCGGTCTGCTGGATCAGCCGGTCGGCGAGGGTGGACTTGCCATGGTCGATATGGGCGACGATGGAGAAGTTGCGGACATTTTCGATGGGATGGGCGCTCATGCGCCGCAGATAGCAGGGCGATCAAGGGAAAGGAAGGGCGAAGCGCAAAAATTCGCTTCGCCCCGATTGCCTTCCATGCCGGCTCAGTTGCAGTAGGCGTTGCGATAGCCGACCACATTGCCCCAGCTGTCATAGACGGGAACGCGGCAATACCCGCCGGATGACGCGGCCGCCGCCGCGGCCGCGGCGCCGAGAACGCCCAGTCCGATCGCAGCCCCGACGGGCGCGCCCCAGCCGTATCCGCCCCAGCCGCCGCCACGGTAGCCGCCGCCGCGATAGGCGTAGCCGCCGCCACGAACGGCGCCGCCGCGATAAACGGCGCCACCACCGCGATAGCCGCCGCCGCCGCCGCGATAGACGCCGCCGCCTCCGCCGCCGCCGCCGCCCCTGTAGCCGGGTCGCGCGTCAGCCGGGGCGCTGGTGGCGAGCACGAAGCCGAACGCCGCCGCCATCGCCAAAGCGCTGGTAAAGTATCCACGGGACCGCGTGATCATTGCTGCCTCCTGCGTCAACTGACTGTGGAAAAAAACGTCAACACCAAAACCAAGCTAATCCCGTCCTCGGCCGCGCGCAATGCATCCTTTGCGTGCATCCTTTACGTAGCCGCCTGATCGGCCCGAAAGTTTTGCGGTTTGCCGAAAGGCTTGTTATCAGGTCGCGACCGAACTCGTTTCCAGGGAAGAACAATGCGTCCGTCCAAACGCGCGCCCGACTCCATGCGCCCCGTCTCCATCGAGCGCAATGTCGCGCGCTACGCCGAAGGCTCGTGCCTGGTGAAATTCGGTGGCACCCATGTGCTGTGCACAGCCTCGCTGGAGGACAAGCCGCCGCAATGGCTGCGCGGCCAAGGCAAAGGCTGGATCACCGCCGAATACGCCATGCTGCCGCGCGCCACCCACACCCGCACGCGCCGCGAGACTTCGAAGCCCTCGGGACGGACGCAGGAGATCCAGCGGCTGATCGGCCGCTCCCTGCGCGCCGTCACCAATTTGCAGGCTCTCGGCGAGCGCCAGATCACGCTCGACTGCGACGTGATCCAGGCGGACGGCGGCACCCGCACCGCCTCGATCACCGGCGCCTGGGTCGCCCTTCACGATTGTTTGAAGTGGATGCGCGACCGCTCGATGATCAAGGATATGCCGATCAAGGATCATGTCGCGGCGGTGTCCTGCGGCATTTACCAGGGCGTTCCGGTGCTCGACCTCGATTACGACGAGGATTCGGTCGCCCACACCGACGGCAATTTCGTCATCACCGGGACGGGAGGTCTCGTCGAGGTCCAGGCGACCGCCGAGGGGGCGGTTTTTTCCGAGGAAGAGCTGACAAAGCTTCTTGGCCTTGCGCGAAAGGGCGTGACGGAGTTGGTGCAATTGCAGAAGCAGGCGATCACGGCATGAGCCGCAGGCTGACGGGCAAGCTCGTCATCGCCACCCATAACGCGGGCAAATTGCGCGAAATGCGCGAATTGCTCGCACCCTATGGCGTGGAGGCGGTTTCGGCGGGCGAACTGGGTTTGGCTGAGCCGGAGGAAACCGGCTCGGATTTTGTGAGCAACGCGCTCATAAAAGCCCGCGCCGCCGCCAAGGCCGCCAACCTGCCGGCCTTCGCCGACGATTCCGGCCTGTGCGTCGATGCGCTCGACGGCGCGCCGGGGATTTATTCCGCCCGTTGGGCGGGCGAGGCCAAAAATTTTGGCGCCGCCATGGCGCGGATCGAAGCGGAAGCGCAGGCCTCCGGTTCGCCTTCCCGCCGCGCCCATTTCGTCTCGGCGCTGGCCGTGGTCTGGCCTGACGGCGAAGAGGCTGTTTTCGAAGGCAAGGTTTTTGGCGACCTGGCCTTTCCGCCGCGCGGAATGGCCGGGTTCGGCTATGATCCGTGCTTCACGCCCGACGGCCACGCTCGCACTTTTGGGGAAATGTCCGCCGAGGAAAAGCACGGAATCCCGCCAGACGGGTCGGAAGCCCTCTCGCACCGGGCGCGGGCGTTCCAGATGATGGCGAGGACGCTGCTGAAGTAATCAAAACCTCGGCGTCGCCGAAAACGCTTCGCGATAGGCTTGCGCCGAGGCCTGGCAGAACTGCCCGGTTTCTTCATTCAGAATCTGCAATTCCCCCGTGGCGACGCCGAAATAGGCGCCGTGCAGGTGCAGCCAGCCCCGTTCTTCCAGCGTGGCGATGTAGGGGAAGGTGCGCAGGTTCGCGAGGCTTTGCTTGATCGACTCGTGGTTCAGCCGCTCCGACCAGTCGCGCAGCGGCTCGCTCGGCGGCCCCAGCGTTTCCGCCGCCGGCGCCAGCAGCTTGATCCAGCGGCCGATGAAATCGCCGGGGGCCAGAGGCCGCATGTAGGGGTCCGCCTGCATTTCGGTGAACGCCCGGATGCCGCCGCAGGCCGCGTGCCCCATCACCACGACATGCTTCACCTTCAGGCCCATCACCGCATATTCGATGGCCGCGGAGGTGCCGTGGTAGTCGTCGTTGGGCTTGTAGGGCGGCGCGAGATTGGCGACATTGCGCACCACGAACATTTCGCCGGGCCCCGCGTCGAAAATCAGCTCCGGGGACACGCGCGAGTCGCAGCAGCCGATGAGCAGGATTTCCGGGTTCTGGCCGCGCTGCGCCAATTCCTCGAAACGCTCGCGCTCCCGGCCGAAACGCCCGCTGAGGAAGTTTTCGTAGCCTTCGGTCAGCCGTTTGGGAAAACTCGCGACGCACATGGACAGTCTCCGCGCCGCCAGTCCTGGCCGCTGGCGGCGCGCCCCTTTTGCCGCAACGCGTCCCGCGGAGCAAGCGGCCGCGGCGCCCCCAAAGAAGCAAGCTTCAACGTCAAAATGACAATGGCGTGAAGCCGTCCGAACGATTAAGGTGCGCGCGCCAGTATTGGCGTCGCGGCGGGTTGCGGATGCGCAGCCCGCGCGACTTTTGTTTTTTATGCGTCTTTTTCGCCTTTTGCGAAGCCAGGGACGCCGCCAGGGAGCAATGATGACCAGCCTACGTCCTCGCCGCAGCGTGCTCTACATGCCCGGGTCGAACGCTCGCGCGCTGGAAAAGGCCAGGACGCTGGCCGCCGACGCCCTGATTCTCGACCTGGAGGACGCCGTCGCCCCCGATGCGAAAATTTTGGCGCGCGAGCAGGTCGCCGCCGCCGTCACGGCGGGCGGATTTGGCCGTCGCGAGGTCGTCATTCGCATCAACGGAACCCACACGCCGTGGGGCAAGGAGGATCTCGCCGCCGCCGCCGCCGCGGGTCCCGACGCCATTCTGCTGCCAAAGGTTTCGACGCCCGGCGACATCACCATCACCGCCAAGGCGATTCGCGATCTCGGCGCGCCCGAGCGTACAAAACTCTGGGCGATGATGGAGACGCCGACCGCGATCCTCAACGCCGATTCCATTGTGCGCACCGCGCTCGATCCGGCCTCGCGCCTCGCCGTTCTGGTGATGGGCACCAATGACATCGCCAAGGAGACCCGCGCGCGCCTCACCCCGGGACGTCAGTCCATGCTGGCCTATCTGTCGATCTGCGTCGCGGCGGCCCGCGCCCATGGCGTCGACATCGTCGACGGGGTTTTTAACGATTTTTCGGATGAGGCCGGTTTCCGCGCGGAATGCGAGCAGGGCCGCGATCTCGGCATGGACGGCAAGACCTTGATCCATCCCAAGCAGGTGGACATTTGCAACGACGTGTTCGCCCCCGCCGAAACCGAGGTTTTGTGGGCGCGGAAAATCATCGAAACCTTCGATCTGCCCGAGAACCAGTCCAAGGGCGCGCTGCAGATCGATGGCAGGATGGTGGAGCGGCTCCACGCCGACATGGCGCGGCGCACCGTCGCCATCGCCGAGGCGATCGCCGCCAACGCGTGATCCATATAAAACGCTTGTGTGCGCAAACTGGGGTTTTCCCGACGCGCGCGGCGGCTATAATGCCGGCAAACGGCAGGGGACTGCATAATGAACGCGCAAAACGGACAGGGCGAGGAACAACAGGCTAAGGGCGTGACGCCGCCGGCGCCGGAGCCTGTGGCGCCCAAGCCCCAGCCGGAGCTCAAGCCCCAGCCGGAGCTCAAGCCCCAACCTGGGGCCGAGGGGAAGGGCGCCAATCCGCTCGGCGGACCTGTCGCGCCTCCGCCCGGACCCGATGCGCCTGTGGTCGCGAAGCCGCCGCCGAAACCTGAAGTCACGCCGTCTGCCGAAAAGCCCGGGCCGAAACCTGTCGCCGCTCAGCTGGGGGCCGAGGGGAAGAGCGCCAAACCGTTCGGCGGACCTGTCGCGCCGCCGCCTGGGCCCGATGCGCCTGCGGTCGCGAAGCCGGCGCCAAAACCCGAGGTCGCGCCGTCCGCCGAAAAGCCCGGGCCGAAGCCTGCCGCCGCCCAGCCAGCGCCAAAACCCGAGGTCGCGCCGCCCGCAGAAAAGCCTGCGCCGGCGCCCGTCGCCGCGACGCCCACGCCAAAGCCCCCGCCGGCGCCCACAGCCGCCAAGCCGAATTCGAAACCCGAGGCCGCGCCGCGCCCGACGCCCGCTCCCGCGCCGAAAAGCGAAGCGGCCGCGCGTCCCCTGGTCAGGCCCGCGCCAATTCCCAAGCCGAAAAGCGACGCCCCGCCGCCTTTTCCCGGCAAGGCCCCGGCCGCCAACGCGTCCGCAACGCCCGAGAAACGCAAGCGCGGCCTCCTTGCGCCCGTCGCAGCTGTCGTCGGACTCGCGGCGATCGGCGGCGGCGTTTATCTCTCACTGGACCATTTGACGGACTTTTTCGCGCCGCCTGTCGACAGCCCCGCCGACAAGCCGTCAGCGGCCAAGATCGCCGTCGCTCCCGCGCCTGTCGCGGCTCCCGCGCCCGAGCCGGCCAAAGCGGAGCCAGCCAAGTCCGAACCCGCCAAGTCCGAACCCGCGGCGGTCGTCCCGGCAGAGGCGGAGAAGCCCGCCGCCGCGTCCGAAGCCGCTTCCTCGGGTGAGGGCAAGCCCGACACCGCCGAGACCAAAACTCCCGCCGCGGAACCGGCAGCCGAGCCCGCCGCCCGCAACGACGCGCCGCCGCCCGCCGAGACGGCGGCGCCCGCGGCCGTCGAGCCCGCGAAGCCGGCGGAGCCCGCCCCCGCCGCCACGGAGGCGGCGGACGCCAGCCTCAGCATGCGCGAACGCGCGCTGGTCGAACGCCTCACCGAGACGCGGTCGCAACTCGCCGACACCCAGGCGCAGGTCGCCGAACTGAGCCAGCGGCTCAGCGCCGCCGAGACCAAACTTTCGGCGCCCAAGACCGAGGCGCGGGCGCTGTCCGCTCTCGACGCGGGCCAGACGCGCGCCGACCCTTCCGCGCGGCTTGTGCTGGCCCAATCGGCGCTCACCGCGCTGACACAGGGGCTCGACGCCTCCGCTTTTATCGGGGGCCTCGAGCGGATGGGCGCAGATCCCGACCGCATCGCGCAGATGCGCGCCGGCCTGGCGACGCCGTCCCCGGCGAAGCTCACTTCGGATTTTGCCGCGCTATCGGAGAAGATCGTCGCTGCGGCGGCGCCTGGGCCGCAACAGCCCGCCGCCGACGCAAAACCTTGGGAAAAGGCGCTTTCCTACGTCCAGACGCACGCCACGAAGCTTGTGAAGGTCCGCCCCATCGGCTCGGCGGCTTCACCGGAGGAATCGGCGTCGTCCCTGGTCGCCAAGGCGCAGAAGTCTCTCGCCGCTGGCGATCTGGCCGGCGCTGTGGCGCTGGTGGCGCAACTGCCCGAGCCGGCGCGCGCCGCCGCCGCCGATTGGTTGAACGCCGCGAACGTTCGCCTCGGCGCCGAGAGCGCGGCCAGGGCGGAGTTCGAAGTCGCGCTGAAAAACGTCGGTAAAGCCAACAATTGACCGTTCTCTGTTACTTTGGGCGTCTTCCATGTTCAAAACGCTGATATACCTCGCTTTGATCGCCGGCGCCGCATGGGGCCTCGACATTCTGCATGAGACGAAGGGAACGCTCGTTCTCGAGTGGTTTGGCCGTCACATTGAAACGTCGCCGATGGTCGGACTTGCGTTCGTTCTGGTGGCGGCGATCATCCTGCTGCTGCTCTGGAAGTCGCTCAGCTTCGCTCTCAAGGTCCCCACGGTGGTGGCGGTGTCCCAGCGCGCCCGCAAACGCGCCCTGGGCCTGGACGCGCTTTCGCGCGGCATTGTCGCGGCGAACGCCGGCGACTTGCAGCGCGCGGAAAAGGCCGCCGCCGACGCGAAGAAACATTTGCCCGCCGAGCCGCTCACCCTGCTGCTGGAGGCGCAGACCGCGCAACTGGCCGGCGACCGCGTCAGGGCGGCGCGCGTTTTCCGTGAGATGACCGCGATTTCGGACACCAAGCTGCTGGGCCTGCGCGGGCTGCACGCCGAAAGCCTGCGCCAGGGCGACCAGGACGCCGCGCACGCCGTCGCGCTCCAGGCGCAGAACGCCCGCCCGCTGTGCTGGTCGGGACAGGCTGTGTTCGACCGCCACACCGCGGCCAAGGAATGGGCGGCGGCGCATGACTGCATCGCTCAGAACATCAAGGCCAGAATCGTCGACGCCGAGACCGCGCGCCGCCAAAAGGCGGTGCTGGACACGGCGATCGCGATGGACGTCGAGGCGACGGATCCCGCGCGCGCCATAAAACTGCTGCGCGCCGCGCTGGCCAAGGAGGCGACCCTGGTCCCCGCCGCCGTCCTGCTCGGCCGCCTGCTCTCGCGAAAAGGCGACATGCGCGCGGCCTCGAAGATGCTGGAAGGGGTTTATGCGAAGGCCCCGCATCCGGAAATCGCCCGCGCCTATCTCGATGTGCGCGTCGGCGATTCGGCCGCCGACCGCCTGAACCGCGCCAAGTCGCTGGCGCGTTGCGCCCCCGAGGCGCCCGAAAGCGCCATGGTCGTCGCCGCCGCCGCAATCGGCGCCCGCGATTTCGCCCTGGCCCGTCAGGTGATGGCGCCTCTGGTCGCCTCGGGGCAGCGTCCGACCGCGCGCATGTGCGTGATCATGGCGGAACTCGAGGATCGAGAAAATGACGCGCAGGGCCTGGTGCGCGAATGGCTGTCGCGCGCCACGCGGGCGCCCCGCGACGCCATGTGGTTCGCGGATGGCAACTGGTCGCGGCAATGGTCGCCGATTTCCCCGGTCACCGGCAAGCTTGACGCCTATGTCTGGGCCGAGCCCAAGGAAGAACTTTCTGGGCCGATGGAGGAGCCTCCGCCGGCCGGGAAGCCCGCTGTTCTGGAGAGCGCGCCGCCGCCGGCCACGATCGAACCGCCCGCCAAGGTTGAGATCGAGGCCAAGGCCGAACTGCAGCCCGAACCCGAGCCCGCTGCTGAGACGGTTCCGCCTGCGCAGCAGAAGGCGGCGGACATCGCCCACCGTTCGTCGCCGCAGCCGGTCATCTTCCCTCTGGCGACGCCGCCCGACGATCCCGGCCCCAAGCCTGCGGGCGCAGCCCGGACGTTTTGACATCGCATTTCAACCGGGGCCTGCTCGTCTCTCCGAGCAGGCTCTTTTTCTTTTCGAACCCGCCGGCGCGGCGCCGCTTCGCTTTGAAGACGCTGATAAAAATTAGAGCAAATTGTCTCATTTTTTCTTAGGGCTGCGTGCCGAAATTTTCGCGGACTGTGGCGCCGAAACGCTAGTGCGGCGCGTTTGGTGACGGCATCTTCAGGAAAACCCGCAGAAACTGCTCTGGTTCGCCGTCTGGGAGTTCACCATGCGTTCATTGCCGCTTGCCGTCGCCGCTCTTTCGCTCCTCGCCTCCGCCGCCGCGCCGTCGGTCGCCGAGGCCAGCACTAACCTCGTCAATTTCCGCACCAGTTATGGCCCGGGAACCGTGGTCATCAGCATGAGCCAGCGCAAACTCTATTATGTGCTCGATGACGCCCGCGCCATTCAGTATCCCGTGGCCGTGGCCAAGCCAGGCAAGGAATGGCTCGGCTCCGCCCATATCCAGGGCAAGCATTACCACCCCGACTGGACGCCGCCCGCCGTGGTGAAACAAGATCACCCCAACCTGCCGAATTTCATTCGCGGGGGCTCGCCGTCAAACCCGATGGGGGTGGCCGCGCTGACGCTCGACCGCTCTGAAATCGCCATCCACGGCACGTCGGCGAAAATGCGCGGCTCCATCGGCTCGCGCGCGTCCTATGGCTGCATCCGCATGCTCAACGAGGACGTGTCCGATCTCTACAGCCGCGTCAGCGTCGGCACGCCGGTGATCATGACGCCCTGAGCGGCGAAGTCCCGGTCAACAAAAAACCCGCCGTGACAGGCGGGTTTTTCATTGGAGCGGGTCGGCTCAGTTCGGGGCGCCAGCCGCGGCCTGCGCCTGCTGCATGCGCTGGGCGTAGAGCGTGGCGAAGTCGATGGGGTCGAGATAGAGCGGGGGGAAGCCGCCGTTGCGCACGGCGTCGGCGACGATCTGGCGCGCGAACGGGAAGAGCAGGCGCGGGCACTCGATCATCACCACGGGATGCGACTGCTCGGCGGGAATGTTGATCAGGCGGAACACGCCGGCATAGGTCAGCTCGAACTTGAACAGGGCGTCGGCGCCTTCGCCGGCGGAGCCTTCAAGCAGGATGTCCACCTCGAAGTCTTGCTCGGCGAGCTGCTTGGCGTTGACGTTCACCTGGATGTTGATGTTCGGCGCCTTTTCCTGCGGCCCCAGCGAACGCGGCGCATTCGGGTTCTCGAAGGAAAGGTCCTTGCAGTACTGCACCAGGCAATTCAGTGCGGGGGCCTGGCCGCCGGTGGTGTCGGTCATGAAAAACTCCTGTTTCGGGCCTGACCCGATGCGTCGGTGAGGACCCTGGCCGCCGCGCGAAAAAAGCGACGGGACGCAAGGCGGCGGGACAATCCGCCTTGTTCGCGCCTAGCACGAAACACCGCCGGAAAACAAGGCGGCCCTTCCCGCAGCGCCGGCGATTCGGCCCCGCGTCAGCGCGGCCTGCGCTCCGAGGATGCATCGGTGATGCGCCACTCGCTCGGGTTGAGATCGATCGCGGTCAGATCCGCTTTTCGGCCCGACCCGGGCTGGTGCGAGCGCATCTTCGAGGCGAGATCGTCGCGCACGGACGGGATGGTGAGCACGAGGCCCACGATGTCGGACAGGAAGCCCGGAAGGATCAGCAGGATCGCGCCGAAACTGCCGATCATGCCCTCGGCCATCGCGCCCTCGCGCGCCCGGCCGCCGGTGACCGCGGCGCGCACCCGCTGCAGCGCCACGCTCGCGTTCTCGCGCAAATTGGCGAAGCCCAGCAGCGTCGTCGCAACCCCGGCCAGCAAGGCGCCGCCGAGGCCGATGACATGCGCGACCGCGTAAAAGGTCGCGAGCTCCGCGGCCACCCAAATTATTAGCGCCGGTCCGAAAATGGAACGGAACATCCCCAAGCCTTTCCTTCGCGCAATGCCGTACGCCTCCCCGCCTTGCTGGCGGGCGCCTGCAATGCTACCCATCCCTCATATGGCCGCACGATCGTCGCGGTGCAACGCCGGCCTGTCACGAGGACGCCATGCAGGTTGATTCCATAACTATCATTTTCGTCGTTCTCGCCGCTTTTGTCTTGTGGAAGTTGCGTTCGGTGCTGGGCGAGCGGGAAGGTTTTGAACAAAGATTCGAGAACGGCCCGCAGGTCGCCCCCGGCGCGCCGCCGGCGCAGCTTTCGCCGGCCGAGCTGGAATGGGCGGAGTGCGCGGAGCGCGGCGGCCCGGTCTGGCGCGGTTTTGAACAGATCAGCCGCGCCCAGCGCGATTTTTCCCCAAAAATCTTTCTGGCCGGCGCCCGTTCCGCCTATGAGATGATCGTCCAGGCTTTTTCGCGCGGCGATGAAGAGGCTTTGCAGTCGTTGACCAGCCCGGACGTGCTCGCCGGCTTCAAGACGGCGCTGGACGAGCGCAGGGCGCGCGGCGAAACCATGCAGACCACGCTGGTTGGCCTGAACGACGCCCGAATCGTCGAGGCGCGGGCGGAGAAAAACCTCGCCGTCATCGCCGTGCGATTCGACGGCCAGTTCATCACCGCGACGCATGGGCCCGATGGCGCGCTCATCGAGGGCGATCCCAGCACGCCGACCAATGTGGTTGATGTCTGGACTTTTGCGCGGCCCCACGATGCGACGACGCCCAACTGGACGCTGGTGGCGACCTCGCCGGGTCAGTGAGTCTTTTGCGCGCGCCCCTGCTGCTGCTGATCGCGGGCCTGCTTTCCGCGCCTTGCTTAGCGGAGGGGCGCGGATTCTCGCTCGAACCGGCGAATGTCGGTCTGGATCCCTCCGCCGAAGCGCTCGCGGTCTGGCGGAAAAGCTGCGCGCGCCTCCCGGCGGCGCGCAACCTGCCCGAGCTGAAGCTCTCCGCGTGGAAAAAGGTTTGCGCCCTGGCGCAACACGGGGGGGCGGGGCCGGATTTTTTCGCCCGCCATTTCGCTGCCTTTCGCGTCGTTCCCGATTCGGCGCCCGATTCGTTCTTCACCGGCTATTACCAGCCGGAAATTCCGGGATCGCTGACGCCAACCCGCGCATTCGCCACGCCGGTTTACGGCCGGCCGCCCGATCTGGTCACAACCACGCAATTACAGGGCCTCACCGCCGCGAGACGCCGCGCCGGCGGGCTCGAACCCTATCCCGACCGTGGTGAGATCGAGGATGGCGCCCTGGAGGCGAGTGGCGCTCAAAAACTTGTCTTTCTGCGCGACACGGCCGACCTGTTTCTGGCCCAGGTGCAGGGGTCGGCGCGGGTGCGTCTGCCCGACGGGCGGGTGTTGCGCCTGTCCTTCGCCGGTCGCAACGGCCAGCCCTATACGGCCATCGCCCGCATTCTGGTCCAGCGCGGCGTTGCGACGCCGGCGGAAATGACCATGCCGCGCCTGATCGCCTGGTTGCGGGCGCATGGCCTGCAAAAAGGCGAGGAAGGCGACGATTTGCTGCGCCAAAATCGCTCCTTCGTGTTTTTCGAGGGGCGCATCGACACCGGCTCCGCCCAGCCGGAAGGCGCGAGCGGCGTCCCCCTGACCCCGCTGCGCTCCATCGCGGTCGACAAAACCATCTGGGCCTATGGCCTGCCGTTCTTCATCGACGCGGACTTGCCGTGGCGGGACGAGTCGCTAAAACCGTTTCGGCGGGTGGTGATCGCGCAGGACACAGGCTCGGCCATTGTCGGGCCGGGCCGCGCCGACATTTACTTCGGCCTCGGCGACGCCGCGGGCGCGCGCGCCGGCGCCTTGCGCCATCACGGCCAGTTCTATCTGCTGCTGCCGAAGGAGTAGCGGCGTGAGCGACGGCAAGAAGAGACTGCGCCTGCTCTCGCGCGAGGAGCTCGCCCTCTGGCGGCATGTCGTCGCCGATGTCGTTCCGCGCGCCGGGCGCAAGCGCATGCTGGGCGAGGATTTGGCGCCGGCGAGGCCGCCGACGCCGTCGCCGGCCTCGCCGATGGCGCCGCCTATCGTTCCCGCGAAACCGGCGCGTCGGGAGCCGCCGCCGCTCGCGCCCTTGGAGCCGAAACTGCGCCGACGCCTCGCCTCGGGACGCGAGGCCATCGAGGACCGGCTCGATTTGCACGGCATGACCCAGGCGCAGGCCCATTCGGCGCTGATCGGCTTCGTCCACCGCGCCCATGCGCGCGAAACGCGGATCGTGCTGGTGATCACCGGCAAGGGAGGCGGCGACTTTGGCGAGCGCGGGGTGCTGCGGCGGGTCGTGCCGCTGTGGCTGCGCGAACCCGCTTTGCGCGCGCTGGTGTCATCGGTCGAGGAGGCGGCGCGCCCCCATGGCGGCGCCGGCGCCTTTTATGTGCGTCTGCGCCGCAGGCGGCCGGGCTGAATCGCGGGCGTCGCGCGCGGCTGCGGCTTTTCGGGCCTTGACCGGGCGCGCGGGGCGCCGCAAGAGCAGCCAACCTTTCCAAGGATCGCCCCATGTCCCAAAATTTTGACGTCCTCGCGCTCGGCAACGCTATTGTCGATGTCCTCGCCCCGGTCGATGACGACTTCATTGTCGCGCAAGGTCTTCGTAAAGGCGGCATGCAGCTCGTGGACGAGGCCCAGGCGCTGGCCCTTTACGACGCCATGGGCGCGACCACCATTGTCTCGGGCGGCTCGGCGGCCAATACCGTGGCGGGCCTCGCCAGCTTCGGCGCAAAGGCCGCCTTTGTCGGAAAAGTGCGCGACGACGAGGCGGGCCGCGCCTTCACCCACGACATCAAGGCCGTGGGCGTGCATTTTTCAACCGCGCCCGCGACCGAAGGGCCGAGCACGGCGCGCTGCCTCGTGCTGGTGACCCCCGATGGCCAGCGCACCATGAACACCTATTTGGGCGCGTGCCAGAACCTCACCGTCGCCGATCTCGACGCCGCCGCGATCAAGGCGTCGAAAATCCTGTATCTCGAAGGCTATCTCTGGGACCCGCCGCACGCGAAGGAAGCTTTTGTCGAGGCCGCGAAAATTTCACACGCGGCGGGCCGGCAGGTGGCGCTGACCCTGTCCGACACGTTCTGCGTCGACCGCTACCGCGACGAATTCTTGGGGCTGATCCGCGACGGCGTCGTCGACATCCTCTTCGCCAACGAGTCCGAACTGCACGCCCTGTTCCAGACCGCCGACTTCGATGTCGCGCTCGCCGCGCTTCGAAATGAAAAGGTTTTGGCGGCGGTGACCCGCAGCGAAAAGGGCGCGGTGATCCTGCGCGCCGGCCAAAGCGTTGCGGTTCCCGCCGCGCCCATCGAAAAACTCGTGGACACGACCGGCGCCGGCGACCTGTTCGCCGCCGGATTCCTGGCGGGTCTGACGCAAGGAAAACCGCTCGACCGTTGTGCCCGGCTCGGGGCGCTGGCGGCGGCGGAGATCATCCAGCATTTTGGCGCGCGACCGGAGGTCAGCCTTTCGGGCCTCGCCGAACAGAGCGGCTACGTTCACGCGGTCTGAACCGCCCGGGCGCGACGATCCGCGCCATGCCTTGTTCCAGCCGATCCGGCCCGCCGGATCGGCTTTTTTCGTCGCTCAGGCCGCGCGGGCCTGCGCCACCTGCGCGGCGGCCGAGACCAGACGCGTGA
Organism: Rhodoblastus acidophilus; assembly: GCF_009720655.1. Lineage (GTDB taxonomy): Bacteria > Pseudomonadota > Alphaproteobacteria > Rhizobiales > Beijerinckiaceae > Rhodoblastus > Rhodoblastus acidophilus_A. The sequence goes on along the minus strand of NZ_WNKS01000008.1, from coordinate 78,144 downwards.
TATAGTCTTTTGCCTGCTCGGGCGCGCGCCTGTAGCGATGCAGCACGAGGTCGGTCAGTTCGTCGACCACCACGGCGTCGGCGCGGTCGATCACGGCGGGATTGACGTGCGATTCCTCGATGATATGCGCCAGCGCCTGTCGGGAGGCGCGGCCCTGGCTCGCCAGTTGGCGAAGATAGGCGCGCCAGCACGACCAGTGCAGGCGCGCCGCCTGGCGCGCGCGGTCCGTTTCGCTGAAGGCGGTGGAATAAAGTCCGAACAATCTGTCGCAGACCGGCGCCTCGCTCCATGAGGTCAGGTCGTCGGGAGATTTCGGGGCGAGGGTCGTGGAGGACGTGGGGAGGAATGGCAACATAACGCTACGATAGACTCTATTTATTTCAGTAATTTGGCTCGTGAAATGAGACAATTGAAAGGCAAAGGCGCCGCTAGGGACGCCCTATCCACCGTTTGGCGCCGCCTGTGGAAGAAAAAGCCTCGGCGCAAAAAAAACAAAACGCCGGCGGAATCTCCGCCGGCGCTGTGTGTCGGTTGATCCAAGCCGCGTTCAGTGGCGGAAGTGGCGATGTCCGGTCAAGACCATGGCGAGGCCGGCCTCGTCCGCCGCCTTGATCACCTCGTCGTCGCGCATGGAGCCGCCGGGCTGGATCACCGCCGTCGCGCCCGCTTCGGCCGCAGCCAGCAAACCGTCGGCGAACGGGAAGAAGGCGTCGGAAGCGACCACGGAGCCCTTGGCCAGGGTTTCCGGCAGGCCCGCCGCCTTGGCGGCTTCGGCGGCTTTCCAGGCGGCGATCCGCGAGGAATCGACGCGGCTCATCTGGCCCGCGCCAATGCCGACGGTCGCGCCGTTTTTGGCATAGACGATGGCGTTGGACTTGACGTGCTTGGCCACGCGGAAGGCGAATTTCAGGTCGGCCAGTTCCTGCGCATTGGGCGCGCGCTTGGTGACGATCTTCAATTCCATGTCGTCCACGACCGCATTGTCGCGCGACTGGAACAGCAGGCCGCCCGAGACCGAGCGCACCGCGAGGCCCACCTTGCGCGGGTCGGACAGGCCGCCGGTGAGCAGCAGGCGCAGGTTTTTCTTCGCGCCGATCAGGGCGATGGCGTCTTCATCGGCGTCGGGCGCGATGATCACCTCGGTGAAGATCTTCACGATTTCGGAGGCGGCGGAGGCGTCCAGTTTTCTGTTGAGCGCGACAATGCCGCCGAAGGCCGAGACGGGGTCGCAGGCCAGCGCCTTGAGGTAGGCGTCGGTCAGGCTCGACCCTTCCGCGACGCCGCAAGGGTTGGCGTGCTTGATGATGGCCACCGCCGCCGTGCGGGCGGGATCGAATTCCGACGCCAGCTCGAAGGCGGCGTCGGTGTCGTTGACATTGTTGTAGGAGAGCTGCTTGCCCTGCACCTGCCGCGCCGTGGCGACGCCGGGCCGGTTTTCGCCGGTCAGATAAAAACCCGCCTTCTGGTGCGGGTTCTCGCCATAGCGCATCAGCTCGGACAGCTTGCCGCCGACGGCGCGGTATTCCGGGGTGTCCTCGCCAATCGCCTGCGCAAACCAGTTGGAGATGGCGGAATCGTAAGCGGCGGTGCGGGCATAGGCCTTTTGCGCCAGCTTTTTGCGCAAAGCGCGGGTGGTCGCGCCGTCATGGGCTTCGAGCGATTCAAGAACAACGGCGTAATCGGCGACATCGACGACCACGGCGACATCGTCGTGGTTCTTCGCCGCCGCGCGGATCATCGCGGGTCCGCCGATGTCGATGTTTTCAATCGACTCGTCCCAGCCGGCGCCCTTGGCCACGGTGGCCTCGAACGGATAGAGATTGACCACCAAGAGGTCGATGGCCTCGATGCCATGGGCGAGCATGGCCGCCTCGTGCTCGGGATTTTCGCGGATCGCCAGCAGGCCGCCATGCACCTTGGGGTGCAGGGTTTTCACGCGCCCGTCCATCATTTCCGGAAAGCCGGTGACGTCTGAGACGTCGACCACCGGGACGCCCGCGTCAGCGATCGCCTTGCGTGTGCCGCCGGTTGAAATCAGAACGACGCCGCGCGCGGAAAGGGCGCGGGCGAAATCGATCAGGCCGGTCTTGTCGGAAACGGAAAGCAGCGCGCGCTTCAGGACACGAGCGTCGGTCATCTTGTCTCTCTCTCGAAAAATCCGCAGTTCAAGCCGGCGGGGCGGTTGCGCCGCGCTTAGCATGTTTCTGGCGCGAATCAAACGGAAGGAAGGGTTTTGGCTAACGGCGGCGGGAGAAGCGGCGCGCTTTGGCGAAAAGTGAAAACCGCGAATTGCGCCGAAACGTCAATGTGTCAAATCAATGTTCATGTTTTGTTTTCACGTGAAACATCCCTGTGGGGAGGAAATCTCATCCAACTTACTGTTAAAAAATGAGAAAAGCACCGCTGTCCGCCGCATGGATTCTGGTGAACAACGTTCACGCAGGGTCGCCGTTGCTACAACCTGCGAGATGCAATCGCGAAAACCGCACGATTTTTAGCGGAAAATCGCGTATTTTTGCACAAATTCGCAAGTTTTGAGCGGTTTTGCGCGGGGGAAATTCAACCTGAGGTAGAAATTTGCAGGAAAAGCGCTCTCGCGAGCGATCCGAGGGGTGCCAAAAAGAAACCATCGCGATGCGCCGCACGGCTTCGTCGGGAATCGGCGGCAACCGGTCGTTGGGCGACGGACTGCTTTGGAAAAGAACACCCGTCATTCGCCGCATCAAGGCCGCCGAAGGCGCGGACCTGCTTACGTTTCCAAGATGACAACCGCGTCACTCTTCCGTTCGTCCGCGCCGCGCCCTTGACCGGATTTGGGGTGCGCGCCGAAATTGCGTGAATTCTAAGCATCACGACGGGATGACCTGTTCTGCATCTCCTTTAATGTTTGATCGATTAGTTCCGCCGAAAATGGTTCCGGTAAAAAACTGTCACCCAAATAGTAGTATTCCCTAAATTGCTGCAAATCATATACCAAGCCTGGATCTATATTGTAATAAATGATGTCATCTGAGCGAAAATATCCTAGGGGTTCACCCGCAACGCCACTGCGCTCAATCGTTAGAAGGTGCGTTAATGAGCCCGCTTCAATGCGATCTGCTAGACTCGACCTTAATAAATTTATGGCGTTGATTTTCTTATCAAAAAGATTTATTTCTTTTCGCAATCGATCCGCCGTCACAATATCGTCAGCATGGCTTGATTCTTTTAGTCTGGCTTTAAGAGTCTCTTTCTTCTTATTCGCAATAGCAGCAGAGTTCTTTAATTGGTCGATTACTACTGATTCTTTGCCAACCAAATCTAATATCGCATATCCGAACGCAAACATCTTTGCGTCACCATGAAGTCCGTTAACATAAACGACCACACACTTTGCAACGCAGCTAAGGTCGCGTAAAAGCTCAACAAAATGGCGAGACGTATTGAAAGAAGGAACAAGAATTATTGATGGAAACGAGGACGAATACAGACGGCACTGCAATACAAGATTTAAAAACATGCTTGGATCAAATGCGTCATAGCAAATCGCGACCATTATCGCGAATTCAGTGGTCGTTTCGCCAATTGTTATGCTTGCGCAGTAAGTAGGAAATTTAAGCGTGTCTGGCCCTAAGACGTTTTCGCCAAGCCCACGTGCCGATGCTGTTTTTAGGTGGGGCCAAGCCTGCGAAACAGCCGCGCCTTTCCTGGACAAGATGAGGCCGCGATTTGCGCCGCCAATATGACGCGAGCCGGCGAAGATGAAGTGATCGGCTTGCGCGCGCTCCGAAACTTCTCTTATACGCCTCTCGATCGACTGCGATTCTTCGCTTTCAGAGGGTAGTGCGAATTCAGGAAAAACGACGATATGCGGCTCTCGGCGCAATGCCAATTCAAGGCCGCTGATGACCTCATTCTCCCATTCGGCAGCGTTCCCAAGCCCGCGTGTGCGGCTCAGTCGAAGCTCCCGCGATGGTTCTCCCGTCCCGTCCAGGGTAATTTGCGGATGCCTGCCAAGCAGGCAGAGGTGCTCGTTGAAATACCCCGTTTCCGGCAATTTGCTGATGCCCACCCGGTATCCAACGACCGCAATTCGGAGGCGCTGACTTATTTGGGATTCCTGCGCTTTTCCCTTCAAGCTTTCAATTGCTTCCTCGTGACCTGAAAATCGTGGATCGTGTCGCTCTTGCGTTTGCCGCGCGTCGAAGACCAGCGTGAATTCGCGAAGTGCTTTGAGGTCTTCCGGCGATAACGGCGTTCGTCCCCTACGTGACTGTTTGTAGCGTTCGATCAAACTTGGTTCTGGTTTGCGTGTAGAGTGGTTTGCTGTCGCCAGGAATTTCTCTACAGACAAACTATCATGTAAATCAACCTGCAGCGGCACGCATGAGCTAATCGTTCTATGCAACAACAAATGCTTCAGTAGCGCCTTCCCGTATGCAACTTGATTCTCTTCTTCAAGTAGCAAGGGGTCAGAGGAAAATATTGCTCCGTATACTTCGGTAACACCAGATGACAATGTATTACGTCCTGTCTATTGTTATACGTTCGATACCTGCGCTTCACGTGTAAGCGTAGGTATCACTCTCTTTTATTGTCAACATTCGATCAATCTTCTTTGCTTCATATTGCGCAAGCCAGGCGCTTATGGGCCTTGCGGCAGACAAGACCCGTAAGACAGATTCTTCTTTTGCTCTACGCTTTTGAGCAGCTGGCAAAAATTCGTACCCGACCGATGAGCTCGCTTGGCGAGCGAAACCAATCACCACCGTGCGGTCAGGCGACTGGCCTTCCTCTCGATAGAACACGCCTCGTGAGCCGGGAACCGAGCTAACGATACAAAAATTATCGTTCGGCATCGGTCGATCACCAACGATCCCGTGCACCAACTCTTCGAGTTCCAATAATCCACGTCGAGGAACTGTATTTTCTGTTGCTCGGATGTCGGAGACATGATTCCCTTCCGCATACATCGCGTCGACCAAAGCCGCAGCCTCCGGCGCTGTCGTGTCAGCCATAGCGATTTTGATCCTGTCCCATCCGTCCTGCACCTCTTGCAATCGGCTGTCTGTAGCGGCGTTGAAAGCTGTGCCATAAGCTTCTCGCAGCAGCGGCATCGCTGCAGCTTCCATCAGACCTACAAGCTTAATGAACGCAACCACGTGCGATTCTTGCGGCCGATTGTCCGGATCCGTATCCGCAGGAACGCCCTCAAATGTCCACCAAAGTTTCGCGTGACGTCGAGCGCTTTGCAGCGCACAAGCAGTCACGGATGCGCGCGTTCTTAGGATCCAGCGCAGGCCATTCGATTCACAAATTAGTCGACGAGACGGCAGCGTGGCGATGATCGGCGCCGCATCCTCGCCACCTCCGTCAGAGCCCTGCATAAACACGATTGTCTCGCCAGAGCTGTTTTCCGTTGGTTCGTCGCGAAAACAGTCACGGTCGCTAAGGCTGTTGCGCGCGATATCTCCGATTGACGAGTTGGCCCCGGCAAATGCCGAGCTTTCCGCAATCGCTTGGGCCTGGCCCTTGAACAGTTGCAGGACATTCTTCTGGCTAAAATCCCCCGACAAGCCTGCCGCCCAATCAGCCTGCCCTGCCAGCGCGCCATGTCGACATATTGTAAGCTCATAGGTCATTGGAGTCACACGTATTTATGATGAAGATACTTAGTCCTGATCATTAATGGGGTAGGATCATAATCCGTTCCTGTCGGGAGGCAACAATAAAACCGCTCCGTATGATCAGCAGGTCGCTTCCTGTTGCATAATGGTGACAGCTTCACCGCCATGCACAAGATTGCACTGGGATCCATGAACTGTGCATTAAGATCATCAGTCGAACCGATATTGGTGCCTGAATATTCGTCATTCGCCCACACCGATGTCTCCTGCTTCCGTGTCGCTCACTGAAGGCAACACAGATCAAACGGTGGCATGTAGTCATGACTAAATGCGAACAGGAAGCCACGTAAAGCAAGCACGTTTTTTGTGCAAAGGTGTCAACAATCTCACATTTTCTCTCGTATATTGATCGGATACGTGCTTCTCAGTATATGGCGCGCGCGGTCCTTTACGCAGCTAAAGCCTTAAGCAGAAGCGAAAGGTCGCCTCAGTCCGTATTAGAATACGCCGTCCGCTCGACTAAAGCTTGACGATTGAGCCGCACTCGCCACGGTCAAGCCGATGGCCGATGGCCGATGGCCGATGGCCGATGGCCGATGGCCGATGGCCGATGGCCGATGGCCGAGGGGCCGGATCGTGTACCGTCAGCTGTAACGACGCTTCGTTCTCTATGCCGACCGCCAGCTGCTTCGTCCCGAGATCATCGCGCGCATCCAATAGTTTCGCGCTTCCGGCGGACAGTACCGACATCGAAACCGACGGCCATTACCGGAGCACGGAATCGACCGGTCGCCCGAGATGATGCTCAGCAGGCGAGCATCCGCGACCGCTATTCCGAACGGATGGAAATTGCCGAGGAGTTGTCGAAGCGGGTGAATCAGCGGTCGATTTGAAGTCGCACAGTTTGGAAGTCGCCTGACCGTGGGACAGCGGACGTTGGCACCGGAGCCCGTAGTTCCGGAATGAGCCGACTTCGCCCAATCACAAAACAAATGTCCTACGCGCCGCCCTGCTTGCGGAACGACCACGACACCTCGGCGATATCGGAAGCATGGCCGTGGATCACCAGTTGGGCGCAGGGGCGCGGGCCCTCGGGCGCGGCGAAAAAAATGCTCTCTTCGATGGAAACCGGCAGCCCCCCGGCCTCGAACGCCAAAACCCCCTCGGCCCCGACCAGCAGCGCCCCCCGCCCATTGTACAGGGCCGAGGCGGCGATGCGCGGATGGAGGTGGAAGCGCAGGGCATAGGGAATGTCGGGCGGGTCGCCGGCGCCGATAAGGCGGTCGCGGCCGCGCAGCACCGCGCCGTCGGCGCTCAGGGCCAGCCGGCGTTCGTGCCGCAGGCCGAAACGCTTGAGATAGCCGTCGTGACTCGCCGTGACCGCGATTTCCTCCGGCCGCTCCTCGCGCTCGCAGGCGACGGTGGGCCCGAAAAGAATTTCGCCTTCGAATTTGCGCTCGAGGCCGTGTCGGCCGGCGATGATGCAGGAGGAGGTGTTGTCGAGCGTCAGGGTGGAGTGGGCGGCGGTCAGGCGCGCGGTGGCGCGCAGGTCGGCCCGGTGGCGATTGGGCGCGCCGCAATTGACCACCACGCGGTCGCGCCCCAGCGAATATTCGAACGACAGGCAACCCGCATGGGCGTTGCGCGAAAACAGCGGCGGCGGCGGCGCCCCGACATCGACGATCGCAAGGCTTTCGCCGGCCGCAAGCCGCTGGTAGCCCGCATGCGGGGCGCTGACGAGCGCCGCCGAGCGCGAATCCTGATAGGCCAGCAGGGTGGCGACGCGGTCGGGCGCGGTGACGCTCATGCCGTTGAACAAGGCGAGAGACCCGTCGCCGTGGCGGAACATGCGCAGGGCGGGAGTCATCCGGTCGATGGCGTTCAGCAGATCATCGGGGGGCGGCAAACCGCGCGCGGCAAAAGCCTGGCGCAGCGGCAGCAGCTCGAACAGCAGGTCAACAAGGGTTTGCGGATTGCGCGACAGCGGCCCGCCATCGGGCAGGACTTGCAGCTTGAGCTGCTCCGCCAAGGCGGCGGAGGCGGCTTTCAACTGCGGCGCCGCGCCCTGCGAGCACAGCGCGAACGAGGTCATGGCCGTCGCCGCGAGCAGCTGCGTCTCGCCGGAGAGCCCGACGTCGAGACAGCGCCGCAGCCGCTTATGGCCCTCGACGAGCACGTCAATAAAACGCCGGTAATCCTCGTATTCGACGTTCTCCAGCAGCATGGGCGACTGGCTGAGCCACGACAGGGCGCGGCGCGCGACCACATCGGGGCGCCAGGCCGGATGCGCCGAGGGTTGTCCCAACAACGCGATGAATTCCTTGACCAGCGCGCGGGCGTTGGCGCGCGCCAGCGCCGAATCCGCCGCGCGCAAATGGCGCAGCCAGCTGAAGCCATACAGAATGCGCGCCCATTCCGCGGACGGCGGTTTCAGCGCGAAGGGCGAGACCCCGCGGCTGTCGACGATTTTTCCGGCGAAGGTGAAGAAACCCGCATAAATGTCGGCGGCGATGGTGGCGTCGCCGGTGCGGATGTCCTGCGGCGCGATGAGAAGCCGTTCCGGGGCCGGCGCGCCCCACCGCGACACGAGATGCAGGGGCGCCATCAGCGCGGCGCGCGCCCTCCTGGCCCCGCGCCCGGCGAGCAGGCGCAGAAGGACGAGGGTGGCGGGGGCGCTCGTTTGCGTCAAAGGCTTTGGAACTCAAGACGTAGGACGGGTTTGCCCAACGCCACACGTTCGCCGATGAATCTTAAGGAGGCGTTAATCATGAAACCGTTGGTTCGCCAACGATTTCACGATTAGCCTTTTGGGTTGAGCAGGATTCTTATCCGAAAACCGGCAGCCCCTATTCGGAAATCCCGCCTAACCGAGTTTTTTCAGGCTTGCGATGAAAAACCCGTCGAGCCCGCGCTGGCGCGGATCGGGATCGGGCAGCAGGTCCGGCAGCAGGCGCAGGTCGCCGTCGGGGGTCGCGGCTTGCGCCGGCAGACCGAGCGCCACGGGATCGATCCTTTCGTGGGAGACGTCGGGATTGCGCCGCAGCAGCGCGGCGATCTGCGCCTCGCCCTCTTCGGGCTCAAGCGAGCAGGTGCAATAGACCAGCCGCCCGCCGCGTTTGAGCAGGGTCAGGGCGTGGTCGAGAATGCGCGCCTGGATGGCGGCGAGCGCCGAAATGTCGCCCGGCTTCTTGATCCAGGGCACGTCCGGGCAGCGTCGGGCCGTGCCGGTGGCGGAGCAGGGGGCGTCCACCAGAATGGCGTCGAACGGCTCCGCCTTGAACTGCGCGGCGTCGCCGACGGCGACGGACGCTTCCAGTTGCAGCCGGGTGAGATTGGCCGCGAGAATTTTGAGCCGTTCGGCGGAACGGTCGAGCGCGGTCACCTTGGCGCCGGCGCTGGCGAGCTGCGCGGTCTTGCCGCCGGGCGCGGCGCACAGATCGAGCACGCGTTCGCCCGGCTTGACCGCGAGCACGCGCGCGGGCAGGGCGGCGGAGGCGTCCTGCACCCACCATTCGCCCTCCGAAAATCCGGGCAGTTCGGGAATCGGCGTATGCGCCGCCAGCCGCACGGAGCCAGTCGGCAGCACGCGCCCGCCGAGTTTTTCGGCCCAGGCCTGCGCGTCGCTCTTCACGGTGAGGTCGAGGGTCGGCTCGTCGCGATGCGCGGCCGCGATTTTTTGGGCGCGCTCCTCGCCATAGACCCGCCGCCAGCGCGCCGCCAGCCAATGCGGCGTGTCGTCTTCCAGCGGGTCGGACTGCTCCAAAAACTCGTCGCGCCGGCGGATCAGATTGCGCAGCACGCCGTTGACCAGATTGGCGAATCCGGCGCTTTTCGTATCGAGCCGGGCGGCGCGCACGGCGAGATCGACCGCCGCATGGTCGGGAATGTCGAGGAACAGGATTTGCGCGGAGCCGGCGATGAGAATCCATTCGAGCGACGCGCAATTGCGCGGCAGGCCTTTTTCCACCAATTGGCTCAGCGCCAGCCGGATGGTGCCGAGCCGGCGCAGCGCGGCGGTGGCGATCGAGCGGGCGAGGCCCTTGTCGCGCTCGGCGAGGCCGGCCAGCCGCGACGGCGCGGCCTCGGCGGCGAATTTTTCGTCCAGCGTATGGCCGCCCTGGATGACGTCGCCGATGATGGCGGCGGCGGCCACGCGCGCGGCGAGGCCGGGATGGGCCAGCGCCTCGGCGGCGGCCTGTTCGGCGGTCTGCGGTTTGGTCCTGCCCGGACCCGTTTTTCCCGGACCCGTCTTGGGTCGGCCGAAACTTGCCTTGTCTCTGATCATGCGCTCGTATTGGTGGGAGTTGCGCGCCGGCGGGTTTCCATTATGAATCGGCCGAAATTCTGTCTATCACAGCGATGGGTTGAATAAAATGAGCGATGCGCGGCCAGCAAGTGACGAACAGCCTGTCGCGGCGAAGAAAATCTCGCCCGAGGCGCAGCGCGCGCTCGCCGAGGCCGAGGAGCGCCGCCGCAACGCGCCGCCCGCGCCGGAGCGTCCCCCGGAATTTTGCGGGCCGTCCGGGCCTGAGCCGGTGCGCTACGGCGACTGGGAGCGCAAGGGCATAGCCAGCGATTTCTGATAGCGCTTTCGAGCGAAGTGGATGCCGGTTCGCGTGAAGACAACGCGTCAAGACAAAAACATGTTGATCTGTCGTTTCGCGCCCTCGCCCAACGGGTTCCTGCATCTGGGCCACGCTTATTCCGCGCTGATGAACGCGAGGCTGGCGCGCGCCCATGGCGGGCTTTTCCTGCTGCGCATCGAAGATATCGACCGCGAGCGCTCAAAACCTCAGTTCGAACAGGCGGCGCGTGAGGATTTGCAATGGCTTGGCCTCGACTGGCCGCGCCCCGAGCGCCGGCAGTCGGGGTTTTTTGGCGCCTACCGGGCGCTGCTCGACGGCTTGCTGGCGCGCGGGCTGGCCTATCCCTGTTTCTGCACGCGGGGCGCCATCGCCGCGAAGGCGGCAGGCGCGCGCGATCCCGACGGCGCGCCGCTCTATCCCGGCTCGTGCCGCGACATGACGCCCGATGTGCGCGCGCAAAAAATCGCTGCGGGGGAAAAATTCGCCGTGCGCCTCGACATGGCGCGGGCGCTGGCGGAGATCGAGCGTCCGCTGACCTACCGCGAATTTTTCGAGGGCGACACGCCGCAGGTCATGACCGCGCGCGCCGCGCTGTGGGGCGACGCGGTGATCGGCCGCCGCGACGTCCCCGCCTCCTATCACCTCGCCTGCGTCCATGACGATGCCGCGCAGGGGGTGACCGACGTGGTGCGCGGCGCCGACCTCGAAGCGGCGACCGGCCTGCATGTCTTGCTTCAAGCCCTGCTCGGCTTGCCCACCCCCGACTATCGCCATCACCGGTTGGTGCTGGACGAGGACGGCAAGAAACTGGCGAAGAGCAAGGGCTCCAAAACCCTTCACGCGCTGCGCGAGGGCGGCGTCACGGCCGCGGACGCCCGGGCGATGCTGGGCGAGCGGATGGGGACGCAATTTTAAGAGTTGATTCAATTGTCTCGCCTAGGTTGAGTCCGTTGTTTCGCGCAACCTTGCGGCGAGCAACCCGAGACGCCCTTCATGACTCTTCCAAAACTTCACCTGCGCGGCAAGGCGCTGGCCCTATTTGTTCCGGGCCTCGCCCTGGTCGCGGCCGCAGTGACGGCGTCCGTCATGTGGCTCGCCTCGGAAAGTCTCGACGCCAAGCTGAACGAGGACCTCAAGCTGCAATCGCGGGTCATCGCGACCGCATTTGCGGACGTGGGCGCCAATGAAACCGTTGAAATCATTGATGGCGTGGTGCGAAAGGTCCAGACGCAGCGGATGCCGGACTTCAAGGACCACGATGTCGTCGACAAGGTTTCGACGGTGACGGGGGGCGTCGCCACTGTTTTCCTCCGGGATGACGCTCAGGGCGATTTCGTCCGTCGCACGACGTCGATCACGAACGAAAAGGGCGAGCGCGCCGTCGGCACGATGCTGGGGCAAGAACACCCGGCATTCGCCGCATTGATGGCCGGGCGGATGTTCCGCGGCGAGGCGACGCTGTTCGGGCGGCCTTATTACACGCAATACGACCCCGTGTTCGACCCGGGCGGCAAGGTCATTGGCGTTCTCTTCGTCGGCGTCGAGAAGAAATATTTCGTCGAAACGCGCCAGAACCTGATGAAAGGAATAGTCATCGCCGCGACCTTGGCCTTGGTCATTCTGTCCGTGCTCGGCGCGATCGCCTTCAACCGTCTGTTCAGGCCGCTTGGCGACGTCAACAAGAGCGTCGCCTTGCTCGCGAACGACCAACTGGACGTCGTGATTCCCCACACGACCCTCACCGATGATATCGGCGATCTCGCGCGCGCCCTGAGCGTGTTTCAAGAGCATGCCGTCGAGCGCCGCAAGTTGGAGCAGGCCCAGGCCGAGCAGGATTCTCTGCGCCGCCAGCGGGCCGAGCGGATCGATCGCTTGATCCGGGATTTCGAGCGCGTGACGGAGGGCGCCATCGGCGCTGTTTCATCGGCGGCGACCGAGTTGCAGACCGCGGCGCAAACCATGTCCGCTGCGGCCGAACAGACCAGCCAGCAATCGCTGGCGGTGGCCTCGGCGTCCGGGCAGGCCTCCGCCAATGTCCAGACCGCGGCTTCGGCGGCTGAGGAGCTGTCCGCTTCGGTGGCCGAGATCGGTCAACGCGTCAACGAATCCGCGACCATCGCCGCGTCGGCGGCGCGCGACGCCGAGGGCGCCGCCGCAAAAGTGTCGCGTCTGTCGGAGGGCGCCAAGAATATCGGCGACTTCGTCGGGCTGATCTCGACCATCGCCGGACAAACCAACCTGCTGGCCCTGAACGCCACCATCGAGGCGGCGCGCGCGGGCGAAGCCGGCAAGGGGTTTGCGGTCGTCGCCAACGAGGTGAAGACGCTCGCCGAGCAGACGGCGAAAGCCGCTGCGGAAATTTCGGCCCAGGTCGAGCAGATCCAGGGCGCGACCGCGGAGTCCACCAAAGCGATCGGCGACATCACGGAAACGATCCAACGGATGGACCAGATTTCCGCCTCGATCGCCACGGCGGTCGAGCAGCAGGGCGCGGCGACCGACGAAATCGCCCGCAGCGTCTCCCAGGCGTCCGCCGGCACGGCGGAGGTGTCGAACAACATCGCCGGGGTGGCGCAGGCCGCTTCGAATTCCTCGGAAGCCTCGATGCAAGTGTTGAACTCGGCGGGCCGCCTCGCCGCAGAGTCTGACATGCTCCAGGAAGAGGTTCACAGATTCCTGACGTCGGTCCGCGCGGCGTAACGATGCGGGTGATCAAAGCGTCGCCCCGCCAGGGCGGCGCCCCTCAATCGTTCTGCAGGATCATGTTGCGGACGATCGGATAGACCTGATTTTCCCACTTCTTGCCGCTGAACACGCCGTAATGGCCGACGCCGGCCTGGAGGTGGTGCCGCTTGCGAAACGGTTTCAGGCTCGAGGCGAGATCGTGCGCCGCCATGGTCTGGCCCACGGCGCAAATGTCGTCGCGCTCGCCTTCCACCGTGAGCAGCGCCGTCTTGCGGATCGCCTTGGTGTTCACCGTCCGGCCCTTGTATTGCAGCGTTCCCAGCGGCAACTGGTGGTCCTGGAACACCCATTGCACGGTTTCCAGATAAAATTCCGCGGGCAGATCGAGCACGGCGAAATATTCGTCGTAAAAAGCCTTGGTCTGGTTCGCCTTTTCCACTTCGCCGCCGGCGAGATTGTGGAACAGGTCGACATGCGCCTTCACATGGCGATCAATGTTCATCGCCATGAAGGCGGAGAGCTGGATGAAACCGGGATAGACGCGCCGGCGCGCGCCCTTGTAGCGCCAGGGCACCCGGGCGATGAGATTGCTCTCGAACCAGGACATGGGTTTTTCGCGGGCGAGGTCGTTGACCTTGGTCGGCGCGATGCGCGTGTCGATCGGCCCGGCCATCAGCGTCATCGAGGCCGGTTGCGCCGGATTGTCGTCCTCCGCCATCACGGCGGCGGCCACCAAGGCCTGCACGCAGGGCTGGCACACCGCGAGGATATGGGCGCCGGGGCCGATATGTTCGAGGAAGCGGATCACATGCGCGACATATTCGTCGAAGCCGAACCGGCCGTCCTCCAGGCTCACGTCGCGGGCGTTGTGCCAGTCGGTGATATAGACGTCATGATCGGACAAAAGCGTGCGCACGGTCGAGCGCAACAGCGTGGCGAAATGGCCCGACAGCGGCGCGATCACCAGGACGCGGGGCTGCGGCGTCGCCACATCCTTGCGGAAATGCAGCAGCGTGGCGAAGGGCGTGACCAGAGCCGCCTCCTCGACGATCTCCAGGTCCGCATTGCCGACCGGCACGCTTTTCACGCCATAGGGCGGGCGGTCGTGGGTGAGGCCGGCGCGCTCCACCATCTCGTAGGCGGCCGTGATGTTGCGCAGCAGGGGATTGGCGTCCGCATGCCCGTTCAGCATTCCCAGCGCCAGCCGCGCATAGGCCTTGACCGGCGCCATGAGGTCGGACTGGGCTTGATAAGCGCGATACAGCATATGCGGACGTTTCCCTTCTCGCGACCCGAGGACCGGGAGCTTAGCATCTTTGTTGCAAGGCAAAAGCGTCACAATTGACAGATGGTCGCATACCAATGGCTAATGGCGAAGCCGCAAGCGCTTGCGGTCTTCCCGGATCATCGGCGGACGCAATTTGCGGATTGCTTGCACGGAACGCCTGCTTTAACTTCGCCGGGCAGGGAGCGAGACAATGCCCAAAGCGGTCCTGACCATCAGCAGCAAGAACTATTCCTCCTGGTCCCTGCGCGGATGGCTTCTGTGCAAGATAGCCGGGCTCGATTTCGAGGAGCGGCGCGTGCCGATCGACGACGCCGACGCGCGCGCCGAACTGCTGTTGCTGTCGCCCTCGTTCCGCACGCCGGCGCTCGACCATCACGGCGTGCATGTCTGGGACACGCTGGCCATCGCCGAATATCTCGTGGAAATTTGCCCCAAGGCCGGCCTCCTGCCCGCGGACCGCGCCGCGCGCAGCCACAACCGCGCCGTGTCGGGTGAAATGCACTCGGGCTTCGCCAATCTGCGCTCGGCCCTGCCGATGAACATCAAGGGGGATTTCCCCAATTTCCGCATCTGGTCGGGCGCCAAGCCCGACATCGCGCGCATCACGCAAATCTTTCGCGAATGCCTCGACCATTATGGCGGCCCGTTCCTGTTCGGCGCCAAGCCGACCGTCGCCGACGCCATGTTCGCGCCGGTGTGCTCGCGCTTCGCCACCTATCACGTGGCGCTGGATTCGGATGCGGCGGGCTATCGCGACCATATCTTGAATTGGGCGCCCATGATCGAATGGGCCGAAGGCGCGAAAGTCGAGCCGGAGGAGATGGAAGAACTCGACGTCGAGTTCTAGCGCTTTTTCACGTTTCATGGACACATGAAAAAGCTCTAGATTCTTGTTTTGACGCGTTTTCTTCACACGAACCGGCATCCGCTTCGCTCGAAAACGCTCTAGCGCTTCGCAGCAGGACGAACCCCTCATCCGGCCCCTTCGGGGCCACCTTCTCCCGCAAGGGGAGAAGGACAGGGCCTCCACTCGCCTCACCGCAGCGCCCGCCAGAGCAAAAGCTTGTCCTCGTCGTCGAGCGGCGGGGCGGCGCCAGGCGGCGGCATGGCTGAACTCAAGACCGCCGCGCGCAAAATGGCCGCGGCGTTTTTTTCGACCGTCGCGCGGTCGGAAAAATCGAGGCCGGCCGGCGGGCGCGAAAAACCCGGCCAGGCGGGCGCGGCGGCATGGCACCAGCCGCATTTCTCTTCGATCAGACTGTGCGCCGCCGCTGGGCCGGGGCGAACCAGTTGCGAAATCGCCTGTCCGGCTGAGAGCGCCGCCTTTTCCTCCGGGGCTTTTGGCCAAGCCAGCGCCAACATCGCCACCAGCAGCAGGGCGGCGGCGGCTGCGAGCGCCCATTCGGAGCCGGCGCCCCGCGCGCGCTTCAGAAAAAAACGGCGGACCAAGAATCCGGCGCCGATCGCCAGTATGGCGACGCCGATGCGATGCGGCCCGGAAAACAGCAGCGGCGCATGGCCCGCGAGCATGAAAAAAACCACGGGCAGCGCGAGATACTGGTTGTGCAGGGCGCGCGCGCCCGCCTTTTTGGCGTCGGCCTCGTCCGGCGCCTCGCCCGCGCGCAGGGCTTTCAGCCTGCGGCGCTGCGCCGGGGCGATCACGTGAGCGATGTTGCCGGCCATCAAAGTGGCGAGGTTCGCGCCGATCAGCGGAAAGGCGGCGCGTCCGGCGAACAGCAGGCAGATGAGGACCGAGAGCGCCGCGCAAAAGCCGAACAGGCTGTAAAGCGCGGCGTCGCCCTCGAGCCGCGTCAGCCGGAAAAAGATTTCATAGACGAGCAGCACCGCCGGCAGCATCGCCAGCGCGACGGTGATCGCCGCCCAGGGCGCGGCGTTCCAAAGCTGGGGGTCAATCAGATAGAGCCGCGGCTCCGCGCAAAAAATCATGCAGATCAGGGCGAAACCGCTGAACCAGGTCGCATAGGCCTCGACCTTGAAGGTCAGCGCCGGCTCGTCCGCATCGGCCTGCGTCGTGCGCGAAAGACGGAACGAGGCGCCGCCGTTGAGGAACAGGGCGCCGCCGCCCTCACGCGAGCGCAGCGCCAGATCGAGCCGCAGCAGGGCGAAGGCCGAGCCCACCCAGACCATGGCGGCGATCACATGCAGCCAACGCAACAGAAAGGCGGCGTCATCGAGCAGCAGGTCGGAAAACATGCGTCAAATCCAGCTCTTGGACCCGCGAGAATACCAGCGATAGCCCGCGAGCACGATCAGAATGGTGAACAACGCGGCGAGCGTGACATCGGACAGATAGTGGCCGCCATAGGCGACGCGCAGCGCGCCAGTCGCGACGGTGAGCAGGAGCGCGGCGGCCACCGCGTAGGCGCGCGCCGGCGGCGGCGCCAGCAGCGCGGGCGCGAGCGTCCAGGCGGACGCGCCGGTTTCGCCCGAGGCGAAGGAGCAGTTGGTGTCGCATTCGCCACGGAAATCGTACCAGGGCCTGAACCCCCAGTCGCCGCCGAACTCTTTGCTGAACACCGGGCGCGGCCGGCCCGAATGCTCCTTGAGCGCGCCGTTGAGCAGCAGCCCCGGACCGAGCGCCAGTGTGGCGACAAGAAAGATCACGGCGCGGCCGTCCGGGCCTCGTCGGATGCGGCCCATGCGCCGCAGGGCGTAGGCGGCGAGGAAACCGGCGAGAACGACGTAGGGCGCATCCCAGAACACGCGTCGCGCCGCGTCGCCGGCCGCGGTGAACGCGCCGACAAAACCGCCGTCGCGAAAAAGCATCCGCGAGACCGACAGGTCCAGTTCCGGCGCGAGCGCGAACAGCCCCATGCAAACCAGCGTGATGATGATGACGAGGCGGTTCGTCGATGGCGGCGGCACGTCTTCCCCTTTTCCGGAACGACTGAGCAAATAGTCGTTGGTCGGCCAACGAATGTTTGCTTAGGTTCTTTTGTTTTCGCAGGATTTTCATCCGAAAACCGGTGGCCACTTTTCGGAAATCCTGTTTAGCGTCTAGCCGTGTTTTGCGCCCAGTTCCACCCGTGGGCGCGCAAATCTTCGCAACCCTTTGAGAGGAAGAGACATTGCGCCATTTGGATTTCTGGTATGAATTTGCCAGCACCTATTCCTATCTGTCGGTCCATCGCATTGAAAAGCTGGCGCAACAGGCTGGCGTCGCCCTGCGCTGGCGGCCGTTTCTGCTTGGGCCGATTTTTTCGGCCCAGGGCTGGCTGAACTCCCCCTTCAACATCTATCCCGCCAAGGGCCGTTACATGTGGCGCGATCTCGAACGCACCTGCGCCGCGCGGGGGCAGCCTTTCACGCACCCCCCTGGATTTCCGCAGAATTCGCTTCATGCGGCGCGTCTGGCGCTGGCGGTGCCCGACGCGCGCCGCCCCGATTTTTCGCGCGCCGTTTTCGCCGCGCAATTCGGGTTCGGAAAAGTCATTTCCGACGAAACCCTGCTCGCCGGCATTCTGGCCGACCTCGATCTTCCCGCGGATTTGCTGGAACAATCCAGATCCGATCCCATTCGCGCGCTGCTGCGCGAAGAGACGGAAACCGCGCGAAAACTCGGCCTGTTCGGCGCGCCGAGTTTCGTCACGCAGGACGGTGAAATTTTTTGGGGCGACGACCGGCTCGAACAAGCGCTTGAGTGGAGCGGACGGGCGTGACGCGCAAGCATGGATTCGTCAATGAATTCATGCTTGGCTTTGGCGTGCTCTTTTTGGATCGCCCATGACCCCTTTGCCCGAACTCACGCCCGAGGAAATCGAACGCTACGCGCGTCACATCCTGCTGCGCGACATCGGCGGGCCCGGCCAGCGCAAGCTCAAGGCGGCGAAAGTCGCCGTGATCGGCGCGGGAGGGCTCGGCGCGCCGCTGCTGCTCTATCTGGCGGCGGCCGGGATAGGGCGGCTGAAAATCATCGACGACGACAAAGTGTCGCTGTCCAACCTGCAAAGGCAAATCCTGTTCGCCGACGAGGATGTCGGCGCGGGCAAGGCGGTCCTTGCGGCCGAGGCGGTGAAGCGGCTCAATCCCAATGTCGCCTGCGAGGTCGAGGCGGTCAGGCTGACGGAGCTCAACGCGCGCGCGCTGATCGACGACTGCGACCTCGTCGCCGACGGCTCCGACAATTTCGATACTCGTTATTTCGTCTCGGACGCCTGCTTTTACGCGAAAAAGCCGCTGGTGACGGCGGCGGTCGGCCAGTTCGACGGCTCGCTCACCACCCTGCGACCGTTCGAGGCCGCGCCGGACGGCAAGCCAAACCCGACCTATCGCTGCCTGTTCCCGCAAAAGCCGCCGCCGGGCGCGGTTCCGACCTGCGCCGAGGCGGGGGTTTTGGGCGCGCTCACCGGCATGGTCGGGGCGCTGATGGCGCTGGAGGTGATCCGGGAGATTGTCGGCTTCGGCCGCTCGATGGTGGGGCGTCTCGCCCTGTTCGACCTCGCCAACATGCGTTTCGAGACGCTGAACTACGGCTGGGACGAGGACAACCCGCTGAATGGAAAAAACTCTCCCCGCTAGCGGGGAGAGGGAAAAATCAAATCGACGCGACCACCGCGATCTCGACCTTGTATTCCGGGGCGACCAGCTTGGCCTCGACCGTCGCGCGGGCCGGCGTGGCGCCCTCGGCCACCCAGGCGTCCCAGGCCAGATTCATGTCCGCGAACGTCTTGATGTCGGCGAGATAGATGGTCGCCATCATGATCTTGGTCTTGTCGGTGCCGGCCTCGGCCAGCAGCTTGTCGATCTGGCCCAAAATTTCCTTGGTCTGCTCCGCCACCGAAGACCCCGCCTTGGTTTCCGCCACCTGTCCCGCGAGGTAAACGATGTCGCTGCGCGCAACCCCCTGGCTCATGCGCTTGCCAGGGTGAAGTCTTTTCAGGCTCATGGGAACTCTCCTCGGTCTAACTGCGTCGGCGATAGACCAAGGCGCGCGTCAACGTCAATGCCCCTCGCCGTGGCTGGAAATCCGGTCCATCCAGGCCAGCAGCACGGCGGAGAGCACGAAGGTCATGTGGATGCCCACAGTCCAGGCCAGTTCCTGGTTGGTGCGGTTGTTCATGTCGAGCAGCACGCGCAGGGTCTGGATCGCCGAAATGGCCACGATCGACGACATCAGCTTCAGCTTCAGCCCGTTGAAATCGATGGTGCGCATCCATGTCGGCCAGGAGGCCTGGGTCTTAGTCGCTTCGGCGCCGCCGTCGGGCTCGTCGAGGTGGTCGATGCGGGACACGAAATTCTCGTAGCCGGCGAAGATCACCAGCACCACCAGGGCGCCGGTAAAGGTCAGGTCGATCAGGCTGAGCGAATCGAGCACCACCGAGGTTTCGGAGGCGCGGAACACCGTCGAGATCACATGGTAGACATGCATTTCGGCCTGGACCAGCAAAGCCACAAGGCAGAGAATCAGCGCCAGGAAGAAGGGCGCCAGCAGCCAGCGGCTGGCAAACAGCAGCGTTTCGAGCGTCTTCTCGACCTTTTTGCTAAAACTCATGCCCAAACCTTTCCATTACGTCTTCGACGAAATTCAATGGGCCGCGTCGCCCGGGCGCGGCCGTATTTATTCGGATTTTTGCTCAGGCCTCAAGCCCAATCGGGCAGGAAACTCCGCTGCCGCCCAGACCGCAATAACCGCCGGGATTTTTGGCGAGATATTGCTGATGGTGTTCCTCGGCGAAATAGAATGGACCGGCCGCCGCGATCTCCGTTGTGATCGGCCCGTAGCCATGCCGGGACAGGGCAGACTGGTAGGCCGCTTTCGAGGCTTCCGCGGCGACGTGCTGCGCCTCGCTGGTGTAGTAGATGGCAGAGCGATATTGCGTTCCCATGTCATTGCCCTGGCGCATGCCCTGGGTGGGGTCATGCGATTCCCAAAAAATCTTCAGGAGCTGCGCCAGCGGAATCCGCTCAGGGTCGAACACCACCTGCACCGTTTCGGCATGGCCTGTCATGCCCGAGCAAACCTCATCGTAGCTGGGGTTTGGCGTGAAGCCGCCGGAATAGCCGACCGCCGTGACATGCACGCCCCGGACCTGCCAGAACTTGCGCTCGGCGCCCCAAAAACAGCCCAGGCCGAACTGGATGGTTTGCGTGTCCCGGGGGTAGGGCGGCTGCAGCGGCATCCCCAAGACAAAATGTCGCGGACCCGGGTCTATCGCTTGCGCGCGGCCCGGAAGCGCCTCCGCTGCGCTGGGCAGTTTCAGCTTTTTTCCGTAGGCAAACATCGACGCCTCCTATAGCGTAACCGGACTGCAATGAACGCATGACTCCCATGCCAGGGCGTCATGACGGGGCGGGCCAATGGACTGGGACAAGCTACGCATATTTCACGCCGCCGCCTCGGCCGGCTCGTTCACCCATGCCGGCGAGTCCCTGCACCTGAGCCAATCCGCCGTCAGCCGTCAGGTAAGCGCTCTCGAATACGATCTCAAGACCACGTTGTTTCACCGCCACGCGCGCGGCCTGCTGCTGACCGAGCAGGGCGAGATGCTTTTTCGCACCGTGCAGGAGGTGCTGGCCAAGCTCGAGGGCGCGCGCCTGCGCCTGTCCGATTCGCGCGAAAAGCCGCGCGGCGAGCTGCGCGTCACCGCCAACACCGGCTTCGGCGCTTCTTGGCTCGCGCCGCGCCTTGCGGAATTCCGCGAACTTTACCCCGATATCACCCTCACCGTCATCCTCACCGACGACGAACTCGACCTGTCGATGCGTGAGGCCGATGTCGCCCTGCGTCTGCGCGAGCCCACCCAGAGCGATCTGATTCGCCGAAAACTGTTTTCGCTGACCTATTCGGCCTATGCGTCGCGGGCCTACATCCAGCGTTTCGGCCAGCCGCAGAGCGCCGCCGACCTCGACGCCCATCGCATCCTCGCCTTCGGCGTGTCCGGCCCGGCCTATCTCAACAACCTCAACCTGCTGCTTTACGCCGGCCGCGACCCGAAAAAGCCGCGCGAGCCCTCCATTTCGATCAACAACCTGTTCGCCGTGCGCCAGGCGGTCGAGCGCGGCGCGGGCGTCGCGATCCTGCCCGATTATGTCATCGACGTCTCGTCGCCGCTGACCCGCCTCGACCTTCACCTGGATATGCCGGTGTTCGATTGCTGGCTGGCCTATCCCAGCGAGATGAAGAATGTCGCGCGCATCCAAGCGTTTCGCGATTTCCTGGTCGCAAACGCGTCCGTTTGATCCATGTGGCTCGACCATTTCGCGCCCCTGCACAAACTCGACGCCGACGCGCGCGAAAATCTGGCGCGGCTGCCCGAGCTGAAGATTCCCAAGGGCAAGATCCTGTTTTCGGCGGGCTCGCCCTGCCAGGGTTTTGTTGTCCTGCTCGAAGGCGGCGTGCGCGTCGGCGTCACCGCCGAGAACGGCCGCCGCCTCGTGCTCTACCGGATCGCGCCGGGCGAAACCTGCGTCCAAACCACTTTGTGCCTGATGGGCGCGCTCGACTATTCCGCCGAGGGCGTCGCCGAAACCGATTTGCGCCTGGTCGTGGTCCCTCCACCCCTGTTCAAGCGGTTGATGCGCGAATCCGGCGAATTTTCCGAGTTCGTGTTCGAGCGTTTTGGCGCGCGGCTCGCCGAAATGATGCGCCTCGTTGAAACCATCGCATTCTTGCGCGTGGACGCGCGTCTGGCCGGCGCCGTCCTCGCCCGCGCCGGGGACGCCGCGTCGTTCGAGGCGACGCACCAGGAGCTTGCGGAGGACATTGGCGCGGCGCGCGAGGTGGTCAGCCGGCAATTGTCGCTGTTCCAGCGCGCCGGGCTGGTGCGGCTTTCGCGCGGCCGCATCGAGATCGGCGACCGCGCCGGTCTTGAAGATTTTTCGAATTCGTGACCGAAGTCACCGACCCCGTATTCCCCTTGCCCTAACAAGAGGGCATCGCTTCAACACGGAGGAGACAGGTCATGAGGAATGTCGGGCAACTCGATCGCATTTTGCGCGTCATCATCGGCCTTGCGCTGATTTCGCTGGTTTTCGTCGGCCCGCAAACGCCCTGGGGCTGGATCGGCGTCCTGCCGCTGCTCACCGGACTGGTCGGCTGGTGCGGCCTTTACACGGTGCTTGGGCTCAACACCTGCAAGAAAACCTGAGCCCAGGGCTTGATCGCGCCGCAAAAATTTGGCAGAAGCACGGCTCCAATTTCCGGCTGAGGGAGAACCCCGGCCAACTCCGGGGTAGACAATGAAAGTCCGTAACTCGCTCAAGTCGCTGCGTACGCGTCACCGCGACAACCAACTGGTTCGCCGCAAGGGCCGCGTTTACATCATCAACAAGACCCAGAAGCGCTACAAGGCCCGCCAGGGCTGAGGCTTCGGTCCGATTTTCGAGAACCCCGGCCTTGCGCCGGGGTTTTTCGTTTTGGAGGGGCGCATGGACGGTTTCGATCTCCAGCGGTTTGTCGACGCCCAGGCGCACGTGTTCGCCCAGGTCGAGACGGAATTGCGCGCCGGGCGCAAGCGCAGCCATTGGATGTGGTTCATCTTCCCGCAACTCGCCGGGCTCGGTTTTTCGCAAATGGCCCAGCTTTATGCGCTGGAGTCGCTGGAGGAGGCGCGCGCCTATCTCGCCCATCCGATTCTGGGGCCTCGCCTGCGCGCGTGCGCAAACTGGGTGTGCGCCGTCGAGGGCCGAACCCTGAACGAAATTCTTGGCGCGCCGGACGATGCGAAATTCCGCTCCTCCATGACTTTGTTCGCCCAGGCCGCGCCGCAGGAGCCGGTTTTCGCCGAGGCGCTCGCGAAATTGTGTGGCGGTCAACCCGACCCGGCGACCCTGGAGCTGTTGGCCCGGGCGCGCAAATCTGTTTGACTGAGCGCATGAGACGAATTTTTGCAGTGTTTCTGGCGTTGGGGCTTCTGGCGCCGATGTTTGGCGCGTCGCAAGCCGGCGCGCCGCCGCGCCAGAATCTGATCGACGGCCTGTTCCAAAAACTGGGGCAGGCGGAGGATCCCGAATCCGCCGCGCAATTGCGCGCCATGATAGGCGCGCTGTGGAGTCATTCGGGCTCGCCGACCGCCGACCTTCTCATGGCCCGCGCGGAAACCGCGTTGCGCGCGCAGAAGGCGGAGATCGCGGCGAAACTGCTGGACCGGGTGGTCACGCTCTATCCCGATTGGGGGCAGGCTTGGCGGCGCCGCGCGCAATCGGCGGTCGAGGATGGCGACCGCGAGGCGGCCATGCTCGACCTCTCCAGGGCGCTCAGCATCGAGCCGCGCGATTTTTTGGCCATGCGCCAATTGTCGGAGCTTTTGCGCGAAAGCCGGAAGGCGGAAGCGCTCGACCTCTTGCGACGCGCCGCCGAGTTGGACCCGCAGGACAAGGTTTTGGCGCGCGAGGTCGAGGCGCTTTCGCGGGAGGTCGAGGGCAGGGGGATATAGCCGCCGTCTTCATGCCGTCATTGCGAGCGAAGCGAAGCAATCCAGACCCATCCGTCAGGAGCGAGATTGAGCATCTTGCTCTGTCATTGGACATCCGTCGCTCGCGCGATTTCTGGATTGCTTCGCTTCGCTCGCAATGACGGTGGAAAGCTGGTCGCTCAATTCGCCAAGATCATGCCTACACCAGCGGCACGGTGATCTTCTCGATCATCGCCCTGGTCTCCGGCCGCACGCCTCGCCATCTTTGAAAAGCTTCGGCCGCCTGTTCCACCAGCATGCCGACACCGTCCACGCACCGATCCACCCCCGCCTCGCGCGCCAGGCGCAGGAAGGGCGTCAGGCCCTTGCCATAGGCCAGATCATAAGCCAGCGCGCCGCGCGCAAAACTTTTGGCCGGAACCGGCGGCGCCTCGCCGCTCAGCGTCGCCGAGGTCGCGTTGAGCACCAGATCATAGGCGTCGCGCAAATCGCCGTAGGCGACGAAATCGAGCGCCTTGGCCTGCGGGAACAAAGCGCGCAACTCCGCTTCCTTTCCCGGCGTCCGGAACGCCACCGTCAGCCGCGCTGGCTCGCGCGCCAGCAGCGGACCAAGCGCGCCGCGCGTCGCCCCGCCCGTGCCGAGCACCAGCACGTTTTTGCCCGCCACGGCAAACCGCAGGTTCGCCTCGATGTCGCGGGCGAGCCCGATTCCATCGAAATTGGCGCCCTCGGCCGTGTCGCCCTCAAACGTCAGGCAATTCACCGCCCCGGCCTCTTCCGCCGCCGCGTCGCGCCGCGTGGCATAGGCAAAAGCGTCCATCTTGAAGGGCACGGTGATGTTCAGCCCGCGCAAACCCTTGGCTCGCCACGCATCCACCGTCTCGGCGAAGCGCCCCAGCGGCCCCTCGATGGCGATGTAATCGAGGTCCTGCCCCAAAACTTCGGCAAAACCCTTGTGGATCAGCGGCGACTTGCTGTGCGAGATCGGGTTGCCGATCACGGCGTAAAGGTCGGTCATGGAATCCTCTAGAGCAGGCGGCGGGCGATCTTGCCATTGCGGGTGCGCGGCAAGGCGTCGAGAAACACGTATTTTTTCGGCTGCTTGTAGCCGGCGAGTTTTTGCGCGCAATGGCTTTTCAGCGCCGCCTCGTCCACGGTTGCGCCCGGCGCCCGGACGACAAAAGCGCAGATCACCCGCACGTCCGCGCGCACCTCGCGCTCGGCCACCGCGGCATCGGCGACGCCCCGCGCCGCGCACAGAACGGCCTCGACCTCTGCCGGGGACACGCGAAAACCACCGGCGTTCATGAGGTCGTCGGCGCGGCCGTGCAGCCAGACGTAGTTTTCCGCGTCGAGATGCGCGACGTCGCCGCCGACAAACCATTCGCCGCGAAAAGCTTCAGCCTCGGCCTCGGGGTTGCGCCAATAGCCGAGCATCAGGCCGGGGTCGGAGCGATGCACGGCGATCAGACCGCTCTCGCCGGCTGGAAGGGGCGTGTCTCCGCCTTCAAGCGGCAGGATTGCGACGCGCCGCCCCGGCTGCGGTTTTCCCGGCGATCCCGGACGATAGGGGACCGAAGGTCCGGTGGAGATGTAGGTGGAAATTTCGCTCATCCCCAAGGCTTCGTAGAGCGGCTTGCCGGTTTTTTCCGAAAAGGTTTTGGCGAGCGCGGGCGGAAGCGCCTCGCCGGCGACCAGGCCGTGGCGCAGCGTCGCAAAATTTTGGCGCGCGAAATCGTCCTGGCGCAGCATCTGGCGATAGACGCCGGGGACGGCGGCAAAAACTGTGGCGCCGAACCGCGCGATCAGCCTCGGCCAGACGCTCGGGTCGGCGGGTCCGTTGTACAACACGGACGTCGCGCCTCTTCGAAAAGGGTCCATCAGTCCGACCCCAAGCGTGTAGGTCCAGTTGATCGCGCCGGCGTGCAGCACGATGTCGTCTTCGAAAAAACCTTCCCAGGCGTCGAGCATGGGTTCGCGTCCGAGCACGACGCGCTGAGCGTGCATAACCCCCTTGGGCTTGCTCGCCGTCCCTGAGGTGTAGATCAGATAGGCGGGGTCTTCCGGTTCGGTGTCGGCATAGTCGCAGGGCGGGTGTTGGGCGAGGCGCAAAAGTTCGGCGTCGCCGATCACGCGCACGCCGCCGGCCGCCTGGAGCGTCTCCGAACAGATCAGGATGTCGGCCTGCGAATCCGCGACGAGATGGCCGACCTCGTCCACGGTGAGCTGGGCGGAGGAGGGCAGGGCGACATAGCCGGCGGCGATGGCGGCGAAAAAACTCAGGACATAATAAAGGTCGTTGCCGCGCCGGATGACGATCCGCGCGCCCCTGGGTAGGCCGAGGGTCGAAAACCCCGCCGCGAGGCGGCGGACCGCAAGGTCCAGTTCGCCATAGGTGAGGGTTTGCGTCCCGTCCGCGCCGGCGAGGATCAGTGCGGTCTTGTGCGGGCGGCGCGCGGCGTTTTCGCGCAGACAGCAAGCTGAGAGATTGAGAATCATGGCCTTGTGATGGGCGCCATTCCTTGCGCGCGCGTCAAGGTTTTTGGCGCGCGCGAAAAACCTCACCCCGCGGCGCGGCGTTGCGCCGAAGCCTTCACGCTGCGAACGGCGCTCTTGGCGCGCGGTTGAATCGCCATGGTCTCGGCGTCGTAAAGCGCGACCATGTTGCGCCCGGCGCGCTTGGCGACATAGAGCGCGGCGTCCGCCTTGCGCAACAGTTCGTCAATGTTCTCGCCGGGCTCGCCCATGGCGATGCCGAACGAACAGGACAGGCGCACGGCGGCGCGATCGAGATCGATCTCCTGCATGGCGATCAGGCGGCGCATGCGCTCCGCCTTGCGCCAGGCCTCCGCCGGATCGGAGACTTCAAGCAGGATGGCGAACTCCTCGCCGCCGAGCCGCCCGACGATGTCGCTCTGGCTCTTGAAACATTCGGCCACGGCGCGGATCGCTTTGTCGCCGGCGGCGTGGCCGTGGGTGTCGTTGATCGATTTGAAATGATCGATGTCCGCCATGATTCCGGCGAAGGGCGCGCTGTGCTCGGCGCAGAGCTTGGCGGCGCGACTGAAGAAGGCCGGGCGGTTGTAGAGGCCGGTGAGGCCGTCCCGCGTCGCCATTTCCACGAGCTTGTGCTGCATCTGGTGCAGGCGCTCGGCGGCGCGCAGGCGCGCGTAAAGCTCGTCGGCGGAGATGGGCAGTTGCAGCACGTCGTCGGCGCCGCAGTCCAGCGCCTCGATAAAATCCTTGGACGAGAGCGGCGGCGCGACGAGGCAGACATAGACCGGCCGCTCGAAGCTCGACAGCAGCCGCGCGTCCCAGCAGATTTCCGCCCCAGCGCTCGCGTCCCTGGCGTTGACCACGACGAAGGCGTCGATGCTCTCGTCGTTTTCGAGCCGGTTCAGGCCTTCGATGGCTTGCGCGAAGGCGATCACGTCATGGCCGCGCGTCTCGAGCATCGACGTGATCGAGGCCCGGAGATCCTGATCAGCCGCGACGAGTATGACTTGCATGGGGAGCAGGACCTGACGAGGAAAGCCGGCGATCCGCGCGACCGCCCTTCGCCGCTGAATCTAGTGAACAATTATGAGCGCGGCGTTAATTCGATTCTCAGCGCGCGGCGCGATCGCGGCCGACTCCGCCATCCCCTTGCCAGCTTCGCGCAAGCAAACAGGCGCAGAACAGGGGGGAGCCAAAGGGCAGGAGCAGCACAATGGGTCTCTATGACGCCATGAACGCCAGTGTGACTGGCATGAATGCGCAATCCAATTATTTGAGCAATATCGGTCAGAACATCTCCAATTCCTCGACCGTCGGCTACAAGGAAGCGGACACCCAGTTTTCGACGCTCGTCAACAGCGCTGGCGTCGGCCAGACGCAGCTGGGCGGCGTGACCACCACCACCCGCGTCGACGCCGCCGGACAGGGCACGATCTCCAGCACGAGCTCGACGACCGACCTCGCCGTCAAGGGCCAGGGCTATTTCGTGGTTTCCGACAGCTCGGGACAGAACTATCTCACCCGCGCCGGCTCTTTCGTTCCGGATTCCAGCGGCAATCTGGTGAACGCGGCGGGCTATTACCTGATGGGCTACAGCCTCGCGAACGGAACGCCGACCATGGCGTCCAATTCGCTCGACGGCATGGAGGTCGTCAATGTCGCTTCCACCGGCCTCTCGGCGACGCCGACCACGAGCGGCGTCTTCACCGCCAACCTGCCGGCGACGGACACGGCCGGAACCGGCACGGCCAGTTCGACCAATTACAACGAAAAAACCTCCATCGTCATGTATGACAGCCAGGGCGCGTCGCAGACGATCAACGTCTACTTCCTGAAGACGGGCGCGGACACCTGGGACGTCCAGGCCTATGACGCGAACAATCTGGCCACGTCGATCGGCAGCGCGACCCTGTCCTTCGACGCGGCCGGTAAATTGTCCGGCGCGACCTCGATGAACGTCACGGTCCCCGGCTCCGGCGCAAACACCATGGCGCTGGACCTGTCCAGCATGACCCAACTCGCCGGTTCGTACACGGTTTCGAAATCCGAGGTCAACGGCAACGCCGCCTCCGCCGTCAAGTCCGTGAACATCGGAACCGACGGAACCATGTCCTACCAGCTCGCCAATGGCTCGACCATTCCCGCCTACACGATTCCGCTCGCCAATGTGGCGAGCCCGGAAAACCTTCTGGTCGGCTCCGGCAACGTGTTCTCGCCCAACCTCCTGTCGGGACAGGCGACGGTCGGCGGCGCGGGCACCGGGCAGTTCGGCGTGATCAAGGCGAATTCGCTCGAGCAGTCCACGGTCGACGTGGCGACCGAACTCACCAACATGATCGTGGCCCAGCGCAACTACCAGGCCAATTCCAAGGTTTTCTCGACCAGCGCGCAATTGATGGACACGCTGGTCAACCTGCAGGTCTGACAACAAGGACGGATGAAAAGCCATGTGGGGAGGCCTCACCAACGCCCTGGACACCGCGACGACGTCGCTCGCCACCAATGCGGGCCTGCAGGCGGTCGTCGCGCGCAACGTCTCCAACGCGCAGAACAGCACCGGCTATGTCTCCGCGAAAGTGGCCAATGTGGTCACCGCCTATGGCGGCGCCGGCGTCATCCTGTCCGTCAAGAACATCACCAGCGCCTCGCTGTTCAACGCCATGATCGCGGGAACGTCGAGCAATGCGGCGGCGCAGGCGCTGTCGGACGGCGTGACGCGGCTGCAGAAGACAGTCGCCGACGCAACCACCACGACAGAGTCGACGACGGCCGCGCAGTCGCCCTCGACCCTGGTCCAGGCGCTGAACTCCGCCCTGCAGACCTATTCCTCCTCACCGAGCAACGCGTCCGCCGCCGCCGCCGTGGTCACCGCGGCGGACAGGCTCGTGAACGGGCTCAACGACGCCGCGACCACGACGCAAGACGTGCGCAAGACCGCCGACCAGAACATGGTCACGTCGGTGGGGACCATCAACACGCTGCTCGCGCAGTTCCAGTCCGTCAACAGCGTGATCGTCCAGGGAACCGCCAGCGGCGCCGACATCACCGACGCGCTCGACCAGCGCGACACCATCCTGCAAAGCCTGTCCAAGGAAATCGGAATCACCACCGTCGGCAATTCCAACGGCTCGATGTCGATCTACACGGACAGCGGCGTCACGCTGTTCGAAACCACGCCGCGCGACGTGACGATGCAGGCGACGACGGCCTACTCCGCCTCGACCACCGGCGCGGCGGTCTATGTCGACGGCGTGCCCGTCACCGGCGCCAACGCCGTCATGCCGATCCAATCCGGCGCCCTGGCGGGCTACGCGCAATTGCGCGACTCCGTCGCGCCGACCTATCAGGCGCAGCTCGACGCGCTTGCCGGCGGCCTCATCAACGCCTTCGCCGAGACCGACCTCTCGACCAACACCCAGCTCGCCGGCCTGTTCACCTACAGCGGCGGCCCGACGCTTCCCGGTTCGGCGGCCATCCCCGGCCTCGCGGGCGACATTTCGGTCAGCGCCGCCGTGGACCCCGCCCAGGGCGGAAGCTACAGCCTGATCCGCGACGGCGGGATCAACGGCGCCTCTTATGTGCAAAACACAAACGGGTCCGTCGGCTTCAACGCGGTGCTGCTCGCCGACATCGCGGCGATCGCCGCGCCGCAGAGCTTTCCTGCGGGAACGGCGCTCGCGACCGCCAACAGCGTTATCAGTTATGCGTCGGAATCCGCGAGCTGGGTCAATACCCAATATCAGACGACCTCCAACGACGCGACCTATCAGGCGACCTTGCTGTCCCAAGCGTCCCAGGCGCTGTCCAACGCGACCGGCGTCAACATCGACTCGCAGATGTCGATGATGCTCGAATACGAAAACTCCTATCAGGCGTCGGCAAAATTGATTTCCACGATCAACAATATGTTCGGCGCGCTCCTCCAGGCGGTGTCGTGACATGAGTGTGAATTCCGTTTCCAGCGCGACTCTGTCGGGCATCCTCTCCAGCAGCGTCACCCGCATGCAATGCCAGATGACGGTTCTGGAGGTTGAAAACTCCACCGGCCAGCTCGCGGACATCGGCCTGTCGCTCGGCGCCGGTTCCGGCTCGGTGATCGCCCTGCACCAGCAAATGGCGGATCTCGACGCGCTCACTCAGTCCAACGCGCTGGTGTCCACCAACCTCGACACCGCCGCCGCGGGTCTGGGCAATCTTCAGAAGATATCCTCCAGCGCGCTGGCGCAGTCGATCAACGCCGCTTCGGTCGCGCCGTCCACCACGGGCTCGTCCGCCGTGCAGAAAGCCGCGCAAGGCGCGTTGGACGGCTTCACCGTCAACGCGAATTCGGCCGCTGGCGGCGTCTATGCGTTCGGTGGACAGAACAGCGATACGGCGCCGATGAAGTCCTACACGGACAGCGCGCAGGCCTCGGTGCGCGCCGCATTCACGGCCGCCTTCGGCTTCAACGTCGACGATCCCCGGGTCAGCACGATCACCGCGACGGACATGACCAACTTCCTGGATGGCGCCTTTTCCGATCTGTTCTCGGGCGCCAACTGGTCGCAGGACTGGTCATCGGCGTCCGCTTTGCCCATGACCAATCGGATCAGCACGAGTCAGACCGTGACGACCTCGATCACCGCCAACGATCCGGCGTTCCAGAACACGGTCAAGGGTCTGGTGATGCTGACGGAATTCGGCAATCTCGCCTTGGACCAGACCAGCTATTCCGCGCTCGTCGCCGCTGCGCAGAAGACCTTGAACGCCGGCAACAGCCAGATGATCGAAGCCAACGCCGCCGTGGGAACGATGCAGAGTACGGTCGAGCAGGCGAATTCCTTCATCAGCCTCCAACAGAACGTTTTGACCACACAGATCAACGCCAAGGAGACGGTCGACCCCTACGTGGTCGCCACGCAGGTCAATGCGCTCTCGAACCAGTTGCAGGTCGCCTTTTCGCTGACGGCGCAGCTCCACAAGCTGAGCCTGGTCAACTTTCTTTAGCTTGAAATGCGCAGGACTGACCGATGTACCAATTCACCTATGCAGAAGTTGTCGAAGACTCGCCTCAAGAGATGCGCGCGCGCGAGCGCGATGCGCTCGACCGCGCCGTTGAGCTGCTGCGGCGCGCGGAAGATGCGGGCGTCGGGTCAGAGGAGGCGCAGGACGCGCTCGTCTATACCCGCCGCCTCTGGACCATTTTCCTCGAGGACCTCTCGAGCAACGGCAACGACTTGCCGGAAGCGCTGCGCGCGCAGCTGATCTCCATCGGCATCTGGGCGATCAAGGAGATCGAGCGCCTGCGCACCGGCGCGGCCGAAAGCTTCGCCGATCTCGTCGAGATCAACGCGATCATCCGCGACGGACTGGTGTGAGGGGCTCATGTTACTGAAGTTGCGCGCGGGCGAAAAACTTTACATCAACGGCGCCGTCATCAAGGTCGAGCGCAAGGCCACCATCGAACTGCTCAACGACGCGACCTTTCTGCTCGAAGCCCATGTGCTCCAGCCCGACGACGCCAACACGCCGCTGCGCCAACTGTATTTCGTGCTGCAAACCCTGCTGATGGAGCGGGATTGCGCTCCCGACACCCTGCGCCTGTTCAACGAGATGTCGGCGGCGACCCGCCAGGCGCTCGGCGGCGGCGCGCTGGCGGACGGACTGCGCGGCGCCGACGCGCTGGTGGACGGCGGGCGCGTCTTCGAGGCGATGAAGACGATCCGCGGCATGTTCGCGCTCGAAACCGAGTTGATGAAGGACAAGACCACCGCCAACGCGGCCTGAGCGAAAGGAAAGACCATGTCCGTATCCGCTGTTTCCAGCACGACCAGCACGACCGCGAGCGCCGCCACGACGGCGGCGGCCTCCAGCACCATGAACTACAACCAGTTCCTGCAACTGCTGATGACGGAAATGAAATATCAGGATCCGACCTCGCCGATGGATCCGACGCAGCAGTTGTCGCAACTCGCCTCGTTCTCCGCGGTCGAGCAGCAGGTGCAGACCAACACCACGCTCACCTCGCTGCTCAACAACACGATGATCAACCAGGCGGAATCGGCGATCGGACGCACGGTGAAGTCGGCGGATGGCACGATCAGCGGCGTCATTTCCTCGGTCACGGTCAGCTCCAGCGGCTCAATCGCCACACTGAAGGACGGCCAGACGCTGACGCTGGGAACCGGCGTCACCATCTCCTGATCGACCGACATGAACGAAGCCGACGCCCTCGACCTCTTGCGCGCATCCATCTGGACGGTGCTGGTCGTGACGGGGCCCGCCGTCGGGGCGGCGATGGTGATCGGCATCGCCATCGCGCTGTTCCAGGCCCTCACGCAAATCCAGGAAGCCACCCTCACCTTCGTGCCGAAGATCGTCGTCGTTCTGGTGGCGCTGGCGCTCAGCGGCCCGCTGATTGGCGCGCAAATCTTCTCCTTCACCGAGCAGGTCTACGGACGCGTCGAGAAGGGTTACTAAAGCGTTTTCTTCACGCGAACCGGAGTCCGGTTCGCGTGAAGAAAACGCGTTGAAACACGGCGCGATTGCGGTTAACAGCGCGCGGAAGTTTGAGGCAAGCTTGCCCGTCCATCTTCGATCCACGGAATCAAAGAGGATGAGACATGACGCAAGCAGCGGCGATCGCTCCGGTTCAACCCGCCGGCAAGGGGGGGCGCGACATCGCCTTCGCGGCGGCCATCATCTGCATTCTCTGCGTCTTCTTCCTGCCGATTCCCGCCTTCCTGATCGACATGGGGCTCGCCTTCTCCATCGCGCTGGCCGTGCTGATTCTCATGGTGGCGCTGTGGATCGAGAAGCCGCTGGAGTTCACCTCGTTCCCGACCATCTTGCTGGTCTC
Organism: Rhodoblastus acidophilus; assembly: GCF_009720655.1. Lineage (GTDB taxonomy): Bacteria > Pseudomonadota > Alphaproteobacteria > Rhizobiales > Beijerinckiaceae > Rhodoblastus > Rhodoblastus acidophilus_A. The sequence goes on along the minus strand of NZ_WNKS01000008.1, from coordinate 45,271 downwards.
CACCATGTTGCGGCTGTCGCTCAACATCGCGACGACACGCCTGATCCTCGCCGACGGCGCCCATGGCGTCAACGCCGCCGGCTACATCATCGGCGGCTTCGCCAAGCTGATGATGGGCGGCGATTTCGTCATCGGCCTGGTGGTCTTCACCATCCTCATCACCATCAATTTCATGGTCATCACCAAGGGCGCGTCGCGCATCGCCGAGGTCGGCGCGCGCTTCACCCTCGACGCCATTCCCGGCAAGCAGATGGCCATCGACGCCGATCTCTCCGCCGGTCTGATCAACGAGAAGGAGGCGCAGCAGCGCCGCCGCGATCTCGAGGAGGAAAGCTCGTTCTTCGGCGCCATGGACGGCGCGTCGAAATTCGTGCGCGGCGACGCCATCGCCGGCCTGATCATTCTCGCGGTCAACGTGTTCGGCGGCATTGTCATCGGCGTCACCCGCCATAACCTGGAGGTCGGGGCGGCGGCGGATGTTTACGTCAAGCTGTCGGTCGGCGACGGCCTGGTGTCGCAGATCCCGGCGCTGATCATCTCGCTTGCGGCGGGCCTGCTGGTGTCCAAGGGCGGCACGCGCGGCTCGACCGAAAAAGCCGTGCTCAACCAGCTCGGCAATTATCCGCGCGCCATGCTGGTGGCGGCGGCGCTGCTGTTCTTCCTCGGCCTGATGCCGATGCTGCCCTTCCTGCCCTTCGCGGCGCTCGCGGGCGCGCTGGCCTATCTCGGCAAGACCATTCCGGAAAAGCTCGCCAAGGAGCGCGCGGCTCACGAAGCGCTGTCGCGCGCCCAGGAGGAAGCGGCCGCCGCCGAAGCGAAGAACTCGGTCAAGGAGTCGCTGCGAACGCACGAGATCGAACTGGTCTTGGGAAAGCAGCTCGCCGCGCGCCTGCTGCTGTCGCAGAACGAGCTGTCCACCCGTGTGGCGCGGATGCGGCGCAAGTTCGCGACGCAATACGGATTTGTGGTGCCCGAAATCAAAGTCTCGGATTCGCTGACCGCGCCGCCGAAGAGTTATCAGATCAAGATTCACGGCGCGGTGGTCGCCTCGCAGGAAGTGCGCATCGGCGAATTCCTGGTGATCAGCGGCGACGGCCGTCGTCCCGATACGCCCGGCGAGGAGGTGCGCGAGCCCGCCTTCGGCATGCGGGCCTGGTCGATCGCCGAAGCTTTTGTCCCCGAGGCGAAGCGGCTCGGCTTCAACCCGATCGACAACATGTCGGTGCTGCTCACCCATCTCTCCGAGGTCATCCGCAACAACCTCGGGCAACTGCTCTCCTACAAGGACATGCGCGCGCTGTTCGATCGCCTGGGGCCGGAATACAAGCGCCTGCTCGACGAGATCAGCCCCGCCCAAATCTCCTATTCGGGCTTGCAGGCCGTGCTCAAACTGCTGTTGCAGGAGCGCATCTCGATCCGCAACCTGCATCTCATTCTCGAATCCATCGCCGAGATCGCGCCGCACGCGCGCCGCGCCGAACAGATCGCCGAACACGTGCGGGTGCGCATGGCGCAGCAGATCTGCGGCGATCTCGCCCAGGGGACGGTTCTGAAAATCCTGCGGCTGGGCAATCGCTGGGACATGGTGTTCCACCAGAGTCTCAAGCGCGACGCCAAGGGCGATGTGGTTGAATTCGACATCGATCCGCGTCTCGTCGAAGAATTCGGCGAGCAGGCGTCGAAGGCGATCCGCAAGCACATGGACGCGGGCGAACAGTTCGCGCTGGTGGCCGCGCCGGAAGCCCGCCCCTATGTGCGCATGATCATCGAGCGCCTGTTCGCCACCTTGCCTGTCCTGTCGCATCTGGAGCTGGCGCGCGGGATCGAGATCAAGTCGCTGGGGACGATTTCGTGATTCAGACCGCGCCGGAGATGATCGCTTCGGTCTTCGTGCTGTTCTGCCGGATCGGCGCCTGCCTGATGACGGCGCCGGGATTTTCCAGTCCGCGCACCCCCGTGCGTGTCAGACTGTTCATCGCGCTGACGCTGACGCTCGCTCTGGCGCCGGCGCTCACCGGCGGCAAGCCGTTCGCGCTCGGCGGCCTCGCCGGGCTGGTCGGCGCCATTTTTTCGGAACTCGCGATCGGCGGCTTCATCGGCCTGCTGGGCCGCCTGTTCTTTCTCGCGCTGGAAACGATGATGATGTCGGCGTCGATGAGCATCGGCCTGAGCAATCCGCTGGGCGCGCCGATCAACGAGGCGGAAGCCCTGCCGGGACTCGGGGTGCTCGTGAGCGTGACGGCGACCTGCCTGATCTTCGTCATGGGCCTGCACTGGGAGCTGATTCGGGGCCTCGTCGCTTCCTATTCGGTGATGCCGGTTGGAACCGGGCTGCGGCCGCAGGCGGCGCTGGCGTCGTATTCGGACGTGCTGGCGCGCACGTTCGTCATGGCCCTGCGCGTCTCAAGTCCGTTCATCGTCTACGGGGTGATCGCCAATTTCGCGGTTGGGCTGCTCAACAGGCTGACGCCACAGGTTCCGGTCTACTTCATTTCCGGCCCGTTCCTGGTCGCCGGCGGCTTGATCCTGTTCTACTTCATCGTCAATTCCATGATCCCCGCCTTCATGGCGGATTTCGCCGACTGGGCCGTCAAGGGAAGCTGATGCGACAAAGACACAAGAGCCTCAAGCGCCTGCTGCATGTGAAGAATCAACTCCACCAGAAGGAGGAGGCCGAGCTTGCCGAGATCCAGCGCCAGAAGGGCGAGATCGAGGCGGAGCGGCGCGCCGTGTTCGACATTCTCGGCGGGCGCGACGATCCGTTCATCCTCGGTCTCGCCTGCCGCCACCTGATCCAGACGCAGCGACGCGAGAGCGAGTTGCACGAGCGCGAGCAGGAGCAGAAGACGCAGCTGATGCGGCGCACGGCGCAGAAGAAGTCGCTGGAGAAGATCGTGGAGGAGGCGGGGCGGCGGATCGCGCGCGAGGACGAGAAGCTTGAGCTTCTGGAGATCGGCGAGCGTCTCGCGGCCAAAGCTATTCGCTGACGCGGACCTCCGGTTCAAGCGAAGCGGATGCCGGTTCGCGTGAAGGAAACGCGCAAAAGCAAAAATTGCGCTCAAGCCTCCGGTAAGTTTGCGCGACTAGTTTGGTGCAGGTTCGAGGGCGCGTAACAAATGGCGATTTCACCGGTTTCCGATCTCATTGTCGACGTGGCGCGCGCGGCCGATCCCCAAAAAGCCTCCGCCGCCTCGCGCGCGCTGGAGGCGGGCGCCGCGCCCGAAGCCTTTTCCGCGACGCTGAGGCAGGCGGCGCCGGCTGTGGACTCGGGGAGCTACGCCTACCGCAACCCCGCGCCCACCGTCACGCCGGCGATGACGCCGGAGCGCAAGGCGGCGGTGGGGCTGGAAAGCGTGCTGCTCAAGGGCATGATCGAGGAGATGCTGCCCAAGGACGCCGCCGATGTCTATGGCTCCGGCGTCGCGGGCGACGTGTGGCGCTCGATGCTGTCGGAAAAGATCGCCGAGGAAGTGGCGAAGTCCGGCGCGCTGCACATTGCCGACCGCCTGTTCGCCACCCATCAGGACCTGTTGCAGTCCTCGAACGTCAACAAAATCAAGCCAGCGCCCCCGCTCGTCGATTCCAGGATGAAGATCTAGCCCGTGAAATCATCACCCCACTCTCGTCACGCCCTCGGCCAGATCAATGTCCAGACGGCCTTCGCCGACGTCATCGCCCGCGTCGAGGCCGTCATCGACCAGGAGACCGCGCTGCTGCGCGAGAACCGCGCCGTGCAACTCGCCGAGTTCAACACGCGCAAGCAGCAGACGCTGCTGGAGCTCAACCGCGTCCTGCGCAATGTCGCGCATGTCGATCTCAAGCGCCTGGAACGCGACAGAGTCGATCGCCTCGTGCGCAAGCTTGAGGACAATCGCCAACTCCTCGCCTACCATTTGCGGGCGATGGACGAAATTTCGGCCCTGGTGTCGCGCGCCTTGCAGGAGGCCGAGTCCGACGGGACCTATGGGCGCGGCGGCGTCTGAACGAAAGGAAGGACGCGATGATCAAGATGCTGGCCTTGGCGGTGTGGGCGAGCGCGATCGCGGTGCTCGCCGGCAACGCCGCGTCGAAATGGCAGGAGGCGAAGGCCTCGCCGCAAAAGGCTGAAGCGGCCGAACACGCCTATGAATACCGCAAGTCCAAGGTGATCAACGTGCCGGTCATCGCCGACGGCGCGCTGCTCGGCTATGTGCTGGTGCAGTTCCTCTATGGACTTGACTCCAAAGCCGAAAAGCTCGCCATCAGTCCCGACGCGGTGTTGATGGACGAGGCGTTCCGCACGCTCTACGGCGACCCCCATCTCGATTTTCGCCATCTGGAAAAATACGACATGGACGGGCTGACGAAAAAGCTCGCCGTCGCCCTCAACGCGCGCCTCGGCGAGGGCGCGGTCAAGGATGTCTTGATCCAGGATTTTTCCTACATGCCGAGGAACGAGACGCCGCGCTGACGGGAGCCTGACAACTTCACGAAATCAAGAAAGAGCCCTCATGCTGAGGAGGCCCCGAAAGGGCCGTCTCGAAGCACGAGGGCGTCCACGCATGCAACGAGCCGCCCTACTGCCGCAGCGGCCGCAACCGCGCGTCCGCCAGCGCCGAGGCGAAGCGCTTCGGCAGATCCTCCGGCGCGCTCGGCGTGTCCAGCGCGAGATGGTGGATGTCGATCGAGGCGCTGGCGGCGTCGAGTTGCAGGCGGAAGAAGGCGGTGGCGCCGCGCCAGCGGAACTCCATGCCCAGCGACACGCGCGGCGGCGCCTCCCATTTCACGTCGGCTTCGGCGGCGCAGGCATAGCGCAGCGCGCCCTGCTTGAAATAGAGTTCGGCCGAGGAATGGATGAGATCCTCGATATTGGCGGTGCGCTCGCCATGGACATAGCCGATCAGGTCGATGACGTTCACCAGTCTCAGTTCCGTGGCGACATCGGCCAGCGCTTCGGCGAGGGCCCGCTCGCACGCGCGCGGAATGGGTTTCGGCTTCATACGCTTGCCTTTACTGTTTCCGGGCCGCTGCGCCGGTCCGGTTGAGGAAGTGGATCAATTCCGCGATCACGCGATAGAATTCCGCGGGGATCATCATGTCGATCTCGACACGGTCGTACATGGACCTTGCGAGAGCCTTGTCTTCGATGACTGGAATTTCATGCTTTTCCGCGATCTCGCGAATCTTGAGCGCGATCAGATCCTGCCCCTTGGCGACCACTTTCGGCGCGCCGCCCTCCTCGCGCACATAGCGCAAGGCGATGGCGTAATGGGTCGGATTGGCGATCACCATGGTCGCCGTGGGCACGGCCGCCATCATGCGCTTGCGCGAGCGCTCCATCGCGACGGAGCGCTGCCGCGCCTTCACCATCGGGTCGCCCTGCATCTGCTTCATCTCGTCCTTCACGTCCTGGCGGCTCATGCGCAGGTCGCGCTTCCAGTGGATGCGCGTCCACACCAGATCGGCGGCGGCGAGGACGAAAATGGCGAGCGTCACGCCGCCGAGCAGTTTTCGCGCGAGGCCCAGCAGGTGATCGCCGAGTCCGGCGGGGTCGGATTGGATGGTGGCGATGGCGCCGCCGATCTCGCCCTTGAGCAGCATGAAGGCGATGCCGCCGACGACGAGCAGTTTCAAGACGCTCTTGAGCAGCTCCGTGAGGCCGCGAACGGAAAACACGCGCGACCAGCCGGCGATCGGCGAGATGCGGCTCCATTTGGGCGCCATGCGCTCCGGCGAAATGCGCGGCGCGTTCTGGCCGAAGGTCGAGACCAGCGCCATGACGATCATGAGGATCACCGCGGGCAGCAGGAACATGGCGGCGACCTGCATGGAGGCGTTGAGCAGGTGAATGGCGTTGCGTCCGGCGCCGACCTGGAACTGTCCGCTCTGGTCGAGCAGGTTTTGCAAAGCCGCGACGAGCGTTCCGGCGCCCGAGCGCAGGAAGAAGGAGAAGAACAGCAGCGCCGCGAGCAGGCCCGCAAACATCGTCACTTCGCGCGAATGCGGCGTGTTGCCTTTTTCGATGGAATCGCTGATGCGCTTTTCCGTCGGTTCTTCTGTCTGGCTTTCCTTGTCGGGCGCGTCGGACATCGGTCTTTACTCAAAAACGGCGTCGCTTTCGCCGCTCGAATTGATTTCGATCTCGTTGCGCTCGGCCATTTCCAGCACCATGTCGGCGATCGAGCGGCGCGCCTTGAGAACGTCGCGCTGCTGCGCGGGGCCGCCGCCGTTGAGTTCGCTTTCCACCATGCGCCGGGCGCGCGCGCCCATCGAGGACAGGATCATCTCGCGGAACGCCGCGTCGGTGCCCTTCAGCGCCAGCACCACGCGGTCGGCGGGCGCCTTGTCGAACACGGCGGTGCGCGCCTTCTGCGACAGCTTGGCGATGTCCTCGAAGGTGAACAGCAGGCCGCGCAGGGTTTCCGCGTCCTTCGGGCGATCCTCGGCGAGCGCGTTGAGCACGTCGTCGATCTGTTCGCGCTCCATTTTATTGATGATGTCGGCGATCTTGGTGTGGGTGTCGCCGCCGGTGTTGCGCGCCACATTGAGCAGCAGGTCCTCGTGCATGGTGCGCTCCAGCAGGCGCATCATCGGGTCCATCACGGGACGCGGCGACAGCATGCGTTTCATCAGGCTGTTGCGCATTTCGCGCGGCGTCAGCGCCATGACCTTGGCGGCGGCGCCCGACGACAGTTTTGACAGCACGAACGCAAACGTCTGCGGATGCTCCTTTTGCAGATAGGTGGCGAGCGCGGCTTCGGGCGCCGCCGAAAGCCGGTCCCACATCGCCTTGTTGGAATTGCCGAGCACGTCGGAGAGAATTTCCGCCGCCTGGTCCTCGGGCAGGGCGCCCGCCAGCAGGCTCTCCGCCTCGCCCGCCGATCCCAGCAGTTCGGCGCCGGCGGTGAACTGCTCGGTGAAATCGGCGATCAGATGTTCGATGGTCGCGGGATTCACCGAGCCGAGTTCGGCCGCCGCCCGCGTGACCTGGCGCAGTTCGAGCGGATCGAAGCGCTTGAGCAGCCGTCCCGCCATCTGCTTGTCCATGGAGAGCAGCAGCGCGGCCACCTTCTCCGCGCCGAACAGCGGGCGCGCGATTCCGCTCGCCCGTTGCGGCGCCGGATAGCGGCCGTTATCGTCAGTTGAAGGCGTCTGCATCCGCTGATCCCACGATCTCCGTCAGGGAAACGCCAAAGCGCGAATTGTCCTCGTCCACCACCACGACTTCGCCGCGCGCGACGATGCGGCCGTTGACGACGACATTGACCGGTTCGCCGACGCGCTGGTCGAGCGCCACCACGGCGCCGCGTCCGAGCTTCATCAGATGCGCGACCGGCATTTTCGCCGAGCCGAGCACCACCTGCACGGTGACGGGAATGCGCAGGATCGCGTCGTGGCGGCTGAGGTCGTCGGCCATCCCCGGATGCGTTTCCGCGATCGTGCCCTGCTGGAAGTCTTCGGTGTCGGTCATGGAATGTTTCGCCGTTTGCGGTGTGAATCAGTTGACGTTCTCGGTCGCCGCCGTCGTCTTGAGGAATTGCGCCAGCGGCATTTCCTCGACATTGACGCGGTCGGCGATTTTCAGCGTGTAGAGCCCCTTGGACTGCCCCAGTTCGCACCAGAACAGGGGCTGGTTTTTGCAGTCGAAGCGCACCTGGGTGAGGGCGCTGGGTTTGAGCGGCAGCACGTCGCCGACCTTCCAGTTGGAAATCTCGCCAAGCGTCGCCTCGGATTCGTCGAGCACGCCGACGACCTTGACTTCGGCCTTTTGCACGCCCTGGCGCATCATCTTCAGCCAGCGCGGATCACTGGCGGAGCCGTCGCTCGACAGATCGCGCGACAATTGCTGGCGGATCGGCGTGAGCGCGGGCTGGGGAATGACGACGAACATCTGTCCGCCGATGTCCATGGCCTGGATCAGGATCTTCGCGATCACCGCCAGCACGTTGCGCCGGCCCATGATGGTGAAGTCCATGCGCGTCTCCACCCGCTCCAGCCGGAAGGTGGTGTCGATCACGGGCCCGAAGGCCGAACGCAGCGCCTCCGAAGCGATCTCGAACACGGTCTGGGCGACGCGCACTTCCAGCGTCGAGAAGGCGCGATCCTCGTCATAGGGCGCCTCCTGCGCGTCGCCGCCGAGCAGCACTTCCATCAGCGAGAAGACGCAGCGCCGGTCGAGGCCGATCAGGATGCGCGCGTCGAGTTCGGGCGAATAGAAGATCGCGGCGATGCTGCCGTCATAGGCGTCGAGCGCGTCCCAGACGTGATCGGTCGAGATCGAATTGACGAAGCAGGAGACCACGGCCGGCGCATAGGGGCGGATGCCCTCGGCGCAGGATTGCGCCAGCCGGTCGAAGATCATGGTGAGCATCGGCAGACGCTCGACCGTCAATCCCGGATTGTCGAGCAGCCGATCGGCCGCTCCGCGTGTTTCTGTCGTCGCGTTCATCGATCAGGCCGCCGCTTTCTCGCCGCCGCCAGAGGTCTCGCTCTCCACCTCGTCGATGGTGGGGCGCTCCTTGGCGGGGATGGTCTTGCGGCCGAACTCGACCGCGATCTGCGGCATGGCGCCGTTCATGTAGGCGAGCAGGGTCTGCTTCACCAGCACGAACTGGCGCAGCATTTTCGTGCGCGTCGTCTTGATCAGGGCGGCCAGCGGGCCGAGGATGCCGTAGGAGGCGAAAATGCCGGAGAAGGTGCCGACCAGCGAGGCGCCGATCAGGCCGCCGAGCACTTCCGGTCCCTGGTCCAGCGCGCCCATGGCGTGGATGATGCCGAGCACCGCCGCGACAATGCCGAGCGCCGGAAAACCGTCGCTGACGCTGTTCAGCGAATTATACGGCTTCAGCTTGTCATAGGTCAGCGTCTGGATTTCCTCGTCCATCAGCGCCTCGATCTCGAAGGACCGCGCGGTGCCGATGATGATCAGGCGGCAGTAGTCGCAGATGAAGTTGGTGAGCAGCTTGTTGCCGAGAATCTTCGGGTGCGCCTGGAAGATCGGGGACTCCGAGGGATTGTCGATATGGGCTTCGACCTCGCCGCGCGACTTGCCGCGCATTTCCCGCATCAGCGCGTGCAGCAGGGTCAGAAGGTCCAAAAAGTCCTTCTGCTTTGGCCCCTTGCTGAGAATAGCCTCCATGATGGCGGCGCCGGAATCCTTGATCACCGGCATGGGGTTCTGGACGACGAAAATGCCGAGCGCCGCGCCGCCGAGGATGAGGAATTCGTAGGGCTGCATCAGTGTGTGCAGATGGCCGCCGATGGCGACGTAGCCGCCGAGCATGCACCCGAATGAAATGGCCAGGCCGATGACAAAATTCACGTGGGCTCTCCGCTTGAAGCTTGGCGTCCATTAGTGCCTCTCATGGCTGGCGCGAGGCTGACGCCGGGCGGGTCAGCCTCGCGCCAGCGCCATGGTTAATGATCGGCGCAAGCACAGGTTTTCGCATTCACCATGGTTGGGCTTCGGCGTCATGCAATCGAGTCTTTACGTCACGCTTTCGGGGCAATCGGCGCTGCAGAAGCGGCTCGACACGATCGCCCACAATGTCGCCAACGTGAACACCGCCGGCTTCCGCGCCGAGGAGGTCAGCTTCTCCACCTTGATGTCGCGCCAGGGGACGGCGCCGGTGGCTTTCGCCGTCACCGGCGACAGCTTCATCTCGCGCAAGACGGGCGAGATCCAGCGCACCGGCGATCCGCTCGACGTTGCGGTGCGCGGCCAGGGGTTTTTCGCCATCAAGACCCCTGACGGCGTCGCCTATACGCGTGACGGGCGGCTGCACATGGATGCGACGGGCGCGCTGCTCACCGTCAACAATTATCCCATCCTCGACGCTGGCGGCGCCGGCATCATGCTCGACGGAAACGCCGGCGCGCCGGTCATCGCTTCCGACGGCATGATCACCCAGAACGGCCGCCAGCTCGGCGCGGTCGGCCTCTACCTGCTCGATCCCGAAGCCAAGCTGACGCGCGTCGACAATTCGGCGGTGAAGTCCGACCGCCCGGGAACGCCGGTGCTCGATTTCAACAACAATGGCGTGCTTCAGGGCATGACCGAGGGCTCGAACGTCAACCCGATCCTCGAGATCAGCCGGATGATCAACATCCAGCGCACCTTCGAGAGCGCGGCCAGGGCCGTCGAAAACACCGAAACCAATTTGAACGACGCGATCAAGAGCCTCGGCTCGCCCAACGGAGCCTGAGCGCATGGAAGCCCTGGAGCGCCTGCACCGCGAGGTGCTCGAAGCCGATCTCCGCCTCGATCCCGTGCGGATCGGCGGCGTGGTCACCGAGGTCGGCCCGTCCGCCTATCGGGTCGCGGGCCTGTCCCGCTATCTGAAACTCGGCGATGTCGTTGCGCTCGACCTGGAGGACCGGACGTCGCCCGGCGAGGTCGTGAAGATCGACATGGAAGGGGTGACCGTCAAATCCTTTGACGCGCGGGTCGAGGGCGGAGTCGGCAATCTCGCCTTTCGCGCGAGGCCCTTGCGTCTGAAGCCGCATCATTCGTGGAAGGGACGCGTCATCAATGCGCTGGGCTCGCCGATTGACGGCGAGGGGCCGCTCATGGAGGGCGAGCGTTCGCTGCCCATCGACGCCGAGCCCCCGGCGGCCATGCGCCGCGAACGCGTGCAGAACCCGATCCGCAGCGGCGTGCGCGTCATCGATTTTTTCACGCCGCTCTGCGCGGGTCAGCGCGTCGGCATTTTCGCCGGCTCAGGCGTCGGAAAATCGACGCTGCTCGCCATGCTCGCGGGGTCGCCGGGTTTCGACAGCGTGGTCATCGCGCTGGTCGGCGAGCGCGGCCGCGAGGTTCGCGAATTTTTGGAGGAGGCGCTGGGCGACAATCGGCGTCTCGCGATCACCGTCGTTTCGACGGCGGATGAAAGCGCGATGATGCGCCGCCTCGCGCCCAAGACCGCCATGACCATTGCCGAATATTTGCGCGACCGGGGCGAGTCTGTCTTGTTGATCGTGGACTCCATCACGCGCTTCGCCCATGCGGCGCGCGACGTGGCGCTGGCGGCGGGCGAGCCGGCGGTGGCGCGCGGCTATGCGCCCAGCGTGTTCACGGAACTGCCAAAACTGCTGGAGCGCGCGGGGCCCGGCGAGATCGGCGGCGGCGCCATCACCGGCGTGTTCTCGGTGCTGGTCGATGGCGACGATCACAACGATCCCGTCGCCGACAACATTCGCGGCACGCTCGACGGCCATATCGTGCTCGACCGCGCCATCGCCGACCAGGCCCGCTATCCCGCGGTCAACGTGCTGTCGTCGGTGTCGCGCCTCGCCCACCATGTCTGGACCAAGGAGCAGCGCGCGCTGGTGATGCGGCTGCGCGCGATGATCGCGCGGTTCGAGTCCTCGCGCGATCTGCGTCTCATGGGCGGCTACCAGGCGGGGTCCGACCCGCTGATGGACCAGGCGGTCGGGTTCACGCCGAAAATCTACGAAGCGATGAACCAGTCGCGCGAGGACCCGCCGAGCGTGGACGCGTTTCGCGAACTGGCCAACGCGCTGCAGTCGGACAAGCCGGCCGGTTGATTGAGCCGAAACATTGGAAAAAGGAGTCAAGGGGATGACGAGCGATTGGGCGATCAAGGGCGCTGGATTGGCGTGCGCCGCCGGTTCCGTCTGGTTCGCCGCCTATATGGTCAACCACCAGGGCGAGGCGCCGCGCGTCAATGCGATGGAGGAATTCGCCCTGTTCGCGCAGCCCAACCGCGTGCGCGCGGTCGAGGCGGCGCTCCGGGGCGCGCCGGCGCAAAGCGACCCGAAGCGCACCGGCAAGGTCTTGGAAATCGACATGACGCCGATCGGGGCCACGCATATCCGCACGCCGCCGAAAGCCGAAACCGCGCGCCGCGACCTTCGCATTGTGGAGCTTGGCGCGGACAGCGCGCTTCTGGAGACTTCGGAAGGCTATCGCCGCATCAGGGTCGGCGACGACATGCCGGAGATCGGCAAGATCATCGCGATCCGGCGCATGTCGGAATATTGGATCGTGGTCGCCAGCTTGCGCTCGCTGGCGCAGGCGGCCCCGCCGGACGGGAAGTGACGGGCGGGGTCCACACGAACGAGACGATCCCGCAAGCCGCGCAACTGTGTGTCGTCATGGCCGGGCGTCGTCCCGGCCATTCACGCGGCGCCGCAATCCGAGCCGCCGCAGAATTTTGACCCGCGGGTTGGCGTGGATGCCCGGGACAAGCCCGAGCATCACGGTCGTGGATTGAAAAAGACGTCCCCTCACGCAATCCCGAACATCGTCTTGATGCGCTTGCCGATGTCGCCAACCGGCAAGACCTCGTCGGCGCAGCCGTTCTCGGTCACCGCGCGCGGCATGCCCCAAACCGAGGATGTCGCCTGATCCTGCGCCACGACAAAGGCGCCGCCGTCCTTCAGCTTGCCAAAACCCTTGGCGCCGTCATTGCCCATGCCGGTCAGCATGATCGCCAGCACCTGGCCGCCATAGCCTGACGCGGCGCTGTCGGCGAGCACGTCCACGCTCGGCTTGTAAAGGCTCTCGCCCTGCGCGGGCGAAATCTTCGCCTTGCCGTTGGCGATGCGGAACATCATGCCCCCCGGCCCGACATAGGCGACCCCGGGCTGAAGCGGCATGTCGTCGGCGGCCTCGACCACGCTGATCGCGCAGACGTCGCTCAGCCATTTGGCCATGGCCGCCGTGAACTGCGGCGGCATGTGCTGCGCGATGACGATGGGGACCGGAAAATTTTTCGGCAGGCCCTGGAGCACTTGGCACAGCGCGCGCGGGCCGCCTGTCGACGAACCGATCACCACCAGTTTCGGCTTGGTCAGCGTGACGCGCATCGGCAGCGCGCGGCGCGCGACCGGCGCTGGCGGCGCGGCGACGACGGGGCGCTGGCGCGCGCGCGTGGCTCCCACCACGGCGTGCAGCTTTTCATGCAGCTGCTCGAAGCCGCCGGCCTTGGGAATGAAATCCATGGCGCCGAGTTGCAGGGCCTGGATCGTGGTCTTGGCGCCGGCGTCGGTCTGCGAGGACACCATGATCACGGGAATCGACGATTTCGCCAGAATCTGCCGCAACGCGTCAATGCCGTTCATCTCGGGCATTTCCACGTCCATGGTGATGACGTCGGGCTTGAGCTGCTCCGCTTTTGCCACGGCTTCGCGGCCGTTGGTCGCGGTGTCGATGACGCGGAAGCGGGCGTCGCGATGGATGTGGCGGGTGATGGCGTTCCGCATGAAGCTGGAATCGTCCACGACGAGAACGCGAATGGGCTGGGAGGCCGGCTGGTGCTTCAGCATGTTGGCGGCTTCGCTCCTGTTGATTTCATTTCGTTTCTCCCGCCACCGCTCATCCGGCGCCGTCCGGCGCCGCGCGCCCGATCCGCACCTGCATCTTGGCGTGACTTTGTTAACAGACTTTCAACGCAGAGTTGCAGGCGTCCGGCGCGGCTGCGCGACTATTTCGCATTTTACAACCGTGGAGATGTGTCTGCGGTGTCTATGGTAACCGTTTATTATCGGTTTGCGAGCAAATCATCTTGAACACAACTTATGCGGGTATCGCGGGATGGCTATGCTTCAGGTGAAGGACGACGACTTTTCAGCGCCTGCCCCGATTCCCGAGCCTGTGCTCGGGATCATCAATCCGGTCACTGGGCTTGCGAACGATTATCTCAATGTTTTCAACGAAATTCTGCTTCTGCTCGAATTCCTGCCGACCATGCCGGAAATGACCGAGGAGGCGCTCGCCTGGCAGCCCCGGAGCTATTCGGAATATTTCGAGCAGTCGACGCTTCCCGACGCCAAGCACGCGCTGGAGGCCTATGAGAAGGTCGATCCGGCGCTGCGCAAGAAATTCGAATCCGTTCTCTCGCGCCTGACGCAAATCGTCATCGACGCGCAGCGCACATTGGCGGCGGAATCCACCCAGCCGGATTATCCCGATTCGATCGTCGAATCCTGTGAGGCGACCGCCGAGCAGATGCGGATTGGCCTCGCCTATGTGAACCGGTTGATCAACGAGGGCGGTCCCTCATCCGCGGGCGCGTCCCGCTCCCGCAACAAGAAGAGCTGAGGCGTCGCCATGGACGAAATGTTGATGGAATTTCTCGCCGAGTCGGCGGAGCAGATCGAGGCGGCCTCGGCGCAGATCGTCGCCTTCGAGCGCAACCCCGACGACGCCGCGCTGATCTCCAGCATTTTCCGGCTGGTGCACACGATCAAGGGCACATGCGGCTTTTTGGGACTGGAGCGTCTGCAACGTCTGACCCATCACGCGGAAAGCCTGATCGGCTGCCTGCGCGAAGGCGCGACGGCGACGCCGGATGTCGTCTCCGCCATTCTCACCGCCGTCGACCAGGTCAAGGTGCTGCTCGGCGATCTCGAGGAAACGGGCCAGGAGCCCGAGGGCGACGACAGCGAAATGATAGCGCTGCTTGAGCGCCAGGTGGCGATCTGCCAGGGCGGCGAAGCGGCCAGCGCCGCGCCCGCCGAGGAACCCCTCGCGGCCGTGGCCGAGCCGGAACCGGAGGTGGTCGAGGAGGTCATGCCGGAACCCGAGCCCGAGCCGGTCGCTTCCGCGCCCGAGGAATGGCCGGCCGAGCCCGTGTCCGAAATCCCCGCGCGACCGGCGACGCAGGAAACGCTCGACGCGCTGGTCGCCTCGCTTCGCGCCGCCAAGCTCGACGTCCGGCGTGAACAGTCGGCTTCGGTGAAAGCCGAAGGGGCCAAGGCGCCGGAGCCCGCTCCCGCCGCGCTCGCCGTGAAGGGCGCGCCCGAGGCGGCCCACCCCTCCGCGGCCAAGGCCGGCGAGGCCAGCGAGGGCCGCGCGAAAGGCGCGGACACGATCCGCATCAATCTGAATACGCTCGAGCGGATCATGAATCTGGTCTCCGAGCTGGTCCTGACCCGCAACCAGCTCATCGAGCTGACGCGGCACAAGGAAGACGAGACGCTGAAATCGCCGCTGCAGCGGCTGTCGACCATGACAACCGACCTGCAGGACGCGGTGATGCGCGCCCGCATGCAGCCGGTGGAGCGGGTGTTCTCCAACCTGCCGCGCATGATCCGCGACCTCGCCAACGATCTCAACAAGAAGATCAATCTGGTCACCGAGGGCGCCGACACCGAACTCGACCGCCAGCTCATCGACCTCATCCGCGATCCGCTCACCCATCTCGTCCGCAATTGCGCCGACCACGGCATCGAGACTCCGGAGGAGCGCCTGCGCGTCGGCAAGCCCGCCGCCGGCACGGTGCGGGTTTCCGCCGCCCATGAGGCGGGACAGATCACCATCGAGATCGCCGACGACGGGCGCGGCCTCGACATCAACAAGATCAAGAAGAAGGCGATCCAGCTCGGCGTCGCTTCGGCCCAGCAGCTGGAGCGGATGAGCGATGAGGAGATCTACCGCTTCATCTTCGCGGCCGGTTTCTCCACGGCCGAGAAGGTCACCAATGTTTCCGGGCGCGGCGTCGGCATGGACGTGGTGCGCGAGAACATCCAGGCGATCGGCGGCTCCGTCGCATTGACCTCGACGCCCGGCAAGGGCGCGAAATTCGCGCTGAAGATTCCGCTGACGCTCGCCATCGCGCCAGCGCTGATCGTGGAGGCCAGCGGCCAGCGTTTCGCCCTGCCGCAGCATTCCGTGGTCGAGGCGGTCGGCCTCAACGGCGGCGAACACAAGATCGAACTGGTGCAGGGCTCGAAAATCCTGCAACTGCGCGAAGCGGTTCTTCCGATCGGCAGCCTCGCCGAGCTGTTGCATCTCGCCCCGCCGGAAAACCGCACCGCGGAAGCCGAGCAACTCGCCGTGATCATGCGCGTCGGCGCCCATGCGTTCGGCATTACGGTCGACGCGGTGGTGGACGTGCAGGAAATCGTCGTCAAGCCGATGGGCGTTTCGCTGTCGCATCTGTCCTCCTTCTCCGGCCACACCATTCTCGGCGACGGCTCGGTGGTGTTGATCCTGGATCCGAACGGCGTCTGCCAGGCGCTCGGCCTCGAGCAGTCGCGCGAAGGCTCGGCCGCCAATGTCGAAAGTGACGCGCTCCGCGTCGGCGACAGGACAAGGCTGGTCTATTTCCGCGCCGGAACCGGCGTCGACAAGGTGCTGCCTTTGTCCAACATCGCCCGCATCGAGACGGTCTCCTCGGAGAAGATCGAATTCTCGAACGGCATGATGCTGATGCAGCACCAGGGCCGCCTGATGCCCATCGTCGCCGCGGCGCCGGACGTCATGGTCAGGGAAGGCGACAACACTGTGTTCGTCGTCAGCCCGGATGGCGAGCCCTTCGGCCTGCTGATCGACGCCATTGTCGACATCATCGAGGAGAAGCTCGACGTCGAGATCGCCGGCGACCAGCCGGGCATCGTCGGCGCCGCCGAGATCAACGGCAAGGTGGTCGAACTGCTCGACATCGCGCATTTCATCGACATCGTGCGTCCGCAGGCCGAGCGGCCCAAGGACCGCAAGAGCCGGCTGCTGCTCATCGACGACGCCGCCTTCTTCCGCGACATGCTCGCCTCCACGCTTCAGGCCCATGGGTTTGAAGTGGTGAAGGCCGGCTCGGGCGCGCAGGGCGCGTCGGCGCTCGGACATTCCGGTCCGTTCGACGCGGCGCTGATCGACATCGAGCTTCCCGACGTCGCCGGTTACGAACTGGCGGAGCGCCTGCGCGAGGCCGGCGCCGCCTTCCCGATGATCGCGCTCGCCCCCTATGCGACCCGCGAGATCCTGCGCGCGGCGGCCGCCGCCGGCATGGCCGGCGCGGTCGGCAAGTTCCAGCGCACCCAGATGCTCGATCTGATCCACGCCTGCATCGAGCAGCAGAACGACATGCAAGACGAAGTTCTTTTCGCCGGAGCGGCCGCATGAGCTACGAATCCTCGAAAGTGATACGCGACGGTCTCCAGACCGCCGGGAGTGCGCTGGATGGCTATTTCTCGATCAAGGTGGCCGGCGACACCTTTGGGCTGCCGGTCACGCAGGTCCAGACGATCTTCCGCATCGGCTCGGTGACCGCGGCGCCGGGCGGGCCGGCCGATATCGTCGGGCTGGTGAACCTGCGCGGCAAGATCGTCACGGCGGTGAGCCTGCGCCGTCGCCTCGGCCTGGAGCCGGAGGCGGGCGGGCCGGGCAGCCTCGCCATCGGCATCGAACATCACAAGGAGGCCTTCGCGCTTCTCGTCGACGAGGTCGGCGACGTCCTGACCTTGACGGCGGACAACGCTATCGCGCCGCCGCCGCATATCGGCCGACAGCGGGCGAAATTCGCCTCCGGCTACAACCGGTTCGGCGGACAGATCCTGCCGCTGCTCAATGTCGACGCGGTGTTCGATTTCTCCGAGGACAAGAGCTGAACTGGAATTCCGGTTTCCGAAACGCAATGGAGCTGAACAATGAAGAACGTGCTGGTGGTTGACGACTCGCCGATGATTCGGCGCATCGCCAAAAAGATTCTCGAAGAGCTGAACTTCAAGACCTGCGAGGCCGAGGACGGCCAGAAGGCGCTGGCGGCGGTGAACGCCGACATGCCCGACGCCATACTGCTGGACTGGAACATGCCGGTGATGGACGGGCTGGAATTCCTGATCAACCTGCGCCAGCTGCCCAATGGCGGTTCGCCGAAAGTGCTGTTCTGCACCACCGAAAGCGACGTCAAGCACATCACCAAGGCGATGCAGGCCGGCGCCGACGAATACATCATGAAGCCGTTCAACAAGCAGATCGTGAAATCGAAATTCGAGGAAGTCGGCTTGTGCTGAGCATGATTCGTTGGCTCGCCAACGAATCATGCTCAGCCTTCCTTGTTTCTTGCAGGATCTTTCCGAAAGCCGGCCGCAACTTTTCGGAAATCCTGCTTGGGGCGGGGAAAGAGGCGAGTCCATCGACCGCACCCGCGGTGATGGGGTCGATGCGTTTGTGTGTCCCTGAGTGAGTGTGCGTCATGTCCCAGGCCTTCGCGGCTTTGCAAGCCTTTCTGCTGAAATCGTCAGGCCTTTCGCTCGACAAGGAGAAGAAATATCTCGTCGAGGCGCGGCTGACTCCGGTGATCGAGCAGGCGGGCCTGAGCGATCTCGGCGAACTCGTCACCATGATCGAGACCGACAGGACGCTCGCGAAAAAGGTGACGGAGGCCATGACGGTCAACGAAACCTTCTTCTTTCGCGACCGCCAGCCGTTTGACGGATTTCGCAACGCCATCCTGCCGGAACTGCTGAAGCAGCGTGCGAGACAAAGAAAAATCCGGATATGGTCGGCGGCGTGCTCGACCGGGCAAGAGCCCTATTCGCTCGCCATGATCGTCGACGAGGAGGCGCGCAATCTCGCGGGCTGGACGGTGGACATCGTCGCCACCGATATCGCCGAAACCGTGCTGAAGAAGGCGAAGGACGGCGTTTATACCCATTTCGAGGCGCAGCGCGGCCTGCCCGCCCAGCATCTCGTGCGCTATTTCTCCAAGCGCAAGGACAATTGGGTGATCAGCCAGCACATCCGCTCCAGGGTGGACTTCCGCCTGCAGAACCTGATGGCCGATTTCTCCGCGCTCGGCCAATTCGACGTGATCTTCTGCCGCAACGTGCTGATCTATTTCGCGCCCGACCAGAAGCGCGACGTGCTCAACCGCATGGCGCAAAGGCTCGCGCCCGACGGCTTTCTGGTGCTGGGCGCGGCCGAGAGCGTGATCGGCTATTCCTCCGAATTCAAGCCGCATTCGGACAATCGCGTCATTCTCACGCGACGCGCGGCGACGCCGCATCACGAGCCTTTGCGCGCGGGCGCCAGCCTGGAGCAAGTTCGCACGGCAAAATAGGGGAGGGCGCCGCGACGGTCGGAGGCCCGATTCTGGAGCTTCCCCGATGTCCGTTTCGCCCTGCGTCCCGCCCTCCATTTTGACCGAGCCGCCGCTGATGGGTCTCGCCGCGCTGACCAGCCGCGCGATGCGCGGCGAATCGCTGGCTCCCATCGCGCAAGCGCTGCAGACGCGTCTCGCCGCCAATCCGGACGACGCCAATGCGCTGATGGACCTTTCGACCGTGGAGCTGTTGCGCGGCTCGCGGGCGGCGCGCTTGCGCTTGCAGGGCGAGGCGTTGGCGCGCAGAAAACTTTACCCCCAGAACGCGCGAATCCCCGGCGCGCCCCGCCTGCTGGTCCTGCTTGCGCCCGGCGATTTCATGGCCAACACGCCCGTGGAATTCTTGCTGGAAGGCGCTGGGATCAACGTTGATTTCTTGTATGTCCAGAGCGAGGCGGATTTTCTTCGGCTGCCGCCCCATGACGTCGCCTTCGTCGCCGTCGCGGAATCCCGCGCCAACCAGACGATTCTGGGCCTGATCGACGAGGCCGCGCCCTATTGGCCTTGTCCCATCCTCAACCATCCCGCCGCCATCGCCCGCCTGACGCGCGACGGCGCCTGGCGTTTGCTGCGCGACGTCGAGGCTTTGCATTTTCCCGAAAACCGTTGGCTCGATCGCGCCGCGCTGGCGAAGGGGGAAGGCGGCGCTTATCCGCTGATCATCCGCCCCGTCGATTCCCATGCCGGCGAGGAGCTGGAAAAAATCGAACACGCCGCGGAGCTTGGCGCTTATCTGCGCGGCCACGCCGGCGACGCGTTCTATGTCGCGCCCTTCGTCGATTACGCGGGCGCCGACGGCAAATATCGCAAGATTCGGATCGCCTTAATCGACGGAAAAGCCTGGCCGATTCACTACGCGGTGTCGTCGCGCTGGATGGTGCATTATCTCAACGCCGACATGCTGCACAATCGCGCCCATCGCGCCGAGGAAGAGGTTTTTATGCGCGACTTCGACGCGTTTGCCGCGCGACACGCGGCGGCGCTCGACGCGTTGAAGCGCCGCCTCGGCCTCGATTATCTGCAGATCGACTGCGCGGAAGCGGCCGACGGCCGCCTGCTGATTTTTGAGATCGGCGCCGCGATGATCGCGCACGATCTCGATTGCCCCATCACCTTCCCCTACAAGTCCGCGCACATGCGCCGCTTGTTCGACGCCTTCCGCCACATGGTCGCGGCGCATGGTCCCGACCACGAGCAGACCCTTGAGCCAGCCTGAGGCAAGATTGCGCGCCTAATCTTCTGTTCAGGTTATCAAACACAGGAGGGTGGTCCGTGGAGACCCTGGCGCTGTTTTCGCTGGCGTCGCAAAAGGCGAGCTGGCTCTCGACGCGACAGGCGACCATCGCCTCGAATGTCGCCAACGCCAACACGCCCGGCTATCGCGCGCAGGACGTAACCCCGTTTTCCTCGGTGCTGTCGCATCTGCAATTGCCGATGGCGGCGACGGCGCAGGGCCACATCAAGCCGGACGTCCTCGCGGGCTCGAAATCGCGCGTAAAACCCACGGAGAGCTGGGATGTCGTCTATTCCGGCAACTCCGTCAACCTGGAGCAGGAAATGCTCAAGGCCGGCGAGGTCAGCAGCGCCCACGCGCTCGATGTCGGCGTGGTCCGCTCGTTCCACCAAATGCTCATGAATGCTGCGAAGGCCTGACCATGGCGATCGATCCTCTTGTCTCCTCCATGCACATCGCCAGCTCGGGTCTGCACAGCCAGTCGACCCGCCTGCGCATCGTCTCGGAAAACATCGCCAACGCGTCTTCGACCGGATCGAGCGCCGGCGCCGATCCCTATTCGCGCAAGACGATCACCTTCGAAAGCGAACTCGATCGCGCCAGCGGCGAGAACCTGGTGCAGGTCAAGTCGATCGGCGCGGACACGACCCCATTCCGGACCGAGCACCTGCCTGGACATCCCGCCGCCGACGCCAGCGGCCACGTGAAGATGCCCAACGTCGATCTTCTCTTCGAAATGGCCGACATGCGCGAAGCCAATCGGTCCTATGAGGCCAATCTGCAAATCGTGAAGCAATCCCGCCAGATGCTTTCCGCAACCATCGATCTCTTGAGGAGCTGACATGATCGGAGCTTTGTTACCTGTCGCCATGGATGTCGCGCGCGGACTCGCCTCGTCCTCTCCCGTCACGGCGCCGGCCTCGGCGACCGCGGGCGCCGATTTCGGCCAGGCGCTGGCCGCCGCCGCCGGCGACGCCGTGAAGACGCTGAGAAGCGCCGAGTCCGTGTCGATGTCCGGCATCCAGGGCAAGGTCAGCGTGCAGCAGGTGACCGAAAGCGTGATGCAGGCGGAGCGCACCCTGCAGTCCGCCGTCGCCATTCGCGACAAGGCGGTCGCCGCCTATCAGCAGATCAGCCAGATGCAGATTTGAGAGCTTTTTATAGTCTGACGCGTTTTCTTAACGCGAACCGGAATCCACTTCGCTTGAAAACGCTATGGAGTCATTCATGCGCGCCCTTGTGATCGCCGCCACCGGCATGAACGCCCAGAACCAGAACCTCGAAGTCATCGCCAACAACATCGCCAACATCAACACGACCGCGTTCAAGCGCTCGCGGGCGGAGTTCACCGATCTGCTCTATCAGGCGGAGCGTCTCCAGGGCGTTGCCAACCGCGGCGCCAATTCGGTGGTGCCCGAGGGCGCGCAGATCGGCCTGGGCGTGCGCACCGCGGCGATCCGGCCTCTGGAGATCCAGGGCTCAATGACCAGCACCAACAACCAGCTCGATCTCGCCATTTCCGGCCGGGGCTGGTTCCAGGTGCAGTCGCCGAGCGGCGAAACCCTTTACACGCGGGCGGGTTCGCTTTCCACCAACGCGCAGGGGCAGATCGTCAACACCGACGGCTATGCCATCATGCCGAACATGGTGGTGCCGAACAACACCACCGCGATCACGGTCAGCGAAACCGGCATTGTCTCCGCGACGATCGGCGGCCAGACCAATCCGCAGCAGCTCGGCCAGTTGACTCTGGCGACCTTCGTCAACGAACCCGGCCTGATGGCGCTGGGCAGCAACCTGTTCCAGCCCACGGCGGCCTCAGGCCAGGCGGTGACCGGCGTGCCCGGCGATCCCGGCATCGGCAAGATCAAGCAGGGCTATCTCGAGGCGTCGAACGTCGATCCGGTCTCGGAGATCGCGACGATGATCCAGGCGCAGCGCGCCTATGAGATGAACTCCAAGGTGCTCGAAGCCGCAAGCTCCATGGCCGGGACCATCGCCAACCTGAGGACGTCTTGATCATGGGTTTTCTTGCACGGCTTCTCGCCCTGGCCGCAACGCTTGCGGCCTCATCCGTCGCCTGCGCCGGCTCGCGCGAGATCGTCGCGCCAACGCAGGTCATCTATCCCGGCGACCGGATCACCGACGCCATGCTGGGCGAGGTCTCCGAGCCGAACGCGGATCTCGGCGGCTACCTCGTCGCGCGCGGCCAGCTCGTCGGCAAGGTCGCGCGCCGCACCCTGCTTCCGGGGAAGGCGATTCCCGCCATTGCCGTCGAGGAGCCGCGCGCGGTGTCGATGGGCGGACTGGTGCAACTCGTCTACGAGAAGGACGGGTTGAGCATCGCCACCACCGCGCAGGCTTTGCAAAACGGCTACGTCGGCCAGATCGTCCAGGTGCGCAACATCGAGAGCGGAATCGTCGTTTTCGGCGCCATTCAGGCGGACGGATCGGTTTTGGTGAATGGCGGCTGAGATGAAACTTTTCGCGGTGCTTCTGGCGTTTTTCGTGTCGCTCTCATGCGCCCATGGCGCCGTGCGCATCAAGGACGTGGCCTCCGTCAAGGGCGTGCGCGAAAACCAGCTCGTCGGCTACGGTCTTGTCGTCGGCTTGCAGGGCACCGGCGACACCTTGCAGAACGCGCCGTTCACGGGACAATCCCTTCAGGCGATGATGGACCGCATGGGCGTCAACGTGCGCAGCGCCAATCTTCGCACCCGCAATGTGGCGGCTGTCATGGTCACGGCCGAACTGCCGCCCTTCGCCGCGAAGGGGACGAGGATCGATGTCACCGTCTCGTCTCTGGGCGACGCCTCCTCGCTGATGGGCGGCACGCTGCTGCTCACCACCCTGACGGCTGCCGACGGGCAGGTCTATGCGGTGTCGCAGGGAGCGGTGGCGGTGACGGGTTTCAACGCGCAAGGGCAGGGGGAAACCCTCACCCAGGGCGTGCCGACGACCGGCCACGTGCCCAATGGCGCCACGGTCGAGCGCGAACTGCTCACGCGGCTCGGCGACCAGGCGACGATGAGCCTTGAATTGCGCAATCCCGACTTCAGCACCGCCGTGCGCATCGCCGACGCCATCAACGCCTATAGCGCGGCGACCTACCGCCGGCGCACGGCGCGCGAGGACAGCCCCAATACCGTCACATTGCAGAAGCCGCCGGGCGTCGGCGCCACGCACTTCATCGCCGAGATCGGCGAATTGCTGGTCGAGCCCGACGCGCCCGCGCGCGTTGTGCTCGACGCCCGCACCGGCACGGTGGTGATCGGCCAGGACGTTCAGATTACGCCCGTCGCCGTCACACAGGGGGCGCTCACCGTGCGCATCACCGAGACGCCGCAGGTGTCGCAGCCCGCGCCGTTCTCGAGGGGCAGGACCGTGGTGACGCCGCAGACCGAGATCGACGCCAGGCAGGGCGGCGGCTCCGTCGCCATGCTGGGCGGGCGGTCCCTGCGCGGCCTGGTGCGCGGGCTCAACCAGATCGGCGTGAAGCCGCAGGGCATCATCGCCATTCTTCAGGCGATCAAATCGGCCGGCGCGCTGCAGGCGGACATCGTGATCCAATGAGTGCGATGATCGCGCGCCGGCGCGATCATGCTTCCCTGGCATCAGCCAAAGCCCTTGGCGAGACGGGCGTCTAAGCAAACATGCGTTGGTCGCCCAACGCATGTTTGCTTAGGCTCCTTTGTTTTCGCGGGATTTTCATCCGAAAATCGGGGGCCACTTTTCGGAAATCCTGCTTAGCGACGCCCTTCCGGTCGCGTTCGCTCCTGACCGTTTCTCGCCCGCAAGGCGGGAAGCGGTAAATGATTTGCGCCAGCGCGGCGCAAGCTTGCAGGGCGACAGTGCGGGCGAAGGAAGACCCGCTCCATGACACCCCCAAACCTCCTTGCTGTCTTTCTCGCCTGCGCCCTCGCCGGTGCGCCGGCCCTCGCCGCGGAGCATGGCGGCGGCGGCGACCACGGCGGCGCCGGTGGCGAGGAAAAGAAGAAAGAGCCGCCCAAGACCGAGCCCGACATGCCGGGTTTGCGAAAAGTGCAGCTGAGAAAACCGCTGCCGCCGCAGCCCAAGCCGCCTGTGGTCGAGGGCGTGAAGGGGGTCGAGAATTTCTGCGGCGCCGTCGCCAGCTCCGCCGCCGCGACCCGCCTGTCCTGGCAGGAGGAACGCGTCAAGGCGCTTCAGGCGCAGATGGTCGCCAAGATCGCGGAGCTCGAGGCCAAGCAGGCCGAGGTGCGCGACTGGGTGCGCAAGCGCGAGGAGCTCTTGGCGCGCGCCAATGAGAGTCTCACCGCGATCTACTCAAAAATGAAACCCGAGGCGGCGTCGGCGCAGATTTCCGCCATGGACGACGATTCGGCCACCGCCATCCTGCTCAAGCTCAAGCCCGCCGTCGCCAGCGCGGTGCTGGGAGAGATGAGCGCCGAGCGCGCCGCGCGCCTCAGCGACCTGCTGTCAGGCGCCGCCGCCAAATCCGACGAGAAAAAATCGTGAAACGCCTTGCTCTCGCGCTCGCCCTTGCTCTCCTGGCCGGCGGTTGCGCTCGAAAACCCGACCTGTTCCAGGAGCCGAGCATGTCGCCGGTCGGCAGCGGTTTTGTCGCGCGCACCGATCCCGCCGTGATGAACATCGACATGCCCAGGGCCAGCACCGGCAGTTCGCTGTTCCAGGACGGCGCCGCCAACCTGTTCACCGATTCGCGCGCCTCGAAAATCGGCGACGTCATCACCGTGAGCATTTACATCAATGACAAGGCGACCTTCGGCAACACCAGCGGGCGCTCGCAAACGGCGCAGGAAACCGGCGGCTTCGACTGGACGTTCGGCCTGGATTCGGCGACCCACAAGGTCAACGCCGCCGGCGACATCAACGCGTCGTCGTCCTCGAACGGACAGGGCAGCATCGATCGTTCCGAAAAGATCCAGCTGGCGGTCGCGGCCGTGGTGACGCGCGTTCTGCCCAACGGCAATCTGGTGATCAGCGGCACGCAGGAGGTGCGGGTCAATTTCGAGATGCGGCAATTGGAGATCGCCGGCATCGTCCGTCCCCGCGACATCAGCGCCAACAACCTGATCTCCTACGACAAGATCGCCGAGGCGCGCATTTCCTACGGCGGCAAGGGCCGAATCATGGACGTCCAGCAGCCCTCCTGGGGGCAGCAGATTTTCGACGCCGCAAAGCCATTCTGACGGAGCGAGCATGGCGGAGAAAAAGCCGAAGCCGCAGGACAAGGATGCGGGCAAGGAAAAGGGCGGCATGAGCATGGCGCAGAACGCCATCGGCTTTGTCGTGGCCGGCGTGATCGCGGGCGGCGTCGGCGCGGGCGTCGGCATGATGAACAAGCCCGCCGCTCATGCGCCGCCCGCCAGCGAGGGCGCCAAACCCGGCGAACGCAGGGAAGAGGCCAGGGAGGCGCCCGTCGTGCATATGGGCAGCGTGGACGTGCCGCCCGCCGTCACCAATCTGGCCTCGCCCAAGGAGGTCTGGGTGCGAATCGAAGGGGCGATCCTGTTCGAGGGCAAGACCCTGCCGCGCGGCGACGCGCTGGCGGCGGAAATCTCCGCCGACATCCTCGCCTTCCTGCGCACGCAGACGCTCGAGCAGATCCAGGGCGTCGCCGGACTCGAACATCTGCGCTCCGACATCAACGAACGGGTGCAGACGCGTTCGCAGGGCGCCGTCAAGAAATTCATCATCAAGGCGCTGGTGGTGCAATGATTCGCCGTTTTCTGCCGCTTGTCCTCGTTCTCGCCTCCGCCGCGACCGCTTTCGCCGCGCCGGGGGGCGCCCCCGCCGCGCCGCCTTCGAGCGATCTCGCGGCCGCGCTCAATTCCATCGGCGGCCTCGCGAGCGGCCGGATCATCCAGCTCGTCGCCTTGCTTACGGTGCTGTCGCTGGCGCCGGGCCTGCTGATGATGGTGACCAGTTTTACGCGATTCGCGGTCGCCCTGTCGTTCCTGCGCTCCGGCATAGGCTTGCAGAGCACGCCCGCCAATCTCGTGCTGATCAGCCTCGCCTTGTTCATGACCTTCTTCGTCATGGCGCCGACCTTCGACAAGGCTTGGAAGGACGGCGTGAAGCCGATGATGGACAACCAGATCACCGAGGAACAGGCCTTTCCCAGAATCGTCGAACCGTTCCGCGCGTTCATGGCGAATCAGACGCGCGAGAAGGACTTGCGCATGTTCGAGGATCTCTCGAAGGGCTCATTCGAGATCACGGATCGCAGCAAGGCGGATCTCCGCGTGCTGATTCCCGCCTTCATGATTTCGGAGTTGCGGCGCGGCTTCGAAATGGGTTTTCTGATTCTGCTGCCGTTCCTGATCATCGACATGATCGTGGCGACGCTGACCATGTCGATGGGCATGATGATGCTGCCGCCGTCGATGATCTCGCTGCCGATGAAGCTGTTGTTTTTCGTGCTGATCGACGGCTGGAACATGTTGATCGGGAGCCTGGTGCGCTCCGTGAATTGAACGCGTGCGCCGCGACGGCAGGGTTAAAACGTCTGATACGGTTTCCGCAAGATCGCTTCGCGATCCGCGAAAACGAAATCGCGCGGAAATCCTCCAGGCGAAGGGCGGATTTCCGCGCGAGCGGAATACGATTTCCGAATTGATTCTTCGGAAATCGTCTGACCCGCTCGGCGGGCCTGCGCGTCGAAGACCCAAAAAAACAAAGGCGTTCCTGGCGTTTAACTGGAAAATGCGGAACCAGCCAGAAATTAACGCCTTGGCAATTATTCCCGGATAGGTTGCGAACCATGCACAACGGGTTGAGCCCACCAGAGGCTCGAAGGCATGACGCCGTCTCCGTTGTTCCGGTCAGCCCGAGATGTTCCTCAACATGATTTCAACGCCCCACAGGAACAGTTCACCATGCCCTCCATTCTCACGAACGCCTCTGCTCTGACTGCGCTGCAAAACCTCGCCAACACGCAGAAGTCTCTCGCCACGACCCAGGAGCAGCTCTCCACCGGCCTCGCTGTTGGCAGCGCCAAGGACAACGGCGCCTACTGGTCGATCGCCCAGACGATGAACTCCGACAATGGCGCCCTGGGCGCGGTCGGCTCGTCGCTGAAGACCACTTCGGCGATGCTGGCGAACTTTACCTCTGGCATCAAGGCGGCGATCTCGGTCGTCAACAAGATCAAGGCCGACCTCGTTCTCGCTGAAGACCCGACCCAGGATCTCGCGAAAATCCAGGAAGACATCAAGGCCCAGCAAAATTCCTTGATTCAGATCGCCAACGGCGGGACCTTCAATGAACAGAACTGGATGAACGGCACCGTCACAGGCACGGCCAATGCGTCCGTCAGCAGCACGATCACCCTGGTCGGCGGCTACACGAATGACGGCGGCGTCCAGACGATCAGCACCGCAGGCTCGGACATCAATCTGTTCATTGGCGTGGCCTCGGACATTGCTTCGGCCACGGGCGGCATTCTGGGCGGCACGCCCACTGCCGGCGGCACCGGCTCGGTGCTTGGCACCGGCGCCTTCGACGTGACGGTCTCTTCGGCGCAGTCGCAAATCGAGGACATGCTGACGTCGATCAACAACACGATCTCGCTGCTTGAAACCTCCGCGAGCTCCGTCGGCTCGGTCGAGACGCAGGTCAGCACGCAGGCGACCTTCGTCTCCGCCATGCAGGCGAATCTCTCCAACGGCATTTCCGCCCTTGTCGACGCCGACATGAACCAGGTTTCGACCCGGTTGCAGGCGCTGCAGACCCAGCAGCAACTTGGCGTTCAGTCGCTGTCGATCGCCAACCAGTCGACCCAGATGATCCTGAAGCTCTTCCAGTAATCAGCTTCAGGTTTTTCAAGGAAACCGCGCCTTCACAGGCGCGGTTTTTTTTGCTTTCTGGCGCCAGCCCCGCGCCAGCTTGACCTGCTCTCTTGCGTTTGCGCCACGCGCAAGTCAGGAGATCGGCATGCAAGCTTCCCTCAGCCAAAAGGACGACGTCGCGGATACGTCCCTGTCTCCGGATGACATCGTTCGGCAGAGCTTTGAGCTGGCGAAGGCCGCCCACGACCAGGGCAGGCTGGAAGAGGCCGAGGCGCTTTATCGCGCCATTCTCTCCTGTCGTCCCGATCACGCCGACGCCCTGCATGGCATGGGCGTGCTGGCGTTTTCGGCCGACCGGCCCGATGTCGCGGAGGCGTTCATCGGCGCGGCGGTGAAGTTGCGCCCTCACCCGACCTTTTTCAACAATCTCGGTCTGGTGCGCCTCGCGCTCAAGCGGCCCCATGACGCCCTGGCCAGCATCTATCGGGCGCTCGAATTGCGCGCGACCTATCCGGAAGCGTATGAGGCGCTTGGCAATGTCCAGATCGCCCTCGGCCAGCGCCGCGAGGCGGTCGCAAGCTACGAACGAGCCATCGAAATGAAACCGCGCCGGGCGACGGCGCACGCCAATTTAGCCAAGGCGCTCGTCGATATCGGCGACATCGAGGGGGCGCAGGCCGCATGCCGGTTGGCCATCGAGATCAATCCGGATTTGGCCGAAGCCCATAATACATTGGGCAACATCTTGCGCATTCGCCGCGATGTCGACGCCGCGCGCGACCATTTCAATCGGGCGCTGACGCTGCGGCCGGCCTTTGCCGAAGCCTACAACAACCTTGCGGTGCTTCTGCTCGGTGAAAACGAGTTCGAAGAGGCGATGAAAAATGCGCGCTGCGCGCTTGTCTGCGACGAGGGGATGGCGGCCGCGTGGGCGACCGCCGGCGCCATTCTGCTGAACCAGGATCGATACCCCGAAGCCGTCGAATATTTTGAAAAGTCGCTGAAGCTCGACGCCCGTTACATTCCCGCCTACAACAATCTTGGTTGCGCGCTGCTGAAGCTGGACAATATCGAAAAGGCCGTCGAGGCCTTTGAAAAAGCGATCGAACTCTCGGAGGAGGGGCTTCGCGCGGCCGGCTATTACCATCTTGGCACGGAATTGATCAATCGGGAACGACCCGAAGCCGGATTGGAGAAGCTTGAAAGGGCGCTCCGCGCAAAGGGCGATTTCGGGGCCGCGCAGATCAACAAGGGCTTCGCGCTGCAACGGTTGGGGCATACGGAAGAAGCTTGCCATGCTTATGGACGGGCGATCGAACTCGCTCCGGAACTTGCCGCCGGCCACAGCAACAAGCTCATGGCCATGCAATACCTGGATGATTACAGCAACGAGGACTGTCTCGCCGCGGCGCGGGCCTTCGGCCGCGCATTCGCGCGCGAGACCGATTCAAGCTTCCCCGGTCGGGATCGTTCACCTGAGCGGCGATTGCGCATCGGCTACGTGTCCGGGGACTTCAGCGCCCATCCCGTGGGTTTCTTCACTTATGGCGCCCTGACGCGGCACGACCATGAACGTTTCGAGATCTATTACTACAGCAACTGCCAGAAGCACGACACCGTCACTGGAGGGTTCAAGGCCACGGCGGATCATTGGCGTGATATCACCAAGCTCAGCGACGCCGAAGTCGTCAAGACGATTCAAGCGGACGACATCGATATCCTGATCGATCTTTCCGGTCACACCGACAAGACGCGAGTCCATGTTTTCGGGACGCGCATGGCGCCGGTGCAGGTTCACTGGATCGGCTTCACCGGCACCATCGGATTGCCGACGATCGACTACATCATCCTGGATCCGATTTCGGCCCCCGAAGGGTCCGATCGCTTCTACCAGGAGGCGATCGTTCGCCTGCCGCATGGACGGTTTTGCTACACGGCCATCGCCCCCAACGAGCCGTTGCGGGACCCGCCATGCCTGCGCAATGGCTATGTGACATTCGGCTGCTTCAACAACATCACGAAAGTCGGCCCAAATGTCATCGCGCTCTGGGCGCGCATCATGAAGCAGACGCCGCATTCGCGCTTGATCCTCAAGTCCAAGACGCTCGTCCATTCCGGCGTTCGCGACCCGATCATCGCCGCCTTCGAAGCGGCGGGAATCTCCGCCGACCGCATCGAGACGCGGGAGGCCAGCTCCTATCTCGCCATGCTGCGCGAGCACAATGACGTCGATATCGCGCTCGATCCCTTCCCCTTCGGCGGCGCCACAATCACCAGCGAATGTCTTTTCATGGGGCTCCCCGTCATCACCCTGCCCGGAGACAGGCTCGCCTCCCGTCAGACTTTGGCTTTCCTCCGTCCGATGGGACATGAGGAATTCGTCGCGGATTCGATGGATGATTATGTCGCGAAAGCCGTCGCTCTCGCGAAAGATCCGGAGCGGCTTCGTCGCCTGCGTCCGGAAATCCGCAGAGCGCTTCTGGACGCGCCCTTCAGCGATGGCCCTCGATTCGTTCGCGACCTGGAACTTGCGCTGCGGATGATGTGGCGCCGGTTTGCTGAAGGCGAGCCTCCCGCGCCTTTCGACATTGGCGCGTGATGCGTTTGTTGGATTCAAGCGATGCGCGATCGATCTGGCCCTTGAGCGGCGCCGAACCTGAAAGGATGAACCGATGAAAAAGTTCTTGCACGTCGGATGCGGACCCGCGCAAAAAGAGCACACCACGCGGACGTTCGCCAGCCACGACTGGCAGGAGATTCGCTTCGACATCGACGCCCGCGCGCGCCCGGACATCGTGGGCACGATGACGGATATGGCGGCTGTCGAGGACGCGAGTGTCGATGCGGTTTTCTCCGCGCACAACATCGAACATCTCTTTCCACACGAGGTGCCGAGGGCGCTCAAGGAATTCTTGCGCGTTCTCAAACCCGATGGTTTCGCCGTCATCGCCTGTCCCGATCTGCAGTCGGTTTGCGCTCTCGTTTCCGATGGCCGATTGCTTGAACCCGCCTATATTTCGGCGGCGGGACCGATTTCGCCCATGGATATCCTGTACGGGCTGCGCCCAGCGTTGGCTTCGGGCAACCATTACATGGCGCACAAGTGTGGCTTCACCGAAAAGGTTCTGGCGACCGAACTGTTCACGGCGGGATTCGCCTCAGTCGCACATATGCGCCGCGCCGCGGCTTTTGATCTTTGGGTGTTGGGCGCCAAGACGCAAATGACCAGCGATACGCTTGGAGAGCTTGCTCGCTCGCATTTCCCGGTGGCGGCTTGAAGCGCTTGTCTGCCCTTTTTTCGCTGTAAAGGGCGGAGCAGGCATCCTCGCGCAAGTTTGGTCGTCGATGACGCGGTTGCGAAAATGATCTTTCGTTGGACCTGGGCATGAGCGCCAGCGAACAATCGGACCGTTTGATTTCAAACCTCCTTGCGCTGCCGACCCGTCGAACCAGACGATCCTGACGCTGTTGCAGTCATCCGGACCTTCGCTCCAAACATCCAGGCCGCGCTCGAAAGGGTGCGGCTTTCCGCTTTTCGAGGCCTCCCTCAGCCTCACGCCAGCTTGCCGTGGTTGTTTTCGTCGCATGCGTTCGAAAACCCAATCGCGGCGTTCCCTGGCGCGCCCCTCTCAACGCGGCGCCGCCAAAAGCGCGCCGGAAGACCTCTATCGTCGCGGCATGGCCGAACAGGCGGCCGGCCGCCTCGACGCCGCCATCGCCCTGCTCGACCAGGCGCTCAGGCTGCGTCCCGACTTTCCCGAAGCCCTTTGCGCCGGCGGGTGTATTTTGCAACGCAAGGGTCACGCGGCGGGCGCGCTGGCGTTTTACAATCGCGCGCTGGAGCTGAAGCCCGACGACGCGGTCAGCTGGTTCAACAGCGGCGTCCTGCT
The DNA here is from genome assembly GCF_009720655.1 of Rhodoblastus acidophilus. GTDB lineage: Bacteria > Pseudomonadota > Alphaproteobacteria > Rhizobiales > Beijerinckiaceae > Rhodoblastus > Rhodoblastus acidophilus_A. The sequence continues at coordinate 13,527 of NZ_WNKS01000008.1, read as the reverse complement.
GCTGGAGCATGAGAATGCGCAGGAGGCGCTTGTGCGCCTCGAACGCGCCTGCAAGCTGCGGCCGAACCACGCCGGCGCGCAGTGCAATCGCGGCTCCGCCTATTTCGCCCTGGGCCGGTCTGAGGAGGCGATTGAGGCTTACCGGCGCGCCATCGCCCTGGACGGCGCCATGGCCAACGCCCATCTCAATCTCGGCAATGCGCTGATGCGCCTGGGACAATATGGCGAAGCGCGCCAGTGTTATCTGCGCGCCGTGGCGCGGCGATCGGATTATGTGCTGGCTTACTGTGGGCTCGGCATCGTCAACAAGGAGCTCGGCCTGTTCGATGAGGCGATGCTGGCGTTCGACAGGGCGCTGGACCTCGAACTGGATTCGGCGGAGGGACAGAGCAACCGGGGCTGCCTGCAATTGCTGCTCGGCGACTTCGCCCAGGGGTGGGAGGGCTACGAATACCGTTGGGACAAAGGCAAGCGCCCGGTTCCGATCTCGTCCGCCCGATTCGACCTCGCCGATCCCGAAGGCCTCGCGGGGCGGAAAATCCTGGTGGTCAATGACCACGGCCTCGGCGACACCATCCAGTTCTTTCGCTACATCGTTCTGCTCGCCCGCGCCGGCGCCGATGTGACCTTCGCCGGGCCGGCAAAAATGCGCCGGCTGCTCGCGTCCAGCGGCGCCGAGATCGGCTGGCGCGACGAACAGGACCTCGCCGGGGATTTTGATGCGACGCTGGCCATCAGCAGCCTGCCGCGCGCCTGCGCCACACGGCTCGAGTCGATTCCGGCGCCTGTGCCTTATCTGCGCGCCGAACGCGAGCGCGTGGCGCTTTGGCGCGACCACATGGCCGGCGCCGCGCCGAAAATCGGACTGTGCTGGCGGGGAAATGTCGATTTTCGCGTGGATCCGCGCCGGTCGATTCCGCCAGGCAAACTTTCGCCCTTGACCAGGGCGCCGGCGGCGCGGTTTTTCTGCCTGCAGAAAGACCCCGGCGCAGACGAATTGCCGCCGGAACTGGCGGCGCGCGTCACGCTGTTCGGCGATGCGTTCGACGCCGGCCCGGACGCCTTCATCGACACGGCGGCGGTGATGGCCAATCTGGACCTCATCATCACCTGCGACACCTCCATCGCCCATCTGGCGGGCGCGCTCGGCCGACCGGTCTGGGTGGCGTTGCGCCACATTTCCGAATGGCGCTGGATGAACGAGCGGACGGATTCGCCCTGGTATCCGACCATGCGGCTGTTCCGTTGCCCTGAAGGCGACGACTGGGCCGCGCTGTTCGAAACCATCACGGACGAAATCGCCCGGACATTTCGCGCGTGACGGCGGTTTGTCCGGCCAGCTCTCAAACGTTGAGCCAAAACCTCCGCGCAAGTTTGGCCTCCGATGATGCGGATCGAAAATGAACTTTCGTTGGAATAGGGTATGAGCGCCCGCGAACAATTCGACAGATTGATTTCAAACCTGCTTGCGCTCGGGCCGCGTCGCCTGTCGCTGCTGGCGGCGATCGGCGTCATCGTCTTCGGACTTATCGGCGTCGCCGCCTATTATCTCAGCCGCCCCACCAACGAGATCCTCTACGCCGGCCTCGACAAGCAGGACGTCACCCGCATCGGCGGCGCGCTCAAGGAGGCTGGGGTGACGTTCGACGTCTCCGCCGACGGCGCCACCGTCTATGTGGGCTATGGCGACACCGCCCGCGCCCGCATGCTGCTCGCCGAGCAGGGCCTGCCGCGCTCCGGCGGCACCGGCTATGAACTGTTCGACAAGCTCGGTTCGCTCGGCCTCACCTCGTTCATGCAGGAGGTGACCCGGCTGCGCGCCCTTGAGGGCGAGTTGGCGCGCACCATCCAGACCATGCGCGGCGTCAAGGCGGCGCGCGTGCATCTGGTCATGCCCGACGAAGGCTCGTTCCGGCGCGCCAAGCAGCCGCCGTCCGCCTCCGTCGTTTTGCGCACGGAAGGCCAGGACAATGCGATGATCGCCCAGGCGGTCCGCCATCTCGTCGCCTCCTCCATCCCGAGCATGACCGTCGATCAGGTGACCGTGCTCAATGTCGATGGCACGTTGCTGGCGTCCGGCTCCGACGGCGCCGACGCCGGCCCGGGCAAGATGCTTTCGCTGGAGAAAAGCGTTTCGGCCGAGATCCAGAACAACATTCGCCGGACTCTGGCCCCCTATCTCTCGCTGCGAAATTTTCAGATCAGCGTCGCCGCGCGGCTGAACACCGATCGCAAGGAGACGACGCAGACCACCTACGATCCCGATTCGCGCGTCGAGCGCTCCGTGCGCACGATCAAGGAGACGCAGAATTCGCAGAACTCCTCCACGCAGTCGCCGACCTCGGTGGGCCGCAACGTGCCGCAGCCGAATTCCTCGTCCGGCGACGGCAAACAGGCCAATGAGGAAAGCAACAAGAAGGAGGAGCTGACCAATTTCGAGCTGTCCTCCAAGGTCACCAATACCGTCTCTAACGGCTATGCGGTGGAGAACCTGTCCGTCGCCGTGCTGATCAACCGGCAGGGCATCGCCGCGACGCTCGGCGACAAGGCGACGCCGGAGGCGATCGACAAGCAGGTGGCAGAAATTGAGCAATTGGTGTCGTCCGCGGCGGGTCTCCGAAAAGAGCGTGGCGACGTGATAAAAATTTCGGCGGTGGATTTCGTCGACAGCGGCAAGGAGCTGGAGCCCTCGCCGCCGCTCGGGATCGTCGACGTGCTGCTGCGCCAGTTCGGCAGCATCATGACGGCGCTCGCCTTGCTCGGCGTCGCGGCGCTCGTCGTGTTCGTCGGTCTGCGTCCGGCGACCCGCGCCCTGATCGAACTGCGCGAGCCCATCGCCGGCGAGGGCGCGCTGGCGCTCGCCGGCGGCGCGGGCGTCCTCGGCGCCGACGGCAAGATCGAGCCCAACCTGATCGGCGAAAGCGCCGAGGAGCAGGCGCTCCTTGAAGATCTGAACCTGAAGCGCGGACGCAGCCCGCAGAAGCGGTTGGAACAGATGATCGAACTCGATGAGGCCCAGGCGGCCGCAATTCTCAAACAATGGATCCGTCACGGAGAGCGCGCATGAAGCCGGTTCCGTTCGCCGAATATCTGGCGCGACAGCAGTCGTCCTCCGTAGTCGAGACGGCGCCGTCGCTGCCTTGGCCGCCGCCGCGCAAGCGCACGGCGGATGAACAGGCGGCGCGAGTGTCGCCGCTGCTGCGCAGGAAGGAGCCGGCGCCGGACGTCGTCGCGGATGAGCCGCGCACGACCGCCGCCGCTGCGTCGCCGAAGCTCGAACAGAGCATGCTCAAGGCGTTCGAGGAGGGCCGCGAGGCGGCGCGGCGCGAATGGGCGGAGGAGCGCGCCCGTCTGGAGAGCAGCCGGACGCTGGAGTTCGCGCGCGAACGGGCGAAATGGCAGCAGGAGGAGGGCCAGCGGCTGGTGGAGGCGCATCGCGCGGCCATCGCCGATTTCGAGACCCGGTGCGCGCAGGCCGTCGCCAACATCCTCAAGCCCTTCCTGACGCAGGCGGTGATCGCGCGCGTCACCGATTCGCTCGTGCAGAACATCGAGGTTCTCTTCTCCTCGCGCCGGCGCTCGCTGTTCGAGATCAGCGGCCCCCAGGATTTGCTCGATGCGCTGAAGGAGAAATTCGCGGATCAGCAGGCGTCGATCGCCTATTCGCTGAGCGACGGGCTCGACGTGCGCGTGCGCGTCGACGACACCGTCATCGAAACGCAGCTCGGCGCCTGGATGCAGGCGCTCGGCGCGCTTCCCGCCGACCCCGAGGCGCCGGCCGAAAAGCCTCCGGCCCGCCGCCGGAGCCGCGCCAGAAGCCAGGACGCCAGCCAGGATGTGACCCAGATCGCCGGGAGCGCGCCGGGTGAGTGAAGACGCCGAACAACAGGAAATCATCATCGTCCGACGTCATGGCCCCCATGAGGATGGCCATCACGGCGGCGCCTGGAAGATCGCCTACGCCGACTTCGTCACGGCGATGATGGCGTTCTTCCTGGTGCTGTGGATTCTCAACTCGACCAACAAGGACAGCCAGACCATCATCGCCCGCTATTTCAACCCGGTGAAGATGGAGGATTTCGCCAAGAACAAGCGCGGCATCCGCGACGAAAAGCCCACCGACGACAAGCCGCCTGTGAACGAGGGCGAGCCCGACAAGGCGCCGCCCCAGGGGCAGCAGCAGGGCAAGATGGAGCAGAAGGGCAAGGAGCCGCTCAAGGACATCAACGCCAAGGCGCTGATGAACGAGGACACGCTGTTCCAGAATCCCTATGCCGCCCTGGAGCAGATCGCCGGCAAGGCGCCGGTTGAAAGGAAGAACAAGCAGGGATCGGCCGCCGAAGCCGGGTCGGCGGACGCCTATCGCGATCCGTTCCGCGCCGCCGAGGGCGCCGCCGATGACGCCGAAGAGGCGGAGGACGAGACGCCGCCGGCCCCGCCCGCCGCCGCGAAAATCGAGGCGCCCGCCAAGGCGGAGGGCGCCAAGCCCGGTCAGAAGGCGGCGCAGGCCTCGGCCCAGACGCCCGCCCAAGCCGGCGCCGAGGCCGCGCAGGAGGCGGCCGACAAGGCCGATGCGGAGGCGCTGCAAAAACAGCTCGCCGCCGTAGCCAAGGAAGAGATCGGCGAGGTTCAGCCCAGGTTCGAGGTCAAGGCCACGCGCGAGGGCCTGCTGATCAGCCTGACCGACAACGACAAGTTCGGCATGTTCGAGCTCGGCTCCTCGCAGCCCAATCCGAAAATGGTTCATCTCATGGAGCGCATCGCGCGCATGCTCAAGAACCGGCCGGGCGGCGTGGTGCTGCGCGGTTTCACCGACGCGCGCCCGTTCCGCAATGGGGCCTCCGACAATTGGCGGCTCTCGGCGTCCCGCGCGCAGATGGCGCAATTCATGCTGATTCGCGGCGGTCTCGACGCCGCGCGCCTGGAGCGGATCGAGGCCTATGCCGACCGCAAGCCGATGAATGCGGCTAAGCCCGAGGCCGCTGAAAACCGTCGCATCGAAATCCTGCTGCGCAAGGCGTCGTCATGAAGCTGCCGAAGTTCTCCCTGCCCAAAATTTCGCTGCCGAAAATATCCGCGCCGAAAATCTCTCTGCCGAAAATTTCCGCGCCAAAATTTTCGCTGCCGAAGTTTTCCAGAAAGAAGAAGCCCGCCAAGGCCGCCGAGGTCGCTGAACAGACGCCGGAAGGCGAAGACAATGCCGAGGCGCCGCGAAAAGGGCTGAAGCGCTTCATTCCGAGGCTGAAGGGCAAGGCTCGCATCCTTGTGCCCGCGGCGGCGGCGCTGCTGCTGCTCCTCGGCGGCGGAGGCGGCGGCTATTATGTCTGGAGGATGATGCAGGCGCCGCCGCAAGGCGAGACGCAGACCGCGGCGCCGGAGGGCGGCGGAGCGGACAAGGGCGCCGTCCAGCAGGTCGAGGGCGCACCCCCCGAGGCGGGGGCCGCGCCGAAGGCGAACGAAGCCCATGGCGACGCCGGCACGCCGGTCGTGAAGGAGGCTGCGAAGGAGAGCGAGGCCGCCGCCGGCGGGCATGAGAAAGCCCCGGAAGGCGGGGGTGGGGGGCACGAGGGCGGCGGCCATGGAGGCGGGGCCGGCGGCAAGGAGGGCGGCAAGCAGAAGGTGGCGATCGCGCCGCTGCCTTTGCCTTCGCCGCCCGGCGAGATCGAGATCATGGTGCGCCGCCTGCAGGACCTGCAGGAAAAAGTCTCCGCCGGCGACGGCGAAGCCTTCAAGGAAATGCCCAAGCATTTGCGCAGGCTCGGCCGCGCCATTTTCGAGGCGCCGCCCGAAACCTGGGAAAAGAAAGAGAATGCGCGCGCCCTGATCGTCTATTTGTTGAGCGGCGGCAATCCGACCGCCGGGCGCAAGGCGATGGCGTCGCAAAAACTTCCCGCCTCGGACGCGCCAATCGTCAAGGCGGCGTTGGCCTATCTCGAAAATGTCGAGGGTCCGGACCGGGACGTGATGCTCACACTCGATCCGCTCACGCTCGATCCGTCGCTTGGCGCCTCCGTGGCTTTTGTCCAGTCCGTCCTGATGACGCCGCGCGACCGGGATGGCGCTCTCGCCAAGCTCGACATCGCGCGCCTGCTCGCGCCCGGCGGGCTGGTGGAGGAGGCGGCGTTGCGCCGCGAGGTGGGCCTGCTCGCGGAGGCGCGGCAATATGAAAAATTCGCCTCGCTCGGGCGGCAATATTGGGCGCGGTTCCGCGCCTCGCCCTATGCGGAGAATTTTCTGCGGCAGTTCATGCTCGGCGTCGCGCGCGTCGCCGTGTCGATCAAGGCGTCGGAATGGAGCCAGCTCAACGCCTTCGTCGAAAGCCTCACGCCAGAAACCAAGCGCAATATCTATCTGACGGTGGCGCAGAACGCTTCGGTGGTCGGCAATGTCGATCTGGCGCGGATGGCGGCGCAACGCGCGCGCGACCTGAGCCCCGAGGAGTCGCAGGAGCGTCAGCGCGCGATCGTCTATGGCGCGCTGGCGGCCGTCGGCGACGCCGATCCGGCGCGCAGCGGGCGTCTTCTTGATGGGGTCGACCGGGAAAAACTGCCGCCGGGCGACCAGCCGCTCTATGACGCGGCGGCCTATGTTTCCGGGCGCATTTATCGCGGGCCGGCCAAGGGGTTCAAGGAAGCGCCCCCAGGCGAGGCCAATGCTGTCGACGCCGATCTGGCGCGGGCGGAAAAGCTTTTGGCGCAGGGCGACGCGGTGATCGACAGCGCGAGGAAGACCATGGCGAGGCAAAGATGATGAGGACCGCGGAGGCAATGGTGCAAGACGCCGGCGGCGCGCTGGCGCTGTCGCGCAAGACGTCGCGGGACGATCTTGCCGATGTCGCCGCCTTCGACGCGGCGCTGGCGCAAACCGCCGACGAGGCCGATCTCTCAATGTCGTCGGCCGACCTTGGGGGCGCGGGGACATCCGCGACGGCTGGCGGCGATGGCGCCGCCTCCTGCCTCTCGCAACTGCTCGTTCAGGATTTCGCGCCGAAAGCGTCTTCGCTTGCCGCCGGGGACCGGCTGGTCAGCCGCATCGCGGTCGCCTGGCTCGACGCGACGGCGGCGCCCGCGTCCGTTTCCGTTCAGGCCGGCCAGAGCGACGCGCCGACCCTTGCGTCCACCGCCTTAACCACCGCCTCAACCACCGCCGAAGCGCAAGCGCCGGCGACGCCGCTCGCAACCGCAAGCGCGGTTTCGCCTGCCTTGCTCGCCGGAGCGGTGGGGCAGGGGAAAGCGGCGGCTACGGCTCAGCCGACACAGGCGCCTGCGAATGCAGCGATCGCGGCGCAACCCGCGTCGCCTGTTCCCGCCGTCGATGCGCCCGCGAAAATTTCGGCGACCACGTCCCGCCAGGACCCGGTTGCCCAGCTCAACCCTCCAAGGCCGCAGTCCGACATTTTCGACGCCGCCATCGCTCCAGCGCAGGCGCCGGCGAATGGGACGGATGCGCGCGACAGCGATCTGGGATCGGACGCGTCCGCCCCCCCGTCTTCAGCCCCGGACCCTTCCGCCACCGTGGCGATTTCGACGCCGGTTCAGGTTCCCGACCCCACTGTCGTGGCGGCCCAGCCGGTGTTCACGCCGCCGCAGGCCGCGGCGCAAATCGCACAAGCGTTCGCCTCGCCTGCTCCCGCCGCGTCGCTCGCCAGCGCGCCCGCCACGACTTCGGCGTCCGATTCCGTGGCCCGCATCGGCGCCGCCCTGTCGAGCGCCGCCAGGACCAGGGCGGACGCGACGCCCGCGGCGCAGGAGCCCGAGACGACGTCGGTCCACGTGGTGGCGCAGCAAAGCTGGCTGCCTCCGGTCGATCCCAGGCTCAGCGGCGGCGCCCCGTCGCATTCATATTCCGGCAAGAACTCCGGCTCCGCGCCGGGTGAAAACGCGCCCAATGAAAAGGGGCAGGGCGCCGAGCCGCTCCTGTCCTTCGCGCAGGCCGCGCCGGCGAATCTCACCACGGCGGCGCCGCCGTCTTCCGCTTCGGGCGCGGGTCCCGTGCAGGCTTCGGCCTCTTCGGCTTCGACGCAACTTCGCGACCTGCCATCGGCTCCCACGCCAGCGGTGCGCCGCGATCTCGAGATCACGCTGACGCCGCAGGACCTCGGCGGCCTCCAGGTCAAGCTGAAAAGCTCCGGAGACCGGCTGGAGCTGTCGTTCGTCGCCGATCGCGGCGAAACCGCCCGCATGATCTCCGACAAGAGCGCCGCGCTCGAAAGCCAGCTCCACGACGCCGGCATCGGCCTCGGCGGCGTGGCGATCAGTTCGAGCGCCGCAGGCATGTCCGGCGACGCCCCATCGGGCGGCGCGCAAGGCGGGCAGGAGCCGTCGGCGCAAACGTCCGGCTCATCGTTCGGCGCCGCCGGCGGGCAGGAGGAGCCCGAAACGACGCGCCAGCGCCGGAATTTTTCCGGTCGCGAACCCCAGGACAGTACGAATGAACCGAGTGAAGTTTCCCGCGATGCGCGCGGCTCTGTCGGCGCTCGCGGTCTTTATCTGTAGCGCGGCGGTCGCGGAGCCGAAACTCGGCCCCTGCGAGCGCGAGATGGCGCGCGCCGCGCAGGCCGAAAACATTCCGCTCTACGTGCTCTATTCCGTGGGCCTCACCGAAACAGGCGCGCGCGGCCAGTTGCAGCCCCATGCGATGAACATCGACGGGGTCGCGGTCTCTTCGGCCAGCCTGCCGGAGGCGCTGGCGAAGTTCAGCGAGGCCAAGGCGCGCGGCGCGAAATTCATCGACATCGGCTGCATGCAGATCAATCACCGCTTCCACGGCAAGAATTTTTCCTCCCTGGCCGCCATGTTCGACGAGCGGCTCAATGTCGTCTATGCCGCGCGGTTCCTGAAAGAGCTGCGCGCGAGGGAAGCGAGCTGGACGCTTGCGGTGGCGCGCTACAACGCCGGGCCGGACAACAATTACGCGCAGAAGAAATATGTCTGCGCCGTGATCGCCAATATGGTGCGCAGCGGTTTTGGCGGCTGGACCGACACTGCGCGCAAATTTTGCGCGCCGGGCGGGGCTTGAAGCATTTTCGAGCGAAGCGGATGCCGGTTCGCGTGAAAAAAGCGCGCAAAAACAAAAACTGGAGCGCGATCGGCGCCTGAGGTTCACCGAACGCGTTCGCGGGCGAGCGCCTCGTCGATGGCGGCGTTGACCCGCGCCATCAGCCGCTCCGCGTCGGCGCGGGCGTCCGTCGGAACACGATCCGGATGGGCGGCGAGCGCCAGAGCCCGCCGCAGCCGGTAAAGCTCCTCCGCGCTTCTGGCGGCGACGATGTCGGCGGCGATCTCGCCAAAATCCGGAATTTTGTGCGTGATCGTCGCGATTTCGGGCTGATGTTCAGCATAGGCGCTGGCAATGGTCGCGGCGTCATACGGTTTCCGCAAGATCGCTTCGCGATCCGCGAAAACGAAATCGCGCGGAAATCCTTCAGGCGAAGGGCGGATTTCCGCGCGAGCGGAATACGATTTCCGAACTGATCCTTCGGAAATCGTATCATACCCGTCGCAGCAGCAGTCCGCCCAGAGGCGCTCGACGCCTGCGACCGGGCGGAAGAAATCGTGCGCCTCGCCTTCCAGCGAGGCCAAAACCGACGCGAAATCGCCCTGGAGGGGCGAGGAAGCGGAACGCGCACGCATACGATACAACCGGAAGTTACGCGCGGCGCCTTGGGCGGTCACCGCAGACGTGGCGAGAATGCTCCGTAAAATATCAACGAAATCATAAGGAAGCGATCCTAGCCTGCCCTTTTATGGGACAGCTTCGCCGTTCTTAATGCTTCGTTAACCATATTACCACAACTTAAGCGTGTGTTCGCTGTGGCGCACGCGGGACGGAAATGGATTTTCGGGAACGGGGGATGGCATGTTCGTCATTGTGGATGATCGCGAGATCGTAAAGACTGGTTACGCGACCAGTTTTGACCGGGAAGGCGTGGCTTCGACGGGCCTGCGCCCGGATGAATTCGAGGAATGGGTGTCGGGCGCGAACAAACCCGATCTCCAGGCGGTCGAGGCTTTTCTCATCGGAGACTGCACGAACCGCGAGGCCTTTCCGCGCCTGATCCGCGAACGCTGCGTCGCGCCCGTGATCGCGCTCAACGACTCGCCGTCGCTGGAACAGACGCTGGAGCTGTTTGCCGCCGGCATGGACGATGTCGTGCGCAAGCCCGTTCATGTCCGTGAGATCATGGCCCGCGTCGGCGCCATCCGTCGCCGCAAGGAGACGTCTCCCGAATACAAGATCGTTGGCGAAATGCGCGTCTATTTCGACGGACGCGACCCCGAAGTCGGGGGAACCGCCCTGCCGCTGCCGCGCCGCGAACGCCGCATCCTCGAATATCTGGTTCAGAACCAATCGAAGCGGGTGACAAAGACTCAGATTTTCAATGCGATCTATGGCCTTTTTGACGATGAGGTCGAGGAGGATGTGGTGGAAAGTCACATCAGCAAGCTGCGGAAAAAACTGCGTCACCGCCTGGGCTACGACCCCATCGATTCCAAGCGCTACCTCGGCTACTGCCTGACGCTCAATTGAAGCGACAAAACCCGTTTGCGAAAGGCCGCGCCTCCCCCGCGCGGCCTTTTGCTTGTCTATTAAAGCGCGCTTCCGGTTCAAGCGGCGCGGCGCCAGCTTGGACGCCAGCGCGCTGACTCCTGGCTCGGCGTCGAAGGATGTGAAACGCGCGATGGCGTCGTTGCAGGCCGGTATAACCGGACCTGGCGGAACGACGCGACGTCCCCGACGCTAGCTTTTTTGTTTCTGCGCGTTTTCTTCACGCGAACCGGCATCCACTTCGCTCGAAAACGCTAATCCTTGATGGCGTAGAATTTTCCGCGCAGCTCGATGATCTGCCGCCGCGTGGCTGGCATGGGGCCGCCTGGCAGCATGCGTGCGCCCAGCATGTTTTGACGTCTCCATATGATCCGGAAGGCGAAAATGCTCTCGTTTTCGTCGTCGAAAAGGTGGAAGATCTCGGGCGCCTCGCAATCGCGCGCCAGCCGCAGGCGCAAGCCGCCGATGGAGCGGTCGAGAATCGAGGTTTCCACCACAAAGCCATTGGCGCGATCCAGGACCTTGCCGGAGCGCAGGCGTGTCCGCCGCCGTGGCGCGCTTCGGCGTTCGTCCTTGCGGGCGGCCGGCCCGGTCGAGAGCACGCTGTAGGTGACGTCAGCGTGCGGTTTGCGCCAGAACAGATCGAAAATGGAGCGCCGGCTGAGCGGAATTTTCTCTGCGGTCAGATCACGCGGGGCCATGGGGCGCTCTGGTCACGCCGCCGGCTGAAGCTGGCGAAACTGGTCGCGAAGGTCGGCGAAGGTGTTGCGCATCATGTCCTTCTGCGAATCGTCCGCCCTTTCGCCGATGCCGTCGCGTCTCGACTCGTCGCAGGTTTTGAGCTTGGCGACGACGTCGGCGAAGCTGAGGCAGGGTTTTTCGGCAATGGTGCGTTTCAGCGCGCCGATCAGGTCATAGGTCGATTGACGCTGCGATTCGGGCAGGGGGCCGGCGGCGGCGAATTGCATTTCAAGCAGGCGCAGGCGCAAAATCGCGGGGCTGTTCGCAACGACTACAATGTCGTCGGACGCAGAGAAACTGTTGGCGATCATGAGGTCGGCAGTCCTTCGGGCGGCTTTGGCGGGGTCATCCCGTCACCCTTATTGAAAATCCGAATCCTTTTGCGAAGCTTTCGCAGGAAACGAAAGCCTCGCGCCAGTTTTCACACGGAATGTGAGTCCGCCCAACAGGGAGGATTGATTCGATGCCCCACGAGATTCTCGAGTCCATGCGCGCGCTCCGGGAGGAGATGCGTCAACGCCTTCTCCAAGTTCCCGAATATCGCGCGCTCGTTTCGCTGGATCGCTCCATCAACGAGCTTTGCGACATTTTGCAGAACGCCATGCCGCAGCAGCCGATGCGCGCGGAATATGCTCAACCGGTCGCCGCGCCGGCGCCGGCGCCCGTCGCGGCCCCCGCCGCACAGTCCGTGGACGTCGCGCAACCGCGCGCCGGCGGCATCGCCAGCGCTTTCGCAGAAACCTTGGCCGCAAAGATGGACCAGCGCAATCTCGCCCGCGCCTCTGCCGTTTACGCGCCGCCGACACACCGCGCCCTGGGCGCGTGATCGCACGTATTTTCACGCGGAAGTTGAAGGGAAATTAACCGGGCTTGCGGAAGCTCCGTCCAGATGAACGGGACGGAAGCCGTGATGGAAAAGATCATCAATCGCCTGGAAACGATCCACCGCGCCTTGCGCAACGCGCCGATTCAGGGGCGAGGCGACATGCTGGTGGCCGATTCCGTGGCGCTCTGCCTGCGAGACCTCCACGCCATAGCGGCGCAGGCCTCCGTGGGAGAGCGGGCGCGCCGGCCCAGCCTGCGGCTGATCGATTGCGAGTCGGGTCCACACAAGTCCTTCGGTCTGTCGTTGACCTCGCGTGACCCCGTTGCGGAGACCCCGTCGTGACCACTTTCACAGATTACCTGCAAATCTCCACCCATCTTTCCCGCTACCAGAAGCTGACGGCCTCGGATCCCGTGGTTTCTCAGGCGACCAAATATTACAAAGCCAATATCGGCAAGATCACCAGCGCCGAGCAGTTGGTGAAAAACACGCGCCTGTTCAATTATGTCATGAACGCCTTCGGCCTCGGCGACATGACCTATGCGAAGAAAATGATCCAGACCGCGCTTGAGCAGGGTTTGTCCAGCTCCAAGGCGCTGGCCGTCAAGTTGAACAACTCCAAGATCACCGCGCTGGTGAAGGTTTTCGATTTCGCCACTCTTGGAAGCGCCACGACCCAGCAGACGGCGGCGCAGCAGGGCGTGGTCGACAAATACGTCATGCAAACCCTGGAGACCAACCAGGGGCAGACAAACCCCGGCGTGCAGCTGGCGCTGTATTTTCGCGATCATGCGTCGAGCATCACCGATGGCTACAGCGTTCTCGCGGACAGCAACCTGCTGAAAGTCGTGCAGACGACGCTGGGCATTTCCTCCTACACGTCGACGCAGAACGTCGACACACAGGCGGCGCGCTTCGACAAGCTGCTCAAATATACGGATTTCCAGGACAGCGCCAAGGTGCAGAAGTTCCTTGAGCGCTTCGCGGCGCAGTACGACGTTCAGAACCCGAGCGCGGGAACGTCGAGCGCAAGTTCCGTGCTCAGCCTGTTCAACTCGTCCGGCTCCTCTGCCGCCACAATGAGCGTCAGCACGCTGATGAGTTTGCAGAATCTCAAGCTCGGCGGTTACTGAACGACCCTCCCTCTCCCCTGGCTGGTCCGGCCGCCGACGCGGCCGGATTTTTTGTTCGTCCAGCCGGATCGTTCGCGCCGCCGGAACGCGGGCGATGCGTTAATATGCTGTTTTTATTAAAATTATTTCGTTGATGCTGGATTATTGCGTTTTTTTGTCATTTTCGGGTTGACGGTTCAGATTGGATGGCCGTATAAGCCACCCATCGACGGCGTCGCTGCCGGTCACTGGCGGCGGACGCTGACGCGTCTTCATCTGATCCTTGAGGGGGTTAGGCCG
>NZ_WNKS01000065.1 GCF_009720655.1 Rhodoblastus acidophilus | reverse complement strand
CGTCGTTGCCGCTGATCGTGTTGTTGAGCGCGTTTCCGGTTCCGTTGATGGCGGCGGCGCCGGTGAGGACGAGAAGCTCGACATTGGCCCCGAGCGTCAGGGAGACCGAGCTCTGCACCGTGTCCACGCCGGCGTTGGCGGCCTCCGTGATCGTATCGCCGCCGTCGGTGATGTAAGTGTCGTTGCCGAGACCGCCGATTAGGACGTCCGCGCCGCCGCCGCCGTTGAGCACGTTGGCGGCGTCGTTGCCGGTGATGGTGTTGTTCAGCGCGTTGCCGGTTCCGTCGGAGGCGGTCCCGGCGAGGGTCAGGTTTTCGAGATTGGCGCCGAGCGTGAGGCTCACCGAGCTCTGCACCGTGTCCGTTCCGGCGTTCGCCGC
>NZ_WNKS01000064.1 GCF_009720655.1 Rhodoblastus acidophilus | reverse complement strand
GATGTCCTTTCCTCCGGGTACTTAGATGTTTCAGTTCCCCGGGTTTGCTTCAAACCCCATTACAGAGTTTGATACCTTCTTAGTGATTCCTGTTAGTCCAAAAGCAAGCTTTCGGACTAACCCTCGCATCAGCTCGGCCGTAGCCCGTCTGTTAAGACGGGCGTCGATAGGTCGCCCTATGGCGTTCGCTCCTAGCATCGCTTGCGCGATGCATTCGCCAACGTCGCCAGCTTCTGCAAAAGCCGTCGTCTTGCTTGTCATCTCTCATCCGCTGTGCACGGAACAAGAGAACTCTTGGATTAACAGGAATCGAAGGTGGGTTGCCCCATTCGGAAATTCTCGGATCAAAGCTCGTTCGCAGCTCCCCAAGACTTATCGCAGCGTAC
>NZ_WNKS01000007.1 GCF_009720655.1 Rhodoblastus acidophilus | reverse complement strand
CGCGGCCCGGTCAGCAAGGCGGGGCGCCGCAACCGGGCGCGCCTGGTCTGGCTCCGCAACAACCCGGCGCGCCGGCCGCGCAGCAACCCGGTCAGCCGCCGGTCGGAGGCGCGCCGGTGATTCCGGGTGGTCCGCGGCCCGGTCAGCAAGGCGGGGCGCCGCAACCGGGCGCGCCCGGTCTGGCTCCGCAACAACCCGGCGCGCCGGCCGCACAGCAACCCGGTCAGCCGCCGGTCGGAGGCGCGCCGGTGATTCCGGGTGGTCCGCGGCCCGGTCAGCAAGGCGGGGCGCCGCAACCGGGCGCGCCCGGTCTGGCTCCGCAACAACCCGGCCGCCCCGCAGGCGGTCAACAACCGACCCCGCAGGCGCCCGGCGGCCCGAAGCCGCCGCAGCCGGGCGGTCCGGCCGCCCACACGCCGCCCGCCACGCCAGTTGCGCCCCAACCCACGGCTCCGGCAGGGGCGCCGAAGCCTGCTGACGCTCCCGCACATGCTCTGCCGCCGCCGCCCACAACGCCTGTCGCTCCTCAGGCGGCGCCTCATCCTCCCGCCGGGCGAGAGCCGGGCGGGCACAAAGGGCGCGGTCCGCAACAGGGCGGCCCGTCCGCGACCAACCCGTCGGCTCCTGGGGTTGAGCCGCACCCCGCGCAAACGCAGGCGCCGTCGAAACCGCAGCGCCAGAATCCTCCGCCGGCTCAACCTGTCGCGCCCTCGCAGGCGCGACCTGCCCCATCGGAGGGCGCGCCCGTCGAACGACCACGTCCACGCCCGGCGCCGCCGGTGGAGCGCGCGTCGCCTCCGGCGGTTGAGCGGCCCGCGCCGCCGCCTGTCAGGGTCGCGCCGCCGCCGCATCGTGAGCCCCCAGCCGCTGCGCCGCGCCCGGCGCCTCCGCCGCCGCCCGCTGCGGCCCCTCGTCCGGCGCCTCCGCCAGCGGCTGCGCCCCATCCGGCTCCGCCGCCTGTGGTCCACGCGCCGCCGCCCGCCCAACGTCCCGCGCCTCCTGCGCAGCCGCGTCCCAGGCCGCCCGGCGAGCAGCATCCGCCGCAATAGCGGCTCCGGCCTCGCTCTTCCCCAGGGGCGAGGCTTTTGCTGTCAGGGAAATCTCACCCGCCGGTCAGGCTCATCGGCCGCTGGTGCGGCGTCTGGTCGCCAAACGCTTGCGCGGCGAACTCATGGCCGCGCTTCTTCGCCGCCAGCGCGCGATCGATCGCGGCGTTGAGCAAGCGGTCGTCGGCGCTGGCGCGCAGCGGCGCCCGCAAGTCGGTGCGGTCCTCCTGGCCCAGGCAGGTGTAAAGCTCGCCGGTGCAGGTGACGCGCACGCGGTTGCAGGTCTCGCAAAAATTATGGCTGAGCGGCGTTATGAACCCTATGCGTCGCCCGGTCTCGGCCATTTCGAAATAGCGCGCGGGGCCGCCGCTCGAATGCGCCGAGGGTTTGAGCGAAAATTTTTCCGACAGACGCCCTGCGACTTCGCCCAGCGACACAAAATGCTCGATATTGCCGGCGGCGTCCTCGCCGAGCGGCATGGCCTCGATAAAAGTCAGGTCCATGCCGCGCCCGTGCGCCCATTCGACCAGCGGGATAAACTCATCCTCGTTGATTCCCTTGAGGGCCACGCAATTGATTTTTATCCGCAGACCGGCGGCTTGCGCGGCGTCAATGCCGGCGAGCACGCGGGGCAGGGCGCCCCAGCGGGTGATAGCGCGGAATTTTTCGGCGTCGAGCGTGTCGAGCGACACATTGATGCGCTTTACGCCGCAGGCGGCGAGTTCGGCGGCGAAACGGTCGAGTTGCGAGCCGTTGGTGGTCAGGGTCAGCTCGCGAAGAGCCCCGCTTTCCACGTGGCGCGACAGCCCGCGGACAAGGTTCATCACCCCCCGCCGCACCAAAGGTTCGCCGCCGGTCAGCCGAATTTTTCGAACCCCTCGCGCAACAAACACGCCGCAGAGTCGCTCCAATTCCTCCAGCGACAGCAAATCCGCCTTGGGCAAGAAATTCACATGTTCCGACATGCAGTACTGGCAGCGGAAGTCGCAGCGGTCGGTCACGGAAACGCGGATATAATCGACGCGCCGCGCGAAACCGTCGATCAGCGGTCGTGTGTTCAAGCTTGCGTGGTTGAGCCCCATATTTGCTATATAAGCTGGGAAAGGCGCGGGAAACAGGATCTTGCGCAAAGATCGGAGAAGAATCCCCATGGTCCAAGCCATGCCTGAGGAAATCCGCGTGACCGAGGCCGGGGCGACGCTCAATCTGGTCTATGGCGAGCGCGAAGCCTACGCTCTGCCGGCCGAGTATCTGCGCGTGCTCACGCCCAGCGCCGAGGCGCGCGGCCACAATGGGGTGGGCGGCCGCACCGTCGCCGGCAAGGCCGGGGTCCGTGTCGCCGGAGTCGAGCCGGTCGGGAACTATGCGATAAAATTGATCTTCGACGACGGCCACAGCACCGGCATTTACACCTGGGATTTCTTGCGCGAGCTTTGTCTGGATCAGACGGCCAAATGGCAAGCCTATCTCGACGAACTCGCCGCACAGGGGCTCGCACGCTGATGCGCTTTATCCGAGAGACGGCGGAAGCGCTGCGTTTTTTTTCACGGATGCCGATTCCCGGGGGCGTGATCGCCTCTGGCGATGATTTTTTTCGCGGGGCCTTGCGCCGCGCGCCCTATGCCGGCGCCGTGCTGGGGTTCGGTTTTGGATTGATGCTGCTGGCCGCGACCAACGCCGGCGCCACCCCTCAGGTTGCGGCTTGGCTGGTGGTCGGTCTCTCCGCCCTTGTCACCGGCGCCATGCACGAGGACGGGCTCGCTGATGTCGCCGACGGTTTTGGCGGGGGATACACGCGGGAAAAACGGCTGGAGATCATGCGCGACAGCCGCATCGGCGCTTTTGGCGCGAGCGCGCTGATTTTCAGTTTTGGCGCGCGGGTCGCCGCGCTTTCGACGCTCGCCGCCGCGCCGGAGCGGGCGATCCTGGCGCTGGTCGCGGCGGGCGCCATTTCGCGCGCGGCCTGCCTTGCGCCGCTGGTCCTGCTGCGGCCCGCGCGGACCGACGGCCTGGGTCGGGCGTCGCTCATGAACGTCGGCGAGGCGCGCCAAAGCTGGATCGCCGCTGCGGTCTTTGCTTTCGCGCCGCTGCTCGCGGGATTTTCGCTCACGGCGTGCCTGGCGTCGCTGCTGCTCGCAGTTTTCGCCGTGCGCGTGCTCTGCGGATGGGCGCAACGCATGATCGGCGGCCAGACCGGCGACGTCGCCGGCGCCGCGCAACAGGTCGCGGAAATCATCGTGCTCGCTGTGTTGTCCGGCGCGGTCCCCTGAGCCCGACGATCAGTTCAACGCATTGTCGATGGGAACGAACATGAGGTTGACCTTTTGGCCGATGGACACGAAGGTCGCGATCAGGGTCACGGAGATGAAGCCACCGATCAGGGCATATTCCGTAATGGTCGAGCCGCTTTCATTTCGCCAGAATCGCAGCATGAGCCGCATCGCCATCCCCGCATTTTCCCGACGGGCGTTCCGTCCCTCATCGCAGAATAAGCCAAAAACCTACCTGTAATCGTAAATACGTCCATGACGTTTGGTTATATGCGCGCGTTGGGAAAACGCGGCCTTAATGCTGCCGCGGCGTTATGGGCTATCGGCGGTAACGCATTGGGAAGCATCCCAGGCCCGATCAAGTTCGATCAGCGCGTTGCGCACGACCTCGGGACCCGCGCCGCGCAAGACCGCTTCGGTCGACAGCCGCCTGCGGAAGGCGCGGGCGCCCGGTCGCCCCGCGAACAGGCCGAGCATGTGGCGTGTGATGTCGGCGAGCCGCAGGCCCTCGCCGAGCTTGCGCTCGATATACGGCATGAACGCTTCGACCGCCGCGCGCGAATCGTTTTGGGGCGGCGCCTCTCCGAACAGTTTTTCATCGACGTCGATCAGGTGCGACAAGTCATGGTAGGCGGCGCGCCCCACCATTACGCCATCCAGAACTTCGAGCTGCGCGCGATAGGCTTCAAAACTGTCGAGGCCGCCGTTGATGGCGATGGGAATGTCGGGCAGGGCGCGCTTCAAGTCATGGACGAGCGGATAGTCGAGAGGCGGAATATCGCGGTTTTCCCTTGGCGAAAGGCCCTTGAGCCAGGCTTTTCGCGCATGCACGATCAGAGCGTCCACGCCCGCCGCGACGCATTTTTCGGCGATTTCGAACAGAGCCGCGCGCGGCTCCTGGTCATCGACGCCGATGCGGCATTTCACAGTGACGGGCAGGGGGATTGCGGCCTTCATCGCGGCGACGCAGTCGGCGACCAGATCGGGCTCGCGCATCAGGCAGGCGCCGAACGCCCCGTTCTGCACGCGGTCGGAGGGGCAGCCGACGTTGAGATTGACCTCATCATAGCCGTAGCCGGCGCAAATCTCGGCGGCTTTGGCGAGTTCGCGGGGGTCGCTGCCGCCCAGTTGCACGGCGATGGGATGTTCAACGGAGTCAAAACCAAGGAGACGGTCGCGATCGCCGTGGATGATGGCGGCTGAGGTGACCATTTCGGTATATAGCCGGGTATGGCGCGAATGCAGCCGCGCCAGCACGCGATAATGGCGGTCGGTCCATTCCATCATAGGGGCAATACAGAAGCGCCAAGGGCTGTTTTTGCTTGGTTTTCTCGCTTCATCAGACATTTAAGCCCCTCGGAAATCTTCGGATTTGCTCGGATTTAATCCGATTTTTGACTATTTTCTCAGGTCAGTACATCAATGACGTACTTTCGAGCCTCGCCGATGTACCGGGCAGGCCGGAATGATGTACGGAGCGGCCAGAATGGGAACGATTACAGAGCGCAAGCGCAAGAATGGCGAGGTCGTTTTCTTCGCTCAAGTCGTCAAGAAGGGCGGCGGCAAGGTACATCGCGAGAGCCAGACGTTCGAGCGGCGCAAGGCCGCACAGGTATGGATCGAGAAGCGCGAGCGGGAACTGAACGAGCCCGGCGGGATCGAGCGCGCCCGCCTGGGCGATCCTCTGTTGGGCGAGGTCATAGACCGATACGTGGCTGAAAGCGAGCGCGCCCTTGGCAAGACCAAGACGCAAGTGCTCCGGTCGCTCAAAGGCGACGCCATCGCTGAAATGAAGTGCTCGGACATAAAGAGCAATGACGTGATCGACTTGGCCCGCCGGCTCCGCGCCGATAGGAAGCCTCAGACGGTCATGAGCTACCTTTCGCACCTTGCCGCGATCTTTGCCGTTGCAAAGCCTGCCTGGGGCGTCGAGCTTGACCAACAGGCCATGAAGGATGCTTTCGTGGTGGGTCGCCGGCTTGGCGTCATCTGCAAGGGCGCGTCCCGCGAGCGCCGGCCCTCGTGCGACGAAATCAAAGCCATCCTTGGCCTGTTCCGTCAGAAGCTCGCGGCCAAGCCCGATATGTCGCCCATGCCCGACTTGGTGGCGTTCGCCCTGTTCTCCACGCGCAGGCAGGAGGAAATCACGCGGATCGAGTGGCGCGACTTCGAGCCCGAGAACAAGCGCGTGCTCGTCCGCGACATGAAAAACCCCGGCGACAAGATCGGGAACAATGTGTGGTGCGATCTTCCCGAGCCTGCAATCAAGATCATTGAGCGCCAGCCTCGGAAATCCGATAGGATTTTTCCCTATACGACTGACGCCCTAAGCTCGAATTTCACGCGGGCGTGCAAGTTCCTAATGATCGAAGACTTGCACTTTCATGACTTAAGACACGAGGGCGTGTCGAGGCTATTTGAAATGGGCTTGAATATTCCGCACGTCGCGGCGGTGTCCGGTCATAGGTCATGGCAAAGCCTCAAGCGATACACGCACATTCGCGCGTCAGGCGACAAGTGGGTTTGGCTCGCCGAGGAAATGAGCGGGGCCGGAGCCCCGCCCGAGGTCGCCTAGAACGCCTTGACCGCGACATAGCCGGCGGTGACGGTCACGCCCGCCGTGCCGACTGCGGCGCGAATGGCAAGGGCGTTGATGTTGTTCACCGTCAATTGAACCGTCGAACTCGCAACGCCAGACACGGTGCCGGGGAGGTCGTACCAATCCGCGCCGTTCTCGGTCGCCTGGAGCTTCATCACGGGCGGAGTGGTGGCCGCGCCGAGATTGATGACAAGCTGCGCGTTCTTGCAGCCGCGCGCCGCCAGGGCGGGCGTTGCCGAGCCCAACGTCGTCAAGACGATGGTCGAGCGGTCAAAGAGCCGACGAACCGTGTCCACTTGGGCGTTGCCTTGCAGGCGGTTTACGGCGCGCGTGAAGCTCGGGGTGGTGCCGCCGACGGTCTGCACGTAGCGGACGCGGTTGCCGGTCAGGACGAGCTTGGGCGAACGAACCACTTGGTTGCCAGCCGTGATACGCTCGAAGTGGTAAACGTCGTACCAGTTGGTGCCGCTGTCGTCGCTCTCCTGCACAACCACGTCGAGCGTGGGCGTGGTGCCGGTGACAGCCCCGAGCACGATGTTGACTTCGTACTCGCTGCCGAAGGTCGGCGTGAAGGCGGCGGTCGTGGTGGTCGCGGTCAGCGCCGCCGATGCGACATCGGCAACAAGGGTCGGGATGGCGAGGTTCACCGCGCCGACGCTGTTGGGCGACAAGGTGACGACGGCGGAGGGATCGGTCGCGGCTGCGGCGGCGCTCGCGGCCTTGACAGCCGTCGTGTTGGTGCCGTCGCTCAGTTTGACCAAGCCGACTTGCGCGCTGCCGGCGGCAAGCACGGCGCTGCCCACGTTCACGGAGCCGCCCTGCACCACGACAGGCATGGACGCCGCGACCTCGCCGGCTGGCCTGCTCAACGCTTCCACGCGCAGCCGGTCGAACTCGTAGAGGCGCACGAAGGAAATGCGAAGATCGGTGCGCTTGATGATCGCGCCGCCGCAAACCGTCGCGCCGAAGTTGGCCGGCGGAACGGTGCCTTGGAGAGCGCCGAGTTCGAGCGTGGTCGTGGAGACGTTGCGCACCTTCCACGCGCCATCGCAGAGGAGGTCCGCGCCGCCAGCCGCAACGCGGAGGCCATGCACGTTGACATAATCGCCGATCAACAGGCCAGTCCACGCGGCGCTGCCGGTGAGCGTGAGCGCCTGAGTGCCGTCTGCGGCGGTCGCGAGCGTCGCGGAAATCGCCACTTGGGGGATGAACGACGACGGGACGTTGCCGCCCTGGACGCGCGCCACGAAGCCGCCAGCCGAGGTAATGCTCGGCGTGGTCGCGCCCATGACGATGGTGAGTTGGTTGCCGCTGGCGGTGGCCGCAACCGTCGCCGTGGCGATGTTCGCGAAGTCCGTCTGGTTGGCGATGCCATAAATCACGATTTGGTCGCCGGTCGTGAGGTTGTGGGCAACGTCGGTCGTGATGGTGGCCGTGGTCGTGCCGGCCTTCTGCGCCGAGACGATCTTGCCAACCGGGCGCGTGGTGGCGCGGTTGCTGGTCGCGCGGAGCCGCACGACGTAATTCTTGGTGTTGTCGGGCACAACCTGCGTGCGGGTGTAGCGCGCCGTGGCCTGGGCGGTCGCGTCAACAGCGGCGTCATACCATTGCAGGCGGTCGGACATGAGCGCGACGCGGTATTCCGTCGTCGGCGTGAAGGCATAGGTGTATGCCGTGTTCACAAGCTGCACGGAGGCGGTGGAGCCGATGGAAACGGACTGGTTGCCGTTGACCGCGCCGGACGCCAGGGCGTCGCCAGAGTTCGAGCGCGAATAGAACGAGGCGTTGGTGGCGGTCGCGTTCTCGAAAATCATCGACGTGCCAGACGCCGAGCCGCCGAGCCGGGCGCGCAGGCTGACGAAGCCGGACGTATAGGGGCCGGCAGACGCAATCGACTGGATCGTGCCGCCCGGCCCGGCGGTCGCGGTGAACTGCGTGGGGCTCGGGACGGATGCGACCACAAGGGCCGGATAGTTCAGACGGCTGTCCGAAACGCCGTAGGTCGAAATGGCGTTGCCGACGGCGAGGCCATGCGGGGCGCTCGTGGTGACGGCAATGGTCGTGGTGGTCTGCGTGACGCTCGAAATCGTCAGGTCGGTAAAGGTGGTCGGAATGTTGTCCGTGCTCACCAGTTCGAGCGAAAATTCCTGACCAAGCACGCGCTGCGACATATGAACGCCGAAGCTGGCTTCAATCGCCAACTGCATGTTGGCGACGGAGGTCAGCGTCGTGACGGTGTTTTCCGCCAGCGGGTCTTTGGAAATGACGATGTAGCTCGCGCCGGCGGCGTTGCCGTCGAGCACGACAATATCGCCGCCCGCGACGCTCGGATGCCAGATTTCCTCCGGCACATAGTTGTCGAAGGCGTCGCGGATGAGTGTCGAGAACGTGCTTGTCGTGCTCATCGCTTCCCCGGTGCTGGGGTCGATAAGCACGGCGGCCACGTTCGGCGGTTTGTTGCCGTTGACCTGAATGCTGGTCCCGATGTTCGTGCCCATGGCTGGTTCCTTAGTGCTGCTTCCACATGGCGAAAACGGACTGGATTTTTTCGCCGAGAGCCACGGCGGCAATCATGATGCCGACAATGGTCGTGATGATCCAATAGGTTATGCGCCCGACGGTGCGGGCGCTGCGCTGCCAGACGATTACGTCGTGCAACTCCGAAATGTCTTCGGGCCGGAGGTTCGCCAAGAACTCGCGCGTCTCGCGTGGGAGGGCTGCGAAATGTGCGCGATGCTCGTCCAGTAAACCTTCGGAGCGCAGACGGTCGATGAGTTCCGCCAGGGCCTCGCGGTCGGCTTCCTCGCTCACGGTGTCACTTCCTTTTCTTCACAAGGCCGTCGAAGCCATTCGGCAAGCCGGCGATCTTCTCTTTCGAGCGCCACCACGCAGAGACGCCAGCGATGGCGGCCACGGGGGCGAGGGCGAGGGACAGGGAGGGCGCATTGGTCAGGAGGACCGCGAGCGCCGCCGGGTCGTTGGTGTCGAGATACTTGACGGTCGCGGCGACGATGCAGCCGCCGTAACCGAGCGTCACAGCCGAAATGACCCAAATCGCGGACGGGCGAGCCCAACGCACGAAGCGGTCTTCGCTGGCGAGTTCGACGGGCTCAACAGCGGTGAGCATGTCGAGGATTGGCTTCAAGTCGCCAGCGCCGTCCTGTTCGACTTGCTGCGCCGCCGCCACGGCAACCTGGGGATTGGCCTGTACGGCGTTCGTCACGGCCTCCGGCGTCGCATCGACGCCAAGGGCCTCCGCCAGCGCGCCGACGACGCCGGAGGCAATGGTTGCGCCGAGCGGGCCGCCAAGCGCCCTGCCGATGATGGGAGCGCCGATCTTCGCAATTTCCAGCCCGAGGATTTCGAGCGCCTTGGGGTCGAACTGCATCAGACGGTCCTCCGAAAGAGAGCCGAGGCGAAGCGAGCCCAAAAGCCCGGCTGCGCGCCGCCCTGAACGACGTTGGTGAGGGGAGCGGGAGCCGGCGGCGAGCCGACGACGTGTCCGGCTTTGGGATCGCGGAGGCGGGTTTCGGTCGCCGCATCGGCGTGCGCGAAAACCTTCGTGTCCTTGATGTCGCTCCAGAACAAGAACCGGCGCAGGAGGCGCGTGCTGTACTGGTTCTTGGCGTAGCTCGGGCCGTTGTAGCCGCGCGCGAAATCCGCCCACTTGTGGTTGCGCAAGGCGCGGTCGAGCCCTTCGGACTTGATGAACGCGATCATGCCGGCAAGCTGGTTGCGCTCGCTCGCGCAGAAGGCCGCAACCATGTCCTGCACGGTCGCATAGCCGGCGGCGGCATGGTTCGAGCCGAGAAGCTGACCGAGCCCCCAGGACGCGGATTTCAGGGCCGCCGTCTCGTTGATGAGCATGGCGGCCTTGAGGCGCGGGTAGCTGTCTGCGGGATAGGGCTTCTCGCCCCAATTTTCGTAGGCCAGGCCCTCGCGCACAGCGCGCGCGCGCAGATCGGGGCCGGGGCCGGACAGGAGCCGGTAAAAGATATGCGGCTCGAACAGGATGATCGGGCGGCCATGCTTGTCGAAGCCGGAGCCTCGGCTTTCGACATCGAGCACGGCATGAATTTCGTCCTCGCCGCAACCGATGGTCGCGCCGATGGTGGGCAAATCAATGTCGGACAGGCGGAGCGCCGAGCCAACAAAATCTTGGGGGATTTTGGACATAAGAGTGCTGTTCGTCAAAAAAAGCCGAACCGCACTCTTGCGCAGCTATGGACTGGTGTAGCCCATAGCTGCATGTCGATCAATCGTCATTCCTCCCGTGAATAGATCGAGGGAGACGTAACGCCCTTCACGCGGTCAGCGGTGCCGGGCTTGAGGACGACGCCGTATTCCGCCTTGTCGGACAGGTTCCTCCGGGACTTGATGCTTTGCAGGATGCCCTTGCCCTTGATTGCGTCCCTCGGGTTCGCGGCGTTGTATTTCCGCACTTCCTCAAGAGCCGCCTCGAAGGCTTCCTGATTGCCTTCCATCCGCGCCTTGGCCGCCTTCGTCAAAATCTCCTTACGTTCCTCGGCCAGACGCTTCTGAATGTTGTTCTGGAAGGTGTTGCGCTGGAAGCGGTCGGAGATTTCCGCCGGCCCGAAACCAATCGCCTGTTTCACAATGTCCTGCGGCGCGACGTGTTCAACCACGCTATCGCCGCGACGGGTCTTGACGCCCTCGTGGGCATATTGCCCCGCCTTGACGAGATTGCGGGCAGACGCCGGGAGCATTTCCTTAAGACCGCGCAGGAACTCGCCTTTCGACATATCCGCCGCCCCGGTGTAGATGCCGTGGGCGATTTCGAGGGCGGGGCCGCCGGCCTGTTGGAGCCAGTAGTTCCAGCCCTGTTCCGGGTTCATGTCGCGATCCGGCGGGCGGAAACCAATGTCCGCGACGCCGATACGCTCGGACAGGTTGGTGCCAGTCCAGTAGCCGGGGATGCCGTCCATCATCATGCCGCCGACGGCGCGGCCAATCATGGTGTCGCCGGTCGCCTTGAGCACGGTACGGCGCAGGGCTTCCGACGGCTCTTGGTCCTTGTCGTCGTACATGCCAGCGGCGGAGAGCGCCATGGCCGCAACCGGCAGGATCAGCTTGTAGAAGTAAGCGCCCCGGATGCCGGCCATAGCCGCCGTGATCGCCACTGAGGACACAACGCGGCCCATGGCGGCCTTCTTCGCCGCCGGCTCCATGCCGGTCATGGCCTCGTGCGCGTCCTTGAAGAAGCGGTAGAGGATATTGAAGTGGAAGTTGCGCAGGGCGAGCGCCGCGCGACCAACCGGGCCACGCATGACGCGCGCCTTGCTGCTGGCCTGCGTGTCGAACTGGCTCATCCACGTCAAATCCGCCGCCTTCTTCACAGCCGCACCGTGGTTCATGCCAGCGTCGCGCGCGATCCGGTAAGCCGCCAGGAAGATGACTTCGCGGTTGACGCGCTCGGCGTGGTGGAGCGGCAGGCTCGCGGTCTGCATGGTCTTGTGCATCCAGGGCGAATAGTCGATGCCCGCGTCAGAGACGCCGGCAAGGTCATGCGCGTTGGTGCTCTCGATGACATTCAGTTCCTTGGCCCGGCGCATGGCGTCGCGCTCGTCGCCGGTCAGCGTGGCGCTGTTCTCGATGAAGCCCTTTCCGCGCATGACTTCCGAGAAAGTCTTCGCCATTTCCGCCGCCGCGCGCTTGATGCCGACGTTGCCGGTTTCCGCGTCATAGCCAAGGTTGGGAATGCCGCGCTGGATCGGATCGTGAAGCACCACGAGCCCGGTCGAGAGGTTCCAGCCCATCGTCCAGAGGAACGCGAGCGAGGTTGCGCGATAGCTCCACGCCGCGCCCTTGGGGTTCATGGCGAAGTCGTGGGCGCGAACCATTTCGTTGACGACGGCCTGGGCGCGAACCGGGTCCGGCGCGCTCTCCACTTCCTTGCGCGCCTCGTCAATGTGGCCCTGCAAATCCTGCCCATAGCGCAGGCGGGAAAGCTGGTGGGCGGAGTGGAACATATTGTGCGCGAAGGCGCGGAGCGCGTCGGGGTTCCAGCCCTCGCGGTTCTTACGGTGGATCGAGTGCTTGCGCATCGAGAGGTCCGGCAGGCTTTCAAGGTATTTCTGCCAAATCGCGTCGCGGACAGCCTCCGGGGCGTTCGCCGCCGCGAGAATATCATCGACTTCCGAGACAAAGCGCGGGTCGATGCTGCGCTCAAGGTCGCCCTTGAGAGACGCAAGCCCCTCCTGCACGTCGAAGCCATTGGCGCGCATCGCCTCGGCAAAGCGGCGCTGCTCGCCGCGCTTCTCGAAGCGCGAGAACGATTTCACCTTGCCGGCGGCGTCGCGCGCGGTGACGAAGTAGCTGCCGAAGCGGGCGAGCGGGAAATAGGGCTCGATCCGGTTCGTCTCGAACTCCGCGCGAAGCTGCTTCAACCGGGCGGCCTTGTTCCGGGTGACGCGGGTTTTCGCCATGAGAAGCGCGTTGTCGGCGGCCTTGATGGCGTCGGCCTTGGCCGTGCCCGTCAAGCCCTCGTCCTTGATCCGCTTCATTTCGGCGGTGTGCTTCTCGTCAGCGTTCTTGCTGATTTGGTCGATGGCCTTCCGCATGTTGCCGACGATCTCGTTTTCCGTCTCGTCAGCCCGGTTCTTATAGGCGTCGCGAACGTCCTTATAGAGTTCCTTCGCCTCGTCGGGGAGCGCGTCAAACCTGTCCTTGAGCGCGCGATAGGCGGTCGCTCGCGCGTCGTCCTTCGCTTTCCGTTCAAGCGCCTCCTCATAGGCCGGCGTGCCGCGCTTGCTGGCGTCGCGGAGCACGTTCACGTCGTCGCGCGAAAGGCGCTGGTCGAATTTGCCCGACGGGTCCACCTGGGCGATGGTGCTCTCGTGCATGAGGTCCATAAGCCGCTCGTTGGCCTCGCGGTTGAGCGGCTTGAGCCCGTTCTTCGTCAGCTTGGTTGCGCGGACCCACTTCGACCAACGCTCCAACACCTTCGCGTCGCCCTCGTTGAGCGCGTGGCGCAGGCTATCCATGGCCTGTTTGGTGTCGATGTAATGCCGCGCGCTCGGGGTGTGCCTCGCCAGTTCGAGGAACAGCGGGCGCACGGGAACGAGCGAGAGAACCGACATGGAGCCGACGTTATCCGCCGCCTCTTTCGCGCCGGCCATGGCGCTCGTCAGGAAGTCAGACGCGGCGCGGGTGGCCTTGCTGTAGAGCCCCTTGGCCTTGTCGCCCACTCTGGCGCCATGGTTGCCCATGGAGAAGCGAACGCCGTCCTCGCCCGCCTCAAGCCGCTCGGCGCGGCCTTCGTGCGAGTGCAGAGCCGCCTTGGCGAGCGAGCGCAGTTGCGCCGGGGTGACTGCGCCGAACTGCTTGCCGAACCGGCGGAACAGCCAATCCTTGACCGCGCCCATGAGCCGGTCGGCGACTTCACGCAGGCCAGCCGGCGCGGCGTCGCTGTGCTCGATGGCGTAGGCGGCGATTTCCTCGGCGAAGTGCTCGTAGGGCGCTCCGGCCATTTCGGCGCTGTTGAGCGCGTCTTGCCAGAAGGCGTCCTGCGGGCGTGCCTTGCCCTCGGAAATGCGGCCCATGGCGGCCTCTGCGGCGGCCCAAGTCCGCTGCATCAGGTTGTCCCACTTGGTCGAGCCAACCAGCCTTTCGCCGCCCGCATGGAAGATTTCATGCAGGAGGATGCCGCGCGCCCGCTCGGGCGACATATTGCCGGCGACAAGGTGAACCTTGCCGTCGCCCATGGTCGCGCCCTGCAAGATGCCGTCGCTTTTCGGCTTGGCCGGAACGGTCGTGGCGTCGTCATGCAGCACCACATGGCCGGCGTCGATCAACCGGGCGATGGTGTCGCCCTGCGCGCCGGTCGTAAGGTAGCTGCGCAGCGTGGCCGCGCTCATGCCCTCCGCCGCCGCGTCCTGGGCGACGGAAAGCTTGGGCGCGTCCTCTCCACCTTCCGCCGCCGGAGCGGTCGATTTCTGGCCGTCGATGACTTCCGGCTTTTTGAACTCGCGCGGCTCGTAGAGCGGCATACCGTTCTTGTCGGTCGCCTCGTTGTAGGGGATCGTGACTTCGCCCTTGCCGTCGGTCGCGCGGACGAACCAACCTTCGTTCGAGTAAAGGTGTCCCGAAACCTCGAACTCCTTGCCGTGCCAGAAAACCGGCGTCTCGGTCGGCGTGCCCACGCGGAGCCAAGCCGGCGGCGGGACCGGGTTTTCAACAATGTCGCGGTCCAAGCTGCTGAGACGTTCCGCCGCGTCGGCCAAGTCCTTGGCGCGACCGAAGGGCGTCTTCATCACGTCTTCGAGGCGGCCAACCGTGTTCTTGAGCTTTTCGGCGTCCTGCCGGAGCCCTTCAACGCGGTCGGGGAACCGGCGCGCGGAGCCCTCAACGCCCGCGATGCCGCCGTTGGTGGCGAATTTGTGGCCGTCGATTTCCACGAACATTTCCGGCTTGGCGGCATACTTCCACCAGCCGGCCTTAATGTCGTGGCCGCCGAACTTGCCAATCACGCGCGGTTCGTCGCCCGCGTGCATGTTCCGCGCGACGAATTGATCGTAGGCCGCGTCGAAGTCCTTGCGCTTGTCATAGGTCTTGCCGTCGATTTCGGCCTTGAAGCCGTCGCCGGCATTGTCAGCCACGAGCTTCTTGGCTTTGGCGACGGTGCCGTTCTTCTCGATGCTCTCAATCTCCGACGTGCGCGAGGCGATAGCCTCCTGAGACTGGCGATGCCGCCCGCGAGCGTCGGCAATGCCGGTCCTGTGGATGCGCTCCGCGCGCTGCAACCGCTCGATGGTCTTCTTGAGCTTTTCCTTGATGAGAATGCGGGGGTCGCCCGCCGCCTCCGCGAATGAGGACAGAATATCGCTCTCGTCCTCGGACGCCGCGTCGCCCTCAATGGTCCGCTGGTCCGCGCTCGCCTTGAGGAACGCCTTGATGAACGTCTCTTTGCGGGCGAGGATTTGCCAGCGCCGCCCGTCCAGGCGGTCGGTCATGTAACGGTATTCGAGAACCGTGTTCCACTGGTTGCCCTGCCGGTGGCCGCGACCGTTCCGCTGTTCGAGGTCGCCGGGCATGTAGGGCGCGTCAAGGTGGTGCATGGCGCGAAGGTTGCGCTGCATGTTCACGCCGACGCCGAGCGTTTGCGTGTTGCCGATGACGACGCGGATTTCGCCCGAGTTCATCGCGTCGGCGATCAACTTGCGCTTGTCCTTCGACGTGCTGCCGTCAACAACCGCGATCTGCTCCTTGGGGATGCCGGCCTGTTCCAGCCGCGCCACAAGGTCTTTGATCGAGGCGAACACTTTGACCGTGCGCTTGATCTTCTCGCCCGCCGCGTCGCGCCCGCCGCTACGGCTGACGGTGTTCGAGAAGCCTTGGCTCGCGAAAATGACTTGGTTCGCGAGCGGGTGGCTGTCGAAGACTTCCTTGACGTTCTTGACGACGTTCGAGAGCTTGCTTCCCTCGTGGTCGGGAACCTTGCCCTCCATGCCGGCAAGCCGCTCGCCTTCCAACTGGCGAACGTCGAAGCTGGCCTTGTTCGCCATGCCTTCGGTGAGGATCGGGCTTTCGGGGCCGCCCTCCTGCATGGTCCGCTTGCGTTCGAGCGGGGCCATGTTGCGCCAACGCTGCGCAAGCTGTTGGATTTCGCGGAAGGCCGCAAGCTGCGGCTCCGTCATGTCGGACGTGACGTTGACCACTTTCTTGTAGGGGCGGTTCTTCGCGCCCTCGGTGCGCCCGTTCAGAAGTTCGGCGCGCTCCAACTCCGTCAGGTTCTTGGCCGCCATGGTCTTGCCGGACGAGGTTTCGCGCGGCTGCATTTCCGGCATGTCGTCGGCGAAAACCGTGTCCATGTACTGACCGATGAGGCGGCGCAGTTCGGGCACGTTGACGAACGCGGCGAGGCGCGAGACGCCCTCGTATTCGCCCGCCGAGTTCAGTTCCACGTCATAAAGCTCGCGCGCGAAGCTGCCGAACCAGCCGTCCCAATCGTTGATGCCAGCGCGCCGCATTTCGTCTTCCATGACGTAGCGCATCTGGTGGAAGACTTCGGTGAGCGTGTTCGTGATCGGCGTGCCGGTGAAGGTATGGACGTTGCCGCCGCCGTTGTTCGCGCGAATGTAGTCGGTCAGGAACTTGAGCGCGATGGAACGGTCGGACGTTCCCGTGTTCAAGCCCTTGATCCTCATGCGCGTGGCAATCGGCGGCTTCTTGAACTCGTGGGCCTCGTCCACCATGACCATATCAATGCCGGTGTCCTCAAAGGCCATAGCGCCTTCGCGCGACGACTTCTGAGCCTGCTTCTTGATGTTCTCAATGATCCGGTTACGCGCCTTCACAAGCTCCTTGGCCGTGACCGATCGCACCTTCTTCATGGCCTCGGGATCGTCCATCATGCCAACGTCGAGGTCGGTCCCGTCGTCCTTGGCCGCCTCAAGCGCCTCGTCTTCGAGCGCCTGAATTTGTTCCTCTGCCATTTTCATCAAGGTTTCCTCGCGCAGCGCGAGGCGGTCGAGAACCGAATGCGGGACAACAATCGCGTCCCAATCGTCGTTCGCGATCTGACGCATTTTCACGTCGATGGTGTCGGGCGAAAGGTTGTCGATGTAGAGCACCTTCGCAGACGGGTACATCTGCTGGATTTCAGCCGCGACCGATTTCGAGTTGGCATTGTGCGCGAGGATCATCGGTTTTTTGGCGATGCCATAGCGCCGGCTCTCCACGGCGATGCCGCCCATGGTGAAGGTCTTGCCGGTGCCGACTTCGTGCGCGTTGATCGAGCGCCGATTGACGAGCGCGCGCCAGATGGCGTCCGCTTGGTGCTGGCGCAGATCGAACGGCGAGTTGCCGAACTGCAAGGCCATGCCGGGGAACGTCAGGAACGAGCCGTCATAGTTCGGCGTGGCGATGGAGTTGGTGGCTTCGTTGTATTCCCGCTCCATGGCGACGGTGCGCTCGGGATCGGACCAAAGCCAGTCGCCGAAGTCCTCGCGGATTTTACCAATGCGCTCATTCGCCTCGTCGGTCGCCTTCTGGTCGAACACGTCTTTGCCGTCCGCGTCCTTGCCGTAGATTTTGGCAAGCTGGTTGGTCATTGCGAGGTTGACCAAGCGCGAGAACGGAAGGTGCGGCGTGCCGTAGCCGGTGGCGGCCTCGGTGCGGCTGTTGGTGCCGGGGCGCAGTTCGGCCTTCCAGCGGCCATTGCGGAACGACACGCCGACGTGCTTGGACGCATCGTCAAGGTTCAGCATGTGGCCGATGTAGTCGCGATAGACAGACGGCGGAACCCACGTCGCGCCAAGCTGCGTCTCGATATTGAAGTATGGCGTGTCCTTGGGCTGAACCGCCTTCAACGCCTCAACATTGTGCTGCATGGCGGCGTTGTCTTTGGCGGCGGCCTCGGCTTGCCGGAGCTTTTCGCGCACGTTGCCAGACAGGTAAATGTCGGACGGCACAACGTCGCCGGTCGGCGTCTCGAAGACAGCGCCCGACTTCACCAGTTCGGCCTTCACTTTATCGACGGGCTTTTTGGCGAGCGCCGCGATTTCGTCCAGGCGCGGGGAAATCGAACCGCCGTTGCGCGCGAGCACGTAGGCGTCTTGGATGGACGGGTTTTCCATCTTCGGCGCGGCGCGCATGGTCGAGCGCGAGAGGATCGCCGCCGGCTTGCCGCCGATTTCGAGCGAGGCGATAGCCGGATAGAACGGGTCGCTGATCTTTTTCAGATAGTTCAGCCCGAAGCTTTCGCCCAACTTCCCGTTGGCCTTGGCGAACGCCTCATAGGCGGCGCGCAGGGCGGCGCGGGCGGGCTCGGCGTCCGTGCCGTTGCGCTCGGCGTCGATAAGCTGGCCGTACTTCCGGCGCATGTCGATGAGGCTGTTAAGCTCGCCCTCGCGCCGCGCCGTCTCCGCCGTGTCCTTGACTTCGTATTTCACAAGCTCGCCCGCCGGGGCCAACTGCTCGCCGCGCACGACATAGAGCTTACCGCCCTGCGTCGTCAGCGAGCCTTCGCGGTCGGCGGTGTGGTTCGTGATGTAGGAAATCTTCTTCGCCGTGTCGTCCTTTTGATAGACGTTCTCGGGAATGAGCTTGACGGCCTCCTTGAGCCGTTCGGCCATGTTCTCGGGGCGATGGACGATCATGCCAGGGCGTCCGCGCGTGGTGCCGTGGCCGAAGTCCGTCGTGCCGATGACGTTCTGCGGGTTTTTGACGTAATACTCGTTGATGCTGACCTTCTGGCCGGAAGGCGTGTCAACCTGAACCGTTTTCAGCCAATTGGCGTCCTCGGGCACGAGCGAAAGCTCCTGCGGGCGCTTCTTGAGGATGACAATATCGGTGACAACCTTCGTGCCGGCGTATTCCTCGAACGCGCCGGACGGCAAGCGGATCGCGGCCACAAGCTCGGCCTTCTTGGCGAGGTTGGCGCGGATGCGGACGGCCTGCTTGTCCATGGTGCCGCTGGACGTGATGCCCATAACGATACCGCCGGGCCGAACCTGATCGAGCGTCTTCAAGAAGAAATAATCGTGAAGGAACGGCTCAAGCTTGTTGTAGCGGCGGTCGGCGATGACGGTGTTTTCAAACGGCCAGTTGCCCACGACTGCATCGTGGAAATTGTCCGGCGTGCGGCTCTCCTGATAGGGCATGATCTGCACATTGGCGTCGGGGTACAGCAATTTCGCCATACCGCCGGTCAACTGGTCCATTTCGATGCCGGAAAGCTTGCTGCGGTCCTTCATGTCCTTGGGCATGAGGCCGAAGAAGTTGCCGATGCCCATGGAGGGCTCAAGCACGCGCCCGCTCTTGAAGCCCATGCGGCGCATCATGTCCCACATGGCCAAGACGGTCGGCGGATCGGTGTAATGGGCGTTCGTGATCGAGCGTTGCGCGCTCTCCCATTCCTCTTGCCCCAGGTGGTCGCGCAGCCACGCGCCGCGTTCTTCCCAGGCCGGCTTGTGCATCGGGCGTTCCCAAGTGCCTTGGAAAAGCTCCTGCCCGAACGAGCCCCATCCGGTGTAACCGGCGAGCGTCCGCATTTCCTCCGCCGTGGCCGGGCGGCCTTCTTCGCGGAGCACGTTGAACAGCTTGATTGCCGCCATGTTGCGGTCGAACCGGGCAACCGGGCCGCCGCCGACGATTTCAAGCGGGTTGTCGATGTGGAAGTTTTCGGCCTTGGGCAAGGCCGGCGGAACGTCCTTGGCTTCCTCGGGCGTTACGGGGCCGGATTTGGGCTCTCCGGTTCCATCATCAGATTTTCTCTTTCGGCCTGCTCGCGTGCGTCCGTTACCGGAACCCCCGCTTCCAGAAGCCTGTCCATTTCCGCCCACATTCTCTGCTGCATCACGAACGCCAGCTTGTCCGTCATCCGCGCCTTTTGGAGCCTCGCCCACATCGCCGGGCTTTCCTCCTGCCACGCCTTCTTGATCCGGGCGTCCAGTTCCGTGTTGTGCAGCGTCTTCGGGTCCGCTTTCAGCGTCCGAAACTCCTTTTCGATCCGAAGGATTTCGTCCCTGCTCATCGCTTCCATTGGTGGCTTCCTCACTCAGCACGCGGGCCAGTTCGCTTTTCACCTTATCAGGCGCGTCGAGGTCCGCAACGTCGTGCCCGTGATCCTCCATCATGTCGCGAGCGCCGTTGTACCACGAGCGCAGATAGGGCTTGAGGTCGCCGAGCTTCGCGCCGAGGTCGCGCGCCATGACCTTGGCGAAGTCGCCAAAGGCGCGAGCGCCGGCCTCAATGTGATAGACGGCAAGCTCCGCCCCAATGGCGAGCATTTCCGGGTCGATGCCTGAATTGAGCGTGTGGCCGGCGGCCTTGAGCTTTTGGCGCAGCTTTTCGCGCAACTCGGCGGCGCGATCATTGCCCACCAGCTTGTTCTTGTCGCCGTAGCCGGGCTTGGCCTCCGGCGCAGTCTCGGCAGGCTTGGCCTGTTCGGATGCGGCGGCAGGCGCGGGCGACGGTGCAGGCTCCGGGGCTTTGGGCGTCTCCGCCTTCGGCTGTTCGGCCTTGGGCGCGGGCGCGGGCTGCGGGGCCGGCGCGGGCTCCTGCTTGGGCGGTTCGGCGGCCTTGGGCTTCTCCGCCATCTTCGGCGCGGGCGCGGCCTCCGGCTTCACAGCCGACGGCGCGGGCGTGGCAGGCGCGGGCGGCGCTTCCTCAATCCGGCCTTCGGACTTGGGTTTGATTTCCCAACGCTTCGCGCCGGTCTTCTTCGGCTCGTGCGTCGCCGCAATGCCTTTCTTTTCGACGTAGGCTTGGGCCTTCTCGGGCGAGCCGAACCACTTGCCTGCGTGCGCGTCGGTCGCGGGAGCGCCGGGCTCGGCCTTGGGCTTCGGTTCCGCCTTGGGAGCTTCGGCGGGCTTCTCCGCCGGCTTCTCAACCGGCGCTGCCTCAACCGGCGCTGCCTCCGCATTCGCCTTCTTCGCCGCGCTCACGCGCTGGTCGATTTCGGCCTCAACTTCCTTGCGCGCCTTCACGAGCGGCTTGTTCCAACCGCTGCCCTTGGCTTGCTCGGCGACATATTTCAGGCGGTCGCGCAACTCGGCTTCGGACATTTCCGCAAGCGACTTGTCGTGCGGCTTGACGTGCTGCGCCACAGAAGCGGCGGCCTGCTCGGCAATGCCGCCTTCCTGCGCCTGCGGGGCGGGCTCGGCGGGCTCGGTCGGCTTGGTCGGCTCAACCTTCGCGGCGGGCGTCGCTTCCGGCTTGGCGGCCTCTACGGGCTTTTCCTCCGCCTTGACGGCGGCGGCGATGTGCGTCTGATCCTCCGCCGATCCGGGCTGCGGCAGTACGCCGTGATCCGTCTCCGCCGGGGCTTGATGGTCGAAGCTCGGCATGGCGGCGGCGGCTTTCTCCGCCTGCGCCGCCTCGAAGCTCTTGGGCGCGGTGGCGCCATGATCGCCGGTCGTGATCTTGATCTTGCCGCCGGCCAGATCGGCGGGCGAGAAAAGCTCGATGCTTCCGTCGGCGTCAACGAAGGTAACGCCGTTCGCGTCCTGGCTGACGATGTGCCCGGCGCGGGTGCCGAGTTCGTCGGTCACAATGACCGGGTTGCCGGCGGGCTTGGACGCCTCGGCGATATGCGGAGCGCCAGCGTGCAGGGCGCGCGAAAGCGGGCCGTGGTTGGCGGGCGCAGTCGGAGCGCCAACGTCATTGCCGGCGGGCTCGGCCCATTGCTCGGTGCCAGCCTTCCAGCCGGGCGGCTGGTTGGGCTGCGGAGGCGGAACGGGGTTGTTGTCGCCCGGCGCGCTCGCATTGCCTTCGCCATCGACGCGGAAATCGGGCGGGGGCGGAAGCTGACGCACGCGCGCCGATCCTTCGCGCGCCTGACCGTCCGGCCCGACGTTGAAATCCGACGGCGGCGGAAGGGCGAGCGGTTCATCCTGCGGAGCCGGCGGTTCGGATTGGCGGATGCCGCGAGCGCCAGCAATCGCGCCGGTTCCCGCGCCCATTGCAGCGCCGACGGTGGCTGCGGAGCCCATGTCTCGCAACATGCCATCGTAGTTGTTCTTGTCGGGGTTGATCTGATCCTTCGCCAAGCCCTGACCGATGTCTTCCGCCCCGGTCTGCACGAACTCCTGCGCGGCCTCGTGCTTCATGGTGGTCGCGGCCTGCCGGATCGCGCCAGCGGACGTGCGGAAGCCGTTCGCAATGAGCTTTTCCGCGCCCTGGCCGAAGCCGTCGAGAGAGCCAGCCGCGATGGACGCAATGAGCGTGTTGACGGTCATGTAGGCGTTCTGGCGGACAGTCGCCCGCGCCTCGTCCTCGTCCTTGGCGTGCGGGGCCAGTTCCTTCAATTTCTCAGGCGAAAGCTTCGCCACGTCCTCGTTGACGGCCTCGGCGATGGAGCCAGCCGACATAGCCGACGATCCGGCAACGACGCCGCCCGTGGTCGCGGCCTGCGTCATGCGCGCGCCAGCGCCGAGCCCTTTCGCCAAGGTGTTGCCGGCGCGGCCAGCCATACCGACGCCGATCATGGAGGGCGCGCTTTCGCCAACCATGGTTGCAAGAAGCCTGGGATCGCTTGCGGCGGCGAACGCGCTTTCTCCAAGGTCTTTCATCGCGTCCATGGGATTGGCCGCGACGGTCGAAAGCCAGCCCTTTAAGCCGGTCGCCTTCGTGTCTTCCTGAATTTTCGTGATGCGGTTGCCGAGCTTGTCGAACGCCGCCCGCGCCTCCTGCGTGGCCTTCGTGTCCTGCTTCTTGCTTTCCTCGTTGGCGGCGCGAACCGGGGCCGCAACGCCTTCCGCCCACTGGCTTCCGAGGGCGGAAGCGATTTCAAACGGCACGTTCAGCAAGGTCGCGAAGCCGCGCCCGGCGGAACGCGCAATGTCGCCGCCGAAGGTCGGGCCGTCTGCCGCCGCGCTCGGGTCCGGCGCTGGCTCGGTCGGTTCGGGGGTGGCGGGATAAAGGGCGTCGGCGAAACGCGCGGCGCGCTTCTGCACGTCGGACAGATATTCGGTCGCCTGCGGTCCCCAATCCGCCGGGTTGTTGCTGCCGGAGGCGTGAGCCCTGATCGCGTCGTCCAGGGACATGCCGGAGTTGAGATAGCCGCGCAACTTCTGCGCCGCCGCCGTGACAACCTGTTGCGGCACGTAGGGGTTGACGCCCGTGCGCTGCATGTCCGCGTCGTTCATCGCGATGATGCCGCGCGTTTTCGGGCCGGGTCCGCTCGAACGGCGGTAGGCGTCAAAGCCGCTGTCGCGCTCCGCCATGGCGAGAAGCGCATCGACGGGAACATTGAACTGATCGGCGGCCTGCTCGAACGAGCGCACCATGCCCTGATCGAGAGCCGAGGGGCCAGACATGCCGCCGCCGCCTCCCCCGGTCGCCGTGTTCAGCTTCGTCGTGCTGTCCGCGAGAAGCTGGTCGATGGGGGAGGCGGCGGCAATGTCGGCCATGATTTCCTCGGGCATAGTTTCGGATTGTTTCCGATTTCTACCCCAGGAAATCCGATACAGGAAGCCTATTCTTCCTCGTCAGCCGGAGCCGGCGTCTTGGCCTTCGCTGGCGCAGCCGCCGGAGCCGGGGCCGGTGTCCTCGCGCCGATGGCCGCCGCGCCGGGCCGCGACATGAGCAAGCGGGGAGCCGGCGCTGTCTTGATGGGAGCCGCGCCAGCCGCCGCCGGTGCCGCCGGTGCCGCCGCAGCGCCAGTGACGCCGCGCGTCCGAACGGTGTGATAAATCTCGGACGCTTTCCTCATGCCTTCCTCAACGGAAAGCTCAACGTCCTTGCCGGTGGCCGGGTCTTTGGCCGTGACCTTGTTGGAAATCGGGTCTTTGATCTTGTCGTAAGTTTCGAGCACGCCCTTCGCCGTGTCGGGATCGCCTCCGGCAGTCTTGAGCGCGGTCTTGACGCGCTCTTGGTCAATCTGGCCGTCGGACTTTGCCCGCTCAACCGCGATCTGGCCAGCGACTTCATTGTTCTTCTCCGCCATTTTGACCTTGGCGGCCTGCGTGGCTTCGACCTGAGTTTTCGTCTGCTCGAAAATCTGTTGCGGGTTGTATTGCGCCGCAAGCTGGTGGAACTCGGCCATATCCTTGAAGTCGCGCGCGAACTTCGCGCCGCCGCTCGGGTCTTGGTATTCCACATGGATGCCGACGGCGTTGCCCTTGTCGTCCTTGAGCACGGTCGCCTTGGCTTGGTGGCCGTGGAACGGGTTGTAATCCTTGTTCTGCGTGAGGCTGTTGAACTCGTTGGCAACGCCGCTCCAATCGCCCATCTGCGCGCGGCCTTCCAGGCGGCCATAAGCCTCCATGCCGCCCTGAATTTTCTGGTTCTGCCCCCACTTCTGCCAAGCGTCGGCGTTCGCCGCGTCGCCGCGCGAGAGGTACATTTGCTGCACCTTCGGAAGATAGGTCTGGCGGAAGTGATCCATGAACGAGCCATGGCGCTGCTGAAACAGCTTTTCGGCCTCGTCGGCGCTGGCGACTTGCTGGCCGTCCACGGCGAGCACGGTCTTGCCGTCCGCGCCGGGCGTGGCCGTGATCGACTTGGCCTTTTCCGCGTCATAGTCCTGTTGGGCCTGCTTCATGCCGCCGGACAGCGTTTCGCGCATGTCCTGCTGGTCCTGCAAGCTCTGCAACACGCTCTTGCGCTGGCCCGCCAAAACGGGCGCGTTCGCGGCGCGCTCCTGCTGCTGGTAGTCGAAGTCAGCGCCGTCCTTTTTCAGCTTGAGCGCGTCGGCGTCGGCCTGCCGCTTGTCGCGGGTGGTTTCGAGGTCGAGGCGCTTGTCTGCGCGATCCTGCTCGCGCTGGCTGCTTTCAAGCTGGTTGCTGACTTGCGCGCCCTTCATGAGCCCGTCCATGAACGAGCCAAGGCCAGTACCGATGCCCATACTTCAATTCCTCAGTTGACGCCGCGCGCCGTCGGCTGCTGCAAAATGGACTGCATGATGTTTATCGCGCCGGATGCCGGATTTGCGGCGGGCGCAGACGGCTGGATCGAGCGAGCCTTGCCGCTGGAATAGCGGGACAGGCTGTCGTTATAGGTCGCGATCTTGTCGCCATGTTTGGACTTGAACGCCGCCCAGGTCGGCGAAAGCGCCGTCAAGATGCTTTGATTGAGCCCGCCGTTCTGCAAATCGGTATCGAGGTTGCGCCCGGTCGTTGCGGCATAACGCTGAGTGGCAAGCTGCCACGCCTTCGTGTCCTGATTGGCGGGCGAGAAGTCGCCGCCGCCCATGCTGTCCCAAGTCGATTTCGTGAACATATAGCGCCCGGCGGCGCTGGAAAGCTTGCCGTCCGGCGTCTTCGCGAAGATGCCCGGATGCTGCGCGAAATCGCCGAACGTCGAGCCTGCGCCGCCGTCGTAGCGGATATTGTACTTGCCGCCGCTCTCGCCCGCCGAAACGGCGTTGAGAAAGGCGCGTTGGTGCGGCGCGAGGTCGGCGTTGACGGGATCAGCGGTCGCAACCGCCTTTCCCGCCCCGGCGTCGCCCGCAGGGGCGGCGGAAGGTGCGCCTTGCGCCTGCGGGGCGTAGCTCGCCACGGATGCCCGCGCCGCCTGTGCCGCCGCAAGCTCGGTTTGGGCCTTCTGGTTGTCGATGTCGGCGCGCTTGCTAGCTCCGCTCAAGAGCCCTTCCATAAGCGCGCCCGCTGCGTTCTCGTTGCTCATGCGGCCCTCTTAACGATGCCTCGTGCCTTGGGCCTGCGCGCCGTCGTCTTGTTGTCGGCGTCGCCCTTGCCCTTCATCTGTTCGACCTTCTCGGCAAGCTCCTTGACCGCGCCCATGGTCACGCCGAGCGCGTCCACGACGTTGATGGTCTTGCCGTCGCCGAGCCCGGTTGCCTTCTGGAAGTCCTGCGCATAGGTGCCGACGTGTTCTTGGTTCGGGTCTTGCCCGGTGCCGTCCTTGTATTTCCACGCCTCAACCGGCATTTCCTTGAGCGCATCGAGCACGCCCTTGACTTCCTTCTTGTCCTCTTTCGCTTCCTCGTCCGAGAGCATGAACAGGCCAGCCATGGAGCCGAGGCCGGACATGATGCCCGACGTTTGCGCGTTCGAGGCGTTGTAGCTCTGCATCTGCTGGTTGAACTGCTGGTTCAGGATATTGGCCTGATTGCTGTAGCCCTGCATCGCGCCGGAATAGCCTTGCCCCATGATGCTGGTCGCGCTGTTGGCAAGCTGGCCGCCGGTCATGGCGGTTGCGCTCGCCGCGCCGCCCGAGGAATTGGACAAGCCGAGGTCTTGGGACGCATTGGCCGCGAGGCCGTTGCCCATGTTGATCGCCGAGCCCTGCAAGGCCATGGCCTGATTTTTGAGCGTCGTGCGCGCGTTGTTCTGCGCCCCGGCGGTCGCCAGCGCGGCTTCCGTCCCGGCGGCCCGGTCCACGCCGGCATAGCGCCCACTGGTCGGGTTTACGCCCATGGCGGCCTGCTGGCGGTTGCTCTCCGCCCGCTGCATCGCGACCGCGTTCGTCACGTCAGCCGCCGCCGCGCTCGCGGCCTCGGACTGCTTGCCGGCGCTGTCCCAATTCTTCGCCTTCGCAATGAACTCGTCTTGCAAGGGCTCGAAAACGGACTTCTGGCGGTTGTGGGCTTCCGTCGCCCATTGCTGCGCCGTCGCCTGATTGGAAAGCTCTTGATTGATGACCGAACTGTTCAAGTCGTCAATCTTGGCCTGCCGCTGCATCGACTGCGAATAGGCGGATTTGGAGAAGTCGAGCCAACCTTGCCCGACTTCGGCATTCTTCGTTGCGGCAATGCCGACGTTGGGGTCGGTGGAAGGCGTGGACTGCTTACCCATGTCTGTTCCTCGTCCATTTGCAATCTTCGCGGACAAGCCCAAGCAAGACTTCATCGTCGTCTTTGCGAGCGTGGCGAAGTCGCCCCTCTTGCTTGAAGCCGAGCTTGAGGGCCAGAACCTGCGATTTGATATTCCGCCCGGCTATCGGCGCGGTGACGCGGCGCAAGCCAAGCTGGATGAAGGGATAGGCGAAGAACTCGCGAAGGGTCGCGGGCGTCGCCCATAACGCGCCCGGCTTGGCGCAAACGTGCATTGAGCACGTCGCCCCGTCGAAGAACGTGTTGTAGAGCACGACGACGCGAAGCTCGTCGCCGTAATAGCCGGCAAGCGCCTTGGTGTCGCTCGGCCAACCGTCGATGCCGACGCCCGCCGCTGCCCAATCAAGTTCTTTCTGGCCGCCGACGACGACGCACATTCGGTTCGGATTGTCCATGGCCTCGCTCGGATTAAATCCGAAGCACCTTAGCTAAAATCGGAAATGAGCGCCAGAAGCGCGGCGTGCAAATTCGCAACGTCCTGGCGGAGCGCGTTGAAGTCTGATTGCGTCGGCGCGGCGCTTACGGCGGTCGATGACATGCCGGGCACGTTCGCGCCCGCCGCCGCGTCCAGTCGGCCCTTGGTCGCCGCCTCGTCCGTCTGCAAGGTCGATATGTTGCCCTGCGCCGTGGTCATGTCGCCTTGCAGCGCGGTCACGCCGTCGTTCAGCGTGTTCACAAGCTGCCCGATCTGCGCCAGCGTGTCGGCGATGGTCGCGGCCTTCTTCTTGGTCCCGCTCGCCGTCTTCATGGTGCCGGCGAGCGCGTTGGTGAAGCCGGCAAGGTCTTTCACGCGAAGGGCGGCCATGTTCGGGTCGCCGCGCTCGCCATTCAGCGTCTCGGTCTTCTCGCGGAGCGCGTCGCTCAGGCGTTCTTGCGAAGTCCTCATTGCTGTGCTCCGTGAAGGCCGATTGCAAGCTCGTGCGGAGCCCCGGCGAGCAACGCCGCGTTGATTTGCAGCGTGCCGACGAACTCGATTTCCCAAAAGCGAGCGAGGAAGCCCGACGTGAGCCGTTGCACGCTGTTGACCGTCGTCAGGCTGGTGGTCTTGATGCCGTCCGAATAGACATTGATCGTCAGCCCGGTCGGCGGCGCGAGGTCGCCGGCAAGCCCGCTGTCCGAGGTCGGGAACGTGGCGTTGACGAGCGTCCCCGCCGCAATCGAAAGCTCGGGAAGGCCAGTCTGCGCAACGTCCGAAATGTCCTCGGCGTCAACGAGGATCGCGCCGTAATTTATTCCGCCCGTGTGGGCGAAGGTCTTGGAGCGCCACGTCATTTGCATGAAGGGCTGCAACGGCGCGTCAAAGATCGTGACCGTTTGCCCGCTCTTGAGATAAAGCAGGCCCGCGCCGATCTCGAAGAACATGAAGTCTGAGAACAGGTCGAGCCGCGAAATGAACGGCTGTTCTCCGCTCAGATCGAGAGACAGAAGCCCTTTCTGCTCGTTCCCGTCATGGTCCACATAGTCGTAATTGACCATGTAGCGCCCGTCGTACTGCGAACAGATGAAGCTCGCCGGGGCCATTTTCACCCAATCGTCCCGGTTGATGAGCTTGCGGCTGACAAGCTGAGCGCCCTGGCCTGAAATGACCACGAGGCCGTCGGTCGAGGCGTAGGCGACGGAATAGCCAAGGTCCACCACGGAACGCTTGGCGACGCACGGGTAGTTGACTTCCAGCCGCTCCATAATCATCGCGTCCGGCGTCGTGCCGGTGATGACATAGGGGTTGCCCTCGGTGAGCACGGCGATGGACTGGCCGAACACGCCGAGCGCGACGATGTTGTAATTCGTCGTCAGCACATACTTTTCAGGCCAAGCGTGTGGAATGTACGGCTCCGAGAAATAGACCTTCTTGCCGTCGAAGGCGGCCATGATGCCGTTCGGAAGCGCGATGATGCCTTGCAGCGTGTCCGGCGGCGGATTGTAAGAGAGCGAGGGGACAATCTCCTGAATGGGGTTGCCCTCAACCGTGTCAACATAGGTGCTCGGGACCGGAAGCAACTGCTC
Organism: Rhodoblastus acidophilus; assembly: GCF_009720655.1. GTDB lineage: Bacteria > Pseudomonadota > Alphaproteobacteria > Rhizobiales > Beijerinckiaceae > Rhodoblastus > Rhodoblastus acidophilus_A. The sequence continues at coordinate 143,640 of NZ_WNKS01000007.1, read as the reverse complement.
GTCAATGAAATAGAACTCGGTCGCGCCGGTCGCCGAGGTCTGCGAGCGATAGAGGCGATAGCGGTTGATCGCCCGGCCCGTCGGCGGCGCGATGAAGCCCGTGATGGACACGTCCATGCCGGGGCTGCGCAGGACTTCGGACGATGCCGGCGCGGGCTCGCTTTCCTCGTCGTAGAGCGTCACGTAGGTATAGGTGTAGAGGTAGCTTTCCTGTGTGTCGCTGTCCGGCGTGCCGGTGACGGTAGCCGTCAGCGCCGAGGCCGGCGTCGGGACCGCGAGCGGATAGACCGTCGAGCTATCGACAATCATCTTCGGAGCGCCGTCGCCGGTCACATAGAGCCGGTTGTCTGCGATGGGCGCGGCAACCACGTCCACCAGGGCGGCCCACTCGAACCACACGCTTCCGCGCTTATAGAAGGTCTTCGTGGTCGATGCCGTCTCGCGATAGGTCTTCGGCAGGCGGAACGGCGCGATTGCGCCATTCACCAGCTTGCAGTTCTTCGCCATCCGCGCGTAGCCGTCCGGCAGAAGGCGGGGAGTGAGCTTCGGGATTTCGCCTGCGAAGCTGGTGAGTTGCAGCATGTTCGCGCCTCAATGGTCCGCAATGTCGCTGAAATATTTGTGCATCGCGGCGCACGCCATGGCGTATTCCACCTGTGCCCAAAAGCGGTGATAGGTCGGCGTCGGGACCGGAGCCGTCGCCGGGTTCGCGATATAGTTCTGGATCGTCGTCCAGAGCGGGTCCGATTTTTGGAACGATCGGATGGAAATGTACGTCGAAGACTGGTTGATCGGGTCGCCGTTCGGCATGGTGCCCGTCCAGTTCGACGGGATATAAACCGGGTCGCCGTAGCGCAGATAGTCGCCACGGGCCTCCGGCTTCGCGATGCCGATGTCGTCCTTGTAGAGCGTCCAAATCCGGTCGATGAGCCCCTTGGCGAGCACATAGGCGTCTTCCGGGGTCTTGCCCGTCGGGCTGTTCGGAATGGCCGTCGTGAACTTCGACAAATTGCGCTTCGCCTGGGCGTAGAAAATCAGGAGCGAGGCGAGGGACGAGCCCACACCAAGATCCTGCCCGGTGGCGACGACGGTGAATTTCAGGTTCGGGTTCGGGACGGCGGAAGCGTTCCAGAAGGACGAATAATCAGGGCTCGCGCCGGGCCAGTTGAGCGACGGGAGGTATTCATAGACGCCTTCGAGGTTCGCCGCGGTGGTGGTTTGACCGGCAATCGCGCTCGGCGAAGTCCAGTTGAGCGTGTCGGGAAGCGTGAAGCCGCCGTCGGCGTCGAGCGTGACGTGCTCAAGCACCCATTGCACGAAGCGGTCGAGGATCACTTCGCAGTTCGGGCGGATCGCCGTCGCGAGCGAGTTCGTGTCGATGGTGACTTGGTGGAACAGTTCCGCGACGCGGCCCAAGCCCCACACATTGAAGCCGAACCAGTTGTTCGACGGCGGATCGTGCCACACGGGCGCGTAGGTATAGACCATGCCGTAGAAGGTGTTGGTCTGCCGGCCATCGGTCGGAACCACATAGCGGCCTTCCATGGAGTTCGAGACGCCGCCGGCAATCGGCCCTTGCTCGGTCTGCAACCAGCGGATCATTTCCAACTGGCGATAGAGCGAGCCAAGCCAAATGTCGCCCGCGCTCGGGGACTGCGGGATGAAGCCGCCGCCGCCGGTCGCCATGTAATAGGCGATGTTCGGGGCCTGATAGCCTTGGTGCGCGTCGGACGAGCCGATGCGGAAGGCCCACGAAGGGGTTTGGCCCGACGCGGGCACTTCGCCGCCCCAGGAGGCATACCACGAAATCAGGTAGTGGCAGGAGCCATAGGGCGCTCCGGCGGTCGCCGCGTTCTGGTTGTCGCCGATCTTGCGAAAATACTTGTCGAACAGGCAGTAGCGCAGATAGTCGCCCATCTTCTTGGCGTAATTCGAGCCGGTCGTGACCGGGGCCGGCTTGCTCGCGCCAGAGAAGGCCGTCGAGGCGGCGCGGAACGCCCATTGCAGCACGCGGCCCTCGGCGTCCGGCGCGCAGGTATAGCGCCATTGCTTGCCGTAATCGTAGGGCGCGGCGGGATAGAGCGGCTTGTTCTGCTGGAAGACGGGAAGGAAGCCATAGCCGGACGAGCCGCCGCCATAGCTGAAATCTTCCCAACAGGGAAAGTCGAGCGTTTCCCAAGTGCTCTCTTGAAGGCCGCGCTGGAAGTTATGGATGAGCACGCACGTAGTCGTGCCGTCGCCGTTGTGGAAGCCGTAAACCCCGTCCACGTCCACAAGCCAGTGCATGAGAAACATGCTGCCCACGGAATAGGTGGTCTTCAACTCGGTGTAGAGCGGGTCGGGGCCAACCGGAGCGCCGACGACGCCGAGCACGGGGTATTGGCTCGGATTGTTCTGCTCGGGCGCATAGGTCGCGGGCGCAGCTGGCGTGTAAGTGCCGTCGGGCTGGTTGCTCGCGTTGGGAATGAAGGTCGTGGTGATAGAGTTCCAGCACGCTTGATAGCCCACCCAATCGGAATGGAGCGCGCCTTGCCACGCTTCGAGGCCAACCCAAAAGCTGATCGTTTCCGACACGCTCTCGTGGCCGTGGTCGGGAGCTTCGCAGATGAGCTTTTCCGGGCAATGATACGGGACGGTACGCGCCCTCGCGCCGGAGGGCGGCCCGAAATAGCCGTTGTCGGCGTTCTTGAGCGCCGCGTACATGAAGTCGAAGCGGTCGAGATAGCTCGCAACCGCAACGGTCGGCGTGCCGATGGTGCCGACGCCGCCGCCGGTCTGGATCGAGCAATTGACCGGGTTCGAGAGCTTTACATGGAAGGTTTTGCCCTCGGTGGTGGTTTCGCCGAGGAACACGTCGATGGTCTTGGACAGGTCGCCCGGCGCGAAGGTCAGCGTTCCGGTCACAGCCTCGAAGTCCGTCCCTGCCACGCCGGTATCGGCGGCGAGCGCGGTCGCGGCGTAATCGACGCTCACGGTCTGGTCGCTGGCCTCGTTGAGCGTAACGGTGAAGGTCGCTTTGCGCGTGGTGCTAAGGGTCATGGATTGGGGACCGATACGTTGTTGATGGAGACGACGGGGCCGGAGAGCGCGTCTTCGCCTGGGATGGTGCAAGGCGCGCTGGAGGTTGCGAGCGTGGCGTTCGTGGGCGCGGACAAGACGACGGTAAATTCCTCGTCCACGGTGCCCGGAAGCGTGTCGCGAACCGGAACCATGATTTGCTTCGTCGTCTGCCCTGGCAGGAAGGTGAGCGTTCCGCTTTCGGCGGTGAAGTCGCTTGGCGCAACGGCGGTGCCGGGCGCGGTCGTGTAGGCGACGGTGACAGTCTGCGTGCTCGCCTTGGAGAGCGTCACGACAAAGACGGCGGAGCGGGACAAAGCATTCTCCTGTTAGAACGAGGCGACGCCGAGCGGCGTAAAGATCAGGTGCGAGCCTTTCAGGATGTTGCACCAACTGCCGGTGGCGAGCTTCACCTTGAGGTCGGGTCCGGTGGGGGCCACGTAGGAAAACAGCGCGACGCCATCAATCGCAATCGTGCCGTCCTGCACGGTGCCGACGCCAGCAATCAGGCTCACGGCGTCTTGCGTGGTGGTGGTCAGCTTGAGGGCTCCGCCGCTATCCGCCGAAAGGGCAGACATACGGAAGGTGGTGGCTCCCTCGTTGTACGATTGGATTGCCAGCGTCGCGGTCGTGTCGGATTGCGTCAACAGCGTGCCAGTGACCCTGTAGAGCATCCCGGTCACTGGCGGCGTCGCTGTGGTCATAGAGAGGTTCGTGAAGCTGGCGGCGTTCAGCCCAACGTCGGCGTGCATCACAGACGCATAGATCGTCGCGCCGCCTCCGCCGCCCGAGCCCGCCGGGCCGGTCAGGTTGCAGATGGGCGAGCCCCACGAGCCGGCGGCCTTGGTGTAAACGTCGCCCGTCGCGGTGCGCAGATAGAAATCGCCGTTCGCGCCCGTGCCAGCCGACGGGGCGGCGGAGCCGGAAAGCCACGTCGCGCCATTCGTGCCGTTGGTGCCGTTCGTCCCGTTCGTGCCAACCAGGGCGACGCCCGAGCCGGGCCAAACGCCCGCCGCTTTCGGGCCGTAGATCGCCTTGGCGGTCGTGTCGATGTAGAAGTCGCCATTGACGCCCAAGCCAGCCGATGGGGCTCCGCCGCCGTTCAGGACGGTGTTGCCGTTCGTGCCGTTCGTGCCGTCGGTCCCGTTGGTCCCGTTCGCGCCTGCGGAGCCCTTGATGTTCGCGCTGATCGCGCCCCAATCGCCCGCCGCCTTCGGGCCGTAAACGTCGCTCGTGGCGCTATCGAGATAAATGTCGCCGTCGGAGCCGAGGCCAGCCGACGGAACGCCGGAGCCAACACGCCACGCTGCGCCGCTTCCGCCTCCGCCTCCGCCCGTAATCGTCATGACAGCAGAGCCCCACGCGCCAGCGGTCTTCGGCCCGTAAATGTCGCCCGTGGCGCTGTTCAGGAAGAAATCGCCGTCGCCTCCGACGCCGCCCGCCGGAGCGCCCGCGCCGCTCCACCAATGCGCGCCGTTCGTGCCGGCGGGGCCTTGCTCGCCCGTGTCGCCTTTCGCGCCGGTAGCGCCCTGTGCGCCCGTGTCGCCCTTCGCGCCCGCCGCGCCGGTAGCGCCTGCGGGGCCTGCGGGTCCAGCGTCGCCCGTGTCGCCCTTTGCGCCGGCAGGGCCGGCGGGTCCGGCGTCTCCCTTCGCGCCTGCGGGGCCTGCGGGTCCGGTAGCGCCGGTAGCGCCGGTAGCGCCGGCAGGGCCGCGAATGTTCGTCGCCGCCACGCCCGGCCACGAGCCGTTCGATTTCGGGCCGTAAGTGTCGCCGGTCGCGGTGTCGAGATAGAGTTGACCGTCAACGCCCATCGTGTCGGTCGGAGCGCCCACGCCCTCAACCCACGAGGCGACGGGCAGATTGCTCACCGCGCCTTCGGTCGGCTGGATCGTGCAGGCGAGTTCCGTTTCCGTCAGTTCGAGGTTCGGCGGCGGGCTCAGTTCGACAAAGAAGGTGCGCGCCGCCAAATCGCCCGCCGCGCGCCCGAACACGAGCACGTCGATTTCGCCCGAAGACAGGCCGGCGGGAATGATGAGCGTCCCGGTCGCGCCGGCATAATCCGTCCCGGCCTTCGCGGTCCCGTCCTTCGTCGCCCAAGGGATCGAGAGCGTTGCCGGCGCAGGAGCGCCGAGCGCAAGAGTGAAAGAGGCGTAGGAAGCGCCAACAAGGTTCGTCATGGTGTCCACCGCGTTTCAATCGGATTTAGGCGACAATATCGGATTAAATCCGATTATGCAGACAAAAATGGGGCGAGGAGGGCGAGCTTGACAGATTGCGGCGTCGTCCAGTCGTCGCGCACAAGGCCGCCCGTGTCTCCCGAGTTCGGGTTGAAGCACCAATAGGCCATGGACATGCCCTTCTTGCCGCCGGTCAGGTCATTGGTCGCGTCGCCGTTGAAGTCGCCGTTGAGGTATTTCACGAGGTTCGAGAACCAGGCGCTTTCCGGCGTGCCGTTCGCCACGGTCGCGTTGCCCGAGCCGTCCACGCCGAACTTGCCGCCGGCCTCGCCGATCCAGATAGGCGCGATGTTCTGCTCGAAGATGAAGCCCCAATTGGTGCTGAAAACCGAATAGAGGTTCGTCGGCCAGTTGTCCGGCGCGCTGCCGTCCGTCGCAAGCCAATTCTGCGAACTGACGGAGACGCCGTAATCGTGCGGAGAATAGACAACCTTGTTCGCGACCAACAACGCAATGGGCCGGGTCGCCACGTCCTTGAGCGCGCCGCCCCACCAATAGGACGTGCTGTCGCTGTTCTGCCCGACGCCCTCAACGAAGATGAGCCATTCGGGCGCGGCGGCGAGGATCGCATTGCCGCACGCCTCGGCGAGCGTCGCCCACTGGCTCCACGTCGGCTTGTAGGGCTCGTTGTGAATGTCCGCGCCGACGACGGCAGTATTGTCCTTGTAGCGGTTTGCGAGGAACACCCAATGGGAGTGCCACGTCGCGGCGCTGTAAGAGCCAGTCGCGCCGCCAGTGTCCGGCCAACCGTCCGTGCCGTTGCCGCCAGTGGCGACGCAACGATGGTGGTCGAGCACGATGTAAACGCCGTTGGTCTGACACCAGTCAACAATCATGTCGATGATCTGAATGGCGGTCTTGCCCACCAAGTCGGGGTTCTGCGCGGCGTCAATGGCCGTTCCCGGCGGCGTGGTGGTCGTGTTGCAAATGTCTCCCGAGAACGGGAGGCGGATGCAGTTGAAGCCCATGCCTTTGATCTGCGCTAGAATGTCCGTCCACTTGCGCGCCCAAGTGCCGTGTGGCGTGTAATTCGTGCCTTCCGCGCCGAACCAGTTGACCGAATGGAGCCGGACCTTGTTGCCCTGGGGGTCAACGAACTGGTTGCCGCTGATCGAGAGGCGAGGCAAGCCGCCAGCCGGAGCGCCGACGCCGCTGCCCGAGAGCGACACGGTAACGGGCAAAAGGTTGGCGTCCGTCATGATCGAGAGCAAGCCGGTTCGCGCGCCCGCGACCGTCGGCGTGAAAGAAACATGGATCGTGCAATGCGCCCCGGCGACGAGCGACGCCGGGCAATCGTTCGTCTGTGCGAAATCGCCCGACGCCGTGATGCTCGTAATGCCGAGCGCAACAGAGCCGATGTTCGTTAGGGTCACGTCTTTTGCTGCGGAGGTCGCCATTTCATCCAACTGTCGTGTCGGGGAAGGTCAAAGCGCCCACGTCGAGCGACGGAGTTCCGGTCGAGTTCGCGACCAAGGACGCCGTACTGATCGTGAGCGAAGGGTTTGCGGCAACCGCCGCGCCGGAGCCAGACACGCCAATCGTGGCGGTGCCAACGCTGGTCGTAACCGTCAGGATCGCCGATTGCGCGCCTGCCTTCGACGGCGTGAAGTCGAGCGCGACCGTGAACGATGCGCCGGGCGCGAGAGTGGCCGGAGGCGTCGAGGTCTGCGTGAAGTCGCCGCTGGCGCTCGAAATCGAGAGCCCGGAAATTGTGAGCGTCGCGTTGCCGGTGTTGCCAACGGTGACATGCTGCGTGGCCGCCGCGACAGCGACGGTCGAAGCGCCCATATTCACGCCCGAGGGCGCAACGGCGAGAATGCCGGTCGGCGTCGCCGGGATGACGCCGACGGAAACGACGGTCGAGCCCGCCGAAGCAACGATGTTGCCGGGAACGCCGCGCGTGCCGAGCTTGAACCGGAACAGCTTCGTGCGCCCCTGGCTTGTCGTGAGGCGGCAGAAGACGCGGTACATGCCGAGATGGATGCCGTTGGCGCACCACACGAGCGCGCCGGTATCAGCGAAGTGAACATTGGTGATGATGAGGTCGCCGGCCTGCGGCGGCAGGATCGCCGGGCGGCCCTCGTCCTCGGGGATGCAGTAGTCGGGGATCGACCACGCCCGCGCGCTGCTGACAATCTCGCCCGGCTGTAGCCATTGCGAGATGTCAACGAAATAGTCGAGCAAGTCTTCCGAACGCTTGCGCAGGACGGATTGCATGAGGGGGCCACGGTCCTGCACGCGCCGGTCGGAGAGAGCCGGGAGCGCAGAAACATCAACGGCGACGCCAATCACGGCGACGACGTTAAAACCAAGAGGGGCGCACGCGGGTTGGGGCACGTTGCTGTCCTCGTTTGTTGAAGCGGAAATTCTTGTCGCAAGCGGCTTCAAACAGGCCAGTGAAGGCGGCGGCCTTGTTGAAGTCGCTGTAGGGCTGGTCGGGTAGCGTGCAGAGACGCGCAATCGCGCCGTTCGCGATGGCCTCGCGGAAACGGTCATAAAGAACGTCGGGAAGCGTCTGCGCGTCCGGCGTCGGCGTCAGATACATGGACGCGCGGACGGTGCCGGCGGCCTTTGGCGCGATGACGATGGAATTGTAGTCGGCCTGGGCGACGCACACGGGCAGAATGCCGGCGGTCGGGCGCTGCCAATCCTGCGGCCACGACGCGGGGTCCACTTCCTTGAACGGGACGCGCGCCAGCTTGTGATTGTCGAACCAGACTTCCTCAAGCTCGTAGATCGCCGCGTCGGGCGGCGCGCACGAAAGCTCGTCCTCGTCGCCGTTGGTGCGGAAGGTCTGCACGTCGCGCCAGCATCGCGTGCGCTCGCAGAACTCGCGGGCCGCGTCGATGAGCTTTTCGTTCACGAGCGGGAACGGAGCGCCGCCGACATGGAGCAAGACGGCGCTGTAAAAATCGGTGAGGTATTTCATTGGCCGCTCCCCGCGCCCACGGCGACGGCTTTCTCGAACTGGCCGAAATAGAGCGCGGCGCGCTCGGCGGAGCCTGCGAACTGCGTGTCCTTGGAATAGGCGCGGTAGAGCACGTAATCGAGGATCGCGTTCGTATAAATGTCGCTTATGTCGAGAACCGCGCTGTAGGACGCGAGCAAGGTCACGTCGCCGGTCGGCTGCGGAATGCCGTCGGGAACCTTCGCGCCGACGGCCTCAACGATGCCGTTGCCGTCGTTCGGTGGATAGACATAGAAGACGCGCGGCTCGGCGTCATCGAACGCAACATTCTGCGCGATGGTGTGCGGGCGCGTGCGCGTGTGGTCGTGCCAGTCGGGAACGGTCATGTCGAGCGACTTGCCGTCAACTGGCAGAATGACGCGGCCCGGCGAGCGCGGCCCGGTCAAGGATCGCATGTTGCGCGGGACGCGGAGCACGCGGAAGAACGGCTCGGCGATTTCCTGCCGGGTGCCCTTCACGAGTGCCATGGTGGTAGGGCTGGAAACTGCCGAGAAGTTGCGGAGCGCGAGTTCGCGGAGCGCGTCATTGATCCACTGACGCAATTCCACGAGGGGCCAGCGCGTATGCAACTCGTCCTGAATGAGCTTCGAGGCTCGGTCCATAGTGGCGCTGGCGTTGATGGTCATCAGCCTTCGGCCTCACGGAGCGCCTTGGCGAGCGTCGCGGTGCGGGTGCCGGAGGGCGGCGGGCCGCCGAACTTGGAGACATACGCCTGAACGAGTTGGCCGCGCTCCATCTGGTCCCACTTGTCGCCCTGCGGGTCGGGAGCGCCCGTGTCGTCCTGCGCCTGGGGCTTGTCGATCTTGGCGTCTTCGGCGGCGAGAGCGGCGGCGAGAGCTTCCGGCGAAAGCATGAGGTCCGTGTGGCCGGGCGCTTCGGCGGCGGGCGGAGCCTGCGGAGCCTGCGCGGGAGCCGCTGGCGCCAGCACGGGTGCAATGGACTTGGGAGCCGGGGCCGGCGCTGCTTCGCCCTGATCCTTGGCGACGCGGAAGCCTTCCGTGATGGAGAGGAAGCGCCCGATGTGCTCGGGGTTGGTCACGTCGGCGATATGCGGGCCGCTCGGCGCGGGGGTCGGAACGAAGTGGTAGGTTTCGCCCCAAAGCGGAATGTGCGATCCGCCTGCGCGACGGATGATGCTCTCGATTTTCATGTGATTGCTCCGGCTGAAATTCAAGCGCGACGGGCCGTAGCCCGCCGCGACGCGCGAGTTCTTACTGAGCGTAGAACAAGCGCAGATGGACCTTCTTGCCAGCCGCCGGAGCAACAGCCGCGCTGAACTGAAGGCCAATCGACTGATCGGTGGCGGAGGGGGTGGCGTTGAGCACGGGCGCTTTGTTCAGCCGCGTGATGGCGACGCCCGCATCGAGCGCCTGGGCGCTGAACAGGTCGCCGGTCAGGTTGCGAACGCCCACGGTGTCGCCCGGCGTGCCGGTCAGGAAGCCGACGGTGACGGTCTTGCCGGTCAGGTCGCCCTCGGCGAACAGGTGCGCGTCCACGATGCGAGCGTTCGACGGCAGAACGCCGAGGTCCACCACATCGCCGATGCCGAGGTTGTCGGTCAGTTCGTAGTAGAAGTCGGTCTGCGTGACGAGGCCAGCCATGTACGGCATGTTGGCGCTGCGTTTGAATTTGGCCCAAAGGCTCCGAAAAATAGACACGGAATGTCTCCTTGAATTGAAGGAAGGGTTGGCGTGAGGCGGGACTAGCCAGCCTCACACGCGAGCCGGTTAGCCCTCGGGGTTCGCCGAATAGGTGTCCATCGAGATCACGCCGAAGTCGCGGTTGTTGAACCGGGTTTTCTTCACGCCGATGATGGTGCCCGCGACGACGGTCGGCTCGTTGCCGTAGTCCTCGGTTTCTTCCTTCCAGTTGTAGGAGAGCCCGCCCGCCGAGCCGTAGGCGACGACGGCGGCCTGACGGCCAAGGAACAGCGCGCGCGCCGCCGGCTGGAGGCTGTCCGCGCCGTAGTTGGCGAAGCGGATCACGCTCTCGTGCGAGTGCAGCACGACGTTGTTGATCATGCCGAGCCCGCCCTTGAAGATCGGGTTGTTGCGGCCTTCGGCGGTCACGGCGGCCTTCTGGATTTCGAGCCAGCCGGCGGTGTCGCCAGTCCGCATGTCGAACTCTTGGAAGGGCGTCATGATGCAGACGTAATGCGCCTCGCCGCCGATGGTGACGGGGAGCATGTTGGCCGCGTTCGGGTCCAGGGCGCGCATCATGCGGGCCTTGGTCACGGCGCGCTCAACGAGCGTGCGGCTCATCTTGTCGCTGCTGTCAACGGTGGCCGCCGACAAGGCGTTGCCGCCGAACATCATGTGCTGCGTGTCGGGCGCGGTCAGCGCGACGCCAGCGTGGCCGGTGTAGTCGGCGGGTTCAATGAAGTCCTCATTGATGCCGCGAGCGCCGGACAGATACATGAAGTGCAGTTCGTCAATGTACTGCGACCAGTAGTCGGACAGGCGGTCGCGCGCGACTTTGCGGAGGTCGTGGGCGGTGCGCTTGCGCGACATTTTGCCGCCGGCGCTGACTGCGTGGCGGAGCTGGTCGATTGCGACTTCATCGGTGAAGAAGCGGAGGTTTTCCTCCTTGCCCTTCACGCGGTTGTCGCCGGTCGTGGGCTTGTTGCGCAGCATGACGGACAGGTCGAACGACACGCGGTCGCCCGCGTCGCTTTCCAGTTCCGTCTTGCGCTGGATGATGTTGTTGGCCTCGGTGCCGATGAACTTCCGGGTGAAGTAGGACTTCTTCCCGGTTTCAACGGCGAGCGCCGCGCTCCACTTTTTCTGAGCTTTCGGGTCGCCAAAGGCGACGACGGTGGTGGTCATGGTAGTGCCTCATGAGGGTTGGTTTGACCCGCATCAGGCACTCTTGCGCCATTCGCTTCGCGGGAGACTATTACGCTTTACGTTTTACTTCAACCGCCCCGTGAGCTTCGCCTTCCGGCTTTTCTCTCGGGGCGGGAACAATTTCGATGGGCAAGCCGTGGTCCGTGGAAACATCCAGCCGCGCACGTTTCCCCGTCTTGCCAGAGAGAGTGATGATGCACGGGCCGATCTGGATTTTGTCGCCCGGCAGGAGTTCCACGTTCCACACGTTCATGAGCTTGCTCTTTAGCTGTTCGAGTAGGCTTCAAATTCCGACGGGCTCATCTTCGCGACGGCGGCCTCGTAGGCGTCGGGGTCCGTCTCCGCGAGGCGGTCGAGCGCGGAGAACTTGCCGCCGCTCATGTCCTCAATGTCGGCCTGGGGGACGCGCGCGAGCGTCGGCGGGATTTCGCGCTTGCCCTTCGGGGTCGGCGTCGGGGCCGGCGCGTCGCCCTTCGGGGCCGGCTTGCCGAACGCCTTGCCCATGTCCGTGTCGAACAGGCGGAGCGCCTTCGCCAACTGCGCCTTGTTGGACAGGCCAGTGTTTGCGGCGTCGCCGGTCACTTGGCGCACATAGGCGTCGAAGGTCTGGACCAGGGCGTTGGAGGCCATGACGTGAGCCGCCGGCCCTGCCATGAACTCGCGCACGTCGGCGTCCCAAGCGTTCGTCTCGGCCTGTTCCCTCATGCTCGCGGCGAGTTCGGCCTTCTGACCTTCCCATTGCAGCGTGGCGCGCTTGTCGGCGACTTCGCGCAAGCCCTTGCGGTATTCGCTCGCCGTGATGTCGCCGTCGTCAAACTGCGCTTCGAGCGTGGCTTCCGCGTCGTCCAGGGCCTTCAAGGCGGTGTCGTCCGGCTTGGCCGCCACCAACACGGGCGCGATGGGCTGCGCGCGGTCCTCGGGGCTCAGTTCGGGCTCGGCGGGCGTCTCGCCCGGCTTCGGGGTTTCGGGGGGCGCTGCCGGAGCGCCGCCCTCTCCGCCGTCGCCGCCTTCGTCGCTGTCGTCGTCGCCGAGGATGATCGGCGCGTCGCCTTCGCCGAGGTCTTCTTTCAGGGCTTCGATTTCCGCTTCGGTCAGGCCGTCGAGGATTTCTTTCGGGGGGTTCAACATGGTGTGCGTCCTTCGGATTGTTTCAGGTGAAATCGGGTGAAATCGGATTTATTCCGAGGCTTCGGGCACGCAAAAGGCGTCCGAGCCGAGATAGTTCCAAGCCGCTGCGGCATAGACGATCACGCCCAAGAACTCGGCGCGGGCCGCGTCCGTCTTGCCGCGCAAGGCCATGTTGCCGGCCTCCTGCGCCTTCTTGATGATCTGGTAGGCGTGCCCGACGATGCCGGCTTGGCCGAACAGTCGGACAATCTCCATGATCGGCTGTTCATCGAACGGCTTGCCGTTGGCGTGACGCTCGTTGCCCTTGCCATAGGCGGATTGCTCGAAGGCGGCTTGGAGCGCGCGGCGCAACGGCTCGTAGCCCTCGACAGCCGGAAGCACCGCGCCGTCCGTGTCGAACGTCCACGGCTTGCCGTGCTCGCCGGGCTTGCCGCGTCCGGTGGCGTGACCGAACTGTTCATCGAGCTTCTTCGCGAAGCCAGCCTCGCCGGCCCTGATCGCGTGCGAAACGTCGTCCTTGTCCCCGCTCATGCTGCTTCTCCGATTGCGTCGAGAACCGCGCCGGCCAGTCCGAGCGGGTTGCCGTTGGCGTCGCGCGTGAGCGCAGCGCGCAGGCTTTCCATGGTCGCGCCGTGCTGCAAGGCGAACGACATGAGGATCGCGGTATCGCGCGCCAGATGGTCAAACATTTGGTCGCGCTTGTGCGAGTTGACGAAGATTTCGCCCACGCGCCCGTCCTCGTAGCGGCCAACCGTCACCGCGAACGGCGCGGTCAGCGTGTCAAATTGGAGGTCGAAGGTTTCGGCCTCGCGGCGTTGCGCCAATGCCTCGCGCGTCACTTGGCGTCCTCCGCCTTGAAGTGTTTGCCGATGAAGGCGAGCACGGCTTCGAGGTCGCCCGCGAACATGATTTCGCCTTGCACGCCAATGTTGCCGGGCGAGGTCAGCACGACAAACCCGCCGTGCTTTCCGCGCATGATCTTGATGGCGTCCTCGCTCATTTGGTGGCCTCGATCTGGCGATGTTTGAACACGCCGCGCACATGCTTGATGAAGTGCTGGCCGATGGACTTCGCTGAAATCAGCGCAAGGTGCGTCTCCGGCTCAACCTCGTGATACTCGTACTGCGCGCCGCTCGGGAAATGGACGTGCAAGACCTTCTTGGCGGCGTCGTAGCCGACTTGAGAAATCATGCTCGATTTGACGGGCTTCATGTGCATGGTCGTGTGCTCCTATTGACCTTGCGGGGGTTGAACGGCGGCCTGATCCGGCGATGCCGGGGCCGGGTTGTTGGGGTCGGCCTGCGCTTGCTGCTGCTGCGCGGCCTGCTGTTCTGCCTGGGCGGCTTGCGCCTGTTGCGCCTGCTGCGCCGCCTTGGCCTGTTCCATCATCGCTTCTTCCTCCTGCTCGGTGCGGCCTTTGAAGCCCGCCTCGTGCAAGATGCCGTCGGCAATCGGAACCGTGTGCGGCTGCGAAATGGCGACAATCGCCGCTTCGAGAGCCTGAATTTGCGACTGGACATTCTGCCCCGCGATGGCGGCGAGGATTTTCTGAATGTCCGCGCCGGCCTTCTGCGCCTGGGCGGCCTTGAGAGCCGCGCCGGCCTGCTTCTCGGCAAGCTCCGCCTGAACCATGGCCTTCTGCATGGCCTGCTGCTCGGCCTGCATCTTCGCCTTCGCCACGTCCTCTTTCGTCGGCTCGGTCTGATCGGGGTCGCGCATACCCGTCTGCTGTCGGATGCGGTTGACGATTTCCTCGCGGTTCGGAATGTCCATGGCTTCCACGAGAAGGTCGAGCGTGACGAGCGCGATTTGCGGCGCGACCGGCGCAAGCTGCTTCAAGAGGTCGAGCAATTCCGCCGTCTGCGCCTGCCGGATCGACATGCGCCAATCGTCCTCGGAAATCACGAAGTCGGCCTTGGTGCGGATGATGTCGTTCTCGGGCAGGCCGTCGTTCACGGTCACATAGTCGGGCGTGCCGCGCATGTTCGTGATGCGGAACGACTTCTGATCGGTGAAGAACTGCTCGATCATGGAGAGCATCTTTTCGCCGTGGATTTGGTTGGCGAGCCGGAGGTTGTCGAACAGGCCAGCCGTGGCGAGGGAGCCCTGATTTTGGCGCGCTTGGATCGCAATGCCTGACGTGGCGTTGGTCTTGCGACCCATGTTCTCGTCGGTCACGCCGCTCGCCGACTGGATCATCTCAATGGACTTGGACATGAGTTCCAGATGGGCCGGCGCAAGCTCGCGGTCGGCCTCAATGGTCAGTTCATGTCCCTTGCGCTTGACGATGATGGCGTCGGGCCGGCTCACTTCCTCGGCGAACTCGTCCACGTCGGGAACCGCGCCCTCGTCCATGATGGTCTTGGACGTGTTCAGGATATGCAGGGCCTTCGACGCGCGCTTGTTCACGTCCTCCTGCACGTTGCGCAAGCCCCGGATGACGCCATAGGGCAGGCCGTTCTTGCCGCGCTTGTTCGCCCAAATCGGGGTGAACGGGAAATCGTTGTGGCGGTACGGGCTCTGCGAGGCGAACAGGAGGCCGTTCACGGTGAAGATGGCGACGTGCATCCGCATCATGACGGTGTTGACGACGACGCTGTGCCCGTTCGCCACGGCCTCGGAATGGGCGGCGTGGTCGCGGTCGTAAATCTGGCCGCCGAAGTCTCCGCCCCGGAGCTTCTGGACGTTGGCCGGCGCGCGATACCAGCACTCAATCAGGCGCACGCGCTGGCGCTTATAGGCGAAGTCCTGGCGGTCGCTGCGATAGACGCCGTTCTCCACTTCCATGCTGTCCATGGCGCTGTCGCCGTGGGCCGCGTCGATGATGAAGCGGTCGCCTTCCACGGCGGCGCGGTCGAGCAAGCCCTTGCGCTTGGGGAACATCGCCTTGGAAATGTCGAGGTCCACCCACTTGGAACGCATGATGTAGCGGGCGTCGGACAGGTCGCGCTCGGTGGCGGCGCTGTCCCAAAGCATGTTGCGCCAGCTTTCATACCGCTCATAGACCGGCTCGCCGTCGCTCTCGTCCTGCAACCCGACTTCGAGCCAGCCGACGCCAACCTTCACGGCGTCCTCGAACGCGAGCGACTTGTTGAACGGCGTGCGGTTCACGTCCGAGAGGTATTTCAAAAGCTGCGTCTTGCGCTCCGCCGCCTTGCCTGCATCCTTCCGCCTGGGCAGAATTTTGAAGTCCGTGCGGCTGCGCTTCTCGGTGCCGATGATCCAGTTCAGCGTAGGCGCGATGACGTTGTAAACGATGGGCTGCTGACCGCGCTCCTTGAGCGTGCGCGCGTCAAGCTCGTCCCATTGCTCGTTGTCGTAGAACTCCTCGTCCTTCTCCTGCTCCGCGCGGTTGTCCTCCTGGCGGCGGATTTCGCGGATATAGAAGGCCATGAGAAGCTGGAACAGGTTGATGCTGTCCTGATCGTCCAGCTTGTTCGGCTTCTGCCGCACGGCTTCCTGGGCCGTCGGGAGGCGGTCAATCGCGCTGTCCTTGATGACAGTCGCGTTGCGCATATCGAACGGCGAGGCGTCGATGTTGTCGTCAGGAAGCGGCATTGGCGACAATCTCCCGTTCGGTGGTCTTGCCGGTGTTGCGGTTCGTCACGAAGGCGTCTGCGACGACGATCTTTTCCGCCGGCTTGGGCGGCATACGGATCAAGTCGCCGATGAAGTCGCGGATGATGCTCGTCACCTTCACGATGGACTGCACGGACGGCGAGAGCCCGAGCAAGGCGGCGAACTGCTTGGAGGTCCGTGCGCAATGCGCGCCGTCGCCCGTCCGCTCGTCCCAAGCCCAAATCGAAGTGAGCGGGACGACGCACGGGACCATGCGGGCGTCGCCGAGCTTCATGGTCGGCGTCAGCACCATGGCCGGGCGGCTCTGCTTCCCGAACCACGTCAGGAACACGGTCACGTCGCCGACGCGATAGCGGGCGTGATATTGCGTGAGGTCGAGCGCGTGGCTCGCGAGGTCGGCTTCTTCGGTCATGCTGCCATAGCTCCTTTGGTCCGGCGCTTCGGGCGCGTGCCTGCCGACATGGCCGGCGGTCGATAGCCCTGGGCGAATTGGCGGAAGGCGTCCGCGCCTTCGGAATGTTCGTCGTGGCGCGGCGTCGGCTTCCAGGCGGCGAGCCGCGTGTTCCATTCCTTGCGGTAGAGGGACAGGTGAGCGATGCCGGCGGCGCACGCGGTTTCATCGAACCAGCACGAGGCGAAGGCGTCGCGGGTTAGCTGAATGCCGTGCAGGATTTCATCGACGCGCGGAACAATCTCGTACTGCCAGCCGGGCGTCAGTCCGCGCAGCATGTCGATGGGGGCGGCGACGACAAGACCTTGCTGGCGCTTGTGCTCGGCGTCGTGCGGCAGATAGTGCGTGCCCCACACGTAGCCGAGTTTTTGAAGCTCGCTGACGAAATAGCCGTAGGGCTCGCCCCATCCTTCGATGAAGCCAATGAAGCGGTCTTCGAGCCCGACGCGCTGATGCAGCCAAATGGCCGTGCCGTCGCTGGCTCCGATGTCCCAAAACGTGTTGACCGGAACGCCCGGCGTGTACGGCACTTTGCCGATGCGGCCTTGCTTGCGGGCGGTCGCCAACTGGACGGCGTAATAGGTGCCCTGCGTGCTGATCTTGAACGCCTCGTCCGGCGTGCTCGGGTATTCCTGCCACATCTTCTGTTCGTCGCCGGCAAAGTCGGCGTCGCGCGTGGCGACGTACCAAGCGCGCTGGAACAGGCTGATCTTCTTCCCAAGCTCCGCCTCGATCTGGCGAAAATACTCGTGGTCCTTCTTGGTGATGACGACGCCCTCGAAGTCGATGGCGTACTCGGGGGCGTCGTGCCACGCGAAGAAGTGGAACCGATAGTCGCGCGGGTTCAGGTCGCGGTCTTGCTCGCCAATCGCCCTGGCCTTCTGGACCATGGCGAAGAACTCGCCCTCCTGGCCTTCGGCGGTGCTCTCGATCACGGCCACGCCGTCGATGGGAACGGCCTGCAACGAGCCGGTCACGACTTCGGCGGCCTTGTCGGGGAACTTCGCGCAAATCTTGCCGAACTCACTCACATGCAGCCGGTGAATGGTGCCGGAACGGAGCGAGGTCGCGACGCGGATTGAACTGTTGTTGTGGGCGAACAGAAGCTCGCTCGCGCTCTCGCGCGCCAGCGGCATGGCGACGCGCAGCACTTCCGGCAGGCGCGAGTAGGCGAAGCGCACCTTGTCGCGGAAGATGACTTCGGCGCTCTCGCGATCCTGGGCGACGATGCCGCAACGCTGGTCGGCGTTGAACAGGGCGTGGTCGAGCCAGAGGATTGCAATTAGCGTCGTGAAGCCAAGCTGCCGGGCTTTGAGAATGATGTTCCGGTGCCACATGCAGCGCATCATCTTGCGCTGGTGGCGGTTCGGCTTGAAGGGGACGGCTGCGGCCTCGCCGTTCGTCGCCTTCGTCATGATCCAATAAAGCTGCCCGCTGCACACGCGCCAAAGCGGATCGCGCAGAGCTTGCATAAGCTCCGCGTCGTCCTTCGGCACGAAATCCAGCGAGACAGCCATTAGGCTTCCTCCGCCTCGGCGCGCTCAAGCGCCTCGTCGTCGTCCAGGCTGACATGGACGTACCGATCAAACGGACGCCCGCCGGGCAGGCGAAGGGTGAGGACGCGATAGTCGTGGAAGCTGCTCGGCTCCATCGTCATTGCGACTTGACCGCTCGCCAGTTCCTTCATCGCGTCGAAGGTCGATTTCTTCGGGTACTCGAAGTGGCGATAGAGCTTGCCTTGGAATGCGACGCACCTTCCGTCGAGCGGCCCACCCATGCAGGAGACGACGCGCTTGGTCATGCGCGCCTCTCGATCAAATCGACGGACACGCCAGCCAGAGCCAGCACGGAGCCGGCGGCGGCGAAGCTGTCGGCCCAACGCTCGGGCGTCGCGTCAGCCAGCACGACGACGCGGACAATGCCGGCCTGCACGATGGAGGCGGCGCAGCAGGCGCAGGGATGGAAGGTCGTGTAGATCGTCGCGCCGCGCACGGGCTCGTTGGCCGTGAGGATGGCGTTCATTTCCGCATGGACGGTGTAGGCGTACTTCGTCGCCCGATCCAACAGCCATTCCTCGGCGTCTGGAACGCCACGCGGGAAGCCGTTGAAGCCGACGCTGCACACGGTCTTGTCCGGTCGGACGATGACAGCGCCAACCTTCGTGCTCGGGTCTTTCGACCACGAGGCGACAAGCTCGGCCATGTCGAGAAAGCGACGGTCCCATTTCTCGGTGACGGTCATTCGCCGGCCCTCGCGATGCGGAGCACCTTGCGCCCGTAGGCGGTGCAACGAGGCTTGGCGAAGACGCCGCGATTGTAGAGGGCGAGCCCGGCGCAACCGGCTCCGCCGCGCGAGATTGCCTGACGCAGATAGCGCATGGACAAGTCGGCGTTGACGACGGGATGCAGCAAGCCGTTGCACGCGCCGCGATAGCCGAGCCCGCGCGCCGTCTGGCACTTGATCTGGCCCAAGCCGATGGCGTGCGAGTTCCGGGCGTGCGGGTTGAAGCCGCTCTCGGTCATAATGACAGCGCGGGCCAGATGGCGCGGGACGCCATGCCGAGCGGCGGCCTGATCGACAACGGACGAGAGCGAGCCGCCGGCATGAGCCGGCGTCGCCATGATGAGAGCGAGAGCGAACAGGCGCTTCATTCGCCCACCTTCGCGATAGCCACGCAGAGGGCTTGCGCCGCATGGAAAAGGTCTTGGCGCTTCGGCTCGGCCACTCCGGCCTTCTTTGCCCGTTCGAGCAAGCGGGCGATGCCGATTGAAACCCAAGCGCCGTCTGACTTGACGGCCTTGTTCGGGTCGGCGGTGCTTTCATCCTCGTGGGCGAGAAGGCTTTTCAGGCGATAGCCTTCGAGCGCCCAAATCTTTTCGCGCGCCTGGGCGAACGCCAGCTTCTTGCCGATTTCCGCGTCATAGTTATCGGGCGAGGCGCACGCGCTTTCGCCGGTCACTGTGAAGCCGTTCCAGAGCGTGATCACGCAGATGGTCAGCGTGCGCAGTTGAAAGTAATCGGCGGTGACGATGATCGCGTCGATCTGATCGGGCGTGACGCGCGGGGAGGTCTTGCCCTTGGCGATGATTTCCGCCTCGCAGGCGGCCTCGTCGTATTTGGTCGGCTGTTCCATCTGTGCTGGCTCCTTGGCCTTGGGCTCGGGCTCGATGTTGATCCCGGCCTTCTTGAAGGGGTCGAGCATGATGGCTTGCGCCCAAGCGTCGATTGATGCCTTCGTGTAGAAGACCTTCGCGCCCGGCTTCACGAAGACCGGCCCGGTGCCGGCTTGGTGGGCTTCCGCGAGAACGGACGCGCCGCCGAAACCCCATTTGTCATGGAGATATTTGCCGGCCTGCGTTCTGGTCAGGAATTGCTCTTGCATCGTCGTGCCTTTCACTCGGGGGAATGTGGCGGGCGCTGCTGGCCCGCCGTTGGGAATTGTCAGGCGGTCGCGCCTTCGATCACGTCGTAGAGGGTGTGGCCCTTCACGAGGTCGAGCACGTCGCTGCGCGGGACGCGGTGCGCCTTGCCTTCGCGATCCACCAAGAGGAAGCCGACGCCGCCGGTGAGAGCGTCGCGCGTGGCTTCATTCACAGCGTCTTCGGCGGAGTGCTTCTTGGCCTGCCCGACTTGGTAGGTCATCCACTCGGCGTAGCGGCCAGCCTCGGGGGCCATGTCGCCTTCCTGAACGAGCGTCACGCTGGTCACGCCGTAGTTCTCGCCGTTCGGGCTGAACACGGCGAGGTTCACCATGCGGTCGTGCCAGACGTAGGCGATGAGCGCAGCGTGCGTCTGCGGATCGTTGGCCGGCTCGCCTGCCGGCGCGTGGGGCGGCGTGTACCAAACGACGCGGCCAACGGTGGGCTTAATCATGCGGATGCTCCTTGGTGTTGAAGGCGGTTGAGGTCGAGAAGGTCGCCGAGGTCAGAGCGGGCGACGCCTGCGCGCCAATGGCGCTCGTTCTTGTCGAGCCATTCGCTGATCGCGATGGCCTCGCCGATCCAAGAGCGGTCGATGCTGTCGTGGATCATCCATTCGCGACCGAACACGTAGCGCCAGCGATAGCGCCGGTTGGCCGCGTCGCGGATCGGGATGCGCTGGCCGTTGTCCGGCCCGCCGAGGCACAGCACCTTGCGGCTGCATCTGGCGTCGGCGACCTGGGCGTCGCCGACTTTCGCGGTGAGGCGGTCGTAGTCGCACGCGACCATTTCAGCGCCTCGTGACTTTGCGCTCGATGGCGTCTTCAAGCTCGTCCAGTTCGGCCTGGGCGCGAGCCTTGACGGATTTCAGTTTCGCCTCGGCGCTGTCGCGCAGCGTCACGAGCCGGTCGATGTCATTCATGATGAGGGCTTTGACGACGCAAATGTGCGTCCAGGCTTCGACCACGAGTTCGGTCGTGAGGATGCGCGCGCCATGGACGAGGCCCATGATTGGCGCGAGGGCGACGGCGGCCATGTGGGCGACGCTGGCATAGGCGACGACGACGGCGTGCGGGACGCAGAAAATCGCAAACCAGGCAGTCCCGAAGCCAATCGCTTTGACGCGAGGCCAGCCCGGCATTTTGGGCGCGTGAATGGCCGCGATGTGCGATCCGATCCCGACGACGATCAACGGGACGGCGATAGCTGCGAGGAAAATCAGGAAGGTGACGAGGGAGTGCATGTCGGCCTCTCAAATGCGGCGACGCGCGGCGCAGGGCACATGCCAAGCTCGCGCGTCGTGGGTCGGTTGGGGGTTCGCCATGCGCTCACTCATTCTCGCCCGGAGGCGGCAGGCGTGCGGGCGCAAGCGGAAGGGCGGTGCCTTGGATCGCCTGCAACAGAATGTGGATCGGGTTGGCGGCGTCGCCGGCCTGCTTGGGCTCGAAGCCGCAGAGCTTGGCGATGCGATCATCAATCGCGCGCTTGTCGTGGAATGTGACTTCCGGGCCGTTCTTGCCCATCTTGACCGACTTCACCATGTCGGCCTCGTCCTGGGTGAGCGTGTCGAAGTCGGCGACGACGATCTGCGTGTAGCCGAGCCCTCGGCACGACTTGCACTCGCAATCGGGATGCTCGGGCTTGTTGTCGAGCCCGTCGTGGCAATCGCCGCACGGAAACGTCTTGAAGCGCGCGATGCGACGTAGATCGACATTGCGGAGCGCAACGAGGTCGCGAACCATTTTCTCGCGGTTGATCTTCGTCGCCGCTGCGAGTGCGCTTTCCTCGCGCTCTATCGCGTCCTGAACCTTAAGGTTTTTCAACAGGGCGGAAGCCAGCTGCCCGGCTGTTGCGGCGCTGTAGCCTGCGCGCAAAGCCGCCTGAGTTGCATTGCGATCAACGAGATACTCGCGGACGAATGCAGCTTGGCGGCTGTTCAACTGGCGTTCGGGTTTCGGCTCGGCCATGGCTCGATTTCAGGGAAAAGTTCAAATCCTCTCGAATGATTAGCCTTCGGATTTAATCCGGTCAAGGTTTCCGAGCGTTTTCCGATAAACGCCCTAAGAATAGGGCAGGGCTCCGAAGGTCGAGAAACAATAATTAATATTCGATACTCCGTAGGCATATGTTTTCCCGAAAGTGGGGTTATCAGTATATGTAATAGCGTCTCGCGGGCAGAATTTAATTATTGTTTTTATCTATAAGGGAACGCCTTAAGTGACTGAATTTGATACGTTTTATGCCAATACTAATTACCGAAGTCGCCATTAAAGGTTTACAAATCCGAGCTTGAAATCGGCCCATTTCCGTGAAACTCTTAATGGGCAATCCGAATTATGATCGGCAATTATCCATAGGACGAAAGGCGAACACGCGATGCTAAAACCGAAAGCCGCCCGGTCGGGACGGCCTCTAAAGTTCGGCGAGAAGATGACTGCCCGCTCCCTCACGCTCCCCCCGGCGCTGGTCGAGCGGGTGCAGGGCTGGATGGAGCGTGCGAGCGTGCCTATCGAGGCGGATGCGCTTCGCAAGCTGATTGTGATCGGGCTCGAAACCACGGACGGCGACGCACGCAACACGGATCGGAAGCGGGCTCTCTTGCGCCTGGGGGCTCAGGAAATCACGGTTCTCCAAGCTCTCCGCGCTGCCGCGATCATTCACACGGACGCCGCTTGGGTTGCCGTCTTCCTGCCGGCGGTGCTGGTCCCTCCGCAGTTCGACGGCGAGATGGTCGAGCAATGCCTTGGTCGCCTTGAGCGTGCTGGCCTGTTCCGTCGGGAGGGTGAGCGGTTCGCCTGGGTGGAAACCAGCACTCGGGTTGAGTGATCGGTTTTCCATCGGATTTCCTTGACCACAATCGGATTGTGTCCTAAAGATAGGGCGTGGCTTCCCCCGGCCATGGAAAGGCAATCCGAAATGACCAAGCTTCTCAACAAGTACCGCGTGTCTCGGTCCTACGACGATGCGCGCCGCCTCGCGAACTATGACGCCAAGCACCCCTTCGCCGCCTGCATCCTTTCCCCCGAGGATGCGGCGCTGCTCGCCGAGGCCAACAAGCTGGTCCGCGTCTCGCGCGCGGCCTGATCCTCCGGGGCGGCCTCCGGGCCGCTCCTTCCCCCGAACGAAAGGCAACTCCCATGAAAAAGCTGACCAAAGCCCAACAGGAAGAATTGGCGAAGCACCTTGAGGCGCTTCGCGCGGCTGACGAGTTCATTTCCGGCCTCGCCGACGCCATGAACGACTACGAAGGCGAGCGTTCCGAGAAGTGGTCCAACAGCGACGCGGGCGCGGCCTATGTGGAATGGCGCGAGGGCTATGAGGCGGTTCAGAGCACCCTGCAAGACCTGATCGGCGACGTTGAGGGCTTGGAGCCCGAGCCCAACAAGTGACGCGCCTGGGCGGGCCTCACGGCTCGCCCTTCCCCTCATCGAAAGGTTCCCCCATGTCCAAGCTTCCCTATGTCGATAACGTCGCCGTCTCGATCTATGGCGCCAGCGGTTGCGAATACTCGCTGTCCTGCGAGCACGACGGAGCGCGCTATCACGTCTGGCTCGATGACAAATGCAACCCGGTCGCGGCAGGCGTCGAGCCGGTGCCGTTCCTCTACAAGAACCCGCTGCACGCCGTCGGGCGCGAGGATGAGAACTGGTTCCCCACTCGCCGGCTCGGCGTCCATACGGCGTTCGGCAAGTCCATGTGGGAGGCCATGTTCGGCGCGGCCTGCATCAACAACCTGTTCAACAAGGCGCACGAGGCGGAAATCGCCGCCCGCGAACGGGTCGCCCGCGCCGAGACTGACTTGCGCCGGCTGAGCGCAAAACAGAAAGCCGGCCCGGCTCTCTACGACGCGCTCAAGAAGCTGACGGATTGGGCGCGCGACTTCACGAGCCCGCGCGATCCGAACAGCCCGCATGAAATCCTGATCGAAGCCACGGCGGCGCTCGAACAGGCCAAAGCGTTTCTCGCCGCCTCGCATTAGGAGCAACCCACCATGGCAAACCTGAAAGAACTGGCCGAAAGTCGCTCGGCCCTTCTCAACTTCGATCCGCGCAAGATCGCGCATAAGGACGGCCTGAACGCCCGCGACCTGACGACGGTCGAGGCGCGCGACCATATCGACTTCCTCAAGGCGTCGATCCGCGAGAACGGCTTCTATCAGAACAGCCCTTTGGAAATCTTTTCCGAGGGCGAAATCGTCTATGTGTCGGACGGCCATTGCCGCCACACGGCGGTTATGGAGTTGATCGCCGAGGGCGTGGAAATCGCCACGGTGCCGTGCGTGCCCGAGGGCAAAGGCGTCAACGACGTTGACCGCATCCTCCGCCAGAACATCAGCAACAGCGGCAAGCGCCTCACGCCCCTCGAAGAAGGCTACAACATCAAGCGGGCGCTCGGCTTCGGCCTGACGCTCGCCGAAATCGCGCGCAGGATCGGCAAGAGCCCGTCCTATGTCTCGAAGCTGGTCGAGTTCCAGGCCGCGCCCGCCGAGGTTCATCAGATGGTCAAGGAAGGCAAGGTCTCGGCGACGCTGGCCGCCGAGACGATGCGCGAGAACCCCGAGCACGGCGCGGACGCGCTCAAGGAGGCGGTCGCGAAGGCGTCGGACGAGGGCAAGGCCAAGGTCACGAAGAAGGACGTGGAGCCCCGCCGCAAGCCGATCAACCGCGACGAACTGATTTCCGTCCTGAATGTCTGCGCCAACGCGCTGCGCCACTCTCACGCCTCGATTGCCGAGCGCGTGGATGCCCTACTCGAAACGATGGAGTGAGGCATGTTTGAAGAATTTGACATAGAATACAGCACAGGGAAGTTTGTTTCCGACCTAACGAATGTCGCTGAATGTGATAATGCTATGGATGAGCTTTTGCTTATTTGTTCATCCATAGAAGAACAGCTTAAGCAGGCTAAATACAACGCCCGCTTCGGCAATCAGGTAGATACTGATTGGGAAAGGCGAACAATATCGGCCCTAAAAATTAAAAGACTAGCTCGGCAACAAGTATCTGTCATTCGCGGAAGGATGGCAAAGAGCGAGCGAAAAAATGCTCAGGAATCAATAGACAGAAAACTGCTTGAAACGATCAAGAAGTTTTTTCCAAAAGAGTTTTTCAGGGCAGTTGAAATCATGAAATCGGAGAACTAGTCATGTTCGTGGTCGAAGCTTTCAATTCCGGCAAGTGGGAGAAGGTCCACAGGCCATTTGTGACGCGGGACATGGCGCAGCGCCACGCCGACGGGATCGACTATTCCGGCGGTATCGCGCGCGTGGTCGATGAGCGCCCGGCAGGGGCGCATCAGGTCAAGGGCTTCTATGTGAGCTTCCGCGACGGCTGCAAGACTGCCCTGGCGTTCGGCCCGTTCCCGTCCCACCGCGAGGCGCTTGACGCCGTGAAGGCGGTTGCTGACCGGCTCTACGAGTTGAAGCCGGAAAGCCATTTCTGGTCGCGCGGCACGGCCAGCCAACAGGCTGACGATTGGGGCCTGCTCCCGGTCGGCAAGCTCAATGGCGATCCGTCGCTTTCGCATATCTCTCTCGCACGCAACTGAGGCTGGCATGTCCGACTTTCACAACACCATGGAAGAACTCCGCGCCCTGCTCGGGACGCAGGAGGTCACGGAACTCATGCAGGACATTCGCGAGAACGGCGTCGTCCGCGACTTCGCCAAGCGGCTGGATCGGCTCTTGCTCCCAATCCAGACGTGCCGCGACGACGGCGCGATCATCGGCGCGCTCATGGAACTGGCTGACCACGCGGCCAGCGCGGCGGCGTCGATGGACGCCAAATACCGCATGGAGGGCTCGCTCCGCCCGGCGCTGTTGCAGCGCATCGGCGACGTGTTCGACAAGGCGCATGTGGGCTTCGCCGGCTTGGTCGAGAGAAGCGAACGCGCGGCCTGAGC
The DNA here is from genome assembly GCF_009720655.1 of Rhodoblastus acidophilus. Lineage (GTDB taxonomy): Bacteria > Pseudomonadota > Alphaproteobacteria > Rhizobiales > Beijerinckiaceae > Rhodoblastus > Rhodoblastus acidophilus_A. Next base: position 118,054 of record NZ_WNKS01000007.1, on the reverse strand, counting down.
ATCGGATTTGTTCCGATTTCCGATTGTCAAAACCGAAACCGCGTCCTAAGAATAGGGCGCGGTTTTTCTTTCCCCCCATGAAGCCGCAGAAAGGCAAATCCCATGGATCGCAAGAAGATGATCGAGCGCGTTCGCGCGCTGCTCGCCAAGACGACGGACAACGGCTGTTCGGAAGCCGAGGCGCTATCCGCCGCTGCCAAGGCGCAAGCTTTGATGGACGAGCACGACATTGCGCAAGGCGATTTGCGCGAGCCGACGCAGTTCAGCATGTTCCAGCGCGCGAAGGCGAAGCGCGACCAAGTGGTGAAGAACCTCGCGGTCGTGGTCGGCAAGTTTTACGGCTGCAAGGTGACGACGAACGAGAAAGGCGACGTGACGCTGTTCGGTCGCGATTGCGATGTTGTCATGGCTGAATGGCTGCTCGATACGCTCGTCGCCCACGTCAAGCGCGAGTTGAAGGCGCACTTTGCGAGCCTCAAGCAGAACAATCCGGCTTATCTCAAAATCAGGGGCGTGCGGACGCGCGAGCGCAACGGCTTTGTGCTCGGCGCGGTCTATCGGATCGAAGCGCGTTTGCGCGAACTGACGCCTGCGCCGACGCCCGCCCGCAACGCCCTGGTGGCGACGAACACGGCGCTGGTGAACGCCGGCTTCGCCGACTGGCTTAAGGACCGGGGCTCGAAGTTGAAGCAGGGCCGCGCTTCCAATGTCGGCGCGTTCAATTGGGCCATAGACGCAGGAACGGAAGCCGGGGATCGCGCCAGCTTCGCCCGCCCGGTCGGCCATGCCAGTGGCTCCATGATGATCGGGAGGGGCGCATGATGGGCGAACCGATCCTTGATCGGCTGAACAAGATCAGTGCCGCAATCGACGCCCTGGCGGATGATCCGGGGCCGGAGCCGGAAAGCTCGAACGCTGTCCGCGCCGGCCTGCTCGCCGAGGCGGACCGGTTGAAGGCGCTCGCCAACGCTGCGTCCGATTTGCAGCGCGAGCGCAACGCTTACAAGGCCGCCTGCGAGCGTGCGGGCGTCTGCATGACGTGCGTAGTGCAAGCGCCCGAGCCCTATGGTTGCTCGGACTGCCTCAACACTGGATGGGCGCAGGGCGAGCCGGTCGCGCCGTTGGCGCGGCGCGCAGCGGCCAGCGATGGCCTACTCGAAGCGTTGCGGATGGTTCGCTCCGACTTCGGCTATTGCCTGCCGCCGGACACGCTCAAGGAAATCGACGCGGCTATCGCCAAAGCCGGGTCGCTCGCATGAGCCTCGCCCTGTTCATCGCCTTCATTGCCTGCGTCCTATGGGGCGCGGGCGCTCACGCGGAAACCTTCATGGAGCCCTACGATGGCTAAGGTGCTTTTCCACTATAACCCAGACGAGGCAGGCCAATTGCATTGCGATGCCTGCGGCTACGACCTGCCCGAGCCCCAACCCTTCACGGAAGCCCTGATCGGCACGCCCTGCCCGAAGTGCGGCGCGGACATGCTGACGGAGAGCGACTTCAACGCGACCATGAAGCTGTTCCGCTCGGTCGATTTCTTCAACCGCTGGCTCGGCCCGATCTTCGGTCGCGAGGTCACGCCCGAGAGCGTCGCCAGCACGAACCGGCTCCGTGTCAAAATCCACGACGACACGATGACCATTAAGCGGCAGGGCGCGGCCAATGTCTGACCGCTACATTTCACACTTCCCGAAGCCCGACGGCCTGCCGCGCGAGCTTTTGGAGATCCTGGCGGAAGAATGCGCCGAGGTCGTGCAGCGCGTCACGAAGGCGCTGCGGTTCGGCCTTGACGAGAGCCAGCCGGGCCAGCCGTTCACCAACGCGGCGCGGATCGGTCACGAGGTCGGCGACGTTCTCGCCACGCTCGAACGGCTCCAAGACATAAACGTGCTCCGCCGCGCCGACGTGGCGCACGGGGTCGAGAGCAAGCGCCGCCAGCTTTTGATATTCCTCCAGAACGAGCCGGTCACAGAGAGGGTTTGAGCATGTTCATTTATACCGACGATGGAGAGTACATAAATGCCGATTTCATCGTGTCGGCCAAAAAGCGCGGGAACGACGGCGACTTCATCGTAACGATGACCAACGAAGTCATCCATAATGTGAGTGATTTTAATTACATTGCAGAGCGCAGCATCCGCGACGGCGTGTTTAATGTCATAGGGACAAACACGACGCTTCTAATAGTAGAAATGAAGGGAGACTATAGCGGAGTGAGCGAGAGCCATCAGACTGTCGTGGCTATCGAGATTATGGATGATGAGCCCGTGCGGGCGCTTACACCAAGCGGATGGTATGAACTCGGCAACAATAAAGATTGCCGCATCGCGATTGTCGATAATCGCGGGATGGCCTACATGCATGGCCCGCGCGTTCCGGTACACATCTTCATCGAAGACGCGATCAAAAGCCTAAACGATGAGATAGCCAAAGCGAAGGACCGCGAGTAATGACCACTGTCGCCGCGCAAATCGCAGAACTCGGCAAGCTCATGTACGGCTCGCATTGGCAGACGGACCTTGCGCGCGACATTGGCCTTGATGCCCGGAAGGTCCGCTACTGGTTGAGCGGCCAGCGCGAGCCCGGCCCCGCCGATCTGAACAAGGTCAGGACGCAGGCGCGAAGGCGGCTCGCCGCTCTCGCCCTGGCGCTGGAATGAAGAAGGCCCCGGTCACTCCGGGGCTTTTTCATTGCGCACGTACCAGCGCACAGCCTTGTCGAAGATGAACCACGCGGCGAGGATGATCGCAATCGGAATGCCGATCTGCATGAACAGCCCTATGCCGGATGCGATGATGAGCGCGCACAGCGCCCACCAGCCCAGCTTCTTTAATGCAGCAACAATCATTCCAGCCTCCCCGCCGGCATGATCGCGCATTCTGGTTTCCCAAGCGTAAATTATGCGGCTTGGAAGTTGAGCTTTTCGGGAACGAGCCGGTAGATTGCCGGCTTCGGGCCGCGCGTCTTCTTGAGCGACGACATGGACTTTTTCTTTTCGTCGCTCAGTTCCTCAACCTGTCCGGCGTCGATCATCATCGTTATGAGGTTGTCGAAGTCGTTCTTGCGCATGATGTTGTTCAGCTTCGAGAGCAACTGGCTCCGGGTCGCGATCATGTCGGGGAAGCCGGACATGGCGCGCTTGATCCGGTTCGCGTTCTCTTGGTTCTCGTTCTCGGCCATGAACCGGACAGCCTGCGACGCCGTGCGGTCAGCACACCAGCTCAGGAGTCCGGTCGCCCATTGCACGGCCTCATAGGTGACGCGCGGAGCGTCGATGTTCTCGGCGAGCGCGTAGATGGTGGCGACGCGAAGGGCGTTCTCGGCGGCGCGCGCCAGCAACGGTGACAGCGCCTCGAACTCGCTGCCGGCGAAGCGGCTTTGGATCGTGGCGGCGTAATCGTCCCAAAGCTTTTCCGTCTCGCGGCTGTCCCAAGGAACGACTAACGGCGGATCGTTGAAGCCGGGGTCGCGCACGTTGGCGTCCCACCCGTTCATCCGGCTCCTGCCGCCGCCGTAGATTTTCGCCAGCCACATCATCACATGATCCGGCGCGCAATTGATTTCGTCCTCGGTGAGCGTCGGCGTGCGGCGCTTGACGACGGGAAGCTCGAACATGATCCAGCGATTGAGGAAGCCGGACGTGATCGCGTCGGTTCCGAGCGCGCCCCAAAACTTGTCCGGCGTGGAAACGCCCATGCAGTTGAAGGCGGGATTGAACACGGTCACGGACGGGCGAGAAGCATAGCGTGGCGTGATAAGCGGCTCGAACGACTTGCTCCACGCCTTTGTCATTGACGCTTCAACGCCTTTCTCGAAGCTGCTTGCGCGCTTGTTGAGAATGCGCCCGAAGAACATTCCGATTTCATCTATCTGGCTCAGGCAAAGCGGCGTCTCCGAAATCGAGTTCATGAGCGCGGTTTGCGACATGGGCTCGTCAAAAACGAACTGGCCCATGTCGAAAGCGATCATGAGCTTTAGGGTTGACGACAAGACGCGATCCTTGCCGCATCCAGAGGGGCCAATGCCGGCGGTGTAGAGGTGCAGGGCGGCGCGCGTCGGCCCGGCCCACACTCGCCCGGAGAAGGTCGCCACGGTCGCCAGTGCGGACATGAGCCCGCCCACGCGCGAGGGATGCTGCGCGCCGGCCATGACCCATTCGACAAGATCGTTGAGCACTCCGGGCACGCGCGCCAAGTGCTCGGGCATGGTGCTGTCGCCGTCCGCGCCGTTCGCGCCGGTCTTTTCGGACAGGACTTCGCCAGTCTCGGTGTCGATCCATGTCCCGTCCTCGGCTTGATGGACGCGGCGCGGCTCGGGCCTGCCTGACTTGTCTTCCCATCCGAGGCTTTCGGGCGTGACGGACAGTTGCTCGCATAGCCAGCGCGCGGCGCTCGTCGGATCGGGATGCCCGCCCCATTCCATCGCGAGGTTGATCGGCGTGCGCTTGCCTTGGTTGGCGTCGCCCATGTCGGCCACGCCGAAGTCCACAATGCCTTCTGCCGTGATCGAAATGTCTTCTTCCAGGGAGCGCCCGAGCGACTTGCTCGAAACACGCCAGCCGGTGCCGGAACGCTTCGCCTGGGGGAACAGGGCTTGCACCCAGCGCCCGAGTTCGGCGCACGCCTTGTCGTTCACGTTGCGGAAATAGTTGCCGCCGGCCACGGCTGCGGGCTTGGGCGCGTTCTTGAGCCAGCCGACGTATTCGCCGCGCCTGCGCTTCGCCTCGTCCTCCATGCGCTGCCTGCGCGTGAAGACGATGTACGGCGGTTCGTCCTCCTGTTCCAGCTTGCGCGCCTCGCGGGCCTCGCCTACAACCTTCTCCGCTTCACCGCGGAACTGCTCCACGCGCGCGAGCACGGCCTGAATGGTGCGCGGTGCCGGGTTGATTTCCTCGGGAGCGCCTTCGACGTGATAGCCGGTCACGGTCAGGAACCGCTTGTTCCCGTAAAGCTCCACGCGCGCCGGGTCGCATTTGGTCGCGTGTTCCACCTTGCCACGGATGAAGAACCGCAAGCCCTTCTTGGACGGCGAGATTTCGCAGTAGGTTTCGCCGAGGGCGACGATTTCCGCCGCCCAATCCTCAATCACGCCATCGTCGGAAATGCACTTGTCGAGGTCGAGCCCGGAAAAGCCGTCCGTCTCGTTCAGCACATAGCCGACGCCTGCGAGGCCACGCTTCACCGCGCCGTCATAGCACTTCTTGAACGACGCCCAGGTGCGCGCCTCGTTCGTCATGGCGTTCGCGCCATTGTTGGCGTTGACCGGGATTTTGGTCAGATGCACGGGCTTGCCGGGCACTTCGATGCGCTTGTAGCGCCACATTACCCACTGGTCGTGAGTGGCGAGTTCTTGGAGCGCCGGCAAGCCGATGCTCGCGTCGCGAAAGGTTGAGAGCTTGTCCATGGATCAGAACGGCGGGTCGTAGGATTGCAGACGGGAGGCGAGTTCGTCACCAAACGCTTTGACGAGGGTTTGGCAGAAATCCAGGTATTCCCACGTTTCAAGCTCGGCGAGGTCGGTCTTGCCGAACTTATCATCGAGCCTTTGCCCCGCCTTGTTGCCGGCGGCTTCGAGAGCCTGCTTCTCGTAAATGTCGAACTCAGCTTGGGGCATTGCGGCGGCCTTTCGTCCAAGCGGGATATGGTCGTTGCATGACCAAATGATGCGGTTGTGGCGGTTCGGGACCGGGAAACCCGCGCCCTCGTCACGGCGGAGGCAACAGAAGCACACGCCGCCGTCGCTCGGTCGTTTCATGTCTGTAAAGCGAAGTCTGGCCATGTGCGCGCCTCAAAAGGGGATTTCGTCATAGATGACGATTTGTCCGGTGCCGAGCCGTTCGAGGCTGTATTGCCCGAGCAACTGGTTCGCCTTCACATGCGCAAGGTGTTGCTCCTGCGGAGTGCAGCCGTTCTCGATGGTCTTCGCGAAAAGCGCCTCGATTTTCGGGATAACCTTCTTCTGGTCCTCGGTCATGCCCGCCGTGGGATCGGCTGGTTTCTTGCCCCAGGAGAAATAGTCGTCGGGGCGCTTTTTGTACGCGCCGCCGAACGGCCCGTCGGCGTTGTGTTCCCATCCGCCCGCGCCCGCGAACGGGTCGGGCTTCTCCTGCACGACGCGCGGATGACCGATCCACGGGCCGGGCTCGAACTCCATGGACAGAATGTCATGATACTTGCCGTTCTTGCGCACGCTGATACCGACGCACTCGCCAATCTCCGCGTCGAACCGCTCAAGCGCCTCGGCAATGGTCGAGGGGGCCGGCGTGTTGCCGCCCATGCCCTTCCACCACATGCGCGCCTCGTGGCCCATGCGCCCGCCGTGCTCGAAGCAGAGCCACTTTGAATAGCTCTTGTTCCAAGTCTCGAAGGTGAGCCGGAACGTGTCGAGCGAGCCCGGCTTCTTGTGCCGGCGCACCCTGACCGACTGAACCTTTATCATCTGCGGCTTCACGGCCTCGGTCGAGAGGATCGCGGTTTCTTCCGCCTCCGGCTTGTGCGGCGCGACTTCCGGCGGCCACTCGTACCCGCAAACGACGCACGATTTCGCACCGATCGCATTGTACTCGCGGCACGCAGGACACACCTTCGCGCGAACCGTGTCCTCCTTTTCCTCGTCGGTCTTTTCCTTCTTGCCCTTGGCTCCGCCCTGGCGCTGCGGCGCGACTGCATCGACGGGACCGTGGCGTGTGACGTTGCCGGCGAAGTCGAGAATGAGCGCGTCGAGCTTGCCGGACGCGAGACGGAACGCGCGCCCTACCATTTGCACATAGAGGCCCGTGGAGAGCGTCGGACGCAGGAGAGCAACCAAGTCCACATGCGGGGCGTTGAAGCCAGTGGTGAGCACGCCCACGCTCGTCAGACAGCGAATTTTCTTCGCCTTGTAGTCGCGGATGATCCGGTCGCGAACGCCCTTCGGCGTCTCGCCCGTGACCGTCTCGCAAGTGATGCCCTGCTTGCGGACTTCGGCCATAACGTCGGCGGCGTGCTCAACGCCGGTGCAGAAGATCAACCAGCCCTCGCGGTGCTCGCCGTGCTCGCAAATCTCGCCGACGGCGCTTTCGATAATCGTGGGGATGCGGGCTCGCGCGTCCATTTCGGACTGGATGAACTCGCCGCCGCGCTTGTGCAGGCCCTTCGTGTCGATCTGCGCCAGCGTCGCCTTGGAAATCAGCTTCGAGAGATAGCCCTGCTCGATGAGGTCGCGGACGTTGGCCTCGTAAACGATGGCGTCGAACATGCCGCCCTTGCCGTCGAGGCGTCCGCTATCGAGGCGGTACGGCGTCGCGGTCAGCCCGACAAGGCGCATGTCTGGCACAGCCTCAAGGCAATCGGCGATGAAGCGCCCGTACATGGTGTCGGAGTTCTTGGGGATCAGGTGCGCCTCGTCCACCAAGAGCACGTCGAACTTTCCAAGCTGCTGCACCTTCCGGTGAACCGACTGGATGCCCATGAACATGATCTTGCTGCGGAGGTCGCGCCGGCCCACGCCTGCCGAATAGATGCCGATTGGAGCCGACGGCCAGAGGCGCAAAATCTCCTGCGCGTTTTGCTCCACCAGTTCTTTGACGTGGGTGACGATGCCAATCCGCATCGACGGCCAGTTCTGCAAAAGCTCCTGACAGATTTTCGCGAGCACGAGCGACTTGCCAGCGCCGGTCGGTAGAACCAACAGACCATTGCCGCCGTCCGCGCCCCAATAGTTGAAAAGCGCGTCGATGCTCTCTTGCTGGTAGGGCCGAAGCTTCACTTGCATCCTCCGTCCACGAACCGCTTGCCGCCAACGAGATAGGTCACGGTGTTGGCGTCCATGTCCGCGTCGATCTGTTCGCCGGGTACGAGGTCCGGCAAGAAAATGTGTTGGGCGCAACCGGCGCGCTGGTCTTTCGCGGTCAGGTCGCACTTGTGATAGGCGCAGGACCAGCGGCCATCGCCATCCATTTCAGGCGTGGCATGAAGACAGGTCCGGCAGTTGCGCCGCGCCCATCCGCCATGGTGGCAGACGCGCAGGGCGGGACACCAATCGCAGGCATAGGCCGCCCGGCTCGTGACGTGCTCGTGGGCGCGCTCGGGCGCGCGGTCGCTGGTGATGATGCGCTCGGCCTTCGCCAACAGCGTCAGGGCGCACAGGCCGTCGTACTCGATCCGCTCGGCGTAAAGCTCGTCCGTGTCCTTGCAATGCGCGAGATAGAGCGCGCGGGTCAGCCCTTCCTCGTGCATGTAGGTTTGCATCTGCGCGAAGTGCTCGAACTTCGCGACTTCGACTGCATCGCGTTTTAGCTTCTTGAAGCTGTCCAGATTGTGCGTCTTGAACTCGCCAACGTGCGGGGTCTTGGGCGCTTCCTTCACGCCGAGCAACACGCTGTCCATGTGGCCTTTGAAGTGGCCGCCGAGGTCGGAAAAGCCGATCTGCTTCCCGTCCTCGCCACGGTCCCACACTTGCACGCCGCTCGCGCGCAAGTCCTCGATCATGCGGGCTTCCTCGCGGTGCCCGGTGGCGAACAGGCGGAGCATCCGCCCGTCGAAATCCTCAGGCTGGCACGCCCAACGGAAGCCGTACCAAAGCTGGCGTTCGCATTCCTTCCCGATGATGGAAGCGCCGAGATACGTCCGTTCTTCCTCGTCCCGTTTATAGGTCTTGAGGATCGCTTCGACCGTCGGCATTTGGAAACCAAGCTCGGCGCGGCGCATGTTATTCCGCCGCCTCCGCATGGGCCGGAGCCGGCTTCGGAAGGTCGAGCCATTCGGGATATTGGATTGCCCGCGTCACGGCGCGCATCGGCATAATGACGCCGAAAGCGTTCATGTCGTCGCTGAGAAGGACGGTCGGGCCGTCCTTGGCCTTCACGTCCTGCACGAGCCGGACGGACGCAGGCACTTCATCATCGCGGAGTGCGCGCGCGACTTGCTTCAAGAGGACCGCGTTGAAAGCGTTCGACGCCTTCATGTTGTCGTTGAACTTCGGGATGACGCGCCGCCAATCGGGGAACTTGCCGTCGATCAGCACATCGCGCCACTGGAAGGCGAAGATATTGAGGTCCAGGCGCTCGAAATAGCCGAACCACTCGTCCGCGACGCTGGCGTTGTCTTTGACTTCCTCCGTTCCGGTGCCGAGTGCGCCAGCGCGCCCTTCGCGAATGACGAGAAAGCGTTTCGGAAAGGCTGTGACGCGCGCGCTCTTGGTGGCGAGCGCCTTGCGCATCTGCGCGTCCAGGCTGACGATCCCGCTGCCTTCAATGAAGCCGGCGGGATCGCGCACGCACACAAGCCGGTGCCCGTCGGTCGCAACCATGGTGACGCCGCCGGTCTTGCAGGGCTCGCAATGCACGCCGTTGAGGTAATAGCGCGTTTCCTCGGTTGAGACGCACGCCCACGCCCGCAAGAACAGCGGGCCGGAGACGATGAGGCGGAAATCCTTGTTGAGCATCAGAGTGACTTTTCTTTGCTTGAGGACACGCCAGACGGGAGCTTGCCCGACGCCTTGCGGAAGTCGCGCACCGCCGTCAGAAGCGCCGCCTCGATCTTCTCGGGCAGGGCTCCATCGCGCGCCGCGCAAATGTCGGTCAGAGCCGCCTTCCAATCGGTGATGGTGAGCGTTTCGTTCGTGCGTTGTGACAGGGAGCGGCCAGAGAAGCCGCCGCCGACGTTCACGCGCGACGCCTGCCGCTCGGCCTTCGACGCATCGCGCTCCGCACGCTTGGCCTGTTTGAATGCGAAGTCGGCCTCGGCTGTCGCGGTGCCTACGTCCGCGCGCTCGCCGTCGGTCGCTGCGGCGACAGCCTCTTGTTCCAGCGCCTCGGCCTGCCGCGCCGCCTCTGCGGCTTCCTCGGCCTTGCGCCGCGCCTCTGCGGCCTCGGCCTCGCGGCGCTCGCGCTCGGCGTCGAGGAACACGTTCACGCGCGAAAGAAGCTGGTCGAGAAGCTTCGTCAGCGGCTCGCGAATGTCCTTATATTCGGTGTTGATCGTGGCGACTTGCTCGTTGAGCGGACGCACGCGCGTCGTGCGCTCCGTCTCCATGTCCTTAAGAACCACGCGCGCCGCATCGACGCGCAGCTTCGCCTTCTCGGCAATGCCGGCGCTCTCGATCTTCGGGTTGTCTTGCAGGAACTTCGCAAGCGCCTCAAATTCGTCCTGCGCGATGTTGATGCTGTTGAACTTGGGGGCGTTGGGGATTAAGGTTGCCGCGTCCATGGCGTCTTTATGCCTTTCAGATGCTTGTTGGATTTTGCGGGCGGCTGTTCGGGGGAACGCCGCCCGCTTTCATTTTCAGGCTGCGGGGCGGTTCCACGGGCGAGAGCCCGCGCCGTTCGCCTTGCCCGCGCCGCTGGCGCCAGCCGTGCGCGCCGCGCCGTTGGTCGCCGCCCTGCCTGCCGTGGTGGCGGTGGCCGTGCCAGTCGCAGGAGCGTCGTTCGCGGCGGTGGGCTTGCCAGCAGGGGCCGCCGGAGCATGTCCAGCCTGGGGGTTCCTGAGCGGGCCGTAGTTGCCGCCCTCGCCGACGGGGTAATATTTCGCGACCTGATTGCTGTCGGAATATTTCGGGTTCTTGGACTTCTCGATGCCCACCTTGGCGTCGAAGGGCTTGTGGCAGAACAGGTCCGTCATTTCCTCGTCCGACGCCTCGTCCATCTCGAAGCCCTCGGGGAACTCGTCCGCGATGCCGGACGCCTTGCAGAACTTCGCGAAGTCACGGCGCGCGATTTCCTGCGCCTGCGGGTTCGAGTGGATCATGTTGAACCGCTGCGAGAACACGCCGGGGAAGTCCTCGTTCATGGTCGCGAAGATCATCTTCACCATGAAGTCGCCGGTGTCCTTAAACACGCGCTCAACTTTGGTGGCCTGAAGCATGTAAACGCCTTCGGGCATGAGTACGAAGTCGTCGCTGGTGTCGATTTCGTTGGGGTTGAAAACAAAGGCCATGGGGTTCTCCTGTTGGGCTTTTGGGGGTTATTCTGCGGCGTCGGCGACTGCCGGCTCCTTGGGGGCGGGCAGATACTTGGCGAGTTCGGCATATCCTTTGCCGCGCACGTACAAGAACTTGTCGGGGATGCCGTAGCGGTTCTTCGCCGTGAAGGCGGGCCGCCCGGCGGTATGGAGGAAGACCTGATTGCCGCCGGTCGCGCGGATGCGCTCCTTCTTGAAGCCCGCGTCCTCCTTCTCGATGTTGACCGGGGCCTTCAAGAGCATGATCGCGTCCATGTCCTGTTCGATCAGGCCACGGCTCTTGTCGTGAAGGTCGATTTCGTAGCGGTCGTAGCTCTGCGTCTCGGGATCATCGAATCGCTCGATCCGGGCGTGGGCCAGCATGATTATGCTCATGCCCTTGTCGCGGCGGAGCGCGTACAAGCCGTCCAGAAGCTCTTGCCAGATGCGGGCCGCATAGACGTAGCCCTTGCCGTAGCCAAATTCCTCAATGTTGGATTTGGCGTGGCCCTTCTCGTCGCCGCGCAAGCACGCCTCGGCGAAGATCAGGCGTTGCATGGCCGTCACGCTGTCGAGCACGACGGTTTGGAACGGTACGTCCTCGGAATAGAGCGTGCCCACGGCCTCCATGACTTGATCGAAGGTGGTCAACAGGCCGAACGAGGCCAGTTCGACGCCAGCCGGAACGCCGTCTTCCGTCTGGATGAACACGGCGTTGGGGAACTCGCTGGCGAGCGTCGTCTTGCCAGCGCCGGGCCGCCCGTAGAACAGGATGCGCGGCGGGGCGTCAGCCTTCACCGTGCGGAGGGATGAGAGGGAAATAGCCATTGGGTTGCCTTTCAGTTTTTCAGCGCGAGGGCGCGGAGTTCGTTGAGCTTGCTTTCCACGCGGGCAGACAGGGCGCGGAACTCAATGGCGAGGCCGCCGAGGTCGTTGAGGCCGCCGATGAGCGCGACGGCCTTGGGGTCGCGGATCGGGCCGAAGTCGCTTTCGCGGCGGGCGCGGACGAACTCCACGGCGAGGCCGGTTTCCTTGGCGATGCGCTCGTCGGAATAGCCGGGCTTGTAATCCTGCCCGGCGCGGTCGTAGCCCTCGTCCAGCGCCATGTAGAGAAGCGGGATAGCCGACTTGGCGGCGATGGAACGCTCGGCCTTGGCGGGCTCCTTAGCCGGCTGGGCCTTGGGCTGTTCGAGGCGGTCTTTGAGGGAGAGAGGGGGAGCCATGACGCCTTCTTGGGGGTTGGGGTTGTGGTTGCGGTCGCTGACTTGGCAGTTGGGGCAGACGTGCTTGCCCACGGCGCGGACCAGCCAGCCGAGCTTGCGGAACTTGGCGGCGACGCTGGACGCGGGGATGCAGGTTGAATGCGCGCTCAAGGTCGCCTCGTTGCCGCATATGCTGCACACGATTGCGTGGTAAGGACGCATACGCTCGTCGTCGCCCGTTGGACGATTTACAATAGGGAAGCTGTCTCTCATTGATTTGCCTTTCGTATGCGAAGCATTCCCCATTCGGTCAGAATGTCTTGTGCCTCGTCTCTGCTGCGCGCGATGCGATAGGGGATGCCTTGCGCGATGCAGTCTGCTTCAAACTTCTCTTGGTCCTCTGATTGCCGTCCTTTCTTCGTCTTCATTTCAAGGAAGTGGGGGAGCCTGTCCTTGATGATTTCAATATCGCCGACGCCTGGACGAACGCCCGTGAGCTTGAGCGTGCGAGCCGTCTGCGGATCGCGGTAGCCGCCATTGGGGACGGCGAAGTAGATGAGGCCGGGGACTGCTGCGACGACTAGAAGCTCGATGACCTGGGCTTGAATGGCGTCTTCCTCGGCGTTGCGCTTTACGCGCATTGGCCGCGCCTCCTTTCGAGGTCCGGCCACGCCGCGCCGTCCGGCCACGCGAGCGTGAACCAGTTCACAATTTCGTCGTATTTCCGAACCGTGAAGTTGGCGGTGCCGTGCTCAAGCCGCGAAAAAAACGCAGCGTCGCGCGCCGCAAGGTGTCCGGTCCGGCTTACAGAGCGCCCGGTAGCGCCCATATAGGCCGAGACGAGCGCCAATAAGTGATTGCGAAGCTCCTGTTCCATGTCTCGGATTTAATCCGAACCGTCGGATTTGGTCAATAAGCAAAATTGGAAAAACCCAACACCCGTTCTCAAATCCGATGAAATCCGCTATAAATGAGACGGTTGGATACGTGCAGAGACGCAGGGAGACAGGAAAAAATGGATTTTCGTAAGCGTATCAAAGCCCGGATCGAGGAATTGGGCCTGAGTGTGGCGGAGGTTGAGCGCCGCTGCGGATTTCGTCCGAGCTACATTCACGAGCTTCTTTCTGGCAAAAAACAGACGATGAGAGGCGACGCGATGCAAAAATTAGCGTCGGTTTTGAAAACTTCCGACATATGGTTATTGCGAGGGATTGGAGCGCCTGACGCCGAGGTTGAGGACGTGTTCTCTGGTGAGAACCAGAACGTCCAACAGTACCCAGAGGCTATTCGCGGGGCGAAATCCGTAGATGCGGTTCGAGAATTGACCCTAATCATTGACGGCCTCACCAATTCAACGGGTGAGGTTACGTTCCGTCTTCTCGGCGCAAACTCCGCCCATCGTGGATTTGTTGCTGATCCGGCGTTCTTCGTTGCTGATAATATCTTCCTTAATTCATTCCTAACGAAGCGCGCTATCTCCGCCCGCGCAAAGCTCGTCCACACAAATGACGGCAAGAAAGTCGTGGTGATAGTTGATGCTAACGAATTGGTTTAGTTGATTATTTCCGCTTTCCATCCGCATTTCCATCGGATTTCGCGCTGAATATATGGAAATAATCCGTGACGGGACCAAATATGAGGAATAAACCTCCGGCTTGCGATATGTGCGTCAGCGAGGTGGCGCACGATTACGAACCGAAGGGATTGCCACGGAATGACAGCTACCGCTCTCCTCCGCGTAAGCATGGAGGAAATCCTTATTGATGACGCCCAGGTTGAAGTCCGATTGCCGGACGGAACCATGTCCCGCTTCCCCATGGACGACATGGTGATAACCTGTAAGCCTGACGTGCCTTCCAGGGCGCGTTGGGGAGCCTGTCCGGTGTCTGTGCTGTTCGCGTCCTCGGATTGGGTGCTGGTGCTCTCTGACCACTGGACGCGCCCGCTGGTGGTCGCCTATTCCGCCCTCACGTTCGACGCGCCAGCGTCATGAACACGGCCTTCCTGCTCATGGCCCAATATCAGGGCTTGTCCGTCATCCCGCTCGATGCGGTGTGCCGCGACTATTTCTGCCACCTGACGCCGCCCAAGCTGGCGGCCAAGATCGAGCGCGGAGAAATCAAGCTGCCCATGGTCCGCATCGAGCGGAGCCAGAAGGCCGCCAAAGGCGTCCACCTGACGGACCTTGCGGATTGGATCGACGCTCGGCGCGACGCCGCCGCCAAGGAGCTTAAGGCCATCGGATAACCGAAGTACATCATCGGTACATCAGACGAAAAAACCCCGCCGGCAAAGACTAGAGCCAGCGGGGTTTTTCTTTGTCAGTTCGTCCCATCCATCATCGGCGCGACGCAGAAGCGCCAGGGGCTGGATTCGTCAAATTGTTTTTGTTTGTCAGTATGTTCGTTCACTTTTGGCCCTGACGGTTCGCGGCGGCGAGCGCATGCATGTTGCTGCGCGTTTCTCGCGGAGATTACGCTAAATTGGGGGGGACCGGCGAGAGTCAATCTCTTGGCGCGCCATTTGGCGAGACCAGCTCCGCCACGGCAATAAATCCATCGGTCAAGTAGCGGTTGACGCGTCCGATAGAGAAACGTTCGCTCGGGTGATGCGATCGGACGTTGGATACAACGCCGCAATCTTGAAGCGCTCCGACGATGAAGTCGCGCTCTTCGTTTGTATCGGCGTCTGTCGCATGCGTGATCTGGAAGCTCAAACGGGTCAGGGAAAACCCAGTGTCCTGCGTGCCCGCCCCGACCCAGAGCACGGGCTCGTCATCGGACGGTCGAACCGTGTCGAGCCAAAAGGACGGCGTGTCCAGGGTTTGCTCGGCGCGATCAGGAGATAATGCCCAAAAGCGAACGTGATGCCGTTTGCGAGGACTGTCGCCAATGGGTTGCTGGAAGCCGGCATCCTGGCCTCGACCGAAGAGGTAGAGCGTGCTGAAGGGCGCCTTCCCGTAGGGTTCGTTGAGAACGAAGGCGCGGACCATCCGCCAGGAACTGGCAAGGTTGAGCACATCCGCTTCCGACCATCCGGCGGCGGCGAAGGCGCTTCGGAGTTGGCGCATCGTGCCGATCAGGACGAGATTGACGGGGTCGCCCGGCAAACCATCTCCCGTGAGCGTGTAGCTGGGCACGCGCCCCCGCTGAAGGATCTTCAGTCCAATGCGAATGGCGCGCGGCAGGACCACATAGGCCGCAAGGGCGTAAGTGAGGGCGACAGCAAGCGCGACGGGCAGGCGTTGGTCGGCGAAGTCGAAGATCACGAAGGCGATCAGCCAGACCGTCACAGCGCCAAGCGCGAAAACCAGCAGGCGTCGAAGGAGAAGTTTTAGCTGACGCATTCCGATCCTCCCTGGATGCTTTCGCGTTCTGTGGCTCACCCGGCGAACGGGTTCGAGGTTGGCCGCTGCGCCAAAATTGGACCATGGCCAAGGAGGGGACAAGATGCGGCCGGGACGCCTGGCGGCGTCTGGGCAACGCGGACCTTCGACCCCGTGGCGCAGGTGGGAGCGCCGCAACGCTCACGACCGCGAGAACAATCCGCCTTGCCGGCGCGTCGGGGGCATCCGGGAGGCTTTCATGCTCGGCCGTTCCCCCGGTGAATGAATTCAAACTTTTTTGCGCATCCAGCCCGCCAAGTCCGTGGCGGCCTTGGCGAAGGCGGCGTTCAGCGCGGCCGCGGCGTCCGGCGCGTCGGCGCTTTTCGCCGGGGCCGAACCTGCGAAATCCTGGGTTGCGACGATCTTGCCGCCTTTTTCGAGCTTGGCGTTCAACTGCACCTTCGCCTCGGGCTGCGGATCGAGGCTGACCTCGAAGGCGCGAATGTCGAGAATGAGCTGATACTGGGCGTCGAAACCGTCCATGCCCTTCGCGACATGGGCGAAACCGGCCGCCTCGAGGCTCTGCATGATCTTGGCCTGCACCAGCTTGGGCAGCGTGTCGCCCCATTGCCCGCCTTCGATTTGCTTTCTTTCGCCGGCATGGGGCGAAACCAGCAGGCGCTGCGTCTCGAAATTGAGCAGGGTGGACAGGTCCGGGATCGCCACCTGGGCCTCGATGGGCGCGCCGGGCGTGAGCGCCGGAGCGGCGAGGTCGAAGGTGCGCTGCGGCTTGGTCTCGCCGCTGCCCGAAAGTTTGGCGAGGCCGGCGAGAATGTCGTCGACCCGGGTGGAATTGCGCGCCAGCGCCGCCGAAAACGTGTTGATGTTTTCGATGGCGCTGTGCAGCGACTCCGAATTGTCGCCGACGAGATCGTCGATTTTCTTGAGGGTCGCCTTGGCCGCCTGTGAGAGGGTCTGGCCGGCGTCCTTCGAGGCGGTCAGCACCGGCGGGGCGTCGGCCTCGCGCCTGATCTCGGCGCCCGAGGAGCCGCCGATCATCGACACGACAGCGGAGCCCATCAGCCCCTGCGTGTCCACGGTGATGGTCGTGTCCGCGCGGACGGGGGTGGCGGGATCGACGGCGACCAGCGTGCGCACCTCCCTGGGGTCGGCGGCCGACAGGTTAACCTGGCGGACCTCGCCGACGCGCAGTCCGTTGAAAAGCACGGAAACGCCGGGCCGCACCCCGATCACCGGCTGCTCGAAGCGAACCCAGTAAAGCGCCTGTCCGGACCCGCCTGAATTTTTCAGCCAGTAGACGAAGACGAAGCCGGCGAGCGCGCAGGCCACGGTGAAGAAGCCGACGATGACATAGCGGGCCGTCGTTTCCATGCCTCACACTCCCTCTTGCGCGCCTTGCCCGGAATGGCTCCGGGCCGCGCGAAAATAGGTTTGCACCCAGGGATGCGCGGAGGCGCGCATCGCGTCCATGGAGCCGGTCTCGACGATGCGGCCGTCCGCCAGCGCGGCGATCCGGTCGCACACCAGTCTGAGGCAATCGAGATCATGCGTGATCATGAAGACGGTCAGGCCGAATGTGCCCTGAAGAGTCTTGATCAGGCTGTCGAATTCGCCGGCCGCGATGGGGTCGAGCCCCGAGGTCGGCTCGTCGAGGAAAACGATATCGGGGTCGAGCGCCAGCGCGCGCGCGAGGGCGACGCGCTTGGTCATGCCGCCGGAGAGTTCCGAGGGCAGTTTCTCGCCGTCGCGCAAATCGAGGCCGACCATGTCGAGCTTCGCCGCCGCCACCTCCCGGATCATGCGCGGCGACAGATCCAGATATTCGCGCATCGGAAATTCAATATTTTGAAAGACGGTCAGCGACGAGAACAGCGCCCCCTGCTGGTAGAGCACGCCCCAGCGCCGCTCCAGCGCCTGCAATTCGCGGGGACTTGCGGCGTCGCGATCGGTCCCGAGTATGGCGATCCGTCCGGCCGCCTTGGGGATCAGGCCCAGCATGGTGCGCAGCAGCACGGATTTTCCGCCGCCCGAAGCGCCGACAAGCCCGAGAATTTCGCCGCGCCGCACTTCGAGCGACAGATGGTCGATCACCACGTGTGGGCCGAAGGCCACCACAAGGTCTTCGATCCCGATCGCGATCGCTTCCGACGTCCCCATGGTCACATGCCGATCGACGAGAAGAAAATGGCGAAAAAGCCATCGAGCACGATCACCATGAAGATGGATTTCACGACCGAGGTGGTGGTTTGCAAGCCCAAGGACTCCGAGCTTCCCTGAACCTTCAGGCCCTCCGTGCAGGCGACGATCCCGATCACCAGCGCCATGAAGGGGGACTTGATCATGCCGACCTCGAAATCGGTCATCGACACGGCTTCGCGCAGGCGCGCGACGTAAATGCCCGGGTCCATGCCGCCATAAATCCAGGCGACCAGGCCGCCGCCGACCAACGCCGCCATCGATCCCAAAAAGGCGAGGGCCGGCAACCCCACGACCAGCGCCAGGACGCGCGGAAGGATCAGCACCTCCATGGGGTCGCGGCCCATGGTCCGCAGCGCATCGATCTCCTCGCGCATTTTCATCGAGCCGAGTTCGGCGGTGTAGGAGCTGCCCGAACGCCCCGCGACCATGATCGCGACGAGCAGAACGCCAATTTCGCGCAAGATCAGGATGCCGACGAGGTCGACGACATAATCCTCCGCGCCGAACCTGCGGAAATGAAAGATGCCCTGTTGCGCGATGATGCCGCCGATCAGCAACGTGATCAATGTGACGATCGGAATGGATTTCCAGCCGACGCGGTCGATCTGGTTCGCCAGCGAGGGTAGCCGCAGGCGCCGGGGCCGCGCGACGACGCTCGCCAGGCACATGGCGAAGGCCCCGATCATGTGAAGATAGCGCAGCGCATCCGCGCCGAAATTTTTCAGGGCGGCGCCAAGGTCGGCGAGCGCGGAGGACCGTTTATCGAGCGGCGGCGTCTCCTTACCGGCCTCGCGCACTTTCTCGTAGAGCCCCGCATAGCGCCCGGAGAGTCCGGTGAGGACGACTTCACGGCGCCCGTCGCCGCGCGCCAGTCTGTCCAGAGCCACGGCGCCAAAGGTGTCGAACTGGCTGATATCGCCCGCGTCGATTTCGATGCGGCGGGCATCCAGGGAGAAAATCCGGTCGATCAGCACTTCGAGCCGCCGGGCGTTGTCCGCCACCCATGCGCCGGAACCAGTCAACGCAATGCGGTCGGGGCCTTGCTCGATCTCGATGAGGCAATCTCCGGCCATCGCTCACACTCCCGCTCCAGCTCGCCGAATCAG
The DNA here is from genome assembly GCF_009720655.1 of Rhodoblastus acidophilus. Lineage (GTDB taxonomy): Bacteria > Pseudomonadota > Alphaproteobacteria > Rhizobiales > Beijerinckiaceae > Rhodoblastus > Rhodoblastus acidophilus_A. Next base: position 99,288 of record NZ_WNKS01000007.1, on the reverse strand, counting down.
GTGCGCGCCTGTCTGCGGCGACTTGAACTCGGCCGCCATCCTTTCCCATCGTGGCGCCCGTTGAAAGCGAAAAATTGACGCGGTCGCGCTTCCGGCGCGGCGAATGAGGTCGGGATTGAGAGGGGGCTCGGATGCGCGCGGCTGTTCAGCTCTTTGCCGCTTCGCCGATGCTGTCGATCTTGGCGGCCATGATGAAATCATTTTCGTGCAGGCCCACGATCTTCTTGGTCTGCAGCGAAATGGTCGCGTAGCCCCAGCCGAAATGGATGTCGGGATGATGGCCTTCGCTTTCGGCAAGGGCGCCGACCTTGTCGACAAAATCCAGCGCCTGCCGGAAATCTTTGAAGGCGAAATTCCGCTCTATGCGTCGGGCGTCGTCCTCCAGCCGCCAGTCCGGCGTGTTTTTCGAACGAAACGCTTCGGCTTCATCACGAGAAAGCGGCGGAACGCCGCCGCGGCAGGGCGTGCAGGTCTTCGCGCTCAAGGCTACATTCGACATGTTCTTGGTCCTCCGCGGTCTAACGCGCAGCCCTCGCTCGCGTTCCCCAGCGCTCTTGCGATCGCTTGCGCCTGGCCGCTAGAGCATTTTCAAGCGAAGTGGATGCCGGTTCGCGTGAAGAAAATGCGTCAAAACAAGCATCTAGAGCTTTTTTCATGTTTCCATGAAACGTGAAAAAGCTCTAGACGTCGCGCTTCAACGAACGAACAGCGCTCCGTAAAGCCCGCAAGAAGCGCATCAACGTCTTGAGGATGTTTTTGCCATCTGAATGGGCGTATAAATTTTCGGCCCGTTCGCGAATGTCGCTCCGTTAGATGTTGCGAAGCTTCAGCGCGGCCGGACAGCGCGACTCGCGTCAAGTCCTCTGGCTCAAGCTCGGCAATAGCTGAGAATCTTCGGGAATCGCGACGATTATGCAGGGCAAGGATACGTCGTTTTTCCGACTGTTGGCGGACAATAGCCCGCTGTTCATCGGCATGTGCGACATGAATCTCAGGCCGTTCTATGGGAATGACGCCGGACGGCGTCTGGTCGGCATCGACAATCTCCAACATTTCAGCGAAACGCCGGTGACGGCTTTTTTCTTTCCCGAAGACCAGGATTTCATCCTCAACGAATTTTTTCCTCAGGTTTTCAAGGAAGGGCGGGCCGAAACCGAGATCCGCTTCCGGCATTTCAAGACCGGCGAAGCCATCTGGATGATTTACGATGTCTTCGTTCTCAAGGATGAGAGCGGCAAGGCCGTCGGACTGGCCACGCTGAGCCGCGACATCACCGAGCGCAAAAACGCCGAACAACGGGAGAAACGGCGCGCCTCGGAATTGCAGGCGATCCTGGACACGGCGCCGCTCGGCGTGTCGATCGCGCTCGATCCGAGCGGCGAGCGCATCGAGGGCAACCGCGCGCTGGAAGAGATGTTCGGGGTCGCGTTCAAGGGCGAATTCTCGAAGAGGGGCGCGAAACCAGCCGCGTATCGTCTTTTCCGGGACGGTCGGGAACTGCCCACGCCCGAACTGCCCATGCAGCGGGCGTTGCGCGGCGAAACGGTCGAGGGGCAGGTGCTCGATGTCGTTCGGGCCGATGGCCTCGCGCTCACAGCCTTCGCCAAGGCGACGTCCTTGCGAGACGACAAAGGCCAGATTTGCGGCGCGGTCGGCGCCTTTCTCGACGTCACCCGGCTGAAGCAGGCCGAGGACGCCTTGCGCGAGGCCGACCGCCGCAAGGACGAATTCATCGCCATGCTCGCCCATGAACTCCGCAACCCGCTCGCGCCGTTGAAGACCGGACTGGCGTTGCTGCGGTCGGGCGTGGATCGCGCCAAGGCGGCGCGGCTGCACGACACCATGGCGCGCCAGGTCGATCACCTCGTCCGACTGGTGGACGATCTCCTTGAGGTCGCCCGCTTCAGCCGCGGACTCATCGAATTGCGGAGGGAAAGCATCGATCTGGCGCAAGTCGTCGACGACGCCGTCGCCGCGAGCCAGCCGCTGATGGCTGAACGACAAAACGCGCTCACCCGGTCCCTGGCGCCCGAGCCTTTGCCGCTCGACGCCGACCCGACCCGTCTCGCCCAGGTGCTGACCAACCTGCTCAACAACGCCGCGAAGTTCACCCCGTCCGGTGGGCGCATCGAGATTGCCACGCGCCGCGAGGCGGGCGACGCCGTGGTGAGCGTCCGCGACAATGGCGCCGGCATCCCGTCCGAAAAACTCGGCTGCATCTTCGAACTTTTCACGCAGTTGGACAGCGGCGACGCTTCGCATGGCGGCGGTCTCGGCATCGGCCTGGCCATGGTGCGCAAGCTGGTCGAGATGCACGGCGGACGGGTCGAGGTTTTTAGCGAGGGGCTCGGCCGAGGCAGCGAATTCATCGTGCGCCTGCCGTTGGCGCAGACGAACGCGCCCCGTGTCGAGCCAACCGCCAGCGCCCCGGCCCACGTCGCCAGACGCCGCATCCTGGTGGTCGACGACAGCCGGGACATTGCCGATGTGCTGGTGATGCTGCTGGAGACTCTGGATGAGGATGTGCGCGTCGCCTACGACGGACAGTCGGCGCTGGAGCTCGTCGCCGCCTTCAAGCCCGAAATCGTGTTCCTGGACATTGGCATGCCGGAGATGGATGGTTACGAAACCGCCCGCCGCATCCGCCAACTCCCGGAGGGCAAGAGGATGTTTCTCATCGCTTTGACAGGCTGGGGCCAGGAGCAGGATCGCCGCCGCACGCGCGAGGCGGGTTTCGACGAACATCTGGTCAAGCCGGTCAATTTCGAACAGGTGCAGGCGCTCTTGGCCGAGCGGTCCGCCGAAAGCGCCGGCGCTTCATCCGTTTCCCAGGGCTGATTTTTCGTTCAGTTCGCAAATGCGGCGAGGCCGGTGATCGCGCGGCCGATGATCAGCGCATGGATGTCGTGCGTCCCTTCATAGGTGTTCACGACCTCCAGATTGACCAGATGCCGGGCGACGCAGAATTCGTCGGAGATCCCGTTGCCGCCGAGCATGTCGCGAGCGGCGCGGGCGATGTCCAGCGCCTTGCCGCAGGAATTGCGTTTGAGGATGGACGTCAGTTCGACGGGCGCGCCGCCTTGCTCCTTCAGCCGGCCGAGGCGCAGGCAGCCCTGCAAACCCAGAGAAATCTCGGTCAGCATATCCGAGAGCTTTTTCTGGATGAGCTGGTTCGCGGCGAGCGGCCGGCCGAACTGTCTTCGCTCGCCTGTATAGGCCAGCGCGGTCGAAAAGCAGGCTTCGGCCGCGCCCAGCGCTCCCCAGGCGATGCCAAATCGCGCGGCGTCGAGGCAGGTGAACGGACCCTTCAGCCCCTTCACGCCCGGCAGCAGAGCGGTTTCGGGAACAAACACCTCGTCCATGACGATCTCGCCCGTGATCGAGGCGCGCAAGCCGATCTTGCCATGGATCACCGGCGCCGACAGGCCCTTCGCGCCTTTTTCAAGAACAAAGCCCCTGATGTCGCCGGCGTCGTCCTTGGCCCAGACAATAAAGACGTCCGCGATGGGCGCATTGGTGATCCACATTTTGCAGCCCGACAGCGAGAACCCGCCGGCGACCTTTTTTGCTCGCGTCGCCATGGAGGCCGGGTCGGACCCGGAGTTCGGTTCGGTCAGCCCGAAACAGCCGATCCATTCCCCGCTCGCCATTTTCGGTAGATAGCGCTGGCGCTGCTCCTCCGAGCCGAATGCCAAAATGGGCAGCATCACCAGCGAGGATTGCACCGACATCATCGAGCGATAGCCGGAGTCGACGCGCTCGATCTCGCGCGCGATCAACCCATAGGAGACATACCCCAGTCCCGCCCCGCCATAAGCTTGGGGAATGGTCGCGCCCAACAGACCAAGGCCGCCCATCTCGCGGAAGATCGCGGGGTCGGTCTGCTCGTTGCGAAACGCGAGCTTGATGCGCGGCGCCAATTTTTCGCGCGCATAGCGCTGCGCGACATCGCGGACGAGGCGCTCTTCGGCCGAGAGTTGCGCGTCGAGCGCGAACGGGTCTTGGACGTTGAATGGCATGCCGTGCACTCTTGTTCGGACTGGCGTGAGACTATCCGATTTTCATCGTTCAGGAATGCCGCATGCGCTTCCTGTAGGCGCTGGGCGTCTCGCCCATCGCCTGCCTGAAGGCGCGCGAGAAAGCCTTTTCGTTCTGAAAACCGGCGGCGTGGGCCACGCGCTTGATCGGCTGGTTTGAGCGTGCGAGGCCCTCCTTGGCGCGGTCCATGCGCGCCTTCTTCTGGAGATCGCGCAGGCTCGCGCCTTCCTTGCTCAACTGGCGGTGCAAGGTGCGCGTCGAAATATTGAACCCTTCGGCGAGATCCTGCGCCGCCGGAAGCTCAGCCTTCGGCATGCTCATCACCATTTTGACGCGCGTGCTCAGGCGCTGGTCGCGGCGGTAGGGCAGGACCGTCAGCGGCAGCGCGCGCTTCAGCATTTTTTGCAGGGCGGCCTCGTCGCGCTGCAACGCGCGCTCCAGAAAGGCGGCGTCGAAGCAGACGCTCGCGCACGGAGCGTCAAAGCGCAAGTTTTCCGCGAACAGTTTTGAATAAACGTCGACATGCGGCGGCGCCGAAAACGGAAACTCCGCGCGCAGGAGCGGGATGCGGAAATCCACCGCCCAGCAGGCGTAGCCGAGCACATAGCGCAGCAGCGTGACCAGGCAGAACTCGCGAAAGGCGCCGAGGTCGCGCGCCTCGCGAACGGAGATTTTCGCCACTCCGTCATCGACGTCCAGCGTCAAAAGAATGTCGTCGACGAGAATGCGGTGGTGTCGCGTCCAGCGCCGCAACGCCAGCCCGAGCGTCGCGGAGGTGATTGAAGCGCGACACAGCAGCCCGTAGGCGCCCCACGGCAATCTGCGCGAGAACCATCCAAGGGCCTCGTCGTCGAGTTCCTGCATGGCGACGAAGGAGAGGGCTTCGAACTGCGCCGGCGTCACCCGCGCGTCGGGCTGTTGCAAAAGGCTTGGCGGAATTTGCGCCTTTTGCAGAGCGGGTGCGGGGTCCACGCCATATTTGGCATAGCCGAGGCAAATCCCTTTCACAAAGGCGATTGGCGTTCCTACGGAGGCGGGGCGTGGCGTCATGATTCATGTCAAAATGCCAAAGTGTGTCTGAAAATGCAACCTCATCGGCAAACAACATTCCTGAGGCTTCCCTAATGTCTCGGAACTGGCGCCGCTCAAGAGCGCCGACACAAGCGTTTCAAGCGAAGGGGAGAGAATTCGCGAAGCGCGTCGATGACAAAAACAAGAGCCTATCGGGCGAGCGCAACAGCGGGAGGTCGCCCGATAGGCCCCAGGGAGGAAGCGCAGATGTCGGTTCCAAGCCTTGATTTTGGATTCCCTGAAGAAATCGCGATGCTGCGCGAAACGGTGCGCAGCTTCGCCCAAGCCGAGATCGCGCCCCGCGCCGCGCAGATCGACCGCGACAATCTGTTTCCGGCCGACCTCTGGAAGAAATTCGGCGACCTCGGCCTGCTCGGCATGACGGTCAGCGAGGAGGACGGCGGCTCCGCCATGGGCTATCTCGCCCATATCGTGGCGCTGGAGGCAATTTCGCGCGCCTCGGCGTCGGTCGGTCTGTCCTACGGCGCGCATTCAAACCTCTGCGTCAACCAGATTCGCCGCAACGGCACGGCCGCGCAGAAGGCGAAATACCTGCCCAAACTTCTGTCCGGCGACCATGTCGGCGCGCTCGCCATGTCCGAGCCCAACGCCGGCTCGGACGTGGTTTCTATGAAACTGCGCGCCGAAAAAAAGGGTGACCGTTTTGTGCTCAACGGCTCCAAAATGTGGATCACCAACGGCGGCGACGCCGATGTGTTGGTCGTCTACGCAAAAACCGATCCCGCCGCCGGAGCAAAGGGCATCACTGCCTTCCTTATCGAAAAGGCTTTTAAGGGCTTCAGCGCCGGGGCGCATCTCGACAAGCTGGGCATGCGCGGCTCCAACACGTTTCCGCTGTTCTTCGACAATTGCGAAGTCCCGGCGGAAAATGTCCTGGGCGGCGTGGGGGAGGGAACAAAGGTCCTGATGTCCGGCCTCGATTACGAGCGCGCCGTGCTGTGCGGCGGGCCGCTCGGCATCATGGCCGCGTGCATGGACGTGGCGGTTCCCTATCTGCATGAACGCAAGCAATTCGGCCAGGAAATCGGCGCGTTCCAGCTCATGCAGGGCAAGCTCGCCGACATGTATTCGGTGTGGTCGGCGAGCCGCGCCTATGTTTATGCCGTGGGCCAGGCCTGCGACCGCCAAAGCCATTCGCGCGCCCTGCGCAAGGACGCCGCCGGCGCCATCCTTTATTGCGCCGAGAAGGCGACGTGGATGGCGGGCGAAACCATCCAGGCTTTGGGCGGCGTCGGCTACACCAACGACTTCGCCGCCGGGCGCCTGTGGCGCGACGCCAAGCTTTACGAGATCGGCGCGGGCACGTCCGAAATCCGCCGCATGCTGATCGGACGCGAGTTGATGGCGGAAACGCGATAATGTCGGTCCTGAAAACCAGCATCAACACGCGCTCCGAAGATTTCGAAGCCAATCGCACGGCGATGAAAGCGCTGGTCGATGACCTCCGCGAAAAGGCCGAAGCCGTCCGCCACGGCGGCGGCGTGGCGGCGGCCGAGCGCCACAAGTCACGCGGAAAGCTTTTGGCGCGCGAGCGTATCGACCTGCTGCTTGATCCCGGCGCGCCTTTTCTTGAAGTCGGACAACTCGCCGCCCACGGCCTTTACAATGGCGCGGCGCCGAGCGCGGGCGTGGTCGCCGGCGTCGGGAAAATCTCGGGGGTCGACTGCATGATCGTCGCCAACGACGCGACGGTGAAGGGCGGAACGTACTATCCGCTGACGGTCAAGAAACATTTGCGCGCGCAGGAGATCGCCGAGCAGAACCATCTGCCCTGCGTGTATCTCGTCGATTCAGGCGGCGCCTTCTTGCCCATGCAGGACGAGGTGTTTCCCGACCGCGACCATTTTGGACGTATTTTTTTCAATCAGGCCAATATGTCGGCGAAGGGCATTCCGCAGATCGCGGCGGTGATGGGCTCCTGCACGGCCGGCGGCGCCTATGTGCCCGCCATGTCCGATGAAACCGTGATCGTGCGCAACCAGGGCACGATTTTTCTCGGAGGCCCGCCACTGGTGCGCGCCGCCACCGGCGAAGTGGTGACCGCCGAGGACTTGGGCGGCGCCGACGTGCACACACGGCTGTCCGGCGTCGCCGATCATCTCGCGGAAAACGACGCCCATGCGCTCGCGATTCTGCGGCGCATCGTCGGCAATCTCAACAGGACGAGCGCCGCGCTCGTCGGCGGCGAGGAGCCGCTTTACGATCCGGAAGAGATTTACGGGATCATCCCGCTGGACACCCGGCATTCCTACGATGTGCGCGAGGTCATCGCGCGCCTCGTCGACGGCTCCCGCTTCGACGAATTCAAGGCGCGTTACGGAACCACGCTGGTCACAGGCTTCGCCCAGCTTTACGGAACCCCTGTCGGGATCGTCACCAACAACGGCATCCTGTTCGGCGAATCCGCGCAAAAAAGCGCGCATTTCGTCGAACTGTGCTCGCAGCGACAGATTCCTCTAGTGTTCCTGCAAAACATCACGGGCTTCATGGTCGGCCGCAAATATGAAAACGGCGGCATCGCCCGCGACGGCGCCAAAATGGTGACGGCGGTCTCGACCACCCAGGTTCCGAAAATCACCATGCTGATCGGCGGCTCGTTTGGCGCCGGCAATTACGGCATGTGCGGCCGCGCCTATGCGCCGCGCTTCTTGTGGAGTTGGCCGAACAGCCGCATTTCCGTGATGGGCGGCGAACAGGCGGCCAGCGTTCTGGCGCGCGTGCGCCGCGATGCGCTGGAGGCCAGGGGAGAGAGTTTTAGCGCCGAAGATGAAGAACGTTTCAAGGCGCCGATCCGCGAACAATACGAGACCCAGGGCCATCCCTATTACGCGACCGCGCGCCTCTGGGACGACGGCGTCATCGACCCCGCCCAAAGCCGCCGCGTGCTCGGCTTGTCGCTCTCCGCCGCGCTCAACGCGCCGCCGCGCGAGACGCGGTTCGGCGTGTTCAGGATGTGAGCCATGTTCGAGTTTTTGGAGATCGTCCGCGAAGGCAAGGTCGCAATTGTCTGGATGAACCGGCCGGAGCGCCACAACGCCTTCAACGCGCAACTGATTGCGGAACTCACGCAGGCCTTTGAAAACCTTGGAGCGGACGACACCGTGCGCGCGATGGTTCTCGCCGGGCGCGGCAAAAGTTTTTCCGCTGGCGCGGACCTCGCCTGGATGAAGGTTTTGGGCGAAGCGGGGTTTGACGACAATCTCGCCGACGCTCGCAAGCTTTCGACCATGCTGCGGACGCTGGCCGAGATGCCCAAGCCGACGCTCGCGCGCGTCCACGGGGCGGCGCTTGGCGGCGGCATGGGGTTGGCGGCGGCTTGCGATATCTGCGTCGCCGCGTCCACCGCCCATTTCGCGACCTCGGAGGCGCGTTTCGGTCTCATCCCTTCCGCCATTGGTCCCCATGTGCTGCGCGCCATCGGGCCGCGCCACGCCTCGCGCTATTTCCTGACCGCCGAGAGCATTCCCGCCTGGAAGGCGGCGGAAATCGGCCTCGTCCACGAAGTCGCGGATGCGGAGTCGATCGACATTTGCTTGAAAGCGCAGCTCGACATGCTGCTTCAGGGCGGCCGCTTCGCGCAGGCGGAAGCCAAGCGGCTGATCCGCGACATCGCCGGAAAAGCCGCCGACGAGTTCATCGCCGAGGAGACGGCCCAACGCATCGCGCGGCTGCGCGGCGGCGACGAGGCGCGCGAGGGCCTGTCCGCTTTCCTCGAAAAGCGCCCACCGAAGTGGAGCGCGTGACATGTTCGAAAAGATATTGATCGCCAATCGCGGCGAAATCGCCTGCCGGATCATCCGCACGGCGCGCCGCATGGGAATCAAAACCGTCGCGGTTTTTTCCGATGCCGACGCAAACGCCCGCCATGTGCGTCTCGCCGACGAAGCCGTCCACATCGGCCCGGCGCCGGCGCGCGACTCTTATCTCGCCATAGAAAACATCATCGCGGCGGCGAAACGCACGGACGCGCAGGCCATCCATCCCGGCTACGGGTTTCTGTCCGAGAACGAGGCCTTTTGCCGCGCTTGCGCGGAGGCCGGCATTGTCTTCATCGGCCCGCCCGTCGAGGCGATCCGCGCCATGGGCTCCAAATCGGAAGCCAAAAAACTGATGGAGGCCGCCGGCGTGCCGCTCACGCCGGGCTATCACGGCGACGACCAGTCTCCCGAGCGTCTGCTCAAGGAGGCCGACGCGATCGGCTACCCCGTCCTGATCAAGGCGGCGGCGGGCGGCGGCGGCAAGGGTATGCGCCGCGTGGACACGCGCGAGGATTTTCTGGCCGAACTCGCCTCCTGCCAGCGCGAAGCTCTGTCCGCCTTCGGCGACGCCCATGTGCTGATCGAGCGATATGTCGTCCGACCGCGCCATGTCGAAGTTCAGGTGTTCGGCGACACGCACGGCACCTGCGTCCACCTGTTCGAGCGCGATTGTTCGGTGCAGCGCCGCCATCAAAAGGTGCTGGAGGAGGCGCCGGCGCCCGGGCTGACCGGCAAGCGTCGCGGGGAGATGGGGCGCGCCGCGCTCGAAGCCGCCCGCGCGATAAAATATGTCGGCGCGGGCACGGTGGAGTTCATCCTGGCGCCGGACGGCGCCTTCTATTTCATGGAGATGAACACCCGCCTCCAGGTCGAGCACCCGGTCACAGAAATGATCACCGGCCTCGATCTCGTCGAGTGGCAATTGCGAGTCGCCGCTGGCGAGCCCCTGCCGCTCAAGCAGGACCAACTCGCCTTCCGTGGCCATGCGCTCGAAGCCCGAATCTATGCCGAAGACCCTTCAAAAGGCTTCTTGCCATCCATCGGGAAGTTGCTGTTCCTGAGCATGCCGGCCGATGGCGCCCATGTGCGCGTCGACGCGGGCGTGGACGAGGGCGACGTGATCAGCCCCCACTATGATCCGATGATTGCAAAACTGATCGTCTGGGATGAAACGCGCGAAAAGGCGCTCTCCCGCATGCGCGCCGCGTTGGCGGATTTTCAAATCGCCGGCGTCGCCAGCAACATCGGCTTTCTCTCGCGGCTCGTCGCCTGCGGCGCCTTCGCGCAAGCTAATCTCGACACCGCACTCATCGAGCGCGAGAGCGCCGTCTTGTTCCCGCCCGAGGCTCCGCCGCCGGACGAAGTCTTTTTCCTTGCGGCGCTGACGCAGATTTTGGGCGAGCAAGGAGTCAAGGGCTGCGGCCGACATGACGGCTGGCGCCTGAACGGGGCTTTTTCGCGCGCGATGGCCTTCCGCTGCGGCGAGTTCGAAAACACCGTCGAAGCGACCTATCTCGTCGAAATCTACCGGTTTGCGTTGGGCAAGCGTTCGGTGAGCGCGCGGGGACGCCTGACGGGCAAAATGATCGCTGCCGAATTCGACGGCCAGCATGTTCAAGCCGTCGTCGTGGCCGCCTGCGGCGCACTCAACATTTTCTTGGACGGCGCAGCGCACAAGCTTGAAAAACTCGATCCGCTCGACGTCGCGGCGGAGGGCGGCTCCGGCCATGGCGGCCTGCTCGCGCCCATGCCTGGCCGTATCATCACTCTGCTGGTCGAGCCGGGCGAAAAAGTCGAGAAAGGCGCGCCGCTGCTGATTCTCGAAGCGATGAAGATGGAGCACAAGCTCACCGCGCCCGCGACCGGCGCCGTCAGGGCGTTTTATTGCGTGATTGACGATCAGGTCGCCGAAGGAGCGGAATTGATCGATTTCGAGCCGGAGACCATCTAGATTTCAGTCAGAGCGCGAACAGCGCCGCCGGGGGAGAAAGAAGTGATCGAACTGAGCCTTGTGAAGGGGCGGATCGACGTTCCGCTGGTCGAGAGCACGATCGGCGCTTTTTTCGACGAAGCCTGCGAAAGACACGCCGACGAACTTGCTCTCATCTCCCAGCATCAGAATGTGCGCCTGACCTATGCGCAATTGCGCGAAAAGGTCGACGCCCTCGCCTGCGGCTTGCTGCGCCTGGGGCTGCAAAAAGGCGACCGCTTGGCGATCTGGTCTCCCAACACTATGGAATGGACGCTCACCCAATTCGCCACGGCCAAGACGGGTCTGATCCTGGTCAATATCAACCCCGCTTACCGGCGCGCGGAGCTGGATTATGCGCTGAAAAAAGTTGGCTGCAAGGCTCTGATTCTGTCGCCCGCTTTCAAGTCCAGCGACTATCTCGCCATGATCGCGGAACTGGCGCCGGAGGCCGCGACGAGCGATCCCCAAAGGCTCGAACTGGCGGGATTGCCGAGCCTAAGACTGCTGATCCGGCTCGGCGCGGACAAAACGCCGGGCATGCTCAATTTCGACGATTTTCTGGTCCCGCCCGCGGCGGAGGAGCTTTCGGCCCTTCAGGCGCTTGGCGCGGGACTGAAGCCTACGGACCCGATCAATATCCAGTTCACATCGGGAACGACAGGCCATCCCAAGGGCTCAACCCTCACGCATCGCAACATCCTCAACAACGGCCGTTTTGTCGGCGACGCCATTCGCCTGAAAGCCGGCGAAAAGCTGTGTATCCCCGTGCCGCTCTACCATTGCTTCGGCATGGTCATGGGCAATCTCGGCTGTCTGACCCACGGCGCGGCCATGGTCTATCCCGCCGAAGTTTTTGAGCCGCTCGCGGTCTTGAAAGCCGTACAGGAGGAGCGCTGCGCCGGCCTTTTCGGCGTGCCCACCATGTTCATCGCCGTCCTCGAACATCCCGATTTCCAAAAATTTGATGTTTCGAGCTTGCGCACCGGCATAATGGCCGGCAGCCCCTGTCCGATTGAGGTGATGAAACGCGTCATCGACCAGTTGCATATGCGCGAAGTCACCATCGCCTATGGCATGACCGAGACCTCGCCGGTTTCGTTTCAAAGCGGCCACGACGATCCGATCGAGCGGCGCGTCTCCACAGTTGGCCGGGTGCAGCCGCATTGCGAGGTGAAGATTGTCGACGGCGAGGGCAATATCGTTCCGCGCGGCGTCGCGGGCGAATTGTGCACGCGCGGCTATTCAGTGATGCACGGCTATTGGGACGATCCCGCCCGCACCGTCGAGGCCATCGACAAGGAGGGCTGGATGCACACCGGCGACCTCGCCACCCTGGACGACGAGGGGTTTTGCAACATCGTCGGCCGCATCAAGGACATGGTCATCCGCGGCGGCGAAAACGTCTATCCGCGCGAGATCGAGGAGTTTTTGTACAGCCATCCCGAAATCGCCGACGTGCAGGTGGTCGGCGTGCCCGATCACAAATACGGGGAGGAGTTGTGCGCCTGGATCATTCCGCGCGAAGGCTCTGAAATCACCGAGGACGATGTGCGCGCCTTCTGCCGCGACCAGATCGCCCATTACAAGATCCCGCGCTACATAAGATTCGTCGACGCTTTCCCAATGACGGTGACCGGAAAGATCCAGAAATTCTTGATCCGCCAGCATATGAAAGAGGAATTGGGCCTGACGGACGAAAAGACCGCGTGAGGGGCGTCATGGAGCGCGTGAAAATCGTCGAGGTCGGGCCGCGCGACGGCTTGCAGAACGAGGTGCAGGCGGTCCCGACGGCGACAAAACTGGAGTTGATCGCGCGCCTCGTCGCGGCGGGGTGCCAAACCATCGAGGCCACGGCTTTCGTTTCGCCCAAATGGGTTCCGCAAATGGCCGACCATGACGCCGTGCTGCGTGCCCTGAAGCACGATGGCGTCTCCTATCCGGTCTTGATTCCCAATCTCAAGGGTTTTGAGGCGGCGCTGGCGGCCGGCGCGCGCGAAGTCGCCGTGTTCGCCGCCGCATCCGAAACGTTCAGCCAAAAAAACATCAACTGCTCCATGGAGGAATCGCTCGCGCGTTTCGCGCCAGTGATGGAGGCCGCCCAGCGATCAAATATGAAGGTGCGCGGCTACGTCTCCTGCGCGCTCGGCTGCCCCTATGAAGGAGACATTTCGCCGCAAGCCGTGGCGGCGGTCGCGCGCGCCCTGGCTGACATGGGCTGTTACGAGATCAGCCTCGGCGACACGGTCGGCCTCGGCGTCCCGAACCGAGTGAAGACGCTGATCGCCTGCGTTGCGGAAACAATTCCCGTGCAAAAACTCGCGGGGCATTTCCACGACACCTATGGCATGGGCGCGGCGAACGCCTGGGCCGCCTATGAGGCGGGGGTGCGCGTGTTCGACGGCTCCGTGGCGGGATTGGGCGGATGTCCCTATGCGAAGGGCGCATCCGGCAATGTCGCGACGGAGGATTTGGTCTGGATGTTCGCGCGGTCGGGCGTGGAAACCGGAATCAATCTGCAAATTCTGGTCGAATGCGCCATGTGGATCAGCGGCCAGCTCGGACGGGCGCCCTCGCGCGTCGCGCAAGCGATGTCCGCGCGAGGGGCGGGCTGAGGCGAAGGCGCGGAAACCCGAAGCCTTCTCGGCGGTTTATCCCGCAGGCGGATAAGCCGCCGGTCGGAGGTCGCGGTGAACATCGCTTTTTCGGCTCGGGCCGACGCCCGTTTTCTCTACGGCACGGAGGCCCTCGCCCTGCTTCCGATCCTGCAGCGCCAGCGCGACCGCGCGGCCGGCTTGAACACCGCCGGCTTCATTTCGGGCTATCGCGGCTCGCCGCTCGGCGCGCTCGATCAAATTCTCTGGCGGCGCAAGGCGGAGCTTGGCGCCGAAAACGTGCATTTCGAGCCAGGCCTCAACGAAGACCTCGCCGCCACCGCCGTCTGGGGCTCGCAGCAGGTCAACCTATTCGGGGGCGCGCTTTACGACGGGGTTTTTGGTCTGTGGTATGGCAAAGGCCCGGGCGTCGACCGCTCCATGGACGTTTTCAAGCACGCCAATGCGGCGGGAAGCTCACGGTTTGGCGGGGTGCTCGCGGTCGCCGGCGACGATCACGCCGCGCGTTCTTCCACTCTGCCGCACCAGAGCGAACACATGTTCGCCGCCGCGATGATCCCCGTGCTGAACCCGTCGAGCGTGCAGGAAATCCTCGATTTCGGCCTGCACGGCTGGGCGATGTCGCGCTATTCTGGCTGTTGGGTGGCGCTCAAGGCCACAGCCGACACGGTCGAAAGCTATGCGAGCGTCAGCGTCGATCCGTTTCGCATTCGAAGCGTCATTCCCAAAAATTTCGCGCTGCCGCCGGACGGACTGAACATCCGCTGGCCGGACCCGCCGCTGGCGCAGGAGTTGCGGCTGCAACACGCCAAAGTCTATGCGGCCATGGCTTACGCGCGAGCCAACGGCCTGGACCGGCTCATCTTCGGCAGCCCGCGCGCCCGGCTCGGAATCGTCGCCACCGGCAAAAGTTATCTCGACGTGCGGCAGGCGCTGGACGACCTCGGCATCGACGCCGCCCGCGCAGAAACGATCGGGCTGCGGCTCTACAAGGTCGGGATGAACTGGCCGCTCGATGCCGAGGGCATGCGCGCGTTCGCCGAGGGCCTCGACGAAATTCTCGTTGTCGAGGAGAAGCGCCAGCTCATCGAATACCAGCTCAAGGAGCATCTTTACAATTGGCGCGACGACGTGCGCCCGCGCGTGATCGGCAAATATGCCGATGCCGACGAATGGGAAGCGCCGTTGCGCGACTGGCAATTGCCGGCGGCGGGGGAACTGACGCCGACGCTGATCGCAAAAGTCATTGTTGACCGCATCGCGCGTTTCTGCACCGACGAGACCCTTGAAAACCGCCTGGCGCTGCTGCTCGCCAACGAGGCGCGCGCGCTCAAAACCCTGCCGGTGCGACAGCCGCATTATTGCTCCGGCTGCCCGCACAGCCGTTCCACGACGCAATTGCCGGAAGGGAGCAGGGCGATGGCCGGCATCGGCTGCCATTACATGGCGACCTGGATCGACGCGGAGCACACCCAAACCTTTTCGCAAATGGGCGGCGAGGGCGCCGCCTGGATCGGGCAGGCGCCTTTCACCAAGACAAAGCATGTGTTCGCCAATCTTGGCGACGGCACCTATCAGCACTCGGGCCTGCTGGCGATCCGCGCCGCCGTGGCGGCGGGCCGGGCGATCACCTACAAGATCCTTTACAATGACGCGGTCGCCATGACCGGCGGCCAGAGGGTGGAGGGCGCGCTCACGGTCCCGATGATGGCGCGTCAACTGCTGGCCGAGAGGGTCGCGCGCGTGGTCGTGGTCACCGACGAACCACGAAAATATGCCGGCGTTGATCTGCCGCGCGAGGTCGATGTACGCGACCGCCGCGACCTGCTGCCGGTCGAGCGCGTCTTGCGCGACATTCCGGCGGTCACCGCGCTCATTTACGACCAGACCTGCGCTGCAGAAAAACGTCGCCGCCGGAAGCGCGGGTCCTTGCCCGATCCCGCGATTCGCGCCTTCATCAACACCCGCGTCTGCGAAAATTGCGGCGACTGCTCGACGCAGTCGAACTGCATGTCGGTGGTCCCCGTCGAAACCGAATTCGGGCGCAAGCGGCGCATCGACCAGTCCGCCTGCAACAAGGATTTTTCCTGCGTCGAAGGCTTTTGTCCGAGCTTTGTGACTGTCCACGGCGGCGAATTGCGCAAGGCGCGATCCGGCGATCTCGATTGGATCGAAAACTTGCCCGATCCCGCGCCGGCGCCGCTCGACGGCCCCTGCAGCATCCTGATCGCCGGGGTCGGCGGCACGGGCGTGGTGACGCTCGGCGCCTTGATCGGCGCGGCGGCGGCGCTGGAGGGCAAGAATGTCACCGCCCTCGACATGGCGGGCCTCGCGCAAAAGGGCGGGCCGGTGACCACGCACATCCGCATCGCGCCGGCCGGCGTCGATTTGCACGCCACCCGCATCGCCTCCGGCGAGGCGGCGGTCCTCATCGCCTGCGACCTCGTCACCGCCGCCTCGCCCGACATCATTTTCAAGCTGCGACCCGACCTCACCCGCGCCGTGGTCAACAACGACTTTTCCATCACCAGCGAATTCGTGCGCACCTTCGCCGCGCAGGCGCGCACCGGCGACCTCGACGCTTATCCCGACTCGGTTTATCCGCAAGCGGAGATGGAAGCGGTTCTGGCGCAGGCCTGTGGTCCCGGCCGCACCCAATTTCTGCCGGCCGCCCGGCTCGCGACGAAGTTTTTGGGCGATGCGATGGCGACCAACCCGTTCCTGCTCGGTTTCGCCACGCAAATGGGATTGCTGCCGCTGTCGGTCGCGTCGATCCTGCGCGCCATCGAAGATCACGGCGTCGCTGTCGCGCAGAACCGGCTCGCCTTCCAATGGGGACGCCGCGCCGCGCATGATCCTGGCGCCACGCTTCAGGCGGCGGACCTCGCGGTGCGCCGCGCGCCCCTCGCCGAGCGATCCCTGCAGGAAATGCTCGCGGCGCTCGCCGCCGAACTGCGCGCCTATCAAGACGCAGCCTATGCCAGTCGTTTCCTTGCCCAGGTGGCGGAGATAGCGGCGGCGGAGCAGCGCATTGATGCGAAAAGCGAACGGCTGGCCCGCGCCTATGCGCTCGGGCTCCACAAGCTGATGGCGGTCAAGGACGAATACGAGGTGGCCCGGCTTTTCACGCAGCCGACCTTCATGGAACAACTGCGCGAAACGTTCGACGGCGACTTCAGCGTAAAATTCCATCTTGCGCCCCCGATTGCCGGCGCCAAGCGGAAAGTCCGGCTCGGCTCCTGGGCGCTGCCGGCGTTGCGGGCGCTGGCGAATCTCCGCTTCCTGCGCGGGACCTGGTTCGACCCGTTCCGCCACGGGACCGACCGCAAACTCGAACGCGCATGGCTGCGCGACTACGAGACTCTTATGCGCACGGTAGCGACGCGTCTCACCGCGGCCACTCTCGACATTGCGGTCGAGCTGGCCGCGCTGCCGGAGCGCATTCGCGGTTTTGGCGACGTGAAAGCGCGTTACGCCGCACAGACGCGCAAGCGTATGGCGTCGCTGCTGAAGCGTTTCGACGAGACCGCCGGCGCGGCGGAGTCAAAGAGGATGGCGCCCACGCGCGCCGAGGCAACTTAGCGCAATTTGTTCGTGGGCAAGGACAGGCGACAGGTTTCGACGAGATTGGCAACCTGATCCGCTGCGAGAGGAATCTCCGGGAACCGCTGCTTCTTTCTGCCATTCCTCGCCGCGCTGCCGGCGCCCGCCCTTGCTCAGGAGCACGCGGAATATGCCGGCTAGAGCTTTTTCACGTTTCATGCAAACATGAAAAAGCTCTAGAGTCTTGTTTTGACGCATTGTCTTCACGCGAACCGGCGTCCACTTCGCTTGAAACGGATACTCTAGCGGCGCGCGACCTTGGCTTTCGCCGTCGGCTGGGCCGGGGCGCTGATGAGAAACTCATCCATCGCGCGCCCGGCCTTCATCGCCGCCGCCAGCCAGCGCGGCAGCTTGCCGCGACCGGACCAGGTTTCGGATGTCTCGGGGTTCCGATAGCGCGGGATCACCACCGGATATGCGCGGCGCGACCTGCCGGGGAGCGCCGCCGCCGTGTCGCGGATTGTTTCCGCGCCGCGGTTGAGAATGGCCAGACGTTTCTCCAGCTCCCGTTTCTCTTCCAGGATGCGGGAGGACAGCATCGCGCTGATTTCTTCGTGGAGCGACCAGAGCTCGTTCACGGACATGGAGGTGAAGTCGAATTTTTCCGCCACCATATTTCCCTCGTGGCTTGCCGATTATTCCGTCGGTCGAGCTACGTTTTAAATGCGCGCGTCGAACTTAATCCTAGCAAGCCGCGGTCCGGGTCGCCACTCATTTTCTCAAATCATTAATGCGGACGCGCATTTTTCTGTGAATTTTGGGATGCGCGCGCCTTATGTCCGAAGAAGTAAATGCAACCCCTTGTTTAAAAAAAGAGTTGATCTGACCGGCCCAGTGGCAGGGGCTGGGCGGCGGAAGGCGCGCCGTGATACGGTTTCCGAAGGATCAGTTCGGAAATCGTATTCCGCTCGCGCGGAAATCCGCCCTTCGCCTGAAGGATTTCCGCGCGATTTCGTTTTCGCGGATCGCGAAGCGATCTTGCGGAAACCGTATGAGACGCCGCACACCGATTTCTCCAGGACTCGTATGACCGTGACCGGAATGGGGCAATCGCGGCGGCGCGGATCACGACAAACTCAGGAACATCGTTTAATTTGAAATAATTCCGTATATTTAATTATATAATATAATATAATATAATATAAATTAAAATAAGAAGAATTTATAATCCATGGAAGCCGAACTCTTGGTCAGGGCCTCGGGCTCAAGCGCGGTCGATGCGGTCGTTCCCCTTCAATTTGCGAGACCCCTATGCGCATTTCCGACATCGAAGAGATGGGCTTCGAGGAGCTTTGGCGTTTGCATGAGGACCTCGCACGGGTCCTCGCGGAAAAAATCGAGATGCGCTCGCCTTGTTGCCGCCGGATTGTTCGGCAACTACACTGTGGCCAAGATTGTCGAGACCCCGCATGAAATACCTCGCGCCGCTCGTTGCATTGCTATGCGCGCCAGCCCAGGCGCAAGAATTTCTACCGTTTTTCGCCAATGACGCGACCCTGTCCGTCAAGGCGCCGTGGAACACCCGCGACGACGAATCGCGCCGCTGGGAAGGCCTGACCATGGGAACGGAAGTTTTTGCCGGTTCCGGGCTCGGCAAGGGCGGACGCGGCGGCTTCGGCGGCGCCTTCAACGTCGGTTATTCCAAGGAATTCAGCAACAATGTCGTGGTCGGCGTCGGCGCGACGGCGGGCTATGCGCCGTCCTTCAGCACCTACTGGCCGCGAGGGTACAATTTCGGGCTCGCCAACGTGACGGTCGGCTATGACATGGGCCGGTTCATGCCCTATGTCACCGTCGGCCTGGGCACGGCGAACGCCAACCCTTACGGCGCGGGCTGGCAGGGCCTCGACAGCGTCAACGGCTTGTTCGGATCGAACAATGCGACGCTCGCCACGGTCGGCGCGGGTTTCACTTACGAGGTCAACGAGCACCTGCGCATCGGCGCGGAATTCAACGCCGTCCAGGTTCGCGGCGCCGGATTCGGCCCGGCGATGATCCCCATACCGGGCCCGCTGCCTTAAGTCTGACTTCCGCGTCGTCGCGCGCCCGCCTATAAGCGCGCCATGACCGTCCAAGCTCGCACCCTCGACATTTCCGTCCTCGCCGAAAGACTGCGTGGCGGCGACCGCGCCGCCCTGGCGCGCGCCATCACACTGGTCGAAAGCGTGAAGCCCGAACACCAGGCGCAATCCCGCGAGCTCGTGCAGATGCTCCTGCCCGACACCGGGAAGGCGATGCGCGTCGGCATCACCGGCGTTCCCGGCGTCGGCAAATCCACCACCATCGACACGCTCGGCTATAATCTCGTCCAGGCCGGCCGGAAAGTCGCGGTTCTCGCCGTCGATCCGTCCTCGACCCGCACCGGCGGTTCGATCCTTGGCGACAAAACCCGCATGGTCAGGCTGTCAGCGGAGCGCAACGCCTTCATCCGGCCGTCGCCGTCTTCTGGCACGCTCGGCGGCGTCGCCGCGAAAACGCGCGAAACCATGCTGTTGTGCGAGGCGGCGGGTTTTGACGTCGTGATCGTCGAAACCGTGGGCATCGGCCAGTCGGAAACGACGGTGGCCGACATGACCGATTTCTTCCTGGTGCTGATGCTTCCGGGCGCAGGCGACGAATTGCAGGGCATCAAAAAGGGCGTGCTGGAAATCGCCGACATGATCGCCGTCAACAAGTCGGAAGGCGAGGGGCGCAATCGGGCGGTGGCGGCGGCCGGGGAGTATCGCGCGGCGCTGCACATCATGCAGCCGGCCTCGGCCAACTGGTCGCCTCCCGTCGTGCTGATTTCCGGCCTCGACAATATCGGGCTGGACGACATGTGGGCCAAAGTCGTCGAGCACCGCAGCTGTTTCGAGGCGTCCGGCGAATTCGCGCAAAAGCGCCGGGCGCAACAGGTCAAGTGGATGTGGACCATGCTGGAGGAGCGCCTGCACAGCCGGTTGCGCAGGGACCCCCAGGTCAAGGCCCGCCTGCAAGCACTCGAAGCGCGGGTGGCCGAGGGCGCGCTGTCGCCAACGCTCGCGGTCGAGGATATTTCCGCGTTGCTTGGCTTATGAGCCGCAAATCGCTCCTGGTTGCGGGTTTTGGCGCCTTTCCGGGCCACCGGATCAATCCGGCGCAAGTCGCGACCGAGGCCCTCGCCCGCAGGCGCGCGGCCTTCGCGCTGTCCGGCATCGACCTGCACACCGCGGTTCTGCCGGTCGAGCATGCGGAATTGCCCCCGCGCCTGACAAGACTGTTCGCGGAAACCTCGCCCGAAGCCGTCCTGCTGCTGGGCGTGGCGGCGCGCCGTAAAACCCTTTCCATCGAGACGCGCGCGAAAAATCGCGTCACCCTTTTGCGCGCGGACGCCGCCAGGCAGTTGCCGTGGAGTTGCGAGATCGTTCATGGCGCCCCGCACTGTTTCGCAAGCCCCGCGCCCGCCGAACGACTGGCGGCGGCGGCGCGCGCTTGCGGCGTTCCAGCCAAAACCTCCCGGGACGCCGGCGCCTATCTCTGCAATGAAGCCTATTATCTGTCGCTGCTGATGGACCGCCGCGCCGTCTTCGTCCATTTGCCCGACTGGCGGCGCGCGGAACTCGTGCGCGCCCTGCCGGCGCTCGAAAGCGTGGCCAAGGCGCTGACGTTCATGCAAGACTGAAGGGGAGGGGGCGCCGATGGAGCTGGATCTGACGATCGCCGCGATCGAGATTGTCTGGCTGACTCTCATGCTGGCCGGCGACGGCGGCATGTCGCTGGCGCTGGCGACGCGCGCCCTGCCTGAGGGACGCCGCCGCCTGGGCGTCAATCTTGGCGGCCTGCTGCTCATGGCGATGCGCGCGGCCATTCTCGTGGCCGCGCTCGCCTGCGCTTCTCTTCCGGGTTTCGGCTTTCTTTGCGCCGTCGCGCTGATTTTCGGCGCCTGGCTCACGGCGCGACGTGGCGAAGCCGGGCAAAAGGTTCTGCGACCTTCCATCGGCGGGCTTGGCCCGCTGCTGCTGGCGGTTGCGGCGCAGGACGCCTCGGCCGCCTTGACCAACATGCTGGCGGCGCAGGCGGCGGCGCAGGGGAGTCATCCCCTGGCGTGGCTCGGCCTCGCGCTGTCGCTCCCCATGCTGGCGCTGGGCGCCTCGCCCGCTGTCCAGCTGCTGCGCAGGCCGCCGTTGATCTGGGTCGGCGTCCTCCTGCTCGGCTGGCTCGCCGGGCGATCCGCCGCCGCCGATTCGGCGCTCGCGTTCACGGCCATGCCGCCGGAGTTGATGCGCGATCTTGCGCCCCCCATGGGAGCGACGCTGTCGGCTCTGGTGGTTTACATTTATCTGCGTCGTGAGACATTCCAACGTTTGCCTGAAGAAGACTAGGAGGCTCCCATGTCGCGCCAAATTGCTTTCATCACTGCGCTGTTGCTCGCTGTTTCCCCCGCGCTGGCGGGTGGGGTGGAGGTTTCGCAGCCCTGGAGCCGCGCGACGGTGCGCGGCGCGAGCGTCGCCGCCGGCTATATGACGATCGACAACCAGGGCGGCGCCGCGGACACCTTGAAAGGCGGCGTCACCGACCGTGCGGAGCGCGTCGAGATCCACCAGTCCCGCGAGGAGGGCGGGATCATGACCATGCGCGCCGTTCCCAAGGGAGTCGAAATCAAGCCGGGCAAACAGCTGGTGCTGAAACCCGGCGGCTATCATCTGATGATCATCGGCCTGAAATCGGCGTTCCTGCCTGGCGAAACCGTGCACGTGACGCTGCAGTTCGAAAAGGCGGGCGATGTGGGGGCCGATCTGAAGGTGGTCGGCTTCGGCGCCAACGGCCCCGAGGGGACCAAACCTGCGGAGAAATAGGTCGCGAGCTACTGCGGCCTGGGCCGATCGAAGAAATGGGCCGGGGCGACGCCGAGCGCACGGGCGATCCGCTGGAGATGTTCGGCGCGCGCGCGTTTTCGCCCCGCTTCATAGTCGTCGATGAGGGCCTGCGCGACCTGCGCGACCTCAGCCAGTTGGTCGCGCGTCATGTCGCGCTGAAGACGCCGACGACGTATCGCGCGGCCGACCATTTGATCGATCGCGTTTCCGGTCCGGTCGCGGTCTCGCGTGAGCGCATGGGAGGGAAGGTGAAGGCGCGTCATTCCGGCTGAGGCGGGAACGTTTCGACACGGTCTCCATTGATGAGACCCTTTTCGGGGACGTCGAAATGAATGCCAGTTTCAACCTCGTAAATCGAGATTTCGTCGCTCGGCATGAAGCGGACGAAGGCGCTCGCCTGTTCCGCCGCCGCCGCGAACGTGGGCAGGCGCGAAAGAGGATAACCGCCGGCGCAGACAACGAATTTTTCGGCACGTTTTTCTTTGGCGGACGACGCGTGTTCTGCGAAACTGCAATCGCGCATGCTTCCAGATCCCTTTTTGTCTTCCGCCGGAAATGATCACGGGAGGGTTCGGCGCGCCTCTCCCATTTGGCAGAGGACGGGCCTCCGCCGACTCAGCTCCGGCTGCGCTGAATTGTCGCAGGTTAAGGGGTTTGCATGTCAATTTGCTGACGGAAAAATTGCGGCTCGTTTGAACAGGCCGCGAAGGGAACGCAATGGGCGAGCTCAACCATGCCGAATTGCGTGCGGCGGCGAACGATGTTCTCCAGGCGGTGATCCTCGGCCACGAACTCGGCGCCCCCCTGCAAAACCTGGCTTCGGCGGGCCGATCCTTTGGCGGCGGCTTCATTCACACCACGAGCAGCGATTTTCTTGCGACTCCGAGCGTGGCCCTCGCCGAGGTTTACGATCAATTCCGGTCAGGGATTGTCCCGACGGACTACGTCGGTCTGATCCTCAATGAGCTTCCTGCGCCCGCATTCGAACGGGATCTCGATCCGTCAAGCGCGTCCTGCGTGAAGAATGCGTTCTATCAGGAGTTTTGCCGGCCGAATGAAATGGTCCGCGGCGTCAGGATCAGGTTGCTGGCGTCTTCATCCGGCTATTATCGCTTCAATTTCTTCCGCGGCGCGCGTGACGCCGCTTTCGGCTCCGACGAGCTTCGGCATTTTGACGCCATTGCGCCTTTTCTGGATGCGGCGGCTTCCATTTGCCAGACGCATTTCGAAAAGCAGACCGGGGTTCATGCGAGCCTGTTCCTGGAGCGCGACCTTCCGGCGTTCGCGCTCGCGCGCGACGGAAGCGTCGTGGACGCCAATGAACCCGCGCAGGGCGTCATCCCCGATCTGCTCGACATTGTCCGCGCACGATTGACCTCGCGCCTCGCCAACGAACAGAAGCGGATCAATGCGGCGATTCAATCCGCCTGTGGACGCGGGTCCCCGGCGATCGTTCGGATCAGCGGCTCGATCCTGTTTCCGAATCCCCTGCTCGTGGCTGTTCCCGTCGATGGTCCCGCGCGCGACGTGTTCGCGCGGACCGCGGCCTTCGCCGTCGTGGTCGATGTCACCCGAAAAGTCGTCGCGGGCCCGCGGACCCTCGGCCTCCTGGCCTCGTCCCTGTCTCTGACCGGCCGCGAAAGCGATGTGGTCGGTCTTGTCGCCGCCGGGCACAGTCTCCACCAGGCGGCGACATGTCTCGACATCGGGATCGGAACGGCGCGCGGCCACCTCAAGGCGGCCATGCAAAAAGCAGGGGTTCACAGCCAGGTCGAGCTTGCGGCCCTCGTGGCCAAACTCGACGGCCTCTTGCCATAGGGGAGCTGCGCCGTTCGCGACGGCGCGGCCCGATTTCACGACGCATCCACGGCCGCGATCATCCGATAGTGTCGCGCCAACGCGGAAAGCCCCCGGCGCAGGATGAACAGCGCGACGGCGCCGGCCATCTTGGCGTCGCGATACGCGCCGATCTCCCGTCCGACATCGACGATTTCGCGGTCCTCCAGCACAATGGCGGCGACGGCTGAGCGGAAATCCTCGGGGATCGCGTCGCGCGCGGCCCAAAATCGTTGCAGCGCGTCGAGTTGCGACTCGCTGCGCCACAGGGCGCCTGGCGCGTAATCCGTGGCCACCTCCCGCGTCGGGTCCAGCGAATGCAGCGGGTCCAGCCCGGAGCGAAAGTACATGTGCCGGTATTTTTCGCCCGCCAGTCCCAGCGCCCAGTTGCGCGCCTTGTCGTCGCGGTCGAGTTGCCCCCGGTCGCGCAACCGCGCCAGCGGCCCGTCGTCGATGCGCAGGCGGACGAAATCCACCGCCACCGCCTCGAACGTGTCCCCGCGCGCCACCTCCACCACTTCTGAAAAGCGCTCCACATGCGCCGTTTCGCCGGCGTGCAAGAGCCGTTCGACGCTGGGCCCTTCCGGGGCGCGGTAGCCGGAGCGATGAAACGCCTTTAGCATTTTGCGCGCCGCCTCTCCCGTCTCGTCGAGACAGGAGAGTTTCGGCAGCGACACCTTGGACTTGCGTGGTCTGGCCATGGCGGGATCCCTCAGGGCGCTGCGAATTCGGTGAGGGTCAGGGCCAGCTCGCCGCCGAGCCCGCCATAGCTGACCGAAAACCGATCCGGCGACAGCCCGTGGGTGATCACCCGGCACCGCGTCAGCAGTTCAATCAGCGGCCGCTCCAGCACACCGAAGTGGCGGGTGCGCGCGGTGCGGGGCGCCAGGATTTCGAGCGCGTAGGCCCCGGACATCCGTCCCGGCTTTTGCGAAATCACCCGCCGCGCCGCCTCGTCCAGCCATTGTTCGAAGGCTTCGGAGCGCACATAGGTCGAGCCGCTGTGCACATAGAGCTGCGCGGCGGAGGGCGGCGGCGGCGCCTTGACCTCGATTTTGCGCGCAACCGGGCGCGGCTCGGCGGCGAGCCCGAAACGCCCGGTCTTGGGCGCGGCCGGTCGCGGCTTGGCCTTTTCGACTGTCACGGGCCGGGCGCCGGGGCGCGGCGTGAACACATTTGTGGCGGAAAGGGCGAAACTGCTGAACGGGACGATATTTGTCATGGAGGAACTCGTGGTGGGGAACGCGCCTTGCAACGGCTGGTAGAACATAATAAGAACGAAGTTGTGGCGTCAATGGGAATTTGCCCACTTGCTGCCTTAACGTAAATATGGGAATAATCCCATCATGGACGACCAGTGGAAAAGCCGGCTCGAAGCCGAGATGGCGCGCCAGGGCCTCGACATGAAGGCCCTCTCCGTGCGCGCCGGGCTGGGCGAAACCTATGTCCGCGATGCGCTCAGGCGTGGGCGCGGCGGTTCGCTGCCCGCGCTCAACAAGCTCGCCGGCGCCCTGGGGCGCTCGCTCGACTGGCTCATCGCCGGCAAGGGCGAGACCGCGCATGAGCCGCCGACCACCCGCCGCTTCGACACCAGCGTCGAGCGCCGCGTCGTCGACAACAAGGAGACGCAAGCCTCGACCATTTTCGAGGTGGACGTCCGCGCCGGCGCCGGCGGCGGCGGCGTCCCCATCGAGGCCTACGTCCATGACGCGCACGGCAATTCCTACGCCGCGGCGGCAGTGGCCGCCGAGTGGACCCTGCCGGAAACCATTGTTCAGGGCGTGCTGCACTCCGCCCCGCGCCACATCCGCGTCTTCGAGGTGATCGGCGATTCCATGGAGCCGCGCCTGTACGAGGGCGACCGCGTCTTCATCGACCTGCGCTACACCATTCCCAGCCCGGAGGGCATTTTCGCCCTCTGGGACGGCTACGGCCTGGTAATCAAGCGTCTGCAGATCGTGATGGGCTCGGACCCGATGCGCGTCCGCATCATTTCCGTCAATTCCTCCTATGCGCCTTATGAAGCGGGCGCCGACGAAATCCGCATTGTCGGCCGCTTCTCCGGCCGCTTCACGGTCAACTGAGCACCGGGCCGTCATGGCCGGGTTTGTCTCGGCCCTCCACGCCAAGGCATTGCTTTAGCTCGATAAAACGAACTATATGCCCATCCTCTCTCAAAAAAATGGGCTAAATCCCAAAAAATCCCATTTTGCCCATTGACGGGTCGACTGACTTCCGCTACAAATATCCATGTTGAAGATTTGCGCCCGGCGCCGCCTCGTCCCCAAACGAAGCGAGCCGGGCTTTGCTTTGCCCGGAGCCTTCGGGCCGAGGCGGGGCGGGAAATGGATGGACCATGGCGTCGGCTCCGCGCGGCAAAACGATCAGGAATAGGCAGGAGGCGCAAGCCCAGGATCACCCCCTCGACCGCGTCAACCGCGACCTCGCCATTCTCAATATGCGCCTCCACGGCCTCACCTTTTTCGAGATTTCCAGAAAGCTTCCGGAAGCGGGCTTCAAGCGCGTGTCGGTGAGCCGCGTTTACGCCATCGTCGCCAAGGCGCTGCGTTCAAACCCGCACGCCCCGGCCCGCGACCTGCGCGACCTCGAACTGATGCGCCTCGACCAGTTGCAGGCCGCTCACTACAAGCAGGCTCTCAAAGGCGACGCCACCGCCGCCCAGCGCGTGCTGGCCATCATCGATCGTCGTGCAAAGCTGCTCGGCCTCGACGCCAGCCTTGAAGCCGAAACCTCACTCGAAGACGCGCGGAAAACCTTGATCCAGAAACTGGAGCATCTCGCGCGCGGCCAAAGCCAAAAGGCCAAAGACGCGAACCGTTGAGTTTGCGCCATGCGTCCCCTCCCAACGCATGCGCGCGAGCTGGCGCGCCTCACCTCTCGTGAGCGCGCCAGCTTCTTTTCCCACCTCAACGCGGATGAACTGGAATCGCTCAAAACCCTGTGGCCGTTTTGGGCGCGTCCGGAGCAGCTCATCCCCGAAGGCGATTGGGTCTATTGGCTTCCGCTCGCCGGTCGCGGCTGGGGCAAAACGAGGACCGGGGCCGAAACCGTGCGCCAATGGGCGCGCGACTTCGCCATGGTCAACCTGATCGGCGCGACCGCCGATGATGTGCGCGACGTAATGGTAGAAGGCGAATCCGGCGTGCTGGCGTCCTGCCCGCGCGACGAGCGCCCTCGCTACGTCGCGCACAGACGCAGGCTGGAATGGCCAAACGGCGGCAAGAGTCTGTTGTTCTCCGCCGAGGAGCCGGAGCGCCTGCGCGGCAAGCAGCATCAAAAACTGTGGTGCGATGAAATCGCGGCCTGGCGCTATCCCGAGGCCTGGGATCAGGCGGTCTTCGGGCTGCGCCTGGGGACAAGACCGCAAGCCATCCTCACCACCACGCCGCGCCCGACAAAACTCATGCGCGATCTTCTGGCCGATCCGCTCACCTATTACACCCGCCACTCTACCTTCGAAAACGTCGGCAACCTCGCCGAAAATTTTCTCAACCGCGTGGTGCGCAAATACGAGGGCACGCGCTTGGGCCGCCAGGAGCTGCACGCCGAAATGCTCATGGATGTCCCCGGCGCGCTCTGGACCCGCGCCCTGCTCGAACAGGCGCAAATCGGCTGCCAAAACCCTCATCCTGAGGAGCCGCTGCAAGCGGCGTCTCGAAGGACGAAACTCACCCGCATTGTTGTCGCAGTCGATCCGCCCGCCACCTCCGGGGAGAACGCCGACGAATGCGGGATGATCGTGGCGGGTCTCGATGAGACCCGCCACGTGCGCATCCTCGCCGATCTCTCCCGCCAGGGCGAAACCCCTCTCGCCTGGGCCACTCGCGCCGTCGAGGCCTACAAGACTTTCGAAGCCGATTGCATCGTCGCCGAGGTCAACAACGGCGGCGAGATGATCGAAACGCTGCTGCGCCAGATCGACGCCAACATCCCGTATCGCGCCGTGCGCGCCAGCAGAGGCAAATTCGCCCGCGCCGAGCCGGTCGCCGCCCTCTATGAACAGGGCCGCGTCAAACATTGCGGGGTTTTTGCCCGCCTCGAAGACCAGATGTGCGCCATGACCCCCGATTTTGATCGGGCGCGAAACGGCTATTCCCCCGACCGCGTCGACGCCCTGGTCTGGGCGGTCACCGCCCTGGCGCTCAGCCAGGAAAGCGGCGACGCTGTTTTTGAATTTTACCGCACCATGGCGGGAAAGCAGAGCGGCTTGGGATGATCTCGCCGCTCTGAAGAAGCCCTCATCCTGAGGAGCCCGCGTGAGCGGGCGTCTCGAAGGATGAGGGCGGCCCACGCATCCGCGCATGTCGAGCGCGTCGAGCGACTCAATACCTGGAGACTCCCATGACCGAACGCGGCGCGGGCTTGCCACGCTGGTCCCTTTCGCCTGCGGAATTTTCCGCCCGCGCCAGCGCGAGCGCCCAGGCGCCCGACGACTGGTTCGGCCCCTCCACTCCCATCAATCCCGGCGCCCCGAGCGACGTCGCCGGCCGCCAGTGGGATTTCCCGGCCGGGTACAACCTTTCCGCGCGCGCGAGAGGGTATGAGCCCATCTCCTTCGCCGACCTTCGCGCGCTCGCCGACGCCTACGACCTGCTGCGCCTTGTCATCGAGACGCGCAAAGATCAGGTCGAGCGCATGAACTGGACCATTCGCGCCAAACCCGGCCGCCACGCCGACCCCGCCGAAATCGCCCGCGTCGAAACTTTTTTGCAGAGCCCCGACGGCGCACACGACTGGAACGCCTGGCTGCGCATGATCCTCGAAGATTTGTTCGTCATCGACGCCCCCGCGCTCTGGTGCGAGCGCGACCGCGCCGGCAATTTGTTGGGCCTGCACCCGCTCGACGGCGCCACCATCAAACCCGTCCTCGATTTCTGGGGCCGCACCCCGCGCCCCTTCAAGCAGGGTGGCAAACAAGTCCACCCCGTTGCCTACCAGCAAATTTTAAAGGGCTTGCCGGCGGTCGACTACACCGCGCGCGACATCATCTATCGCCCGCGCAACCTGCGTAGCCACCGCGCCTACGGTTTTTCCCCCGTCGAACAAATCATCGCCACGGTCAACATCGGCATCAAGCGCCAGCTGCACCAACTCAACTACTACACCGAGGGCAACATCCCCGAGAGCCTGATCGGCGTGCCCGACAGCTGGACCCCCGACCAGATCAAGAACTTTCAGGATTATTGGGACCTCTATTTCGACGGCGATCTCGCGAGGCGCCGGCGCGCGAAATTCGTCCCCGGCGGCGTCGCCAAGACGTTTATACAGACCCGCGAACCCGAGCTGAAAAACGCGTTTGACGAGTGGATCGCCCGAGTCGTCTGCTTCGCCTTTTCGGTGTCGCCACAACCCTTCATCAACCAGATGAATCGCTCGACCAGCGAGACGCAGACGCAAATGTCCAACGAGGAGGGCCTGCAACCCATCCTCGCCTGGATCAAGCGCCTCTGCGACGCCATCATCACGCAACTCGGCGCCCAAAACCTCGAATTCGCCTGGCGCACGGACGCCGTGATCGACCCCACGGTCCAGCGAGAAAATTTGGTGGCTCTGGTCAACGCCGGGATGATGACCCGCCGCCGCGCCGCCGAAATCTTGGGCGAAACCCTTCCCAACGACCCCATGGCCGATGTGCTAACAGTCACGACCGGGCAGGGTGTGGCGCGGCTCAGCAAAGATGCGGTTGCGAGCGACGGCGAAAAAAAAAAGAACTCTGACGACATCGTCGGAGCCTGCATGCTCGATAAGTTCAGCGATTCTCAACCGCGCGACAACCACGGAACGTGGATGGACGCCAACGGAAACTCGACTTTGCCGGGAGAACAGAACGATAAGAACACATCAGGCAAGCAGCCACACTCACAATCCCCATCGCCACGAAGACCTGGAGCGAAGCTGGAGAATGCTGCCACTCATGTGAACCCAAAAACGATCAGAAAAACTGCGGGTTTATAATTGATGCCGTGGCGGCCCGGTTGAGAGGCACAAATGCCAAGGCTGTCGCCAAGACCGGCCTTGACGGTAGTTGGGCTGAAATCGAAGATCGCTTCAACACGAAGATAGGTTGGGGGAAGAGCATTGATGACGCCTACGGGGCCGCGAAGTCAGCCGGCGACGGCGCAATGGCAATTGTGGGAATCAAATACTCGAATAACGCTGGATCTCATGTTGTAATCATCGCGAACGATCACGGAAAAGTCGGTATCGTGGAAGGCCAGAACTGGAAGCCAGGACAAAACGCCGGTGTCATTTATGACGCGAAAGCTGCAAATCTCCGCTACAATTCAGACGGAAAGAGCGAAATCGGCGTTGGCGTGATCCCAAGGGACAAGTGAGAAGAGATGGCGCGCGGAACACTCACTACTCCGTTGGTGGCATGCCTGATCTACCTTGTTTGCCAAAGCTGGAGTTTGGCGATGGATA
Organism: Rhodoblastus acidophilus; assembly: GCF_009720655.1. Taxonomy (GTDB): domain Bacteria; phylum Pseudomonadota; class Alphaproteobacteria; order Rhizobiales; family Beijerinckiaceae; genus Rhodoblastus; species Rhodoblastus acidophilus_A. The sequence goes on along the minus strand of NZ_WNKS01000007.1, from coordinate 69,098 downwards.
AAATCACCATTGAACAAGCGCGAGCAATCGCTTCGGAAAATTTAAATGAGGATCATAGCTCGGAAATCGTTTTGGTTCCGGGAAAGGAACGTCAATATCCATTCGGGTGGGTCTTCTTTGGCGCCCCGAAAAAATTCTTGGAAACCGGTGACCTGAAATATGAGGTTCCGGGTCTTGGCCCTCTCGTGGTGGAGTTCGATGGCAGCGTCCACCCTCTGACAACATCCGGATCGCCCGATTCAGTGGTCGCAGCCTATTTGCAGTCATGGCGGGCGCGCCAGGAGCGTCGAAATACTCCCTGATTGTCCGGCCGTCCGCCGGACTGGAGCGCCGTGAAAGGTGAAATCAGCCAAGCGCCTTACGCAACGCCCCGATCAGCCTGTCCGTCTGTTCCGCCGTCCCCACGGTGATGCGCAAATAATCCGCAATGCGCGGCGCATTGAAATGCCGGACCAGCACGGCCCGCTCGCGCAACGCCTGCGCCAAGGCGGCGCCGCCAAAAGCCCCGTGCCGCGCAAACACAAAATTGGCGCTCGACGGCAAAACCTCAAACCCAAGCTCCACCAGCGCCGAAGTCATACGCGCGCGCTCAGCGACAATTGTCGCCAACCCCGCCTGAAAATAATCGTCATCTTCGACCGAAGCGATGGCCCCGGCCTGGGCGATGCGCCCGACCGGATAGGAATTGAAACAATTTTTCACACGAGAAAGCGCCTCGATAAGCCCGGCGTCGCCAATCGCATAACCAACCCGCAATCCCGCCAGCGCCCGCGACTTCGAGAACGTCCGCACCACCAGCAGATTGGGAAACTCCGAAATCAGCGGAATGGCCGTCTCGCCGCCGAAATCGACATAGGCCTCGTCCACCACCACGGGGATCGAAGGATTGGCCGCAACCATCCGCGCCACCGCGTCGCGCGACAGGGCAATTCCGGTGGGCGCATTGGGATTGGCGAACACGATAGCCCCAGCCGAGTTCCGACAAAAATCGTCCACCCGAATCCGCATGCCCTCATCGACCGCCGCCGTCTCATAGGCAACGTCATAAAGCTTCGCCCAGACCGGATAGAACGAATAGGTCACGTCGGGCGCAAGCAAGGGACGGTCGTGCTTCAGCAGCGCGACGAACACATGCGCCAAAACTTCGTCGGAACTGTTGCCGACAAAAACATTTGACGGCGCCACCCCATGATACCGGGCCAGCGTCTCCCGCAAGGCGACTGACTCCGGATCGGGATAAAGCCGCAAGGCGTCGCCCGCTGCCGCCTGCATGGCTTCCACCGCGCGCGGCGAGGGCGGAAGAGGCGATTCATTGGTGTTGAGTTTTACAAGCCCCTCGATGCGCGGCTGCTCGCCGGGCGTGTAGGGGCTCAAACCGCGCGCCTTGTCGCTCCAGAAATCCATCGTCCCATCCCGTCGCGCCGCGAAAAAAAGCGGCGACGCCCCCCGTTTAGAAAAATTGCCCGGCCTCGTCAAAGGCGCGGCGACAGCCAAAGGAGCCAAAGTGTCGGATCGACTGCAAATGTTCATCCCCCTGCGAAAGGCCGATGCCGCCCAGCGGCTGGTTTACGGCTACGCGACGGCGGAATCCCCCGACCGCGCCGGCGAAATCTGCGATTACGCCAGCACCAAGCCTCAATACCAGGCCTGGTCCAAAAATTTCGCCAAGGCCACCGACGGCAAGAGCCTTGGCAATGTCCGCGCCATGCACGGCGCGGTGGCCGCCGGAAAAATCGCCTCGATCCGCTTCAACGACGCGGAAAAGCGCATCGAAATCGCCGCGAAAATCATCGACGACGACGAATGGCGCAAGGTGGAGGAGGGGGTTTATACCGGCTTCTCCCAGGGCGGCGCCTATCTGAAACGCTGGCCCGACCCGGAAAATCCCGATCTCGTCCGCTACACGGCCAGACCCAGCGAAATCTCGCTGGTTGATCTCCCCTGCCTGCCGGAAGCCAGTTTTGAGCTGGTCAAGGCCGACGGCGCCAGGGAAACCCGCGCCTTCGCCCACAAAACCCCGAGCGCGCTGAGCGACTGGCTGCGCGGCAACATCGAGAACGGCGCCCCGGCCGCCGAGATTATCGGTGATTTCTTCGACGCCATCGTCCACGACCTCAACGCCGATCCGATCCACGACGACGGACTGACCGAACTGCTCGCGCGTCTGAAGACCGAAGTGGTCGTCGCAATGCAGCCGCGCCCGGCGCAAAAATTCTCCGCCGACCCGCGCGTGGAAAAACTGAGCGCCGAGACGGACGCGCTTCGAAAACTCACGGCGGACCTGCGCCCGAAACTGGCGGAACTCGCCGCCCGCGTCGAAGCGCTGGAGCAAACGCCCGCGCCGCCGCCGCTCATCCCGGGTTACGCCGCCGTCTCCAAGTCGAACGAAACAGGGCTCGACGCGCTCGCGGCGGAACTCGCCCGGCTTTCGCCTGCCAAAGCCTCGCTGGTTCTCATCAAGGCCGCCCAGTCCCAACCGAAGCGCTTCGGTTGATCGTCGAAAAATTCGCAACAGAGAAAGCAAGTCCATGACCGCAGTTCAGAATGCGCTCGAATTGAAGGAAGCGATCCGGAAGTCGCAGATGAATCCGCTCAACGACCCGCGCTTCGCCAGCCTGGAAAAATCCACCTTCGCCGAGAGCGCCTCGGCGACCACCGGCCTCACCTATTACGACCTTGAAGCCGGCGCCAAACTGCTGTTCCCGGTGCTGACGCCGCTGCGCAACTCCATCCCGCGCGTGTCCGGCAAGGGCGGCGTGCAGGCCGCCTGGCGCGCCATCACCTCGGTCAATTCCTCCGGCCTGCGCATCGGTGTGTCCGGCGGCAACCGCGGAGGCGTCGCCGCCATGACCACCAAGGAATATGTCGCCAACTACAAGGGCCTCGGCATCGAAACCAGCGTGGACTTCGAGGCCCAATACGCCGGCCAGGGTTTTGACGACCTCCGCGCGCTTTCCGCCCAGACCGGCCTCGAAGCCCTGATGATTGGCGAAGAGGCGATGATCCTAGGCGGCAACGGCTCCATGGCGCTGGGAACGACTGCAACCCCGACGCTCGCCGCCTCGACCACCGGAGGCTCGCTCGCAACCTCGACCCTCTCGGTGATCGCCGTGGCCCTGTCCCACGAAGGCCTCATCAACGCGTCCGTCAGCTCCGGGATTCAGGCCTCGATCACCCGCACCAACGCGGACGGCAGTTCCGACTCCTTCGGCGGCGGCGCGGCGCGGAAATCGACCAACGCCACCGTCAGCGTGACTGGCCCCACTGGCGCCGTCACCGCCTCCGTCACGGTCAAATCCGGCGCGGCCGGCTACGCCTGGTTCTGGGGCGCGGCGGGTTCCGAAGTGCTCGCCGCCATCACCACCATCAATTCCGTGGTGATCACCGCGACCGCGACGGGAGCGCAGACGGCGGCCTCGCTGCCGGCCGCCGACTGGTCAGTCAACGCGCTGGCCTTCGACGGCCTGCTCACCCAAGCCTTCAACTCGGGCTCCGGTTCGCTGATCGTCACTCAACCCGATGGCGTCGCCGGAGCCGGCACGCCGCTGACAGCGGACGGCGCCGGCGGCATTGTCGAAATCGAGAACGTGCTCAAGGCCAACTGGGACAATTACCGCCTGTCGCCGGACGAGGTCTGGGTCTCCTCTCAGGAAGCGATGAACATCTCGAAAAAGGTGCTGTCGGCCGGCTCCAACGCCGCGCAGCGCTTCCTGTTCGACGCGCGCAACGACGCCTTCGCCGGCGGCGTGATGGCGACGACCTACAAGAACAAATATTCGATGGCCGGCGCCAAGTCGCTCGACATCAAGATCCACCCCAACATGCCCGCGGGCACCATGCTGTTCCTTACGCGCCAGCTGCCTTATCCGCTGGCCAATGTCGGCAATGTCATCCAGATGCGCACCCGCCAGGATTATTATCAGATTGAGTGGCCGCTGCGCGCCCGCCGCTACGAATACGGGGTTTATGCCGACGAAGTGCTCCAGCACTATTTCCCGCCGTCCATGTCGGTGATCACCAATATCGGCAACGGCTGACCCTTCGCATCACCTCTGGCCCTCACCCTGAGGAGGCCCGAAGGGCCTTCTCGAAGGGCGAGGGCCCTCGCCCCGCCGCCTTTCATAGGACAAATCCCCAATGAAGTTTCAGGCTCCCCCCGGGGTCGCCGCGCTCTCCTGCGCGGGCGAGGAAATCATTCCCGACGCCCAAGGCTATTTCGACGCGGACGAAGTTCTCGCGGGCGATCTCCTCGCCCACGGCTGTGTCCCGGCGCCCGCCGCCGAACCGCCGTCGCCGCAAACCAAGACCAAACGGAAAGCGGATTGACCATGGCGCGAGGCGATCTTGTTTCCCTGAGCGCGCTCAAAGCTCATCTCGGCGTCCAGTCCAGCGCCGACGACATTTTGTTGTCCAGCATGATCAGCCAGATCAGCCGGGCGATTTGCACCTGGCTCAATCGCGCCTTCCTCTGGCCGCGCGACGTCACCGACATTTTCGATGGCAACGGCCGCAACCGCATCCAGTTGCGCAACTGGCCCGTGGTCTCCGTCGCCTCGGTGAGCATCGACGGACAGGCGATCCCCCAGTCGACCGATGGCCGCGGCTTCGGCTGGCTGCTCGAACCCGGCGACGACGAGCCGCCCGGCGCCATGCAGATGATCATGCTGCGCAGCGGCGTGTTTCCGCGCGGCTGGCAAAATGTGACCGTCGCCTACCGCGCCGGCTACCAGATCAGCAATGAGCCGCGAACAGTTCCGGTCGCCCCCCCGCGGATCTCCGCCGCGCAGCCCTACGGTCCCTTCGCGGTCGATTGCGGCGTCGCCTACGCGTCGGGCTCAGCCCTCACGCCGGTCGCAGCCAATCCGGCCCAGGGCCAATATGCCGTCGACGCCTTCGGCGATTATATTTTTGCACCTGCGGACGCCGGCGCGCACGTCCTCCTGAACTACGGCTACGTACCCAACGACCTCGCCTCCTGCGCCCTTGAATGGGCGGCCGACCGCTACCGTCACCGCGACCGGATCGGCATGGTCTCAAAAAGCCTCGGCGGCCAGGAAACCGCCGCCTATCGCATCACCGCCATGCCGGATTACGTGCAGCAAAGCCTGCGCAGCTTCGGCCGCATCATCTCGAACTGACATGCTGGACTTCAGCCTCGAAGGCGCCGCCGAACTGTCCGCCAGTCTGGCCGCGCTTCCCGACGACCTGCGCGTCGCGCTCGCGGAAAAGATGGACGCGCTGGCGCAGGACATTTACGCGCAGGTCGTCGGCGTAAACTTGAGCGGCGGAGCGCTCAACACGCGCAGCGGCGTCCTGCGCAATTCCATCCAGTTGCGCCGCGCCGACCAGGACAATGCGCTCTCCGTCGAAATCGCCAGCGACGGCAGCGCGCCCTATGACGCGATCCACGAATATGGCGGCAAGACCGCCGCCCACGAGATCATCCCGGACAAGGCGAAAGCCCTCGCCTTCATGTTCAACGGCAAGCAGGCTTTTGCACGCCGCGTCAACCATCCGGGATCGCAAATCCCCGAACGCTCCTACCTGCGCTCCGCGCTCGCGGACAAGAGCGCCGATATCCAGCAGGCCATCGCCGACGCTATCGCCGAGGCCGCGAGCCGAGCAAAGGACGGTTCATGAACGCGCGCGAAACCATCATGGAAGCTCTGTTCGCGCAACTGGCGCAAGCCCGGTTTTCGGCGCCGATCAACGCCAACGACACATGGGCGACGCTGTCGCGTCGCCTGAAGTTGTGGAGCGATGTGTCCGCCGCCGACCAGCCCGCGCTGTTCGTCACCGAGCACGCGGAAAACGTCGCCTTCTTTTCTGAAAGCCTGCCGGGCAAGACCACGCTCAACGTCGATCTGTTTGTCTACATTTCGGCAGGCCAGGACCCGCAAGCCATTCCCGCGCGCGATCTCAACATCGCGCTCGACGCGCTGGAAGAGGCGCTCGCGCCGCCCCCCGGCTTGGACCGCCAGACCCTTGGCGGCCTCGTCTATCACTGCCGCATCGAGGGTCGCATCGTGAAGGACCCCGGCGACCTCGACGGACAGGGCCTCGCGATGGTCCCGCTCAAAATCCTCGCGCCGTAAGCGCCATCACAAGGAGCAATGTTTCATGCCAAGCACAACTTCCGTCGCTTTCGGCTCGGGCGTTCTCATCGCCACGCCGTCGGGCGCCAACGCGACGCCGGTGCAGTTCGGCGCGCTCCAGGACGTTACGCTCGATTTCAGCTTTTCGTCGAAACAACTTTTCGGCCAATACCAGTTCCCCATCGCCTTCGCGCGCGGCGAGGGCAAGATCACTGGCAAGGCGAAATTCGCGAATATAGACGGCCCGCTCTACAATTCCTGTTTCTTCGGACAGACGCTGGCGACGGGCCAAAAATTGTGGGCCTATAACGAGGCCGGCGCGGTCGCCTCCTCCTCGCCTTACACCTATGCAACGGCCAACGCCGCCGCCTTCGACGCCGATCTCGGCGTTGTCTATGCGTCGAGCGGCCTCGCCCTCACCCGCGTCGCCACCGCGCCGGCCGTCGGCCAGTACACCCTTTCCGCCGGCGTCTACACGTTCAACTCGGGCGATTCCGGCAAGGCCATTCTGGTCTCCTATTCCTATACGCAGACGGCTTCCGGCTCCGGCACGCGCGCGGTGCTGTCCAACAAGTTGATGGGGGCCGCGCCGACGTTCCAGATCGATTTCTATCAGACCAACGCCAACACCACGGCGGGGCAATGGTCGTTGCGCCTCTATAATTGCGTCTCGACCAAGTTGACGGTCGCCACCAAGATCCAGGATTTCGGCATCCCCGAGTTGGACTTCGAAGCCTTCGCCAATGCGGCGAACAATCTCGGCGAAATCAACACGGCGATCTGACATGCGAATTGATCCCAAGATAGATTGCGCCAAGGCCCCGGTTGCGGCCCTGGGCGGCCGGGAATTCTTCATTCCCGCGCTGTCCTTGCGCCAGGCGCGCGTGGTCGTGCCCGGCCTGCTGAAACTGTTGCCGCGGCTGAACGCCATCCAGGCGCGCATCGGCGCCGGCGATCCTCTCGCGGCGGCGCAAATGGAACAGGACGATTTCGACCTGATGATCGACGTCGTTCACGCCGGCCTGTCGCGCGCCCATCCCGATTTCACCCGTGAAGACCTGCTCGATCTCGAAGCGGGTTTTTCGGACCTCGCCGGCGCCCTCGCGATCATCGCGAAGCAGACCGGCCTGTTCACGCCAGGCGAAACCGCAACGCCGGGGGAGTAGGCGAGGGCGCGCCGGATTTCGACCGGATCGTCGCCCATTACTGCCAGATGTCCGGCGAAGCCTGGACCGACGCGCTGGAAGACGAACTCACTTTCGCGCGCGTTTTCGCTCGTCACGCCTATTGGCGCGAAAATCCGCCAACGCCGGCGCTGCTGGTGATGATCGCCGTCGGCATGGGCGTCTGGCGCCCACAAAAGCAGCCGGAGAAGGATTTAGGCGCCTTGCGCGCCCTGTTTCCCTCCGGCCGTTTCTAAAACTTCGGGTGACCCATGGCCGATTCAAATGTTTCGATCTCCTTCGGCGCCGACGTCTCGGGCTTCCTCGGCGGCGTCGCGCGCGTTTCGGCCGCCCTCCAGCAGTTGCCCTCGGTCGCCAACACGTCCCACCAGGAAATCGCCCGCGCCAGCCTTGTGGCGATCAACGGCGAGATCGCGGCGGAGCGGGCCGGGCTCAGCCAAAAGGAGGCGCTCTACAGAGAGCTGACCAAACTGAAGATCATGAGCGGCGGCGAGCGCGTCGCCGCGACCCAGGCGGCGCTCGACTCCGAATATGCCGCCGAGCGCGCCCTGCTGCAGAAGGAGTTGCAGATCGACAATCTGCGTCTGCCGCAGCGCCAGGCGGTGCTCAGCCGCATGATGCTGCTCGACCAGCAATATGCGGCGAACAGCCAGCGCCTGATGCTGCAATCGGTCCAGCAAATCGTCGGCCCGTGGAATCATATGATCGACGCGATGTCCTCGTCGATGTCGTCCTCGCTCGCCGGCATGATCACGGGCGCGAAGAATTTGCAGCAGGCGATGCGCGCGGTCACGACGGCATTGGTCAACCAGTTCGTCAAGATGGGCGTGGACATCGTCGCGGACTGGGCGAAGAAGCAGCTCGCCATGGCGGTGCTATCTATCGCCGCCGAAGGCCAGAAGACGGCCGCGGCCAGCGCGGGCGCCGCCGCGCGCTCCGGCATTTCCGCCGGCGAGGCGGCGGCGGGACAGGCGACGATTTTTTCGTCGGTGCTGCGCAGCATCATCGCGTCCGCCTCGGAGACTTTTGCGGGCGTGTTCGGCTTCCTGTCGCCGATCATGGGTCCCGCCGCCGCCGGGCCGGCGGCCGCCGCCCAGGGCGCGGTCATGTCGGTCGCCGCCTTCGATATCGGCGCCTGGTCGATCCCGCATGACCAACTGGCCATGGTCCACCAGAACGAACTTGTCATGCCCGCCGCCGAGGCGAGCGCTTTCCGCTCGATGCTGTCCAGCCAGGCCGGCGGCGGCGGCGCGCCGCAAGGCGGGGCGAGTAGCGTCCATCTCAATGTCAGCGCCCTCGACGCCAGCTCGGTCAAGAACTGGCTCGGCGCCAATTCTCGGCAGATCATGAAAGCCATGGATCAGGCCGTGCGCAAGGGCGACCACCTCGGCCTCCGTCGTTTGGCCCGCTGAGCCATGGCGCAGATTTTCGGTGTCTGCCTGCTCCCGGCCTCGGGCGAGTTCACCTACGACACGCTGCCGGCGCAGGGCAAGAAATCCGAGGCGAGCGCCTATTCGCCTGTCAACACTTACTGCGTCCCCGGCGGGACGAAATCGGACTATTCCTACGCGCTGGACCAACTCGCGGCGGCGCATCCGGAATGCCAGACGGTGGCCCTGGTCTGCGCCTGGTTCGGCGATTCCACGGACGCCGCGGCCTGCAAAATTTATCCTGCGACCAACTACGTCGGCGGCGCCTTCCAGTCGTTTGTCAACAATGCCTGGACCGCCTCGAACTGGCAGGTTTCCAGCCTGACGCAAACCTCGTCTGGTCTCATTCCGATCTCGGCCGAAAATGGCGCCGCCGTCTATGGCGGCACGCCCTCCGATCAAAGCGTGGTTCGCTGCATCCGCGATTTGCGCGCGAGGGGCTATCGCGTCGTGTTCTACCCCTTCATCCTGATGGATGCGCCGGGAAAACCCTGGCGCGGCCGCATTGGATTCGCCACCGATCTCACCGCGGCGACAACGCAGGCCGTGCAAAAATTCCTCGGCGCGGCAACGCCCGCGCAATTCGCGCGCGACGCCACAAACCTCACCGTCGCCTACACCGGCTCGCCGACCGACTTCACCTATCGCCGCTTCATCCTGCACTACGCCAACCTTTGCGCAGTCGCGGGCGGCGTCGATCTCTTCTTGCTCGGCTCGGAATTGCGCGGCCTCGAAATCTTGCGCGGGCCAAACTGGACGCGCGCCGGAAGCACCGACGCCAACGGTCGCGCGCAATGGGATTATCCGTTCGTCGCCGGCCTGAGCCAGCTCGCGGCCGACGTGCGCGGCATATTCGACAGCGCGGGCTTCGCGCGCGACGTCAGCAACTACAAGAACCTGATCGCCTATTCCCCGGACTGGTCAACCTGGAACGGCTGGCAGCACCCCGGCGCCGACGGTCAATGGCCGCATCTCGACCAATTGTTCGCGTCCCAAAACATCGACCTCGTCGCTCTCGACAATTACATGCCGCTCTCCGACTGGACGCTGGGCGACGGCGGCCTCGACTGCCACAACTGGAGCGCCCCCGCGCCCAAGACCTGGCCGCCAGCGCCCACGGAAATGAACGGCCTCGGCCTGCCCGGCCAGCCAACCCTGCGCAACGCCAATTATCTCGCCGCCAATATCGAGGGCGGTGAGGGCTACAACTGGTTTTACTACAGCAGCGACACGGACGGCCTCGGCCTAGACCCGCTCGGCACCGACCAGCGCTGCACGCGTCCGCTCGGCGATCGCCTCACGCAAACACGTCGTCCCTTCGCGGCCAATCAGCAATTGCTCATGCGAAAAGGCCTGCGCTGGTGGTGGAACAACACGCATCGCGCCATCTACGACAATGGCGATGGAACCGGCTGGAGCCCGCACGGCCCTGATACGGCCTGGGTCCCCCAGTCAAAGCCAATCGTCTTCGCCGAATATGGTTTTGCCAGCGTGGATCGCTGCACCAACCAGCCGAACGTTTTCTATGACGCAAAATCGAGCGAAAGCGCGACGCCGTCTTGGTCGCTGTGGACGGGATCGATCGGCATGGGCTGGAAGCCCCTGCGCGACGACGCGCTCGCGGATCTCGCCTTGCAAACCGTGCACGATTACTGGACCGCCCACAACGCAACCTCTTCCACCGGCGTCCCGATGCTCCTCACGTCGTTCTGCTGCGCCTGGAACTGGGACGCGCGTCCCTTCCCGATCTTTCCGCTCGATACGGACGTCTGGGGCGACGGCGGCAATTGGGCGACAGGCAACTGGATTGCAGGCAAGGGACCGTCCGCCGCGCCGCCAACGCCTGACGCTCCGCCCGTGGCGAAAAACCATGTCGCCTTTCCAATTCTCAACGAGAAGGGCTGGAGCGCGAAATACAAACCGTATTTCGTCACCCGCATTCACACCCATGTGACGGGCCGGGAACTTCGCGCCGCCCGGCGTATCGCCCCGCTGTATGACATCGAGCTGAATTTCGATCTCCTGCGCGGCGATGCTTTAAACGCCGAGTTGCAAGCGGTCATCGCCTTTGTCGCCGCCCACGTCGGCCAAGCGCAGGCATTCCTGTTCGCCCCGCCCCAAGACCTCGGGCAGGTCACGAGCGCCCCGGTCGGCGCCGGCGACGGAGAGACCAAATCCTTCGTCCTGATGCGGGTCTTCGGCGGCTTCACCGAAACCGTCCAAGCGCTGATCGGTTCGCCGACCGTATACATCGACGGCGTGGCGCAGCCCGTAAGCGCCTATGCCGTGTCGATTCTGCCGGCGACGCTCACCTTCGTTGTCGCCCCCTCGGCCGGCGCCGTGGTGACAGCGGATTTCACCGCCGCACATCTCGCGCGCTTCGTCGATGACGCCGTGGAGCTCGAACAGTTCATGGCGGATCTCTGGGAAACAAAAAACCTCAAACTTGAAACGGTGCGCGCGTGAGCCCTCCCATCTTCCCAACCCTCCCCGGTCAGGGGTGGAGCGTTAAGAAGACGCCGACATTTTCGACTCGCGTCGCCTCGCATACTTCGGGACGCGAAGTGCGCGCGTCCTTTTACGCCCACGCGCTCTACCAGTTCGAGCTCTGCTTCGATGCGCTGGACTCCAGCGGCGCTAACGTCAGCCTGCAAGCCAAATCCCTGCAAACTCTTATGGGCTTTTGGATGTCCTGCGGCGGTCAGCAGGGTACGTTTCTCTATGTCGATCCGACTGACAACGCGGTCACTGCCCAGGCCATCGCCACCGGCGACGGCGCCACCACACGTTTCGTGCTCGGTCGGTCGATCGGCGGCTATTACGAGCCGGCGAGCTATGTCACGTCCATCGCCACCATCAAGGTCGCGGGCGCGGCCACCTCCTCCTACACGTCCACGGCGCCGAACCTCATCGACTTCACGACGGCTCCCGCGAGCGGCGCAATCATCGCTGCAAGCTTCGCTTATGCCTTCCAGTGCCGGTTCCTGGACGACCAGGCCGAATTCGAAAACTTCGCCTCCGGTCTGTGGACGATCGGCGGTTTGAAATTTCGTCAGGTGCGCTGAATGAAATCCGCTCCCGCCGCCCTCATCGCCTACCTCAACGGCTTGCGTCCGACATCGGACGCCCCGCTGCTCACCGCCGAATGTTTTACGATCTGGCTGTCGACAGGAACGATCCTGACTTACACCGATCTCGACACGCCTGTTTCGCTGAACGGTTTTACCTATCTCGCCAACTCGGTCCTGATCTCCGGCCTGAAATACATGGCGAGTTGCGGCGTCAACGTCGACAGCCAGCAGGTGATGATTTTTGCCCGACCCACCGACACCATCGGCGGAATTCCGTTCCTTCAGGCGGTCCAGCAGGGCTTGCTCGACGGCGCGGCGATCCAGCGCGAAAAGGTCTTTTTCAGCGACTGGAGCACGCCGATCGGCTCCGTCATCCTGTTCAAGGGCCGCGTCGCCCAGATCGACTCGATTGGCCGCGTCAGCGCGCAGGTCACCGTCGCCTCCGACATGGTGTTGCTGGACATCGATATGCCCCGCAACGTCTACCAGGCCGACTGCCAGCATGTCCTCTACGATGCGCAATGCGGCCTGGCGGCGGGAACCTATTCGACGGCGGGCGCGGTGGGCGCTGGATCGACGCAGACCGCCATCATGTGGAGCGCCTCCGCGCCGGAATACCAGCAGGGAACCGTCGCCTTCACTTCCGGCGTCAACACGGGCGCCAATCTGACGATCAAGTCCGCTGGCGAAGGCCGCCTGGTCCTGTCTTATCCGCTGCCTTATCCGCCTGCGGCCGGCGACGCCTTCGTCGCCACTTACGGCTGCGACCGCACCATGGGGACCTGCAAGGACCGTTTCAACAATCTCTGCAAGTTCAGGGGCTTTCCCTATGTGCCGCCGCCGCAGATCGTCACGGGACCGCTCTCGTCGGTCACCACCGGCAGCGCCAAGGGCGGCAAATAGGAGGCGGACATGTCCGATGTGCAGGAACGCCAGAGTGTCGTCGCCGAGGCGCGCAAATGGCTGCTCACCCCCTATCGCCACGCCGCCGACATTCGCGGCGTCGGGGTAGATTGCGGCATGTTCATCGTGCGCGTTTTCGTCGATCTCGGCCTCACGCCGCCCTTTGATCCGCGTCCCTACGCGCCTGACTGGATGATCCACCGCAACGAAGAAAAATATCTCGATTTCTTCAACCGCCGCTGTAGGCGCGTTCAAGACCCGCAGCCAGGCGACATCGTCCTGTTCCGCTACGGCCGCAGCTATTCGCATGGCGGAATCGTGACCGAGGCCGATCCACTCTCGATCATCCACGCCTATCACGACGCCGGTTGCGTCGTGGAGGAGCGGCTGTCGCAAAATCCCGTCCTGACCGATCCCCGGCGCAAGCTCGCTTGGTTCTCGATCTGGCCCCAACCGGAGGTTTAGCCGATGGGCTTTCTCGGCGCTGGAAACGTCAACACCCAGATCACCAAATATTCTGGCCTGCAGGTCCAGACGACATCCAGTTGCGTGCCCGTTCCGATCGTTTACGGCGCCAATGTGCTCGCGCCGAACTGCTTCTGGTACGAAAACTTCAAGGCCATCGCGCAACGCGCCCGCGGCAAGGGCGGCGGCAAAGGCGGAACGACCGGCTACAATTACGCCTGTTCGATCATGATGGGCATATGCGAGGGGCCGATCACCGGCATAGGCCAAGTCTGGCAGACCTCCAGCACGACGACAAATCTGGTCGCGCTCGGGCTCAGTCTGTTCAAGGGCGCGTCTCCCCAGGATATCTGGTCCTATCTCGCGACGGCGTTTCCGAGCCAGGCCCTGAACTATCCCGGTGTCGCCTATGTCGCCAGCGCCAACTACAATCTCGGCGCCTCGGCGAGCATCGGCGACAACAATTTCGAGGTCCATGGCGTTCTCTACGGCGCCGGCGTCAATGGCGTCGACGCAGATCCTGCGCAGGTCATTTCGGATTTCCTCACCAATCCACAATATGGCGTGGGCTTCCCCGCCTCCTCCATCGACGCGACGTCGCTTTACGCGAATTCGGGCGACAGCTCCTACCAGACCTATTGCTGGGCCAATTATCTCGCCATCAGTCCGGTCCTCAACATGCCGGAGACCGCGTCTTCCATCCTAACGCGCTGGCTAAAGCTCACCAATTCGACCGCCGTGTGGTCGGGCGGCTTGCTGAAGATCATCCCTTACGGCGACAGTCCCGTCACCGGCGGCTCCGCCGATTTGCAGAAAACCTGGACGCCGAACCTCGTCCCGATCTACGACCTCGATGACGAGGATTTCCTGAACATTGAAGGCGAAGACCCCGTCAAGATCACGCGCTCGGACCCCTACGCCACCTACAATCAGCAGGCCATCGAAATCCAGGCGCGCTCGGATTCGTACAACACCGGTCCCATTGTCGCCTTCGACCAGGGCGCCATCAACCGCTACGGTCGACGCATCGGCTCGACCATCGCCGCGCACGAAATCTGCGATACGCTGTCGGCGCAGACGTCGGCGCAATTGATCCTGCAACGCGGGCTCTACATTCGCAATACATTCAGCTTCAAGCTGTCCATGGAGTTCTGCCTCCTCGAACCCATGGATATCGTCACGCTGACCGACACGGCTCTCGGGCTGAATGCAACCGTGGTGCGGATCGTCGAGATCGAAGAGGATTCTGAAGGCGCGCTCTCGATCACCGCCGAAGAATTCCCGCAAGGCGTCGCCACGGCGACGCGCTACCCGACCCAAAGTCGGACCAACGGCGCGCCTGACGCCAATGCGGCCGCGCCACCCGTCAACACGCCGCTCATCATTGAGCCGCCGCCGAGCCTCACCGACGGCGTCACGCAGTTGTGGATCGGCGCGAGCGGTCAGGCCGGCGATTCGAACTGGGGTGGATGTTACGTCTGGGCGTCGCTCGACGGCGCCTCCTATCTTCGCGTCGCCACCATCGCGTCTCCGGCCTCGCAGGGCGTGCTCGCCACGCCCTTACCGGTCTACAGCGGGGCGAACCCCGACGCCGTCAATCTGCTCAACGTCGATCTCTCGCAAAGCGCCGGGGTCCTGGACTCGGTTTCCGCGATCGCCGCCGAAGCAGGGGTCACGCTCTGCTATGTCGATGGCGAATATCTCAGCTTCACCACGGCGACGCTCACAGGCCCCGATCGGTTCCGGCTCGCCGGGCTCTACCGCGGTCTCGCGACGCTCCCGGCGGGCGCGCACGCCGCCGGCTCCACGTTCTGCGCGCTGGATTCCGCGATCCTGCGCTATGACCTGTCGACGGCGCAGATCGGGAAAACCGTTTACCTGAAGTTCCAGAGCTACAACATTTTTGGGGGCGGCCTTCAGGACCTGTCCACCTGCGTCGCCTACAGCCACAAGATTGACGGCGTCGGCGCGGTCGGTCCCGTCACGGCCAGTCTGGCGATCGGCGCGCCCCTGGACTTCGGACTGGTCGTCCAGCCTGTCGCCGAGACAGACGACTTCGGCGACCTTTCCTCGCAGGTCACCGCTATCATCGATCTCGGTTCGCTTTCCAACTGATTCAGGAAAACCAGATGTCCGTTCAATTGAAGCGCCGCCGCGACACGGCGGCGAATGTCGCCGCCTTCACCGGCGCGCAGGGCGAACTGATCGTCGACACCACAAACAACCGCCTCACCGTCCACGATGGCGCGACTCCGGGCGGTTGGCCCGTGGCGAAATTGTCCGAGGTGATCCTGGCCGCGCGCTCGACCGTGACCGACGTGAATTACACCATTCTCACGACGGATCGGATGATTGGCGTCTCCGCGCTGACGGCGGCGCGGACACTGACGCTGCCATCTGCGGCGAGCTTTCCGACCGGCGTCACGCTCGGGATCTTCGACGAAAGCGGCGCTGCTTCGTCGACGATCACGGCGACCATCGCAGCCAGCGGCTCCGACAGGATCGACGGCGCCGCTTCCATCGCCATCAATTCGCCGTACGGGTTCGTCCTGCTGCAAAGCAACGGAGGGACGAAATGGACGCTCGTGTCTCGCGCGGCGTCCAGCCTTCCGGCAATCGGCGTCGGAACCCCGGCCGATGCGACCAACCCGCTGTCGGTCTATGGCGCTTCCGCATTGTTCAACGGAACCAGCTTCAACCTCACGATCAACAAATCGGCCGTCGCCAACACCGCCTCCATTCTGTTCCAGGACGGCTTTTCAGGGCGCGCGCAGATCGGCCTCGCCGGCGACGACAATCTCCACATAAAAGTTTCGGCGAACGGATCGACATGGACGGAAGCCTTCGTGGTCAACGCCGCCACGGGCCAGCCGACCTTCCCGCAAGGCATAGCCGCGGGCGCGCCCGCCGGCTTCCGCAATCGTCTCCGCAACGCCAGCTTCGCCATCAACCAGCGCGCCGTCTCGGGGACGGTGACGCTGGCCGCCGGCGCCTATGGTCACGACGGCGTCAAGGCGGGCGCGAGCGGCGGCACGTACACGTTCTCCACAAGCGGGCTCGACACGACGATCACTGTGACGTCGGGCTCGCTGATCCTGCCGGTCGAGGCGTCTCTGGTTGAGGGTGGCGCCTACGCCCTGTCGCACGCGGGGACGGCCCAGGCCCGCGTCTGGCAAGGCGCAGGTTATTCGGGCTCGGGCAGTTACGCCAGCGCGCCCTTCGTCTCGACGGGACTGAATGCGGCCAGCCAGACCAACGTCGAGTTTTCGACAGGAACGATTTTGAGGCCGCAATTCGAACCAGGAACCGTCGTGACGCTGTTCGAGCGTCGGCCGATAAGCGTCGAGATGGCGATGTGCCAGCGTTATTTCGTTTCATCCTATCTTTCGGGGACTGCGCCAGGAACGGCGTCGCAGGACGCGAGCGCCATCGTCCTGGCCAATGGCCCAACTTCGGACGCCGCGAGTAACGCATCGATCAACATCGCGTTTCCCGCTCCGATGCGCGCGGCGCCATCGGTCACGCTGTACAATGCCCACACGGGCGCGACAGCGTCGGTCTATCTGCAAAACGCTGCGTCATCGGTTGCAGCCAATGTCGTGACCATCAATCAGCTCAACGCGAGCATCACGTTGGGTGGTGTGTCATTCCAGGCGCATGATGTCGCCAAAATGCACTTTACCGCGGCTGCGGAAATTTGATCGTTGGCTTTACATATTCGCTTACAAATTCCGCTCTCGCCAATGACGCACAGACGGTGATCTTATCAGACGGAGCCTGCATCCCAGTCGATCCGGAGAATAAGGACTTGCAAGCCGATATTTGCCTGGATTGACGCCGGCAAGACGGCGACAGCACCCGCGAAAGCCGCGCGCGTTCGAGCGCGAGTCACTTGTCGAGAGTTCTTCCAGCCGGCGGCGCAAGAGTGGATTGTCACGGAAGACAGGGCGAAAGCCCTTCTTGCTGTCGAAGCGATTCCGCCGAGCCTTTCCGCAGCCGTCGCCAGCCTGCCGGCCGCGCGGCGATTTGCCGCGCAGATGGCGATTCTGGGCAACCAGACTCTTGCGCGTTCAAACGCGCTGATCACCGCCCTTGGCGTCGCCAAGAGCAAGACCGACGCCGACCTCGACGACCTGTTCACACTGGCCGCCACGCTCTGAATGCACGGGCGCGGCGCGGCAAAACAATTCGGAGCCTCTCATGGAATGGAAAAACCCGGACGGGTCGGTCAGCCGCGGCATTGTCATCGAAGACGGCGCCGGCAACAAGGTCACGAGTTTCAGCGGGGGAGGCGGCGGCTCCAACGCCAGCGTCGGCGCCGCCGGCTCAACTGCGCCGACAAGCGCGACGGAAATCGGCTTTGTCAACGCCCTTGGCAACCTCGCCGCCGTCGCCCCCTCGAACCCCTTGCCGGTTACCTTCAGCGCCGGCGTGACGACCACTGACAGCGGCGCGGCGATCACCGGCGCCGCCATGCCCACCGGGGGCTCCGGCCTCACCGGCTGGCTTTCCGCAATCTGGTCGAAACTCTCGGGAACGCTAAGCGTGACCTGGTCGGGACAGTCGGTCGGCGTCTCGTCGCTGCCCAGCCTTCCCGCCGGCGCCAATGTCATTGGCTCGGTCAATCTCGCGCTCGGCGGCTCTGCAGTCTCCCAGGCCAATCCGGTCGCGACCACCGAAACCTACGGGAACCTCGCTACAGGCCAAATCAGCGTTGCGAATTCGGCGTCGCAGATCGTTCCCGCGCGCGCGGGTCGAAAGGAAGTCACCATCGCCAATCACGGGACCACCGCCGTCTACATCGGCGGCTCCGCCGTCACGGCCGCAACCGGCCTGTTCCTTGCCGGCGTGCAAGGCCAGGGCATCACCATTACCGGCGGCGCCGCCGTTTATGCAATCACCGCTTCGGGCTCCCAGACCGTTTCGTTCATTGAGGTCTACTGATGCGCCTTGTTCGATTTTCGCTCGCAGCCTCGATGCTGGCGTCGGCGCAAGTCGCCGAGGCGGCGCAGGCGAACAAACCGCCGCTTTTCGCCGCGCAGCGTCTCTATAATGCCGGCGGCGCGACGATCCTCGGGGGCGGGGCGCATCTTGTTGGGCCTGGCAGGAGCTACATCCAGCCGACGCTGGTGAACAATTACGCGGTCGCATTCGGTGATTCCCGCACCGCCAATTCCACCATCTTCCCCCCCTGGTCCGGAACATCCTTCACCGTGGCCACCGACTATTCGAACGGCTACGCCGGCTGGCTGTTTCCGCTTTCCGGAAACAGGTATCTCGCCGAGGTCGGATGGAACTACGGCGTCGGCGCGCAGACCACCGCCGGCATCGCCGGGCGCCTGAATGCGACGACCCAATATTGCAGCGACGCCTCGACGATCGGCTACCCCTGCTTCAACGGCGCCAACGCCACGCTGACCTCGGCGATCAGCCCCAACCCGAGCGCGCCGCTCACCATCGCTCTCACCGGCCTTTCGGGCTCGCCGGCCGCCGGCGACTACATCACCATCGCCAATGTGACCAATTTCGGCTGCCAGATCACCGATTATAACAGCGCGACGCCGAGCGTCACAGTGCCCGCGAACTGCATCACCGCCTCCACCACGGCGGGATCCGCCGTCGCGCTCGCCCGTCCCGCCACGGTCTCGGCGTTCACAACCTATGCGCCCTTCACCGCGACCAGCGCCGCCGGCGCCACCATCACCGACCTCGACACCAACAAAGCCAACGGCGGCGCCTATTTCGGCGGCTCATATTCCATCGTCACCGACCCTGCGCAAACCGTCTTCCTGCTCGCCGGCACCAACGACGGTAATCGCGGCGCCGCCAACGCCATTTCCGCCCTCCAGGCGATCTTCAACGCCTTCGGCCCCACGGCGGCCAACAAGATCGTGATCGTCGGCGACGAGACGCCGCGCGGTCTCGCTGAAGGTTTTTCGCGTGCAAACAACAGCGCGCTTGGCGCGCCTGAGGTCTGGACCATCCCGTCGAGCTCGCCCTACACGGTTACGGCGGTCAACGCGACGAATTACTGGGACACGCAGCAAGTGTTTTTCGCGCCCTGCGGAACCACGACGTCGGGAACGCCGGCCAACACCTATTCGTGCGGAACAGGCGCCTCCGGCGTGACGTTCAGCGCCGGCGTCAATGACGGCGTCGCGCTGACGCTTGTGGCCTCGGCGCCCGCGCAGGGGCAATATGCGGTCAGCAATGGCGTCTTCACCTTCAACAGCGCCGACGCCGGCAAGAAAATCGCGATTTATTATCGCTGGAAGTCGAACAACGCTCCGGCCGGTTCGACCTATTTGACGACGATCCACAACTGGCTCAACGCGACCTCGTGCGGTTCGTGGACCGATCCAATCTCCGGAACGACTTATCCCGGCGTCTCCGGCGCGCAATGTCCAGGGCTCTATCCCTGGGTTCATGTCGCCTCGACCTGGAACGCCCATCTCGATCCGGTGGCCGTAGCCTCCGGGGGTTACTACTTCAACCTGCCGTACACTTCGGTGGACGGCTTGCACCCCAGCCCGTACGGCGGCGCGTTGATCGCCAACGCGATGCTGCAGGCGGCGAGCCAGACATCCGCCATCCCGGACAGCCCGCCGTTTTCGCCGGCCGCCGCGCAAAATTATTTCTTCTACGGCACGAGCGTGACCTCTACGGCGGCGCAGACATCGGCGTGCCCGGCCACGACCAAGAATTACTATCTTTCGAACGTCTATGTCGGCGGAACCGCTCTGACGGCGATCCCGCAGGCGACCGCGCAATCCATCTTCAAGACCGGATCAAAGCTCTACTTCTACAACGCGATTCAATCGGCCTTGAACGGAGCGACCGTTGCGTGCGTGGATGCGGCCAACGGTCTGGTGCAAATGGCGTCTCCCGCCACCGCGAGCCTGTCCGGCTCCATCTACAATTGGGCCTTCGTTCAGAACGACAGCACGAGCCCGGCCTCATTCTTAGGCAACAGCATCAATGGCTCCAACATCTACTCGCTTCAGACCAATACCGCGTCGCCGCTCGCCAATACGGGAACTCCATCCGGCTCTGGCATCGGCGCGACCGTCGTCAAGGGCGTTCCCAATGGCTGGACACTGACTGCGGATTCCGGATCGACCACAGCGCTCTCCCAAGGCGTGCTGGGCTTGTCCTATGGCGTGGAGCAAAATCCGTTCGGAGACGGCAATGACGATTTCGTCATCCAGCTTCAAGGCTATGCAGGCTCCGGCGCGCCCCAGGTGACGTTGTCCCAGCTCATTCAGGCTCCGATCGCCACCGCCTTTACAGCCGGCCAATCTCATCGCGCCATTTGCCGCGTTAAAATCTCGGCTGGCGTCAACGGTCACCTCTACGGCGTGAAAGGCGTCGCTTTGCAATATTACGACCAGGCGACGGGCGGAACGTTCACGCCGCCGGGTCTGGCGTCCAACACATACAACGTCTGGGCGGCGCGCCATGGCGCGAGCGCGGTGGAATTCAACGACGCCAACATCGCCAACGGCGCGCCGGGCGTGACAAGCACCAGTCTCGGCAATGTCCTGACGCTGGATGAACTGACGCCTGCCGCCTCCGTCCAGGGCTCGGGGACTTTCAGCGCGCAACTCAGCTTCTTTGTCACCTTCGCCGCGGGCGACCCGGTGTCCGCAACCATCCGGCTGCAATCATGCCGCGCCATGCAGGTGTCGCAATGACCAAGATCTACAATCTCCGTGCGGCGACAAACGTCACGTTCAGATTGACTCGCGACCTGTCAAACCTCTCGCAGGTTTACGACCTCGTCGCCTCGACCATTCGCATGCAGGCGCGCGTGACCGCCCTCGCAACCGACCCGCCGATTTACGAGTGGTGTTCGACGAATGTCAGTGGCGGCGTGGCTTCATTCGACCCGGCGACGGGTCTTTGCGTCTTCTCGGCGCCAGCGTCAGACATGGCGCAAATGCCGGCCCGTCTTGTTTACGATTGTCGCCTGGAATTGACCAACGGCGGCATCACGCCGCTGTTTTCCGGGCGCATGGAGTTCGTGCAGGGCGTCACGCGCCGCACCAATGACGCCGTGGCAATCGGGCTTCCGCCGGGCGACACCGTTGTTGCACAGGGTGAGACGGCGCCTTCTGCGCTGCCGGTCACGTTGACGGCGGCCGTTACCGCCGCGCAGGCGGCGGAGGTCGCGGCTTCTCAAAGCGCCGCGGCGGCTGCTCAAAGCGCGCAAGCCGCCGCGGCTGGGGCAGCGAGCCTCACGCCGGACGCGCTGGCGGCGTCGTTCGCCGCGCTCTCTTCATCTCAGGCGGCGGCTCTGGCGCAATTGCTCATCGCCGCCTTGCCCGGCATGTCTTCAGGTTCCGTTCCGGTCGCCAGCGGTCAAGCCTTCTTCGACGCCTCCGGATTCTTTGTTCGAGCGGGATAAACATGATCAACAGTTTCATCGTCGCCGCGTTGTTCTTGACCACCCCCGCCTTTGCCGCGAGTGCGGGATTCAACCCTGTGCCGCCCGCGATCGTGGCGGCCATTTCGGCTTGAGGGCGGGTAATCATGAAATTCATAGCTTTTCTTCTCGCCTTGCTGCTGGCGTCTCCCGCCTTGGCGAGGAATCCAGGGGCGACGCCTGTTCTTGGTGTTCAGGACGGCGGCACAAGCAGCGCGACCGGCGACCTGTCGGCGATGACAGCGACGGTCAACGTATTGAGCGGGTACGGCGCGCTCCCCGCTCCGAAATGCGATGGAACAACCACGGATTCGATGGCGCTACGCAACATCCTCACCGCTGCTGCTGGTCACGCGCGCGTGCTGATCCCGACTGGTGTGGTCTGCCGCGCGGAATCGCTCGTGCTGCGCTCGAACTCGCGCCTCACGATTGACGGCACGCTTAAAGCCCCTGACGGCCCGATTGCATCTGTGCTGATCGTAGCCTCTGGCGCTGACAATGTGACCGTGGACGGCTCTGGCGTCATCGACGGGAACAGGGATGTCGCCACCAAAGCGCCAGGAGCTGGCGTGGGCGGTATTACATCGGGGCCGACGGCATCGAATTTGGTCATCCGAGATATCACTATCCAGAACATTCACCACTGGCCGGTTAACATCGTCGGGGCAACAAACTGTTTTGTCGCGAATGTAACAATGAAAAACGCGGCGAACTCAGCGGAGTTTGCCGCCGGCTCTAACAATTGTTGGGCTGATCGTTTGAAAATCGACAACATCGACAATGACGGCAGCTTTGTTTTCTATAAAGGAGTTTGGAACTCTGGGATAACCAATTCTGTCATCTCCAACGGGTACGTCTCAGGAATTGGTGTCTATAACGACAATGACTCTCAGGCGTTGAGCCACGATATTGTTATTGCAAATAATATTCTGTATGGGAACGGCCGTGTCGGCATTGAAGCCAGTATCGGCACGCACTCGGACGAGACTAAGAACCACTATAACATCAAGATACAAAACAACATTTTGCGCGACAACGGAAAGCAAAACTTGTCGCTCGGCGACATCGCGCTTTCGGCCATTGAGAAGTCCGACATATCCGGGAACTCATCTTACGGCTATGGCGGCGCTTCGACATCGCCAGCGATTAAGATCACGAGCGGCGCTCGCGCCTTGACTATCGAAAACAACAAGATTTTCAACTCCGGATCCGGAGGAACGTCAGGTGTTTGCTTCCAGCTTGCGCCGTCCACGGGAACTGGCTGGGTCATCAGAAACAATTCCTGCGTCGACAACCAGACAGCCAGAACGATCGCCTATGGGTTCCTCGGCAATATCCCAGCGAATTCTCAGGTCCAGAACAACCAGATCGTCAACACGATCGGAGGGTTCGGCCCGCTCGGTCTCGGCTCTGCGATGGCGCATGGCTGGGCGCAGCCGCTCTCTGGGTCGGACCAAGTCGCGGGATATAATTTCTACGGTCACGATAACGGAACCGTGACGGCGCTCCAGTATAGCGACGCCACAGGGACGCTCGCGATTGGGGGCGCGAGCGGAAAGCCTTCTTCGATCATCCTCAATGCGAACACAGGTGGAAAAATCGTCTTTGCCGGAGCCCACCACGACGGAGGAACGGCGTTCGTCGATTCGGCAAGCGTGACGCCGGGCGCGGTCAGAACCCCGGCGGCGGGCAAGGATCGGCTCATCCTGAAAAACACCAGCGTCGTGGCGTCGCAGACAATCAAACTGCCCCCGATTACGGGCACGTCCGGGCAAATGTTCTGGATGTCGTCTATTGGGGGGATCACTGCGCTCACCGTGCAAGACAACGACGGCAATGCAATCACGGGCTCCCCCACGACGCTCGCCGCAGGCGTCGGCCGCGCGATGATCACTGACGGAACAAGCTGGTTCCCGGCGCAATAGGCGCGGCTCTCCCGAAAGATAGACCATGACTTTCCTGACCCATCCGCGCGCGTTCAGCGCGGCGGAATTCAAGGCGTATGTCTCGACACTCAAGTGGGCGGGCGGCTGGCGGCCTCAATTCGTCACCCTGCACAACACCGGCGCGCCGAACCTTGCGCAATGGGCGAGGCTGGGCGCCGGCAGAGAGGGCGGCGCCAAGCGCGTCCGCAACCTGAACGCCTACTACAAGGGCCTCGGCTGGCACAGCGGCCCGCACCTCTTCGTTGCGCCGGATTTCATCTGGCTCGCCTGCGATCTGGAGCAGGATGGCGTGCACGCTTCCTGCTTCAACAAAATCTCGATCGGCGTCGAAATGGTCGGCGATTTCTCCACCGAGGCTTTTGACAGCGGCGACGGCGCCAAGGTTCGTTACAACGCCGTCGCGGCGATCGCCGCGCTCTGTGGCGTTCTCAAGCTCGATCCGGCGACGCTGCGTTTCCACCGGGAATGCAAGAGGGATCACCACGATTGCCCTGGCGCGCGCGTCGACAAGCCGGATTTTATCGCACGGTTGAAGACGGCTCTGGCGGCATGAGCGCAGGCCTGATCCTCATCCTCGCCGGCGCCGTCGCCATGAACAAGAACCCGCCGACCGCGAACCTTGGCTTCATCCTCCTCATTGTCGGAGCGGCCCTCGTTGTTGGCCATTTCGTGCCGTGACCGAGCTTTTCGACGTGCTGCGCGAACTCGCGGGCAAAGGCGCCCGGCTTCTGGAGACGACCATGGACAACAAGGCCTACCAGGCCGCCGCGGCGACCATCATAAAATTCTGGACGGCGCGCGGTTTAACCTTCGAACAGGCCTGCGGCCTGCTCGCCCAGGCCGACGCCGAAAGCTCTCTCAACACCAAGGCGGTTGGCGATCATGGCCTGGCCTTCGGACTCCATCAATGGCATGCCGAGCGCGTCGACGCCATTCGCAACGGCTGCGGCGTTGATCTGCGCGAATCGCCGCCGTTGGACGATCAACTGAAGGCTGCGTTCTGGGAGTTGACGCACACCGAGAAGCGCGCATGGACGGCGATCAGACAGGCAAAAAGCGCCTACGACGCCGGCTATGCCGCATGTCGCTTCTGGGAGCGGCCCGGCGCGCCCGGCCAATGCGCCAAGCGCGGCCAAAAAGCTGAATACTGGGAAAATTACTTCTCCAGACATCCGGTCGCCTGACCGACCAACCTGCGCGTCGGGCGCCGGCCGGCGATGCGCGGCCTTTACGACGCCGGCAGTCCTGAAAGGAAACCAACATGAACATAAGCCTGTTCGCCAGGACGGCGTTCGCGTCCGCGTGCCTTCTGTGCCTCGGCATGGCTTCCGCCGCTTTCGCCGGCGATGGGGCTGCGCCCACTTCGATCGTTGTGCCCTGGGGCGCCTGGGTGTCGTCGGCGCTGGCGTCGCTCGGCTCCATCGCCATCGCGCTCCTGTCTTTCGTCGTCGCCAAATGGGCCCCCGCCTATGTCAAAGTGCTGCTGACCGACGATCTGATCGCCAAGGCCGTCAATTACGGCGTCGGCGCGGTCGAGGGCGCGGTTCACGGCAAGACGTTGACGCTGGAAACGACCAACCTCGTTCTGGCCGCCGCCGAACAATATGCGGTTGCATCGGCGCCCGCGATTTCCAAATGGCTCGGCGCCAACTTGCGCCCGCTGATCCTCGCCAAGCTGTCCGCGCTGGGTGTTGTCCCGGCTGACGCCTCCGCCGATTTGGTCGGCGCGGCTGTGGCGACGAAATGAGCGTCTGGGACCGCTTCGCCTCGTGGGTTTCCGACGCGGCCAAGACGCCTGCGGGCGCCGCGGCGGCGACGGGAACCATTGGCCAGGATGTGGCTGCTGCTGAACTGGCGGTGAGATTCCTGATCGACCTCGCCGCCGGCAAGGCGACGATCTCCGAAGGGCTGGCCGCCGGGTTGGCCCTCGACAAGGCGCTTGCGCCCGTGCTCCCGGTCGCCGTCGCCAGGAACGTGGCGCTCGCCATTTCCCTCGCCGAGGCGCTCGTCGCGCTTTACGAGACGTTCCCGCCTGACTGGGATCTCATCAAGGTTACCCCATCCAGGCCGCTCGGAAAGGATGGGATCAACCCCGAATCCGGCGCGGCCGTCTTCACCTGAGGATGCCATGAAAAAGCTCATCGCGTGCGCGCTCCTGTTCGCGGCCCTGCCGGCTTCGGCCATGTCCTCGAAAACCCCGATTACTGCCGATCAAATTCAGCAGCACGCCAGGACAGCGGCCGCCATTGCGCAAATTTTTGCTTGCGATATCAGCACGGTCGCGAATATCGCGCTGGTCGCCGAACAGGTGGCGAATTCCGGCGGGCAGGTCGTGCGCACCGGAACGACGACCAAAGTCGTGAACGTCTCGATGTCGCTCTGCTCGACGCTTGGCGGCATCGCCTCGACCGTCGCCGTTTCCTCGTCGAAATGATGATCGCAGGCCGAACGCGCTTCGTGAGGCGGCGCTTCATCCGTTCAGAGGACGACAATGTCATGATTGGCGAGATTCCCAACTGGCTGGTGACATTGGGCGCCAGCGCGCTGACCGCTGTCGGCGGCTTCCTTCTCGCCCTGGTCAATCGCGGACCCGCAATGCAGACCGCGCTGGACGCTCGGTTGCAAACCCTGATCGACGGCTATGAGCGCCGGGTCGATGACCTTATGCTGGAGATTCAAAGCCTGCGCGAGGAAGTCGTCAATCTGCGTCGCGCCCTCGCGGAAGCGCATTATCAGAACAGTCTCGGCGCCTGACCCTCCCTTTCGGGGGTATCAAAATTCACCCCGCCCGGCTCTGGCCGGGCGGGGCTTTTTTGTGTTTTCGGCATGTCTCTTGACTCTCTCCGCATTTCGGTTTTTATAGGAACATAACAGGAACAATCTCGTGAAAACGCCATGCATGTCATGCACAGGGGCGAAGGATGTCTCGCGTCAAAATTTTGGACGACTTGCGTCTGGAACTCGCCCGGATCGCGCTTCGGCATGGTTTTGCGCCAGAACGCGAGGCGGCCTTCGCTCTGGGCGAGAGCGAAGTGGATCAGTTTCTTGGCGGCGGACTGAACCGCGCCGCCCTGCATGAAGTCCATGCGTCCTGGGCCGATTGGTCGGCCGCAGCCGGTTTTGGTCTCGCCCTGGCCCGGCGCGCCGCGCCGTCGCGGCCTTTGCTATGGGCGCGGCCGGATTTTCTCGATGACGAGGCCGGGCGGCTGAACGGGATCGGTCTTGCGGAATTTGGCGTCGACCCCGCGCTCCTGTCGCTGGTGCGCGGGCGCG
This sequence comes from Rhodoblastus acidophilus, assembly GCF_009720655.1. Classification (GTDB taxonomy): domain Bacteria; phylum Pseudomonadota; class Alphaproteobacteria; order Rhizobiales; family Beijerinckiaceae; genus Rhodoblastus; species Rhodoblastus acidophilus_A. Next base: position 42,306 of record NZ_WNKS01000007.1, on the reverse strand, counting down.
ACGCGCAAGCCGTGCTGCGCGCCGGGGTCGAGGCGGCGCGCTGCAAGAGTCTCGGCGCGGCCCTGATCGAAATTTTTGGGGCGCCGTCTGTGCTGAATCTCACCGCCACCTTGCGGCTGGCGCGAGCGGCGGAAAAATCCGGCGTCACCCTGTTCCTGCTGCGCGTCGGTCTTGAGGATGCGCAGACCGGCTCCAGCGCCGCCGCTTCCCGCTGGCGAGCGCGCGCCTGTCCCTCGCGTGCGCTTGCAGCCAATGCGCCGGGCTCTCCCGGTTTTGAAATCACCTTGCTGCGCCATCGTGGCGGCGCGGCGGAGCGTTCGTGGCGTTTGGAGTGGTTGCGTGACCAGGGCCTGTTTCATCAAATCTCAGAGCCGGACGATGCGGCTTTACCTCGCGCTCTTCCTTCCCTTTTTGCCGACGGAGCGACTTCGAATCTGCGGCGGCGCGCCGGATGACGGCCCCTTCGCGCTGGTGGAAAAGCGCGCCAATGCTCAAAGACTTTACGCACTCGATCCCGCGGCCCTTGAACAGGGATTGGCGTCCGGCCTGTCGCTTTCTGATGCGCGCGCGCGCGCGCCGCGCCTCGTCGTCGCGCCCGCTGATCCAAAAGCCGATTGCGACCTGCTGCTCAATCTCGCGGCGCGCTGCGCGCGCTATACGCCGCTGACGGCGCTCGACGAACCGCATGGCCTCGTGCTCGACATCGCCGGTTGCGCGCATCTGTTCGGCGGCGAAGAGGCGATGCGCCAGCGCATCATCGCCGATTTCTCCGCATGGGGTTTTGCGGCTCGGGCCGCCGTCGCGCCGTCGCCCGATTGCGCGCGCGCCCTGGCGCGCTTTTCCTCTGGCGGTGTTTTCAAGGACAATGCGGAAGCCGCCGTCGCGCACCTGCCGCTCGCAGCACTGGAAGCGGACGAGGACGCCCATTTCGCTCTCCATCGCGCTGGTTTCAAAACTCTCGGCGATCTGGCGGCGCGGCCGACGCGGATGTTCGCCGCCCGCTTTGGCAATGAATTTCCGTATCGGCTCGAACGTGTGTTTGGCAGAGCCGATCGCCGCATTACGCCGTTGCGGCCGCCCCCCGAGCGCATGGTCGAACGGCATTTTCTCGAACCTTTTTCTGCGCGCGAGGTTTTGGATGCCGTCATCGCCGATCTGCTGCGCGAAGCCGCGTTTCTGTTGGAGCAGCGCGGCGAAGGTGGGCGCCGGTTCGAGCTGTCCTTTTTTCGCGCCGATGGCCATGTGCGCTGTCTCGATGTCGAAACCTTGCGGCCGACGCGCGACGAAAATTTTTTGGCGCAGTTGTTCCGCGAAAAGCTTGACTCGCTTGCCGATCCTCTGGACCCAGGTTTTGGTTACGACGCCCTACGCCTCGCTGTCCCGCGTGCGGAAAAATGCGATGCCCTTCAGGAGAGTTTTGAAGGCGCCCCTCAGAGCGACAGCGAGCGCGAGTTGAGGGAATTGCTCGACCGCCTCACCACGCGTTTCGGTCGCGCGCGCGTTCTGCGTTTTATGCGCGGGGATTCGCATGAACCGGAGCGCGAAAGCCGCACCGCTCCCGTCTCCGCGCCGCCGTCCGAATGGTCGGCGCCGATTGCTGGCGAACCGCCAGCGCGACCGCTCACCTTGTTCGATCCGCCGCAACCGGTCGAAGTCGTGGCGCTTGCGCCGGATGGACCTCCGGCGCGATTCCGCTGGCGACGCAAAATGCATGACGTGTTGCGCGCCGAAGGGCCCGAACGCATCGCGCCGGATTGGCGGACTCAAGGGTTGGAGGCGCCGGAGCGGGATTATTACCGCGTCGAGGATGTGGAGGGACGCAGGTTTTGGCTGTTCCGCCACGGACTCTACGAGCGCGGTGAGGGCACGCCGCGCTGGTTCATTCATGGGCTGTTCGCATAGGCCTTGCCGCAGGAAAAACCGGTATTGAAACAATGACTTATGCGGAGCTGGCTTGCGCCTCCAACTATTCCTTCCTGCGCGGCGCCTCGCAACCGGAAGCGCTGATCGGACGAGCATTGAAGCTGGGTTATTCGGGCCTCGGCTTGTGCGATCGTAATTCCGTCGCCGGCGTGGTCCGCGCGGTCGGCGCGCTGGAGGATTCTTGCGAGGGCGAAGCGCAAGACTTCAAGTTCGTGTCCGGCGCGCGTCTGGTCTTCTCCGACGGCGCGCCCGATGTCATCGCCTATCCGCAAAACCGCGCGGGATGGGGGCAATTGTGCCGTCTGCTCACCGTGGGAAAACGGCGCGCGAAAAAGGGCGAGTGCCTGCTTGCGTTTGAAGATCTGCTGGCGGATTCGCGCGACCTCTTGCTGATCCTCTTGCCGCCGTCAGCGCCGCAAAAATTTGAAATTTTTCTGACCCGAGCGAAGGAAAAATGCGCGGGGCTTTGGCTGGGCGTCGCCATGCCGCGCGGGGGAGGGGATCGGCGCCGGCTGCATGCTCTGCGGGAGGCCGCGAGGCGACAGGGCGTCAAAATTCTCGCGCATAATGATGTGCTTTACGCCAGTCCCGAAGACCGCCCTTTGCAGGATGTGCTCACGTGTGTGCGCGAGCATGTCACGCTGGCGCAGGCGGGCCGACTCCTGGAGAGCAATGCCGAACGGCATTTAAAGGCGCCGGGAGAAATGGCGCGCCTTTTCTCCGATGCGCCCGAGGCCATTGAGCAAACTCAGGTCCTTTTGTCGCGTGTAAAATTTCATTTGCGCGAACTCGCCTATGAATATCCCGACGAGCCCGTTCCAAAGGACTGGACGCCGCAGGCCTGGCTGGAAGAACTGGTGCGCCGTGCTCTTCCGGAGCTTTATCCCTATGGCGCCCCGCAAAAGGTGCTCGACCTCCTTGCGAGCGAACTGGCCTTGATCGCCCGGCTTGATTACGCGCCCTATTTCCTTACCATCCACGACATCGTGTCCTTCGCCAGGGAAAAAGGGATTCTGTGCCAGGGGCGCGGCTCCGCGGCCAATTCCGCCGTCTGCTATGTGCTCGGCATCACCGCCGTCGATCCGGCGGTGAACGATCTTTTGTTCGCGCGCTTCATCTCCTCGGAGCGGCGCGAGCCGCCCGATATCGATGTCGATTTCGAGCATGAGCGGCGCGAAGAGGTCATCCAGCATATTTACGCCAAATACGGCCGCGAGCGCGCCGGGCTGGCGGCGGAAGTCGTGTGTTATCGCTCGCGCAGCGCCCTGCGCGATGTCGCAAAAATTTTTGGGCTGTCCGAGGACATGATCGGCGTGCTGTCGTCAATGCAATGGGGCTCGCATGGCGCGCCGCATCTCGCCGGGACGGGGCTTGATCCCGATAATCCCGTCATCGCCCAGGTGCTGTTGTTCGCGCGCAAAATTTTGGGTTTCCCGCGCCATCTTTCGCAGCATGTCGGCGGCTTCGTGCTGACGCGCGGGCGGCTCGACGAGCTCTGCCCGATCGGCAACGCCGCCATGGCCGACCGCACCTTTTTGGAATGGGACAAGGACGATATCGCCACGCTTGGACTGATGAAGGTCGATGTCTTGGCGCTTGGCATGCTCACCTGCATCCGCAAGGGATTTGAACTGCTCGCGGCGCATGAGGGATTGCGCATCGGCCTTGCCGATGTTCCGCGCGAAGAGGCCGCCGTCTACGACATGCTTTGCCGGGGCGATTCCATCGGCGTGTTCCAGGTCGAAAGCCGCGCGCAGATGAACATGCTGCCGCATTTGCGGCCGCAAAAATTTTACGATCTGGTGATCGAGGTCGCCATCGTGCGTCCCGGTCCGATTCAGGGCGACATGGTGCATCCCTATTTGCGCCGGCGCGCGGGTCTGGAGCCGGTTTCGTTTCCCTCGCCGGCGCAGGGGCGAGGCGATCCGAACGAATTGGAAAGCGTTCTAGGAAAAACCCTTGGCGTGCCATTGTTTCAGGAGCAGGCGATGAGCCTCGCCATGGTGGCGGCCGAATTTTCCGAGGCGGAGGCCAATCGCCTGCGCCGCGCCATGGCGACGTTCCGGCATCTTGGTGAGATCGGCCAGTTCGAGAAGCTGATGGTCGAACGTATGTGCGCACGCGGCTACGAGCGCGACTTTGCGCAGCGCTGTTTCGAGCAAATCAAAGGGTTTGGCTCCTATGGCTTTCCGGAAAGCCATGCCGCCTCCTTCGCCATCCTCGTCTATATTTCCGCCTGGCTGAAATGCCGTCATCCCGCCGTGTTCGCCTGCGCGCTGCTCAATTCCCAGCCGATGGGGTTTTATGCGCCGGCGCAGATCGTGCGTGACGCGCGCGAACATGGGGTCGAAATCCGCCCGGTCGATGTCAACGCTTCCCATTGGGACTCCACGCTGGAGCGCGGCGAGAACGGCCTCGCCTTGCGAATCGGTTTTCGCCAGATCAGCGGATTGCGCGAGGACGAAATTTTAAAATTGGTCGCCGCGAGAGGTCAGGGATTCGAGACTTTAGAGGCCTGCGCCGCGCGAACGAATCTCTCTTCGCGTGCGCTCAAAGTGTTGGCCGACGCCGACGCTTTTCGATCCTGTCGCGCGCTCACTCTTGAGCCGCGCGAGCGGTTTGATCGACGCGTCGCCCTGTGGGCCGCAAGGCGTCTGCCGGGCGAAAAACCGTTGCCCCTGTTTGAGGCGGCGGGAATCGGGGAATTGGCGGAAGAGCCGGATGCTGTGTTGCCGGCGCTCGGCGTTGGCGAGCAGGTCGTCGCCGATTACCAGAGTTTACGGCTGACGTTGAACGCCCATCCCATGCATTTGCTGCGGCCGATTTTTTCACGCGAAAAATTTTCCAGCGCCCGGGTTCTGGCGGGTTGCTCCAATGGCGCGTGGCGCAAGGCGGCGGGTTTGGTGCTGGTGCGGCAGCGGCCGGGGAACGGAAAAATGATCTTTGTCACGCTGGAGGATGAGACCGGCGTGATCAACGTCGCGGTTTACGCCAGTCTTTTCGAAAAATTTCGCAGGGAGACCATGGCGGCGCGGTTGATGGCGGTGGAGGGACGGGTGCAGAAAAGTTGGGCCGGCGTCGTCCATCTGCTGGCGCTGCGGATTTACGATCGTTCAGACGAACTGGCCCATCTGGCAGAGGGGCTGCAACGGCGCGCCGATCGCGCGCGGCATCCGCGCGATGTGCGGGTGATGCCGAGGTCGCGCGATTTTCATTAGAGCACGCACGCGATAGTCTGCTTGATTTCAGGTGTTTTTGGTGGAGCCAGACGGAATCGAACCGACGACCTCTTCAATGCCATTGAAGCGCTCTCCCAACTGAGCTATGGCCCCAACCGCTCTCCGACCTTGGGGTGGTCGGCGCTTTTTTCGATATGAAACAAGAAGTTGCGTGCCGCAAACCGCTTGTGCATTCGCTGTGGGCTGTTACTTAGCCGTTATCGACCTCGGGCGCAATAGGTCTTTTCACACTTTCTGCGCGTGAGGGTCGAAAATTGAGCTAACCGCCGCGCGGCGGTTCTCCGGCGGCGGCGAGCGCTACACTCTCCGCGTCGGAAAAGACGCGTGAGCGGGTGTGAAAGCTGATTCCTTCTGGCGCTTCCAATGAGAAACCGTTGGAGCCGCCCTCCACGACGTCGATGATCAGCTGGGTGTGGCGCCAGTATTCGAACTGGTCTTCGCGGATGTAAAAGGGGCAGCCGCCGATCTCGCCGAGCCGAATGTCGCGCCGGCCGACGTAATAGCCTTCCAACGGATTGCACAAGGGCGCAGAGCCTTCGCAACAGCCGCCGGACTGGTAGAACAGCAGCGCGCCATGCTTTTCGCGCAGGCGTTCGATCCAGCGCAGGGTTTCCTCGGTGGCGATGACTCGTTCCGGCGCCGACATGGTTGCTCGCTGATATAAAACTGCGCGGCCCGTCGCCGGCGCCGCGCATCAAAATTTTCATGGCCGCCCCGGTTCGCCGGGGCGGCCTTTTTTCGTTCTCAGAAGAAGCCCAGCGCCTTCGGGCTGTAGCTCACCAAAATGTTTTTGGTCTGCTGGTAGTGGTCGAGCATCATTTTGTGGGTTTCGCGGCCGATGCCGGATTCCTTGTAGCCGCCGAAGGCCGCGTGGGCCGGATAGGCGTGGTAGCAGTTGGTCCACACACGCCCAGCCTGGATGCCGCGTCCAAAACGGTAGGCGCGGCTGATGTCGCGGGTCCACACGCCCGCGCCGAGGCCGAAGATCGTGTCGTTGGCGATCTCGAGCGCTTCCGCCTCGTCCTTGAAGGTGGTCACGGAAACCACCGGTCCAAAGATTTCTTCCTGGAAGATGCGCATCTTGTTGTTGCCGTGGAACACGGTCGGCTCGATGTAATAGCCGTTCGCGAGTTCGTTGGTCATGGTGGCGCGACGACCGCCGGTGAGGCACTGGGCGCCTTCCTGCTTGCCGATGTCGATGTAAGAGAGGATCTTCTCCATCTGCATCTGCGAAGCCTGCGCGCCGCACTGGGTGCTCATGTCGAGCGGGTTGCCCTGCTTGATCGACTGCACGCGCTTGACGATGCGCTCCATGAAGCGGTCATAGACCGATTCCTGGATCAGGGCGCGGCTGGGGCAGGTGCAGACTTCGCCCTGGTTGAAGGCGAAGAGCGTGAAACCTTCGAGCGCCTTGTCGAAGAAGTCGTCGTCCTCGGCGAGCACGTCGGCGAAGAAGATGTTCGGCGACTTGCCGCCCAGCTCCAGCGTGGCCGGGATCAGGTTGTCGGCTGCGGCGTGGGCGATGGTGCGGCCGGTCGCGGTCGAACCGGTGAACGCGATCTTGCGAATGCGGTTGCTGGAGGCCAGCGCGCGGCCGGCTTCGGCGCCGAAACCGTTGACGACGTTCAACACGCCTTCCGGCAGCAAGTCGGCGATCAACTCCATCAGCACGAGGATGCTGACCGGGGTCTGCTCGGCGGGCTTCATGACGATGCAATTGCCAGCGGCGAGCGCGGGAGCCAGCTTCCAGCCGGCCATCAGCAGCGGGAAATTCCAGGGAATGATCTGGCCGACGACGCCGAGCGGCTCATGGAAGTGATAGGCGATGGTGTCGTGGTCGACTTCCGAAATCGACCCTTCCTGCGAACGCAACACGCCGGCGAAATAGCGGAAGTGGTCGGCCAGCAAGGGCACGTCGGCATAGGTGGTTTCGCGGATCGGCTTGCCGTTGTCGAGGGTTTCGACCAGGGCCAGAGTCGCGAGGTTGTTCTCGATGCGGTCGGCGATCTTGAGCAGGACATGAGAGCGCTGCGCGGCGGGGGTGCGGCCCCAGGACTCCTTGGCCCGGTGCGCTGCGTCGAGCGCGAGTTCGATGTCCTCGGCGGTCGAGCGCGGCACCTTGCACAGCACCTGGCCGCTGATCGGCGACAGATTGTCGAAATACTGGCCCTTGACCGGGGCGACCCACTGTCCCCCGATGAAGTTCTCAAACTTGGCCTTGATCAGGTTCTTGCCTGTCAGTTGCGCTACAGCTTCCTGGTACATTCACGTTCCTCCACTTGGTGCGCGTTTGCGCTTATCGAGCCGGCCGCCGCTGGCGGCAAAACCGTTCGAAACTCACGAGACACGGGCCGGGGGTCGACACATGATTATGGGCCGGCGCGGCCTGTCGCCTTGAACGTGGCGAGGCGGCGCGCTGGCCCCGGCGCGTGAACGCGCCTCCTGTTGTCGCATGGCCTCCCCAGGACATGTCGTTTCAAGATTATGATTTCAACACACTGGAAGGTAATCACGGTCACGCGACCCAGGATACTGCTCTTTAGTGGGATTGACCCTCTGCCCTGGCCGGGTGGAAAAGCTGATACTTGACGAGTCCCGCCCAAATGCTGCGTTGCACAAGATTTTCGCTTGCTACTTTGGCGCCGTAGACGCGCAGACAGCCTCCACTATCCTTGCAAATGCGCCGATGCGCGACAAAATGGGCGAAAAGCCCGGAAACAGGGGATGGAAGCCAATGACGAACTGGACGACGCCGCAAGTGTGCGAAATCTGCGTGGGCATGGAAATCACCGCCTATATGTCCGCGGAATTCTGAAACCGAAGTGTTTTCGCGCGCCGCCGCTCCCCAGGCTGGCGCGCGCTTTTTTGCGGCGGGGGCCGGCCTCGCCTGCGCCATAGCCTGTTCATTTCTCGAGATCGGTCGATATGCGCTTTCTTGTGCTCGGCTCGGCGGCGGGCGGCGGCCTGCCGCAATGGAACTGCCTCTGCGAAAATTGCCGCCTCGCTTACGCCAACAGCCCGCGAATCAAACGGCGAACGCAGGCGAGCCTCGCCGTGAGCGCCAACGGCGAGGACTGGATGATCCTGTCAGCGACGCCGGACCTGCGCCAGCAGATCATCGACAATCCGGCGCTGCACCCGAAATCCTTGCGGCATTCGCCCGTGAAAGCCGTGTTCGCACCGAACGGAGACATCGATAATATCGCGGGCCTGCTGGTGATGCGTGAGATGCAGCCCTTCACTTTTTTCGCCACCGAAGCCGTGATGGCTTGCGCGAGCGGGGGGGTGTTTGGCGTGCTCAACGCCGAGCTTGTCGCGCGCAGCACGGTCAAGCTGGAGGAGCCCGTCGACACCGGCCTGGGTTTTGCCATCACCCCCTTCGTGACTCCGGGAAAAGCGCCCCTATATACAGAGTCAGCCAACGAGGCGGAGATCGAACTCGGCGCTGAGGGCGAATATACAGTTGGGCTCGAAATCGAACGGGGCGGGCGCCGCTTCTATTACATGCCCTCCTGCGCGCGCATGACCGACGCGCTGCGCGAACGCCTCGACGGGGCGGAGATTGTTTTCTTCGACGGCACGACTTTCGAAGATGACGAGATGATCCGCCTTGGTCTGTCGCGCAAGACCGCGTGGCGCATGGGGCACATGGCGATGAACGGGATCAAGGGCTCGATGCGCGAACTCGCCGGCGTGGCGATCAGGCGGCGCGTCTTCATCCACATCAACAATTCCAATCCGGCGCTGTTGTGCGATTCGCCCGAGAGGGCGCAGGTCGAGGCCGCGGGCTGGGAGATTTCGTTCGACGGCATGGCGATCGACACCGCGGAGGTCTTGGTTTGACCGAAGATGATTTTACCGGAGAGGCCCGGCCTTATCTGCTGCGCGGCGTGCGGCTGAAGCACGACCAGGTGCGCAAGTGCTGGGTGCTGCTCGCGCCGGAGCGATTCTTGCGCCTCAACGGAATCAGCGTCGACATCTTGCAGCGCTGCGACGGCGCGGCGCCGCTTGCGCGCATTGTCGATGAACTCACTCAAAAATATCAGGCCGACCGCGCCGTGGTCGAGCGCGACGTGCGCGCGCTGCTCGCCGGCCTCTATGACAAACGGATGCTGGGCCTATGAAACCTCTTCCCCCGCCGACGGGCATGCTGGCCGAACTGACCTATCGATGCCCCCTGTCGTGCCCCTATTGCTCCAACCCGTTGGAGATGGCGGGGCGCGACGCCGAAATGTCCACGCAGGAGTGGAAGCGCATCTTTTCTCAGGCCGCCGAGATTGGCGTTCTGCACGCGCATCTCTCGGGCGGCGAGCCGGCGTCACGGCGCGACCTGCTGGAATTGACCGCCCATGCCGCACAGGTCGGGCTCTACACCAATCTGATCACCTCTGGCGTCGGGCTGACAAAAAAACTGTTTGACGATCTCGTCGCCGTCGGACTCGATCACGTGCAATTGTCGATTCAGGACGCAGAGCCCGAGAGCGCCGACGCCATCGGTGGGTATCGCGGCGGCTTTGCAAAAAAACTCGAGGTGGCGAACTGGGTGGCGGAAACCGGAATGCCGCTCACGGTCAACGCCGTGATTCATCGCATCAATATTTCTCGCGCGGCCGAGATGGTGGATTTCGCGGTCAAACTCGGGGCGCGGCGAATCGAAATCGCGCATACCCAATATTACGGCTGGGCGCTGCGCAACCGCGCCCATCTGATGCCGACCCGCGCGCAGAGCGAAAAGGCTTATGCCGAGGTCGAGGCCCGTCGCGAGTTGTACAAGGGACGCATCGTCATCGACCATGTCGCGCCCGACTATCACGCCAAATATCCCAAGGCTTGCATGAGCGGCTGGGGACGGCTGACGTTCAACGTCACGCCGACGGGAAAAGTGCTGCCGTGCCATGCGGCGGAGACGATCCCGAATCTCGAGTTCTGGAACGCGCGCGAAAAATCGCTTGGCGATTGCTGGGCCGACTCGCCCGGCTTCAACGCTTTTCGCGGGACGGACTGGATGAAGGAGCCCTGTCGCTCCTGCGAGCGCAAGAACGAGGATTTCGGCGGCTGCCGCTGTCAGGCGCTGGCGCTGGCGGGCGACGCCGCGGCCACCGATCCGATCTGCTCGAAATCGCCTTTGCATCATCTGATCGGCGAGATCGCCGCGCGCGAGTCCTCGGACGAGGTTGGGGGATTTACGCCGCGTCGCATGGCGCCGGTCAAGGTCGTTGGCGACGTCTGAAAACTTTTGGCGCCGGACGTGTGGCGTCAAAAGATTGAATCTTGAAATCTCATGTGAATCAATCGCATAGATTCAATCGTCCCCGTGATTTGACCTGCGATGGCGGCATTGTTCGTCGAGGGCGCCAAAGTACAATTCCCCTCGGGAGGGCGCCGTCTAAGATCAGGGAAAATACTGGAGGAAAACGTGTCGTCTTTTACCCGCAAACTCGGGCTCTCCCTCGTTGTGTGCCTTTCGATGGCCGGCGCCGGCCGCGTCCTCGCCCATGGCGACGTGACGCCCCAAGCCATCGACACCACCGGCCTGCCGCCCGTCGGCACGGATTGGCTGGAAAAGAATCCCTATCGCGGCAATGAACTGGCGCTGAAGATCGGCAAGTCCGGCTTCAACCAGAATTGCGCCCGCTGCCACGGCATCGAAGCCGAGTCCGGCGGCATCGCGCCCGACCTGCGCTATCTCGACAAGGGCGAGGAGGGCGACGCCTGGTTCCTCAACCGCATCCGCCATGGCTACACCCAGAACGGCATCACCAAAATGCCGGCCTTCGAGGGCATCCTGTCCCAGGAAGCCATGTGGACGATCCGCACCTATCTCGACTCCCGCTACGCAGGCGACTGATTCTTATGCGCGCCATCAGCGCTTTTCTTGTTTTCGCCGTTCTCGGCGGCGCGCTCGTCGCTGGCCCGACGCAGGCGCGTCCGCTCGATGTGGTCAAATCGGCTGGCGTGCTGCGCGTCACGGTCTATCGCGACTATCGTCCGTGGTCCTGGCAGGAGGACGGGCGTCTCAAGGGCATCGATGTCGAGATCGGCGCGGCGCTGGCGAAGGCGCTGGGCTTAAAGGTCGACTATCTCGTGCTGCGCCCGGACGACAATCTCAACGACGATCTGCGCAACGGGGTTTGGCGCGGCTCCATCCTCGGCGAGGCGCCGGGCGACGTGATGCTGCACGTGCCCAACGATCCGCGCGTGGAGGAAGCGAACGACAAGATCAAGCTGACCGCCCCCTATCAGACGGAGGGATACGCCATGGCGGTCGATCCCGCCAATGCGGCCGAGGCTCAGGACTTCTCGCTGTTCGAGCGCGAAAAGGTCGCGGTGGATATCGGCACGTTGGCCGACATCATTTTGCTATCGGCGCGCGACCACAAGCTCATTAACAATGTCGTGCACGTGCGCGGCGAAGGCAAGGCGGCGCAAGCTTATGAAAAGGGAGAAGTTGTCGCTTTCTATGGCGAGTCCGCGCTGGTCGAGCACCTCGCCCATACGTCAACGCGCGCGGTGACCATCATTCATCCGCAGCACAAGCTGGCCAGGACAATCGCGATCGGCGGCGCGGTGAAGGCGGATTCCGTCGATCTCGGCGACGAGATCGACCGTCAGATGACGGCGCTGGCCGACAGCGGCGAACTGAAGAGGATTTTCGCGTCCTACGGCGTCGAATGGCGCCAGCCGGCGCGGGACAGATAAGCGGCAAGGCTCAAGGCCTTGCCGCCGACTCTTGGCGCGACGTATCATCAGCGCGCCAAAAAGGGCTGGGATGCGGCGAGAATCGCCGCGTCTCGCAATACGGCTCCGAAACGGGCCACTTCTTGGGAGGAATGGGACTCATGAAACGCACTATTCTCGCCAGCGTCTCCATATTGGGGTTGGCCATGGGCGGCGCCTTCGCCGGCCCCGTCACGGACGCCGACATCCTGAATGACGCCAAGAATCCGAAGGAAGTCCTGACCAACGGCATCGGTCTGCAAGGCCAGCGCTACAGCATCCTCGACAAGGTCAACACCAAGAACGTGCAGAATCTGGTTCCGGCCTGGTCCTTTTCCTTCGGCGGCGAAAAGCAGCGCGGCCAGGAGGCGCAAGCGCTCGTCCACGACGGCATGGTGTTCGTCACCGGCTCCTACAGCCGCCTCTATGCCATGGACGCTAAAACAGGCGAAAAGATCTGGGAATATAACGCGCGCCTGCCGGAAGGCATCATGCCCTGCTGCGACGTGATCAACCGCGGTCCCGCCCTCTACGGCGACAAGGTTTATTTCTCGACCCTCGACGCGCAGATCGTCGCGCTCGACTACAAGACCGGCAAGATGGTCTGGCACAAGGCCATCGACGACTTCAAGGCCGGCTATTCCAACACCGCCGCCCCGATGATCGTGCCGACCAAGGCCAATGGCGCACTGGTCGTGACCGGCGTCTCCGGCGGTGAATTCGGCGTGGTCGGCCGCGTCGAGGCGCGCGACGTCAACACCGGCGAAATCGTCTGGACGCGTCCGACCCTCGAGGGCCTGATGGGCACCTACAAGGGCCAGGAGTCGAGCATGACCGGCAAGGCCAACGAGACCTGGGCCGGCGACATGTACAAGACCGGCGGCGGCGCAACCTGGCTCGGCGGCACCTACGATCAGGACACCCACACCATCTTCTACGGCGCGGGCAACCCGGCTCCCTGGAACTCCTGGCTGCGTCCGGGCGACAACAAGTGGGCGGCTTCGCGCCTCGCCATCGATCCGGAGAACGGCGAACTCAAATGGGCCTTCCAGACCACCCCGCATGAGGGCTGGGATTTCGATGGCGTGAACGAAGTTATTTCGTTCGACCTGAAGAAGGATGGCAAGACCACGAAGGCGGTCGCCACCGCCGACCGCAACGGTTTCTTCTACGTGCTCGACCGCACCAACGGCAAGTTCATCGCCGCCAAGCCGTTCGTGGAAAAAATCAGCTGGGCCAAGGAAATCGACAAGAACGGCCGTCCCGTGTTCATCGACGAAAATCGTCCGGGCGATCCCACCAAGTCGGAAGACGGCAAGCAGGGCAAGACGGTGTTCGCCGTTCCGTCCTTCCTCGGCGGCAAAAACCAGATGCCGATGGCTTATTCGCCCCAGACGCAGCTGTTCTACGTCCCGGCGAACGAATGGGGCATGGACATCCACAACGAGCCGGTCGTCTACAAGAAGGGCGCGGCCTATCTCGGCGCCGGCTTCAACATCAAGCCGATCTTCGACGACCACATCGGCGCGCTCAAGGCGTTCGACCCCGTCAGCATGACCATCAAGTGGCAGGTCAACAACAAGGCTCCGCTGTGGGGCGGCGTGTTGACCACCGCCGGCGGCCTGGTGTTCTACGGCACGCCCGAAGGCTATCTGAAGGCGCTCGACGCCAAGACCGGTAAGGAACTGTGGAAGTTCAACGTCGGCACCGGCATTGTCGCCCCGCCGATCGCCTGGGAACAGGACGGCGAGGAATATATCGGCATCGCCGCCGGCTGGGGTGGCGCGGTGCCGCTGTGGGGCGGCGAAGTCGCCAAGTCCTTCAAGGGCATCAACCAGGGCGGCTCCTACTGGGTGTTCAAGCTGCCGCCCAAGTCCGCCGCGAACTGAGCCGAGGCGAAACAGCGTTGCGAGAGGAAGGGCGGCCGAACGGTCGCCCTTCTTTCGTCGGGGCTTGCGCCCTGGCCCGGCACGGCGCAAACTCTTGTCGAGAAAACGCCGTGTGAAAAGCCGGCGACGAAAAAGAAGACTGCACTGGAAACGCTCCCGATGACCCGCATCCTCATTGTCGATGATCATCCGCTGTTCCGTGAGGCGCTGGAAAGCGCCGTGCGCATGGAGCGGCCGACCTGCGAGATTTTCGAGGCGACCTCGATCGACGAGGCGCTGGAGGTGTTGAGCCGCGAAAAAAACATCGACCTCGGCCTGTTCGACCTGTTCCTGCCGGGAACCTCGGGCCTGTCGGGACTCGTGCGCATCAGAGCCGCCCATCCGCATCTGCCTGTCATGGTGGTGTCGGGCCACGAAGACCCGCGCGTGGTGCGCGACTTGCTGTCGATGGGCGTCGCCGGCTTCGTCTCCAAGGCGACGTCCAAGAGCGAACTCGCCCATTCCATCAACGAGGTGCTGAACGGCTCGATCTATGTGCCCGAGCGGTTCCGCGACATCAGCCAGCCGCAGCCTTCCGAGATCGAGCGCGGCGACATGCTGCGCCGCTTGCAGGACCTCACGCCACAGCAGTTGCGCGTGCTCGACATGATCCGCGCCGGTCTGCAGAACAAGCAGATCGCCTATGAACTCGGCGTCGCTGAAACGACGGTCAAGGCGCATGTCTCGGAAATTCTTCGCAAGCTGAACGTTTACAGCCGCACCAAGGCGGCGATCGAAGTCGGCAAGATGGATTTCGCGCAGCTGTCGCTCGACGGCGGAAAGCCCACGCATTGATCGAGGTTTTGATATGTTTTCGCGGATTTCGATCCTTATAGTCGCTTGCCTGCTGGCGGTCGCGCCGGCCTCGGCCGCTGAAAAAATTCGTCTGGCCATTCAGGCGACCGGCACGTTCGGCTGGGAGCTCGCGGTGGCGCGCGCCTACGGTCTCGACAAGGCCGCCGACCTCGACCTCGAAACCACCGAACTCGCGACCACCGAAGCCGGCAAGATCGCGCTGATCGGCGGCGGCGCCGACATCATCATTTCCGATTGGCTGTGGGTGGCGCGCGAGCGCAATATCGGCCAGCCCCTGCTGTTCTATCCCCACTCGACCGCGCTTGGCGCAGTGATGGCGAAGGAGCCGCAAAAATTTGCCAAAGCGGCTGATCTGGTGGGGAAAAAGCTGGGCGTTGCCGGCGGCCCGCTCGACAAGAGCTGGCTGCTGCTGCAAGCCTGGGGGCTGAAACAGGGCGTCGATCTGAAGTCGCAGGCGACTATCGTCTATGGCGCGCCCGCCCTGCTGGCGGAAAAACTCGCGCAAGGCGAAATCGACGCCGCGCTGGAGTTCTGGACGTTTTGCGCGCGACTTGAGGCCAAGGGCTTTGGTCGGGCTGTCGACCTGATCGACGTCGAAAAGGAACTGGGCGCCAAAAACCCCGTGATCGTCACCGGCTATGTATTCACTCCCGCCTTCGCCGCGCGGCAGGGAGCGGCGCTGGCGCGGTTCTTCACCATGATGGCGCAGGCGAAGAAACTCATCGCCGAGGACGATTCCGCCTTCGCGAAAATCGCCGGCATGACCGGACTTCCCGACGCGGCGGGTCAGGCCATCGTGCGCCGTTATTATCGCGCCGGCATTCCCACGGATACGCTCGACAGCGAAGTCGCGGACGCCGCCGCGCTCTACAAGGTCCTGGCGAAACTCGGCGGGCCGCAACTGGTCGGGGGCGACGGCGAACTCGACCGCTCCCTGTTCTACTGGGCGCCATGATTCGACTGATTTCGCTCGGTTTTTTTCTCCTGGCGTGGCAGCTCGGAGCGATGGCGCTCGGGCCGCAGCATCTGCCTGAGCCGGCGCAGGTCGCCGCCACCTTTGCCCAGGAATGGCGCAACGGCGACATGCAGTTCAATCTCGGGCTGACGCTCGCGCGCGTGCTCGCGGGTTTTTCGCTGGCGATGGTTGCGGGCTCGGCGCTGGGTCTGGCGCTGGGGCGCAGCCCGGCGCTCGACCGGATGCTTGATCCCTGGCTGGTGATCGCGCTCAACACCCCGGCTTTGGTCGTCATTATCCTCGCCTATGTCTGGGGCGGGCTGAACGAGATTTCGGCCCTGGTCGCCATCGCGCTGAACAAATTTCCCAATGCTGTGGTGACGCTTCGCGAGGGGGCGCGTGCGCTCGATCCCGCGCTCGACGAAATGGCGCACGTCTTCTCGTTTTCGCGCTGGCGGCGCTGGCGAGACGTTCGGCTGCCGCAATTGGCTCCCTATTTCGCCGCCGCCGCGCGCGGGGGACTCGCCTTGGTTTGGAAGATCGTGCTGGTGGTCGAACTGATGGGGCGTCCCAACGGCGTCGGCTTCAAGATGAACATGGCGTTTCAACTGTTCGACCTGCGGCTGCTGCTCGCCTATGCCTTGCCGTTTGTCGCCCTGATGGTGCTGGCCGAAACGTTTGTGCTGCGTCCCGCCGAGCGCTCGGCCAGCTGGTGGCGTCGCCATGGCGATTGAAATATCCGGGCTGGCCAAGAATTTTGCGCGCGCCGGCGGCGGGGTGCGCGAGGTGTTCCGCGATTTTTCCTTGACGCTTGGCGGGGGCAGGGTGGCGGCGCTGCTGGGGCCTTCCGGCGGCGGCAAGTCCACCTTGCTGCGGCTGATCGCGGGTCTCGAAATGCCGACGGGCGGATCGATCGCCCTTCCGATCGGGCGGATCGGCATGGCGTTTCAGGAGCCGCGCCTGCTTCCCTGGCGCAGCGTCGCCGACAATCTGAGGCTAGCCGCGCCTGGGCTGACTGACGAGGCGCTGAACGCCTCGCTGGCGGCGTTCGAACTCGACGGGCGCGGCGGCGATTATCCCGGACAATTGTCGCTCGGCCTCGCCCGTCGCGTGGCGCTGGCCCGGGCTTTCGCCGTCGAGCCCGATCTGCTGCTGCTCGACGAGCCCTTTGCGTCTCTCGATCTCGGCCTGCACCGGCGGCTGCGGACACTGCTGGCGCAAAGGATTTCCGCGAAGCGCATGACGGTTCTTATCGCCACGCATGATCTTGATGACGCGCTTTTGCTTGCCGATGAGGTGATTTTCTTGGGTGGCGCCCCGGCGCAAGTCAAACGTCGGCTTACAATCGACATGCCGCGAGAAACGCGTGACGAAAATCTTACAAAGTTGAGAGAGCTTGCGCCTTTTTACCCATCGTCGCGTGAAGACGACGATGGTAATTCTATAGCGTCATAAAAATAAGGGGAGAGGAAATGTCCGGCGATTCGCTGCTGACGCATGACGAGTTTGAGGCCGCCATTCGCGCCGTGGGCGCGGAGCGCTATCATGACAAGCACGTCTTCCATCAGATGTTGCATGGCGGCAAGCTGAACAAGGGGCAGGTGCAGGCCTGGGCGCTCAACCGCTATTGCTACCAGGAGGCGGTCCCGCGAAAAGACGCCGCGCTGATGGCGCGCACCGACGACCGGGAATTGCGCCGCGAGTGGATTCACCGCATCCACGACCATGATGGATTGGAGCAGGAGCAGGGCGGCATCGAGCGCTGGCTGATCCTCACCGATGGCCTGGGCCTCAATCGGGCGACGGTGATGTCGAAGAAGGCGGCGCTGCCGGCCACGCGCTTTGCCGTGGAGGCCTATGTGCGCTTCGTCACCGAACAGCCGCTGGTGGTGGCGGTGGCGTCGTCGCTCACCGAACTGTTCGCGCCGAAAATCCACCGCGAGCGCATCGCCGGCATGCTGGAGAATTACGATTTTATCGGCGAGGACGTGATGGCCTATTTTCGCCGCCGCCTGACCCAGGCGCCGCGCGACGCCGATTTCGCGCTGGACTATATCAAGAAGAACGCCCGCACTCGCGAGGAGCAGGAGGCGTGCGTCGAGGCCGTGCGCTTCAAGTGCAACGTTTTGTGGGCGCAATTGGACGCGCTTTATCTGGCCTATGTGCAGGGCATGATCCCGCCGGGTGCGTTTGTGCCGGCCCACACATAGGGGCTGGTGCGAGCCGAGCGAAGCTGTCCGCTCCGTGACGGAGCGGATGGCCGACGCCGTCAGGCCCTGACGATATTGGTGAGATTGAACTGGAACGGCCTTGGATTTGAGCCCTGTCCGCCGCCTGTCATGACAATGTCGGCGCTGGAAACACCAAGCAGCGAAAGCTCGGTGTTCACCGAACACATGATCGCCGCATTCATGATTTCGCCTTCTACGACCTGCGATGCGACGCCGATCCAGATCGTGGGCTTGAACTGGAAGACAGCTTTTTGTTGCGGCGCGATCGCAACCTTCGTCGCCAGAAGCCTGCCGCTCTTGTAAATGTTCGCGGTAATCGCGCCTTTCGGCAGATTGTTCAGCACCTGCACTTCGGTCGGATTGGTCGAGGGACCGTTCAGGCAGAGGCGGTCGCCGGAGGACGTCCGTTCCATCGAGAACATCTGGCCGAATTGCGCCGGCATCTGCGGCGTGGTGTTGCCGTAGCCGTCGGCGGCGCCGACCGTGAATTCGATCGGGAATTCGAAGGGATGATTGTCTCCCTGGCCGCAAGAGCGAATGACCCGCCAGGCGACGGCGCGTTCATCGAAATCCGTGGCGACATTTTTCTGAAAAATTACGACGCTCGAATTGTTTAGGTCATCGGACTGGTTGATCAAATTCAATTTGATGGACACAACTCTTCTCCTTTGCCAATGCGCAACTTGTCATACGGTTTCCGCAAGATCGCTTCGCGATCCGCGAAAACGAAATCGCGCGGCCCGCGCGAACAATTCGCATTCCGAGGGCATACGACAACCTCCAATTCGGGTTGTCGCTGATGGATTCACACATTTTCGCTCGCGGGAATCCGCCGCAAGGCTTCCGAATCAAAGGAACCGCCGTGCGGATGGACGGGCCACGAAACCTCGCCTAAATAGTCTTCATGACTGCCCCCCTCGATCGCCTCGTTCTGGCCCTCGCCCAGGTCAATTCCACGGTCGGCGCCGTGGATCAAAATCTCGCCTGCGCGAAAAGCGCGCGCAAGCGCGCGGCGGAGCTGGGCGCGGACCTCGTCATGTTCTCCGAGCTTTTTCTCGCCGGCTATCCCCCTGAGGACCTTGTGCTCAAGCCGGCGTTCCAGGACGCATGCCGCGCGGCGCTCGACGATCTCGCCCGCGACACCGCCGATGGCGGCCCGGCGGTCCTGATGGGCCTGCCGTGGATGCAGGACGGGTTTTGCCACAACGCCTATGCCCTGCTGGACGGGGGGCGCATCGCCGCCGTGCGCTTCAAGGTCGATCTGCCCAACTATGGCGTGTTCGACGAAAAGCGCGTGTTCCATCCCGGCCCGGCGCCCGGGCCGGTCAGTTTTCGCGGCGTGCGGCTCGGGCTTCCGATTTGCGAGGACATTTGGCAGGCCGATGTGGCGGAGACGCTGGCTGAAACCGGCGCGGAAATCCTGCTCTCGCCCAACGGTTCGCCCTATTGGCGCGGCAAGGACGATGAACGCCTCGCCGTGGCGACCGCGCGCGTCGTCGAGAGTGGCCTGCCGCTGGTCTATCTCAACCAGATCGGCGGCCAGGACGAACTGGTGTTCGATGGCGCCAGTTTTGTTGTCAACGCCGATTGCGCCGTGGCGGGGCGGTTGCCGGCCTTCGAGGAGGCGGTGGCGCGCGTCGTGTTTGAGCGCGTCGGCGATGGCTGGCGCTGCGTCGAGGCGCCTTCTGCTTCGCAGCTTGGCGATGACGAGGCCGATTACGCCGCCTGCGTGCTGGGCCTGCGCGATTATGTCCAGAAAAACGGTTTTCCCGGCGTGGCGCTGGGCATGTCGGGCGGCGTCGATTCCGCGCTCTGCGCCGCCATGGCGGCCGATGCGCTTGGCGCGGACAAAGTCCACGCCATCATGCTGCCGTACCGATTCACCTCGGGCGAGTCGCTGAAAGACGCGGAAGACTGCGCCCGCGCCCTGGGCTTGCGCTACGACGTCACGCCGATCGCCGCTGCCGTGGAGGGTGTGGAAGCGGCGCTGTCCGGACTATTCGCGGGAACGCAGCGTGGCGTCACCGAGGAGAATATTCAGGCGAGGGCGCGCGGGATCATCCTGATGTCGGTGTCGAACAAATTCGGGCCGATGCTGGTGACGACAGGCAACAAGTCCGAAATGTCGGTCGGCTACGCCACGCTTTACGGCGACATGAACGGCGGCTTCAACCCGATCAAGGATCTTTACAAGACCCAGGTGTTCCGGCTTTGCCGGCTGCGCAACGGCTGGAAGCCTTTTGGCGCGCTCGGCCCTGATGGCGTGGTGATCCCCGAAAACATTATCACCAAACCGCCGACTGCCGAATTGCGCGAGAACCAGAAGGATCAGGATTCGCTGCCGCCCTACGAGGCGCTCGACGACATGCTTGAATGTCTTGTCGAAAAGGACATGCGCGTCGCCGAAATTGTTGCGCGAGGCCATGAGTCCGAGACGGTGAAAAAGATCGAGCGGCTGCTTTATCTCGCCGAATACAAGCGCCGCCAGTCGGCGCCGGGCGTAAAGGTGACGAAGAAGAATTTTGGTCGCGACCGGCGCTACCCCATTGTCAATCGGTTCCGCGACCCCGGCTTGCCCGCGCAGACGCCTGATGCGGCGCTCGCGCCGGAGTTTTCCGCCGGCGCGAGGTTCGAGGAATAGTTTACGCCGCGCGGTCGGCGGGTTCGTCGGACGCTTCGCGCACGGTCATGGAATTGCCGAGCCAGACGAAATCGTCGCCGAGCCAACCGTCGATCCAGATCACGGCGAACACCCAGTCGCGCGCGACGATCGCGAGCGGCGACACCCAGTTGGTTGGCCAGCGCAGCGCCAGATTGGCCAGGGATTCGGGGATGGCGAAGGCCAAGGCCACCAGGGCGGCGGCGGTCCAGGGTTCGAAGCCGAAATCGCGCGCCGCATAGGCGCCCGCGAGCATGGGGATGACCGAGCCCACCAGAATTTCCGGCGCATACATTTGGGGGAACGAGGCGCGGCGCAGGCGCGCCCAGCGGGTCTGGCGCTGGTAGATCGCCCGCAAGGTGCGCTTGCCCAGTGGCTGGCCGAAGGGGCGGTCGACGAGGGCCACCTTCATGCCGGCGGCGCGCACCAGTTTGGTCGCCGCGGCGTCCTCGGCGATTTCCGACGCCAGCGCCGCAATGCCGCCGGCCTCCTCGACGATTTCGCGACGCCACATCATGCTCTTGCCCTGAGCAAAACCGATGCCGAAGGCGGCGGCGGCGAACTGCCAGCGCGCCTGGAACGAGTTCAGGAAGGCGCATTCCAGTTCGGCCACCGGGCCTTTCGGCATGATTCCGAGCGGCGGCGAGCAGACCAGGCCGACATCCGGCGCAAAGCGGACCAGCATCTGCTGGAGGTAGTCGCGGGGCGCGAGCACGTTGGAATCCGCGAGCACGATGAAGGTGTGCTTGGCCGCCTGCCAGCCCTTGAAACAATTGTTGAGCTTGGGGTTGGGGCTGATCGGATCGTCGCCGATCAGGAGACGGCCGCGTCCTTCCGGCTGTTCGGCGATCAGTTTTTGAACCAGCGGGATGATCGGGTCATTCTTCTTCTGGACGCAGAAAATGACCTCGTAATCCGGGTAATCCAACGCGAAGGTCGAGCGCAGGGTCAGTTCGGAATGGGGTTCGAGTCCGCAGACCGGGCGCACGATCGACACGGGCGGCGTAGGATCGGCGAATCCGGTTTGCGCGAGGCGAAGGCTGAGGGGCTCGGTGCGCCGACGGCAGCGCCAGACCACGACTCCGAGGGAAAAAAGGTTGAAGAGGATAAGGGCGATGCACACGCCCGCCGCGATCATGCCGGTCATTCGCGCCGATCTTTCTGTCAAATATTCGTTTTCAGGCCCACCGCCTGTTGCGCTTATGCGGAACTTTTTTCACGGCTTGATGACAGCCGCCCGTGCGAGATGACGCGGAGGCGCAAAAGCGCTAAACCGAGCGCATGACCGATCCCTTGACATCGGGCGATTTCGTCGCCCCCGTGGTCCGCTTCGCGCCGTCGCCGACGGGCCGCATCCACATTGGCAACGCCCGCACGGCGATGCTCAACTATTTCTTCGCCCGAAAGCATGGCGGGACTTTTATCCTGCGCTTCGACGACACCGACGCCGAGCGCTCGACCGAGGAATATGCGCTCGGCATCGAGGTGGATCTCGCCTGGCTCGGCGTCGAGCCCGACCGCAAATTCCGGCAATCCGAGCGATTCGCGCTTTATGACGCGGCGGCGGAGCGGCTGAGGCGGGAGGGGCGTCTCTATCCCTGCTACGAGACGCAAGAGGAACTGGAGCGCCGGCGCCGGTTGCAGATCGCGCGCGGCGCGCCGCCGGTTTACGACCGGGCGGCGCTGAATTTGTCCGCTGAGGAGCGGGCGGCGCTGGATGCCGAGGGGCGGCGTCCGCACTGGCGGTTCAAGCTCGATCCGGAAACCGTGCATTGGCGAGATCTGGTGCGCGGCGAATGCCACATCGACTGCGCCTCGCTCTCCGATCCGGTCCTGATCCGCGAGGACGGCTCCTATCTCTATACGCTGCCGTCGGTGGTGGACGACCATGATTCGGGCGTGACCCACATCATTCGCGGCGAGGACCATGTCACCAACACGGCGGTGCAGATTCAGCTGTTCGAGGCTTTGGGCGGCCGCGCGCCCCAGTTCGCGCACCATAATCTGCTGATCGGCGCGGATGGGCAGGGGCTGTCCAAGCGCACCGGGGCGCTGTCCATCGCTGGCCTGCGCGAGGCCGGGATCGAGACTCTGGCCGTGGCGGCCATGGCGGCGCTGACCGGTTCGTCCATCGCGGTGCAGCCTGTGCACAGCCTGCCAGAACTCGCCGGCCTGTTCGATCTCTCCGCCATCTCGCACTCCAGCGCCCGCTTTGACGGCGAAGAGCTGAAAGCGCTGTCGCAGCGCGTGTTGCATGGGCTGAGCTACGAAGCGGTGCGCGACCGGCTGGAGGCGCTGGATATTGTCGGCCACAAGGCGGAGCCGCTCTGGTTTTGCGCGCGCGGCAATCTGGAAATTTTTGCCGATATTTCGGATTGGTGGGCGGTGGTCGAGGGCGAAATCGAGCCGCACGCGCTGGAGGCTGAGTTCGCCAGGGCCGCGGCTGAAAACCTTCCGCCGGAACCCTGGGACGAAACAACGTGGGGGGCCTGGACCGGCGCGCTGAAGCAGGCGACGGGGCGAAAAGGCCGCGATCTCTTCCATCCCTTGCGCCTCGCCCTGACGGGGCGTGAGGCCGGGCCGGAGCTGGCCAAGTTGCTGCCTTTGATCGGCAGGCACAGGGCGGCGGCGAGGCTTGGCGCCTGATCCGCGCTCACTGTCCGCGAGGATTGTTCGTCGCAGACGGTTTCCGCAAGATCACTTCGCAATCCGCGAAAACGAAATCGCGCGGAAATCCTTCAGGCGAAGGGCGGATTTCCGCGCGAGCGGAATAGGATTTCCGAACTGATCCTTCGGAAATCTTATCAGAAGGGGGAGGGAGCGTCGAAGGGTGAAATCGCAGGTGCGGCCGGCTTGGGCTTTTTCTTCGGCTTGGGCGGGGTTTGGGCTGCGACCGCCGGCGCCGCAGGCTGGACGCGCGAGCGCTCGTCGGCCTGTTTCGCCGTCAGCGGGCCTTCGCCCGGCCGCTCGCCTTCGATCTCGGTCAAGATTTGCTCCGCGCGGCCCAAAACCTCGGCCCAGCTCTGCTTCGGCGCGCGGCAGGAGCAGGAGGGTTCGAGTTTCTTGGCGAACTTGAGCGCGTTGGGCAGGTCTTCGTAGCGGTCGCCCGAATCGGCCGAGACCGCATTGGAAATGTCGGCATGGGGTGAGCGGGAATACAGGCCGGTCTCCGCGTTCGGGCACGATGCCTGGCAGAGGTCGCGGAGCTGGTTGGTTCGTGCGCTGCTCATGGCGGGCGTGAGCGGGAAATAATAGCCGTCGCACTTGCGCACGCAAACCGCCTCGGCGCCGCCGTAGGCTCCGCCCTGCTCCGCCTGGCGTGGAGCCTGGTCCTCACGAGGCAGGTCGCCGCATTGTTCCGTATATCGGGCGATCAGCGCCTGCCGGCGGCCAGTGTCGCCGGCGCGGGCGCGCAGCGATTCATATTGCGCCCGCAGTCCGGCGAGCCGTTGCCGGAGCCCGCCGCATTCCGGCGGCGGCGGCGATCCGAAGAACAGGAATTGCTGGTTGTTGCAGCCAATGGCGTCGGCGCGCGCGGCCAGGCGGTCGTACTCCCCGCGAACTTGCGCCGCCGCCTGCGCCGCGGCGGCGTCGCCGGCCGGCGCGGCGTCGATGGCGGCGCGAAGCGCCTCGCAAACGGATTCCGAGTTTGTCGGGTCCCACATCCGAGTCTGGGCGGCGGCCGGCGACGCGACGCTCAGGGCCAGGGCGACGGAGAGCCGCCCCAGGGCCGTCAAAAATTGTGCGATCCCCCCCATTCAGCCCGTTTACTCCGCCGCGTGGGCGGACGCCGATGCCAGACGGTCGCGCTTCAGCTTCTCCGCGACCAGGAACGCGACTTCGATCGCCTGCTCGGCGTTCAGACGGGGGTCGCAATAGGTCATGTAGCGGGACCGCAGGTCGGCCTCCGACAGCGCGCGGGCGCCGCCCGTGCATTCCGTGACATTGTTGCCGGTCATCTCCAGATGGATGCCGCCGGCATAAGACCCCTCGGCGCGGTGCACGTCGAAGAAGCTGCGAATTTCCTGCATGACCTTGTCGAAGGGACGGGTCTTGTAGCCGCTGGCGGTCACCGTGTTGCCGTGCATGGGGTCGCAGGACCACACGACGGAGCGGCCCTCGCGCTGCACGGCGCGGATCAGCGCCGGCAGGTGGTCGCCGACCTTTTCGGCGCCGAAGCGCGAGATCAGGGTGAGGCGGCCCGGTTCGTTGGCGGGATTGAGGATGTCGATCAGCTGCAACAGCCCGTCCGGCGTGGTGGACGGGCCGCATTTCAGGCCGATCGGGTTTTTTATGCCGCGCATGTATTCGACGTGGGCGTGGTCGGGCTGGCGGGTGCGGTCGCCGATCCAAAGGAAATGACCGGAGCAGGCGTAATGTTCGCCGCTGGTGGAATCCACGCGGGTCAGCGCCTGTTCGTAGCCAAGCAGCAGGGCTTCATGGGAGGTGTAGACGTCGGTCTGGCGCATCTCCGGGTGATGCTCAGGGTCCAACCCGATGGCGCGCATGAAGCCGAGGGTTTCGGTGATGTGGTCGGCGAGCTTGGCATAGCGCTCGGACTGCGGGCTGTCGTTGACGAAGCCGAGCATCCAGCGATGCGCGTTTTCGAGGTTCGCGTAGCCGCCGGTGGCGAAGGCGCGCAAAAGGTTCAGCGTCGCCGCCGACTGGCGATAGGACATGAGCTGGCGGCGAGGATCGGGTTCGCGCGCCTGAGGCGTGAACTCGATGTCGTTGACGATGTCGCCGCGATAGGAGGGGAGCGCCACGCCATCAATGGTTTCGGTCGGCGCCGAGCGCGGCTTGGCGAATTGTCCGGCGATGCGGCCGACCTTGACCACGGGCATGGATGCGCCATAGGTCATGACCACGGCCATTTGCAGGAACACGCGGAAGAAATCGCGAATGTTGTCGGCGGAGTGTTCCGCGAAACTCTCGGCGCAGTCGCCGCCTTGCAGCAGGAAAGCCTCGCCGGCGCAGACTTTCGCCAGCTGGCTCTTCAGCTTGCGCGCCTCGCCGGCGAACACCAGCGGGGGGAAGCCGGCGATCTGCTTTTCCACATCGGCGAGGGCCGCCTCGTCCTTGTAGGTGGGGACCTGGACGATCGGCTTGGACCTCCAGCTGTCGGGCGACCACCGTTCCATTTCTACTCTCCGCGCGATTTTTCGCGTAAAACCTTGGGAAGGCGCACCTCATACACCACCAGACGCCCAAGGCCAATGTTCTGCTGTACAAGACCGTGTTTTCGGAAAAGATCGTGTTCAAACCAAGACCTTGGCGTCGGAGGCGTTGATGGAAGGCAAGGGGCCTGAACCCGGGTGGGAGGACAGTCTTGAGCGCGCGCCGGTCAGGCGCGTCAGCGTTTTCAGGCGCGTTCTGCTGTGGATTGCGTTCATCGCGCTGAGCCTGTTGGCGGCCTTTCTGGCGATCAAGGCCGAGCGGATGTGGATGGATCAGGCCAAGATCCTGAAATTTTGCGTGTCTCGCAGCGGTGTCGACCAGCGCTTCGCCGAGCGCTTGCAGCAACTCGTCGCCACCCGCACGAGCCGCATCCGCATCGCCATCACGCCCGTGCAGGACCTTGTTTCCGCTTTCGAGCATCACGAATGCGATCTGCTGGTGGCGCGCTCGGACGCGAAATTGCCGGCCGCAGCCCGCGCGCTCGCCATTCTGGAAAAGGAAATCGTCGTCCTCGTCGCCCATCGCGGCAAGGAGGCCGACACTGCTGCGGCGCTGCGCAACCGTAAACTGATCCTGGCGAGCTCCGGCGCGGCCAACGAGGCGCTGCTGCGCGGGATCCTCGCCGCCTACGTGCTGCCGCAGGCCGATCGCCGCCTGGTCATTCCGCCCGACGCCGCGGGCGTTCAGGCGGCGTTTCGCGCCGGCGCCGCAAATTTGGTCTTCGCCGTTGTCCCCCAGTCGAAATTGTTGCAAGGCAATCTACTGCGCGGGCTGACGCAGGAGAACAGAGTGAGCTTCGCCGACATTCCCGACGCGGCGGCGCTCGCCAAGAAAGTCAAGGGCCTGGCGGAAGAGACGGTGGAGAAGGGGTTGTTTTCGGCCTCCCCGCTGCTGCCGGCGGACGATCTGTCCACCTTGTCGCTGGAAGTCCGTCTGGTGACGCGCGGCAATCTTCGCGACGCCATCGGCGCCGAATTGACCCGTCTCATCCTGGAGAACAAGGGTGATCTCGCCATCAACGGCGAATTCGCCGACGCGATCGCTCCGCCCGACACCGATAAGAGCGCGCCGATGCTCGCCCATCGCGGCGCCACGCAATATGTCGATGACGACGAAAAGACGTTTATCGACCTTTATGGCGATTACCTTTACCTCGGCGCGCCGGTCGCGGGCGCGGTCGGCTCGTTCATGATCTGGTTTTTCGGGCGATGGACGCGCGACTCCACGCCTTCGGCCGGCGATTTCACCCAGGAGGTGCTCGAAATCGCCGTGCGGGTCCGTCACGAGTCGCGTGTCGAAAACCTCGACGCCGCCGACGAAAGCCTCGATCGGATTCTCCACGAACTCCTGGAAGCCTTGCGGGCCAAAACCCTCAGTGCGGAAGGTCTGGATGTGTTCCGGCTCGCCTTCGAGCAGACGCGCGAATGGATCCGCGAGCGCCGCCATTTCCTCTCGAGGCGCGAACCTGAAAAGACCAGCACCGAAAATTTGTTGTGAACGGCGCATTGCTGCCGGTTTGTGCGCGGCGCAGCGAGTGCTATCACCTCCGCCCCGACCTGAACGAGGAAGTTTATGGGGCGCAGCATTGATATCGGCGCCGCGGCGCTTGGCGCGCCCGCGCTGATCGACCTGGAGGAATTGCTCGCCACGCGCCTGTTGGTGCAGGGCAATTCCGGCTCGGGCAAATCGCATCTGCTGCGTCGGCTGCTGGAGCAGAGCGCCGGACTGGTCCAGCAGATCGTCATCGATCCCGAGGGCGATTTCGTCTCGCTCGCCGAGCGCTACGGCCATCTGGCCCTCGACGCCGCCGAATGCGAGCGCGACCTGCCGGCGATCGCAGCCCGCGTGCGCGAACACCGCGTCTCCGTCGTGCTCAACCTCGAAGAGCTGGAGGCAGACGCCCAATTGCGCGCCGCCGCGCAGTTTTTGGGGGCCCTGTTCGACGCCGATCGCGCCCTTTGGTTCCCGGCGCTGGTGGTGGTGGACGAGGCGCAGCTTTTCGCCCCCGCCGCCGCCTCCGACGGCTCCGACGAGGCGCGGCGGCTGAGCCTCGCCGCCATGACCAATTTGATGTGCCGGGGACGCAAGCGCGGCCTCGCCGGGGTGATCGCCACCCAGCGCCTCGCCAAACTCGCCAAGAATGTCGCGGCGGAGGCGTCCAACTTTTTGATGGGCCGCACTTTTTTGGATATCGACATGGCCCGCGCCGCCGACCTTTTGGGAATGGAGCGGCGGCAGGCCGAAATGTTCCGCGATCTGGAGCGCGGCGCCTTTGTGGGGCTCGGCCCCGCGATCTCCCGACGGCCTTTGCGGGTAAAAATCGGCGAGGTGGAGACGGCGGATCGCGGCGCGGCGCCTAAACTGGCGCCTCTCCCCGAAGCGATGGAGGCCGAGGCGCTGCAAAACCTGATTTTCGCGCCTGGCGAGGCCCCTGCGCCGCCACGTGTGCGCATTGCGCCCAAGCCCGAGCGTTTGCTGGAGATTTTTTCGCAGATCGAGACCCCGGCGCCCGACATTGTCGCTGCGCCGCCGCCCGAACTGACCGATGAGGAGCGCGAGGCCACGATCGAGGAGATCATCGGCCAGATCGTCGGCGAGGCCAAAGCGGCGCAGCAGGCGGCGGAAACCCTGCACCGGGATTTTCAGTTGCGCTGCCGCATCCGGCGTCTGGGGCCTGGCGCCCCCGATCTCGCCGACTTCCGCCGTCGCCTGACCATCTTTCGCGCGAAAAAGGCCTTTGAAGCTGCCGACGAGGAGAGTTGGGCGCGGGCGGTCGAAATCGCCGCGCGGCTGCCGGGCGACCTGCAAAGCGTGTTCCTCTATCTCAGCCGCGCCGCCGCCGCGGGCCAGCCCTGTCCTGACGACGCGGAAATCGCCGGTTTTTTTGGCAGCGCCTCGCCGAGTCGCGCGCGACGCATGCTCGGCGAACTGGAGCGCAACGAGTGGATCGTCGCGCGCGTCGATTTCGAGCAGCGTCGGATCATCGCTTTCCCGGAACTGGGCCTTGAGACTGCAGCCTAACATTATGGGGTTTTTCGTGCGGAACCATCAAGCAAAACGGCGCGTTATCGCTGACGTAGAGGGCCGTGCCTGAGGTTTTTACTTTTGGCTTTTGGTGTCGCGAGGCGGCGCAATGGCGCTCTGATCTTTTTTTGGAGACGACGCCATGCGATTGAACACTTTAACTGCATTTGTCGGAGCGTTGCTGGCTGCGTCGTGCGCGAGCGCTGTGGCTCGTCCTGCCGTGACCACCTTCAACGCTAATGTCCGGAGCGGGCCGGGAGTCGAAAATCCGGTGATCGGGGTGATTCTCGCTGGCGCGGGTATCGACGTTGGCGGGTGTACGGGGTCCTGGTGCCGCGTGGCCGGCGCCAGCGGAACGGGTTATGTCTCGCGGTCGCTGATCGCATTCGGCGGAGCGGGGGGGGCGGCCGGCGTCGCCGTGCTGCCGCAGGGCGGCTCGATGACCTATTATCCTGGCGATTACGCGAACGATAGCTACGGCTACGGCTACGGTCCCAACTACGCCTATGACGATTACGCCGGGTGGCCGGGCGTTGGATTTGGCTATTACGGCGGTTCATATGCCGGACGCGGCTGGAATGGCGGACACGGGGGTCGGTTCACCGGTGGGCGCGGTCCAGGGTTTGGCGGTGACTTCGTTCGCGGGCCTGGTCCCGCGAGAGGCGGCCCCGGCCCGCAAGCCGGTGTCGGCCCGGGTGGCGGACGTTTCGGCGGAGGGCTTGGCGGCGGCGGTGGCGGCGTTCACATGAGGCCTGCCGCAGGGGCACCGGGGGGATTTGGCGGCGGCGGCGGCGGCTTCCACGGCGGCGGCGGCTTCCATGGCGCAGGCGGCATGGGCGGCGGCATGGGTGGCGGCCATGGTGGCGGCGGTGGCCATGGCGGGGGAGGCGCAGGCCGCCACTGACTGTTCCAAATCTTCAACGAGCGGCGTTCGACGCCGCTCGTTTCGTCTATGCGGTGTCGAACCGATAGGCGTCGAGGCTCAGGGGACCGACCGTGGCCTGGTGAATGCGTTCGCCTCGGCCGCCGCCGCCCGCGCCAGCCGCGAAGGGCATGGGCAGATAGTGCTCGGGCGTCGGATGGTTGCGGCGCGCCTCCGGGGCGTTCTCCCACTCAGCCAGGCCTTCCGGATCGCGTGAGGTCGCTTGCGCAAAAATCCAGTCATTGAAGGCGTTGGCCCAGTCCGGCGTGTCGCGGCTGGCGAAAAAGGCGCGCAGATTGTGGGTCGCCGCGCCCGAACCGATGATCAGAACGTTTTGCGCGCGCAGCGGCGCCACGGCGCGTCCCAGCGCGAGATGGTGCGCGCCGGAGAGGCGGGGCTGCACCGAGAGTGTCGCCACGGGGATGTCGGCGTCGGGAAAAATCATTTTCAGCGGCGCCCAGGTCCCGTGGTCAAAACCCCTGCCGCGCGTGAAAACCGGTTCGAGGCCGGCCTCTTGCGCCAAGCGCCCGGCGCGCTCCGCAAGGGCCGGCGCGCCGGGCGCCGCATAGGTCATCTGGTAGAGTTCAGGTTCAAAACCGCCAAAATCGTGAATCACACCCGGCGCCTCGCCGGCTTCGAACGTGGGGCGCTCGGTCTCGAAATGCGCGCTCATGATCAGTATGGCGTCGGGACGGGCGAGGGTTTTTCCCAGCGCCTGCCAAAAGTCGCGGGTGGCGCTAGGATAAAGGATCAGGTTTGGCGCGCCGTGGGAGAGGAAAAGGCTTGGCTGTGGGGTCATGTGACGCAGGGGGCTTCCAATTGCGGCTGTTGCGTCTCATATAAGCTGTGCTTTTTGGAGCGCTAGAAATGAAACCTGTTCTTGTAAAACTGCTGATCGCCGCCTTGGCGTTGACGAGCCTGCCCGCCGCCTCGCGCGCCGACGACGGCGGCCCCGACCTGATCTTCCGTAAATCCACGGTGTTCAAGCTGCTGACGCCAAACGACAAGCTGGCGACCTACGCCATTAACGATCCCGTCGTCGGCGGCGTCGCCTGCTACTACACCGTGCCGGAAAAGGGCGGCGTCGCTGGCATGTTCGGGGTCGCCGAGGAGCGCTCGGAGGTCTCGCTGGCCTGCCGGCAGTACGGCCCAATCACCTTCAAGGAGAAGGCGAAACAGGGCGACGTGGTGTTCCGCGAAGGCCGTTCGCTGCTGTTCAAACGCATGCAGATCGTGCGCGGTTGCGATCCCAAGCGCAACGTGCTGGTCTACATGGCCTATACCGACAAGCTGATCGAGGGTTCGCCACAGAACTCGACCTCGACCGTGCCGATCCAGCCCTGGGCCGGCGAGGCCGCGCCGAAATGCTCTGATTGGATCTCGGAATAGCTTCAAGCGGACACTCAGTTTCCCCCGTCACCAGCGCGCGAGCCACGGCTCGCGCGCTTTTTTTGGGCTTTCGCGCGTTGTGATTCGTGAAGGACTCAACCGAAAGGGGTTGACGATTTTTTAATTATTGCGGTTTCTCAGAAAAACTCAGAGAAATCAGGGAGGAGGCATGTCGCGTCGTCAATGCGCGACGCACGCCCGCGCTCGCGCGCGACGATGCGGACAAATTTTCGCATTCGCGTTGGCGGCCGCCGCGCTCGTGAGCCCCGAGGGGCT
The DNA here is from genome assembly GCF_009720655.1 of Rhodoblastus acidophilus. Taxonomy (GTDB): domain Bacteria; phylum Pseudomonadota; class Alphaproteobacteria; order Rhizobiales; family Beijerinckiaceae; genus Rhodoblastus; species Rhodoblastus acidophilus_A. Next base: position 11,049 of record NZ_WNKS01000007.1, on the reverse strand, counting down.
CAAGCCGCCGCCCAGGGCGACAAGCCGGCGTCGCAGCCTGTTCCCCCGCCCCCGACAAGGTTGTCGGAGCGCTCGAGTCAATCGATGGGCTGGATTTGGGTGTGGGCGCGATGATGAATTTCAGCGCCAGCGAACACCAAGCGGCGCAAATCATCTGGGGCGCGCAGATCGACGATAACGGATGTTTCCATCCCATCGATCTGGTGTGAACTATTCGCCGCAAAGGATGAAGACGTCGTCCTCGCTGATCGCTTTGGCCGGGGCTTCGCGGACGGCGGTTTTTTCAATCGCGCCGGTCACATCGTCGGCGCGCCCGAACGCCTTGGCGGCGCCGTGGCCGTGCGCCTCGCACCAGGCGTCGGCGACGATCCTGGCGCATTCATCGCCCGTCTTGATGCATTCATTGACGCCATAGCCGTCGGCGGCGCTGACGATGAAGCTTTTCGGCGCCGAGGCAGGCGCAGGGGCCGCGCGGACGCCGGAATGAATCGCGCACAGCACGAACAGACCGCCCAGCAGGGGGATCAGGATGCGCGGAAGAACGTCATGTTCAAATTCGCGGAATTTCATCGCCTCGGCTCTCGGATTGGCGGCGGTCGCCGCGTCATCTGCGCGAATGTGAGCCGGGGTCGTGAAGGAACAGTTAATTTTGTGTTCCAACTTGCGCGAGTCGCGCATCAAATCGTGGATCGCGCCTCAAGTGCCGCAAAAAGTCTCGTGAACGACCTCCTCGGGCTTGGGCGGCGCCTGCAAGTCGGCATTGCCGGGCGCGCGTTCGAACGGGTTTTGGAGCGCCGCGCAAAGGCGATGAAACGGCTTTAGGTTCCCTTCATTCGCCGCCGCCAGCGCTTGCTCGACACGGTGGTTGCGCGGGATGATTCTTGGATTGGACACTCGCATCGCCGCCAGCGCTTCGGTCTTGTCGTTCTTTCCCAAGGCTGCGCGCCACGGCTCCATGAACGGCGCCCAAGTCTCGTCTGGCGCGACGTCCAAACCCTCGGCCATCTCGGTGAGACGCACGAAAAAGTTGGTGAAATCGGCCCGGGTCTCGCCGAGCGTCTTCCACAGAAGCGCAATAACCTGCTCGTTGTCGGGGTCGCCGGGGCGCAGGCCGAGTTTGCGCGTCAGCCCTGCGGCGAGATTTTGCGCGTAGAGCGACGGGAAGGTCGCCAGCGCCTCCTGAGCGAGGCGAAGCGCCGTCGCTTCGTCGTTGTGGAACAGCGGCAACAGACTTTCGGCGAGGCGCGCGAGGTTCCATTGGGCGATGGAGGGCTGGTTCTTGTAAGCGTAGCGCCCGGCGGCGTCGATCGAGGAATAGACCTGACGCATGTTGAAGGAATCCATGAAGGCGCAGGGACCGAAGTCGATGGTTTCGCCCGATATCGCCATATTGTCGCTGTTCATTACGCCATGGATGAAGCCGACCAGCATCCATTGCGCGATCAGGCCGGCCTGGCGGGCGACGACGGCGCGGTAGAATTCAAGATAAGGCTGTTCGGCTTGCGCGAGATCGGGCTCGTGGCGCCGGATTGCGGCATCGGCCAGAGCCTGGACGCGGACCGGCCCTAGCTCTTCGGTGGCGTCGCGGCCCGCCGCATATTGAAATGTGCCGACACGGATGTGGCTGCGCGCGACGCGGGTCAGAACCGCGCCGGGGCGCGCGCCGTCGCGAAAGACCGGGGCTCCGGTGGCGGCGACCGCGAGCGAGCGGGTGGTCGGAATTTTGAGGCCCGCCATGGCTTCCGAAACCAAATATTCGCGCAGCATGGCCGAGAGCGTCGCGCGTCCGTCGCCGCGCCGGGCGAACGGGGTCGGACCCGAGCCCTTCAGATGGATGTCGTAGACGTGGCCGTCCGGCGCGGCGACTTCACCGACGATCACCGCGCGGCCGTCGCCCATCAGCGGGTTCCACACGCCGAACTGGTGTCCGGAATAGGCGAGCGCGACGTTGCTGCTCCCGTTCGGGGGCGCGCCGCCCGACAGCAGGTTCAGCAGCTCCGGCGTGTCGGCGTCCTGCGGCAGCCCGAGTTCGCGGGCGAGCCTTTCATTGAAAACCACCCAGTGTGGCGCGGGAGGCGGCGAAGGTTGGGCCGCTTTGTAAAAATCGCTCGGCAGGCCGAGGTAGAAACTTTCACGAAACGGGATTTCCGCGCCCATGCCGCCTCCTGTCGCTGGGTACTTGGGGTGTGCGCGCCGACGTTGCAAGCGGCGAGCCAGTGTTAACGAAAACTGGCGGAGGCGCCTTGGTCATCGTCCCATTGCTGGATTTTTGGGACCGGGCGGGAACAAAGCCCGCGCGAATCGGCGATCTGCTCAAACCCATGAGAAAAAATGAAGAAATCGTCGCCCGAGCGGTCGCCGCGCAGCGCCGAAACGGGAAATTGCGACCAGACCGGGATCGGAACGGGCACGAATCACTTCTGTCGGCGACCGCCGGGCAGGTTAACGATTTGTTGCGCTTAACCCCTGATTAACCATCAGAAACGAGATCGTGCGGCCAGGACGTGAACGAAGGGCGTCCGAATCAGGGAGTTGGCGCCCGGTCGCCGAGGGTTAACGGTTTGTTGCGCTTAAGCTTTGATTATCCGGCAGAAACGGGATTGCGCGGTCAGGGCGTGAACGAAGGGCGTCCGAATCAGGGCGTTGGCGCCCGGCCGCCGAAGGTTAACGGTTTGTTGCGCTTAACCCCTGATTAACCATCAGAAACGGGATCGTGCGTCCAGGACGTGAACGAAGGGCGTCCGAATCAGGGCGTTGGCGCCCGGCCGCCGAGGGTTAACGTTCTATTGCGCTTAAGCTTTGATTAACCGTCAGAAATGGGATCGCGCGCCCAGGGCGTGAACGAAGGGCGCGCGAATCGCAGACTTGACACTTTGCGCTTACCCGGCCAGCGCGTCCAAAATGCGCGCCCAGCTGCGCGCGCCCTTCTGGAACGATGACAGCTCGTATTTTTCGTTCGGCGAGTGGATGCGGTCGTCGTCGAGGCCGAAGCCGACCATCAGCGAGTCAATCTTCAACTCGCGCTTGAAAATGCCCACGATCGGGATCGAACCGCCCGACGCCGCGAGCACCGGCGCCTTGCCCCATTCGGCCTGGAGCGCGCGGCTGGCGCGCTGGATCGCCTCGGATGTGAAGGGCAGGGTGATGGCGGGGCTGGCGCCGTGGCTGACAAACTCCGCGGTGCAGTCGTCGGGGATGTTGGCCTCGACATAGGCGCGAAAATTCTGGACGATTTCCTGCGGGTTCTGCTTGCCGACCAGCCGAAACGAGAATTTGGCGTGGGCTTCCGCCGGCAGTACGGTTTTGGAGCCGGACGCCGTGTAGCCGCCCCAGATTCCGTTCACGTCACAGGTCGGCCGCGCCCAGATTTGTTCGAGCAGGGAATATTTGGCTTCGCCCGCCGGGATATTGAGGCCGACCTCGCCCAGAAAACCGGCGGCGTCGAATTTCAGCGCCGCCCATTGCGCCTTGATCTCGGCCGGCAGGTCCGGGACGCCGTCGTAGAATTTGGGCAAGGTGATGTGGCCGTCCTTGTCGCGCAGGCCCGCGATCAGGTTCGCCAGCACATGAATCGGATTGACCGCCGCGCCGCCATACATGCCGGAATGCAGGTCGCGGCTCGCCGCCTTGATCGTCACTTCTTCGAGGACCAGACCGCGCAGCATGCAGGTGATCAGCGGCGTGTCGCGGTCCCACATGTTGGTGTCGCACACCAGCATCAGGTCGGCCTTCAACTCCTTGGCGTTTTCGGCGAGGAAGGCGGGCAGGGAGGCCGAGCCGGATTCCTCCTCCCCTTCGAACAGGAGGGTGACATGGCAAGGCAGGCCGCCGTTCGCCATAAAGGCGCGGCAGGCCTCGACAAAAGTCATCAACTGTCCCTTGTCGTCGGAGGCGCCGCGCGCCAGAATCTGGCTGTGGCCCGGTTCGATCTCTTTCAATGTGGGCGCGAAGGGATCGGCGTCCCAGAGGTCCAGCGGATCGACCGGTTGCACGTCGTAATGGCCGTAGAACAGCACGTGCGGCGCGTCCGAACGCGCGGCCTTGGCCTTGGCGACGACGACGGGATGGCCGGCGGTCGGCCGCACCGATGCGTCAAACCCGAGTTCGCGCAGATGGGCGGCGAGCCAGTCGGCGGTCGTCGCCACCTCGCCCTTGAAGGCGGGGTCCGTCGAAATGCTGCGGAAGCGCAGCAGTTCAAACAGGCGGTCGAGCGCGCCCTGGCGGTCAGCGTCGAGGGCGGCGAGAGTTTTGTCGAGCGAGGACATGGTGGGTTCCGGGTGAGTCTCTGGCGCGAAACTATCAGGCGCGTGGGCCGCCGCAAGCGTTCGATCCGGTTGCGTTCAAGCTCCGGATGCGCGAGCTGCGCCATATTGCGGAACAATCGGAAGCACTTGTTGCGGGATTCGCGTAAGCGATTGAATTTATTTTGAATTATTGGCGGTGCTGTAAATTGTATTGATTGGCGATTTCCGCGCAGAAATTTACAGCTTGGTTGTTCGAACGGATTGAAATTACTGAGGAAATACACGTTTGTAAACGTGTGTCGAAAATCTTGAAGGCGGAATGGGGTCAATTTGACAATCTGCTGTTTGAATTATATGACTGGCCAGTCAGTCAGTGACGCTCTCTCGTCGGAGCTGAAATGAATGTCGCTCCAGCCAACTTGAAAGGGACCTCTATGGGCTACGCCGTTCTGACCTACTTTGATAACGTCGGTAATAAAGATAGAAATATCCTCATTGGCCAAGTGCGCCGTCTTGTAGACGAGCTTGGCTATTGGGGCATCATTTCTAAATCAGGTCAATCAAATTGCCGAGTTAAAAAGCAGGGCTTCTTGCGCGTTATTTTTTTAACGCGCGAATTGGCCAAGAGGTATCAAGATATTGTGGCTGAGTTTTGGGAGGGGATTGTTTCTACGAGGAGATTTAAATCAGAGGATTGAAATTAAATTTCGCTGCGGGGAGGAGTTCTAGCGCCTTTTGAGTTCGGGAGCGCGAGGCCGCACAAAAAAAGGCCACGGCGAAAACCGTGGCCTCCCATGTCGATGCGACGTGAAAAACTTACGCCAGCTTGCCGCGCACCCGCGCCACCAGCAGCTCCACGTTCTCGATCGGGGTTTCCGGCAGGATGCCGTGGCCGAGATTGAAGATGTGGCGGAAATCCTGGAAGGACTCGCGGATGAAGTCGATCTCGCGACGCAAAGCGTCGCCGCCGGCGATCAGGACGAGCGGGTCAAGATTGCCCTGCACCACCTGGTTCTTCGACAAAGCCTCGCTGGCCCAGGCATTGTTCAGGCTGGTGTCGAGGCCCACGGCGTCCGCGCCGACGCGGTCGCCGAAACCGACCAGCGAGCTGTGAGCGGCGCGGGGGAAGGCGATGATCTTCGCCTGCGGGTTCACCGCCCTGACGCCCTCAATGATGCGCGCCACCGGCTTTTCGCACCACGCCACAAATTCCCTGGCCGGCAGCACGCCTGCCCAGGAGTCGAAGATCTGCACGACTTCCGCGCCGTTCTTGATCTGCTCGTTGAGATAAACGATGGACGCGTCAACGATCCGGTCGATCAATTTCTGGAAGGCGGCCGGATAGCGATAAGCAAAACGGCGGGCCGGCGCCTGATCCGGCGTGCCCTTGCCGGCGATCATGTAGCTGGCGATGGTCCAGGGAGCGCCGCAGAAACCGATCAGCGCGGTTTCGGCCGGCAGTTCTTTTCGCACGCGGCGCAGGGCTTCGAACACCGGCTCCAGATGCGACAGGTTGAATTCGCCGACCGCGTCCACTTCCTCCGGCGTGGTGATCGCCGCCATGCGCGGACCTTCGCCAACGTCGAAACGGACCGTGTGGCCCATGGCGTCGGGAACGACGAGAATGTCGGAGAAAATGATGGCCGCGTCAAAACCGAAGCGGCGGATCGGCTGGAGGGTCGCCTCGACCGTCAGGTCCGGGTTCCAGCAGAAATCCATGAAGGACGGGGCCTTGGCGCGGATTTCGCGATATTCCGGCAGGTAGCGGCCGGCCTGGCGCATCAGCCACATCGGCGGCGCCTCGGGGATCGGGGCCTCGAAGACTTTCAGGAATTTCTTGGTCGTGTTGGTCATGAGGCCTCGCCGCGTGAAAACATCTGGGCGCATGATGGGCGCGCGCGCGGTTTCTATCGCGCACCAATGCCGTAACGGTCAAGACAGGCGCAATGTCGCGCTCCGGAGGTTTGCGGCAGGTCAATCCCCTTAAGCGAAAGCCGCATAGCTCGATTGTGGCGCCCTCGGGCGCCGCGCAGTATAAGAGGCGCAAACACGCTGACCACGGATGCCCGGATGACCCGTATTCCCGATTTCTCCACACTCGCCCTCGATCCCAAGGCCAGCGCGCCGGCCCCGGCTTTTTCGGCCGAGCCGTGGCTGACGCCCGAAGGCATTGCGGTGAAAAGCGTTTATGGTCCCGAGGATGTCGAGGGCTTGCCGGCCTTAGACTCTTATCCCGGAACGGCGCCGTTCCTGCGCGGACCTTATCCGACCATGTATGTGAACCAGCCCTGGACCGTGCGCCAGTACGCCGGTTTTTCCACGGCCGAGGATTCCAACGCCTTCTATCGCCGCAATCTCGCGGCCGGGCAAAAGGGCCTTTCCGTCGCCTTCGATCTCGCGACCCATCGCGGCTACGATTCCGATCATCCGCGTGTGTCGGGCGACGTCGGCATGGCGGGCGTCGCCATCGACTCCATCTATGATATGCGCACGCTGTTTTCGGGCATTCCGCTCGACCAGATGTCCGTGTCCATGACCATGAACGGCGCGGTTCTGCCCATCTTGGCCCTCTTTATTGTCGCGGCGGAAGAGCAGGGCGTTCCGGCGGCCAAATTGTCGGGCACGATCCAGAACGACATTTTAAAAGAATTCATGGTGCGCAACACCTATATTTATCCTCCAAAGGCGTCGATGCGCATCATTTCGGACATTTTTGCCTTTACCTCACAAAACATGCCGAAATTCAACTCCATTTCTATTTCCGGCTACCACATGCAGGAAGCCGGGGCGACGCAAGACTTGGAGCTGGCCTATACGCTCGCTGACGGCGTGGAATATATCCGCGCCGGCATCGCCGCCGGCCTCACGGTCGACCAGTTTGCGCCGCGCCTGTCGTTCTTCTGGGCGATCGGCATGAACTTTTTTATGGAAGTCGCCAAACTGCGCGCCGCGCGCTTGCTTTGGGCGAATTTGGTGAAACAATTCAATCCGGCGTCGGAAAAGAGCCTGCCGCTGCGCACCCACAGCCAGACCTCGGGCTGGTCGCTGACCGCGCAGGACGTGTTCAACAATGTGGTGCGCACGCAGATCGAGGCCATGGCGGCCACGCAGGGCCACACCCAGTCGCTGCACACCAACGCGCTTGACGAGGCGCTGGCGCTGCCGACCGATTTTTCCGCCCGCATCGCCCGCAACACCCAGCTCTTCCTGCAGCAGGAGTCCGGGACGACCAAGATCATCGATCCCTGGGGCGGCTCCTACTATGTCGAAAAGCTCACCGCCGAACTGACGCAAAAGGCCTGGGCGCATATCCAGGAGGTCGAGGCGCTCGGCGGCATGTCCAAGGCCATCGAGGCCGGCATTCCCAAGCTGCGCATCGAGGAGGCGGCCGCCAAGACACAGGCTCGCATCGATTCGGGAAAACAGTCGGTGATCGGCGTCAACAAGCACCGTCCGGTCGACGAAAAGCCCATCGACGTGCTCAAGGTCGACAATTCCTCGGTGCGCGCCCAGCAGCTGGAAAAACTGAAGCGCCTGCGCGCCGAGCGCAACGAGGCGGAAACGCAAGCCAAACTCGCCGCTTTGACCGAAGGCGCGAAAAGCGGCGCCAACTTGTTGGCGCTGTCGATCGAAGCGGCGCGCGCCAAGGCCACGGTGGGTGAAATTTCCGACGCCCTGGAGAAAGTGTTCGGGCGGCATCGCGCCGAGATCAAGAGCATTTCCGGCGTCTACAAGCGGGAGGCGGGTGTGGATTCCACCGCGATTGTCAAGGTGCAGCGCCAGGTTGAGGCTTTCATCGAGAACGATGGCCGCCGCCCGCGCGTGCTCGTCGCCAAGGTCGGCCAGGACGGGCATGACCGTGGGCAAAAAGTGATCGCCTCGGCTTTCGCCGACCTCGGCTTCGACGTGGACATCGGGCCGCTGTTCGCCACGCCCGAGGAGGCCGCGCGGCAGGCGGTCGAGAACGACGTGCACATCGTCGGCATTTCCTCACTGGCGGCGGGCCATCTGACGCTGGTCCCGGCGTTGAAAGTCGCGTTGGAGAAGGAAGGGCGCGGCGACATCATGATCGTCGTCGGCGGCGTCATCCCGCCGCAGGATTTTGACGCGCTTTACAAGGATGGCGCCAGCGCCATTTTCCCGCCGGGGACCGTGGTCGCCGAAGCCGCGGGCAAACTGATCGACGAACTCAACGCCCGTCTCGGCTATTCCAAAGCCGCCGCCGAATGAGCGGGAGCGCCGCGGCGCAGGACGATGATTTTGTTGTCGCCTCGGAAAACGACGAGGCGGCGCAAATCATTTTGATGGCCGGCCTGACCGCCTACAACGAAGCGCAGGTCGGTCCAGACCCGGTGCGTGATCCGCGCAGCCACGTTTGCATCGTCGCGCGCGACCGCGAGGGCCGCGTGCGCGGCGGCGCGCAGGGTGTGACGGTCGGCGCGTGGCTGGCGCTGGACACTGTCTGGGTCGAGGATGCGTTTCGCCTGCGCGGCCTCGGCGCGCGCGTGCTGGATGCGGCGGAGGCGGAAGGGCGGCGGCGCGGCTGCAAATGGGCGATTCTCGCCACGTTCGACTACCAGGCCCCGGATTTTTATTCCCGGCGCGGCTATGTCGAATATGCCCGCATGGAGGATTTTCCTTGGGGGCACACGCGGTTTCAGTTGCGCAAGGAACTCTGACCGCCCTTACCCGCCCGCTGAAATCCGCTCCACTTCGGCGCCGCACAGGCTGAGTTTTCGTTCGAGCGCCTCAAACCCGCGATCGAGGTGATAGACGCGCTGGATCATGGTTTCGCCTTCGGCGGCCAGCGCCGCGATCACCAGCGAGGCGGAGGCGCGCAGGTCCGTCGCCATAACCGGCGCGCCCTTGAGCACCGGCACGCCCTCGACAACGGCGCTGTCGCCGTCGAGTTTGATCCGCGCGCCGAACCGGGCGAGTTCTTGGACGTGCATAAAACGGTTTTCGAAAATCGTCTCGGTGATGCGCGACACGCCGTTCGCGCGCGTCATCAGCGCCATGAACTGCGCCTGGAGATCGGTGGGGAAGGCGGGGAAGGGGGCGGTTTCGACGTCCACCGGCAGGATCGGTCCGCCATTGCGCGAGACGCGCACGCCCTCATTTGTTGATTCGACGGTCGCGCCGCTCAGCGCGAGCACGTCGAGCGCCGCCTGAAAATCATGCGCCTGCGCGCCTTCGAGCAAAACGTCGCCGCCGGTCATGGCCACGGCCATGGCGTAAGTGCCGGCCTCGATTCGGTCTGGCAGGACGCGATGCTTGGCGCCGTTCAGCCGCGCCACGCCGGTGATCTCGACCGTGGATTGGCCGGCGCCGGTGATCTTCGCGCCCATCTTGTTCAGGAGTTCGGCGAGGTCGATCACCTCCGGCTCGCGCGCCGCATTGTGCAGCACGGTCGTCCCCTGCGCCAGAGCGGCGGCCATCAACGCCACATGAGTGCCGCCCACGGTGACCTTTGGAAACGTGATCTCGGCGCCGCGCAAGCCTTTCGGCGCCTTGGCGACGGCATAGCCGCCTTCAATCTCGATGCTGCCGCCGAGTTTTTCCAGCGCCATGAGCAGCAGGTCGACCGGGCGGGTGCCGATGGCGCAGCCGCCGGGCAGGGAGACGCGCGCCTCGCCGCAGCGGGCGAGCAGGGGCGCGATCACCCAGAACGAGGCGCGCATGCGCGAGACCAGTTCGTAGGGGGCGGTGGTGTCGACGATCTCGCGCGCGGTCATATGCACGGTCTGGCCGGCCTCGCTGCCCTCGCCCTGGCGGCGTCCGTCTATGGAATAGTCGACGCCGTGGTTGGAGAGGATGCGGACGAGCTGGCTGACGTCGGCGAGTCGGGGCAGGTTTTCCAGCGTGACGGTGCGGTCGGTGAGCAGCGAGGCGATCATCAGCGGCAAGGCCGCGTTTTTCGCGCCGGAAATCGGAATGGTCCCGTTCAGTTTCGCGCCACCGACAATGCGTATGCGATCCATCCGTCCTCGCTCACGGCGCCCTGCGCGCCTCAAAAATTTGGGGCTCTATAGCGGCTATTCGCCCTCGGGGCCAGAATTTCCGCTCGATTCGGAGCGGCGCCCGCGCGCCTGCGCCTTGCGGCGCTTGAGATTCTCGCGAAGAGCTTCGGCGAGCCGCTGTTTTTCCGCCACTTTTTGCGGCGAGAGGGGAGGCGCCTGTTTGGGTTTGTCTGGATCGGACATGGCCTGACTTTCTGGGCATTTCATAAGCCCGCGTCCAGTCTTGTTCAAGGAAATGCGGAAAAAGGCGAAACCGGCGCTTGCCATGACGCTTTCGCTGTGGCAGAAACCGCGCACTCCGGGGCGCACACACCGCGACCGAGACATCAGCTGCGGTAGCTCAGTGGTAGAGCACTCCATTGGTAATGGAGAGGTCGAGAGTTCAATCCTCTCTCGCAGCACCATCAAACCTATTGAAATTCCTCAAGGCCCCGATCTCGGCTTTGCTCGAGGTCGGCATGATGCGCGGCGCAAGAAATTCGCGCGGCGCGACCGCGAGCGGTTGCGTCAGATTGCGAAATCGTGCGCGTATTCCTGCTGTGACCGCAGCGCAAAAAAGACGCGTTCGCCGCGCTTCAGATCGAGGTCGCGGAAGGTCGTCGCGGTCACCTCCACATCGACATGATCCTTGCCTTCGGTTTGCAACTCCACTTTCACCACCGGGCCGCCGAAGCCGATATGGGAGACCACGCCCGGCTGGGCGCCCGCGCCGGCCTTATCTGGGTCGCGATGGATGACGATGTCGTGGGGGCGCACCAGCGCCTCGTCTCCGCCGTGTTCACGTC
>NZ_WNKS01000063.1 GCF_009720655.1 Rhodoblastus acidophilus | reverse complement strand
ACTGACACCAGGCGAACGCGGCCAAAGCCGCCGCGCCAGAAAAGTCACTTCGCGGGATTCGACCGTGGGTAGTTACCGTCCGATCCCCCTCGGGCGCAAGAACTGGCTCTTCGCCGGTTCAGACAAGGGCGGCTCGCGCGCCGCCGGCGTGCTGTCGCTGATCGAAACCGCGAAACTCAATGGCCTCGATCCCGAAGCCTATCTGCGAACCGTCCTTGCCCGCATCGCCGATTATCCGGCCAAGAAAATCGCCGATCTTCTGCCCTGGGGCGACGTCTTCCAGGCAAAGACCGCCTGACCGGACGCTTACGAGAGACGCCCGCATCCACGCGTTCGTTCGTTAGCGGTGCGGCTCGACCGGTCACCCATTTTCAGACCGTCAGCGCCGACGGCCACCTCGCAGTTTGGCAAGGCG
>NZ_WNKS01000062.1 GCF_009720655.1 Rhodoblastus acidophilus | reverse complement strand
TTCGCCTGTTGAATCAAACAAAAGCCGATTCGGGAATCCGCCGCCGAGTCAGTCTCTCGGAGACTTGGTATTACTGCTCACCATCGCCGCGGGTTGCGAACAAAAGAAAGAAGCCCAGCAACCGCAAGCACCAAAATTAACCCAAGTCGAAGACACCGGGGCCTGGTCGTATAATGAACGAACAGACCCAATGACCGGCGCACGAACAGTCTTCGCATACACAAAAACAAATAACTCTGAAAAGCTTATATTCTCATGATCCAAAAAGAACGGTGAAAGCGATATCGCGTTATACATCAAGACGAGCGACTACTTCGGTTCTGGATCAGGCGTAGTCACTTACCGCTTTGATAAAGACAAGCCAAGAACTGCTCTGGTAATTACCCAGGCCCATCGGCGGCGCGGCAGGGCTTGCGCTCCCGCCCGGATTTTGATTCAAAATTTGGATGAATC
>NZ_WNKS01000006.1 GCF_009720655.1 Rhodoblastus acidophilus | reverse complement strand
ATGGAAGAGAAGCTGCGCTTCGCCATCCGCGAAGGCGGCCGCACCGTTGGCGCGGGCGTCGTCGCTTCGATCATCGAGTAAAAATGATTGACCGTTGGCGCCTGTTGCCGCGCCAACGGTTTTTTTTGCAATGCGACGGAGCGCCTATAGGCGCTCCTTCTGCGGCGCGGGCGTGGTCGCTTCGATCATCGAATAAGCCTGCGCAAGCAAGGCGGAATGAAGGGGAGCCGAGAGGCTCCCCTTTCTGTTGTGTGCCGAGCGCCGGTGGCCAAAAAGCGTTCGGCGGTGAAAAGTGAAAACCAATTGACTGGGCTTGACATTTGCGGATTTTGTTCATGTTTTGTTTCACGTGAAACCATCCGAGCGCAAATGATTGATGTAAGGCGTTTTTTATTGAGCCGATTCGAGCGCGCCTTGCGCCGCTGCGGCGGCAACCTGCGCGTTGCATGCGCGAAAACCGGCGTGTTTTTCGCGGTTTTTCGCAGAAAAACCGAAAAAAGCACGCGATTTCGATCACTTTTGCGCTGAAAAATGCAACCTTAAGTAGAGTTTTTGCGAAAAAGGCGGTCCGCCGTCCGTGCGAACGAAGCCAAAAAGAACCGAAATGCTAGCCTCAGGCCTCGTGAAGTCAGGCGACGCGGCGAAATAAACGCTCCGCCTTGTGCGCCGGAGTGTTGTCCCGTATCTCGGGCGCGCCTTCCTTCTCCCCATCGCCCGTCTTTAGACGGGCGTTCTGACGAACGCCCTGCGGCGGGAGAAGGTGGCCCCGAAGGGGCCGGATGAGGGGTTCGTCCCTCGCGCACCGATGCGATTCACGTATTTCGTCGCCTCGCCTAATGCGAGGCAGTTCACTCTGCTTTGAAACGCTATACCCGGACGTGCTCCGTGCTGCCTTGGGACGACGTTTTGTCGCGGAATGATCGACCTGCCAGCACGGCGCTGGCGAAGGGCTGATCTCCTGGCGTCGGTGCGGGAGGGCCGTTGGTCGCGCGACGCTTTTTCTTCTCGCGTGGGCTTGCTTTACGCCGGGCATTCCGATTAGAAGGACACACGCTTCGGCGCGTAGGAGTGTAGCTCAGTTGGTAGAGCACCGGTCTCCAAAACCGGGTGTCGTCGGTTCGAGCCCGGCCACTCCTGCCAGTCTTTCAACGCCTTAGGCAAGTCCTCGCAAAGCCCCTTTTAGAGGGGGCGTCAACGGGGCAACAAAAACGGGCGAGTAACGGGCGTCGTCCGCGCCGTATCCCTTCCGCCGCCATTCTGAAGTCGAACGCGACTCTGCCGTTGGTCTCGTCGGACACGAAAAACCCCGCTATCGGTTTTCACCCTGCGGGGCCTTGATTGTTGTTGCTCACGCCTTCAAAGGCGAGCGATCAGCCCGCCCAATTCTCTGCCAATTGCCAGGGAACCAGAGGCGCAAGCATCAATATTGCCGACAACGCCACAGCAAAACGTTCCATGGCCGTGGTTTCTTGAAGGAACTGCCGAACAGTTGTAGCTCGATTGTGTTCACTCATATGCTTTTATCCCCTTTAGCGTACATTCCCTCAACGCCAAAAGGACTTGTTCGGTTCAAAAAATACGTTCACACATGTGTTACTGGATTAATATTACAAGTTTTTTACATGCGTGAAGACGCTCGGAGCGTCGGCGATCAGCGCGCCCATGGCGAGCGACGATTTGAGTGAACGCGTCAGGCCGGCGCATCGGCCTTTCGCTCACCCTCCGCATGTCCTTGACCGGCGCAGAGAGCCTTTTTGTCGTGTCGATCGGCCAGTCCGATATGCGCTGTCGCGAAAACATGTCGTATCGACCCAGCGTCAGGTTGCGCCGATCTCGGATGGGGTCGCAGGCGGCTCGGACACAAAAAACCCCGCCAGCGGCTTTCGCCGTGCGGGGCCACATCCTTGGCGTCTGTACATCCGAGCTCGCCTTGGAATTGAGGATAGAATGCCCGATGATTGTGACGAACGTATGACGGTTCGAGGCATGGGGCAGGGGATCACGCGGGCGGCGAGTCGGAAATCGCATCCTCCCCGCATTTTTCGGCTATCCCTTGAAACGGGTGGACTCACAACACCCATCTCACCTTCGGCAGGTCCTTCCCTCTTTTGGAGCTTTGGATGTTTCAAGACGCCTACGCCAGTTTGCGAGAGATCTTCACGCCGCCATTTCGGACCGTCATGGCGAAGTCCCTCGGCCTGACCCTGACGATCCTTCTCGCGCTGGGACTCGGCTTGGACAAGCTGGCGCTGTACGAGACGTCCAACACGGCGCCGTGGATCGCGATGATCGTCAAGGTGACCGCCGTCCTCGGGCTTTCGGTCGGCCTGTTGTTCCTGATCGCCCCCGTGTCGATGCTCGTCGCCGGCTTTTTCCTCGACGAACTGGCCGAGCATGTCGAAGCCGCCATCTATCCCGACGGACGCAAGGGCGTTCCGGCGCCTCTGTCCCAGTCGCTCGCCCTTGCGCTGAGGTTTTTCGTCGTCTCGCTGTTCGTCAACATGGCGGCGTTCGTCCTCTGGCTCGTGCCTGGCGTGAACGCCCTCATCTTCGTCGCCGCGAACGCGTATCTGTTCTCCCGCGAATATTTCGAGATGGCCGCGTCGAGGTTCCTTCCGGGCGAAGGCGTCCGGTCGCTGCGCCAACGCAACCAGCTCAAGATCTACGCCTACGGTCTCGTCATCGCCGTGTTCGTCGTGACGCCTGTCTTGAACCTGTTCACACCCTTGTTCGGAGTAGCCCTGATGGTCCGCCTCAACAAGAGGTTGACGACGCTCAAGAAATGAGCGCGCCGAGGCGGCGTGAGACAAAATGTCAGGCGATCTTCGCCCCCATGCGCAACCCGCCCCAGTGCTTGCCGCGCACAAAAATCGGCGCGGAAATATCCTTGATCAGCACCACCTGGCCGCCGCCGAGATCGCGCGGATAGGTCTGGCTGAGGCTTTCGGCAATGTTGCGGCCCGCCATCAATCCGGTCATGTCGTCGAAAATGCGCCGGTTGCGACTGTTGGCGTTGTTCCAGACGGGGTCCGGCCCCTGCGGCGCGGAATATTTCTTGTTGTGCACGGGCAGATAGCCGTTGTGATCGACGGCCGCCGAAAACACGACGGCCGCATCCAGCGCAAGGATCGGCTCCTGGATCGCCGGCAGAGTCTGTTCGAGAAAATCCAGCGCGCGGTTGCGGAATTGCTGCGGATTGGTCCCGGGAATGGGAATATAGTTGACGTCGAACAGGTCGGCCTCGGAAATCGTCGCCGCACCCAGAGCCTTTTCGAACAGCGTCGAGATCATCGCGGCGCGCGAGATCACGATGTCGCGCAAGGCCCGCTCCTTGCTCAGCAGCCGATGCATCAGCGCTTTCAAGGCGACGGCGGTTTGTGTCGGCGTTTCCGTGAAAAGCAGCCGGATGCCGAAATCGGCCGGCAGGGCGCGGGCGCGCACCGCGCCAATGTCCTGAAGGTCGAGTTCGACCAGGTCGCCCGCGTGCAAGGGGACGCCGTTGACGAGCGCCGAGCCCTCCGAAATCTCCAGAACCTCGGTCGAGACCGTCTGGCCGCGAAACATCAGGCGCGCGGGAATTTTCGCCGGCGAGCGCGGAAACTTGCGCTGGTCCGCATCGACGAAATTCTTCAGCGTCACCGAAAGGCGCTTGGTCAGATGCGCGGACAGGGCGCTGACCTGGCGCGACTGCGAGGCGACCTTTTCTGTCGCTTCATTGGCCTCGCCGACCGCGCCGTTGAAGAGATCGACGCTGCCGCCCAATTGGGCGGCGCCCTGGGCGGCGGAATTGGCGCTCTGGCCGACCTCCTGGATCGCGCCGATCTGCTGATCCGAACTGCGCGCCACCGCGCTCGCGATTTCGGCGATGCGGCCGATGATGTCGCGGACCTCCTGCATCGCCCCGACCGACGAGCGCACGGCCGTCTCGATCTCCCCGATCTGCGTCGCGATGTCGCGGGTCGCGACGCTGGTGCGCTGCGCCAGCGATTTGACCTCGTTGGCGACGACGGCGAAACCGCGGCCGCTCTCGCCGGCGCGCGCCGCCTCGATGGTGGCGTTGAGCGCGAGCAGGCTGGTCTGGCTGGAAATGCCGGAGATCAGCGTGACGATCTCCGTCACCCGCGCCGCGCAGGACGCGAGATCGGAAAAACGCTGCTCGGCGCCGTCGGCGCGCGTGACGGCGTCGTGCACCAGGGAATTGGCGTCGTTGGCCTGGCGCCCGACCTCCTGGCTCGAGGCGTGGAGTTCCTCCACCGCGGCGGCGACGGCGCCGATGGACTGGCTGGCGGTCGCGGCGCCGTCCGTCACCAGGGTGACGCCGTCGCGAAGTTCACCGATGACTTTTTCCAGATCAGCGACAATGGACCGCATCGCGCCGGACTGGGTTTCGGCGGCGGCGTTCGACGCCTCCATTTCCGCGTCGACCGCGCGCAGGAGTTCGGCGGTCTCCTTCTCACGCGAAACGCCTTCGCAGCCCGAAACGTAAGCGTCGAAACTCGCCGCCATGTCGGCGAAGATCATATCGATCACCCGCGCCACGACCGCGGCTTCGCGGGAATTGCGCCCCAGCGCCCCTCGGGCGAGCCCGCTGGTCAACATTCCGTAGGTTTCGACGAGGGTTTTGGGCGCAAGCGAAGCGCGCGCCTGGGCCTCGCCGAGGCGGCGGGCGCGCAGAACCAGCTCCTCGCCCGGCGGCCGCGAGAGAATTTCGCGCCAATGCGCGCGCATTTCGGCCAACAGCGCGCTGGAGAGCGCGGCCTTTTCCGGATCGTCGGCCAGGCGGGACTGCACATCCTCGAAAACGCCTTCGATCTGGGCCGGCGGGAGCGCGGCCTCGTCTTGTCCGGAGGCGGCGAGACGCGATCTTGCAAGCCTGGAAAGCTGCATTGTTGTGAGACTCCGGGGTCACGGCGGTATCGACCAAGGCTAATAATCAGAGCTTGCGCAAAGCCTTCGGGCTCGTGCGAGCCATGTGACTTTTGCTTGCGCGAGACGAGACGAAGGTCACTATCGCAGACATCGCATTGGCGTTAAGCGGGGGCACGCTCCAGCGGGATCGCGCATCGATGTCAAGCAATGACCTGAATCAAGTCGACAGGATGGTCGGCGGCCATCTCGAGGCGGCGCGCCGCCGCGCCGGCCTGTCGGTCATCGGCGTCTGCGCGGCGATCGGCGTCGATGAAATCAGATATCGGCGCTTCGAGACCGGCCGCGAGCGCATCGACGCGGTGAGCCTGCAACGGATCTGTCGTTTGCTGGGCGTCTCTCCTCTCGACTTCTTCGATACTTTGTCCGAGTTCAGGGCGGACGTCGAAGACAGGCCCAGATGGATGTGCTGAGGTTCCTCTGTTTTTCGCAGGATTTTCATCCGAAAGCCGGTGGCCGCTTTTCGGAAATCCTGCTTAGAGTTTTTTCACGTTTCATGGAAACATGAAAAAGCTCTAGAGTCTTGTTTTGACGCATTTTCTTCACGCGAACCGGCATCCGCTTCGCTTGAAAATGCTTTAGCGCCTGCGCGCTTCGATCCAGTTCAGCGCGGTGATGGAGAAGAAGCCGCCGAGCCACGATCCCGCCGCCGCGAACAGCACATAGAGCCAGTTCGACGTGTAGCTGATCACCGCGAACGCCGACATGAGATACCACAGGCTGCTCCAGTTCGCCGCGGCGACGCGCTTGCGCGCCACGACCGAGGCGTTGAACAGGACATAGACCGCGTCGGTCGCGGCCGTGGAGGCGATCACGCCGAGGGCGATCAGGGGATCGAGGGTGGGAAGCATGGTTCGGGACCTCCAAAAGGGATCCCGAAATTAGAGCTTTTTCATGGAAACATGAAAAAGCTCTAGAGTCTTGTTTTGACGAATTTTCTTAACGCGAACCGGCATCCGCTTCGCTTGAAAATGCTCTGGCCGGCGTCAGGCGATGGCGGCCCGCGACGCGCGCCGCGCTCCCGGGGCGGGCAGGGCGCGCCTGCCTTCGATCCGGCCTCGGCTCAGGGCGGCGCCCTTGAGCTGGTCGAAGGCTTCGCGGATGCCGCCAACCGTCAGATCGAGCGTGTCGAGCGCGCGTTCGCGGTTGTTCAGGTCGGCGGCTTCGGCCAGCCGCAGGCTGTCGAAGGCGACCGCCAGCGCATTGGTGGCCGCCGCCAATTGCGGGCCGAGCGCGGGAAAATAGAGGCCGACCAGAATGTTGAGTTCGGCGACGTCCTCGTTGAGGGCCGCCAGGTCGTCGGCGGCGCGCGCAAAAGTCCTGGTCTGCGCGAGGTCGTAGCGCGCGCGAAAAAACGCCATGGCGTCGACATAGGTTTTTTCCGCGCGGCGATAGAGGTCCTCGGATTTCTGGCTCTTCAACCACAATCGTTCGCGCGAAATCGAGATGAAATAGGCCGCCGCCGCCGAACCGCTCACGGCGCCCAGGATCAACAGTCCACACAACAACGCGCTCATGACAGACTCCGCTCAGGTTGTTGATGAAGCTGGCGTTAAGCTTATAATTAAACCTTAACCGCCCCGGGCCGTGGCAAATCATGGATAGGAAAGCGTTCGCCGATTCGGCTTTGAAACGCATGACTTGCGTCGTCTGGCGCCCCAATTTGGCGCGCACCCGGCCCTGTTTCAGCCAACGCAACGCCGGCGCGGAGGATTTGCGTGTGGTTTCAATTCAAGGTTGCATTCTATTTACACCCTTAAGCTAAAACGATTCATGGCGCGTCCTGCGCCGGGGCGAGGGGATGGCGTAAGTGGCGGAGTCAGGCGGCGCCGCGGCGGTGCGGCGGGGCGGGTCCCAGGGCCTGCTTTACAATCTGGCCTGCGCTCTCTGCGTGGCGGCGCCGCTTCTTGTCTGCCGGTTCAGCACGCTGGCGGACGCCGCCGCGGTCGCCTTCCTGCTGACTGTTGTTCTGTGCGCCGTTCCGCCGGTCGCCGCTCTGGCGAAATTCGACCTGCCCGAGGAATGGTTGGTCTGGCCGGGCGCGCTGGCGGCGCTGGCTGCCGGCGCGATGGCCTTCGTCAGCGTCACGCCGCCGGTTCCCGCCGACATGCGCACGGCGGGCGCGCTCGCCGCGCTCGGCCAGGCGGTGCTGGCCATGGAGAGCGACGCGCCGCAACCGCTGGCGCGCTGGCGCGGCGCGCTGGCGCTGGGGCCGCTCGCGGTGGGCCTCGCGCTGCGCCAGACGCCCGACGCCTATGTCGGCGTCGCCGGCGTGCTGGCGCTCTTCCTGGCTTTCCCGCTGATTTCAAGGCGCATCCAGCGCGTCGCCCAGACGGAGACCGAGGCCGAGACGCGGCTGACCTCGGCGCTCAACGGGGTCAACCAGTGTTTCGGCCTGTTCGGCAAGGGGCAGGTCTGCCTGTCCGGCAATTCCGAATTCCTCCGGCTGTTCAAGCTCACGGCCCACGAGGCGCGCGGCCGCACGCTGAACGACATGATGACCCGCCGGCTGGCGCTGCCCTTGAAGGATCGCGGCGACATCGACCGCCTTCTGGACCTCGCGGCGGCGGCGCAAAAGAAGAAATTGCGGCAAAAACTCTGCGTCGATCTCGCCGGCGACCGGATCATGGAATTCGCGTTCTCGCCGACGCCCGACGGTCTTTCGATGCAGGTCGAGGACGCCACGCGCCGCCGCGCCGAGGAAGTCCGCATCGAGCGCATGGCGCGCACCGACGACGTCACCGGCATGGCCAATCGCGCCGCCTTCCGCGAATTGCTGGAACAGGCCGCCGCGGAGGCCGCGTCAAATCCGTTCGCCATTTTCATGATCGATCTCGACCGTTTCAAACAGGTCAACGACACCATGGGCCACGCCGCCGGCGACAAGCTGCTCAGCCGTGTGGCGAAGCGCCTGCTCGATCTCGCCGCCGAGGGCGAGGAGGTGGCGCGTCTCGGCGGCGACGAATTCGTCGTGCTCGCGCGCATGAACCGCGAGGAGTCCGGCCATTTCGCCGCCCGCATCGTCGAGGCGGTGAGCGAGCCCTATCAGATCGAAGGCTCGAAACTTCTGATCGGCGCCTCGGTGGGCGTGGCGCTGGCCCCGGAAGATTCGTCGGACGCCTCGGACCTGATGAAGGCCGCCGACATGGCGCTTTACGCCGCCAAGGACGGCGGGCGCGGCGGCTGGCGCTATTTCACCCGCGACATGGGGGAAAACGCCCGACGGCGCCAGCAGATCGAGCAGGACCTTCGCATCGGCATCGGCCGCAACGAACTCGAAGTCCACTACCAGCCGATCATCAGTTTCGCGAAACGGCGCATCTGCTGCTGCGAGGCGCTGGTGCGCTGGCGCCATCCCACCCAGGGCATGATCTCGCCCGGCCTGTTCATCCCCATCGCCGAGGAATCCGGGCTCATCGTTCCGCTCGGCGAATATGTGCTGCGCCAGGCCTGCGAGGACGCCAAGAGCTGGCCGCGCACGGTGCGCGTCGCGGTGAATTTTTCCGCCCACCAGTTCGCGCGCGGCGGCGTCGCCGAAATGGTGCGGCGCGCTCTGCGCGACACCAAATTTCCCCCCAATCGCCTCGAAGCCGAAATCACGGAATCGGCGCTGATGAGCGACGCCGACAATGTTTTGGCGACCCTCGACGAATTGCGCGACATGGGGGTGCGCGTGGCGCTCGACGATTTCGGCACGGGCTATTCGTCGCTCGCCTATTTGAGCCGCTTCCGCCCCGACAAGGTCAAGATCGACCAGTCTTTTGTGCGCGAAATGGGCAAGAATGCGGCCTCGCTGGCGATCATCAAGGCGGTGCGGGCGCTGGCCAAGGAGCTGAACATCGACATGCTGGTCGAGGGCGTCGAGACCCAGGAGCAGCTCGAAATTCTTCGCGCCAATGGCGCGGACGAGGCGCAGGGCTTTCTGTTCAGCAAGCCGCGCCCGGCCAATGAAATCGCGCGCCTCGTCTCCGACCCCGCGCAATTGCCTCGGGCGCGAAAACTCAACAATCCCGACGACGCCTCCTGGACCTCTCCGTTCGAGCGGGTCGACCCCAATGTGGTGGCGCTCAGGCCGGAGTCGATCAGTTGAGGATCTCTTCCCCGCGCTCCAAAAACTTCGTTCAGGCGAAGTTCAGGTCATCGAGAATAACACGCTTGTGAGGACGAGCATCGTCGCGAGCGGTTCCACCAGCTCCCGCTTTTTCGCAACGTTTCGGGCTCGATCATTGGCGCCCGACGCGATTGGGGGAGATCATGACCACTTTTCTTGCAGGCATCGGTATTTTGTGCGGTGGCTGTGGGCTGTTCATCGGCGTCGTTGCTTGGGCGACGCATCAGGAAATGAAGGAGGAGCGTGAGGCTCTCGCCAGGCGCTGGAGTGAGTGACGACCGGAACGCCATGGAAGCGCAGGCGGTCTCGCCAATGCGCACACAGCCGATTCGGCCCTGGCGCGCGGTTCGCCTCACGCCGCGCGCGACAAACGGCGAATCGGCGGCGGTGGAGGCGCTGTTGCATCGACGCGACGGCTCCGTGGCGAGCGTGCGCCTTCCCGTCCATCCGCCCGTGTTCTACGTCATCCCGCCGCAACGGACCGGAGACATCGTCGGTCTGTCCAGCGCGCAGGCGGAGATCGTCGAACTCGGACCCTTCGCCTCCCTCCTCGCCCTCGGGCGGAGCTGGCTGACGCGCAAGATCAAATACAAGCTGGTTCACGCCGGGCTTGTTTTCGATCTGCGCGGGCCGACGCGCCCCCGCAGACTGTTGGGCGCCGCCAGCCGGTTTCTCGCGGAAAACGGCTTGCGCCTGGACAGTCCGGCGGTCAGCGCCCATCCCGAGCTCTTCGACGGATTCCGTCGCCTTGCGCCGGCGAAGGCGGCTGGCGCCGCGCCGCTGAAAATTGCTGTCGCCTTGCACCTCCATTACGAGGATATCTGGCCGGACATCGAGGCGGCCTTGCGCGCCTTGCCCTACGCCTGCGATTTGATCGTCACCTGTTCCGGGCCGGACGCGGGCGTGGAAAAACGCATTCGCGCGGCTTTTCCCCATGTCCGTTTCCGCCGCACCGAAAACAGAGGCCGGGATATCCGCCCGTTTCTGACGCTCATCGAGGATGGGTCGCTCGATGGCTACGACCTCGTCTGCAAGATTCACGGCAAACGCTCGGCGACCGCGCCGGCGGTGGTGGGCGCGCTCTGGCGCCGGAAAATCTTCCTCGATCTGCTGGTCGGCGCCGGCGCGATGGTCCGGATCATCGACGCCTTCGCGGTCGATCCCAAGCTCGGACTCGTCGGCCCCAGGGGGTTTCGAAAATTCCGCAATCCCGTCGCCGCACACGAATGGCGCGCGCCGTCGCAAAGTCCGGACCACATCATCGCGACGCTCGGCGGCGACCCCGCGCGCTTTGCCGCGGACTTTTTCGCCGGCGCGATGTTCTGGGCGCGGCCGGCGGCTCTGGCGGCGTTGCAGCCGCACAGATTTTCCGCCCGATTCGAGCCGGAGGCTGGCGGAATCTATGACGGGCTGGAGGTCGCGTTCGAAACGGCGTTCAGCGCGATCGTCAGGCTCGCGGGCTATGACATCGGCGAAATCGACGGCTTCGACGACCCGCCGGCTATTCATCCGTCGTTCAGCCGCGCGCGTTGAATTTAGCCTCAACGCGCCTGGACATCGTCGCTTTCGCCTCGAAGCCATGGGCGACGCAATCCATGCCAGAAGCATCATGTCGCTCAGAGTCGCCTACAAAATTCCCTTTCTTGCCCGCGCGCTCCGGCAGCGCGACAAGGCGCGGCGCACAGTCGAAATCCTCACCCGCAAGAATGTCGAATTGGCGTTGCGGCTCCAGCTCGCCGAAGCCCTCGCCAGGGACGAGGCTTGCGCGCTCCCGGACGATCAGGCGCCCGCGCTCACGCGCTGGCGCGACATCCGCGAACCCGTGTGGACGTCGAACAGGCGCGTCTGCGTCTATGTGTGTTTCGTTCGCCACGACCGGGTGGCGCCCCATGCGGCCCATGCCATGGCGGCGCTGCGCCAGGACGGATTTTACGTCATTTGCCTTGCCGTGCGCAACGATGTCGATGCGCCCATGATCGATCCGGGCCCGGAGGTCGCCGACGCGCTTTGCGCGCGCGCCAATGCGGGCTGGGACTTCGGCGCCTGGGCCGCCATGTTCCGGCGCTATCCGCAAGTGTGGGACGCCAGCGGCCTGCTGCTGATGAACGACAGCGTGATCGGCCCGCTGCGCGCGATGGATGACATCTGGCATGGGATCGCGCGCTCGCCCGCCAGCGTGTTCGGGCTGGTGGAAAGTCTTGACGTCCAAAGACACATGCAAAGCTTCTGGATGTTCTACAAGGCCGAGGCGCTGCGCAACGCGACGCTGCGGGCGTTCTGGCGAACGGTGCGAAATCTTGCCGACAAGGACGACGTGATCGCGGCTTACGAAGTCAACACGATTCAATTGTGCGAAATCGCCGGTCTCGCGCATGAGGCGGTCTTTCCGTTCGAGGCGGATGACCGGCGCCCGGCGAATCCCAGCTTCTGGGGATGGCGCCGCCTCGCCGCGCGCGGCTATCCGTTCATCAAGACGCGCCTGCTCACGGAGACGCCGGATGACATCGATCTCTCCGACTGGGTCGCGGTTTTGCGCGCAGCCGGGCTCGACGGCGAACGCGCCCGCACGCTTCTCGCCGCCTCGCACTCGCCGAAGGAGACCGCTTGTGGCCGCGCCCGCTGGTGACGAGACGCTCACCATCGTCCTCGTGCATTTCAACACGCCGCTGGCGACGGCGCGCTGCGTCTCCTCGGCGCTGAATGTGGTCAGGCCGGCGTTCGGCGACGGCTTTCGCATGGTCGTGGTCGACAATTGTTCGGAGCCGCGCGCGTTCGAGCGTCTGCAAGACGAGATCGCGGCGCTGGCCGCGCCCGAAGTCCTGCTGTTCCGCAATTGCATCAATGCGGGCTTCGGGCTGGGCTGCATGATGGCGCTCAATTTTTCCGCCGGAGGCTTCATCGCCTTCATCAACAGCGACACGGAATTCGACACGGACTGCTTCTCGCCGCTGATCGCGCACATGCAAGCCAACCCGGCCATTGGCGTGATCGGGCCGCAGCACCTTTCGCAAGACGGCGCGCCGACGCGCTCCTACGGCTTCGACGACGGTCTTTGCGCGCGGCTGAGCCGGCGCGAAAAGTTCGATCCGGCGGCGCTTCCGGGCGCGCCGATCGACGTCGATTATGTCTTCGGCGCCTTCATGATGTTCCGACGCGAGGCCCTGGCCCAATGCGGCGGGTTCGACCCGACCATTTTCCTGTTTTACGAGGAGATGGACATCTGCCAGCGCCTCCGCGCCGCCGGATGGCGGATCGTCTTCCATCCCGGCGCGAGCTTTCGGCACATTGGCCAGGCAAGTTTGAAGGGCGCCGACACCAAGCCGGAGTCGGACCGCGCTCTGCTCTACGTCATCCGCAAGAACAAGGGATTCTTGAGCTGGCTGGGGCTGTTTCTGTCAAAACTTGTCTCCTATGCGCTGCGCGCTCCGTTTCGCGCGCGCCACAGAATCCTGCTGCGGCGGCTGGTGACGATGGGGCCGCCGCAAGCTTCGTCCTGGAGAGTCGATCAGGCCTGCAATTTCGAATACACCAATCATACGGTTTCCGAAGGATCAGTTCGGAAATCCTATTCCGCTCGCGCGGAAATCCGCCCTTCGCCTGAAGGATTTCCGCGCGATTTCGTTTTCGCGGATCGCGAAGCGATCTTGCGGAAACCGTATCACGTGACGCTCCGCCGCTGACACGTGTTCGAGCGGCGCGCATCACGCCCCGAGAAACGCCAAAACCTCGCGCTCAAAATCCTTCGTCGCCTCCAGATGCGGCACATGCCCCACGCCCGGAAACTCGACATGGCGGATCGCCGGATGCGCCTGCGCCACGTCGCGCGCGGCCTGGGCCAGAGGCGGGATTCGCTTCTTCGCTTCTTCCGAGGCATAGGCGAGGAACGGAGTCGCCTTGTCCTGCGCGCCGGTCACCAGCAGCGTCGGCGGTCTGAGCGACCCAAAAAGTTTTCGCACCGGCTCATTATAAATCATCAGATAGGTGAGGGCGACGACGCGCAGATAGCGCGGATAATCCCCCGACAAGGCGAGGCGCATCCGGCTGGTGACGAAGGGCTCGTATTGCGCCGCCGGCAGGCTGACGAAATAGCGCGCGACAAAGGCGCGATAACTCGCCTCGTCATAGGCCGCCTCCGCCTTTTCCAGCGTGGCCAGGGTTTGCGGCGGGATGTGGTCGCGATAGTCGACGAGCCCGATCGGGTCTTCCAGAACCAGTTTTCGAACCCGCGCCGGATGCTTTGACGCCAGATGCACCGCGAGCATGCCGCCGGTGGAATGGCCGATGACGTCGAACGTGCGCAGGCCAAGCCCATCCGCGAGCGAAAGCGTGTTGGCGACGAGATCGGCGAACGAATAGGTGCGGATCGGCTTTGACGACTTGTTGAAGCCGATCTGGTCGGGAACGATCACGCGAAACCCGGCGCGCCGCAAAAAGGCGATCACGTCGGTCCAATAGGAACTGTCAAAGTTCTTGCCGTGCAGCAGCATCACGGCGCGGTTTTTGGCAAAACCGTCCGCGGCGGGAAAATCCATATAGGCCATGCGCGTGGGCTCGCCATGGTCGAGCGCCAAAAATTTGACGGGGCCGGGATAGGGCCAGCCTTCAAAACAAACGCCCATGGGCTCGAGCGTCTTTTCGGACGCGGCCGCCTTGGATTGCGCGCGGGCGGGCGCCGCGAGCAGGGGCGCGGCGGCGGCGCCGGCCAAAAAGGCGCGCCGCGAGGCGGCCGAGGTTCTGGTGTCTTCCATCAAGCCGCCCGGCGCCCCCGTTCAGAACGGCGTTTCGTCGCTGTCCTCGATCTTCTTCTTCGCCGCCGGCTTTTTCGCCGCTGGCTTCTTGGCCGCGGGCTTCGTCTCGGCCGCCTCCGGGTCCGCCGCCTTTTTGGCGGTTTTCTTCGCCGCCGGTTTTTTGGCGGGCTTCTTCGCCGGCTTCGCCCCGCCGCTCGCAATCCGGTCCTCAATCAGGCGGATCGCTTCTTCCACCGACACGGTTTCCAGCGTCATCGACTTCGGCAGGGTGGCGTTGACCTTGCCCCACGACACATAGGCGCCGAACCGCCCCGGCCGCACCGCGATCGGGCCGCCCTCGGGATGCTCGCCGAGCAGCCGCCCGTCGGAGGGCGCGCCGGCCGCCTTGGCGTCGACGATTTTTGTCGCCTCTTCCAGCGTCAGCGATTGCAGGTCGGTCCCTTTCGGCAGGGTGGCGTTGACCTTGCCCCAGGCCAGATAGGGCCCGAACCGCCCCGCCTTCAGCGCAATGGCGCCGCCCTGCGGGTGATCGCCAAACACCTTCATCTCGCCGCCGCCGGCGCCGCCGCGCCCGCCGCCGGCCTCCTTGGTCATGATCAGATCGATGGCGCGGTTGCCGCCGATTTCGAGGATGTCGTCGTCCTTGGAAAGATTGGCGTAGGTCTTCTTGTGCTGAACATAGGAGCCGTAGCGCCCGATGCCGGCCAGAATGGGCTCGCCGGTCTCCGGATGTTTTGCGACTTCGCGCGGCAGCGACAGCAGGGCAAGCGCCTTGTCCAGCGTGACGTCGTCGGGTTTTAGCGTCGCGGGCAGGGAGGCTCGCCTGGGCTTGTCTTCCTTGCTCGCCGGTTCGCCCTCCTGCACATAGGCGCCGAAACGCCCGTCACGCAGGGTAATCTCAAGCCCGTTTTCCGGGTTCTCGCCCAACACCTTTACACCCGGCCTGGAGCCCTCGGCCTGCTCGCCGCGATCCGACAGCGTGCGGGTGAACTTGCACTCGGGATAATTGGAGCAGCCGATGAAGGCGCCGAATTTCCCCAGTTTCAGCGACAATTGCCCAGCGGCGCAGGCCGGGCAGGCGCGCGGCGAACCGCCGTCCGCCTTGGCCGGAAAAATGTGCGGCCCCAGCAATTCGTTGAGATTTTCGAGAATGTCGGTGGTGCGCAATTCCATGGCGCCGCCGACGGCGATGGAAAAGTCTCCCCAAAAGTCGCGCAAAACCTGCTTCCAGTCGATTTCCGCATTGGAAATGCGGTCGAGCTGGCCTTCGAGGTCGGCGGTGAAATCATAGCCGACGTAACGCCCAAAAAACCCTTCCAGAAAGGCGGTGACCAGCCGCCCCTTGTCCTCGGGAATCAGGCGTTTTTTCTCCAGCTTGACGTAATCGCGTTCGCGCAGCACGGCGAGCGTCGAGGCATAGGTGGAGGGGCGGCCGATGCTCAGCTCTTCCATGCGCTTGACCAGCGTCGCCTCGGTGTAGCGCGGCGGCGGCTCGGTAAAATGCTGGGTCGCCTCGATCTTGTCCTTGGCGCAGGCCTCGCCCTCGGTCATGGCGGGCAGGCGGCCGGAGTCTTCATCGTCCTCGTCGTCCTTGCCCTCTTGATAGAGTTTCAGAAACCCATCAAACCGAATGACTTGGCCGGTGGCGCGCAGGTCCAGCGTTCTCGCCCCAGCCTTGGCCTCGATATCGACAGTGGTGCGCTCCAGCAGCGCCGATTCCATCTGGCTGGCGACCAGACGCGTCCAGATCAGCTCATAAAGCTTGGCCTGATCCGGCTGCAAATACTGCGCGACATTTTTCGGCAGGCGCGCGGGATCGGTGGGGCGGATCGCCTCATGCGCCTCCTGCGCGTTCTTGGCTTTCACCTGATATTTGCGCGGCGCATCCGGCACATAATCCTTGCCGAATTCCGTGCCGATCACACTTCGCGTGGCCGTGATCGCCTCGGGGGCGACATCGACGCCGTCGGTACGCATATAGGTGATGAGACCCACGGTCTCGCCGCCAATATCGACGCCCTCATAAAGTTTTTGGGCCGTCCGCATGGTCGCTTCGGGCGCCATGCCCAGTTTTCGCGACGCCTCCTGCTGCAAGGTGGAGGTGGTGAACGGCGCGGCGGGATGACGCTTGGCCGGCTTGGCCTCGACCGATTTCACGAGGAAAGACGCGGTCTCCAGCGCGGCCTTGAACGCCTCGGCCTCGGCGCCGGTCCCCACGTCCAGACGCGAGATTTTCTTGCCATCCGCCCCGACCAGACGGGCGATAAACGGCGCATCCTTCGCCGTGCGCAGATGCGCGACCAGCGACCAATATTCGCGCGCCACAAACTTTTCGATTTCCAGCTCGCGGTCGCACACCAGCCGCAGTGCAACCGATTGCACGCGCCCCGCCGATTTGGCGCCCGGCAGTTTGCGCCACAGCACGGGGGAAAGGTTGAAGCCGACCAGATAGTCCAGGGCGCGGCGGGCGAGATAGGCGTCGACCAGGCTCTGGTCGATCTCGCGCGGGTGGCGCATGGCCTCGAGGATGGAATCCTTGGTGATGGCGTTAAAGACGACGCGCTGCACGGGCTTGTCTTTAAGGACCTTCTTGTTGCGCAAAATCTCCAGCACGTGCCAGGAAATGGCCTCGCCCTCGCGATCCGGGTCGGTGGCGAGCACGACGCGGTCCGCCTGTTTCACCAGCGCGGCGATGTCGGACAGGCGTTTGTTCGCCTTGGCGTCGGTCTCCCACAGCATCTTGAAATCGTCGGCGGGATCGACGGAGCCGTCTTTTGCCGGCAAGTCGCGGACATGGCCGAACGAGGCGACGACCTCGAAATTCTTGCCGAGATATTTGTTGATCGTCTTGGCCTTGGCCGGCGATTCGACGATGACGACGTCCATGGGGGATCCGAAATCTAGGCGTGATGGGCTTACGGGAACAGCGCCGGAACATGGGGGAGCCTCGCGACTCTGTCAAATGGGCAGTCACCGTGCGGCCAAAATTTGCCCAGCGACTCGCTGCGGCGCCCTCGCGCTTGCGGGGACCGCGCCTCTCCACTACACCCTGTCTCATGAGCCCGGCCTACACCTTTTCGCAACGTCACCTTCTCGGGATCGAGGGCCTCAACCGGCTCGAAATCCTCCACCTGCTCGATCTGGCGGAGGAGGCGGTGGCTGTCTCGCGACAAGTGAAGAAGCACAAGTCGACCCTTTCGGGCCGCACGCTCATCAACCTGTTCTTCGAAAACTCGACGCGCACGCAAAGCTCGTTCGAACTGGCGGGCAAGCGGCTGGGCGCCGACGTGATGAACATGTCGGTGGCGACCTCCTCGGTGAAAAAGGGCGAAACCCTCATCGACACCGCCATGACCCTCAACGCCATGCGTCCCGACATCATCGTCGTCCGCCACGCCCAGGCCGGCGCCGCGCATCTTCTGGCGCGAAAGGTCGATTGCGCCGTGGTCAACGCCGGCGACGGCGCGCACGAGCATCCGACCCAGGCCCTGCTCGACGCCCTCACCATCCGCCGCAACAAGGGCCGCATCGAAAATCTGAACGTGGCGATCTGCGGCGACGTGCTGCATTCGCGCGTCGCCCGCTCCAACATCATTTTGCTGTCGGCGCTCGGCGCGCGCGTGCGCGTCGTCGGCCCGTCCACCCTGATGCCGACCGGCATCGCCAACCTGGGCGTCGAGGTTTATACGACCATGCGCGAAGGCCTGAAGGACGCCGACATCGTCATGATGCTGCGCCTGCAGCGCGAGCGCATGTCCGGCGCCTTCATCCCCTCCACGCGCGAATACTTTCGATTCTTCGGTCTGGACGCCGAAAAACTCGCCTATGCCCGGCCCGACGCGCTGGTCATGCACCCGGGCCCAATGAACCGGGGTGTGGAAATCGATTCCAGCGTCGCCGACGGCGACCAGAGTCTGATTCGCGAACAGGTGGAGATGGGCGTGGCCGTGCGCATGGCCGTCCTGGAGGCGCTAGCGCGCAACCTGCCGAACGGGTGAGCAAAAGGAAGTCTTGAAGCGCCTCGTCGTTTACGCCGCCGCTGCGCTGTTCGTGCTCACGCTCATCTTCGCGCAGGCGACCTGCTCGCCGTTTGCGTCCTCCAGCCGGGCGTGCAACGGCCCGGAGGGCGACGTGTGGATGCTTCCCTTCTTCCTCGCGCCCGTCGGCCTTCCGGCCGTTGTCGCCGCCATCGTGTTCATGGTCAGAGGATAAGTCTCGACGTTTCATCAGCGTCTGAAGCGCGGCGACGGCAGGCGGCCGTTCGCGCCGCCGGATCGAATGAAGTCCGCGCAAAGACCCCGCCAGTCGCCTCGTTCGGCCTGATCGGGGCGTGCTCGTCCTGTTGCGCTGTTCTGTAATCGCGGCAGGGGGCTGAGACATTTGCAGGCCGCATGAAAGATCTATGCCGTAACGTCAGACCTTGCGGGCGATTCCTTCGCCAATAGCGTCGGCGTTAGCTGAAAATTAGCCATTTATTCTATGTGATCTCGTCCTTTTACTTCGCGGCAAGGCGCGGGCCGGACACTCCGACGAATTTCTCATCGGGATTTGTCGCTATGACCCATACAATGCTTTCCACTGAAATCGGCGCGTTGCGCCGCGACATTTTCGGCAAGGGCGCGGTCACCCGCGAGGATTTCGCCCGCGTGCTCGCCGTTCACGGCGCCGGCCCCGAACACGCCGATCTGCTCGCCGATGTCGCCGTCGAACTGATCGTCGAGCAGGCCGATCCGCCGCGCTATGTCTGCGCGAAGGACGCGGCCTGGCTGATCGGCGCGATCCATGCGCATCCGCTGCCCTACGATGTCGAAATCCGCCTGCTGACGCGGACGCTGGAGCGCGCGCTCAGCCTCCCGGAGTCGCTGCCGCGATTCGCGCTGGCCGAGATCGAGGAGGCGATCATCCTGGGGCGCCGCGACCATCCGGCCGGCGTCATCGACGCGAGAGATGTCGAAGCCCTGCGCCAGGCCGTCTATGCGACGGAAGAGGCGGCGTCCCTCCACGTCACCCGGACCAAGGCCGAAGTTTTGTTCCGCATCGCCCATGCCGGCGCGCCGGGCTGTGTCGATCCCGCCTTCGACCGTCTGTTCGCCCAGGCGGTCGGCAATCACCTGATGGGCGTCGCCCATCGGGGCGTTCTTTCGCGCGCGGACCGGAAGCAACTGGAAGATTTCGAAAACAGCCCGGCGCCGAGCATGGGGCAATTCCTGAGCGGCATGTTTTCGCGCCTGAGCCTGCCCACGCTCAATGACCTCAAGGATGTGGGCGAACGCGCGGGCGAACGCCTGCGCGAGCGGGACGCCGCCGAAAGCGCCGAACGGGCCGTCGCCGAACGCGTCTATCCCGAGGAGACGCGCTGGCTGGCCTCAAGACTGTCCCGCGCCCTGACCTCCGCCGAGCGCGCGCTGCTCGGCTTCCTCAAGCAGGAGATGGCCGGCGAGCCGCCGCCATCCCTCAAAACCTTGTTCGCCAGGGCGGGGGTTTGATAGGATTTCCGAACGACCAGTTCGGAAATCCTATTCCGCTCGCGCGGAAAACCGCCCTTCGCCTGGAGGATTTCCGCGCGATTTCGTTTTCGCGGATCGCGAAGCGATTCTGCGGAAACCGTATGATACGATTTCCGAACGACCAGTTCGGAAATCCTATTCCGCTCGCGCGGAAATCCGCTCTTCGCCTGGAGGATTTCCGCGCGATTTCGTTTTCGCGGATCGCGAAGCGATTCTGCGGAAACCGTATGACTCATAAGTAATGGCCGTGGCGCTGCAACACCTCGATCTTGTAGCCGTCGGGGTCCTGAACAAAGAAGAACCGCGCGATCAGGTTTCCATCCGGCGCGAATTCCTTGATGTCGAGCGGGTTGAGGCCGGCGGCCTTGAACCGGGCGTGCTCGGCGGCGAGATCGTCCACGACGACGGCGATGTGGCCATAACCGTCGCCGTGGGTATAGGGCTCCGCGCGGTCCTTGTTGACCGTCAGCTCCAGCTCGAAATCGTTCTCGGCGTTGCGCAGGTAGATCAGGGTGAAGCTGGGGAAATCGAGCCGATACGACGGTTTCAGGCCGAACGCCTTGTCATAAAAATCCACCGACCGCTGTTCCTCGAGAACGCGGATCATGGCGTGTATCGCCTTGGCCATCCAAAACTCCTCGCGTCGCGAAGCGCGACGCGAGATTATAGCGGGTTCCGCCGCCCTCAGGAATCGGCGGCCGTCAGAACTTGTAGGTGGCCGACAAGATCCCGGATGTCTGGGGGAGGCGATTCCTGACGGCGATTTCGTGCGCGCCCTGAAGGGTGAACGAGACGAGATGACCGTTGATGAGGGTCATGTAGCCGAAGGTCGGTCCGATCGCGACCGCGCTCGTCTCGAAAGCGCCGAGGCGCGCGCCCGCGCCGGTGTCGGGCGTGACCTGCTGGTATTGGTAGGAATACACGCCGGCGCGAAAACCGTTTTCGAAATGTTTTGAGATGCTTTCCTCGAAGTGGAGCGCGTCGCCGGAGCGATAGGCGGTCTGGGCGTTATAGCCCTCGATGGTGAAGCCCGCCGTCCCCGAGACTTCGATCCCGTTGGTCGGCTCGATATAGGTCGCGCCCCAGGAAATATTGCTGCCCGGCCGGTTGAGGCCGATGATCGCGTAGAAGCCCGGTTCGTAGCGGCCGGTGGGAAGCCACTGGGAGAAGCTGAGCTTGTGCGAGAATTCCTTGGTGACCTGCCAGCCGAGCGCCGCGCCGAGAATCGTGTCCGCCGCGCCCCAGCCCTGCGTCGATCTCTGGATGGGCCCAAGTCCCGCGGTGACCGTCGATTCGCCGAAGCCGGAGGTCAGCGACAGCGCCAGATGTCCCCCGAGGATTTCTTCCGGCAGGACCCCCATGATGTTGCCGACGAAAACGGGCGCGATATTCGCCTGCGCCGAGAGCGTGGTTCCGAACGGGACCGAGATCGACTTGTCCAGGTGAACCGCGTTCACGGCGGTGGTGAAATACAGTCCGGCGGGCGGCAGTTGCCCCGCGCCGACCGCGCCGCTGCCAAGGCTGTACAATCCGAAAGTATATTCCACGGCGCCGGCGGGGTGTGCGGCGCAGAGCACCGTTGCGCTCAACAGAAGGGATCGCAAGAGGCGCATGATGAACTCCCAAGGCTGGCGCGGATGTGACGAATTCAACAACGATTAACACTCAGCAATGCAACGGCACAGATGAAGAGTGATTTTTGCCAGAGAAAACAAGTCTAAGTTGCCATTAAGTCACACGGCGGCGCGCGGCAGCGTGACGCCACGACAAGGCGCCGAGGGCGCGTCCGGGTTGGCCGCGATCAGCCTCCGGGAACGAACACGTCCCGGTCCGCCGGCCATTTCATGCGATAGGCGAGGCGCAGCTCCCTGCTTTCGTTCGGCGCGAGCGAAAAGCGCCAGTTGAGCAGGCCGCGCTTGCCCTCCGGGTCCTTTTCCGCGCCCGGCGTGGTCTGCGACGCCAACAGTTCGACGGTGATGGCGCTGTTTTCCGAATAGGGGGCCTGGTCGACCACAAGCAGGTCGACGGGGAAATCGTGGAGGTTTCGAATCACCGTCTTGAACTCGCGCGTCTCCGTCTTGGTCTGGCCGTACCAGCTCGGTTCGTTTTCCTTGCGCTTGATCGGCGCGCGGGTGACGCTCACGCGTTCGTCCGGCCCAAAACCGAGGTCGGCGCCCTCCTGCGTCGCGATCATTTTCAGCGCGCCTTGCCCGATCATGGCGCCGTCGCGATAGAGGGTCACGGGGCCGGGCAGCAGCGGCGCCTCCTCGCCATTGACGAAATGCGCCGAGAGGAAAGCGCGCGGGTCGAGCGCCGGCGCGGTCTTCCAGCTCAATTCAACAGCCGGCGTTTGCGCCGACAGCGCGACCAGTTTTGTTGTCCCGTCGGCGGCGAGGCTCACTTTTCCCGGCGCGCGGAAAAAGGCCTGGATGCCGTTGGACTCGACCTGCGCCATCTGCGGCCGCGCGACTTTTTTCAATCGCGCGCCGTCATTTTCCTCCATGGCCGGCGCGGCCGGCGCCGGCGCGGCCCGCATCGCCGCGCCCATCGGCATGGGTTCGATAAAATCGATGCGCTGCGGCTGCGGCTCCGGCGCGCCCGCGCGGGAGGCGGCGGGGAAGGCGGCGAGCGTCAGGCTTACCTCGCTCCAGTCCTCGCCGGTGCGCTGGCTGATCGAGGCGCGGCGCAACAATTCGAGTTTTGCGCTTTTCTTGTCCGTGGTCAGCCGCGCCTCATAGGCCGGCGTCCAGCGCGCCCCGTGGAGGCGATAGGTCAGGCCGAGACGGTATTTTCCGGCCGAGGGCGCCTCGACATCGATGGCGACATCCTGCATGGCCCCGCGCGGGGTGGGCGCGGGCCGTGTCGCCTCCAGCGCCTTGATCCGGGTTTCGATTTCCGCGACGACGGCGCGCGCCTGCCGCAGCTCTTCGCCGGTCTTGGTCAGCGCATTGCCGACGAGATCGAAGGCCGCGCTCCATTCCTGCGCGGTGACCGCCTGCTCCTCGGCGGGCTGCGGGCCTTTTCGCGAAAAATCCTGGATCATCGCCAGTTTGGCGGCGAGCGCGTCCGTCTTGACCTGCGCGGCCTCGCGTTCGTCCTGAAGCGCTTTCAACTTTGTTTCGAAACCGCCGTCGGGTTTCGTCGCCGGCGTGCGGCGCACGTCCACCGCGCCCAGCGTCAGGGCGCTGTCGCCCTCTCCAGAAATTTGCAGCGTCGAGGCGTCGAGCGCCGCGGGCAGGTCGCGCAGCACCACGCGGCTCGCCCCCGCCGGCAAAAGGACTTCAGCGCTGCGGGTCGCCTGCGCGGCGTCGGGATAGAGAATGACGGAATCGATCCGCGAGGGCGCCTCGATTTCCGCCGCGAGCGCGGGACAGGCGAGGCACAGGGCGGCGAGGGAGAGGAAACAGCGCATGAAAAGGCATCCGGGGTCATCAAAAACTTGGCGGGGATGAGACAGCCCGATTGCGTGTTTTTTTCGACGCAAGAAGCGGCTTGCCGGGCAAAATCTGGACTTTTGGGCGGCTTGCGCCAGATTGGCGCGATGACCGCATGGATTCGCGCCCGCGCCGCGCTCAACGGAAGCGCGGTGACCCTGCTTGTGCTGACCGCCGCCATGTGGGGCGCCAATGGCGTGGTGAGCCGCGCCGCGGTCGGCGAGATTCCGCCACTGACCCTGGTGACGCTGCGCTGGCTGGCGGTGTGCGGCGTGTTGCTGCCCTTTGTCTGGCGCGACGTGCGCAAAGCCGCGCCAACCTTGCGCGCGCGAAAAACCTATCTCGCGCTGATGGCGCTCTGCGGCTACACCGGCTTCAACGTGCTGTTTTATCTGGCGGGCGCGCGCACCAGCGCGGTCAACATCGTGCTGTTGCAAGGGGTGATTCCCGCGGCGGTGCTGGCGATGGGCGCGCTGTTCAAGGGGCTGCCGGCGCGCCCGCTGCAAATCGCCGGCATGCTCCTGTCGTTCAGCGGCGCCGGGCTGATCGCGACGCGCGGCGACCTGTTCGCGCTCGGCCAGATTTCGCTGAACGCCGGCGACGCCATGATGCTCGTCGCCTGCCTGCTCTATGCGCTTTACACGCTCGCGCTCAGGGACCGTCCGCCGCTCGCGCCATTGGTTTTCTTTTCCGGGATGGCGATCGCCGCCTTCGCCGAATCGCTGCCGTTTCTCGCCTGGGAAATCGCCTCCGGCGGCTTCTTCTGGCCGACGGCGAAAGGATGGGCCTTCGTCCTGTTCGTCGCTTTGTTTCCCTCGCTGATCTCGCAGATTTTCTTCATGCGCGCGGTGGAGCTGATCGGGCCGGGGCGGGCCGGAATCTTCACCAATCTGACGCCTTTGTTCGGCGCGGTGTTTGCGATAGGTTTCCTCGCTGAGCCGTTTCACCTCTATCACGCCGGCGCCATGGTTTTGGGCTTGTCCGGGATAGCCTTGGCCGAATGGGGCGGCCGCAACTGAGATTGAACATGGACCGACGCGGATTTCTGACTTTTCTCGCCGCGTTGGCGGCGCGCCCGGCCTTCGCCGACGATTTTTCCGCCTTCGTCGCCACCCTGCGCGGCCCCGCCAGCGAAGCGGGCGTTGCCGACGCATTGTTCGATTCGGTCGCGGGCGGATTGAGCCAGGACCCGTCGCTCACCGGCAAGCGCGCGGGGCAGGGCGAGTTCACCCGTCCCTTGAAAACCTATGTCGAGGACGCCGCCTCCCCGGGCCGCGTCAAGGCCGGTCGCGACAGTCAGGCCAAGAACGGCCCCGCTGTGGCCGCCGCGGCGCGAGCGACCGATGTTTCCGTCGAAATGATCGTGGCCCTCTGGGGCATGGAGAGCGATTTCGGCCGCGCGCGCGGCGACCGCGACATTTTTCGGACGCTCGCCACGCTCGCCTTCCTGCACCGGGACAATCCGGTTTACGCCCAGGAATTCGTCGCCGGTCTCGTTCTGCTGCAAAAAGGCCTGCCCCGCGAAAAACTCAAGGGCTCCTGGGCGGGCGCGATGGGCGATCCGCAATTCATGCCCTCGGCCTATCTGAAATATGCGAAAAGCGCGTCGGGAGGCATGCCGGACATTTGGACTGCGCCGGATGCGCTGCTGTCGATCGGCAATTTTTTGCGCGAGAGCGGCTGGGTCCAAGGCCTCGCGCCGCTGATCGAGACGCGCACGCCCGAGAATTTCGACTATGCGACGCTGAAGCAGGATTTTTCCGCCTGGCGGGCGGCCGGCTTCAAGACCCTCGACGGCGGCGCGCTGCCGCGCCAGGGCGTGGCCATGCTGTTCTATCCCGCCGGCGCGAGCGGTCCCGCCTTCCTGCTCAGCGAGAATTTCTTCGTGCTGAAGGCCTATAATTTCTCGGACTCTTATGCCTTCGCCGCCGCGGTGCTCGCCGAGCGCCTCGCCGGCCGAACGGTCCTGCGCCAGCCCTGGCCCGTGGAAACGCAACCGCTGACGCAGGCCGAGCGCGAGGCGATCCAGCGCGGCCTCGTCGCCAGGGGCCTTTATGATGGCAAGATCGACGGGCGATTCGGTCCGATCACGCGGTTCGCCATCCACGCTTTTCAGCGCGGGTCCGGCGTCGCCGAGGCCGATGGTTTTCCGTCGCGCGCCGTTTTCGAGCTTTTGCGCGCCAATCCATAGCGCGCGCGGTCCATCCCATGGAGAGATGAATGCACAAAGTGTTTTTCGCGGCTCTGGCCTTCTTGCTGGCGTCCCCCGCGCTCGCCCAGGTGGCTTCGGGCACGCCCTACGAACAGGCGCGCGCGGCGCTGCTGGCCAAGGGCTGGAAGCCCGATGTGTCCTATGGCGCGCGCACGGGGAGGGGCGAGCCGCTCTATCATTTCCCGGAAATCTGGTGCGGCCCGCAGATCTGCCGCGCCAAATGGCGCGATTCCTCCGGCGCGCCCCAGGCGATCATGCTCAATCGCGGCTTCAACAAGGACCATACGGTGCAATAATCGCGCGCAGGTTGAACTTTGCGATTCGGCAAATGATGCACCGCAGCAATGCGGGTTGACATTTTGTGCGTCGCAACATAAATTCACACCTGTAGCGCGGGCCTCGCCTGTGCTGCATGCCCTCCTTGGGCGTTTCCTCCCTAGACTTGGGCCGCTGTTCGCAGCGGCCTTTTTTTTGCCCGGAGTCGGACCGCCGGCGAGCGGAAGCGTGCAATGTGGGCTGCTGGGACATGGTCGCGCGGCGCCAGTTCGACCCCGTGAACGCCTTCATCCGCAACCTGCGCTCGCGCAACGAAGACGCCAACGGCGTATTCCGTTCGCGCGGAAATCCGCCCTTCGCTTGGAGGATTTCCGCGCGATTTCGTTTTCGCGGATCGCGAAGCGATCTTGCGGAAACCGTATGAGGCTCCCGGTTCTGCAAATGCGGGAGTCTCGCGAAGCCGCCGCACCTTTATGCCGTCATGGCCGGGCGTCGTCCCGGCCATCCACGCGGCGCCGAAATGCGAGCCGTTGCAGGATTGTCTCTCGCGGCTCGGCCTGGATGCCCGGGACAAGCCCGGGCAAGACGGTTCTGCCTACCGCAGCACGGTCGGCTTCACCCACCATTCCGGATGCGCGGCGGAAATCGCCTTCGCCGCCGCGCCCGCCTGCCGGCAGGTCTCGAACAGAGCGAAACAGGTGGCGCCGGAGCCCGACATCCGCGCCAGGCGGCAGCCGCGCGCGCTCGAAAGGGTCGAAAGCACGTGTCCGACGATCGGCGCGATCACGCAGGCCGCATCCTCCATGTCGTTGCGCCCCTTTTTCAGCGCGCGCACAAAATTTTCGAAATCCATGCCGTCGGTCACAGCGGGATGCGGGCCATAGCCATTGCTCTGACCGGGTTTCAGCCCGAGTTTTTGGAACACCGCCTTGGTTTCCACGGGCACGCGCGGATTGACCAGCACGGCGGGCAGGGTGGGCAGCTTCAGCGTCGGCCCAAGCTTTTCTCCGACGCCGCGCATAAACTTGGCGCGGGGATCGAGGCAGACTGGCACGTCGGCGCCGGTGCGCCGCGCCGCCTCGTAGAGCGCGGGGTCGTTGAGGGCGATGCCGTTGGCGGCGGCGAGCAGCCGCAGCGCCGCCGCGGCGTCGGAAGAGCCGCCGCCGATGCCGGCCGCCACCGGCAGGCGCTTGGTCAGGTGGAAGGCGCCGCTACAGACATCCGGCTTTTCCGCGCGCAGCGCGCGTTCGACTCGCGCGACCAGATTGTCGCCGCCGTCGCCGGCTTCGATCGCGGTCGGTCCCGACACTTCAAGCGAGAATTGCGCGTCGGGCGCAAAGGTCAGCAAGTCGCCGGCGCCGGCGAAAGCGACGAGGCTGGTCAGCTCGTGATAACCGTCGACGCGCCGTCCTTCGATGTGCAAGGTGAGATTGATTTTCGCGGGCGCTCGGGCGTTCCTAAGATTTTTGGTCATAGCGCTTTCAGTTCGGGAGCCGGAATGAATTCCGCGTCTCCCTCAATGCCCAAAAAACGTCCCGCAATCCAGTCCTCCCGCGCTTGAACGATGCGCTCGCGGCGGGCGGACACAAAATTCCACCAGAGGTAGCGCGGCCCGTCCATCGGATCGCCGGCGACCAGCGCGACGCGCGAATCGGTTTTCGCGCGCACGACAGCTTTTTCGCCGGGCTTCAGCACGATCAGGCTCTTTTCGGCAAAACCTTTTCCGTCGATCTCGAGGACGCCGGAAATCAGATAAAGGGCGCGCTCCTCATAATCGGCGCCGATTTCATAGACCGCCCCGGCGTCGAGCGCGATGTCGGCGAGAGCGCAGGGGCCAAAGTGATTATGGACCGGCGCCGTGGCGCCATCCCAACGGCCGATCGCAACCCGGCCCCGAAACCCCTCGCCGGAGATCAGGGGAATTTGCCCGGTGTCAAAATGGTCGAAACTCGGCGCCCGTTCGGCCTCCGCCTGGGGCAGCGCCAGCCAGAACTGCAATCCGGCCATCCGCCCGCCCGCGGCGCGAAAATCTTGCGGCGAACGCTCGGAATGGACGACGCCCCGCCCCGCCACCATCAAATTGACGGCCCCGGGCGTAATCTCCTGGTCGTTTTTCAAGGAATCCCGATGGAACAGCGCGCCGTCGAGCAGATAGGTGAGGGTGGCCAGCCCGATATGGGGGTGCGGCCGCACATCCATGCCTTGCCCGGGGACAAAATCCGCCGGCCCCATTTCGTCGAAGAACACGAACGGCCCGATCGAGCGCCGATTCGGCGCGGGCAGGGCGCGGCGCACGCCGAAGCCGCCGATGTCGCGCAGCGGCGGAATGATCTGGGCTTCGACCGATGCGTTCATGCCGTCACTCCACGTCCAGTTTTTCGACCCCCTTGGCCGCGCCGTCGGCGCCCTGCACGATCTTCTCGATCCGCGCTTCGGCGTTCTTCAGCAAGGCGTCGCAATGTTTCTTCAACTGCTCGCCGCGCTCGTAGAGCGCGATGCTCTTGTCGAGATCGACATTGCCCTTTTCCAGGGCGGTGACGATCTCTTCGAGTTCGCGCATGGCGGCCTCGAATGTCAGGGGTGAATCTTTCGCTTGCATGCGCGCTCCAATTGCACGTGGGGGTGTTGGTGAACCTTTACCACCTCCAGAGATGTCGTCGCAGTACACGAGCTTGTGATTCGAATCGAGAGAAGGGACGCGCTACGACTTGGATCGCCGAAGCATCATTTCGGGGGCGGACATGCGGCAGTCAGCGTTATTCACTCGTTTATTCCTGGTCACCGGCGTCCTGGGCGGGCTGGCGACACTTGCGTATCAGCCGGCGCCGCCGGCGCGGGCCGCCGCGTCGAAGCCGGAGGCCGTGCATGTCGTTCCCGCCTTCCTGATCGATCGGACGCCGCAACCCACCGCAAGCGACGTGCGCAACACCGTGTTCGGTCGCGATCCGCCCGACCATTGCTTCGAGCCTCGTTCCCGGGCCAATGCGCATCAGCGCTTGGCGTGCGGCTGATCAGGGAGCCTCCATGAGCGGACGAAAAGGTTTTGGCAGAGCTCCCAATTGGTTGAGCCGATCGAACACAGCCAGCCCGGCCGGCTCGTTGCCGTTGGGGTGGACGAGGATAACCCCTCCCGGACCCGGTCTCTCGCCGAGGGCCAGCCAGGCATCGGCGCCGAGGGGGATCAAGTGGGCCGCGCGCAGCCGCGACGCCCAGGCCGCGTCGGAGATCAGCCCCGGATAGCGAAAGAACACGCTGGGCGTCTCGCCATTGGCGATCAGCAGGCGTTCGACATTGGCGATCTCGTCCTCCGGGTCGAGCCCGGGCGTCAGCAGGAAGGTTTCGCCATAGGGCAAACCGCGCTGATACGGGTGGGTGAATGAGTGATTCACCCAGAGAATTGTCAGGCGACCCTCCGCCTTCTCGCGCCGCAGCCAGGTAAAATCTTCGTGATGATGCTTGATCCACGCGCCGGTGACCGATAGCGCCACCGGCGCTTTTTGCGCCTCCAGCTTGAGGAGAAAGCTTCGGTCGAGCGGCTTTTTCGACGGGCAGAGGTCGCCGGTGACGAACACGCCCTGTTTCTCCCGGCCATGCGTGAGGCCGGCGTTCTCCAGCCAATTCGATCCGGGAGGACGTTTTTTCCCTGTGCTGGCGCCTAATTCTTCGACTGCCTTGAGATAGCGCGACTCCTTCGCCTCCGGTCCGGCCTCGCGGCAGGTCCAGCAGGCCGCGCGCTCAAGCCGGGTCTGCAAGCTGTCGGGATCGACCATCAACAACAGCTCTTCGCCATCCACCACCATGTCCCGAATCGCCAGCGCGGCGGTTTTCTCT
Source organism: Rhodoblastus acidophilus (assembly GCF_009720655.1). Lineage (GTDB taxonomy): Bacteria > Pseudomonadota > Alphaproteobacteria > Rhizobiales > Beijerinckiaceae > Rhodoblastus > Rhodoblastus acidophilus_A. Next base: position 189,197 of record NZ_WNKS01000006.1, on the reverse strand, counting down.
TTTTCTTTTTCTTTTTCGCGCGCGCAGCTCTTGAGAATTTTCGTCTGATAGTCGGCAACGCGCTCCAGCGGTTTCACCTCGCCCAGCGGCGCGCTGATCTCCACCGGCGCGGCGCAGTCCACTTCCGCGCGGGCGTCGCCGCACCAAAACGCCGCTATTGCCAGGGCCGTCAAAAATCGTTTCATCGTCAAACCATGGATGATTCGATCTTTTCTATCGAGCTTGCGCCCCGCGAGTCCAGTGAGGCGCAGACGCTGGGGCAAGCGCTCGGCGCCGAAGTCGCCGCCGAATTCGGCCCGCGCGACGAGCAAACGTTCGCGCTGCTCGCCCGAGACTCCAAGGGACTTGTGGTTGGCGGCGTCAATGGCGTGATCCACTGGCGCTGGCTCTATGTCGCGCAGTTTTATGTGGCGCCGCAGGCCCGGGGCGGGGGCCTCGGCTGCGCGCTGCTGGAGCGTGCGAAAAATTTCGCATGCGAAACCAACTGCGTCGGGATTTATCTCGACACGTTCAGCGAAGCCGCCTGCGCCTTCTACCAGCGCCGGGGTTTTGAGATCAGCGGACGAATCGACAATTTTCCCCCCGGCGCCACCCGCACTTTCCTCTCCCTCTCCGAGCTTGCGGCACGACCGTCACGGGGAAGTCTTCGTCCTGCACATACGTGAATCTCACGCGGGCGATGCAACTCCGTGTCGTCATGGCCGGCCTTGTGCCGGCCATCCACGCGGCGCCACAACGCGATTTCGGCGGCATTTTCCATCGCGGCCCGGCGTGGATGCCCGGCACAAGGCCGGGCATGACGTCCGTGGGTTGAACTGGCGCGTGGAAAGACAACCGAAAGCGTTTCGCCAAACACCCACGCCGCCTTCGGCGAGGGGGCGCCCCGGCGACCGCGAGTTTACGCCGCCAGGACCGCCGGTCGCATCGCGCCGGCGATGGCGTCGATGATTTTTCGCGGCGAAGCCGGCTTTTCGATATAGGCGCGGGCGCCGAGCGCCAGCGCCGCGGATCGGAACGCGCCTTCGCCCTTGCCCGTCATCACCACGACGGGGCAGTCGGGCGCGGTTTTCCGCGTTTCGGCGAGGAGATCGAGGCCGGTGACGCCGCCGGGCATTTCGATGTCGGTGACGATGCAGCCGACTTCGGAAAGATCGCCTTCTTCCAGGAATTCGCACCCCGAGGAGAAGGCGCGCACCGCGAACCCCTCCTTTTTCAGCGCCATTTCAAGGCCGATGCGGATAAGGACGTCGTCGTCGATGACACAGATGGCTTGCATGGCGATCCCCCGAGGCGGCGCCGAGCCGATAGGAACAATTTGACTAAAAATGATGGGATCAAAGAGGTTAACAGACCATTAACTTCCTGATTGCATTCACACAACCCGCGAGGCGAGGCGGCACGTCGCGGCCGTTAGAAAGCCCCCAGCTTCAGTCGTTTGCATGCAAAAAATGCCCATGCGTCATAGTTAGTCTCACAAGATTGTGAGCGGGCATGACGAGCGCTGTTAATGGTTGGCTATGATTTTCTTCGTTCGGTTAAATTCAGACCGCTGTGAAGCCCATCGTGCACCTTATAAATAGCAGATTCGACAAATCCCTGGGCTGTGAAGAAGCACTTAAACTTCCACTGCTGCGATTTCCCGACTCTAAAGCCTATGATTGAGTTATCAAAAAGGAATCGAAGGTCAGCATTGATGTCTCGTGTTGAGGCGATTCTTTCTAGCTGTCTTAGCGAATTACACAAATCTTCTGCCGTTAGGGTTGTTGCCCCGTGATTTTGTATTGCAGAAAAAAGAGTATTGATTCGCGGAAATTGAACTTGCCACTCGTCGCGAATTTCTTGTATCAACCAATCAGAGTATTTGGCTTCAGCGTTATAAATTGAGCGGCATTCCAGTTTTTCATTATTTACAACGTCTTTGTCGAAGGGGTTGTTTTGACGGTTTTGCATATCCTCTTTTACAAGCTGTAGAAGTCTGATGAAGTCCCGTGGTCGAAGCATCGTTCGAAGCATGATGTAATCGAAGGGTGCTCTCGCTTGGCGCATCTGGTTGCGATCAAAAAGTCCATCTATGTCTGCGAACTCACTATTATTTGATTTGCGCGCGAAAAAGTTCACCCGCTCCAAAATCATGCGAGAAAGACCGTCTTTGGTCCATGCAAGAAGCTGTCCGCAGTCGGACTTCAGTTTGTTTTTATCATTCAGAGACAATGTGTCGAATATGTCCTCGCGCAAGAAAATTACAGGGCGCAAAACGCCTCTAAATTTTCCGCTAATAGCTTCAGCAGCTCCGATAAGTCCTGCAATAATCCGTTGACTAGATTCAAACGAAGCAGAATCCCAAGCTTCGTCGATCCTATCAAAGGTTACAAAGACACGCCTCTCTTGACCAAGGGTGTCTAACAGGGCATCCTCGAATATATCGGACAGGCGTTCAAGCGACCTGTTTAAGGAGATTTGGAGAGAGTTGTTTTTCTTGACGTCGCTAAATGTAATTTCACCACCGGACATGCCAACTTTGTCAATTTCAAAGCCATCAAAATCAAGTGTACCACTGGGCAGTTTCAGTTTGCTCAATTGTAGCAATTTTTGCCCAAGCACGTCGCCGAGTTTGGGGAATGGAGATGTGTAGACTTTTTCAATAATTTGTTTAGCAATTTTGATTTTAGGAGAGTTGATATTCTTGCTAATCAATTCTTTGAGAGCAAACAGATATATTACGTATTTCCATGAGTGAATATAAGCTAATGAAGGTGCTTTTCCGTCGGTGGATAATAAACTGTGTACATCCCAGCTATAGTTTTGAAGGGACAGACTAGTTGCTATGTCGTTAGGGCCGAGAAACTTCTTCGGGTTTTCTGATAGGTGCTTGAAAACAGCGGTTTTTCCTGCGCCTTTGCGTCCAAGAACAAGGAATTGATGGCGGTTTCCGATTACTAACTGGAGGACGCCGTTCTCAAAAAAATACTCGGAAAGGTTATCGTCGCGTTCTGCGGATACCTGTCCGAACTCAATCCAGTTAGCGATCATGGTTGCTCCATGAAATTTATTCAATTCTATCTCTAAGTGCTGTGCAACTTCGCGGATCACACCCGCATCGGCATCAGGACGTAAAGCGCGCTCGCGCCGTCGCGGTCCATGATGATGGTCGGCGACCCCGAATCGTTCATCTTGAACAGGGCGGTGTCGCTGTCGAGTTGCCCGGCGATGTCGAGGAGGTAGCGGGCGTTGAAGCCGATTTCGAGGGCTCCCCCATCGTAATCGACTTCCAGCTCTTCTACCGCCGAGCCGGAATCCGGATTGGTGACGGAAAGGACCAGTTTTCCCTCTGACACCGCCAGTTTCACGGCGCGTCCGCGCTCGGACGAAATGGTGGACACGCGGTCCACGGCTTCCGCGAAATCTTTTCGTTCGACGGTCAAGAACTTGTCGTTCTGGGTCGGAATGACCCGCGCGTAGTCGGGGAAGGAGCCGTCGATCAATTTTGTCGTCAGCACCACGGGACCGATGGTGAACCGAATCTTGGTCGAGGACAGCTCAACCCCGATCTCCGCCTCCGGGTCCTCGATCAGCTTTTGCACTTCCGCGACCGCTTTGCGCGGGATGATGATGCCGGGCATGCCCACGGCGCCCGAAGGCGCGGGCGTCTCAAGCCGCGCCAGCCGGTGTCCGTCGGTGGCGACCGCGCGCAAAAACGCCTGACCGTCCACTTCGGCGACATGCATGAACACGCCGTTGAGGTAGTAGCGGGTTTCCTCGTTGGAAATGGCGAATTGCGTCTTGTCGATCAGCCGCTTCAACTCGGGCGCGGCGATCTTGAACGCGTGGGTCAGGTCGCCGGTGGCGAGATCGGGAAAATCGCCTTCGGGCAGGCTTTGCAGGTTGAAGCGCGAGCGCCCGGAGCGCAATTGCAACTGGCCATTGTCGCCGGCCTCCAGCGACACCTGCGCGCCATCGGGCAATTTGCGCACGATTTCGTAGAGCGTGTGGGCGGGCAGGGTGGTCGCGCCCTTCTGGCCGATGTCGGCGGGGGTGATTTCGGTCACTTCCAGGTCGAGGTCGGTCGCCTTGAGCTGCAAACCGTCGCCGCTGGCGCTGAGCAGGACGTTGGACAGGATCGGAATGGTGTTGCGCCGCTCGACCACGCGATGCACGTGCCCCAGCGATTTGAGCAAAGCCGATCTCTCAAGCGTGACTTTCATTTTCGCGAACCGAAACCAATAAAAGGGCGGCAAGACTGCCCCTCTGCGGCGCACAAGGCAAGGGTTTTGGCGCGCAATCCACGGCAAATCCATTGCGATTGTTGTGGATCACGCCTATCTTACCCCTGTCTTACTCTGGAGGGCCGCATGAGCGAGCGCCTGACCACGACCGTGTCCACCAAGGGGCAGGTGATTCTGCCCAAGGCCGTGCGCGAGCATCGAAACTGGCCGGCCGGAACGCGGCTGGTGGTGGAGGAAGTGGGCGACGGCGTGCTGCTCAAGCGCGCGCCGCTGTTCGAAACCACGCAGATGTCCGACGTTTTCGCCTGTCTCAAGACCGACGGGCGCGCCCGCGCGGTCGAGGAGATGGACGCTGCGATTCTCGCGGAAGCGCGAAAACATGCTGGCGATTGACACCAACATCATCGTCCGGCTGCTCACCAACGACGACCCCGACCAGGCCGCCAGGGCTAAAAAATTTTTTGGCGAAGCCGAGGTTTTCGTCGCCACCACCGTCCTTCTCGAAACCGAGTGGGTCTTGCGCGGCGCCTATGGTTTCGAAAAGCGCGATGTCCTCGCCGCCCTGCGCGCCTTCGCCGGTCTTGCAACTGTGCATTTTGAAGACCCCGCGCGGGCGGAAGCAGCGCTCACCCTGGCCGAAGGCGGGCTGGATTTCGCCGACGCCCTGCATCTGGCCGCGGCGGGCGGCTGCGACGCCTTCATCACCTTCGACAAAAAAGCTTTCGCGAAAGCGGCGCCGGCCGCGGTCCGCGAGCCCTGAGGAGCAGCGATGGTTTTTCAGCACACGATCCGAGGCCTGACCTATCGCTTTTCCGACCTCAAAACGCTTTTGGCGAAGGCGACGCCGGCCCGTTCCGGCGATTTTCTGGCGGGCGTGGCGGCGTCCGACGAAAGCGAGCGTGTCGCCGCGCAAATGGCGCTCGCCGACCTGCCGCTCAAAACTTTTCTCAGCGAACAGGTCATCCCCTACGAAGACGACGAGGTGACCCGTCTCATCGTGGACAGCCACGACGCCGAAAATTTTTCGAAGGTCTCCCATCTCACCGTCGGCGATTTTCGCAACTGGCTGCTCTCCGACGCCGCTGACGAGGCCGCGCTCAAAACCCTCGCGCCCGGCCTGACGCCGGAAATGGCGGCGGCGGTCTCAAAAATCATGCGCGTGCAAGACCTGATCCTGGTCGCGCGCAAATGCCGGGTGGTGACAAAATTCCGCAACACGCTGGGTCTCGCCGGCCGGCTGTCGACGCGGCTGCAACCCAATCACCCCACCGACGACCCCGCCGGCATCGCCGCGAGCGTGCTCGACGGCCTCATGTATGGCGCGGGCGATGCGGTGATCGGCATCAATCCGGCCAGCGATTCGGTGCCGGCGGTGATCACACTGCTGCACATGCTCGACGAGATCATTTTGCGCCAAAACATCCCCACCCAATCCTGCGTGCTCGCCCACGTCACCACGACCATCGAGGCCATCGCCCGAGGCGCGCCGGTGGACCTCGTTTTTCAGTCCATCGCCGGCACGGAGGCGGCCAACAAAAGTTTTGGCGTCGATCTCGCGCTGCTGCGAGAAGGCCACGACGCCGGCCTGTCGCTCAAGCGCGGAGGCGACAACGTCATGTATTTTGAGACGGGGCAGGGGTCGGCGCTGTCGGCCGAGGCCCACCACGGCGTCGACCAGCAAACCCTCGAGGCCCGCGCCTATGCGGTGGCCCGCGCCTTCAACCCGCTGCTGGTCAACACGGTGGTCGGCTTCATCGGCCCCGAATATCTGTATAACGGCAAGCAAATCATCCGCGCCGGCCTGGAAGACCATTTTTGCGGCAAGCTCTTGGGCGTCCCAATGGGCTGCGACATTTGCTACACCAACCACGCTGAGGCCGACCAGGATGACATGGATATGCTGCTGACCCTTTTGGGCGCGGCCGGAGTCAATTTCATCATGGGCGTGCCCGGCGCCGACGACATCATGCTCAACTACCAGACGACCAGTTTTCATGACGCGCTCTACGCGCGCCGTGTTCTCAACCTCGCGCCGGCGCCCGAGTTCGCCGACTGGCTGGAGCGGGCGGGCATATTCGAAAGCGTTGCGCAAATAAAACTCAACGCGGCGAACCCCCTTCGCCTACCGCAACTGGCGTGAGGCGCGCATGAAAAAAAGCGAAGTCACCACAAACCCCTGGACCGAGTTCCGAAAACTCACGGCGGCGCGCATCGCTTTGGGCCGCGCCGGCACCAGCCTGCCGACCTCGGCGCATTTGAACTTCCAGTTCGACCACGCCCAGGCGCGCGACGCCGTGCATCGCCCGCTCGACGCCGACAAGGTTTTCGAAGACTTGCGCGGCCTCGGCCTGAAAATTGTGCGCGCGCACAGCGCCGCTCCCGACCGGGGAACTTATCTGCAACGCCCCGACCTCGGCCGCCGCCTGGACGCGCCCTCGCGCGAAAAACTCGTCGCCCTGGAGGCCTCACCCTGCGATGTCGCGCTTGTGGTGGCGGACGGCTTGTCCTCGTTCGCCATCGAGACCAACGCGGAAAAATTTCTCACCGCCTTCCTGCCGCTGGCGAAAGACTCGGGGCTGACCCTCGGCCCCACGACCCTCGCGCTGCAAGGCCGCGTCGCGCTGGGCGACGAGATCGGCGAAATTTTACGCGCCAAAATCGTGATCGTCCTGATCGGCGAGCGCCCCGGCCTGTCCTCGCCCGATTCCATGGGGCTTTATCTCACCCACGCGCCCAGAATCGGGCGCACCGACGCCGAGCGCAACTGCATTTCAAACATCCGCCCGGACGGTTTGTCTTGCACCGAAGCCGCGCGCAAAACCCTGTGGCTCCTGAGGGAATCGCTGAGACGGGGGCTGAGCGGCGTCCAGCTCAAGGATGACGCCGCCCCATCCTTAACCGGCCCTTAATTCGCCCAACTTAAGCTCGAAAAGGCCGGTTTCACCAATTCGGACCTGAAAGACATGGCGCGGAAGAAACGCGGCGAACGGATCGAGCCGACCTTTGACGCCTCCGCGCCGCCCGTCGAACCCGACGCGCGCGCGCCCGCGCCCAAGGCGAGGAAAGCCGCGCCCAAAGCCGAAAAAAAGAAAAAGCGCCGCTCGCTGTTCGGCGGCCTGTTTTACTGGACCTTCGTGCTCGGCGTCTGGGGCGTGATCGGCGCCGGCGGCCTGTTCGTCTATTACGGCTCGCAACTGCCGCAGATCGACCATCTCGCCGTCCCCAAGCGCCCGCCCAACATCGCCATTCTCGGCATGGACGGCAGCCTGCTCGCCAATCGCGGCGACACCGGCGGCGCGGCGGTGCGCTTGCAGGACTTGCCGCCCTATCTGCCCAAAGCCTTCATCGCCATCGAGGACCGCCGGTTTTACAGCCATTACGGCGTCGATCCCGTCGGCATCGCCCGCGCGCTCGCCCGCAACGTCACCGGCAAGGGCGGCATGCAGGGCGGCTCGACGCTCACGCAGCAGCTCGCCAAGAACCTTTTCCTGACCCAGGAGCGCACGTTCTCGCGCAAAATCCAGGAAGCGATTCTGGCGCTGTGGCTGGAGCACAAATATTCCAAGGACCAGATTCTCGAACTCTATCTCAACCGCGTCTATTTCGGCAGCGGCGCATATGGGGTGGACGCCGCCTCGCTCAAATATTTCGGTCACCCCTCGCGCGACGCGACGCTGGCCGAGGCCGCCATGCTCGCCGGCCTGATGAAGGCGCCCACAAGACTCGCGCCGAACCATTACGAATCCGCCGCCGTCGAGCGGGCGAACATGGTGATCGCGGCCATGGCGCAGGAAGGCCATATCACCGAGGCCATGGCGCAACTGGCCCTCGCCCGGCCCGCCCGCGCGGTCAAGGGTAAGGACGCCAGCACGCTCAACTACGCCGCCGACTATGTGATGGACACGCTCGACGAGACCATCGGCGCCATCGACGAGGACATTGTCGTCACCACCACCGTCAATCCGATGATGCAGGCGGCGGGCGAGCGGGCGCTGAACGCCGTTCTGGCGCAGAGCGGCGGAAAATTCGGCGTGACCCAGGGCGCGCTGGTGTCGGTGGACCCGACCGGCGCGATCCGCGCCCTGATCGGCGGGCGCAATTACGAGGAAAGCCAATTCAACCGCGCCGTCTCCGCGCGCCGCCAGCCCGGCTCCGCGTTCAAGCCGTTTGTTTACCTCACCGCGCTGGAAAAAGGTTTGACGCCCGATTCGACCCGCGAGGACGCGCCCATCAATGTGAAGGGCTGGCAGCCGGAAAACTCCACCCACAAATATATGGGCGAGGTCAATCTCACCACGGCGCTGGCGCTGTCGCTCAACACCGTGGCGGTGCGGCTCGGCCTCGATGTCGGCCCGCGCGCGGTGGTCCAGACGGCGCACCGGCTCGGCATTTCTTCAAAGCTGGATCCCAACGCCTCGATCGCGCTTGGCACCTCCGTGGTGTCGCCGCTGGAGCTGGTCACGGCCTACGTCCCCTTGGCCAATGGCGGCATTGGCGTGCAGAGCCACATCATCACCAAAGTGCGCACCGCCGACGGCAAGCTTTTGTACGCCCGCAAAGGCTCCAGCAACGGCCGGGTGATCGACCCCACCTATGTCGCCATGATGAACAGCATGCTGCAACAGACCCTGATCATCGGCACCGCGCGAAAAGCCGACCTGCCGGGCTGGGAGGCGGCGGGCAAGACCGGCACAAGCCAGGATTACCGCGACGCCTGGTTCGTCGGCTACACCAGCCAGCTGGTGACCGGCGTCTGGCTCGGCAACGACGACAATTCGCCGACGAAAAAGGCCTCCGGCGCCAATCTGCCGGTGGACATCTGGAGCCGCTACATGCGCGAGGCTTTGAAGGGCCAAGTCGTTGCGGGCCTGCCGACCGGCGGCTGGCGCAACGAGAGTCTTGGCGGCCTGCCGGCCTCTCTCTGGCCGCAGCCGGAGGCGCCGCGCGAGCCGGCGCAGCCGCAGGCGCCGGTTCAGCATCTCGACACCAGCAACCCTTCGGCGCCCGTGGTCTTCTCCAGCGCCGGACGCGGTTCGGCCCCGCCGCCGCGCCCGCCGGAACGGATTCCGGGTTTCGACCGCGACGAGGAGCCGACGCCACCTGCCGACATTCCGACCGGCCGCACCGCCCGCCAGGCGCGCGACGACCGGAATTTCTTCGAAAAGCTGTTCAGCGACGATTAAGGCGGCGCAGGGAATTTTATGGGCAGGGCGCATCGATCGCGCTACTCTGGCGGGGCGCCGGAGCCGGCCCGCCTGCTCTCCGGCGAAAGAGGTTTAGATGTTCGGAAATTTTGTGCGCCTTTCCACCGTGTGCGTCGCGCTGATTGGCGCCGCGACCCTCGCCTCGGAGGCGCGCGCGCAGATCAGGACCGCCAACGGCGTGGCCTATTACGACGTCGATCCCGGTCCGATCGATCCGGGCACGTTCTGGACGTCCGGTCAGTACAAGTACGATCCCAACGCCTATATGGACCGCACCCGCTGGGACGCGGGCCGCCCGATGAAAGTCTACGCCCCCCACGCGGGCAAGACGAATTGCGTCTTCCGCCAGCGTGTGGTCTTTGACGACTGGGATTTCCGCCACCCCTATGTGCAGGTGTGCCGCAAACCCGAATAGCCGCGCAGATCGCGGATCGGCGCGCGGGACGGCGCGTTCGGCGCGGCGCTGAGGGTTGCGCCGGCGCTGGCGAAGGCCGGCGACATCCGTTTTTTGAATGGCTGTTCCTCTGCGAGGGCGATCCCGGGCCGCTCGACCCGCCGGGGCGCCCGACATGCGCCAGGGACCGCGCCCACCCCAATGTCCGCGTGTTCCGCAAGCGGGGTTGAGCCCTGCGACATCGACGACATTGACATCGCGGAACCAATATGGCGCAAATGCCTTCATGACACACGCCCGCATTGCACTTACCGCAGGCTATTGGCGCTCCTTTTAGGGAGCGGCCACGTCATCACTCATGACCATGGCCGCCGTATCGGCAGGCGTATGGTTCAATCTCAATTCGCGTGACGATGCGGCGGCCTTCAAGGAGGCAAGCCGTGAAATTCTCGAACAAGGTGGATTGGACGATTGAGCCGGAGCGATGCGCGCTGCTCGTGCATGACATGCAGCCGCACTTTTTGAACGCGCTCCCGCAGGACAGCCGCGCCCGGATCGTGGCGAACGCGCGCGACATCTGCGACGCCAGCGCCCGCCGGGGCATTCCGATCTTTGCGTCGCATGTGCCGAAGGCGCGCCGCCTCGACGAGCGCGGGCTGATGGCGGACATATGGGGCCCGGGGCCTGCGGCCGCAGGCTTCGAACCGGCGCTCGGCCTTGACGCGCATCACGCGCGTCCCCTGGTGAAGCGCAGCTACAGCGCCTTCTACGGCAATGATTTCGAACCGCTGCTGCGCCGCCTGGGCCGCGACGCGCTCCTGATCGTTGGCGTTTACACGTCCATCGGCTGCCATTACTCCGCCGTCGACGCATTTTCGCGGGACATCAAAGCATTCCTCGTCGCCGACGCCGTGGCCGACATCGACGAGGCCGACCATTCCGCCGGCTTGTCCGCTATGGCCAAAACCTGCGCGAAGGTGGTCGCGACCTCGGATGTTATAGACGCCCTCGCGCCGAAAAAGCCGCGCCGCCGATTGCCGGACAGCTACGCTTACGACGTGTGCTGAGGCGCCGGTTCCCTGCGAACTGGCGAGGCTGCCGGCAAAAGCGCGGGTTCAACGATGACGCGCATGTCCCGTTTAACATGCAACTCCATGTCGTCATGGCCGGGCTTCGTTTCGGCCATCCACGCGGTGCGGCAATGCGAGCCGTCCCAGACTTGCCCTCGCGGCTCGGCCGGGAAGCCCGAGACAAGCCCGGGCATGACGGCCGTGGGTTTCGAGGCGAGGGGCCCCTAGAGCTTTTTCATGGAAACATGAAAAAGCTCCAGATTCTTGTTTTGACGCATTGTCTTCACGCGAACCGGCATCGGCTTCGCTTGAAAATGCTCTAGAACTGCGGCTGCCGATAGCGCGCGCGATCCGCGCCCGGCGTCACGGACTCCGGGTCGTAGCCGTTTGCAATCAGCTCCTTGGCCGTGACGTCGCCGCCCGCCGCCGCGCGGTCGATCATCGCGCGTCCCAGCTTTTCGTCGCGCGCGATCCCGTGGCCGCGCAGCAGGTCCAGGCCGTAGTTGAAAGCCCCCAGCGAGGAGCCGCGATCCGCCAGCCGCCGGTCCCATTCCGCCGCCGCGACGGGGTTGGAGGGCTTTTCAAAACCGTTTTCCTCCATGTAGGACATCCAGGGCATCGCAAGATCATTGCCTTCGTTGGCGCAGCGCTCGAAGATTTTGCGCGCCTCTTCGTGCTGGCCGGTCTTGTCCATGAACACGCCATAGGCGCACAGGTGCGGATCGAGTTTTTGGGCTCCCGCCTTGCCGACATAATAGTCGACGCTCAACTGGTTGGGGTTGAGTTCGCCGATGTCGTCCGCATGGGCCGCGCCGGCGAGGCAGAGGGCGAGGACGAGAGCGATCCGCATGCGACAAAACTCCTAAGCAGGATTTCCGAAAAGCGGCCCCCGGTTTTCGGATGAAAATCCTGCGAAAACAAAGGAACTGAAGCAAGCATTCGTTGGGCGACCAACGAATGCTTGCTTAGAACTGCGGCTGGCGGTAGTGGGCGAGGTCGGCGCTGGGCGTCACCGCTTCCGGATCGTAATTGGCGGCCTTCAGCGCCTTGGCCGTCGGTTCGCCCGCCGCCGCGGCGCGGTCCACCAGCGCCTTTCCGAGCGCGGGATCGCGGGCCACGCCATGGCCGCGCAGCACATCCAGGCCATAATTCAGCTGTCCCAGGGGTGAGCCGGTTTCCGCGAGTTTTTTGTCCCATGCGGCGGCGCCGCCGGGGTTGGAGGGGCGATCGTAGCCGTTCTCCTCGATCCAGGCCGCCCAGGGCATGGCGTGGGGATTGCCGTTTTGCGCGCAGCGCTCAAAAATTTTGCGCGCCGGCTCGTGCCAGCCCATTTTGGCGATGGGATAGCCGTACATGCACATGCCCGGATCGAAGCGGCCTTCGTCGGCCCGCGCCGCCCAATATTGCACGGTCAGCTCTTCCGGGTTGAGGGTCCCGACCTCGTCCGAGATGGTCTCGCCCACAGGCGCGGCGGCGAGCGGCGAACTCGCGGCGAACAGCGCCACGGTCAAAGCAAACCTGATCGACATGCAGCCTCCCGAAAAACATCCTGGCGCAAAAACGTCCTGGCGCAAAAACATCCTGGCGCAAAAACATCCTGCGCAAAAACAAACGCCCGGAACATCTTCCGATGCCCGGGCGCCGCCACTGGAGGAATGGCGAAAAGGCTCAGATTTCAGCCGACATATAGCTGGTGACTTCCATGCCGACGCACACTTCGCAAGCTTCCGGAACGGTCCACGTCATTGCTTAACTCCCAATATTTTTGCTTGATGGCCAAGGCTTTGTTCACCCCGGCCTATGCTCTCTTATAAACGGCGGGCGGCGCAAAAGGGTCATGCGTCCGGAAGGAATTTGTAAGATTTTTGTCAGGCGCGCCGCCGCCTCGCGTCTTTGGGCGCGGCGACAGGGCCGTCACTCGTCGTAACGATACCCCACGCCATGCACCGTCTGGATGATCCTCGGCTTCGCCGGGTCCAGCTCGATCTTTTTGCGCAGCGACGACACATATTGGTCGAGCGCGCGGCTGTTGGGCATGTAGCCGCGCCCCCAGGCGAGATCAAAAAGTTCGTCGCGCGACACCGCCTTGCCTTTTCGCGCGTAAAGCGCCTGCAACACGGCAAGCTCGCGCGGCGCGAGGTCGATGCCGCCGGCGCCGCGCGTGGCGCGCAAAGCGTCGGGATCGATGGCGAGATCGCCCATGTGAAAAACCTTCTCGGGCGTCGCGGGCGCCGGCGCCTTGACGCGGCGCAGCCCCGCCTTGATTCGCGCCACCAATTCCCGCGCCGAAAACGGTTTGGCGATGTAGTCATCGGCGCCGATTTCGAGTCCCACGACGCGGTCGATTTCGGCTCCCTTGGCCGACAGCAGCAGGATCGGCGTGGCGTGGTCGCGCTCACGGATGCGCCGGCATAGGGCAAGCCCGTCGAGGCGCGGCATCATCACGTCGAACAGGCATAGCGAGGGCGCCTGTTCGACGAAGGCGGTCCAGGCGGCCTCGCCGTCCTCGGCGACAATGCAATCAAGGCCTTCCAGCGCCAAAAGGTCGGTGAGGCCGGCGCGCAGATTGGGATCGTCCTCGGCGATCAAAATCTTCATGAAACGTCCATTTTCAATGTCGCGTGGGCGCAGGAGCCCGGATGCGCTTGCGAAAGCGTGAACCCGCCGCCATTGGCCCGCGCCAGTTCGCGCACGATCGACAGGCCGACGCCATGCGACTTAGGCGCCTTGGGGGAATCGCCGCCGTGGTCGCGCACCCTCAGATGCAGCAGGCCGCCGCTCTCGCCGACCTCGACCTCGATCCGTCCCGGCGCGTATTTGCGGGCGTTGTCGATGAGGTTGATGAGGATGCGCTCGAAGGCGCTGGTGGCGAAGCGGCGTTCGCCCTGAACGGCGCTCGTCACCTCGCAGGCGCAGCCGGAAGCGGCGAGAAGACTGTGGTAGCGCGCCACGATCTCCCGCGCCAATTCGCCGGGATCGGCGGTCTCCATTCTGTATTGAACCGGCGCCGCGCCTTGCGAAAGGGTCGCGCCGGCGAGCGCGTCGAGACGGTCGATTTCGTCGGTCAGAACCGCGCAATAGCGGCTGAGTTCGGGACTGTCGCCTTTGCGCCGGATCAGTTCGGCGTAAAGCTTCAGATTGGCGAGCGGCGTGCGCAGGTCGTGAGACAATTGCGTGAGCAGGGTCATGCGCGCCGCGCTTTCCTCGGCTTGCGCGGTCTGCGCGCGCCGCGCCTGGAACACGAGCAGCAGCCAAACCAGGGCGAGCGGCGTCGCCAGCGCCAGCCGCCCCAAGGCGCCGCGTTTGGCGTTCGGCGCGCCGGACAGCTCCACCACCCAGCCATGCAGCGCGCCGCCCTGGGTGAAGGATTCGTAGGCGTCGCCCTTGCCCTTGCTCCAGACGATGCGGTCGAAGGGATCGCGCAGGCGGAAGGCCCAGCCGGGGGTCACCGCGGCGAATTCGTCGAGCACGCCGAACAGGGTGGGAAAAATTTGCGTGCTCGACAACGCGAGGCAGTTTTCGTCGCGCTCGGCGCCGGCGCCTTTGCGGCGGCATTCGAAATAATATTCGCCGGCGATGTTGGGAAACCAGCCGTTGACGAAATCGCCGTCACGCAGCAGGTCGGCGATCGCCGTGAGCGCGCGCAGCTTTTCCTCCCACATCTTTGGCATGGCGAGCGGGTCCTCCGGCGGGAACAGGACGCGGTCGCCGCGCCGCTTCAGCACCAGCAGGCCCAGATCGTAAGTGTAGATCACCCGCCACAGCGTGGGGTCGGGGTTGGGGTCGCGCGCGGCCTTTTCGATGTTGAGTTTGGCGAAGGCGGCGAGTTCGGTGACCTCGTTGACGGCGGCGCCGGAAAAGGCGTCGGCGACGCGCTCCGTCTCGCGCCGCGCCTTTTCGCGCAAAACCAGATAGTCGGCGTCGAGCGCCTGCGCGCCGAGCAGGGCGGCCAGCATGAGCGGCAGGGCGAACAGCAGCGCCGTGCGCGCCGTCGCGATCCAGCCGCTCCGCGAACCCATGCTAAGCTTCAATGCATGTCCTCCAGGTTTTGAGCGCAGCACAAAACGGCGCTGGAAAAAACCCGGACCTTGGAAGATGTTTGCCTCATGTCACCTGTCCTCCTTCCGCTCGGAGACGAGGCGGCGACGCTTCGCTTCGGCGAGGCGATCGACCTGGCCCTCAACGCCCGCGCCCACGCCTTTTGCGCGGCGCTGGAGTCCGCGCGCCCGGCCGGCTTGCGCGAATGGGCGCCGGCTTTTTCCTCCGTGACCCTCTGGTATGACCCGGACGCGCTGTCTTTCGATGAACTGAACGCCCTGTGCCTGCGGCTGGCCTCAACCCCGAATTTTTCGCGCGCGGGAGTCGTGCATGAATTGCCGTTCTGCGCGGAGGAGGAGTTTGCCCCCGACCTTTTTGATGTCGCCGCGCGCAATGGCATGACCCCGCGCGACTGGCTGGACGCCTTTTCGAAAGTGAACTTCGACGTCTACATGCTCGGCTTTCTTCCGGGTTTTGCTTACCTCGGCGGCCTTCCAAATTTCTTGGATGCGCCGCGCCTCGCCACACCGCGCAAAATCGTGCCGGAGCGGTCCGTCGCCATCGCCGACGGCATGTGCGCCGCGTACCCGTTCGCGAGCCCCGGCGGCTGGCGCCTCGTCGGCCGCACGCCGCTGCAAATGTTTGACGCGGGCGCGAAAACCCCGACCCGCCTCGCGCCCGGCGACCGCGTGCGCTGGCGCCCCATCGCCCTGGACGAATTTTTGGAGCTGGAGGCGCAATGGCGCGGCTGATCGTCGAACATCCGGGCCTCGGAGTCTCCATTCAGGACAGCGGCCGCACGGGGTATCGAAAACTCGGCGTTCCCGTGTCCGGCGCCCTGGACCAGCGTTTTCGGCTCGCCGCCAATCTTTTGGCGGGGGCGCCGGAGCAGGCGGCCGTGCTGGAAATTTTGCTCGCGGCGCCGGTTTTCCGGGTGGAGCAGGGGCCGTTGCGGCTCGGGCTCGCCGGCGCGATTTCCGGGGTGCTTTTTCGCGAAGGGGACGAGAAGAAAGTGGAGTCGTGGCGCGGCCTGCTGTTGCATGAGGGAGACCGTCTCGCGCTAAAGCTCTTGCGCGCGCCGGGCTACATCGGCTTTTCCGGCGGGCTCGACGCGTCGGTCCGGCTCGGCAGCCGCTCGACTTACGCGCGGGCCGGTCTGGGCGGCGCCCTCGCCGTCCGCGATCTTTTGACCTGCGCCTCCGCGCAGGGAGAGGATATTGCCGCGCCGCCGCTTTGCGCCGGCGAGGGTCCGCTGCGTTTCATTCCGGGACCGCAGGTCGATCATTTTTCCCCCGAAACGTTCGAAGCGTTCACGACCGCGCGCTGGACGGCGCGGCCCGAAAGCGACCGCATGGGGCTGCGTCTCGTGGGTCCGCGCCTTGCCTGCCGAAAGAGCGCGAATATCGTCAGCGACGGCGTGACCCCGGGGGCGATCCAAGTTCCCGGCGACGGCCAGCCGATCGTTTTGCGCGCGGATGGACAGACTTCCGGCGGCTATGCCAAGATCGGCTGCATCATCTCCGCCGATCTCGACCGTTTGGCGCACGTCCTGCCGGGCGAAGAGGTCCGTTTTCGCGCGGTGGACGCGACGGAAGCGGCGCGGGCGCGGGCCGAGCGGCGCGACGGCTTCGAAAAATGGCGGCAAGCCCTGGTGCCAATTGGTTTCGACGAGAAAAAGCTGTGGAGCGAAAACCTGATCGGCGGTGCGATTTTTGGGGAATAGACTACAGGTGATTCACAAGGTCTTCCATGGCATCCTTCGCGTTGTCGAGGTAATCTTTTTTGACCTGAACCCGATGACCGTTTATGCTCTGTTTTCCAATTTTCACCTTCGAAAACGGTTGTCCTTTTGCAAATGCGACAACACCGGTTGTCTGAAAATCTCGTACTTCAACGAATCCTTTTGAATTTGAGTTGAACGTGAATATGTCAGGGTTTGATTTCATAAGCTTGGCCACGTCGGTTTCTATAGCTTTGAGGACTGCCGCGTAAGCAGAGGCTGCACCCATGTATTGAGTAAGTCGATTCTTGACGATCAAGTGCACTTTCGGCAGCGAGCGTTCAGCGGCCTTCAATTTTGTAGCGAAAGCGTATGAAGTGTAAATCTCTGACGGAAGTTTCAGGCCATAGACGAGCGAGAAGGCGTTTTGAATCGCTCTTCGTGATGAGTCGTCAGCCATAACCGGCAAAATAATCCGGTCGCATGCAGCCAAGCCAATCTGAGTATATAGGGAAAAGCTTGGATTACAGTCGATGAAGATAGTATCGTACTCACTTGCAACTTGAGCCAAAAAATCCTTAAGCCAGTCAATCACCGAAATCCACGGGTTTGCGCCGGGAATTTGGTTGTTTGCGAGGGTGTTGACGGCATTCGACTGCAGTTCGAGTAATGGGTCCCCGCAAACCAAATCTATATTGTCCTTGAGTTCCTTATTGAAGGTGTGCGGTTTTGTAATGAAGTCGGCGGCACTGAATTTTGGAGCGACGTATGGAGACGGGAGTCGAAGTTGAAAATATCCACCTATGCTGCAACGCGGCACAAGGCCTTGCTGCGTAAGCAGTCGGTCGCTGCCGTTGTTAGCTAATCCCCCAAGCATAAGCTCGGAAAGATTTGCTTGAGGGCAAAGGTCGATCGCCAAAATTTTCTTCGTGGGATTTTTCTCGGCGTAAAGGCAAATTGCCTGGAAGGCGAGGCTGGTCTTTCCCGTTCCGCCTTTGTTGTTCCAAAACGCGTAAATCGTCGGGATATTTTCGTGTGCTTGTGTCATTTTGGTTCCAAGATCAGCGTGGAGTTATTGGACATAATAATGTCCAAAACGGACGCGATCAAGTCAAAAAGCGCTCTTTCGAAAATGACGTTGACAGGCGTACAGGGAAAAAGGAGCTTGCGGATTATCGGCATGCTTTCGCCCTCTCATCTCAACCTCAACGCCGATCTCGGCGAAAGTTTTGGCGCGTGGCGCATGGGCGACGACGTGGCCTTGTTGCAACTGGTGCAATCCGCCAACATCGCCTGCGGCTTTCACGCCGGCGATCCGCTCGTGATGCAAAAAACCGTCACGGCGGCGCTGCAAGCCGGCGTCAGCCTCGGCGCCCATCCCTCCTATCCCGACCTCCAAGGGTTTGGCCGTCGCGCGCTCAAATGCTCGGCGGAGGAGGTCGAGGCTTTTGTGCTCTACCAACTCGGCGCGCTGGACGGTTTTGCGCGCGCGAACGGGGCGCGGGTCACCCATGTGAAGCCGCACGGCGCGCTCAGCAACGAGGCCTGCCGCAACGCCGAGCTTGCCGGGGCCATAGCCCGCGCCATCAAGGCTTACGACGCGCGCACAATTCTGCTGGCGCCGGCGCTGTCGGCGCTGGCGGACGCGGGCGCGCGGGAAAACATTTTAACCGCGCTCGAAATCTACGCCGACCGCGCTTACCAGGACGACGGCCAGCTCACGCCGCGCGGGGAAGAGGGCGCGGTGCTGCACGATCCGCAACAAAGCCTTGCGCATGTCGAAGCCATGCTCGCCGCCGGCGGCCTCAAAACCCGCTCCGGCAAAATCCTTCCAACCCCGATCCATTCCATTTGCGTCCACGGCGACGGGCCGGAAGCCGTCGCCACCGCGCGGGCGCTGCATGCGCGGCTCTCCAAAACATTTGCCCTCGCGCCTCTGCCGGTCCTGTTTGCCTCGCATCCTGCTCCCGCTTCAGCTCAAGCGAATTTGAGGGGGAGGCCATGAGCCCAGCAGTCCAATCGCGCGCGCAACGCATCGAGCAGGGCAAGGCGCTGCGCAAGCAGACGCCTCGCGCCGCGCATGGGCGCGTGCTCGGCCCCTTCCAGCGCGACGCCAACGCCATTTTGGAGGGGCAGAACGCGCGCCGGTTGCCGTCGCTGGTCGGGCTGCGCCGCGCGCTGATGAGCGCCGACCCCTTCGCCTATCTGCGCGGCGCGGCGGCGGTGATGGCGCATGACCTGCAATACCAGGCGATGGCCGGCATTCCCGTGCAGGCCTGCGGCGACTGCCACCTGATGAATTTTGGCGCCTTCGTCACCCCGGAGGACAACATCCTTTTCGACATCAACGATTTCGACGAGACCCTGCCGGGCGTCGATTTCACCGTCGATCTGAAGCGCCTGGCGGTCAGCTTCGCCGTCGCGGGCGAGGCGCTGGGGGCATCAAAATCCACCCGCCACGACATCGCTGGCGAGGCGGTCCGCGCCTATCGCAAGCGCATCGCTCTTTTGTCGGAAAAAACACCGATGGAGGTCTGGCACAGCCGCGTCGATCTCGAACAGGAGGCGAAAAATTTCGAGGACGCCGACCTGCGGCGCAAGCTGCTGACGATCATCGGCTGCGCGCGCGGGGCCGGGCTCGACCGCGATGACAATTTCCCCAAACTGGCCGGGGCGAACGGCATCCTCGAAAAACCGCCGCGCCTGTTCCATTTCAAGCCCGACAGCGAGGCCGGACAGGCGTTCGACCCGCAAAGCGGTTTTGCGCGCTATGGCGCGGCGCTGCCGCCCGAACGCCGCGCGCTGCTGGAGCGATACGCGTTGAAAGATTGCGTGTTCAAGGCGGTGGGCGTCGGCTCCGTGGGAACCTGCTGCTATGTCGGCCTGTTCCAGAATGGCGACGGCGCGCCGTTGTTGCTGCAAGTCAAGGAGGCGGGGCCGTCCGTTCTGGAGGCGCTCGCCCCCGCTTTTGGGAGACACCAGGGCCAGCGCGTGGTCGAGGGCCAGCGCATGATGCAGGCGGCGAGCGACATTTTTTTGGGGTGGACCGAGCATGACCCCTCGGACCGGCATTATTACGTCCGCATGCTGAAAAACCGCCGGCTGGGCTCGGTGAGCGAAATCGCGCAGGCCGAGGGATTGAGCGACTACGCCAGATTGTGCGGGCGCACGCTGGCCCGCGCCCACGCCCGCTCCGCCGATCCGGCGCTGCTCGCGGGCTATATGGGCGACAGCGGCGCCTTCGACGAGGCCATCGCCGATTTCGCGCTCGCCTATGCCAAGCGCAACGAGATCGACCAGGCGGCGCTGGCGAAAACCTGACCTATTTGCAGACGACGAAAACCGAGATGGACTTGGCGCGGTCGGCGAGATCGGCGGGTTCGAGCGGTTTTTCTGAAACCGCCGGCAGGTATTGGATGCGATTGGCGTCGAGGAAATTGACCAGATTGGTCGCCTTGACCGCGAAATTGACGTTTTGCGGGAGGTCGCCGCCCTCCGACGCCACTTTCAGCGCGTTGAGCTTCATGGCGACGACGCCGACGACATTGCCGTCGCGGTCGAGCAGCGGGCCGCCCGAATTGCCGGCTTGAACCGGCGTCGAAATCTGGGCGAAGCGGCTGTCGTCGCCAAGCCCGCTCAGCGCCGTGACATTGCCGAGCGTGAAATTGCCTGAGGTCGCGAGAATGTCGGCGTGGGGAAAACCGAAGGCGGCGACGTTTTCGCCCAGCCGCAGGGAGGTGCGCAGATGGGCGGCCTTGGCGGCGGTTTTGTCGACCTTGAGCAGAGCGAGATCGTTGGTGGCGTCGCGCGCGACCAGTTTCGCATCGAGGATGGCGCCGTCATCCGACTTGGCCTTGATCGACGCGCAATCGGCGATGACATGGGCCGAGGTGACGAAATGGCCGTCGGCGGCGATGAAGAAGCCGGTTCCGGTCGAAATCCTGTCTTTTTCCCGCTCGCGCGCCGGAGGGCTGGCTTTGGCGCTGGCGGCCGGGGGCGAAGCGGGCTTGGGCGCCGGGGCGGGCCCCGGGTTGGGAAGATCCACGGCGGGCGCGCCGGTCATCGTCGCCCACAGGCCCCCGGACATCAGCGTGGCGATCCGTTCGCCATGCACATTGCCGTTGGCGTTGTTCCACATCAGGGTGAAGCCGGTGGCGGCGCGCCCGTCCTGGTGGTAGCGCAGATAGTGGTCCACGCCGTCGGGCGTCGAGGCCGAAATGACGAACCAACCGTCCTTCATCACCTTGTAGTGGATGTGCGCGCGCTTTTCCTCGTAAAGGCGCGTCATCAGGGCGAAAGCTGCGGGGATGGGGGTCGCGGAAAAACTGGCGAAAGTAATGGAGATGCGCCGGCTGGGGTCCTCGAATTTGATTCCCGTATCCTCGCGCGATTCGCGCAGGCCGAGACCGACCGGAACCCACAGGGGAATGTTCCGGCTGGGATGGAGGATTTTTCGAAAGCCCCAGGTCTGGAACCAGGGGCGCGCCAGCGCCGCCAGTTTTTCGAACTGGGGCGCGGATAGATCGCCGTCGGCGTAAAAACCGTTTTCGGCCTGAAAGTTTTGCACCCCCTCATACTGCCGCTTGCTGAAATCGCCTGAGGGCACGCCATTGAGATAGCCGGCGCCGATCAAAAAGGTCTGGACCAGCAGTCGTTCGTTCAGGGGGGTGGCGGAGAAATTGCGTTGCGCGGAGCCGAAATCGGCGAAAGCGGGCGCGGCCGCAAAAAGCGCGCCGGCCGCGAGCAGAAGCCGCAATGAACTCAATAGGCGCATATCAAAATTCCGGCGCGAGGACGCGCCGGAACTATGCTTTTCGCCGGAAACCGAGTCAACGCTCGCGCTAAAGCATTTTCAAGCGAAGTGGATGCCGGTTCGCGTGAAGACACTGCGTTAAAACAAGACTCTAGAGCTTTTTCATGTTTCCATGAAACGTGGAAAAGCTCTAAACCAGTCCGGTCGCGTAGTAAATTCCGATCACCACGAACACGGCGGTGGTCTTGATGATGGTGACCGCGAAAATGTCCTTGTAGCTCTGCCGATGGGTGAGCCCGGTCACGGCCAGCAGGGTGATCACCGCGCCATTGTGGGGCAGGGTGTCCATGCCGCCGGAGGCCATCGAGGCCACGCGGTGCAGCACCTCCATCGGAATGCCCGCCGCGTTGGCGGCGGCGATGAACTGGTCCGCCATGGCGGCCAGCGCGATCGACATGCCGCCCGAGGCCGAACCGGTGATGCCGGCGAGCGAGGTCACCGTCACGGCTTCGTTGACCAGCGGATTGGGGATCGAGGCCAGCGCCTCGCGGATGACGATGAAGCCGGGCAGGGTGGCGATCACCGCGCCGAAGCCATATTCGGAGGCGGTGTTCATCGAGGCGAGCAGGGCGCCCGACACCGCCGTCTTGCCGCCTTCCGCGAAATTTTTCCGCACCTGCGTCCAGCCGAGCGCGACCACGGAGAGAATGCCGACGATCAGCGCGGCCTCCACCGACCAGACGGCGGTGAGCTTGTCCACCGCGACCGTGACCGGCTTGGCCATGGCGGCGAGCTTGAGTTCGTAGACCTTGCCGTAATTGTCGGCGATCAGGGTGGTGAACAGCTTGTTCAGCCCGAACACCAGCACGAGCGGCAGCATCGCCAGCCAGGCCGGAGCCAGCTTTTCATGCGCCAGCGGCGCCGGTTCGTTGATGTGGCCATCGCCATAGCCTTCGCCGGCCTTCAGCGCGGCGTAGCGGCGCCATTCCAGATAGGCGACGCCGACCACGAAAATAAAAATGCCGCCGAGCGTGCCGAGCGCCGGCGCGGCAAAAGCGGTGGTCTTGAAATAGGTGGTCGGAATGATGTTCTGGATTTGCGGCGTGCCCGGCAGCGAATCCATGGTGAAGGAGAAGGCGCCAAGCGCGATTGTGCCGGGGATCAGCCGCTTTGGGATATCGTGCTGGCGGAACATTTCCGCCGCGAACGGATAGATCGCGAACACCACGACGAACAGGGACACGCCGCCATAGGTGAGGATGGCGCCGACCAGCACGATCGAGACGATGGTGAATCGGGGGCCGAGCAGCGAGGTCACGGCGGAGACGATGCTTTTCGAAAAGCCCGACATTTCGATCAGCTTGCCGAACACCGCTCCGAGCAGGAACACCGGAAAATAATCGCGGATGAACCCGACCATGCGCTCCATGAACACGCCGGAAAACGCGGCCGGGACGGCGGCGGGATCGGTGAGCAGCACGGCGCCCATGGCGGCGACCGGGGCGAACAGGATGACCGAGAAGCCGCGGTAGGCGACAATCATCAGGAATATGAGCGCCCCGAGGGCGACAACAAAACTCATGAAACTCCTCCGGTTCACGTCCTTGGGGACGGCTGTCTTTCTGCAACGCCATGGGAACTTACCCGAAAAGGCCGCATTGCACAGATCAGCAAAAGGGACAGGGCCGGACTGCCCAATCTGTGCGCGTCCCCCGATAATTCTTGACTTCGGCGCCGCCCTTTCAGACGTTTCCTGAGGTGTCAGTTTCGAGGTATTTGTCTTGGATAGCGCGATCATAGCCGTATTCAGCATAGCTTACGTCGCCATCGCATTCGAGCATAGACTCAGGATCGACAAAGCCGCCTCGGCCGTAGTGGCGGCCGGTGTTCTCTGGACAATCTACGCTTTTGCTTCCGCCGATTCCGCGGCGATCAACGCTCAACTTGGTCATTCGGTCGTATCAGTCGCCCAGATCGTTTTTTTCCTCATGGGCGCCATGACCATCGTCGAGGTGATCGGCCTCCATGGCGGTTTCCAGATCGTCGCCGCACGGATCAGAACCACCAGCCTCCCGCGCTTGATGTGGTTGATGTGCCTCGTGACCTTTTTCCTGAGCGCCATCCTCGACAATCTCGCGACGACCGTCGCCATGGTTTCCCTCACGAAAAAACTTCTGGCGAAGGAAAGCGACCGGCTGCTGTTCGCCTCCATGATCGTGATCGCCGCCAATGCGGGCGGCGCGTGGTCGCCGATCGGCGACATCACCACGACCATGCTCTGGATTGGCGGCCAGATCACCACCACGGCGGTCATGTCGACCGTGTTCGCGCCGTCGGTCGTCAGCCTGCTGGTCCCGCTGCTGCTGGTGAGCCGTCAACTGGAAAACCGACGTTTCGCTTGCGGAAACATGGTTGAAGACGAGGGCGCGTCGGCATTCGAGCGCAACGCCATTTTTCTTCTGGGCGTCACGATCCTGCTGCTGGTGCCCGTCTTCAAGACGGTTACGCACTTGCCGCCGTTCCTCGGCGTTCTCTTCGGCCTCGGCATTCTCTGGGCCTTCGCCGACACCCTGCATCGCGGCAAGCCCCCGGCAGACAGGGAGCGCCGGGCGCTGGCGCGCGCGCTCGAGCGAATCGATCTGAGTTCGCTGGTGTTCTTCACCGGCATCCTGCTGGCGGTCGCCGTGCTCGAACACACCCATATTCTGACGCGGCTGGCGGCCTGGCTCGACCAGAGCGTCGGGCGACTCGACCTCATTGTCTTCCTGCTTGGCCTCGCCAGCGCGATTGTCGACAATGTGCCGCTCGTCGCCGCCTCCATAGGCATGTACAGTCTCGACCAATATCCTCCCGACGCCTTTCTGTGGACGTTCATGGCCTATTGCGCGGGCACGGGCGGATCGATCCTGATCATCGGTTCGGCTGCCGGCGTGGCGGCGATGGGATTGGAGAAAATCCAGTTCTTCTGGTACGTCAGACACATGAGCGGCCCCGCGCTTCTCGGCTATCTCGCGGGGGCGGCGACTTACGTCGCTGCGCACAACCTGCTGCACTGAAAATGACCGCGCCGGAGGGGGCCTTGGCCTTAACTTGACGTTGAGATCGCTGCGCGCTCGTGGCAGAAGGCGGGCATGAGCGAAACATTACAACAAATCATGGGCCTATTGGCCGTCGCCATGATCGTGGCGATGCTGGCGCGGCGACTGCAACTTCCCTACACCATCGGCCTCGTACTGGTCGGCGGCCTGCTGGCCTGGTTGGGAACGCGGCGCCTGCCGCCGCTGACCTCGGAACTGATCTATTACCTGATCCTGCCGCCGCTGCTGTTCGAGGCGGCGCTCGCCCTGCGCTGGCGCGATCTGAAGCGCGACCTCGCGCCGATCCTGTCGCTCGCCGTGTTCGGCACCGTCGCGGCGATGGCGGTGGTGGCGGCCGCGCTTCATTATCTCATGGGCTGGCCGCTCGCGGCGGCCCTGGTGTTCGGCGCGCTGATCTCCGCCACCGATCCCGTCGCGATCATCGCCATGTTCAAAGACAATGGCGTGCATGGCCGTCTGCGCGTGTTGGTCGAGGCGGAAAGCCTGCTCAACGACGCCGCCGCGGCGGTGCTGTTCGCCCTGGCGCTGGCTTTTGCGCTCGCTGGCGCTGATGGCCTGACCGGCGCGCAAATGACCTGGGAGCTGTTCCGAATCGTCGTCGGCGGCGCGCTGATCGGCGCGGGGTTTGGCGTCGCCGTGATCTTCGCTGCGCGCGGGACCAGCGAACATCTTGTCGAGCTGACGCTCACCATGCTGGCCGCCTACGGCTCGTTCCTGCTTGCCGAACATTTTCACGATTCCGGCGTGCTCGCGGCGGTGACGGCTGGCCTGATCATCGGCAATTTCCGCCCGGCCAGCGAAAAAGGCGATTTTCTGACCGAAAAAGGCCGCGAGTTCATGACGGATTTCTGGGATTTCGCCGCTTTCGTCGCGAATTCCATGGTGTTCCTATTGATCGGCGCGCGCGTCGCCGGTTCGACCTACGCGCATTATCCGTGGACGGAATATGCCGGCGTCCTCGCCATCACGCTTTTCGCCCGCGCCGCCGCCGTCTATCCGCTGTCCGCGCTGTTTTCGCGCTCGCGCTGGCGGATCACCCAGGGCGAGCAATTCGTTCTGTGGTGGGGCGGGTTGCGTGGCGCGCTGGCGCTGGCGCTGGTGCTGTCGCTGCCGAGCCGCGTCCCGCTGCGCGACGAAATCGTGCTGGTGACCTTTTTCTGCGTCGCCTTCTCGATCGTCGTGCAGGGGCTGAGCATGCCGCCCGTGCTGCGCAAGCTCGGTTTTTTGGGAGGCAAGCATGACGAGGATCACGCTCACCAATGAGTTTTTCCGCGCCGAGATCGCCTTGCTCGGCGCGGAGCTTGTCCGATTGCAAGACTCGACCGGCGCCGATTGGCTGCACGACGGCGATCCCGCATGGTGGAGCGGCCGCGCGCCCATCCTGTTTCCCATGGTCGGCCGCGCCGTAGGTGACCATATCCGCGTGGATGGTCAGCTTTTTCCGCTGCCGCAGCATGGTTTTGCCCGGCGCTCGACGTTTTCGGTGGTGGAAGCCGGCCGGGATCGCGCGGTGCTGAGCCTGGGTCCAAGCGGGGAAACCTTGGTCTCCTACCCCTTCGCCTTCAGGCTGGACATCGCCTACGCGCTCGCCGGCGCGACGCTGAACGTGGTGGCGACGGTGGCGAACGAAGACGAAAAGCCGCTGCCGTTTTCGCTCGGCTTCCATCCCGCTTTCCGCTGGCCGCTGCCGGGCGGAAAAGGTGTTCATGAGGTGCGGTTCGAGCGCGCGGAGCCGGCGCCGATCCGGCGTCTCACCGACGGCCTGCTCGATCCGCAAGAGTATAAAAATCCGGCGGCTTCGGGCGTGCTGGCGCTGGAGCCCGGCCTGTTCGAGGCGGGCGCGCTGATTTTCGAAAAATTGCAAAGCCGCCGCGTCGCCTTCGGCCCGCCAGGCGGCCCCGAGGTCGCGGCATCCTTTCCGGACATGCCGCATTTCGGCCTGTGGACCAAGCCCGGCGCGCCCTTCCTCTGCCTGGAGCCCTGGCAGGGGTTTGCCGCCCCGCTTGATTTCGACGGCGCGTTTGCGCAGCGCCCCGGCGTGCTGACTCTGGCGCCGGGCGAACAGCGCCGCTTCGTGATGGACAT
Source organism: Rhodoblastus acidophilus (assembly GCF_009720655.1). Lineage (GTDB taxonomy): Bacteria > Pseudomonadota > Alphaproteobacteria > Rhizobiales > Beijerinckiaceae > Rhodoblastus > Rhodoblastus acidophilus_A. The sequence continues at coordinate 162,612 of NZ_WNKS01000006.1, read as the reverse complement.
TACGCTCAAATTTTAGCGTAGGACTCGCGCAAGACGTTCTTCTGCACCTTGCCCATCGTGTTGCGCGGCAGGGCGTCGACAAACTGGATGCGCTTGGGCTGCTTGAATTTCGCCAGACGTCCGGCCAGCGCGGTTCGAATATCGTCTTCGCTGAGGGACGCCCCCTTTTCGCGCACCACCACGGCGACCACCGCCTCGCCGAAATCGGCGTCGGGCAGGCCGATCACCGCGCTTTCGACCACGCCGGGCAGAGCGTCGATCTCGCCTTCCACTTCCTTGGGATAGATGTTGAGGCCGCCGGAAATAATCAAATCCTTGCCGCGCCCGACGATGTGGACATAGCCGTCCCCGTCGATGCGCCCGAGGTCGCCGGTGATGAAAAATTCGTCGGCGCGGAACTCGGCCGCCGTCTTCTCCGGCATTTGCCAGTAGCCGCGAAAAACATTCGGCCCCTTGACTTCGATCATGCCGATCTCGCCATTCGAAACGTCCTCGCCGGTGTCGGGATCGACCACGCGCAGGGAAACGCCGGGCAGCGGAAAGCCCACCGTGCCGGCGATGCGGTCGCCGTCATAGGGATTTGACGTGTTCATGTTGGTCTCGGTCATGCCATAGCGTTCGAGAATGGCGTGTCCGGTTTTTTCGCGGAAGGCGCGATGGGTTTCGGCGAGCAGCGGCGCGGAGCCCGAGACGAACAGCCGCATGGCTTTGCAGGCCTCGCGGGTGAGGCCGGGTTCTTCCAGCAGGCGGGTGTAAAAGGTCGGAACGCCCATCAGGACGGTGGCGCGGGGCAGGGTTTTCAGCACCTGCGGGGCGGAAAATTTGGGCAGAAAAATCATGCGAGCGTTGGACAGCAGCACGCAATTGGTCGCCACGAACAGGCCGTGGGTGTGATAGACGGGCAGAGCGTGGATCAAAATATCGTCGGACGTAAAGCGCCAATAATCGACGAGCGTGATTGTGTTCGAGGCGAGATTGTCATGGCTGAGCATGGCGCCCTTGGAGCGCCCCGTCGTCCCCGACGTGTAAAGGATCGCCGCCAGATCATCTTTGTCGCGCGCCACGTTGACAAAATTTTCTGCGCTGGCTTTGGCGCGCTCAAAAAGCTCGCCCTCCATGCCCGCGCCATGAGCAAGAATCAAAGCGCCTGCCTCCTTCGCCGCCGGCGCGTGCGCCTCGGCCCAGGCGGGATCGCAGACAAAGACTTTTGGCCGTGCGTCGCCGAGAAAATAGCCGACCTCGTGCGGGGTATAGGCGGTGTTGAGCGGCAGGAAAATCGCGCCGGCGCGCAGGCAGGCGAGATAGATGAACAGAACGGCCGGCGATTTCTCCATCTGCACGGCGACGCGGTCGCCGGGCTCCACGCCCGCCGCGACGAGGGCGTTGGCGTAGCGCGCGCTGGCCGACAGCATCTGGCGGTAGGAGATTTTTGCGCCGCTGTCGGTCTCGATGAAGGTTTTGTCCGGATCGGAGATTTTCGAATCAATGAGGTCGAACAGATAGTTCATTGTCAGCCCATCCTCAGAAAAACAGGACCGCAGCGCTGATCGCCGGCGTCCTTCTCCCCTTGCGGGAGAAGGTGGCCCCGAAGGGGCCGGATGAGGGGTTCGTCCGTCGCGACCGCCCCCTCATCCGTCTCGCGCTTTCAGCGCGATCCACCTTCTCCCGCAAGGGGAGAAGGAAAGCGCGTCAATCCCGCAAATCCACGCGCACCGGCACATGGTCCGACGGCTTGTCCTTCGTCCGCATCTCTCGGTCGATCTTCACGCCCTCCAGACGGTCGGCGGCCTGTGGCGACAGCAGCAAATGGTCGATGCGCAGCCCCTGGTTCTTCGGCCAGCACCCCGCCTGATAGTCCCAGAACGTGTATTGCTTCGCCTCGTCCGTGGTGGCGCGGAGGGCGTCGGTGAATCCGAGCGCCAGCAGTTCGCGGAATTTCTGCCGGGTCGGCAGGGCGTAAAGCGCGTCGCCCAGCCATGCCGCGGGATCGTGGACGTCGCGCGCGTCGGGAATCACATTGTAGTCGCCTGCGAGCACGAACACTTCTTCATGTTTGAGCATGGCGCGGGCGTGCGCAATGAGACGGTCCATCCAGGCGAGTTTGTAGGCGTATTTCTCCGTCCCCAGCGGATTGCCGTTGGGCAGATAGAGACAGCCGACCCGCGCCACGCGCGGCCCGAAGGGAATGACGGCCTCGATGTAGCGCGATTGCTCGTCGCTTTCGTCGCCGGGCAGGCCGGGAACGCATTCCATCGGCGCCTTGGAGAGCAGCGCGACGCCGTTGTAACTCTTCTGCCCGTGCACGGCGACATTGTAGCCGGCCGCCTCGATCTCCAGACGGGGGAAGGCGTCGTCCTGGCACTTGATCTCCTGCAGGCACAGGACGTCGGGCGAGACGTCGCGCAGATAGGCGAGCACCAGGTCGAGCCGCAGCCGAACCGAATTGATGTTCCAGGTGGCGATTCGCATTTCAGCGACGCGCGGCGCGCGAAAAAACGGGCGGCCGCTCGCGCATCAGTTTTGGAGTCGGCCCGTGCGGCGTCACGCCCTCGCGCATCAGCGCGCGGCGCAGCGGTCCGAACGCCGAGAAAAAGTTCAGCGCGAAGGCGCGGGCGAAATCCACGGGCAGCGCATGGACCAGCAGCGAGCGGTTGAGAACGTCGATGCTGTTGACCCTGAAACCGATGTCGCGCGCCCGGTCGCGCTCGTAGCGTCTGAGCGCACGCGAGATTGGGTCGGGTTCGTCGAGGTCAAGGCCTTCGAGGCAGTCGACGAGATTGGCGACGTCGCGCAGAGTCAGGTTCAATCCCTGCGCGCCGATCGGCGGGAACAGATGCGCGGATTCGCCGATCAGGGCGAGGCGCAGCCCGGTGACCCGGTCCGTCTTCAGCGCCCCCATCGGGAAGGCGCCGACGGGACCGTCCAGTTCGATGTGACCGAACCTGTCGTGCGACTGGTCCTGGATTTCCCCCGCCAGTTCCTCGGGCGAAAGGGCCTGCAAGCGCGCGGCCTCGCGCGGCGTCACCAGCCAGACCATGCTCGAGCGATGCGGCGCGCCCTCGCGGCCCTGCAACGGCACGAAGGTGAAGGGGCCGCTGCGCTTGTGCCATTCCGTCGAAATATTGTGGTGCGGCTTTTCATGCTTGAGCAGCACGGTGATCGCCGTCTGCGGATAGGTCCAGGTCTTGACCGTGATGCCGGCGATCTGGCGCGCCTGCGAGTTGCGGCCCTCGCCGGCGACGATGAATTGCGCGTCGATCCAGCCGCCGCCGACCAGCTTCGCCCGGGCGCCGGAATAATTCAGCTCGAACCCGTCCAAAAAACCTTCGATCAGCGTGATCGCCGGATTGGCGCGCGCCGCCGCCGCCAGTTCCGCCACCAGCGCGTTGTTCTCGATGTTCTGGCCGAAGGCGTCGAGGTCGATCTCCCGCGAGCGAAACTCTTTGGGCTCGGTGGGAAACATCGAGCCGGTGTCGTCGATCAGCCTGATCCCCTCCATCGGCGCCGCATGGGGCTCGCAGGCCTCCCAAAGGTTCAGCGCGCGAAAAAATCGCAGGCTGCCCTCGAACAGGGCGACCGTGCGTCCCGCGAGATGGGTCTCGACCTTGCCCACCACGATGACGCTGCGCCCCTGCGCGGCGAAGGCGTGCGCGGCGGAAAGCCCGGCCGCGCCTGCGCCGACGACAAGCACATCACATGCGTGGGGAATTTCTGTCTCGCTCATGCCGGATCTCCTGAGGCTCCATTTAGGGGTGTTGCCGATGCGAGTTCAAGGGCGGCCCGCGTTAAGCCTGCGATCATGTTCATCTTGAATGTGCTTCACGCTTGCGCGCTGATGCGCGGGGGAGGCCCAATGGCGAAAGATACTTCCAGACGTGCGGTCTTGCTGGGCATGGCGGGTTTCGCCGCGGGCGGGCTTGGCATATCCGCGTGGCGCGGCCGCGATCGCCTGGCAAATCTGTTCAACCCGTTTGCCGCCGACCGTTTCGATCTGCCGCCGCTGGCGGGCCTGACCGACGCGGTGGGCGTGCAAGTTCCCGGCTTCTCCGCCGCCGACATCGCGGACAAGACCGTGTTTCTCAACGCCTTCGCCTCCTGGTGCCCGCAATGCCGCGAGGAACACCAGGCTTTGGTCGATTTCGCCCGCGCCGGCGCGACCATTTACGGCGTCGCATCGGCGGACGATCCGGCGAATACCCTCAAATACCTGCGGGCGTTCGGCAATCCCTATGCGCGGCTCGGCGTTGATCGAAAAGGCTGGCTCTATCGCGTGCTGGGCGCGCGCGGGATACCCGCGAGCTTTGTCCTGGAGCCGGGCGGCAGACTCTCGTTCGCGCATGTCGGGCCGATCACGCTCAGTGCGTTGCAGGCCCGCGTCGGCCCCGCCCTGAAATTGTGAAGCGCCGCTTTCGCGGTCTTGGTTTTGCCGGTGTTAACCGTTACACGTTTTCGTGAACGCGTGCGCGCCCGCGGGGCGTAGAGGTTCGATCCGGAGGTTTGCATGAACAAGACCATTCTGCTGGGCGTCGCCTTCGCCGGGGCGTTGACGCTCGGCGGCTGCGGCTACACGCAGGAACAGCGGACGGTGAATGGCGCGGCCGTGGGCGCGGCGTCCGGCGCGATGATCGGCGGTCTCGCCAGCGGCAGCGCGGGCGGGGCGGTCGCGGGCGCGCTGCTCGGCGGCGCCGCCGGCGGCGTCATCGGCGCCAACAGCAATCCGCCGCCGCCGCCCCGCCGCCGCTGCGCCGAGTGGGAAGAGGATTTCTACGGCCGCCGCCACTGCATCGCGTGGTTTTGAATTGAAGGAACGGGCGCCCTCCTTCTCCCCTTGCGGGAGAAGGTGGCGCCTCAGGCGCCGGATGAGGGGTTCGTCCCGGCGTCGTTGAAAAAGACCCCTCATCCGTCTCGCGGCCATAGCCCGTCGAAAGACGGGCGTCTTTCGACGCTCTACGGCCGCGAGCCACCTTCTCCCGCAGGGGGAGCAGGAATTTCTCGGCGCCATATGCATCCACGCCCCGACTCCCCGCTCGTCGAAAAATTCGTGGCTTCGCCTAACCATGGCGCGCGGCTTGTTGCTCCAACCGACGCGCTGATCCTCCATTACACCGGCATGCCCACCGGCGAGGTGGCGCTGGACCTGTTGACCACGGAGCGGGGCGGCGTTTCCTGCCATTATCTCGTCTGGGAGGATGGCCGCATCTGGCAGCTCGTGGCGGAGGATTGTCGCGCCTGGCATGCGGGCAAGAGTTTTTGGGCCGGAGAAACCGATCTCAACTCCCGCTCCATCGGAGTCGAAATCGTCAACCCGGGTCATGACGGCGGCTGCCCGCCATACCCCGAGCCGCAGATCGCCGCGGTGATCGCGCTGTGCCAAGACATTTGCGCCCGCAAGGCGATTCCGCCATGTCGCGTCCTCGCCCATTCCGACATCGCGCCGTCGCGCAAGATCGACCCCGGCGAGTATTTTCCATGGGCGCGCCTGCATGCGGCAGGCGTCGGTCTGTGGGCCGGGCCGTCAAGCATCCGGCCCGGCCCGATTTATGAGCCCGGCGCGCTCGGCCCACCTGTGGCGGCGCTGCAACAAATGCTCGCGGCCTACGGCTACGGCGTCGAGGTCACGGGACTCTATGACGCCGCGACGCAAGACGTGGTCGCCGCCTTCCAGCGTCATTTTCGGCCGGAAAAGGTGGACGGGATCGCGGATGTCTCGACGCTGGAGACGCTGCGCGCGCTTCATCGTCTTTTGAGCTAAAGTCCCGCGATGGAAACGCGTCCCAAACTTGCCGTCATTCTCGCCGGCGGCCTCGCCCGCCGCATGGACGGCGCGCAAAAACCGCTGCTCGCGCTCGGCGGCCGGCGGCTGATCGACCACGTGGTCGATCGTGCGCGTGCGCAAAACCTCGATGTCGTCGTGAACCTCCACGCCGTCACGCCGGAGGTCGCGGCGCCGTTTGCCGGATTGCCTCTCATCGCCGACGCCATTCCAGGCCATGCCGGGCCGCTGGCGGGGATTTTGGCCGCGCTGGACTATGCCGAGGGTTTTGGGTCCGTGCTGAGCCTGCCCTGCGACACGCCGTTTTTGCCGGACGATCTGGCGGACCGCCTCAGCGAAGCCGCGCGCAAAACCCGCGACGGCCTCGCTTGCGCGGCGTCCGGCGGGCGCGTCCATCCGGTGGTCGGGCTCTGGCCGGTCTCCCTGCGCGAAAACCTGCGCCGCGCGCTGGTCGAGGGCGTGCGCGGCGTCGGCCAGTTCCAACGCCGCTTCGACTGCGCGACCGTCGAATGGCCGACAAAACCGCGCAATCCCTTCATGAACGTCAACACGCCCGAGGATCTGGCTCAAGCCGAGGCGCTGTTGGCGCCAAAAATTCTGGATCTGCGCGGCCTCAAATGCCCGCTGCCGGTGTTGAAGACTCGAAAAGTTCTGGCGGAAATGGCGCCGGGGGAGCGGGTCGAAGTGTCCTGCACCGATCCCATGAGTTTTGTCGACGTGCCGCATCTCGTGCGCGAGACCGGAAATGTGCTGGAGGCGCAAAGCCGCGCCGAAGGCGTCGCGGTGTTCCTCATCCGCAGGCAGGTCCGATGACTGCCCTGGCCGCCGTGATCTACGACGAAGGCGAGCCTGTCGACACGCTGTTCGCCCAGGTGCGCGCGGCGCTGGAGGCGCGCGGCCAGCGAGTCGGAGGCGTGACGCAGACCCCGTGCGCGGAAACGGTTTACGCCGTGCATATCGACAGCGGCCGCACGTTCGACCTGATGCAGAATCTCGGCCCCTGCGCGAGCGGCTGCCGGCTGGACAGCGGCGCGCTCGCCGAAGTCGCCGGTCTGCTGGCGCAGAGCCTTGCGCGCAAACCCGACCTGCTGCTGATCAGCCGGTTCGGTCGCGCCGAGGCGGAGGGCCGGGGTTTTATCGCCGAAATCGGCGCGGCCGCGGCTATGGGACAACCCACGCTGGTCGGCGTCTCCCGCAAGCGCGCGGCTGACTGGCGCGCCTATGCGGGGGAGTTCGCCTGCGAACTGCCTTGCGACGCCGACGCGGTTCTGGCGTGGCGCGAAAATCTGATCTGAAGAGCGGATGGCGGCGTCAGCCCTGATCGTTGAGCGGCGGTTTTTCGCTGTAGTCGATCGCATGCGAAAGGGTCGCCGCAACCTGTTCGGCGAGGCAGCGATAGCCCCGGTCGTTCATGTGCAGCTGGTCCGGGCCGATCAGGTCCTCGCGGCCGCTGAGGTCCGCGAGCCGGCGCATGGCGTCGAACCGCGAGATCAGGGTCACGCCGCTCTCGCCGGCGATCTGCGCGGTGGCGTCGCGCACGGCGAGATAATGGGGATTGGCGGCGAATTTGCGCGTCCATTGCATGCCGACCAGCATCACATCGTCGCCGCGCTGCCGGAGAAACCCCAGCGCCGAGCGCAGGGTCCGCTCGTAGTCGCCGATCGGCACGTCCCTCAGGCCGTCGTTGGTGCCGACCTGCCAGATCACCAGATCGGGACGTTGTTTGGGGAGGTCTCGGCGCAGCCGTTCCACCGTCACAGCGGCCGTTTCGCCGCCGATGCCGAGATTGATCACCTCGAACTCGGTCGCGGGCAGCGCCAGATTGAGCAGCGCGCGCAGCTGCGCGGGATAGCTGCGGGTGGGCGCGGAGGCGCCGACGCCCTCTGTCGAGGAGGAGCCGATGGCGACGATCCGCACGCTGCGTCCCGACAGCAGCGCTTCGGAGAATTTCGGCAGGCCCGCGACATGGGCGGGCAAGGTGGCGGCGCAGGACGCCTCGGGCGTGACGCGCAGCTGACGCTCATGCGTCTCGCCTGGCGCGACAACAGGAAACGCGGCGAAAGCCGCGACAATCCCCATGAGAGTGAAACGCAGTCGAGTGTTCATGCACGATCCTGAAAGGCAAATCGAGCTTGCCCTTGGCGCGCGCGCAGGTCAATGATGCAGCGCAACAAATCGGGCTAGACCTTCAGCTAGTCTTACCCGATTGTTGAACTCCGCTTCTTGCCGGGCGTCTTGCTGACGCAACGGCGTCAACAAAGTGTGATGACGTCCCGCGTTTAATCACGCGTTAACCATCAGCGGATCACCCCGCCGCCGCCACCGCCTGGGCGATCCCCGCATATTGGAAGCCGGCCGCCACCGCGACAAAACCGTGCCAGATCGCGTTCTGGAATTTCAGCGTGTGCCAGCGGTAGAACAGCACGCCGACCGAATAGAACAGGCCGCCGACCAGGGTCAGAACGAGCGTCGCCATCGGCAGATTGTCGAACAGCGATTTGGCGGCCACCACGCCGACCCAGCCCAGCGCCAGATAGACGAACAGCGACGCCTTGTCGTAGCGGCCGGGCAAGAACACTTTTACGGCCGCGCCGCCCAGCGCCACCACCCAGACGAAAATGGCCAGGGACCACGCGAAAATCCCGGAGGGCAGTTGCGACAGCAGCGCCGTATAGGTGCCGGCGATCATCAGATAGATCGAGGCGTGGTCGAAGCGCCGCAAGATCCATTTGAGATTGGAGGGCGGCGTCATGTTGTAGGCGCAGGAAAAGCCGAACAGCAGGAAAAAGCCCGCCGCATAGGCGCCGAAGGCGAAGGCCTCGGACACCGCGCCGCGCTCGACCGCATGGTTGATGAGCACGCCGAAGGCGATCAGCCCGGCGACAATGGCGATGGCGTGAACAAAGCCATCGGCGATCAGTTCATCGACGCCATAGAGGCGTTTCTTCAGACGCGGATGATCTTCGGGCAGCGACATGAACAGCTCCGGTTCAGCAAGGTTCAGAGTTAAACTAAAACTTGAGGCGGGATGATGGCAAGGGTCAGGGGCCGACCGCCTTGGCGATTCCGGCGAACTGGCAGGCGCTGGCGACAGCGACGAAACCGTGCCAGATGGCGCTCTGGAACTTCAGGCTGTTCCAAAGGTGGAACGGAACGCCGAGCGAATACATGACCCCGCCCGCGACCGTGAGGATGACGGTCTCCGGCGGCAGACTTGTCGTCAGGCGGGGGGCGTCGGCCAGCGCGCCCCACCCGAGCGCAAGATAGAGCGCCAGCAGCAGCCGGTCGAATCGGCCCGGCGGCGCCAGCAGCGCAACGCCGGCGCCGATCAGGGAGACGAGCCACACGCAAGACGCCAGAACCCAGGCGCCGCCGTCCTTGGTCAGCGACAGCAGCGCCGTATAGGTGCCGGATATCATCAGGAAGATTGCGGCATGGTCGAGGCGGCGCAGCAGCCATTTGGTGCGGCTCGGCGGGCTGAGATTATAGGCGCAGGAACAGCCGAACAGCACGAAGAACGCAATCGCGTAAACGCCGATGGCGGCCGTGTTCTCCGCGTCACCCTTCTGGCCGAGGCGAAAGAACAATATGGCGAAGCCGATCAGTCCGCCGGCGATGGCCAGGCCATGCACCAGGGCGTCGGCGATCAATTCCGCGGGCGTGTAGTGGCGTTTGAAAAAGTGGGGCAAGGGCTCGGACATGGGTCCGTAACGCCAGAGGCCCCGGTTTGGTTGCTGCGGCGTTTGCCGTTTCGGAAGCTTCAGCGGTCGGCGCGCGTCGTCACGCCAGAATATGCGGCTCGACGGCCTCCATCAGCATGTCCAGCCCGAAAGCGGCCGCCTGCGCGCGGATGTCGCTGCGATCGAGATCGGGCGAAAAATTCTTGCGGACAATTTTGACGGGGCGCTCGTCGCGGGCGAGGGCGAAAAAAACCGTGCCCACCGGCTTGTCGGCGGAGCCGCCCTCCGGCCCGGCGATCCCCGAAACCGCGAGGGCGAGATGGGCGCGGGAATTTTCCAGCGCGCCGAGCGCCATGGCCTCGACCGCCGCCTCGGAGACAGCGCCGTGCCGGGCGATCAGCTCCTTGGCGACGCCGAGCAGATCGATCTTGGCCTCGTTGCTGTAGGTGACGAAGCCGCGCTCGAAAACATCCGAGGAGCCCGGAATTTCGGTGAGCGCGGCGGCGATCAGGCCGCCGGTGCAGCTTTCGGCGGTGGCGAGCTTGAGCTTTCGCTCGCGCGCCGCCGCCAGCAGCTTTTCGGACTGCTCGACCAGATGCCGTTTCATGCCCCTCTCCCCTTTTCCTAGGGGAGGCGCACCGTCGCCACAGCCTGCGCGGCGATGCCCTCCTGCCTTCCGGTAAACCCGAGTTGTTCCGAGGTGGTCGCCTTGACCGCCACCCTATCGAGCGGCAGGTCCATGATTTCGGCGATGCGCGCGCGAATAGCCTCGCGGTGCGGGCCGATCTTGGGACGTTCGCAGATCAACGTGGCGTCAATATGGGCGATGCGCCCCCCTCGCGCGGAAACCAGCGCCACGGCGTGGGCGAGAAAGCGGTCGGAGGAGGCGCCGCGCCATTTTTCGTCGCTGGGCGGGAAATGCGCGCCGATGTCGCCGTCGGCGATGGCGCCGAGCACGGCGTCGGTGATGGCGTGCAGCAGCACGTCGGCGTCGGAATGGCCGATCAGGGCCTGGGTATGCGCGATTTTCACACCGCCGAGCCAGACATGGTCGCCCTCGCCGAGCGCATGGACGTCAAATCCCATGCCGGTGCGAATGTCGGGCAGATCGTTCAAGAGCTTGGCTTCGGCGCGCACAAAATCCTCCAGTGTGGTCAGTTTGCCGTTTTCCGCCTCTCCAGGGAAGACGAAAACGCAATGGCCCGCCCATTCGGCGACGGCGGCGTCATCGGTCAGTTCGCCGGCGCCCTCCGCCTTCGCGGAGAGATGGGCCTTGTGGATCAGGCCGAAACGAAACGCCTGCGGCGTCTGCACGGCGCGCAGCGTGGCGCGCTCCGGCGTCGCCACGATGCGGGCGTCCCCGGCGATCTGCTTGATCGTGTCGGTGACGGCGAGGCCGGGAATGCCCGCGCCTTTCCGCGCCGCGTCCTTCGCCCGCTCGATCAGGGCGGCGCTGACGAAGGGGCGCGCGGCGTCGTGGATCAGGACGAGATCGTCGGCGCCGCAGACGCGGGCCAGCGTGTCGAGGCCGTTGCAGACGCTCTCCTGGCGGGTCGCGCCGCCGATGGTCGGCGGCAGCAATCGCTCGCGCAAATCTTGAGACAGCGGCGCCACGGCGGCGTCATAGAGGTCGCGGTCGTCGGCGTGGATGACGGTCAAGGCCCGCGCATCCGGCGCGGCGCGCAACAGCGCCTCCAGCGTGCGGGTCAAGACCTGCCTGCCGCCGAGTTCGCGATATTGCTTCGGCCCGCCGGCGCCCGCGCGCGATCCGCGCCCCGCCGCGACAACAAGGAAAACGCAAAGCTCCGCCATGCAAACTCCGCCTGTCATTTCCACGCGCGTCATGGCCGGGCTTGTCCCGGCCATCCACGCCGTGATGAAGCGCGACCAAACGCTTTGGAAGGCTCGAATCTTTCGGACTCCGATGAAGTCGCGGCTCGGCGTGGACGCCCGGCACAAGGCCGGGCATGACGACCGTTGTCAAGCCGCCGCCGTTTTTCTTTGCAGCATCCAAGAATCTGTCTAAAATGAATGCATGGACCTTTTTGCTCAACAAACATGCAGCGATCTCTGCGATCCCTGGCATGTGGGCGGGCTGGCGCTGCAGGGCCGCGCGCTGCTGGCGCCGATGGCCGGGATCACCGATCTCGCCATGAGGCGGCTGGCGCGGCGCTTTGGCGCGGCCCTGGCCTTTTCCGAAATGGTGGCGAGCGACGCGCGCGGCCGCGACCGGCGCGAATCGCTGCTGCGCCTGCAAGGCGATGGCGTGACGCCGCACGCCGTGCAGATCGCCGGCTGCGATCCCGCCCAGATGGCCGAGGCCGCGCACCGGGCGGAGCAGGCCGGCGCCGACCTGATCGACATCAACATGGGCTGTCCGGCGCGGCGCGTGACCGGGGGCGCCGCGGGATCCGCGCTGATGCGCGACCTCGATCTCGCGCAAGCCCTGATCGCCGCGACCGTGCGCGCCACCAAAATCCCGGTCAGCGTCAAAATGCGGCTCGGCTGGGACCGCGATGCGCTCAACGCCCCGGAACTGGCGCGCCGCGCCGAAGGGGAGGGCGCGGTCATGGTCACGGTGCACGGCCGCACCCGCAACCAGTTTTACACGGGCGAGGCCGACTGGGCGGCGATCCGCGCCACGGTCGAGGCGGTCCAGATTCCGGTGGTCGCCAACGGCGATTGCCGCGACGCCGCCGACGCGCGCAAAATGCTGGCGCTCTCGGGCGCGAAGGCGGTGATGATCGGCCGCGCCGCGCTGGGCCAGCCCTGGCTGGTCGGCGACATCGCCCATCAGCTGGCGTGCGGTTTTGCGCGCGCAAGCCTGCCGGCCGAAACGCGCCGCGCCGCCGCTGTAGAGCACTTCGAAACCCTTCTAAAAATTTTCGGCGAGACCCACGGCCTGCGCCATGCGCGAAAGCATCTGGCCGCCTATGCCGACCAGGCCGCCCGCGACGGTTTTGATATCGATCCTCACGCGCGCCGCCGCCTCGTCGAAAGCGAGGACCCGCGCGAGGTCCAGGACCTTTTGCAGAACCTCTACGCCCCGCCCCGGAAGGAAGCCGCATGAAGGCCAAGAAAATCCAGAGTCTTGGCGCGCCCTTCGGCGTTCTGCCCATAAATGAGGCTGAATGCGAAATGGACGCCTGCATGGCGACCCATCTGCTCAATGCGCTGCCGCATCCGCTGCTGTCGGTCGGCGGCGACGGCAAGATCCACGACGCCAACCCGTCCGCCGAGCTGTTTTTCGCCATGTCGCGCAACGCGCTGCGAAAAATCCGCTTTCATGACCTGCTGCCGTTCGGTTCGCCGCTGATCGGCGCCATCGAGCAGGTGCGCGCCCGCCGCGCGCCGATCAACGAATATCGCGTCGATCTGGGCACGCCGCGCATCGGCGTCGAGCGCTATGTGGACATTCACATCGCGCCGCTGCCGCAGCTCGACAATGGCGTGGTGGTGATGCTTCAGGAGCGCACCATCGCCGACAAGATGGACCGCCAGCTCACCCATCGCGGCGCGGCGCGTTCGCTGTCCGCCATGGGCGCGATGATGGCCCATGAGATCAAGAATCCGCTGTCGGGCATTCGCGGCGCCGCGCAACTGCTGGAGACGGCGTTGGGCGACGAGGACCGGGCTCTGTGCCGGCTGATTTGCGACGAGACCGACCGCATCGTCCATCTGGTCGATCGCATGGAGGCGTTTTCCGACGGGCGGCCGGTGGAGCGCCGGGCGATCAACATCCACGAAGTGCTGGAGCACGTGCGAAAAGTGGCGCAGGCCGGCTTCGCCCGCAACATCCGCTTCGTCGAATCCTACGATCCCTCGCTGCCGCCGGTGCTGGCCAATCGCGACCAGCTGATCCAGGTGTTTCTCAACCTGGTGAAGAACGCGGCCGAGGCGATCGGACCGGACGCGCTTCAAGGCGAGATCGAGCTGACCACCGCCTATCGTCCGGGCGTGCGCATTCGCGCGCCGGGCAAGGCCTCGCCGGTCAGCCTGCCCTTGGAGTTCTGCGTGCGCGACAACGGCCCCGGCGTGCCCGAAGACCTCGTCCAGCATCTGTTCGACCCCTTTGTGACCACGAAAACGTCAGGCTCTGGCCTCGGACTTGCATTGGTTGCGAAAATCGTGGGCGATCACGGCGGGGTCATCGAATGCGAATCGCATCCCCGCAAAACCGTGTTCCGCATGCTCATGCCCGTTTATTCCCGCCGCGACGTCTGAAGCGGTTTTTGGAGGTTTTTGAATGCCAACCGGCAATATTCTCGTCGCCGATGATGACGCCGCCATCCGCACCGTGGTCGGCCAGGCGCTGACCCGCGCCGGCTACGACGTGCGCACCACCGGCGCGGCCACCACGCTGTGGCGCTGGATCGAGGCCGGCGAGGGCGATCTGGTGATCACCGACGTGGTCATGCCCGACGAGAACGCCTTTGAACTGCTTCCCCGCGTGAAAAAGGCGCGGCCGGATCTGCCGGTGATCGTGATGAGCGCCCAGAACACGTTCATGACCGCGATCAAGGCCTCCGAGCGCGGCGCCTACGAATATCTGCCCAAACCCTTCGACCTCAAGGAGCTGCTGGCCATCGTCGGCCGCGCCATGAGCGAGCCCCGGTCAAAGCGCGCGGCGCCGGAGCCTGATGACCTCGACGCCATGCCGCTGGTTGGCCGCTCGCCGGCCATGCAGGACATTTATCGCGCGCTGGCGCGGCTGATGCAGTCGGACCTCACGGTGATGATCACCGGCGAATCCGGCACCGGCAAGGAACTGGTCGCGCGCGCCCTGCACGATTACGGCAAGCGCAAAAAAGGCCCGTTCGTGCCGATCAATGTCGCCGCCATCCCGCGCGACCTCATCGAATCCGAGCTGTTCGGCCACGAGAAGGGCGCGTTCACCGGGGCCAACTCCCGCTCCATCGGCCGGTTCGAACAGGCCGAGGGCGGCACGCTGTTTCTGGATGAAATCGGCGACATGCCAATGGACGCGCAGACCCGGCTGCTTCGCGTGCTGCAACAGGGCGAATACACCACGGTGGGCGGGCGCACGCCGATCAAGACCAACGTGCGCATTGTCGCCGCCACCAACAAGGACTTGCGCGTCCTGATCCAGCAGGGACTGTTCCGCGAAGACCTGTTTTTCCGCCTCAACGTGGTGCCGCTGCGCCTGCCGCCGCTGCGCGAGCGCAGCGAGGACGTCGGCGACCTCGCCCGTCACTTCTTCACCCAGGCCGCCAACGAGGGCCTGCCGCTGAAGTCGCTGGAGCCGCTCGCGCTCGACCGCCTCAAGCGCTACAAATGGCCGGGCAACATCCGCGAGCTGGAAAACCTCGTCCGCCGCTTGGCCGCGCTGTATCCGCAGGACATCATCTCCGAGCAGATCGTGGTTTCGGAACTGGGGCTCGACACCGCCAGCGGCGCGCCGCGCCCGACGCCGCCGAGCGGCTCGGCCTCGCTGTCGGCGCAGCCGGCGCACTCGGACGAGTCGCTCGCCATGTCGGTCGAGCGCCACCTGACCGAACTGTTCAAGGCCCACGGCGACAACCTGCCGCCCCCCGGCCTCTACCACCGCATTTTGCGCGAGGTCGAATATCCCCTGATTTCGATCGCGCTGGCGGCGACGCGCGGCAACCAGATCAAGGCGGCGGAATTGTTGGGCCTCAACCGCAACACGCTGCGCAAAAAAGTGCGGGACCTGGATGTGCGGCTGATGCGCACCTCGCGTTAAGCACGGCGGATGAAGCGCGTCCCCTCGCCCCGCTTTAGCGGGGAGAGGGACAGGGTGAGGGGCAGGGGCGCTGGCTTCATTGTCGTCAGGAAAGCCCGCGAGACGAAGCGTTGGGCGCGACGCAAGCCGCCCCCGCCGTCATTGCGAGCCAACGGGTCCAGCCTTTGGCCGGCCCGATGACAGGCTCCGCGAAGCAATCCAGAACTCACGCGAGCGACGCATGATCGCGTGAGCGCAGAAGACCAACACCGGCGCCAAAAGCGCCAGCGGGTGAAAAGTGAAAACGGATTCGCCCGGCTTGACAAAAGCCAAAATTTTGTTCTCGTTATGTTCCACGTGAAACATTTTTGTGCAAAACCTTGATTTACCGAGATTTTACTCACCCCAGCGTGAGCGCGCCGCCGCGCCTCACCGGAAACAACCTCGGAGTTGTGCGCGCGAAAATCGACATGTTTTTCGCGTTTTTTTCGCGAAAATGCAGAAAAACACGCGATTTGCGATCAATTCTTTCGTATCGATTTCAACTCCAGATAGAATTTTCCCGGAATCGCCCCGCCGCCGCCCGGCGCATTCAGGCCAAAAACATACCACGCGATCGCCGCCGCTTGGAAAACGACGGATTGGATAACGACGGACATGGGCGACGCGACAAAAAAAGGGAACCCGCTTGGCTTGCGCGCGTCCCGCGCGCGGGGAGCCGGCATCCACTTCGCTTGAAAATGCGCTAAACCGCTACGCGCATCGCTGCGCGGGGAATGACGCTTCAATCATGTCGGCGACTTCGTCCAAGGGCCGAGGCTGGCTGTAGAGAAAGCCTTGGATGGAGGTCACGCCGCGATGGATCAGAACCTCCAATTGTTCGCGCGTCTCCACGCCTTCGGCGACGAGCTTGGCGTCGAGACTTTTCGCGAGCTGAGTCATGGCGCCGACGACAGCAAGCGACTTGGAATCGTCGATGCTCTTGACGAAGGCGCGATCGATCTTGATCTTGTGAAAGGGAAAGCGGCTCAGATAGCTCAAGCTTGAATAGCCGGTGCCGAAATCGTCAAGGGCGAGACGCACGCCAAGCGCGGCCAATTCCTCGAAGATTTGCAGCGTCACATTCGGGTCCTGGATCACGACGGATTCCGTCACCTCGATTTCAAGCCGGCGCGCCGGAAGCCCCGAGACGGCCAGAACCTGCTTGACCCTCTGCAGGATGTCGCCGCGCCGAAATTGCAGCGGCGAGACGTTCACGGCGACGCGGATCTGGTCCGGCCATGTGGTCGCGTCGTGACAGGCGCGCTCCAGCACCCATTGACCGATATCGACGATCATCCCCGATTCCTCCGCGATCGGGATGAACTCGGCGGGAGAAACCAGGCCTTCCGTCGGATGCCGCCAGCGCACGAGCGCTTCGAAGGTCTCGATCTGGCCCGTCCTGCCATCGACGATGGGTTGATAATAGAGATCGAGTTCCCGATTGGCCGTGGCGTTGCGGAGATCGGCGCCGAGGCGTCGTCGCCGCTCGGCTTTCGCCTGCATTTCAGCGGTGAAGTGGCGGTAACATCCCCGACCCTGCTCCTTGGCGTGGTAGAGGGCCAAATCCGCATTGGCCAAAATCTCTTCGGCCGACCGAGCCTGTGCGGGCGCCAGAGCCACGCCGGCGCTGGCGCCGATATTGAGTCTTTGACCTTCGATGTCATACGGGCGGCCAATCTCGGCGATCAGGCGCTCGCAGATCGCGCTCGGAACGACCGCGGTCGGCGAAGGCGCGATCACGACGACGAATTCATCTCCGCCGAGGCGCGCGACGAAGTCTTCCGGCCGCAGACAGGCCTTGAGGCGGCGGCTGACCTCGATCAGCAATTTGTCGCCCATGAGGTGTCCGAGCGTGTCGTTGACGTCCTTGAAGGCGTCGAGATCCACGCAAAGAACGGCAAAGGGGCGCGCATCCAATCGAAAGGTCTGGAGCGTCGCCTCAAGTTTGCGGAAGAGTTGGGCGCGGTTCGGCAGGCCGGTGAGGGCGTCGAACAGCGCCATGCGCTCCATTTTGCGCGCGGCCGTGCGCGCGTAAGTCACCTCTTCGGCGAGAAGAACGAGTCCGCCATCGGCAAGGGGATCGAAGCGAAAGTCGAAAATGCGTTGGCCGAGTTCCGCCGTGAGCACCGCTGCCTTCATGTTCTGGACGTGAAGGTTGAAATTCATGAGAAATTTGAGAGCTTCGGGATCGTCGATCTGTCTTGCGATGACGATCCGCCGCGCCATTTCCTGCACGCTTTGGCCAACCAGATCCTCTGTCAGGCCGAAGAGAACCTGCAAGCGGCTGTTGACGACGAGCAGGCGGCCCGTGTCGTCCACCAGGCAAAAGCCTTGGGACATAGTGTCCAGGGCGCTATCGAAGCGCTGCTTGTTCGTTTTCGCCTGTCTGCCGCGCATGAGGGCCGCAACCATGAGCGCGCCGATCATCAGGGAGGAGGCCGGAACGATCTGGAGAAGCGTGGAACGGGTGCTTTGCGACGTCGCAAGCTCCTTTCGCATCTCCTCGGCGCTGCGCACCATGCCGGAGTGCAGCTGTTTGACCTCGGCGAGCATATGTTCGCGGTTCACCGTCGTCGATTTGTCATTGGCCTGTATAATGGCGGCCTGGGGCGAGAATTTCAGACAGAGCTGAGCGGTGTCGGTCTGATAGGATATGAATTCGTCGATCATGAGGGAGATTTTTATCTTCTCCGCTTCGGGAAGATGGTCCCCGATCTTGGACAGAAGGATGCGCCGCTGGCTGTCGACTTGGGCGATTTTGTCTTCAAGACTGGCGGATTTTGATCGCGCGGTCGTCGTGTCGGGCGCCATGATCACGGCGCCGACCTGCGCAACCGCCTGTTCCACGGTCTGGACCAAATTCGAGGACGCCAGGGCGACTTCATAAGCCTCCACCAAGCCTTCGATTTGACCGCGGTTCAACTCGCTGAGGCGCGTGACAAAAGCGAAAAGCCCTAAAGCCATCATCAAGGAAAGGCCCATGACAGCCCAAAGTTTGGCGCCGAACGAAATCCGCATCGATGGAGCTTTCCTGTATCGCGTGCTCGTCGGCGCATTCGGCCATTGGCGTCGACGCCGTCGGCAGCCGAATTGCGTCGGCGGCGATGGCGAGCTCTACAGCCGGGAAAATGTCGACAAGCATGACGTGGTTCGGATGCTGGGGGACAACCATAAGTTGTTGATCCAGCTCCTATCTAGCTCCAGCTTCTTGCCGCCCGGTTAAGCCGGCGTTCACCGTTTCGTCACAATCAGGCTTGCGGAGATTGCGGAACTTGGAAAGCCGTCGCGCCCGCCACGCTGCCCCTTTGCGCCCGCGTTGACCGGCAAACCGCGCCTCACCCCGCCGCCCGCCGTTCTTCGCCCGCGACTCCCAGCCGCTGCAACAGCTCCTCCTCCCACAGCGGCTTGTCGAACAAATACCCTTGCGCCAGCGAACACCCGCTCGCCGCCAAAAAATCGGCCTGTTCGCGGGTTTCGACCCCCTCCGCCAGCGCCGTCACCTTGAGCGAATTCGCCAGCCGGATGATGGCGACCGCGATCTCCATGCTCACGGGATCGCGCGGAATATCCTGGACGAAACCGCGATCGAGCTTGAGCTTATCGAGGGGGAAGCGCCGCAGGTAGAACAGCGACGAATGCCCGGCGCCGAAATCGTCGATGGCGAGGCGCACGCCCAGGTTTTTCAGCGCGCGCAGCCGGGCTTCCAGCTCTTCGCCCGGCTCGGCCAGAGCGGTTTCGGTGATTTCGATCTCCAGGCAGTGCGGCGGCAGTCCCGTTTCCGCAAGGATCGCCGCCACGCGTTCCGCGATATTGGCGCGGCTGAGCTGCACCGGCGAAAAATTGACCGAAATCGACTCGATCGCCGCGCCCGCGTCGCGCCAGACCTTCATCCGCGCACAGGCTTCGCGCAGCACGAATTCGCCCAGCGGAACGATCAGCCCGGTCTTTTCCGCGAGCGCGATGAACTGTTCGGGCGGCACGAGCCCGCCCGCCCCGCGCCAGCGCACCAGCGCCTCGACCCCGACCATCGCCCGGTCCTTCAGGGAAACCAGCGGCTGATATTGCAGCACGAATTCGCCGCGCTCCAGCGCGCGCCGCAGTCCCGCCTCCATGGCGAGACGGGCGGTGGCCTCGGCGGTCACGTCTTCCGAATAGAAATTCAAGGCGCCGCCGCCGGATTGCTTTGACAGATAGAGCGCGGAATCCGCGCGCTGGATCAGCGCGTCGGCGTCGGCGTCGGGGGTGAACAGGCTCGCGCCGACGCTCAGGCCGACGCAGGCTTCGCGCTCGTGCGCCAGGGTGAAGGGCGCCGATGTCGCCGCGATCAGCCGCCGCGCGATCAGCTCCGCCTCGTGGGCGTCGCGAAGATTTTCCAGCAGCACGACGAATTCGTCGCCGCCCACCCGCGCCAGCGTGTCGGTCGGGCGCAAGGCCTGCTTCCAGCGTTCGGAGGCGAGCGCCAGCAACTCGTCGCCGGCGGCGTGGCCGAGGCTGTCGTTGACGGTCTTGAACCGGTCGAGGTCGAGAAACAGCACGGCGGCCGTGGTCGGCGCGTTGCGGGCGCGGCCGAGCGCCTGGGCGATGCGCAGGCTGAGCAGGGTGCGATTGGGTAGCGACGTCAGCGGATCGTGGTGCGCCAAAAATTTCAGCCGCTCCTCGGATTCCTTGACCCGGCTGATGTCGGTGAACAGGGCGACGTAATTGGTGACGACGCCGAGGGAGTCGCGCACCGCCGAAATCGTCAGCCATTCCGGATAGACGGAGCCATCCTTGCGCTTGTTCCAGATTTCGCCGCGCCAATAATCCTTGTCGCCAATGTCCTGCCAGATCGCCTGGTAGAAGGCGTCGTCGTGGAGGCCCGACTTCAGGACGCGCGGGTTCTCGCCGCGCACTTCGGCCTCTCGATAGCCGGTGATTTCCTCGAAGGCCGGATTGACCATGAGGATGTTGCGTTGCGCGTCGGTGACGCAGACGCCTTCGTGGGTGCTGACGAACACCGCGCTGGCCAGCCGCCTCTGCGCCTCGTGCCGCTTGCGCTCGGTGATGTCGGTGTCGGCGCCGACCACGCGGATCATGCGCCCGCCGGCGTCGAAAACGGGAATGCCGCGCGAAAGAATGTCGATCCAGCGTCCGTCGCGATGACGCATGCGCGTTTCGAATTCGAAGTTTCTCCGCTGTCCCGCCCGGATCTCCAGAAACTGCCGGCGAAAGGCCTCGCGGCCCTCGTCCGCGACCGCGCGCCGCCACGCCGAGGCGCGGTTCTCGATCTCGTCGTCGCCATAGCCGAGCATGGCCTTCCAGCCCGGCGAGAAATAGGCTTCGTCGCTGTCGGGGCGCCAGTCCCAGACCCCTTCGCGCGCGCTCTCCAGCGCCAGGCGAAAACGCTCCTCGCTCTGTTCCAGCGCCGCCTGCGTCGCCTTGCGGCCGGAAATGTCCTGGAGGACGATCATGACATAGTCGGGCTCGCCGGCCTCGCCCTTGGCCAGGCTCGCGGAGACGGAGGCGTCGAACCAGGATCCGTCCTTGCGCCGGTAGCGGCGCTCGGTGAAATATTCCGTCTGCGCGCCGCTGCGCAGGCTCTCCAGGTCGCTGTCCTGCCTGGCCGTGTCTTCCGGCGCGGACATCAGCAGCGCGTGGTTCGCCAGCATTTCCTCCTGCGTATAGCCGAACATTTCGCAGGCGCGCCGGTTGACGCGCAGGATGCCGCCGTGGAGGTCGCCATGGATCATGCCGACGGCGGCCTGGTCGAAGGTGACCCGGAAGCGCTTCTGCAACTTTCGGTCGGCGCGCGCCTTCGCCAGTTTCTGGCCCTGAAGCACGAAACCGGCGATCAGCCAGACGGCGGCGATGGCGAGGGTCACGGCGAGTCCGACGATGCGCGCGAAATGGTTTTTTTCGGCGAGCGCCTCGCTTTCGTCGACGCGGGCGACCAGCGCCCAGCCGGTTCCCGGCACGCTCGCGCCAGAGGCGAACACCGGCAGCCCCAAGGGATCGATCCCGCGCATGGTCTCGGCCTCGCCGCGCATGAAGCGCACGATCGGCGCGTCCGAGCCGGCGAAGCTCACGCGCAGGCGCAGCGCGGCGCCGGCGTCGCCGGGCAGGCCGGTGAGGATGAGCGCGTCGTCGCCGTCGCGGCGCGCGAGAATGCCCGCGCCGGTGGCGCGCGGCAGCGGCCAGGCGGAGACGAAGGGGTAGAGATGGTCGCCCGCCGCGAGTTCGGCATAGAGGGCGAAGCGGCGCGCGCCCGTGGAGACCGTCGGCGGCAGCGGCGCGACAAAGCCGAAACGCGGCCCGACGGCGCCGCTCCTGACATGGAGGTCGACGAAACCTGGCGCGGATTCGCCGAAAGCCCTGGCGGCGGCGGCCACGAGTTCCGGCGGCTGGTCGGCGGCGCCGAAATACGAGCGCGCCTTGTTGTCGATGAGATCGACCGAGACAAAATTGAACGCGGCGCCGCGCCGCGCCAGTTCGGTGCGGATCGACGCCATGTCGAGGCCGCGCAGGTCGAGCTCGTCGAGCACGCCCTGCGCGGCGACGTTGGCGGCGAGCGAGGCGGCGGCGCTTTCCTGCGCCTGGAGCCAGCGGCCGAGGTCGCCGGCTTTCAGCTCCGCCACGGTGCGGACTTCGTCGAAGGCCTTCTGCTCCATGGTCGCGAGCATGTTCTGGAACACCAGCCAGCCCGCGCCGACGATCGCCAGCGTCAGCGCCGCCGCGATCGAAACGACGGCGGGCGCGCGCGTCGCCCCCGCTCCCGGCGCGGCGCCGCGTTTCCGCTCGCCGCGCTGCAGCAGATAGTAGAGCAGACCGCTGGTCACCGCGACGAAGGCGAAGCCCTTGTAGCTTTGCAGGACAACAAAAGTGTCGTGGTCGACGACCTGCGCCAGGAAACGGTCGGACAGGGCGATATACGCCGAGCCGACCAAAGCGTAGAGCAGGCTGGCCTTGAGCGCGAAGCTTCGCGTCATGCGCGCCCCCTCCCGCTCCTTGCGCGCGAAAAGGCTTTGGGCGGGAAGGGCGCCGACACGTCGCGTCTCAGCTCGCCAGGCGCCGCAGGAAGGTTTCGACGGTCCGCGTCAATCCGTCGGTGGTGGCCTCGGCCTTCACCGCCCCCTCGGCGACGCTGCCGGCGCCCTTGTCGGCGGAGCGGGTCTGCTCGCTGGCGCGCCGCGACAGTTCGGAGACATGGCGGGTGGTTTGCGCCACCTGCGAGATGTTGGCGGCGATCTCGCTGGTCGCGACCCTCTGCTGGTCGATGGAGGAGACGATGCCGCCGGCGCACTGGCTGGCCTCGTCGATGTGCCGGGCGATTTCCTCCATGGCGCCGACGGTCGAGCGCGTCGAGGCGTTGATCGCGGCGATGCGCTGGGCGATGTCCTCGGTGGCCTTGCCGGTCTGGTCGGCGAGCACCTTGACCTCATTGGCGACCACAGCAAAACCCTTGCCCATCTCGCCGGCGCGCGCCGCCTCGATGGTGGCGTTGAGCGCCAGCAGGTTCGTCTGTCCCGCGATGTTCTGGATGATGGCGACCACTTCTGAAATGCGGTTGGCCTGTTCCGTCAGCTGCCCGACATCGCCCTGCGCCGTCGCGGCGGCGCCGAAAACCTTGTCGATCAGCGCCTTCATGCCGCCGATCTGGTTCTGGATTTCGGCGACGGAGTGCGAAAGCTGCTCGCTCGCCGCCGCCACCGCGCCGATGGCGCCGGAGGAGTGCTGAGACGAATCCGCCGCCTGCTCCGCGTCGCGTGAGGCCGAGGCCGCGACGGAGGTGAGCGACTGGCTGGTCTGGGTCATCTGCCGGGCCTGGCCGCGCAGGTTTTCGATGAGGCCGCCGATCTCGCGCTGGAAGCCGGCGATGGTCTCCTGGATTTCGGTGCGGCGGTGGCTCTCGCCTTCCGCGCGCCGGCTCTCCTGGACGGCGCGGTCGGCGGTGGCGCGGCTGTTCGTTTCGGCTTCGACCTGGAGGTTTTCCGCGTCGGCGAAGGCGTGGCGCAGCCGCGCCGCCAGCCAGCACAGCGCGCCGGTCTGCGCGACGAGGATCGCGGCGTGGACGAGCACGCGCGGCAGGTCGGAGACGGTTTCGGGGAAGACGGCCCAGGGCAGCAGGAAATTGAGCAGCAGGTGATGGATCGCGACCACGGCGGCGTTGGCGATCAGCGCCCGCTCATCCACCCATCCGGCGGTGATGGCCAGGGCGGCGAAGAAAGCCATGTGCATGTCGATCTGGTAGGCGTGCCCCGCCGTGGCATAGACCAGAATCGCGATCTCGACGGCGAGCGCGGCCGAGGTGACGATGCGCGTCGCCGGGCCGGTTCGGTCGACGAGCCACAGGGCGGCCGCGCCGCCGGCGACCGCCAGCGCGCCCAGCGCGACCAGCCAGCCTCCGGCCTCCATGCGCAGCAGGCCCACGCTCGCCGAAATCACCGCCGCCAGCGCGATGGCGCCCATCATGGCCGGCGAAAAAGTCGCCCGCAGGCGATCGATATTGTTCATGAATTGACCTTTCCACCGGCTTCTTGATCTTCAGGAGGCGCACCCTTCCAGGGCCTTGCCGTCCAACACCATCAGGGCGCCGTTTGCGTAGAGCCGCAGGACGAAGTCCGGCGCGTCGCCGCGCGCGAGCAGGGCGCCCGCCATTCCAGTTCGCAGGATAAAGCCTTGAGCTTGCGCGACGATGGTCGCCGCATCGGGTCCGAAGGGACGCGGGATGACGATGACGGAACGGGCGTTGGGCGCCGGCAGCAGCGCGGGGCCGAACAAGGCGAGGCCCATGAGGCACAGGTTGAGCGCCAGCAATGGTTTGACGCGGGGCCGGGCGACCGCGCACGGGGGCGCCCCCGACGGATGACTCTTCTGCATCGCCAGCTTTCGCCCGCACAGTGATCTCGCTGGCGACGAGCTTTAGAGCAATAATTTAATAAAAAGGTAAATGGTGGTCCGATTTCTACTTGGTGACGCGCGTCCTGTGCTTTTCAATGACCTGTGTAATCTTACGCACGTCATGTCGAGTGGCGCGCCTTGCGGGTTCAGCCGCCCTTGAGGGCGCGCAACAGCATGTCGATATGCGCGCTGATCAGCGCGGGCGCGTCGAGCTTTTCGATGGGATCGAACACATGCAGCCAGACGGCGGCGACCAGCGCCGGGGCGATCACCAGCTGGGGAAAACGCTCGGGCTCGTCGTGGACGAATTCGCCGGAGGCGCGACCCTTGGCGATGATGGCGCGGATCAGGGCGGCGCCGCGCGAAATCACTTCGCGATGATGGAACTGGGCGATGGCGGGAAAGCGCGCGCCCTCGGAAAACACCAGATGCATCACCCGCCGCCGGTCGGCGTTCTGCGCCCCCTGCGCCATGAACGCGCCGTATTGTCTCAGCAACTCGCTCGCCGGCGCCGTGGAGGCCGCCACCGAGTGTTCGAGCGCCTCCAGCGGCGCGCTGATGGTCGAGGCGACCAGCCCCTCCAGCAAACGCTCCTTGGACTCGAAATAGAGATAGATCGTGCCCTTCGCCACGCCGGCCGCTTGGGCGATGTCGTCGAGGCGCGCGGCCTCGAAGCCGACCTTCGAGAACTGATCGAGCGCGGCGGCCATGATCGCCTTGACGCGCGCCTCGCGCGCCTCGGGCGTGCGCGCCTGCCTGGCCATCGGACTCTCCAAAAAAATGACTTCGCGGTCATCTATCGGCGCGAGGCCTAAAACAAGCCTTGATCGGCGTCAACGATTTGCGTCCGCAGGTGTATAATCTTGCAATAGGGTCCAGGCCCCGCGGAGGGAGCTTCCATGAGAGCGTCTGATATCATGACCCGGGACGTCAAGACGGTGGCGCCCGAGGCGACAATCGACGAGGCGGTCAACGTGCTGTTGTCGATCCGCGCGTCCGGCCTGCCTGTTCTCGACAGCGCCGGGCGGCTGGTGGGGATCGTCAGCGAGAGCGACTTTTTGCATCGTGTCGAGATCGGCACCGCCAAACGCCGGCCGCGCTGGATCGAATTTTTGCTCGGTCCGGGCGAGGTGGCCGAAGCCTATGTGATGAGCCACAGCCGCAGGGTCGGCGACGTGATGACCCGCGACGTCGTCACCGTCCCCGCCAACGCCTCGCTGAGCGAGATCGTCGCGGTGATGGACAAGCGCAAGGTCAAGCGCGTTCCGGTGGTGACCGGCGACGAACTGGTCGGCATCGTCACCCGCTCCGATCTTTTGCGCGCGCTCACGGCGTCTCGGCAGGCTTCCCCGGCGGCGCCGCTCGGCGACCAGGCGATCCTCGACCGGCTGATCGAGGAGTTGAAGGAACAGGGCTTTGCGTCGCCGCGCACGCTCGACGTGACCGTGGACCAGGGCGTGGTGACGCTGACCGGCGAGATTTTCGACGAGCGCCAGCGCGGGGCGCTGATCTGCGCGGCCGAAAACATTCCGGGCGTGACCAAGGTTCTGGATCAACTGGTGTGGATCGAGCCGTTTTCCGGCATGACGCTCGAAAGCAAGACCGGCATGATGTGACGGTCTCCCTTCTCCCCTTGCGGGAGAAGGTGTCGCGCGTTAGCGCGACGGATGAGGGGCGCCGCGACGTGATGAACCCCTCATCGCCGTGACGGACCCCTCATCCGTCTCGGCGGCTGTCGCCGCCGACCCACCTTCTCCCGCAAGGGGAGAAGGAGCGCTGCGCCCTTACCCCGTCACCACCCGCGCCAGCGCGGCCGCGCGGCGCAGCGTCTCCGCGTCGATGGGGCCGCCGATGTCCTGCGTCGCCTTCAACATCTCGGCGAACAGCGGCGCCCGCGCGACATCGGGATGGCCGCCCGCCACCAGCGTCTCCAGCGCCTCGCGCTCCGCGCCGCCCGCCATGTCCGTCGCGATGGCGAAGGCCAGGACGGGCGCGAGCTTGTCGTCGGCGCCCTGGGCCGGGCGCAGGAACAGATAAAAGTTCCGCAGCCGTTTTTTCGCCCGCGGCGTATCGCCGACCAGCGGCGTCAGCGAGACCAGCATCCGCTCCTCCAGCGCCGACAGCGACGCATCCAGCGGCGCATAGCTCGGCGAATCGAAGGCGCCGGCGGTGAGCCGCAGCGGCAATTGCAACAGCCGCGCCTGGCTGGACGCGTCGCACAGCGCCGGATCGAGTGCGAAGATAGACACGAGGCCGGGACGCGCCAGCAGGGCGCCGAGACGCTCGAACAGCGCGCCGCCCGCCAAAACCTTTTCGAAGCCGTCGACGATCACCAGCGCCCGCGCGTTCTTTTTCGCCAAACCGGCGGACAGGGCGCTCAGCAGCGACAGCGCCTGATCGCGTTTCTGGCCGCCCGCGTCGCGCTCCAGAAAGGCGGGCGGGTTTTGCAGCGCGCCGGCGCTCTCGGCGCGGCGCTCCGCCTCGGCGGCGTGCTGTTTGGCGGCGGCGGTCTGCGCCGCCAGCCGTTCGACCACGCGCGCCTGGCTGGTCACCGCCTCGTCGCTCTCGGGCGCCCGCGCCGCCACATCCTCGTCGAGTTTTTTCGCCGCCCGCAGCAGTGGCGCGGAAAAGGCATAGGCGCGCCAAAGATTGAGGCCGAGGCAGAAAACGGCGAGCCAAGCGGCGAAAGTTGCGGCGCCGTCCAGCGGCCCGAGCCGGTCGCGCAGGTAATCGGCGGTCTGCGCGCCGGCGTCGTGGGTTCGCGACAGCCAGCCGAGCCAGTCGGCCTTGTGCAGCGACGCCCAGTCCAGCCCCTGCGCCAGGACGTAAAGCAGCACGGCGTAAACCAGCAGCGACGTCTGGCCCTTGTAGGCGTAAAGCGAGCGCAAGCAGGCCAGGACCCGCGCCCTCATCCCGTCGAGGGCGGCGAGGTCGCGGGTCAAATCCTTGAAGGTCAGCAAGGGATCGCCGGTGAGGCCGAACGTTTGCATGCGCGCCTCGAAACGGCCGCGCATGCGCCGGGCGAAATTGTCGACCTGCGTGCCCGGCATGTCGTAGAGCACGGTCTCGGGCAGGGCGGCGCGACGCGCCTGATGGTCGGCGAGCGCCTGCCGCTCGGCGATCAGTTTTTTGCGCAACTCGTCGAGCTTGTCCTGCGCGTGCGACGTCGCGGAAGCGTCTTCCGCCTCGCGCGCGGCGACGGCGACCAGCGCCGATTGCGTCGGCGCCAGCGCGCGAAACAGCCCGGCGGCCAACGCGCGCTCCGGCTCGGCCGCGAGCTCGGCGGCCTCGAATCGCGCCACAACCAGTCCGCCCTGTTTTTGCGCGCGCGCCTCGATCCAGCCGAGAGCGCTGGTCTTGCCGCCGCCGGCCGGCGCCAGCAGCCCCAGGGCGAAGGGGGTGGGGGCGGCGCCGGCGAGATCGACGAATCGGGCGAGCCGCACGGCGCAGGTCGGCGGCGGCGCATAGGCCTCGGCCGCGACCGGCGAATCGCTGGCGAAGCTGACCGCGGCGACGGGCGCAGGCGCCGGACCCGGCTTGGGCGCGGCGGCGGGCGCGGTTTTGGCGGGAAACCGCGTGATGGACGGCTCGGAGGTGAAATCTCGGTCGAATTCGGGCACGGCGGGCTCCGGCTGGCGGACGGCTCGAATCTCCTTAGCGCAAAGCGCGGCGGGAATTAAGGCGCCGAGGGCGCGGAAACGCGTTCGTCCCCCGGCAATTTCCCCTTTGCGTCGGGCTGGAGCCGCCGCTACAAGATCGACCCAAGAGACACCGGAGCTAAACACCGGAAAAACCGGCGACAGGGATGCACGATGGCGCGGCAATTCATTTATCACATGCAGGGGCTTTCCAAGGCTTGGCCGGGCGGCAAGAAGGTTTTGGACAACGTCCATCTCTCCTTCTACCCGGACGCCAAGATCGGCGTGCTCGGCGTCAACGGCGCGGGCAAATCCACCCTGCTGAAGATCATGGCCGGCATGGACACGGAGTATAATGGCGAGGCCTGGGTCGCCGAGGGCGCGCGGGTCGGCTACCTGCCGCAGGAGCCCAAGCTGGACGAAAGCCTTGACGTGCGCGGCAACGTGATGCTCGGCGTCAAGGAGAAGAAGGACGTTCTGGATCGCTACAACGATCTCGCCATGAATTATTCGGACGAGACGGCGGACGAAATGACCCGTCTCCAGGACGAAATCGAAGCCAAAAACCTGT
Organism: Rhodoblastus acidophilus; assembly: GCF_009720655.1. Lineage (GTDB taxonomy): Bacteria > Pseudomonadota > Alphaproteobacteria > Rhizobiales > Beijerinckiaceae > Rhodoblastus > Rhodoblastus acidophilus_A. Next base: position 134,327 of record NZ_WNKS01000006.1, on the reverse strand, counting down.
GGGACCTCGACAGCCAGGTCGATCAGGCCATGGACGCCCTGGGCTGCCCGCCCGACGATTGGGAAGTGTCAAAACTCTCGGGCGGCGAGCGCCGCCGCGTGGCGCTGTGCAAGCTGCTGCTGGAGCAGCCGGAACTGCTGCTGCTCGACGAACCGACCAACCATTTGGACGCGGAAACCGTCAACTGGCTGGAAGGCCATCTGCGCGAATATCCCGGCGCGATCCTGATCGTCACCCACGACCGCTATTTCTTGGACAATGTCACCAGCTGGATTCTGGAGCTGGATCGCGGCCGCGGCATCCCCTACGAGGGCAATTATTCGTCCTGGCTGGTGCAGAAGCAAAAGCGCCTGCAACAGGAGGGCCGCGAGGACGAGGCGCGCCAGCGCGCCATCGAGGCGGAAAGCTCCTGGATCGCCTCCAGCCCCAAGGCGCGTCAGGCCAAGTCGAAGGCGCGTATCCAGCGTTACGAGGATCTGGTCGCCAAGCAGAACGACAAGGCGCCGGGCACCGCCGAAATCATCATTCCCGTGGCGGAGCGCCTCGGCCAGAACGTCATCGAGTTCAAGCATCTCAACAAGGCGTTCGCCGACAAGCTGCTGATCGACGATCTCTCCTTCAAGCTGCCGCCGGGCGGCATTGTCGGCGTCATCGGCCCCAACGGCGCGGGCAAGACCACCTTGTTCCGCATGATCACCGGCCAGGAAAAGCCCGATGGCGGTGAGATCGAGATCGGCGAGAGCGTGCAGCTCGGCTATGTCGACCAGTCGCGCGACGCGCTCGACGGCAAGAAGACGGTCTGGGAAGAGATTTCCGGCGGCAATGACGTGATCTATCTCGGCAAACGCGAGATCAATTCGCGCGGCTACTGCTCGACCTTCAATTTCAAGGGCGCCGACCAGCAGAAGAAGGTGGGCATGCTCTCAGGCGGCGAGCGCAACCGCGTGCATCTCGCCAAAATGCTCAAAAAAGGCGCCAACGTCCTCCTCCTCGACGAACCGACCAACGATCTCGACGTCGACACCCTGCGCGCGCTGGAAGAAGCCCTGGAGGAATATGCGGGCTGCGCGGTGATCATCTCGCATGACCGCTTCTTCCTCGACCGCATCGCCACGCACATGCTGGCGTTCGAGGGCGACAGCCATGTGGAGTGGTTTGAAGGCAATTTCGCCGAATACGAGGAAGACAAGAAGCGCCGGCTCGGCGTGGACAGCGTCATCCCGCACCGGCTGAAGTACAAGAAGTTTTCCCGCTGATTTAAGGCCGGGTTCAATCAAGTAGCCCTCACCCTGCGGAGCAGGCGTCTCGAAGGGCGAGGGTGGTCCCGGATGTGTCATACGATTTCCGAACGATCAGTTCGGAAATCGTATTCCGCTCGCGCGAAAATCCGCCCTTCGCCTGAAGGATTTCCGCGCGATTTCGTTTTCGCGGATCGCGAAGCGATCTTGCGGAAACCGTATCAGCCGTCTGAGTCCGGGCGATGCGCCCGGCCTTTTTCGTGACCGCCTCCCGCCGTCATTGCGAGGAGCGCAGCGACGAAGCCATCCGCGACCCCGCGCGTCGCAGGCTGGATCGCTCCGCTCGCGATGATTGCGCGGCCACACTTGAACGTAAAGATTTCTCCCGTCATATTGATGCAGATCAAGGAAATTTGGCGAGCGCCCCATTGCTGCAACACGTCGTCCAGACTGAAAATTTCGCGAGGAGCGTGGAATCGCTCCGATGCAAGGCGTCGGTTAACCGCGTCCGTTCGCCAGAGGCTGCACGCCCTCCCGTCGTCATTCTCATTCACGGCATCCGTTCAAACACCCTTTGGCGCCCGGAAATCGAAGCGACCTTGCGGGATGCCGGCGTGACCGCCCATCTCACCAATTACGGCTACATCGACCTGTTTCGGTTTCTGGCGCCGGTCGGGCGCTTTCGCCGCCAGGCCATCGAGCAGGCCAAGGCGCAAATCCGCGAGATCGTGCGCGACAGCGCCGCCCCCGTCTCCGTCATCGCCCACAGTTTTGGCGCCTATGTGTTCGCGCACGTTTTACGCGAATGCGAGGAACTCACCTTCGACCGGATCATTTTCTGCGGTGGCGTGACGCCGTCGAGTTTTTGTTGGGACGATCACAAGACCCGGTTCAACGGGCCGCTGATCAATGACATCGGCGCGCGGGACATCTGGCCGGCGGTGGCGGAGGCGGTCACGTTCGGCTACGGCTCCGCGGGCGCCCATGGCTTCCGAAAATCCTGGGTCCGGGACCGGCGCCATGCCGGCCTGTCGCATTGCGATTTCCTCAACGCCGAATTTTGCCGGACGTTTTGGCTGCCGTGGCTGCGCGCTGGCCACTACGTCCAGGGCGCGGCGACCGAACCCGCGGCGGCGCGGGGATGGCTCGATCTGTTCAGCATTTTTAACATACGCACGGTGCTGTTCGGACTGGCGCTGTGGTACGGCGCGCCCCACGCCCGCGCCTACTGGGCGTTTTGAGCGCGACGCCGCCAACTCTAAACCGTCATGCCCGCGCTTGTCGCGGGCATCCACGCCAACCCACTTGCCGAAGCGGTGTCGTTCACGCCGCCTAGACGGCGTCGTTCTGAAAAATGTCGATCAGGATATTGGTGTCGACGAGAATTATTCCTCGCCACGCAGCAATTGCATGATTTCATCGCTGGTCATGCCGGTCAGCGGCCCGCCGCGAAAAGGCTGCCGCCGCGCAATCTCCTGCAACTGGCGGCGGTACGCATCGGCATCGGTCGGAGCCTTTTGTTCCCGTTCGATCAGAATGCCGCCGCCCGGCGCGGCGCGCACCTCGACGCGGTCGCCGGGCTTGATGCCGGCGGCGTCGCGCACCGCTTTCGGCAGCGTGACCTGACCCTTCACCGTGACCGTCGTCGCCATGAGCAAGACCTCCACGCCAATAAAGCAAGACTCTGCGGCGCGGGGTTCAACGCGTCACTCCGACCCGTCCATCAGCCGCGCCGCCGCCGCCCGCGCCTCATCGGTAATCTTCGCCCCCGACAGCATGCGCGCGATTTCCTCCAGCCTGTGGCGATCTTCCAGCGGCGCCACGCTGGTCGCGGCCCGCGCCCCCTTGTCGGCCAGATGTTTCGAGATGCGCAGATGCGTCTCCGCCCGCGCCGCCACCTGCGGCGCGTGGGTGACGGTCAGAACCTGCACCCGTTCCGCCAGCCGCGCCAGCCGCTGGCCGATCGCGTCGGCCACCGCGCCGCCCGCGCCGGAATCGATCTCGTCGAACACCAGGGTCGGCGCCGAGCCCCGATCCGCCAAAACCACTTTGAGCGCCAGCATGAACCGCGACAGCTCGCCGCCCGAGGCCACTTTCATCATCGGGCCGGGGCGGGCGCCGGGGTTGGTCTGCACCCAGAACTCGATTCTTTCGGACCCATCGGCGTTGGCGCCGGCCTCGTCCAGGGTGATCTCGGTCGAAAACTTCGCGTCGGCCAGTTTCAGCGGCGGCAGTTCGGCGTTGACCGCCTTGTCCAGCTCGGCCGCCGCCTTTTTGCGCGCCTTGCTCAGCGCCGCGCAGCATGTTCGGAATGCGGCTTGCGTCGCCTCGCGCTCGACTTCCAGCTGCTTGAGACGGTTTTCCCCGGCGTCGAGCGCGGCGAGGTCGTCGGCGATCTTTTGCGCCAGCGCCGAAAGGCTTTCGACCGGCGCGCCATATTTGCGGGCGGCGGCGCGCAGGGCGAACAGCCGCTCCTCCACCCGCTCCAGCTCGCGCGGGTCGAACCGGGCGTCGCGCAGCGCCTGGTCCAACACCTGCTGGGCATGGTCGAGCGCGTTGAGCGCGGCGTCGAGCGCCTGAAGGCAGGGATCGATCAGCGTGGGCGCCTGGGGCTGGCGGCGGTCGAGCCGGCGCAGCACGCCCGAAAGCTGGGCGAGCGGCGAGCCGTCGCCGGACACTGTGTCCTGGGCGTCGCGCAATTCGCCAAAAACTTTTTCCGCCTGCTGCATGGCGATGCGTTCGCCGGCGAGCCGTTCCTCCTCGCCCGGCTCCGGGCGCAGTTTTGACAGTTCGTCGAAGGAATGGTTGAGATAATCGGCTTCCTTGCGCGCCAGCTCGATTTTTTGCTGCTCGTCCTGCAAAAGCCGTTCGGCGTGCCGCCATTGGATATGGGCCGAGCGCGTCGATTCGGCCAAAGGCTCCAAGCCGCCGAACGCATCCACCAGCGTGCGGTGCAGAGCGGGATCGGCCAGCGCCCGGTCGTCGTGCTGGCCGTGAATCTCGACCATCTCCCGGCCGATGGCGCGCAAAACCTGCACCGAAACCGGCTGGTCGTTGACATAGGCGCGGCTGCGGCCGTCGGCGAGCTGCACGCGGCGCAGGATCAGGTCGCCATCGACCAGAATTTCCTGTTCGGCGGCGATCTGGCGGGCGGGATGGTCGAGCGGCGGATCGAACACCGCGGTCACCTGGCCCTGCGGCTGGCCGGCGCGCACCAGGGCGCCGTCGCCGCGTCCGCCGAGCGCCAGCGAGAAGGCGTCGAGCAGGATGCTCTTGCCCGCGCCGGTTTCGCCGGTGAGCACGGTCATGCCGGCGCCGAAATCCAGCTCCAGCCGGTCAATCAGGACGATGTCGCGGATCGCGAGCTGGACGAGCATTTTGGTCTTCCGCAGCGTTGAAGGTGTTTCTCGCAAAAACGCCGCGCGAATTCAAGAAACGATCAGCTGCGGAAAAGCTTGGAGATCCAGGAGTCCTGGCTTTCCTTCGGCGACAGGCCCTGGCCCTTCAGCCGGTCGAACGCATCCTGGTAAAACGGCGAGTTGGGGTAGTTGGCGCCGAGCACGGCGGCGGCGGTCTGCGCCTCGTGGGTGACGCCGATGGCGAGGTAGCATTCGGTCAGGCGCTCCAGCGCCTCCTCGGCTTCGCGCGTGGTCTGGTATTTGAACAGGACTTCGCGGAAGCGGTTGATGGCGGCCGCGTAATTTTCCTTCTTCATGTAGAAGCGGCCGACGTTCAGCTCATAGGCGGCGAGCTGGTCGCGCGCGATTTGCAGCTTGGTGCGGGCGTCGGCGGCATAGTCGGATTTCGGGTATTTTTCCACGACCGCCTGGAAATATTTCATCGCCTTGGTCATGTTGCCCTGGTCGCGATGAATGTCGGGCATGTTTTCGAACAGAACCTGACCCGCGAGATAGGTGACATAGGCCGCTTCCGGCGTATTCGGATAGAGCGACAGGTAGCGGTCGGCGGCGGTTGTGGTGTCGGTGGTCTTGCCTTCGCGATAGTTGGAATAGACCTCCATCAGCAGCGCCTTGCGCGCGTGCTGGGTGAACGGATGCTTCTTCTGCAGCTCGCCGAATTTCTTCGCCGCGCCTTCGTAATCGCCCTTTTCGAGCTTGGTCAGGCCCTCGTTGTAGAAATGGTCGGCGGGAACCTGCGGATCGACCTTCTGCTCGTATTTGGAGGGGCCGAACGGATTGAGGTCTTCCAGCGAAAAGGCAAGCGCGGGCGCGCCGGACACGGCGAGCGCGGCAAGCGCCAAAAACAGTTTCGGGCCATATTCGCTTTTGCGGTTCATCTTGGGGCTCTGGACAGGTTTGGCGATCGCGTTCGAGCGCTTGTAACGGATGTCGCGTCGCGAGGCTATAGCGGCGCGTTGCCACAAAAGCCGGGCTTTTGCGGCGAATTTAAGTCAGGTCCTTCGAGACAGCCGCCGCGTTGCGGCGCCTGCGATGACACGGGACGTTCTGATGGCCATGGTTCGAGACCGCTGCTTTCGCGGCCTCCTCACCATGTGGGTGTTCTCTATAAAAAACAGATCCGGAGCCCTCATGGTGACGAGGAGGCGGAGCCTCCGTCTCGAACAACGAGGGCGGTCCACGGCAGTCTGAAGCGGTCGCTTCGCGGCGGCTTCCTCAGGATGAGGACGGCATGCAAAAGGCGCCAGCCTCGCGGCGGCGCCTTGGTTTTTGAGGCGGGAAGCGTTCAGTTGCGTTCCGGCAGGAAGGCGGGAGCGCGAAGGTCGGCGCGGGCGCCCTCGCGGTGAGGGACGGGGGCCTCGACGAAACGCCAGGCGCGCTTGTCGGCGAACAGGGCGTCGAGCACGGCGACATTCATCTTGTGGCCGCCGCAATAGGACTGGTAGGCGCCGATCAGCGGCGCGCCGGCGAGCGCGAGGTCGCCGACGGCGTCCAGCATCTTGTGGCGGACGAATTCGTCGGCATAGCGCAGGCCCTCGGGGTTGAGGATGCGGTCGCCGTCGATGCCGACCGAGTTTTCCAGCGAGGCGCCGAGCGCAAAACCCATCTTGGTGAGTTTTTCCACGTCGGAGAGGAAGCCGAAGGTGCGGGCGCGGGCGAGTTCGCGGCGGAAGGCCTGCGGCTCCAGGTCCAGAATTTTCCGCTGGCGGCCGATCACCGGATTGTCGAAATCGATTTCGACGTCGAGGTTGAAGCCCTCGCTGGCGGGGCGCAGCTCGGAATAGCCGCGGCCGTGTTCAATGCGCACCGTCTTGAGAATTTTTATGAAGCGGCGGGGCGCTTCGAGGCTGGTGAGGCCGACGCTGTCGATGGCCTCGACGAAGGCGGCGGCGGAGCCGTCCATGATCGGGGTTTCCGGGCCGTCGACTTCGATCAGGCAATTGTCGACGTTCAGTCCGCGCAGGGCGGCGACCAGATGTTCGATGGTGGCGACGAGATTTTTGCCTTCTTCGCCGATCACCGTGCACAGGTCGGTCATGGTGACTTTGGAATGGCGGGCTTCGATTCGGCGGCTGGCGCCATTGGCGAGGCCGGTGCGCTGGAAGACGATGCCGACGCCGGCTTCCGCGGGATTGAGGACGAGGCGGACGGGCTTGCCCGAGTGAACCCCGATGCCTCCGGAGACGACGACGCGGTTCCGAAGCGTGGTCTGTTGGGTCGACTTCATTCGCATCCCGATCTTTTTTTCGCCCCGCAAGATTCGCGGGAGCGTTCCGCTTTTGACCGGCTGTCGCCACATTTTCGCGAGACATTGGTCCCGAAGGCGGCGCGCCGGACTTTTTCTCTTCGGCTCCACTGTGCGCGAACCCTTGAGGCCCGGTCGCTCTGGAGCGGCGACGGCGCAATGCGCTGCGCCACGTCTAGAAGGTAACCGCACCCCCCTGTCAAACCAAATCAAACTTTCTTACGCGCCTGTTACAAATTTAACCGTGTTTTCGACATGACCCATCAGCAGCATATTGACAGTGATTCGGCGGCCACACGCAGTTGTTAAGGGAGCGTTAACACTTTTGCGCCGCAATCTATCGAATCAATTGTGGCCGAGCGACGCTTGGCGCGCTGACGCTGCGTTCTGATCTTGGTCAAGTCTATGACGTCGCGTCGCCACGCGAGCGCGGCGGCGAAACGGCGAAGCTGTTGGCGGTCCAAAGGAAACGCGCCGACGACCGCCGCCGCGACGAAAGAGCCCGGGGAGTCTTTGATCTTCCGAATTGATTTGCCTCGGCGCCTCGGTATCTTGAGCCGCGCGGCGTGACGACCATAAACCCTCGTCGGGCGGGAGGCGGGGTTGGTGAAAGAACCGGGTCAATCGACGAAGCGGGGGGCTCAGGCCGGAGGCAAGCCGCGCAGGGCCAAGACGGCGGAGCCGCCTCTGGCCGTGATCGCCATCGGCGCCAGCGCCGGCGGCCTGGACGCGCTGGAAAAATTCTTCGACTTCGTCCCCAACGACACCGGGGCGGCCTACGTCGTCATCCAGCATCTCGATCCGAATTTCCGCTCCATGATGGACGAGCTGCTGTCCCGGCATTCCGGCCTGCCGATTCGCAAGGCCGAGACGGGCATGCCGATCGAGCCGAACGTCATCTATCTCAATCCCGCGCGCCAGGAGATGCGGCTCGAAAGCGGGCGGTTCCGGCTGTTCCCGTCCGAAAAGGTCGGCGGCCTCAATCTGCCGATCAATTCCTTCTTCGCCTCGGCCGCGGCGGAATTCGGCGCGCGCGCCATCGGCGTCATCCTGTCGGGCACGGGTTCGGACGGAACCAAAGGCTGCGAAGCCATCAAGAAATGCGGCGGCGGCGTCTTCGTCCAGGAGCCGTCGAGCGCGAAATTCGATTCGATGCCGTCCTCGGTGCTGGCGAAAAACCTCGCCGACGGGGTCGCCGCGCCCGAAAATCTCCCGGCGCTGATCGCCGAGCGCCTGAGCGGCGACGCGCCGCCGCAACCCCGTCATGAACTCCTTCTCGAGGCGGACCCGTTCGCGACGATCTTCTCGATCATCAAGTCGCGCTACGACATCGATTTCAGCGTCTACAAGCACCCGACGATGGAGCGCCGCATCCGCCGGCGCATGGGTCTGGTCGGCTGCCTGAGCCTGGTCGATTACGCCGACTTCCTGGCGATCAACCGCGAGGAGGTGGCGAATCTGTTCAACGACCTGCTGGTCGACGTCACCGCCTTTTTTCGCGACGCCGAGGCGTTCGAGGCGCTGATCGAACAGGTGGTCAAGCCGCTGGTCGAGCGCATCGGCGACGAGCGCGAGATTCGCGTCTGGGTGGCCGGCTGTTCCTCGGGCGAGGAGGCCTATTCGATCGCCATCTGTTTCGCCGAAGCCGCGGAAGCGCTGGGCAAGCGGCTGAACTTGAAAATTCTCGCCACCGACATCCACGCCCAGACCCTGGCCGTGGCCTCGGCGGGGCTCTTTCCGGCCTCGGCGGTCGCCCCATTGCCCGCCGAGCACGTCGAACGCTATTTCGAGCGCGAAGGCGACCATGTCCGCATCCGAAAAAGCATCCGCCGCCTGATCGTCTTCAGCCAGCACAATATTCTCAAGGACCCGCCGTTCGCGCGCATCGACCTGCTCACCTGCCGCAATGTGCTGATCTATTTCGACGAGGACGCGCAAAAATTCGCGCTCAACCTGTTCCATTTCTGCCTGGTCGCGGGCGGCGTGGCCTTCCTTGGCCCGAGCGAATCGCTCGGCGATGTCGCCAACGAATTCAAGACCGTCAACCAGAAGTGGCGCATTTTCACCAAGACGCGCGACGTCAGGCTGTTGCCCACCGGCGTGCTCACGCCGCGCGGCCTGCACACAAGTCACGGCGGCGCGGCGCGCGCGGTCGAAGCGACGCGCGGACTCGCGCCCTCCCGGGACGTGTCCCGCGCCACATTCGCCGCGCTGAAGGAGCTGCTCGCCCGCTTCGCGCCGCCCGGCTTCCTGCTGTCGCGCGACGGAACGCTGCTGCACATTTTTGGCGACGCCTCGAAATACATCGACCTGAAGCCGGGCGTCTTCACCCAAAAAATCGCCGACATGCTGCCGCGCGAACTCGCGCTGGTCGTCGCCAACGGGCTGGGCGCGCACAGCCCGTCCCTGGACGGGCGTCTGGCGACGCCCCTGGCGCGGATGCCGTTTCCAAAATTTCGCCGCAGCATCAGGCGCGAGACCGAAGCCGGCGAACGGATCGAACTGGTGTCGATCGAACCCGTGTCCGAATCCGAGGGCGTCAGCGACTTCCTGCTGCTGACCATCGAGACCCGCGAGGAAAAACCCAGGGCGGCCGAGCCGGCGCCGGCGGTGGAATCGGCGTCCACCGCCGACGAGGTGCTGGAGCTGCGCCACCGCAACCAGGGTCTTCTGGACGAGCTGCAATCCACCGAAGAAAACCTGCAATCCGCCATCGAGGAGCTGGCCACCAGCAACGAGGAGCTGCAATCCACCAACGAGGAGCTGATGGCCTCGAACGAGGAATTGCAGAGCACCAACGAGGAGCTGCATTCCGTCAACGAGGAGCTTTATTCGGTCACCTCGGAGCACCAGCGCAAGATCGACGAGCTGATCCAGGTGACGCTGGACATGGAGCACCTGCTCAAGGCGACGGAGATCGGCACCATCTTCCTCGACGACAAGAAGCATGTGCGCCGCTACACGCCGGCCGCCGCGCAGGCCTTCAACCTGATCCCCCATGACGTCGGCCGGCCGATCTCGCACATCACCGTGCGCTTCGACAACGCCGATTTCCATGCGCTGCTCGACCGGGTGAGCGAGAGCCGCGAATTGTGCGAGAAGGAGGTCAGCGTCGGCGGACGCGGCTATCTGCTGCGCATCCTGCCCTACCGGGTCGACGGCGAGGACATGCAGGGCTCGGTGGTCACGCTGGTCGACATCGACAAGCTGAAGCGCGCGCAGGCCCAGGTGCGCGAACTCGACCGGCGGCAGCGCACCATTCTGGCGTCGATGCAGGATTCGCTGGTGAGCTGGGACGCGCGCACCAACCGCATCACCTTCTGCAACCAGGTTTTCGCGTCCGTTTACGAGACCTCGCCGTCCGCCCTGGTCGAACGCGACATTTTCGACGTTCTGGATTCGCTCGCGCCCGAAACCCTGTCCCATGTGCGCGCCGCCATTGAGGCGCTCAAGACCGAACGCAAATACGAAACGCTCATCCATCGCCAGCGCGCCGACGGCGGCGAGATCTGGCGCACGGTGATTTTCGCGCCTGTCCAGGACGACGAGGGCGCGACCATCGCCTATGTCGCCTGCGGCCGCGACGTCTCGGAGCAGGTGCGCCATGTCGCCGCGCTCAAGGAGCTTTCGGCCATCGAGGGCGACCTCAACCTCCCGGTGCACGAGGCGATCCGGCCCGCCCTGGAGATCGGCCTGCGCATTCTCGGGCTCGACCGCGCGCTCGCCTCCGAGGTCGCCGGCGACCACCATCGCGTGATCGGCGTCGTCGGCGCGCAGGACGAGGCGCTCGCGCCGGGAACGCCGATCTGGCTGCCCCATGACCTGTGCAACCGGAGCTGCGGCGCGCCGGAGCCGGAAACCTGTCGCTTCTGTTCGTCGGAGGGGTCCAGCTGGCCCCAAATCGCGCCGGGCGCCGAGGCTTATGCCAATTGTCCCGAGGATGAGGACCTCTGCGAAATCGTGCTGGCCGGCGCCCAGCTGAGTCTGCGGGACGGCCGGGCGGAGCTGGTCGAAACCGAAAGGGGCTCGGCGACCTATATCGGCATACGCCCGCAAACCCGTGGCAAGGTCTATGCCGCCGTCAGCTTCTTTTCCGACTCCGGGCCGAAATACGGGCCGCTCACCAACATCCAGCGCGGCTTCGTCAAGCAGATCGCGCAGTGGATCGGGCTCAAGATCGAGGCGCACAACGCCCATCAGGCGCTGCTGCGCAACGAGAGCAAGCTGCGTCTGCTGTTCAACAGCGTGCCGCAGTCGATCTGGCTGATCGACGCGGAGCGGCGCGTGCTGCGCGCCAACAGGGCGGCGGCGTCCACGGTGGGCCGCACGCCCGAGGACGTCGTCGGCATGGACATCGACAGCGTGCTGGCGCCGCTCGACGCGGACTGGCGCGCGCACAACGACGAAGCGCTGACGGCGGGCCGCGCCAGCTACAATGTCCTGACGCAGGCGGTCGAGCCGGACGGGGCGGTCCGCTGGACCTCGACGGACCGCATTCCCTATCGCGACGCCGCCAGCGACGAGAATGCGATGCTGCTGATCGTCACCAGCGACATCACCCAGCTGAAGGCCCGCGAAACCGCGCTGTCGGCGGCCAATGCGGCGCTGGACGCCAGCCAGATCCGGTTCGAGCGGCTCTACCGCCACACGCCGGTGATGATGTGTTCGTTTCTGGCCGACCGCAGCATCGCGGTGGCCAGCGACGCCCTGCTCGAAAAGACCGGGCGCGCGCGCGAAAACATCATCGGCCGCGACATCTGCGATCTGCTCGATCCCGAATCGCGCGAAACCCTGGTCGGCGAACTGCTGCCCTCGCTCGCCGACGCCGGCTATTGCCAGGGGGCGCCCTTGCGTCTGGTCGCCAGCGACCACACGGTGATCGAGGTCGAGTTTTCCGCCTTCGCCGAGACCGAGACCGAGCCGGAACTGTCCTATCTCTGCGTGCTCGTCGACGTGACCGCGCGCAATCGCGCGCAAGAGGAGTTGCAGCGCGCCAACATGCGTCTCGCCAGCGCCAACGAGGGGCTGGAGAAATTCGCCCATGTGGCCTCGCATGACCTCCAGGAGCCGTTGCGAAAAATCAGCGTGTTCGGCAAGATGCTCGCCGACGAGCACGGGGACGCGCTCAACGCCGAAGGGCGGCATTGCCTCGAGGTGATGACCGACGCGGCCGTGCGCATGCGCGACCTCGTGCACAACATCCTGGCCTTCTCCTACGCCAACAATGCGCAGGCCGACATCGAGGACATTCCTCTTGATTCCGTTGTCGTCGAGGTCGTGAACGAACTCGACGCCGCGATCCGGTCCAATGCGGCGATCGTCGTCAGCGCGGGCCTGCCGGTGATCCGGGGCGACATGACGGGCGTGCAGCAACTGGTCCGCAACCTCGTCTCCAACGCGATCAAATACCGTCGCGCCGAAGAAGACCCGCGCGTGGCGATCACCGCGCAGATCGAGGCGAACGGCGATTGCGTGCTGCGCGTGCGCGACAACGGCCGGGGGATCGAGGCGTCGCAGCAGGCCCTGATCTTCCAGCCCTTCACCCGGCTGATGCCGCGCAGCAAGATCGCGGGCTCCGGGCTTGGCCTCGCCATCTGCAAGTCGGTGTGCGAGCGGCGGGCCTGGACCATTTCGGTCGAGAGCGAGCCCGGCGTCGGCTCCACTTTCGCCGTCGTCATTCCGGCGCAGGACGTGGTCGCGGCGACGGAATAGCCGCATGACCGGCGGGCGGAGATACAACCTTCGTCGTGACATCACAACGCTTGCGTGTGTTAACTTTCCGTTTACAATTTGCAACAGAGGCTCGACAATTAGCTGATTCGCAAGTCGGTTGAGTGCGTGTTGCGACGGTGTTTCGCCGGTGAAAGGGATGCGCACAATGCTCGAAATCGCCGAGCACGCGAAGTCACCGTACATCCTGATTGTGGACGACGATGACGACGACGTCTTCCTGATGAAAAGCGCCCTCAAGCGGATCGGCTGGGGCGTCGGAGCGCATATCGAATGCGGCCGGGTCGACAATGGTGTGGACGCGCTGGCGTTGCTGTCGCGCAGGGACATGCTCGCGGAATTGCCGGCGGCGGTGATTCTCGACATCAACATGCCGAAACTCGACGGGGTCGGGGTTTTGCGCGCGGTGCGACATTCCCTTGATTTGCGCGAACTGCCGATTTTTGTCCTGACCACCACGGCGACGGAAACCGTGCATAGCGCCGCCATGGACCTGGGCGCGACGCGAATCTTCGTCAAGCCGAACACGATGACTGAGTTGACGCAAATCGTTCGCGAAATTCTGGAGACCGTGCGCTGGGCGAGTCGTTCGCCCGCGCCCGAGGCGGAGGGCGCGGGGGACGTCGCGCCGAAGTTCGACGCGTGAGCATTTTTCGCGCGGCGCGGAATGGGTTTGAGGCCAACAACGAGGGGAGTGCAATGACGGCAGTCCAGGAAATCGACATGGATGTCGGCGCCGATTTTGACTATCTGGCGCAGCCGACGCGCGAAACAGTGAGGGTGCTTCTCGTCGATGACGACCCGATCGACCGGGAGCTGATCATGCGCGCGGCGCGCGGCGGCGAACAGCTCGACATCCGCTTCACGCAATGCGGCTCAAGCGGCGAAGCCAAGGATTCGGCCGGTCGGGATCACTACGATCTCGCCATCGTCGACTATTGGCTGGGCCAGGAAACCTCGATCCCGCTGATCCAGGAATTCCAGCGCAAGTACAATCTTCCCGTGGTCCTGCTGACGGGGCTCGACACGCCGGAAGTGCGCCGCTGCGGATTCCGGGCGGGCATCACCGGCTATCTGTCGAAGGATGCGCTGATCGTCCAGGCGATCGAAAGCGCGGCCCTCGGCGTGCTGTACTCGAACGGCGTCAGAGCGAAGCGAGCGGCGGCGGAGTGACGACCGGCCGCTGAGACGCATTGGGTTTTTGAGCCATCCGCGCTCCCCTGCGGTGTGGGCTTGAACGATTCGTCCGCGCGACGTTGGAAAAAATATATTCCAAAATAAGGCGTTAGCTAAATTTCATTTTGAAGATCGCGGGCCGTCGCCCCCTGGCGAACGCCGCATCAGCCGCCGACCAGCGCCAAGAACCCCTTGATCAGCGTCAATGGCGTCGGCGGACAGCCGGGAATGAACAGGTCCACGGCAACGACCTCCGCCACCCCGCCCAGGCAGGCCGGGCTTCCGGCGAAAACGCCGCCGTCCCCGGCGCAGCCGCCCACGGCCACAACCCATTTCGGCGACGGCGTGGCGTCGTAGGTGCGTTGCAAGGCCTCGCGCATGTTGCGCGTCACCGGACCGGTCACCAGCAGGATGTCGGCGTGGCGCGGCGACGCCACGAATTTCAGCCCGAAACGCTCGAGATCGTAGAACGGATTGTTGAGCGCGTGGATTTCCAACTCGCAGGCGTTGCACGATCCCGCGTCCACGGCGCGGATCGAAAGGCTGCCGGCGAATGTCGCGTCGATCCTGTGCTTGAGCTTTTCCGCGAGCGCCAGCAGTTCGGGATCGTCGGCGGCGGGCGCCGGCTCGGTCAGCGGCTTTTTGACGACAGTCTGAAACAACAGCTTGCGCATGTCGAAAGCCCTAGAGGTCGTGCCCCGAATAGGAACAGTTGAACGACTTGTTGCAGAGCGGGAAATCCGCGACGATGTTGCCTTCGATGGCGGCTTCGAGCAGCGGCCATTGCAGCCAGGAGGGGTCGCGCAGATGGCAACGCTCGACCACGCCGTTATTGACGCGCACCCAAACCAGCACGTCGCCTCTAAAACCTTCGACCAGAGCCAGCCCCTCGCCGGTGATCGCGCCGGGCTCCACAAAAATCTCGCCCGGCGGCAGGCGCTCCAGAATTTGCGCGATCAGCGCAAGACTTTGCTCGACTTCCCTGATCCGAATCCAGACGCGGGCGTTTACATCGCCCTCGGTCAAGACCGGCGTGGAAAAACGCAGGCGGTCGTAGGGTGGGTAGGGCAGGGCGCGCCGCGCGTCGAAATCGCGGCCGGAGGCGCGGCCGACAAAACCGCCGGCGCCGAATTTTTTCGCCAGCTCCGGCCTCAAAATGCCCGTGGCGACCGTGCGGTCCTGCAAGGAGGTGGTGGAGTCGTAGAGTTCGACCAGCGGCGGAAAGGCCGTGCGAATCGTCGCAACCAACTCTTGCAGGCGCCGCGTGGCCGCGCCGTCGAGATCGACGCACACGCCGCCCGGCGCGACGCCATCCATCATCAGCCGATGGCCAAAGCAGGCGGCGCAAGCGCGTAAAACTCTTTCGCGCAGCACAGAACAATGCGCCAGCATCAATGCAAAAGCGGCGTCGTTGCAAATGGCGCCGATGTCGCCGAGATGATTGGCCAGACGCTCCAGTTCCGCCATCAGCCCGCGCAGTCCATGCGCCCGCTCCGGAATTTCGACGCCCCCAGCGGCCTCGACGGCGCGTGCGAAGGCGATTGAATAGGCGACGGTGCTGTCGCCCGAGCAGCGGGCCGCGAGTTGCGCCGCGCGGTCGAGGCGCGCGCCCGTCATCAGCGCCTCCACGCCCTTGTGGACATAGCCGAGACGCGCCTCCAGCCGGACGATGGTTTCGCCGTTGCAGGTGAAGCGGAAATGGCCGGGCTCGATAATGCCCGCATGCACAGGGCCGACGGGGATCTGGTGCAGTCCCTCGCCCTCGCTGGGCAGGAAGGCATAGGCTTGCGTATGGTCCAGCCAGGGCCGGTCGTCGGGCGCATCAAACGGGATTTGGCCGGACAGGTCGCACACCGCGCGTTCGAAACGGATCGCCGGCGGGTGCAGGGCGCCGACGGAGGGAAAAAATTGTCCCGGGCGACAGGCGATGCTGGCGACGGACACGCCTTCAGGGGCGTCAAGCAGGGCCATATGGACAGCCTCGGCATCGCCCCACAGGCCCAACAAGGCGCCGTGGCCGTTGCCGAGCCATTCGGCGAGTCCCTCCCAGATGGTCTCGTCGACCATCCGCCGCGGCCACGGCCCATGGCCGGGGACCGGCGGCAAGGCGGCGAAGGCTTGGATGAGGGTGGTCACAAAACCTCCTCGCTCTAGTGCAGCGATGTGGCGATATGCTGGAACCACGCGACCAGCGGCGGCGGCAGGTAAACGCCCGCGACCAGCACCAGCGACAGATGCGCCGCCAGCGGCAGATAGGAGGCGTGGACCGGCCCTGTTTCCCCCTTGGGCTCGCCGAAGGCGAGGCCATGCAGGCGCAGCAGCAGCGCGCCGAAGGCGACGAGCAGGCCGATCACCAGAATGACCGCAAGGATCGGCGCCCGCGAAATGGTCGAGCTGACAATCAAAAACTCGCTCATGAACACGCCCGCCGGGGGCAGGCCGGCGATGGCGATGACGCCGACCACCAGCGCCCATCCCAGGAACGGGTGGGTGGTGGTCAACCCCCTGATGTCGGCGATCTGCTGGGTGCCCTTGACCTGGGTGATGTGGCCAACGGCGAAGAAAATGGCGGATTTCGTCAGGCTGTGCATGGTCATGTGCAGCAGCCCGGCGAAATTGGCGATGGCGCCGCCCATGCCGAAGGCGAACACGATGATGCCCATGTGTTCGATCGACGAATAGGCGAACAGGCGTTTGATGTCGCCGCGCCGGTACAGCATGAAGCCGGCGAAGACCAGCGACAGCAGGCCAAGCGCCACCATCAGCGGCCCCGGCGCGATGGCGCCCGCGTTCGCCGCCATCAGCAGCTTGAAGCGCAGCACCGCATAGAGCGCGACATTGAGCAGCAGCCCCGACAGCACCGCCGAGATCGGCGTCGGCCCCTCCGCATGCGCATCCGGCAGCCAGGCGTGCAGCGGCGCCAGCCCAACCTTGGTGCCATAGCCGAGCAGCAGGAACACAAAAGCCAAGTTGAGCAGGGCCGGGTCGAAAGCGGCGACATGCTGGATCAATTCGGTCCAGACCATGCCGTTCAACCCTTCGCCGACCACGGGCCGCGCCGCCATATAGATCAGGATGGTGCCGAACAGGGCGAGCGCGATGCCGACGCTGCCGAGAATGAAATATTTCCACGCCGCCTCCAGCGCCTGCGGGGTGCGATAGATGCCGACCATGAGCACGGTGGTGAGCGTCGCCACCTCGATCGCCACCCACATGATGCCGATATTGTTGGCGGTGAGCGCGAGGTTCATCGCCCCGAGCAGCAACTGGTACATGGCGTGGTAAAAACGCAGATGCGCGCCGGTCAGCCGCCGGGTCTCGAGTTCGTGGGAAATGTAGCTGGCGCTGAAGGCGCTGGTGGTGAAGGCGACAAACGTGTTGAGGACGACGAAGACGATGTTGAGGTCGTCGATCAGCAGATAGCGCCCGGAGTGGGGGCGAAACACCAGCAGCGAACAGGCGGCGAGGAAGGTGACGAAAGCGGAGCCGACGTTGATCGCCGCCGAAACGCGATACGATTTCAGCGCCGCCAGCAAAGCCGCCGTGAGCAGCGGCAGGAACAGGATGATCTGGATGTTATAGGCGGCGAGCGCGCTCATCGGGTCTCGCCCCTGAAATCGTCGAGCGCCTGGAGATCGACGGAGTCAAAACGTTCGCGGATGCGGAACAGGAAAATGCCGATGACGATCAGCGCGATCAGCACCGAAAAGGCGACGCTGATCTCGACCACCAGCGGCATGCCCTTTGCGGCCGCGGCGGCGAGGATGAGGCCGTTTTCCAGCGACATGAAGCCGACCACCTGACTCACCGCATTGGTGCGCGTCACCATCATCAGCATGCCCAGCAGAACGACCGACAGCGCGAAGGCGAGATCTTCGCGGGTGAGCGGGTCGGCGCCGTGGGTGACGCGCAGCATCACCACCATCGACAGGGCGACGAGGCCGATGCCGCCGAGCATGGTCGGCACCAGGCTCACCACTGTCTCGACCTCGCGATGAACCCCCAGTCGCGCCACCATGCGGTGCAAGGCGACCGGAATGATCAGCGCCTTGAACACCAGGGTGATGCCGGCGGTGATGTAGAGATGCGGCGCCTCCTGGATATGGGCCTGCCACGCCACGGCGAAGGCCAGCGTCAGGGCTTGCAGGGCATAGGCGTTGAGCAAAGCGAACAGCCGGTCCTGGTAGAGCAGCACAAAACTGATCAGGACGAGGCCGCCCGCCAGAAAATGCGCGATGTCGAAGGCGAGACGATCCATCACAGGCTCTCCGACATGAAGCGCAGCAGCGTGGCGAGCAGGCCGAGCATGAGCGCCACGCCGATGAAATCGGGCACGCGGAACACCCGCATTTTCGCCACCGTGGTTTCGAACAGGGCGAGCATGGCGCCCGCCGCCGCAAGCTTGCCGGCGTAAGCCGCGAACCCAAGGACATGCGCGTTCAAACCCGCGCCGACCGGGGCGAGCCCCCAGGGGAAGAAGATGCAGGCGATCAGCGAGACATAGACGATCAGTTTCAACTGCGACGACAGCTCGATCATGGCGAGGTGGCGGCCCGAATATTCGAGCACCATCGCCTCATGCACCATGGTGAGTTCGAGATGGGTGGCGGGATTGTCGACGGGAATGCGCGCGTTCTCGGTGATGGCGACGATGACGAGGCCGACGAGACCGAGCACCAGCGACACCCGCAGGCCCGCCGCGTACATCACAAAGGCGGCGATATAGGACAATTGCGTCGTGCCGGCGATCAGCGCCACGGAAAACACGATCATGATCAGGGCCGGTTCGGCCAAAGTGGCGAACATCATTTCGCGGCTGGAGCCGAGGCCGCCGAAACTCGTGCCGACATCCATGCCGGCCAGCGCCAGAAAGAAGCGGGCGCTGCCGAGCAAAGCGATGATGGCGATCAGGTCGGCCGACCAGCTGAACATCAGCCCCGTTCCAAACGTCGGAACCAGCGCCGCCGCAACCCAGGTGGCGGCGAAGATCAGATAGGGCGCGGCGCGGAACAGCCAGGAGGCGCTGTCGGCGACCACCACCTCCTTGCGCGCCAGTTTGATCAGGTCGCGATAGGGCTGGAGCAGGGGCGGGCCGCGCCGGCGCAACAGCCGCGCCTTCACTTTGCGAATGAACCCGGTGAGCAGCGGCGCCGCCAGCAGCACCAGAAACATCTGCACCATTTGAATGGAGAGCTGTTCCAGCATGGCTCAGGTCCAGATCGCCAGCGCCAGCAGCAACACGACCAGCGCCGCGAAGACAAGGCTGAGATATTGCTGGATGGTCAGGAATTGCAGCCGGTTCAGCACGTCGGCGAGTTTTTGCACCGCGCCCACCACCGGCTTGTAAACGATGTCCCAGGCGCGGTCGCGCACGCGCAATTCGTAGCGGGCGGGGCGAAGATCGCCGGGCGCGGGCATGTCCACGCTCTCCTGCGTTGAGAAGACGAAGCCGCTGAACACCCGCCGGATCGGCTGGGCAAAACTTTCCGGCGAATATTGCGTGTTGGGATCGGCATCGGGAAAACCGCAATCCCAGGCCGGGGCGACGCGCACCGCGTCCGAGGCGAGCCGGTGGATGATGAAGGCGGCGAGCATGGCCGAGAGCGCGATGAACAGGAAGACCAGCAGGCCGTCATAGGAGCTGCGGCTTTCCGCGATCGGCGCGATGGCGAACCAGCCGAGCGCGGCTTGCGGCGCCATGCTGACGCCGACCAGCGCGCGCACGATGGGGGACAAGGCGTCGATGATGACGCCGGGAAAAATGCCGGCAAGCAGGCACAGCACACTCAGAACGCCCATGGCGACCAGCGAAAAGCGGTCGACCTCGTGCGCGTCCTTGGCCGCATCGCTGCGCGGGCGCCCCAAAAAACCGATGCCAAAAGCGCGGACAAAACAGGCGCCGGCCAACGCCGCCGCCAGGGCGAGCAGCGCGCCCACCGCCGGAATCAGCAGTTTTAAGGCCCATGACGGCAGCGACGGGCTCAGCAGGATCGCCTGGAACACCAGCCATTCCGAAGCAAAGCCGTTGAGCGGCGGCAGCGCCGAAATGGCGGCGCAGCCGACCAGCACAAACAGGCCGGTCGCCGGCATGTTTTTCAGCAGGCCGCCGAGTTTTCCCAGGTCGCGCTCACCGGTCGCGGCGAGCACGGCGCCGGCGCCGAAGAACAGCAGGTTTTTGAACACAGCGTGGTTCAGCACATGGAACAGAGCCGCCGTCATCGCCAGCGCGGCGGCGGCGCCAAAATTATGGGTCTTGAAGGCCAGCGCCAGACCGAGCGCGACAAAAATGACGCCGATGTTTTCAATCGTCGAATAGGCCAGCACGCGCTTGAAATCGTTCTGCAACAGCGCGAACAGCACGCCGAGCACGGCGGTCCCCGCGCCGGCGGTGAGGACGGGAATGCCCCACCACCAGTCGGCGGGACCGTTGAGGTCGAACACCAGGCGCAAAAACCCGTAAACGGCCACCTTGGTCATCACGCCGCTCATCAGCGCGGAGACGTGGCTGGGCGCGGCGGGATGGGCGAGCGGCAGCCAGACATGCAGAGGCGCGAGGCCGGCCTTGGAGCCCGCGCCGAACAGGGCCAGCGCCAGGATCAGCCCCGCGAGCACGGGGGTGGGCGGATGCGCGCGGATGACGTCAAAAGCGTAGTGGCCATCGGCGCCGGCGAGCAGGCCGAAGGCGAGCAGCAGCGCGAACGTGCCGAGGCTCGCCATCAGGATATAGACGAAGCCGGCGCGGGCGTTGGCGGGCTCGCGGGAATGGGCCATCACCAGCGCCCAGGAGGCCAGCGACATCAGCTCCCAGGACAGAAGAAAGGTGAAGGCGTCGTCGGCGACCAGGACAAAATTCATCGCCGCCAAAAAAACCGGAAAGAACGGCAGCACGCGGCCGGGCTCGGATTCGTGGCGGCCGTAGCCGATGGCAAAAAAACTGGCGGCCGCCGCGCCGAAATTCACCACCGCGAGGAAGAAGGTCGAGATCGTGTCGATGCGGAAATGCGCGCCGAGCCAGGGCAGGCCGAAGGGCAGGGTGATGGTCGCCGCTTCGCCGCCGGTCAGCAGGCGCGCCACCGAGACGCCGCAGAGCAGGGCGGTGATGACGAAGGCGGCGCTGTACACAAGGGCCGACCCGGCGCGGGCGCGGCTCAGGAACACGCCCAAAAATCCCAGAACCAGCAGGGCGGCGTCGCCGAGGAGCCAGGCGGACAGCGGCATGGCTTAGCCCGCCCCGAGGGCGCCGCCGGCCGACGGGCGCGGAGTCCTGCGCAGTCCGTCAAGAGTCATGTATCACCCATCAGAGTTCACAGAGCGAACGTGAGAAGCGTAGCCTAAACCCTATATTTCCATGGTCAACATGGTAGAATGCGAATTGAGCCTTTATTCACCATCGCGACTCCGGAGGTCACGTGATCACCGCCTGCCAGATGCGCGCCGCACGCGCCCTGCTCGGCATCGACCAGCGGCAGTTGGCCGAACTGTCGGGGGTGTCGTTGCCGACAATCCAGCGCATGGAAACGAGCGCGGGCAATGTCCGGGGCGTGGTGCAGACGCTGACCAAGGTGATCGAGGCCCTCGACCGCGCCGGGGTGGAGATCCTGGGCGAGAACGTCGAAAGCCGTGGCGGAGGCCGCGGCGTGCGCCTCAAGGCCGCTCCCGCGAAATAAAGCAAATCCTCGTCGGCGCCCGGGCGTCACCCCAAGTGGGCGCCCCGATGGCGCCGGCGCGTCGAAGGTTATAGCCTGCCCTTTTCGTCCGGCGGAGGAAAGAATGGGCAGTTATGTCGGCGCGATCGACCAGGGCACGACCTCGACCCGCTTCATCATTTTCGATCGCCAGGGCGAGATCGTCGCCATCGACCAGATGGAGCATGAACAGATCACGCCCAGGCCGGGATGGGTCGAACACGACGCCGCAAAAATCTGGCGCAACACCCAGGCGGTCATTTTGGGCGCGCTGGCGAAGCGAGGCCTAAAACCCGCCGATCTGCGCAGCGTCGGCCTCACCAACCAGCGCGAAACCACATTGATCTGGAATCGCCACACCGGCGAACCCCTGCACAATGCGCTGGTGTGGATGGACACGCGCACCGACGATCTCGTGCGCGAATTTTCAAAAAACGGCGGCCAGGATCGGCTGCGGCAAAAAACCGGACTGCCGCTCGCCACCTATTTTTCCGGGCTCAAACTGCGCTGGCTGCTCGATCATGTCCCCGGCGCGCAAAAAGGCGCCGAGTCGGGCGATGTGCTGTTCGGCACGATGGATTCATGGATCGCCTGGAAGCTTGGCGGCTGGCACGTCACCGACGTCACCAACGCCTCGCGCACGCAATTGATGAACCTCGAAACGCTCGACTGGGATCAGGACATTCTGAACCTGTTCGACATCCCGCGCGCCTGCCTGCCAAAAATCCGCTCGTCCAGCGAAGTTTTTGGCGACGCGACCGGCGTTCTCGCCGGCGTCCCGCTCGCCGGCATTTTGGGAGACCAGCATGCCGCCCTGTTCGGCCAGGCCTGCCTGCATCCCGGACAGGCGAAGAACACCTATGGCACCGGCTGCTTCATGCTGATGAACACCGGCGCAAAACCGTTTCCATCCACATGCGGGCTGATCACCACGCTGGCCTACAAGCTCGGCGCGGCGGCGCCGGTCTATGCGCTGGAGGGCTCCATCGCCATCACCGGCGCGCTGGTGCAATGGCTGCGCGACAATCTCGGCCTGATCGGCGCGGCGTCCGAAATCGAGCCGCTGGCCAAAACTGTTCCGGACAATGGCGGCGTCTATCTCGTGCCCGCCTTCAGCGGACTCTACGCGCCGCACTGGCGCGCCGATGCGCGCGGCCTCGTCGCGGGCCTGACGCGCTTCGCCAACAAGGGGCACATCGCCCGCGCCGCGCTCGAAGCCACGGCCTATCAGACCCGCGAAGTGCTCGACGCCATGAGCCGCGACTCCGGCGTGGCGATCAAGGAATTGCGCGTCGATGGCGGCATGGTCGTCAACGACCTGCTCATGCAGTTCCAGGCGGACATGCTCGACGCCCCGGTTGTGCGGCCGAAAGTGATCGAGACGACGGCGCTCGGCGCCGCCTATGCGGCGGGGCTCGCCACGGGTTTTTGGGGGTCCACCGACGACATCGTCGCCAACTGGGAGGCGGACCGGCATTGGCGCCCCGCCATGGCGCAGGAAGAGCGTCAAAAGCTTTACGAGATGTGGAACAAGGCGGTGGCCCGGTCCCTCGACTGGGTCGAGTGATACGATTTCCGAAGGATCAGTTCGGAAATCGTATTCCGCTCGCGCGGAAATCCGCCCTTCGCCTGAAGGATTTCCGCGCGATTTCGTTTTCGCGGATCGCGAAGCGATCTTGCGGAAACCGTATGAGAGAGGCGCCGCCGCCCCCTCTCCCCGCGAGCGGGGAGAGGGGGAGTCGCAGAATCGAACTCGATGATCCAGCCTGCTTTGCCGATGAACAGGTCGAGTATCGCCCCGCACGTGGGTAGAGGACCGCTAATCCACCACCGGGAAGGTCGCGCAAATGGCGAAGGCCAGCGCGGCGGCGTTGGCGAGCGCCGCGACGCGCGGATCGCCCGTGCGCTTGTAGGCGAGCCGGCTGACCCATCCGAACAGGACGAAGACCAGGCAGATCACCGGAACGATCATCACCAGGAAGAACAGTTTTGACGGATTGAGCGCGACGGCGAGCGCCAGCGACACGACCAGACAGATTTTTGAAAAGAGATAGCCGCCCTTCGCCGCCCCCACGCCGCGCGTAAACCATTCGTCGGCCAGCACATAGACGACGACGCCGCAGAACATCGGCGCGATCAGCAGCCAGCGCGTCGCGGTGGGCGCGACCGAGGTCGCGAACGCATCAATCGGCAGCCCGAAGCCGACCGCGTAATAGGCGAAGATGGGCAAGGCCGCGACAACGCACCCGCGCCAGGGCGCCCGCCACATGGTGTGTGAAGGCGCCGTCAGCCACAGGCCCAGCAGGGTGAGCGCGCCGTAAAGCGCGAAGTGAACGACGAGATAATCGCCGAGCAGGATGGGCAAAAAGTCCGTCGGGATTTTCCACAGGATCAGCGGCGTCAAAACAGCCGGCGCCACGGCGACCGGCCATTGCCGCTTGAACGGCAGACCGGCGCCCAGCGGGACCGTCGAAAGCTCCGGCAGCAATCGCGACAGCGGCGCCGCGAGCGCGAACAGGCCGAGGAACAGCAGGCCGAGCGCCTTTCCGCGCGCATCCACCGCGCCGGTTTGCGTGCGCCCGAACACCGCGTTCAGCCAGTCCAGCATTTCGGTGAGGCCGTCGCGGCTGTAGATGACGCCGACATGTTCGGCGCCCTCGGCATAGACCAGACGGCGCGCGGAACCCTTCGCCATGTCGCCGTAAGTGACCCGTTCCTGCGGCGACGCCGCCGCCATGCCGATGATCCGCAGCGCGTCGTCCTTCAGCCGCGACGCCTCCCATGCGCCGTCGACGATCAGCAGGTTTTTCGGTTCGCTCGCCGTCGCCTTGCTGCCGAAATTGGAGAAGGCGACTACGGCCGCGACCTTGTCGTTGTTGACGGCGTTGTCGATGGTCAGAATCGCCGCCATGGAATGACCGACAAGACCGACGCGCGGCCCCGCGCCGGGCAGGGTCAGCGCATACCGGATCATCCGGTCGATCTCGTCGCTGAGGATGCGAAAACTCAGGTCGTGATCCTTGATCCCGCCCGACAGCGGCCGCGTGTTGCGTCCGTGGCCGGCGAAGTCGAAGGTGATGGCGGTATAGCCGGCGTGGGCGAGGGTTTCGGCGACCGGCTGCATCAATTGCTGCGAGCCGGCGAACCCATGGGCGACGACGACGACGGGGCCGGGCGGCGCGTTCGCGGGACGGAACACCGTGACCGGCATTTCGTCCACCTGCGTGGTCTCGATGGTCAGATCGGCTTTCGGCGCCAGCAACGACCACAAGCCGGTGGCGATGGCGAGGGCGGCGGCGAGAAACACGATCGCGCGAATCTTCATCGGGTCCGTCTTGCTTGTTCAGGGACACTCAAGATAGGGCCGCACTCGCGAGATCGCCAGGAGTCACTCGCCAGGAGTCTTGGTTGTCTCATCGTTCCCCGGCGAGCGCGGGACGGCGGCTCCGCTCCGCGACATAGGCGACGATCATGTCCTCGCCGTCCACGCTGACGCGCGGCGACAGCGCCAGCGCCTGCGCGACGGCGGCGACCGCGCCCTCGCTGGTGACGAGCTGGCGGACGACGCGCAGGCGCGCGGACTCATCGGCGATGATTCGCGCCGTCCACAGCACGAAGGCGCCGGGAAAATCGCGCCAGCGCGAAAAATCCGGCTCGATCGCCTCGAAGCGGTCGACGTCTTCGCGGACCACAAGTTTGTGGAAGTCGGCGAGCGCCGCCATCGTCTCCAGCAGTTCGCGCGCGTCGCGGGTTTTCGACGTCACGTCGAGCGCGCGCGCGGGTCCGCCGAAGAAATCGCCGGCGTCGGGCTCCGCCGGCTTCGGCTTGAATTTCCTGCGAAAAGACTGGTGAAAATAGGAGGGATCGATCTTCAGGACATCGATGATGTCCTGCGGCGCATAGTCCTCCCGGGACGTCGTTGTGAGCCGACGCGGAAACCTGAAGCTGGCGAGCGTTGTCGTATTCATGACGCGCAACTCCTCCTCGATTGCGTTCGCGACCTGTGCCCCAGCAAGACTGGCGCCGCGCGAAACGCGCGGTTGGATGCGTGAATCCGGCGAAACAAGTTGACAAATATTTCGTGCGACGCTGAATGAAGTAAAATAGCAGAGGCAAGAGACTAACTCATGACCGACGACACGCAGGCTACCGAAATCACTTCCGACGCTCAACCGGCCGTCGCCGAAACTCCGGCGAGTGTCGAAACGCCCGCTCAGGAGTCGCAGCCGAAGAAGCGCGCCGTGAGGGCCAAAGTCGCGAAGCCGAAAGCCGCGAAACCGGCGAAATCCCCGCGCGCCAAAAAGGCAGTCGAGGCGCCCGCCGCGCCGGTTCAGGAAGAGCCTGTCGTCAAGCCCGCGAAGGCGCGCAAGCCCGCCGCCCGGGCGGCGAAAGCCGCCAAGCCGGTGAAGGCTGAAGCCAAGCCCGCCAAGGTCGCCAAAGGCGCGAAGACCGCCGCGCCGGCCAAGCGCGCCAAGCCCGCCGCGAAAAGCGCCAAGCCGGTGAAGGCCGCCAAGCCGGTGAAGGCCGCCAAGCCGGTGAAGGCCGCCAAGCCCGCGAGCAAGCCGGTCAAGGCCGCCGCGGCGAAACCCGCGCGCGTGGCCGTCGCCGCCGGACGCGGCGCCAAGGCGGCCCGCTACACCAGCAACGAGCTGAACGCCGCCGCGAAGAAGGCCGGGCTGACCGTGGATTTCACGCCTGTGGTCACCAAGGCCGCCAGCATCGGTCGCGGCCCCGCCCGGGAATTCAAGGTTGACGCCATGATCGCGCATCTGCGCGGCTCCAACGGCGACCTGATCCGCGAGCGCGGTCCCGGCACGCCGTTCTACAACGACAAGGAAAGCCTGGCCGCGGTGGAGATCTTCGAAAAGTTCCGCGGCAAGACGTTCCACAACAAGCTCAAGGTCGAACTGCTCTGACGCATTTCGCGTGAAGGCGATCGTCGTCGTTCCGACGCCGGCGGTCGCTTGCGATGCGCTCTGTCCCGATGGGAGCCGGCCATGAGCGGACATGTGGAGGTCGCGCCGGAGGAGCGGCGGCGGATCATCGTCGCCAGCGTGATCGGCACGACCATCGAGTTCTTCGATTTCTACGTTTACGCGACCGCCGCCGTCTCGATCTTCCCGCTGCTGTTCTTTCCCAAGGGCGAAGGGACGGCGGCGCTGCTGGCCTCCATGGCCGCCTTTGGCGTCGCCTTTATCGCGCGTCCCATCGGCTCCATGCTGTTCGGTCATTTCGGCGACCGCGCCGGACGAAAAGCGACATTGATCGGCTCACTGCTGCTGATGGGGCTCGCCACTTTCGCCGTGGGCCTGCTGCCGCCCTATCACACGGTGGGCCTGCTGGCGCCGGCGCTGCTGGCGTCGCTGCGGTTCTGCCAGGGCCTCGGGCTCGGCGGCGAATGGTCCGGCGCCGCTCTGCTCGCCGTCGAAACCGCCGCGCCGGGCCAGCGCGCCAAGGCGGCGATGTGGCCGCAGCTCGGCGCCCCCTTCGGCTTCATTCTGGCGAACGGTTCTTTTCTCGCCCTGACCACCGCTTTTGCGTTCCAGTCGGGCGCGGCGCGGCTCGACGATCCCTTTCTCGTCTGGGGCTGGCGGCTGCCGTTCCTCGCCTCCCTCCTCATGGTGCTGGTCGGGCTTTACGCGCGCGTAAAACTCAACGAAACGCCCGTGTTCCTCCGCGCCGTGGAGCGCGGCGAAAAGCTGCGGTCGCCGGTGACAGAAGTGTTTCGCAACAATTTCGGCGAACTTTTCCGCGGCGCCTTCATCATGGTCGCCACCTACGGCATTTTTTATCTGATGAACACCTGGACCCTGTCCTACGCCATCGGCAAGGTCGAGCAGGGCATGCTCGGCATCGACTACAGGACATTTCTCACTCTCCAGCTCGTCGCCGTACTGTTCTTCGCGCTGTTCATCCCAATTTCGGGCGCGCTCGCCGACCGTTTTGGAAGACGCCGCCTTCTGCTCATTGTGACCAGCGCCATCATCCTGTTCGGCCTGAGTTTTGGCTGGTTCCTGTCGCCCGCCACCATGGGATCGGGCGCGGACGCGAACCTCTGGTTGATGGCGGCGTTCTTGAGCCTTGGCATGAGCCTGATGGGCCTGTCCTTCGGGCCGATGTCGGCGCTGTTGCCCGAACTTTTTCCCACCAACACGCGCTACACCGGTTCGGGGATCGCCTATAACGCGGCCTCGATCCTCGGCGCCGCTTTGACTCCCTTCGCGGCCACGTGGCTTGCGTCCGGCTATGGCCCGGGATCGGTCGGCCTCTATCTCGCCGGGCTCGGCGGCGCCACGCTTGTCGCCTTGCTGCTGAGCACGGAAACCCGCGCGATGGATATCGAGACCATGGAGGCGTCGGCCGCCGCCATCGAGGCGACGTCGCCCTAAGCGGAATTTCCGAAAAGTGGCCACGGGTTTTCGGATGAAAATCCTGCTGACGTCGACAATTTCGCAGTGTGATCACGCCAAGGCCGCGTGAAAAACGCCGAGGCCGAGATCAAGCGCATCCAGGTCATTCTGGAAAACAGAAACCTGCGCGCTCGTCGTCATAAGTTTGCCACAAGCTTGGGTCAGTATAGTTGCAATTCCAAGGCGAGCTGGGATGTACAGTGGCCGAGGATCAGAGGCCCCGCACGGCGAAAGCCGGTTGCGGGGTTTTTCGTGTGATGGCGACAAGGCGCATGAAGCCGGCGAGCGACCGCGCGCGTCCAAACACTTTCCATCAGGGATTTTGGAGCGGGTGAAGGGAAACAGCCGACAAGGCGATAAAAGATAATAAAGTCAATAAATTAAGGACTTTCGTCTCTTCAATTGTCACCGGGATGATTACCAGTTTTCCTCCCGAAAAAAATCCGTCGGACCCAGGCCTCGCCGCACCCCGGTATGGAGCGTCGGTTGCCTGTGTTAGGTAAAGGCGATGGCTCCGACTCCTTGCGCGCACCCTCTTTCCCTCGCCGCCGTCATCACGCCACATGGAACTCTGCGTCTGGAAAACGTGGCCGGCGAGGCGACCATCGACGATGCCGCTATAGCAGCGGGCATCAAGGCGGCGTTCGCGCGTGGCGCGGGTTATGGGCTCGCGCATCTTGGGCTCGCCGAAGCGGGCGGGCGTCTGCCAGCCGACCTTGCGTTTTGGCGCAGTGTCGCGCTCCGTTTCACCGCTGCGCGCTGCCGGGCGGGAGACGAGCCGGCGCCAGCCCCGAGCTTGGACGAATGCGCGCAGATCGCCGAGGAGGCGCCGCCCATGCTCGGCGGCGAATATCTTGACGCCGATGCGTTAGCCGGACTGTGGCGTTTGCTCAGCGATGCCTTTGACGTCGAGCGCGCAGAAAGCGGTCTCGATCTGGACGCGTTTCTCGCCGCGCGCGACAGCCGGTGGCGGCATGTCGGGCGCGTGCATTTCAATCTTGCCGAAAACCGCAAGGACGCCGAGCGGCCCTTCGCCTTTCTCGCCACCTATGTTCCGGGCCTGACAGGGCAGGGCGCGCTTCGCCATGCGCCGCTGGGGGCGGTTCTGCGCGAATATGCCGGCGCGAGCGCCAAAGCCGATCTGCTCAAACTGCTGGAGCCGGTCAGTCGCGCCAGCGAAGCCTGCGATTGGCTGAGGGAGATCGTTGACTCCGGCGAGATTTTCCATCCCCTGCGCTGGACGCCCGCCGACGCCATGCGACTGCTGCAGGATGTCGCGACCTTGGAGGAAGCCGGCCTGGTGGTGCGGATGCCGGCGTCCTGGCCCGCCAGCCGTCCGAGCCGCCCGGCCGTCGAAGCCACCGTCGGCGCGAACACGCCGTCGCTGGTGGGGGCAGGGCAGTTGCTCGACTTCAAGGTGGATGTCACGCTTGATGGCGAGCCCCTGACCCGCGACGAAATCGCCAGCCTCGTCGCCGCCACCGACGGCCTCGTCCTGCTGCGCGGCAAATGGGTCGAGGTCGATCATGACAAGCTGAAGGCGGCGCTCGACCGCTACGCCGAGATCGAAAGGCTTGCCCAGACCGAGGGGATTTCCTTTGGCCAGGCGATGCGGCTGCTCGCCGGCGCCGACATCGGCGCGCGCGATGCGGCGTCTTCCGCCGAAAGGACCTGGGCGCATGTGAAGGCGGGCGACTGGCTCGCCCAAACCCTTGACGCCTGTCGCCGCCCGGAGGCCATCGCGGCGGCGCTGCCGGGCGAGGCGCTCAAGGCGACGCTCAGGCCGTATCAGGAGGCCGGTGTGCGCTGGCTCGGGTTTCTGGCGCGCCTCGGCCTCGGCGCCTGTCTCGCCGACGACATGGGCCTGGGCAAGACGGTTCAGGTGCTCGCGCTGCTGCTCGCCCAGCGCGACGGAGAGCGCCGCCCCAGCCTGATCGTCGCCCCGGCGTCGCTCCTCGCCAACTGGGCGGCGGAGGCGGAAAAATTCGCGCCGTCCCTAAACGTGTTTGTCGCGCATCCCGCCTTCGCGAAGGCGGACACGCTCGCGGCGCCAGAAGCCGCGCTGGCGAAAAACGATCTCGTCGTGATCAGCTATGGCGCGCTGTTGCGGTTCGGCTGGATCGCCAAGACTCCCTGGAGGTTCGTCGTCATCGACGAGGCGCAGGCGATCAAGAACCCGCAGGCCAAGCAGACCCGCGCAGTGAAGGCGCTGGAAGCCGAGGGACGCATCGCGCTCACGGGCACGCCGGTCGAGAACAACCTCGGCGATCTCTGGTCGATCTTCGACTTCCTCAATCCGGGACTGCTGGGGTCTTCCAAGGCATTTCAAACCTTCGCCAAGCGGCTCGCCGACCAGACGCCGCCGTCCTACGCGCCGCTGCGGCGCCTGATCGCGCCTTACATCCTGCGGCGCATGAAAACCGATCGCAGCGTGATCGCCGACCTGCCGGACAAGACGGAGGTGAAGGCGTTTTGCAGCCTCAGCCGCAAACAGGCGGCGCTCTACCAGACCACCGTCGACGCCTTTGAAAGCCGGCTTGAGAATGCTGACGGAATGGAGCGGCGCGCGCTGGTTCTGACGACGCTGATGCGCTTGAAGCAGATTTGCAATCACGCCGAGCACGGGATCGTCGGATCGAACTGGGCGAGCGAGGACAGCGGCAAATTCGCCCGGCTCGCCGAAGTCGCCGCCACCATCGCCAGCCGGCAAGAAAAGCTGCTGGTGTTCACGCAGTTCACCGAAGCGATCGACCCGCTGTACGCCCTGCTCGCCGACATTTTCCAGCGTCCCGGCCTGTCGCTCAGCGGCGAGACGGCGGTGGGCAAGCGCAGGGCGCTGGTGAAGCAATTTCAGGAGGACGAGCGTGCGCCCTTCTTCGTGCTGTCATTGAAGGCGGGCGGTTCGGGACTGACGCTGACGGCGGCGTCGCATGTGGTGCATTTCGACCGCTGGTGGAATCCCGCGGTCGAGAACCAGGCGACCGACCGCGCCTTCCGCATCGGCCAGAAGCGAAATGTGCTGGTGCACAAGTTCATCTGCCGTGGCACGATAGAAGAGCGAATCGATGCGCTGATCGAGTCGAAGATGCGGATGGCCGATGACCTGTTGCACGGCGGCGGCGAGATCAATTTGACTGAACTCGACGGCCGCCAGTTGCTCGACCTCGTTCGTCTCGATCTCGACGCGGCGACACGGGAGGCGTGATGAGCTTTTGGGGTTTCCAGCCTTATGTCTCGGTCGCCGAGCGCCGCGCCCGGGCTGCGAAGGAAGTCGAAAAGCTGCGCAAGAAGGGGACGTCCGTCGCGCCGGTGGTGGTGGACGGCGCCAAGATCGCCAAAAGCTTCTGGGGCAGGGCGTGGTGCGATAATCTCGAGCGCTATTCCGACTACGCCAACCGGCTGGGGCGCGGGCGCTCTTACGTCAAGCATGGCGCCGTCATCGACTTGCGTGTTTCGCGCGGCAAGGTCGAGGCTCTGGTGGCGGGTTCGGAAACCTACAAGGTCAAGATCGACGTCACCGTCGCTGCGACGGCGCGCTGGGGCGCGATCTGCGCCGATTGCGCCGGCTCGATCGGCTCGCTCGTCGAACTGCTTCAGGGAAAATTCTCGAAACATGTGATGGAGCGCGTCTGCCGCGAGACCGACGGGCTGTTCCCGACGCCAAAAGAGATCAAGATGTCCTGTTCGTGCCCGGACTGGGCGGGAATGTGCAAACATGTGGCGGCGACGCTTTATGGCGTGGGCGCGCGGCTGGACCATGATCCCGACGTGCTGTTCACCCTGCGTGGCGTCGATCGCGGCGACCTCGTGTCCTCGGCGGGCGATCTGTCGATCTGCGACGCCGGCGCCAGCAGCGCGCGCGTGCTCGCCGTCGACGACATGGCGGCGCTGTTCGGGCTGGAGATCGAAGCGCCAGAGGCGCGACCGGCGACGACGGCGCGCATGGAAAGCACGCCGACCGGCAAGCGCGTGGCGGGGTCGAAGTCGAAGGTCGCGGCGCAGAAGGTCGTCGCCAGGACGAAGCGCGGTGTGGAGCAGGGCGCCCAAAGCAGCTTGGCCAAAAAGGCCAATCCGCAATCGGAGGCGCCCGCGGAGGCGACGGTGACGCGAAAGCGGGCTGCCTTGTCGAAGACTTCCGGCAGGAATTCCGCTCCCGCGCCGGACCGCGCTGACGCGGCCCAGACCAAGCGAGGCCGGCGTCCCGCCAAGCCGGCCTCCGAAGCTGCGCCAGCCGCGGGCAGGGAAAAACCCGCCCGCTCCGCCAGCGCGAAGCCGACGCCCACCACCCTTTCGCAGTCGGACCGGCCGCCCGCGACAAGGCCGGATGGCGACAGCACTCCACCGCAAAGCCGAACCCGCGCTGCGAGGTGGATTGGCGCGAAGGCGCGAAAGGCGGCGCGTCATTAGGGCGCCAGCCGCGAGTTGCAGGTACGGGGCACGGCGCCAGGCACGTTCGCCTCGCCTTCTCGGATCGGAGACACTGCACATGCATGTGAACATCGGCGTTCCCCACCTCCAACCGATCGTCTCGCTTGTCGCGGGCGTGCTGATCCTCATCCGGCCGAAACTCCTGAATTACGTCGTCGCTATCTACCTGATCCTTTCAGGCCTCATCGGCTTCGGATTCGTTCGCTGACCCAGGCGCATCGCGAGTCGTGTCGCAGTCCAATGCGACACGCGCTGGCGCTCCGAAGCCGAGCACTCTCGACGAAACAGATTGACAAGCACGTTGCGCTGCAGGCGATGCTCCGAGAGGCTGAATATTCGGAGCGAACGACCAGACGCATGATACGATTTCCGAACGATCAGTTCGGAAATCGTATTCCATTCGCTCGGAAATCCGCCCTTCGCCTGGAGGATTTCCGCGCGATTTCGTTTTCGCGGATCGCGAAGCGATCTTGCGGAAACCGTATGACCGACCACACGCAGGCCGCCGACACGAATTCCGAAGCCGGACAGACCGTTTCCGAGACCCCGACGGCTGTCGTCGAAACTCCTGCGCAGGCGCGGGAGACAAAGAAGTCCGACCGTGGCGCCAAGCCGGCGAAGGCTGCGAAGCCCGCCAAGGCGACGCGCGCGCGCAGGGCCGCGCCGAC
This sequence comes from Rhodoblastus acidophilus, assembly GCF_009720655.1. Lineage (GTDB taxonomy): Bacteria > Pseudomonadota > Alphaproteobacteria > Rhizobiales > Beijerinckiaceae > Rhodoblastus > Rhodoblastus acidophilus_A. The sequence goes on along the minus strand of NZ_WNKS01000006.1, from coordinate 101,328 downwards.
GACCCCCGCGCCAGCCGCCGCAAGAGGACGCGACAAGGCCGCGCGCTACACGACCAACGAATTGAGCAGCGCGGTCAAGAAGGCGGGGCTGACGATCGCGTTCACTCCGGTCGTTGCCAAGCCCGCCAGCATCGGTCGCGGTCCCGCAAAGGAATTCAAAGTCGACGCCATCGTCGCGCACTTGCGCGGCTCGAACGGCGACCTGATAAAGGAGCGCGGCCCCGGCACGCCCTTCTACAATGACGCGGAGAGCATCTCCGCCGTCGAAATTTTCGAGAAATTCTGCGGCCGGACGTTCCACAACACGCTGAAGGTCGAGAGTCTCTGACGGGCGCCCCTGCGCCGACGCAGCCCGCCCCCGAGGGAACAAGGACTGTCGTGTCAGCCAACAATGACGGAGAAACGAATGTCAAACGTCTACAAATTCGATCCGAACGCTATTCGTGAACGCAAGAGGCTGAACGAGAAATCCTCGCAAATGTCGGCCAGAGAAGTCGAGGCGATGAGGGCCGGCAAGGACTCCCGCAGGGCGTGGTTCCTCTTCGTCGGCGCGGTGATCCTGCTGACGATCCTCAACGCGGTCTTACCGTCTGGGTAAGCATGAAGGACGCGGCGCCGATTTGAAAAAGCAGGGCGACATGTTCTGCAACGAAAGCGAACGGCGCGTCGAGTGCTGCTAAAACAGAATCGCTCGTTGTTCAGAAGGTTAGTGGTGGAGCGGGTGAAGGGAATCGAACCCTCGTATTCAGCTTGGAAGGCTGCTGCTCTACCATTGAGCTACACCCGCGCGCGTCCCCTTATGCCAAGCAATTTTGGGCGGGTCAATCGCCCAAAAAGCCTCCGCTCTGGCGCCGCCACAGCTGCGCATAAAGCCCGTCGCGCGCCAGAAGCTCCGCATGCGAGCCATCCTCGACAATCCGGCCCTTGTCCAAAACAATCAAACGGTCGAGATGCGCGATGGTCGAGAGGCGGTGCGCGATGGCGAGCGTCGTGCGGCCGCGCATCAGCTCGCGCATTTCCTGCTGGATCGCCGCCTCCACCTCGCTGTCCAGCGCGCTGGTCGCCTCGTCGAGCACCAGGATCGGCGCATCCTCCAGGATCACCCGCGCGATGGCGATGCGCTGGCGCTGGCCGCCCGACAGTTTGACCCCGCGCTCGCCGACCTGGGCGTCAAAACCGCGCGCGCCGTCCTGATCGTAAAGGGATTCGATAAAACTTTCGGCATGGGCGCGCCGCGCCGCCTCGCGCAGCTCCTCCTCCGAGGCTCCGGGGCGGCCATAGCCGATGTTCTCCGCGATGGTGCGATGCAGCAGGCTGCTGTCCTGCGTCACCACGGCGATGTGGCGGCGCAGGCTGCGCTGCGTCACGGTCGAAATGTCCTGGCCGTCGATCAGGATCTTGCCGGACTTGAGATCGTAAAAACGCAGCAGCAGGTTGACCAGCGTGCTCTTGCCCGCGCCGCTGCGGCCGATCAGCCCCACCTTCTGGCCCGCCGGGATCTTCAGGTGGAGCCCGTGCATCACCGTCTCGCCGCCATAGTCGAAGGTGATGTCGTGGAACGCGATGGTCCCGCCGTCCGGCTTCACCGTCAGCGCCGTGGCGTCGGGGCGGTCAACCACGGACCACGGCTTCGTGATGGTCTCCATGCATTCCTCGACCCGCGCCAGGCACTCGAACACGACGGTGGATTCATGGCGAATCCATCCGGACATGTTGACGAGCTGCCAGACCATCGGGATGACCATCACCGCCACGCCCGAGGAAATGCGGCCCTCCTGCCAGTACATCAGCGCCAGCGTCGGCGCCGAGATCATCAGCGCCACATTCATCACCGTATGGGTCGCGCCCATCCGCCAGATGCGGTCCAGCGCCTTCGTGAAACTCGCGCCATGCGCCTCCATCTCGGCCTGTGTCGCGGCGGCTTCCTCGCGCTCGCGGGCGAAAAGTTTCACCAATCCGATGTTGGCGTAGACGTCGTTGACATGGCCGACCAGCCGCGAGTGGTCGCGATTGTGCGCGAGCTGCAATTTTCGCGCGCCGGGCAAAAAATAAAACAGCGAGCCGATATAGGCGATGAGCCACAACACCACCGGCGTCGCCAGCCACAGATCGAAATGCATCATCGTCCCGACCACGGCGAGCGAGAAAAACCCGCAGTACCACAGCGCGCTCATCACGCTGCGCAGGGGATCGCGCAGGGCGCCGCCGCCCTCGATCACCTTGCTGGCGATGCGGCCAGCGAAATCATGGGCGAAATAGGCCATGGAATGGCCGAGCGTGTAGCGCGCCAGCTGCAGGCGGATCAGGTTGTTGAAGCGCGGCGTGTAGATGTGGTCGTAGAGGAACCACATCACCATCATGCACAGGCCCCAGCCGACCAGGATCGGCAGCGCCGTCGTCCACAGCCAGGGATGGGCGAGCACGTCGCGGGCTTCGCCGGAGGCGTTGATGTCGTTGACCAGCCAGCCGATCATCAGCGGGATCATCGCCTGGCCCGCCGCGACGCAGGCCTCCAGCGTCAGCAGCACCAGCAGCAGGCCCTTGATCTGACGGACAAAATGCCAGACGAACGGCCAGAGTTCGGAGGGCGGCGGCCCTTTTGGCGCGCCTTCGAGATTGATATGGAACGGCATGGTTTTCGAAGGTGAGGGGAGACGGCCCCCTTGCGGGAAGGCGCTGGCGGAGGCGCGTGGCGTCGCCCCCGATGTTGACGCAAGACGGGAGGGAATTACGCCGCTGTTTTTGAGCCCAATGTCAATTTGGCGATGAAACCGGAACGTGTTTCTCCGGCCGCTTTGGCCATGGCGTCCAGCCGGTTCAGCACGCGTCGGGGCAGCGTGATGTTGACGCGTTCGATGGAATCGTCAAGCAAAGCCGGATCGACGGCGACGATCGCCAAAATCCAGCCGGCGAAACGTGGATCGGCGCGCAAGCGCTCGATGCCGGATGGGCCGGGAATCGCCTGGTTGTGGTCGAGCGCGCTGTCGATCCAGGCCGCCACGGCTTCCTCGGCGTTGGCGATCGCCTCGTCCAGGGTGTCGCCGGCCGAAAAGCAGCCCGGAAGATCTGGAACGATGACGCCGAACGCGGAGGTCTCGGTCCCCGGCTCGATCGCGATGGGATAACGCATCATCTCAACCCTCCAGGCCCGCCTGCTTGCGGATCGCCGCGACCAGTCCTCGGCCGAGATCCTTCTTCGGATGGGGCACAGTCATACGGTTTCCGCAAGATCGCTTCGCGATCCGCGAAAACGAAATCGCGCGGAAATCCTTCGGGCGAAGGGCGGATTTCCGCGCGAGCGGAATACGATTTCCGAACTGATCCTTCGGAAATCGTATCACATGTCCCGCGTGGTCAGGATGCCGAAAGACGTGATGCGACCCGCGAATTCGGTCCAGGACCCAACCGCGCGCCTTGAGCTCACGGATCAGGTCGGCGCTCTTCATCGTGTGTATGATATGCATGAAAGGTTTGGCGCACAAGGCGGCGCGGGGCAGAATTCCGGTGGGCCGCTCGAAGCGTTGCGCGCACGTCGGTTCAAGCGATAATGGAGCTTTCCTGTTATGGGAACGCCAATGGCCAATCTCGATCAACTCATGCAGGCGCTGGCGGTCGTCGCCATTCTGCTCTACCTGCTGCCCCGCTTCGTCGGCGGCCGCGTCGGGGCGGCGCTGCCGCGCATCGCCGCCGCCGTCCTTCTGGCCGCCATCATCATCGCGCTCGTCCAGACCTTCTTCTGGTTCTCGAAATAGAGCGTTTTCAAGCGAAGCGGACGCCCGTGGACGCGCTCGGGGCGGCGGGAGCGTCGCGTCCCCGCCGCTTCGCGCCCTCAGGCGGCGCGGATCGACGCCAGGAAGGCGTCGACTTCCGCGCGCAAAAGGCCCGCCTGGCTCGCCAGCTCTCCGGCGGAGGCCAGAATCTGGTTGGAGGCGCTGGAGGATTCCCGCGCCGCCTGGAGGACGCCGCCGATATTGTCGGTCACCTGCCGCGCGCCCGATGACGCCTCCTGGACATTGGCGGAAATTTCGCGGGTCGCCTCGCCCTGCTGGCTGACCGAGGCGGCGATGGACTGGGCGATCGCCGCCGCCCGTTCCGTGGCGCGCACCACCGCCGTGATGGTTTCCGAGGCGCGGTGGCTGGTGGCCTGGATGTCGGTGATCTGCGCGCCGATTTCGGCGGTGGAGCGCGCGGTCTGTTCGGCCAGGCCCTTGACCTCCTGCGCCACCACGGCGAAGCCCCGGCCCGCCTCGCCGGCGCGCGCCGCCTCGATGGTGGCGTTCAGCGCCAGCATGTTGGTCTGGCCGGCGATGTCGGAGATCACGTTGACGATGCCGCCGATCTTTTCGGCCGCCGCCGCGAGCTCGCGCATGCGCGCGTCGGTGCGCTCGGCCTGCTCCGCCGATTCCTGCGCGATCTGTTGCGATTGCCGCACCTGCTCGTCGATTTCCCGGACCGAATAGGACAATTGCTCGGTGGCGGAGGCGACCGAGCCGATATTGCCGGAGGAGGCCTCCGAGGCCGTGGCGACGGCGGCGGCCTGGGTCGCGGCCTCGGCCGCCGAATCGCTCATGATGCGGGCCGTGGACTGGAATTCCTCGGCCGCGCGCGACACGCCGCTGACGATGCCGCTGACGGAAGCCTCGAATTTTTCGGCGAGCTGCGCGGCCACGGCGCGGCGCTGCGCCTCCTGGCTGGCGCGGGCGGCGTCGGCCTCGGTCTCCAGCTCCCGGCTGTGCAGCAGATTGGCCTTGAACACGTGCAGGGCCTGGGCCAGGGCGCCGATCTCGTCGCCGCGCTCGTCGCCGCCGATGTCCACGCTGGAATCGCCCTTGGCGAGTTTTTGCAGCGCATCGATGGCGCGGCGCAGCGGCGTGAGCAGGCCAAACAAAAGCGCGCCGCCGACGGCGAGCGCCAGCGCCACGGTGAACACCATGGCGCCCCCCACAATCTTGCGGCTGAAGCTGGCGATGTCCTCCTCGGCCGCCTGTTCCCGGGCGGCGGCGGCGAGATTGTAGTCGAGATCCTTGGCGACGATCTTGATCAGCTTGTCGCGGGCGGCGGCGTCGCCATTGTTGAAGGCGTTCATCGCGCCGGTCATGTTGCCGGAGCGGGCGATGTCCTGGGTGTCCAGGGCGGACTGGCGGAACGCCGGCCAGGCCGCGGCGAATTCGGCCATCAGCTTTTCGTGTTCCGTGCCGGCGTCGACCAGCTTGCGGTAGGTCGCCAGCGCCTCATCGACCTTGGCCGCCGCCTTGGCCATGTCGTCCTCGACCTGTTCGGCGCCGAAGTTGGCGGCGATGGCCAATATGCCATTGGCTTCGGCGTTGCGGTAAGCGTTCACCGAGGCGCGCAGCAGCGAGGCGCGGTACACCGAGGGAAGCCGGTTCTTGCTGATGATGGCGGCGGTTTCCTCCATCTTCGCCATTTGCGTCAGCGACAGCGCGCCGAGCCCGGCGACGACGACCAGCAGCACGGAAAACGCCGCGATGATTTTGACGCGCGCGCTGATGTTCCGCCATAACGAATTGATCACTTTTCCGCCTCCCAGATCCGAACTCTTGGCGATCGGCCGGCAGGCTAGGCGGGCAAGGTTGTGCTGGGCTTGCGGGCGGATTTTTCAGGGACGGTCGCGCGGCCCGGCCGGAGACGGGCCCCGGCTCTTGAGACATGATACGATTTCCGAACGATCAGTTCGGAAATCGTATTCCACTCGCGCGGACATCCGCCCTTCGCCTGGAGGATTTCCGCGCGATTTCGTTTTCGCGGATCGCGAAGCGTTCTTGCGGAAACCGTATGACTGGAGGTTGCGTAAAATAAAGCCGGTGAAACAGAGGCTTGAGATGCAATCTTGAAGTTGTGAGTCCGCCAGCGGCGGCGCATCCGGCGAGACCCGTTTCGCCGGATGCGCGGGGCTCGGGCTCAGCCGATGATGTGCTTCTCGATCTCCCAGACCGGCATTTTGGTGAAATCCTTGTCGATTTCGGCGATGATTCGCGCCTTCACGTCGTCGTGCAGGGCTTTGCGAACGTCCGCGAGGGTTCGGGCCGGGGCGGCGATCACCAGCGCCGGGGCGTCCCGCTCGCGCACGACCGTTTCCAGCGCCGCGGCGGCGTGCTGCGCGAACTTGTGCTCCTCGATGTCATGCCAGTCGGTGGTCTCGACCGCGCTGCGGGCGCTTCCCGAACTCACGCGGCCCGGACGATCGCTGCCCTGCTCGCGCGTGGCCGGATTCGGCTCGTCCGCCAGAACGCGCTCGGTGACGAAATTGGCGTAAACCTCGTCCCCTTCATTGCGCAGAAAAAGGGCTTTCCGGCCATCGCCGACAAAGACGAAGGCGTCATGGGGAACTGCGAGCTTGGTCACGGCTATCGACTCCTGTTCGGAAGGATTTTTTCGCATGACGGCGAAAAACCCTTCCAGTCACGAGTGAACCCCCGGCGTCACGGAACCGCCATGATGCGCGTCAAGATTTCGCCACTTTGAGGCTCGGCTGCGGCGGCTTGGGCGCCGCGGCGCGGGTGGCGAGGAAAATGCTGGCGAGCGCCACGAGATAGACCGCGACCTGCATGCCGGAGGGCTGATCGACGTAACCGAACAGCACATGCAGCACGCGCCCCAAAATGCCGTCGTCGGGCAGCAGCGCGGAGGTGTTCCACAGCGTGCGCGACCAGGCCTCCACGAGCCCCGCCTGCTGGAGATAAACGACGCTCTGCGCGGCCATGCCGGCGGCGAGGAAGGTGATCAGCGCCGTGGTGACGCCAAACAGGGTTTTGGCGGGAATTTTGACCAGACCGTAGAACATCAGGGCGGACAGGCCGGCGCCGAGCGCCACGCCCGCCGCGCCGCCCGCCAGCATCGCGCCCAATGTCTCCTTGCCGGAGGCGGCGACGCCATAGAGGAACAGGACCACCTCGGAGCCCTCGCGCAGCACGGCGACGGCGACGACAATGGCGAGCGCGGTCAAATCCTTGCCGCCCTCCGCGACTTGCTGGCCGACGCCGCGCAGCTCCGCCGCCATTTCGCGGCCGTGGCTCGCCATCCAGACGTTGTGCCAGGCGAGCATGCAGGCGGCGACGATCAGCACGGCGGCGTTAAAAACCTCCTGGCCCATGCCTTCGAGCGCGCCGGCGATCTCCTTGGCGAAAATCGCGAGCAGGCAGGCGCCGAGCACGCCCGCGCCCACGCCGCCGGCGACGAAAAATCCGCGTCGCGGCACCCCACGGGTGACCGCCAGCACGATGCCGACGATCAGGCCGGCCTCGATGACCTCGCGAAAGACGATGATGAGCGCGCCGAGCATTGTGTTTCCCTGTCACGCGGCGTTGCGCCGCCTTGATCCCGACGATGCAGGAAGCGGGCCGCCGGGGCAATGGACCTGCCCTCAGTTTGGAAGAATTCCAAACTGCGGCGTCATACGGTTTCCGCAAGATCGCTTCGCGATCCGCGAAAACGAAATCGCGCGGAAATCCTCCGGGCGAAGAGCGGATTTCCGCGCGAGTGGAATACGATGTCCGAACGGACCGTTCGGACATCGTATCATACGGTTTCCGCAAGATCGCTTCGCGATCCGCGCAACCGAAATCGCGCGGAAATCCTCCAGGCGAAGGGCGGATTTCCGCGCGAGTGGAATACGATGTCCGAACGGACCGTTCGGACATCGTATCACGCCGGCCGTCGCAGGCGCTCGATCAGCCAGCGCCCGGCGGGGCCGGGGGGCGAGGCGGCGCGATAGACCACGTTCATCGGCGCGCTCGAGAAGGTCGGGGCGTCCGCGATCTCCAGGATCTTGAGCCTGCCGTCCTCGAGTTCGCGGGCGATGGCGTGGCGGGGCATCGAACCCCAGCCGAGGCCGCTGAGCAGGAACGCCTGCTTGGCGTAGAGGTCGGCGAGCCGCCAGGTGGTGGGCGAGAGCACGCCATATTCGCGCTCCGGCGCGGCGCTGTTGCGCTCGGTGAGGACCAGCTGGACCTCGGCGGCGAGGTGTTCGCGGGTGATCGGCCCGTTGATGCAGGCGAGCGGGTGGGTCGGCGCCGCCACCATGACGATTTCGACGCCGTAAAGCGGTTCGCTGGCGCAATCGCCGGGAATCGGGGTGGGGCCGATCACGGCGAAACTGGCGCGTCCGTCGAGCACGGGTTTGAGCGCGCCGCCCAACACTTCCACATAAAGCCGCAGCGGCGTCGCCGGAAACGCGTCGCGGAAGTCGGCGGCGGCCTCGGCCATGGCCTGCACGGGAAAATAAACGTCCATGACGGCGCAAAGCTCGGCCTCCACCCCCTTTTTCATGCCGTGGGCGCGAAAATTGAGCTTGTCGGCGGCGCCGGCGATGGCGCGGGCGTCGGCGAGCAGCAGTTTTCCCTCGCGGGTGAGCGTCGGCGAGCGCGCGCTGCGATCGAACAGGGGAACGCCGGTCTCCTCCTCCAGCCGGCGGATCAGGTCGCTGACGGCGGATTGCGCGCGTCCCAGTTTGCGCGCCGCGGCGGAAAACGAGCCGTGTTCGGCGGCGGCGATAAAGGTGCGAATCTGGTCGAGGGAGAAGCGGTCGCGCATTCTATCTGAATATCCGATGGATTTTATCACAAACTAACGGCTGGACGGTGGGGCCGCAAGCCGGCAGAGTCTCGGCCAAGGCGAACGTCAATCGCCGGATTTTGAGAGGTCACGACATGAAAGCCATTGTTTTCGCCGCCGCCCTGCTGGCCGCCGCCCCCGCGCTCGCCGACAGCGCCAAATCCGTGAAGGCGGGGACCTACACGATCGATTCTCCGCACAGCGAAGTGCTGTTCTCGGTGTCGCATTTCGGTCTGTCGAATTTTTCCGGCGTCCTCTCCGGCGTCGAGGGAACGATGAAGCTTGACCCGGCCAAGCCGCTCGACACGCAGCTTGAGGTTTCCGTCGCCACCGGGACGGTTTCGACGCCGGTGGACAAACTCACCGGCGAGCTGCGCGATCCCGAATGGTTCGACGCCGCCAAATTCCCCAAGGCGACCTTTGTCTCGAAAAAAGTGACGCAGACGGGCGCGGAAACGGCCGACATCGCCGGCGAACTGACCCTGCGCGGGGTCACCAGGCCCGTGACCCTGCACGCAAAATTCGTCGGCGCCGGGCTGAACCCGATGAAGAAGGTTTATACGGTTGGTTTCGACGCGACCGGGGTCATCAAGCGCACCGAGTTCGGCGTGTCGAAATATGCGCCGATGATTGGCGACGAGGTCACGCTGACCATCCACGCCGCCTTCGAGGCCGCGAACTGAGATGACGCCATATTCGCGCGGCGCGGTCGCGCTGCACTGGTTGAGCGCGTTATTCGTGCTCGCGGCGATCGGCGTCGGTCTTTATATGAAGAACGCGCCGCTGCCGCCCAAAACCATGTTCGCCCTGTTCCAGCTCCACAAGAGTCTTGGGGTGACGGCGCTGGGGCTGGCAGCGTTGCGGCTGGTCTGGCGGGCGACGCATCGTCCGCCGCCGCTGCCGGAGGCGCTCGCGCCCTGGGAGCGGACGGCGGCCCATGCCGGCCATGCGCTGCTTTATGTGCTGCTGATCGCGGTCCCGGTCAGCGGCTGGGTCGTGGTCTCGGCCTCGCCGCTCAAGCTGCCGACCGTGCTTTACGGCGCGATTCCCTGGCCGCACCTGCCGTGGTTTTCGACCCTTGAGGACAAGAAGGGTTTGGAGCCGCTGTTCAAGGCGATCCACGACACCGGGGCCCTTGTCTTTATCGCGGTCATCCTGGGACATGGCGCGGCGGCGGTGCGGCATGCGGTGAAGGGCGATGTGCCCCTGGCGCGGATGGGCTTTTCGTTTCGGAGGAAACAGCGTTGAAATTCGATGTCACGAAGGACGCCACGCCCTTCTCCCCTTGCGGGAGAAGCTGGCGCGGAGCGCCGGATGATACGATTTCCGAAGGATCAGTTCGGAAATCCTATTCCGCTCGCGCGGAAATCCACCCTTCGCCTGAAGGATTTCCGCGCGATTTCGTTTTCGCGGATCGCGAAGCGATCTTGCGGAAACCGTATGAGGGGTTCGTCCCTCCCAAGCGCACCCCCTCATCCGTCTCGCGCCTCGCGCGAGCCACCTTCTCCCGCAAGGGGAGAAGGATGAGCTTTGTCCTGCTGGCGCTCGCGCTGTCCGGCGCGGCGCCCATGGCCGACGCCGCGGAATGGAAGGTTTTGGCGCCGAAAAGCGCCCTGACCTTTACCGGGACTCAGATGGGCGAAAAATTCACGGGCGCCTTCTCCCGGTTCGACGCCCGGATCAGCTTCGACCCCGAGCATCCCGAATCCGCGAAGATTGCGGTGACCGTCGATCTCGCCAGCGCCACGACCGGCGACCGGCAGCGCGACGGCGCCTTGCCGGACAAGGACTGGTTCGACGTGGCGAAAACGCCGAACGCGACCTTCGTCGCCACCGAGGTCAAGCGCGCGGAAAAAGGGTTTGTCGCCACCGGCGATCTCACGCTGCGCGGCGTCACCAAGAAAATCGTGCTGCCGTTCAGCCTCGACATCGACGGCCGGACGGCGCGCGCACGCGGCCATGCCGATTTGCTGCGCAACGAATTTGGGGTCGGGCAGGGGGATTACGCCAGCGACGCCTGGGTGGCTTTCGCGGTTGGCGTCGATGTCGATCTGACGGCGGAACGTGCGGATTGAGGCGCCGGCGGCAACGCCCCCAGCGTGCAGGAGGCCCGGCCCGAGCGCTTGAGCGTCTTGCCCGCCGAGGCGACCTTCAAGAGATAGGCGCCTGAAAAATCGAATTCCTTGATTTTTCGCGTCTTCAGCACGAGATCGATCTCGAAGGGAACCTCTGCCGGCCCGCGCAGCCACAGGCGCAGATCGGGTTCGTCGAGCCAATGTTGGGCGACGTTGCCGGCGTCCAGGTCGAAGCCCAGTTTCGGCAAGCCGTCGCCTTTGAGGTCGAGTCGGCCCTGCGCGCCGCTCAGGCTCGATGCGCTGCCGACCGCGGTCTGAAAACTGAAATGCAGAGTGCGGTCGTCAATATCGCAGGTCAGCGTCGCGGTGGCGCCGACCTGCTGGATCGATCCGAAAAACAGCAGCGCCGCCCAGGCGCTGCGACGGTTCAGGACATCTCCCCGATGTGCTTTTGCGCGTAAAGCTGCACGCCGATCTGCTTGATCAGCTCAAGCTGGGTCTCGAGGAAGTCGATGTGCTCCTCCTCGTCATGGGTGAGCTGTTCGAACAGGTTTTGGGTGACGCGGTCGTTGACCGACAGGCAATAGGCGGCGGCTTCGAGATAGAGCGTGCGCGCATCGGTTTCCGCCGCCAGATCGGCGCGCAAAATTTCTTCGATGTTTTCGCCGATTCGCAGGGCGTTCAGCTCCTGCATGTTGGGAAAACCTTCAAGGAACAGGATGCGCGCCGTCACCTTGTCGGCATGCTCCATCTCTTCGATGGATTCCTTGCGCCACTTTTTCGCCAGCTCGCGATATCCCCAATTGTCGAGAATGCGATAGTGCAGCCAATACTGGTTGATTGCGGTCAACTCGCTGCGGAGGGCCTTGTTCAAATAGTCGATCACTTTGGCGTCGCCGCGCATCCTCGCCTCCTCAATATCGTCTCATAACGAGTGTATCGGCTGGAAGGTTCGCGGCAAGCGGGATTTTTCGGCGCCGTTGCATTTGAAAACACCGTCTTGCTCAGGCGCAAGCCTCCATGCCGGGCTCACGCGCCGCGTGTTCGTCGCCGCAGCAGCGCGAGTCGAGCGCCGCGCGAATGTTCCGCACGCATTTGCCGCATTTGGGGGCGCGGCCGAGCCCGCGGAACACGTCAGCGGGTCGCTCGGCCGGAGCCCCGCACGGTTTGGAGGCGCCGTGCACGTCCCGATCAGAGATGACATTGCAGGAACAGATGATCAATTCCGAACCCTCGCCTTGTTCGTCAACGCAGCCAGAATGCCAGCGGCCGCGCTTGTCGCAAACGAAAATGGCGTAGTTTGGAAAAATTCTAAAAAGCCCGCTTCGCGACGCCCGCTTGCGCGGGTTTTTGAGCACAGGCCCGGAGGGCTCGCCTCCGGGCGGAGGATTTTTATCTTTCTAGATCAAAATAGTAGCCCTCATCCTGAGGAAGCCGCCAAAGCCCGTGGCCAGACGGGCGTCTAAAGACGCCCTTTGGCGGCTGTCTCGAAGGACGAGGGCGGTCCACGCGTTTGTCGGCAGTCTGAGCCCGGAGGGTTCGCCTCCGGGCTCAAAATTACTGGAAGATCGCCAGCGCTTTTTGCAGCGTCTGCCAGACGCCCCAGGCCAGCGGGATGCCGACCACGCTCCAGGCCAGCGCGGTCTTTATGCCGAATCCGCCGCCGCCGATGCCATAGGTCCCGAGCGGACCCGAGGGAATCGCCTGCGCCGCCGCCAGCTTTTCCGATTCGTCCTCCGGCATCAGATATTTGGGGTTCACAGGCCGCACCAGAGCGTTGCAGATCAGCCCGACCACGAGGAATCCGGCGAGGATGTAGAGGGTGGCGTCATAGAGCCGGTCCGCCGGCACGCCCGCCGCCTTGTTGAACTCGCGGATGTAGTTGACGACGACCGGGCCGACGATGCCGGCGGTGGACCAGGCGGTGAGCAGCCGTCCATGGATGGCGCCGACATAAGCGGTGCCGAAAATGTCGGCGAGATAGGCCGGCACAGTGGCGAAACCGCCGCCATACATCGACAGGATGACGCCGATGGCCAGCACGAACAGGGCCTTGTTGCCGGTATGCGCCAGGGTCGGCGCCGCCGCATAAAGGGCGATGCCCAAGCCGAAAAAGATGAAATAGGTCGCCTTGCGTCCCAAATGGTCGGACGAAGAAGCCCAAACAAAACGCCCGGCGATGTTGAACAGCGAGAGCAGGCCGGTGAAGCCGGCGGCGATCACGGCGATCTTCGCCTTGTCCCCGGCGTCGAGCGCGGCAAAACCCAGCTCCGGCTTGCCGATCAGGCCGCCGCCAAAAATTTCCTGGAGCATGGGCGAGGCCATGCCGATGACGCCGATGCCAGCGGACACGTTGAGGCACAGAACAAGCCAGATCAGCCAGAATTGCGGCGTCTTGTGCGCGTCGCGCAGATGGACGTTGCCGCTGGAGATCAGCTTGTTCCTGCGGACGGGCGGGGTCCAGCCGTCCGGGCGCCAGCCGTGCGGCGGCACGCGATAGCCCAGCGCGCCGCCGAGCATGTAGAGAAAATAGACGCCGGCCAGCACCACAAATGTTTGCCAGACGCCGACGCCGTCGGCGGATTTGAAATGGTTCATCAGCATGGCCGCGAGCGGCGAGCCGATCATGGCGCCGCCGCCAAAGCCCATGATCGCCATGCCCGTCGCCATGCCGCGCCGATCCGGGAACCATTTGATCAGCGTCGACACGGGCGAGATATAGCCGAGGCCGAGGCCGATCCCGCCGATGATGCCCGGGCCAAGCCACAGCAGCCACAGTTGGTGCCAATAGACGCCGAGCGCGCCGAGCAGCAGGCCGCCGGCCCAGCAGAAGGCCGCGACGAGGCCCGCCTTGCGCGGTCCCGCGCGCTCCAGCCAGCCGCCCCAGAGCGCGGCGGAGGAGCCGAGCAGGACGAAGAACAGGGTGTACATCCAGCCGAGATCGGCCACTTTCCAGTCGCAGCTGGTGGTGAACAAAGCGGTCAGCAGGCCGGTGTCGGCGGGGCAGGCGACGGCTTTGGTGACGCCGATGGACTGCGACAGCGGCAGCCAGAACACCGAAAAGCCATAGGCCATGCCGATGCACAGATGGATGGCCAGCGCGGCCGGCGGGACCAGCCAGCGATTGAATCCCGGCTTGGCCACGGTGTATTCGCGGTCAAGCCAATGCGGCGCCGGCGGGGCGCCGGCGTGTGTCGTCGCAGTCATTGCTTCCCTCCCATAGCGGCCGGAATTTTTTGCTCCGGTCCGAATTTCGATGTTCGATGAAGGCCTCGACCTTCTCCCTCTCCCCGCGAGCGGGGAGAGGGCAGGGGTGAGGGGGAGTACGGTATTAGCCCCGGCGTTGGAGCCAGCGCTCGAGTCCCCCTCACCCTCTCCCCGCTCGCGGGGAGAGGGGATGGATCGCGGCTAAAACACCTCCGCTTTTCTCCTCTTCACCAGGGCGCGCGCGGCGTCCAGCGGCGGCGGCTCCAGCGTGCGTCCGGTGGCGGCGCACAAAAATTCCTCGCGCATTTTCGGGGTCCAGAACTTGTTGATGTGGCCCGCGATGGCGCCGGGCGCCGTGTCGCCGTAAGCCTTGTAGTAATCGGCGATCTGGACGGCCATGCGCAAAAGTTTCGCTTCCGTGTCGTGCGCAATTTCGCTCATGAAACATTCCTGTGACAAGAGGCGTTCGTCTCGGCGATATCGCCGACGAAAACCGCAAAACTGTCGGCGCGGGCGATGGCCGCCAGCGTCAGCCCCAACGCTTCCGCCCGCTCGATGGCGAGGCCGGTCGGCGCCGAAATGGCGGCGAGCAGGGGCGCGCCGAAGAAGGCGGTTTTTTCCACCATTTCGAACGAGGCGCGGCTGGTGACGACGACAAATCCCTCGCGCGCGTCGAGCCGAGCGCGCAGCGCCGCGCCGATGCATTTGTCGAGCGCGTTGTGGCGGCCGACATCCTCGCGCGCCACCAGGATCGAGCCGTCGCGGGCGCAAAAGGCGGCGGCGTGGACGGCGCGGGTCGCGGCGTTGAGCGGCTGGTTCGCCGAGAGATGGCGCAGCGCCATGAACACCGCCTGCGCCTCGACGGGCGCGGTCTTTTCGACGGGCCGCGCCTGCGGCAGCATGTCGGCGCTTTCGACGCCGCACAACCCGCAGGAACTGCGGCCTTCGATGACGCGCCGCCGCGCCAGATGCCCGCTCATCTTCTCCGGCGCAAGGCGGATGTCCACGGCGAGGCCATGGCCCTGCGGCGACACGTTGAGCGCACGAATATCGTCGGCGCGTGCGATCAAACCTTCGGTGAGGGAAAAGCCGTAGGCGAAATCCTCGGTGTCGCCGGGGCTGGCCATCATCACGGCATAGGGCACGCCGCCGTAGAGAAAACTGATCGGCGTTTCCTCGGCGACGGCGCGCTCGCCCGTGTGCGTCAAACCGTTGGCTTCGAACACCTTGGTTGGGATTTTCCGCGCGGCGAAAATCTCACTCTGCGGCATCGATCACCTCCAGGCGGCGCAGCGAAAAATCCTCGTCGGCGTTGCGCTGCTGCCATTCGGACAGGGAGTTCGTGCGCCGCACCTCCACCGCCGTCACCTTGTATTCGGGACAGTTGGTCGCCCAGTCGCTGTTGTCGGTGGTCACGACATTGGCGCCCGAGCCCGGATGATGGAACGTCGTGTAAACCACGCCGGGCTGCATGCGCTCGCTGATTTTCGCGCGCAGCGCGACGTCGCCGGCGCGCGAGGCCACCGACACCAGTTCGCCGTCGAGAATGCCGCGCTGTTCCGCGTCGAACGGATGGATTTCCAACACGTCCTCGGCATGCCAGGCGCTGTTTTCGGTGCGCCGGGTCTGCGCGCCGACATTGTATTGCGACAGGATGCGCCCGGTGGTGAGGATCAGCGGGAAGCGCGGGCCGCTGCGCTCGCTGGTCGGCACATATTCGGTGAGCATGAACTTGCCGGCGCCGTTGACAAAACGCTCGACATGCATCATCGGCGTGCCGTTTGGAGAAGCCTCGTTGCACGGCCATTGCACCGAGCCCATTTCGTCGAGCTTGGCGTAGCTGA
Organism: Rhodoblastus acidophilus; assembly: GCF_009720655.1. GTDB lineage: Bacteria > Pseudomonadota > Alphaproteobacteria > Rhizobiales > Beijerinckiaceae > Rhodoblastus > Rhodoblastus acidophilus_A. The sequence goes on along the minus strand of NZ_WNKS01000006.1, from coordinate 85,631 downwards.
CGCCCGCGAAAGTGGGGGTGAGCGCGGCGATCTCGTCCATGATTTCGGACGGGTCCGCGTAGCTCATGGGATAGCCGAGCGCGGTCGAGAGCTCGCAAATCGCCGCCCATTCGTCTTTTCCGGACAGCGGGGTCATCACTTTTCGCACGCGGTTGATGCGGCGCTCGGCATTGGTGAAGGTGCCGTCCTTTTCCAAAAAGCTCGCGCCTGGAAGGAAGACATGCGCGAACTTGGCGGTCTCGTTCAGAAACAAGTCCTGGACCACCACGCATTCCATGTTTTTCAGCGCGGCGGAGACGTGATTTGTGTTCGGGTCGGATTGCGCGATGTCCTCGCCGTGGACGAACAAACCCTTGAAGGCGCCATCGAGCGCTTCGTCGAACATGTTGGGAATGCGCAGGCCCGGCTCGTCGTCGAGTTTCGTCGCCCAGCGCGTCTCAAAAACAGAACGCACCGCGTCGTTGGAGACGTGGCGGTAGCCGGGGAACTCGTGCGGGAACGAGCCCATATCACAGGAGCCCTGCACATTGTTCTGTCCGCGCAGCGGATTCACGCCGGCGCCGACATGGCCGATGTTGCCGGTGGCCATGGCCAGATTCGCCAGCGCCATGACGGTGGTCGAGCCCTGGCTGTGCTCGGTGACGCCGAGGCCGTAATAGATCGCCGCGTTCTTCACGCCGGCGTAAAGCCGCGCCGCCGCGCGCACCTCCGCCGCCGGCACGCCGGTGAATTGTTCGGTGTACTCGGGCGAATTCTGCTCCAGCGCAATGAAGCGCGCCCAGGATTCAAAAGCGTCGCGGTCGCAGCGCGCGGCGATGTAATCCTCCTTGAGCAGCCCTTCGGTGACGATTACATGCGCCAGCGCATTGACCACGGCGACATTGGTTCCCGGCATCAGCGCCAGGTGATGCGCCGCCTGCACATGCGGCGTGCGCACCAAGTCGATGGCGCGCGGATCGATCACGATCAGCTTGGCGCCCTGGCGCAGCCGCTTCTTCATCCGCGAGCCGAACACCGGATGGGCGTCGGTCGGGTTGGCGCCGATCACCAGCATCACATCGGCCTCGTCGACCGACTTGAAATCCTGCGTGCCCGCGGAGGTGCCGAGCGTCACCGACAGGCCGTAGCCCGTGGGCGAGTGGCAGACGCGCGCGCAGGTGTCGATGTTGTTGTTGCGCAGAGCGGCGCGCACCATCTTTTGCAGCACAAAAACTTCTTCGTTGGTGCAGCGCGAGGAGGAAATGGCGCCGACGGATTCGCGGCCGTATTTGGCTTGCAGACGCTTGAACTCGGACGCGGTGTGCGCGATGGCCTCCTCCCAGCTCACCTCGCGCCAGGGATCGGTGATTTTTTCGCGAATCATCGGCCGGGTCTTGCGGTCCTTGTGGGTCGCATAGCCGTAAGCGAACCGGCCTTTGACGCAGGAATGGCCCTCGTTGGCCTGGCCTTGCTTGTAGGGGACCATGCGGATCAGCTTTTCGCCGCGCATCTCCGCCTTGAACGAACAGCCGACGCCGCAATAGGCGCAGGTCGTCACTTTCGAGTGTTCCGGCTGGCCCTCGGCGATCACGCTCTTTTCGATCAGCGTCGCGGTCGGGCAGGCCTGAACACACGCCCCGCAGGAGACGCATTCGCTGGAGAGAAAATCGGTCGGACCCGAGGCGATGCGCGAGTCAAACCCGCGTCCGCTCGCGGTGAGCGCGAAGGTGCCTTGCACCTCCTCGCAGGCGCGGACGCAGCGATAGCAGACGATGCATTTGGCGGGATCGTAGGTGAAGTAGGGGTTGGACGCGTCCTTCACATCCTTCAGATGGTTGGCGCCGTCGCCATAGCGCACCTCGCGCAAGCCGACTTCGCCCGCCACGTCCTGCAACTCGCAATCGCCGTTGGCGGCGCAGGTCAGGCAGTCGAGCGGGTGATCGGAGATGTACAGCTCCATCACCCCGCGCCGCAGTTTTGCCAGGCGCTCGGTCTGGGTGCGCACCACCATGCCCTGTTCGGCGGGCGTGGTGCAGGAGGCGGGCGTTCCCCGCCGCCCCTCGATCTCCACCATGCACATGCGGCAGGAGCCAAAACTTTCGAGCGAGTCGGTGGCGCAGAGTTTTGGGATGTTGACGCCGCGCAGCGTCGAGGCGGCCATCACCGAGGTCCCCTTGGGGACAGTGACCTGCTCGCCGTCTATGGTGAGGGTGACGGTTTCGACATTGGTCCGGATCGGCGTGCCGGTGTCCAGTTCCTTGATCAACATGGAACGCTCCTATTCGGCGGCGTTTTTGTGCGCGACGGTCTCTTGTGGTCCCTTGGAGAAATCTTCGGGAAAACGATTGAGGGCTGACAGCACCGGATTGGGAACCAGCCCGCCATGGGCGCACAGCGACCCCGCGGTCATCACGTCGCAGAGATCGCGCAGCAGGGCGATATTCTGTTCGACGCGCTCGCCGGCGATGATTTTTTGCAAGACCTCGCCGCCGCGCGTCGCGCCGATGCGGCAGGGGGTGCATTTGCCGCAGCTTTCCTCGGCGCCGAAACGCATGGCGAATTTCGCCATTTTCGCCATGTCGACGGTGTCGTCGAACACGACGATGCCGCCGTGGCCGAGCATGGCGCCGTTGGCCGCCAGCACCTCATAGTCCATTTCGAGATCGAGCTGGCTTTCGGTGATATAGGCGCCCAGCGGCCCGCCGATCTGCACCGCGCGGATCGGCCGTCCCGAGGCCGTGCCGCCGCCAAACCCTTCGACGATTTCGCGCAGCGTGATGCCGAACGCCAGTTCGATCAGCCCGCCGCGCTGGACATTGCCGGCGAGCTGCACCGGCAGCGTGCCGCGCGATTTTCCGCTGCCGAAATCGGCATAGGCCTGGCCGCCCTCGGCGAGGATGAAGGGGACGGCGGCGAAGGACAGCACATTGTTGACCAGCGTCGGACGCCCGAACAGCCCATGCAGCGCGGGAATCGGCGGCTTGGCCCGCACCAGCGCGCGCTTGCCCTCCAAACTTTCGATCAGGGCGGTTTCCTCGCCGCAGATATAGGCGCCGGCGCCGATGCGCTGTTCCAGGCAAAAAGGCTTGCCCGGCCCAAAAGCGTTCTCGCCGATCCATCCCGCCTGTTCGGCGAGCGCGATGGCGCGCGCCATGACCTTCGCCGCGTGCGGATATTCGGAGCGCAGATAAATAAAACCCTTGTCGGCGCCGACGGCATAGGCGGCGATGGCCATGCCCTCGATGAGCATGAACGGATCGCCTTCGAACACCATGCGATCCGCGAATGTGCCGCTGTCGCCTTCGTCGGCGTTGCAGATCACATATTTGCGGTCGGCCTGCGCATCATGAACCGTCTTCCACTTGATGCCGGTGGGAAAGCCGGCGCCGCCGCGACCGCGCAGGCCCGAGGCGCGGACCTGCTCGACCACTTCGGCCGGAGACATGGCGAGGGCGTTGCGCAGGCCCCTAAAACCGTCCTTTTCCTCGTAGTCCGAAAGCGACAGCGGATCGATCACGCCGCAGCGCGCGAAGGTCAGGCGCTGCTGGCGCAGCATCCACACCATGTCGGCGACATGGCCGAGTTTTAAGGGGTGCTCGGCGCCGGCCAGGGCGCCGGAGTCGAACAGCGAGGGCACGTCCTCGGGGCGGACCGGGCCGAAGCCGACGCGTCCCTTCAAGGTTTCGATTTCGATCAGCGGCTCCAGCCAGAACATGCCGTGCGAGCCGACCCGCTTGATGTCGATCGGAACGCCTCGGGCTTCGGCCTCGCGGCCGAAGGCCGCGACCAGCCGCTCCGCGCCGAGCGACAGCGCGGCGGCGTCCGCCGGGATGTAAACGGTCAGGGTCGTCATGGAGCGACTCCTTCGCGTGCGGCGCGGGCGTGCAGGGCGGCGAGAGACTCGTCGGTCAGCGCGCCGAACAGCTCGCCGTCGTAGAGGGCGTTGGGGCCGAGCGCGCAATTGCCGAGGCAATAGACGGTCTCGACCTCCACGCCCTGGTGAAACCCGCCGTCGATCTTGCAGCCGGTTTTCGTTTCAAAACGCTCGGCCAGCGCGTCGGCGCCCCGCGCCTGGCAGGCCTCGGCCAGGCACAGTTTTATGGTGCGCCCGAGCGGCTTCTGCTTCTTGAAATCCTTGTAGAAGCTTAGGGTTCCAAAAACTTCGGCCCGCGACACGTTGAGCGCGCCGGCGATGATCGCCACCGCGCGCGGATCGACATAGCCAAATGTTTCCTGCAGATCGTGCAGGATCGGCAGCAGCGGTCCTTCCAGTCCTGATTTTGCGTCGACAAGCGCTTTCGCGCGCGGTTCGTCCCACGCCAGCGGTTTTTCCATCCCTGAGTCCTGCATTTTTTATGGTTTTGCAGATTGAACCCGATTGAAACGGTAAGGTTCGTTTGGCGCAAATGAATTTTTCTTAAGACGTGATAGACGCTGTCTATCAAGCGCCAGAGGCAGTGCTTAATCCAGCAATCTGAAACTCGTGCGCTCGAAAACCTTCTGGTCCAGTCCCGGCAGCCAATTGAAGGCGCCGGGCTCCAAGAGGTCGGAATCCGACACGAGCTTGAACTCCGCCGACCACATCGGCCGCGTCAGGGGGAAGGTCTTGCCGTCGGCGTTGCGCAAGCGGATGGTGATGCAATAGACGAAACGGGCGGTTTGCGTCCTGTTCTGCTCGGTCAGCGCCAGGGCGGCCACAGAGCGCGGTCTGCCGTCTTCTCCGTTCAGCGATGCGACTTGCGGAGGTTTGATCTGCTCATGCACCTCCAGGCCGGCGCCCAGGCTGAAATTCTTGATTTCGATTTCACCGCCCTTGACGGTGAAGGGCGGGATGTCGAGCCTGATGACGGACATGTCGCCGACGCAGCGTTGATTGTCGAAACGGTTCGTCGAGGGGTTCATGGGGTCGGCCGCCTGGGTGTATTGCTCCAGAGGGTAGGATGAATAATCCGTGGCGCCCGGCTGGAACACCACCAGCGAGACCTCGTCGATCACCAGGTTCCGGTTTCCCGCATTGGCGAAATTGACGTGCGAAAAATACTTCGTCGATATCTTGAGGTCGTCCTTCTTCATCGAGACGTAGTCGCCAAATCCATCCTGCGAGACGATCAGCGCTTCGGTTTGCTTGATCGAGGTCACGTAGAAATTGTAGATGGAGATGACGAAGGACGAGACCGCGATGAACGTCGTCACGCTGATGGAGAACCTGGGCTTGCGATCGCGGTCGGAGGCCGCGCTTTCGAGTTGAGCCTGTTCATTCATGTGATGGCTCTCGGCAACGAAGTGTTTGTCAATGCATAGCGCAAAATTGTCCTCCAGCCGAACCCCATGTCAAGCGCCGGGGAGGCGCAATTATCACCTTTTCGTCATCATTCGGCCGGGCTTTCCGCCGCGCGCTGACCCTTCCAGTTCGCCCGCTTGCGCTCCATCCACAGGCTGAAGCGGTCGAGATAGAGGTAGATCACCGGCGTCGTGTAGAGCGTCAAAATTTGCGACACCAGCAGGCCGCCCACAATCGAAACGCCCAGCGGCCGGCGCACCTCGCCGCCCTCGCCAAAGCCGATCGCCAGCGGCACCGCGCCGAGCACAGCCGCGAAAGTCGTCATCATGATCGGGCGGAAGCGCATCAGGCAGGCTTCGTAAATCGCCTCGAACGGCGACAGGCCGCGCTCGCGCCGCGCGTCTATGGCGAAATCGACCATCAAAATCGCGTTTTTCTTGACGATGCCAATCAGGAGCACCACGGCGATGGCGGAGATCACGGTGAATTCGATGCCGAACGCCATCTGGCCGATCAGCGCGCCCAGGCCCGCCGAGGGCAGGGTGGAGAGGATGGTGATCGGATGGATGGCGCTCTCGTACAAAATGCCGAGCACGATGTAGATCGACAGGATCGCGATCATCAGCAGCAGCGGCATGTTCGAAAAACTCTCCGCGAACATGGCGTTGGCGCCGTTGGTGACGGGGTGGACGCTCGCCGGCATGTGGATGTCCGCGGCGGCGGCGCGAATCTCCGCGTCCGCGTCGGATTCGGTGTCGCCGAGCGCGAGATTGTAGCTGATCGTGGTGGTGACGAAGCCGCCCTGGTGGTTGACCGAAAGCGGCGTGTTGCCCCGCTCGTAACGGGCGATGGCCGAGAGCGGGATCATCGTCTCCTGCGCGGTGGAGACGGCGGCGCCGGCCGAGGCCGAACTGCGGCCGCTCGCCGCGAGCGCGTTGGTGGAGGCGTTGCGCGCGGAATCGAGGCTCGCCGATCCCGCCGCCGCCGTGGTGTCGCCGGATTTGGTCACCGCGCCCGACGGCAGGTTTGTCGTCGCCGATCCTTTCGCGGCGCCGCCCGCCGTCGAGATATAGATTTCGTCGAGCATGGACGGGCGCTTGGTGTAGCGCGGGTCGATTTCCATGACGACGTGATATTGGTTGATCGGGGCGAAAATCACCGACACCTGACGCTGGCCGAAGGCGTCGTAAAGCGTGTTGTCGATCATCGCCGGCGTGATGCCGTAGCGGGCGGCGGCGTCGCGGTCGATCACCAGGTCGGTTTGCAGCGCCTTGGTCTGCTGGTCGGAGGTCACATCCTTGAGCCGGCCGCGTTTTTGCAACTGGTCGACGAGTTTTTGCGCCCATTCGTGCAGTTCCGCCGTGTCGTCGGCGCCGAGCGTGTACTGGAATTGTGCGGAGGAGCTGCGCGGCCCGCGCGACAGGTCCTGCGCGGGGAAGAAGTAGAGGCGCCCGCCCGGGACGTGGTTGAGCTTGGGCCGCAGGCGCGCGATCACCTGGTCGGCGGTGAGCTTGCGCACGCCGAGCGGTTTGAGCGCGGCGAAGACGGTGGCGGTGTTGACGGAACCAAAACCGCCGCCGCTGCCGGCGCCGGTGAAACCGACCACGGTCTCGATGTCGGGGTCCTCCTTGACCACGCGAACCAGCTCTTCCAGCTTGGCGCTCATCGCGGCGAAGGAAATGCTCTGGTCGGCTTCGAGCCGGCCGATCAGGCGCCCGGTGTCCTGCTGCGGGAACAGGCCTTTTGGGATGTGCTTGTAAAGCTGGACATTGGCCACGACCACCAGGATCAGGCTGACCACGATCAGTTTGGGATGGCGGAGCGCCACCAACAGGGTGCGGCCGTAAAGGGCCTGCGTCGCGGCAAAGGCGTTTTGCAGGGCGCGGGCCATGCGGCCGTGACCCTCGCCCTCCCGGCGGCGCAGCAGCAGCGCGCAGAGCATGGGCGTGGTGGTGAGCGAAATCACCAGCGAGATCATGATGGCGACGGTGAGCGTCATGGCGAATTCGCGGAAGAACGCGCCGATGATGCCGCCCATGAACAGGATGGGCGCGAACACCGCGACCAGCGACAGGGTGATGGAGAGCACGGTGAAACCGACCTCGCTCGCCCCGACCAGCGCCGCCTGCCGGGGCGGCATGCCTTCGTCCAGATGGCGCTCGATGTTCTCGACCACGACGATGGCGTCGTCGACGACAAAGCCGGTGGCGATGGTCAGCGCCATCAGCGACAGCAGATTGAGGCTGTAGCCGAGCAGGTACATGGCGGCGAACGTGCCGATGATCGACACCGGCACGGCGATGCTCGGGATCAGCGTGGCCCGGCCGTTCTGCAGGAACAGGAAGACGACAAGGGTCACCAGCGCGATCGAGATCACCAGCGAAATTTCCGTGTCCTTCAGCGAGGCGCGGATGGTGATGGATCGGTCCATCGCCGTGTTCAGCACGACATCGCCGCCGAGCGCGGCGGCGAGGCGCGGCAGCTCGGCTTGGACCGCATCCACGGTGGAGATGATGTTGGCGCCGGGCTCCGCCGTGAGAATGGCGAGAATGGCGGGGACGCCGTCGGCGAAACCGGCGTTGCGCAGGTCCTCGACGGAATCCACGACCTCGGCGACATCGGACAGCCGCACCGCGTTGCCGTTGCGATAGGCGATCACCAGCGGGCGATAATCCTCGGCATGCGACGCCTGATCGTTGGTGTAGATCTGGTAGGAGCGCGGCCCCTGTTCAATGACCCCCTTGGGCGCGTTGGCGTTGGCGGAGGCGAGCGCGGCGCGCACGTCCTCCAGGCCGATGCCATATTTGAACAGGGCCTGCGGATTGAGTTCGACGCGGACGGCGGGCAGCGTCGAGCCGCCGATCAGGACCTGGCCGATGCCGGGGATTTGCGAAATGCGCTGCTGCAGGACGTTGGAGGCGAGGTCATAGAGCTGGCCGCGCGTCAGAGTCTTGGATTTCAGGCTGAGGATCAGGATCGGCGCGTCGGCCGGGTTGAATTTGCGGTAAGTGGGGTTGGAGCGCAGGGCGGTGGGCAGGTCGGCGCGCGCGGCGTTGATGGCGGCCTGCACGTCGCGCGAGGCGCCGTCGGGGTCGCGGCGGATGTTGAATTGCAGGGTGACGCGGGTCTGGCCGAGGCTCGATTGCGAGACGATGTCGGTGACGTCGGCGATCTGGCCGAGGTGGCGCTCCAGCGGCGCGGCGACGCTGTTGGCCACGGTCTCCGGGCTGGCGCCGGGCAGGGCGGCGTTGACGGTGATGGTGGGGATGTTGAACTGCGGCAGCGGCGCCACCGGCAGCAGGTAGAAGGAAATGGCGCCGGCGAGCGCGATGCCCAGCGTCAGCAGGATGGTCGCCACGGGGCGGCGGATGAACGGGGCGGAGATGTTCATCTTTTTCCGCCCGCCCCCGATCCGGGCGACGCGTTGCTCCCGATTGGTCTCGGTTCGTCATTGCGAGCGAAGCGAAGCAATCCACCCGGCGACTGCGCCTCGCGATCGGTTTCGACGCGCGCCCCACGGCCCGCGTTTCGGGCGAGACATTTGGTGGATTGCTTCGCTTCGCTCGCAATGACGGCGCGGAAATCGAAAACGCCCATCATGCCAGCGGCTCCGGCAACGCATCGTCCGTTGGCTCGTGGCGTTGTCCGCCGCCGAGCCTTTGCGCCAGCCGGTCGAAATAGAGATAGATCACCGGCGTGGTGAACAGGGTCAGGATCTGGCTCACCACGAGGCCGCCGACGATGGCGTAGCCGAGCGGCTGGCGCAGTTCGTGGCCGACGCCGTTCCCCAGCATCAGCGGCAGCGCGCCGAGAATCGCGGCGAGCGTGGTCATCAGGATCGGGCGGAAGCGCAGCAGGCACGCCTGCCGGATCGCCTCGACCGGAGGCAAGCCCTCGTCGCGTTCGGCCTCCAGGGCGAAATCGATCATCATGATCGCGTTTTTCTTGACGATGCCGATCAACAAAATGATGCCGATCACCGCGATAATGTCGAGGTCGTAGCCAAACAGCATCAGCGTCGCCAGGGCGCCGACGCTCGCCGAGGGCAGGGTCGAGAGAATGGTCACCGGATGGACAAAACTCTCGTAGAGCACGCCGAGCACAATATACATGGTGGCGATCGCCGCCATGATCAGCAGCAGCTGGTTGACGACATTCGACTTGAAGGCCGCCGCCGCGCCCTGCCACGCCAGCAAGAATGAGTCGGGCAGGCCGATGTCCTTGGCGGCGCGATCCACCGCCTCCACGGCTTCGCCGAGCGAAACCCCCTTGGCGAGGTTGAAGGAAATGGTGGTGGCGGGAAACTGCGCGAGATGGGTGACGACCAGCGGCCCGTTGCGCTGTTTCATCGTCACCAGCGCCGACAGCGGCGTCTGCCGGTTGGTCGCGGAGGCGTTGGAGGGCAGGTAGATGGAGTCCAACCCCTTGAGCGAGGTGCGGACGGACTCGTCGCCTTCCAGAATCACCCGGTACTGGTTGGACTGGCTGTAAACGGTCGAAATGATGCGCTGGCCGAACAGGTCGTAGAGCACGTTGTCGATGCTCGCCATGGTGACGCCGAAGCGCGCCGCCGCGTCGCGGTCGACGACGAGGTCGAGCGCCGCGCCGCCCTGCTGCATGTCATTGGCGACATCGGCCAGCTCCGGCGACTGCCGCAGCCGCTCCGTCAGTTTCGGGGCCCATTCCTTGAACAGCTTGGAGTTCGCGTTCTCCAGCACGAATTTATATTGGGCGCGGGTGACCGAGGCGTCGATGGTCAAATCCTGCGCCGGCTGCATGTAGAGTTTTGCATCCGGGATTTCGGACGCGGCCTTGGTCAGCCTCCGGATGATTTCGGCGATATTGTCCTTGCGCTGGCCCTGGGGCTTCAGATTGATGAGGAAGCGGCCCGAGTTGAGCGTGAGATTGCCGCCGTCGACGCCGACGAACGAGGACAGCGAGGCCACGTCCTGGTCCTTCAGGATGATCTCGGCGAGCTCGCCTTGCAGCCGCACCATTTCGGGGAAGGAGACGTCCTGCGGCCCCTCCGACATGGCCTGAATCACGCCGGTGTCCTGTTGCGGGAAAAAACCTTTTGGAATCGCGACCCAGAGCGCCACGGTCACGCCCAGCGTCGCGATCGCCACCATGAGGGTGGCGAACTGATGGCGCAGCACCACGTCCAGCATGCGCGCATAGCCCGAGATCATGCCGTTGATGACGCGCTCGGCCCCAAGATCGAACCAGCCGCGCTCGGAGTCCGGCTTGCGCTTGATCAGCCGCGCGCACAGCATTGGCACCAGCGTCAGCGAGACGATGGCGGAAATGATGATGGTGATGGCGAGGGTCAAAGCGAATTCGTGGAACAGGCGGCCGACCACTTCCTGCATGAACAGCAGCGGAATCAGCACCGCGATCAGCGAGACGGTGAGCGAGATGATCGTAAAACCGATCTGCGCGGAGCCGCGCAGCGCCGCCTGCATCGGACTGTCGCCGCGCTCGACGTAACGGGCGATGTTCTCGATCATGACAATGGCGTCGTCGACGACAAACCCGGTCGAAATGGTCAGCGCCATCAGCGACAGATTGTCGAGGCTGAAGCCCAGCAGATACATGATTCCAAACGTGCCGATCAGCGACAGCGGCACGGAGAGCGACGGGATCAGCGTCGCGGGCAGGGTGCGCAGGAACAGGAAGATGACGGCGACCACGAGGATCACCGCCAGGATCAGCTCGAACTCGACATCGGCCACGGAGGCGCGGATGGTGGTGGTGCGGTCGGTGAGCACGGCCACGTCCATGCCCGCCGGCAGGTCCGAGAGCAGTTGGGGCAGCAGTTTGCGCACGCTGTCCACGGTGGCGATGACATTGGCGCCGGGCTGGCGCTGGATGTTGAGCAGGATGGCCGGGGTGCGGTCGGCCCAGGCGGCGAGGCGGGTGTTTTCGGGACCGTCGACGACGGTGGCGATGTCCTTGACCCGCACCGGCGCGCCATTGCGATAGGCGACGACGACCTCCGCATATTGGGCGGCGTTGGCGATCTGGTCGTTGGCGGCGATGGTCGAGCTTTGCGTCGGCCCATCAAAACTGCCCTTGGGAATGTTGACATTGGCGTTGGCGAGCGTGGTGCGCATGTCGTCCACCGCCAGCCCATAGGCGGCGAGGGCCGCCGGATTGAGTTTTACGCGCACGGCGGGGCGCTGTCCGCCCGCGATGGAGACGAGGCCGACGCCCGGCTGTTGCGAAATCTTTTGCGCCAGCCGCGTCTCGCTGATGTCGCGCAACTGCGTCAGCGGCAGGGTTTTCGAGGTCACCGCCAGCGTCAGGACCGGCGCGTCGGCCGGGTTGACCTTGGCATAGATCGGCGGCGCCGGGAGATCGGAGGGCAAAAGACTGTTGGCGGCGTTGATCGCGGCCTGGACCTCCTGTTCGGCGACGTCGAGCGACAGGGACAGGCCGAATTGCAGAGTGATGATCGAGGCGCCGGCCGAACTCGCCGAGGTCATTTCCGATAAGCCCGGCATCTGGCCGAGCTGACGCTCCAGCGGCGCCGTCACGGCGGAGGTCATCACCTCCGGGCTGGCGCCGGGATAAAACGTCTGGACCTGGATGGTCGGGTAATCGACCGAGGGCAGGGTGGCGAGCGGCAGGAACCTGAACGCCGAGAGGCCCGCCAGGATGATGGCGATCATCAGCAGCGTGGTCGCCACCGGCCGCCGGATGAAGGGCGCGGAGACGTTCATCGCCGGCTCAGTTCGTTGTCGGCGGCGCGGCGCCGTCCTTGCGCTTTTTGCGGCGCTCCTCGCCGGACGCTTTGGCCTCGGAGGCCTTGGCGTCGCCCTCCACGGGAGCCGAAACCCCGTCGGTCATGACCACGCGGGCCTCGCCGCCCTCGCGCAGGCGGTCGGAGCCGTCGACGACGATGCGGTCGCCCTCGTTCAGGCCCTCAAGGATTTGCACGATGTCGCCGTCGGTCTGGCCGAGCTTGACCTTTTGGACGGAAACCTTGCCTTCCGGAGACACCACCCAGGCGTAATCGCCGGGCGCGCCGTGCTGGATGCCGGAAATCGGCGCCGCCAGAGCCTGGGGAATGGTGTTGGCGAGCAGCCGGACATTGACGAACTGATTGGGAAAAAGCGTGTTGTCCTTGTTGTCGAAATAGGCGCGCAGCTTGACCATGCCGGTGGTGGCGTCGACCTGGTTGTCGATGGCGCGGGTCTCGCCCTTGGCCAGAAGCCTGGTGTTGGTGCGGTCGTAAACGTCGGTCTCAAGTGTCTTTCCGGCCAGCAATTGCGGCGCGACGCGGCGCAACGAATCCTCGGGGATGGAATAGAGCACCGAGATCGGCTGCAATTGCGTGACCACGACAATGCCGGCGCTCGACGAGGAGGAGGAGGCGGTTCCGGCGGTGACGTAATTGCCGGGATCGACCAGACGCAGGCCGACGCGGCCGTCGACCGGCGAGGTGATGCGGGCATAGGCGATGTTCAGCGCCTGCGCGTCGACCAGCGCCTGGTCGGCGGCGACGGTCCCCTCATATTGCTTGACGACGAATTTCTGGTTGTCCGCGGTCTGGCTGGCGATGGAGTTTTGTTTCAGCAGGCGCTGGTAGCGCTCCTCGTCGGCCTTCGCCTGGGCCAGAAAACCCTGGTCGCGGGCGAGTTGCCCCTCGTACTGCGCCTTTTGCGCCCGATAAGGCCGGTCGTCGATCTGGGCGAGGAAGTCGCCCTTCTTCACCTTCTGGCCCTCGACAAAACCGACGTCTTGCAAAACGCCGGAAATCTGGCTGACCACGGTGACGGTGGCGAGCGGGGTGACGGTGCCCAGCGCGTTGAGGATGACGTGGACGTCGCGCCGCCCGATCGTCGCCACGCCCACCGGCTGCGGGCCGCCGCGGTCGGATTTCTTCAATTGCGCGACGGGCGTCGCGACCTCGATGTTGCGGGTCCAGAGGAAACGGGCGCCAAGCCCGAGCGCCGCCAGCACCGCGATCCAGACCAGAATCGTGCGCAGCCGTCCGCGCGTCCGCGTGGGCGCGACAGGCGGCGCGGCGATGCGGCCGGCGGGGGCCTGCCGTTCGGAAGCGAAATGTTCCAAATCTTCGGTCGTCATTCCACGTCCATTTCATCGCCGGCGGGGCGGCGCAGCTCACGGATTGCGCCGTCTCCAGCACTTGGAGGCGGCGTCCCCGGGGATCAAGCCCTATTGCGGCGGAATCGGCAGAGACCGCGCCACCGCCTCGGAAAGCGGCGGCGGCTGTTCGGCGAGCAGCTCGGAGGCGTCGAAGCCGCCGCCGAGATACTGGATGAGGTTGACGGTGGCGGCGAACAGCGTCTGCCGGGAGTTCAGCACCGCCTCCTCGTCGGCGAGCAGGGTCGCCTGCGCCACCACCACCGTGGTGAAGGCGACGGTGCCCGCGCGGTACTGGTTGAGATAGACCTTGACGGCTTCCGCCGCCCGGTCGCGCGCCTGTTCGCGGATCTTCAGCTCCCTGGCGTAGATTCGCAAGGTGACGAGCTGGTCCTCGACCTCCTGGAAGGCGGTGAGCACCGTCTGCCGGTAATTGGCGACCGCCAGCCTGTAGGCGGCCTGCGCCGCGTCGGTCTGGGCGGCGCGCAGGCCGCCGTCGAACAGCGTGTCGGCGCCCTGGCCGCCGATCGACCAGATCAGATGCGCGGCGGTGAGCGGAAAGGCGTTCGCGCCCTCGAAACCGCCGGCGGCGTTGAAGGTGATCTGCGGGTAATAGGCCGCGACCGCCACGCCGATCAGCGCGTTCTGGGCCTGCATGGTCCGTTCGGCGCTGGCGACGTCGGGGCGGCGCTCCAACAGGCTGGAGGGCAGGCGCGCCGGAACCGGCGGCGGCAGATGCGCCAGGCTGCCGACCTTGATGGTCAGATCGGCCGGCGGGCGGCCGATCAGGGCGGCGATGGCGTGCTCGTATTGCGCGCGGCTGACGGCGGCGGACTCATATTGCGCCTGCGTGTTCAAGACCTGGATTTCCGCCGTGATCAGGTCGGCCTGGGACACCGTTCCGCTGTTGTACTGGTTGCGGGTGATGCGCAGGGTTTCCTGGTAGGCGGTGATGGTTCGCGCCAGCAGCGCCCGCAGCATGTCCTGGGTGCGCAGGTTGATATAGGCCAGCGCCAGTTGCGCCTGGGCCGAAAGCTTGGCGTTCTCCAGCAGGGCGAGGTCGGACTGGGCGAGGGCCTGGTTGGACTCGACCTGGCGGCGCACCTGGCCCCAGACGTCGAGCGTCCAGCTGATGGTGCCCTGCGGGTTCGAGACCCCAGTGGCGACGGCGTGGCGGGTCGCGCTGAGCGCGCCGCCCGTGCCGCTGCGCTGCCCGCTCCAGTTGGACGCGACGGTCGGCAACAGCCCGGACTGGGTCTCGCGCACGATCGCCCTGGCCTGTTCGTAAGCGGCGAGCTGGGCGGCGACATTCTGGTTGGTGACATCGACCTGGGATGCGAGGCGGTCCAGTTCGGCGTCGTGGAAGATCGTCCACCAGCGGCCCTTTTCCAGGGCGTCGCGCGGGCGGGCCGGCTTCCAGCCCTTGGCTTCCTTGAACTCGGCGGAAATGGGCGCTTCCGGGCGCTGGTAATCGGGACCGACGGTGCAGGACGCCAGGGTCAGGACGGCCGCCAGCGTTGCGAATCGGGCGATCGCTCGCTTGGCTCGTTCTCTCCTGTGCGAGGCCCGCGCGGCCATTTTCATTCCCTTCCGTCCGTCTGGCGGCTTCGTGTTAGCCCGGTGCGCCGCGGAAAGCGAGTCGCCGAGATGAACTCCCTATTGCCGCCATATGAAAAACTTGCAATGTCAGTTTGGCTTATCCGGGGCGCCACATGAACGGAAAATTAACGAAGGCCGGCGAGCCTTCGGTCGCCCGAGCCAGTCCCGCGCTCGGCTTGACGCGAGCGCGGCCGATGCGCTAGAGGCGCCTCGCGTCTTGCGGGCGTCGCCCGCGCCCCCCGCGCAAAATCAGGAGCAATGTGGTGAAATGGCCACGCGATCGCGTCAGAGTCTCCACATGCTGGAATATGCCGGCTTTCGCGTCATGGGCTTCATGCTTTCGGCCCTGCCGGTCGAAGCGTCATCGAAGCTCGGCGGCTGGCTGGTCGGCTGGTTCGGGCCGAAATCGAAGAAGCGCCATCCCCGCCTGCTGCGCAACCTGAAGTCCGCCATGCCGGAGCTCGACGACGCCGGCGCGGAAAAGCTCGCCGGCGAGGTCTGGCGCAACCTTGGCTTCGTGCTCGGCGAATTCTTCCATCTCGACGAGATCGCCCGGGGGCGAGTCGCGGTCGAAAATCCCGAAGTGCTGCGCGCCATCGCCGCCGCCGGCAAGGGCGCCGTGTTCTGCGGCGCGCATCAGGCCAATTGGGAGGGCGGCGGCGCCGTCCTGGTCGACTTCGGCTTTAAGCCGCTCGGGGTCTATCACCCGATGTCCAACGCGCTGGTCAACGCCCGCGTGCTGGCGACGCGGCTGAAATATTATCCCGGCGGCCTCATGGCCAAGCGCGATCCCGAAACCCCCGTGGCCATGATCCGCTATGCCCGACAGGGAGGCGGAATCGCCTTCCTGGTCGACCAGCAGGTCCATATGGGGCTGCAAACCCCGTTCTTCGGCCGTCCGGCGCAGAGCACGCCTTTTCCCGCCATGGTGGCGCGCCAGTGCGGCATTCCGCTGGTGCTGATCACCGGGGAACGTTTGCCGGGCGTCAAATTCCGCATGCGCGCGCAGGTGATCGACGTGCCGCGCACCGAGGACCGCAACGCCGACATTTTCGCCGCCACCGCGGCGATGCAGGCGGAGCTGGAGCGCACGATCCGCCAGCATCCGGAACAATGGATGTGGACCCACGACCGCTGGAAGTGAAAATTACGGCTGCGGGCGCGCCGCGAAGGCGTGATAGAACCGCACCTGCGCGCGATAGATCGGGCGCGACAGCTCGCGCCAGAGCTTTTCCTGGGCGGACTTGCTGGGGTGCTGAATCGTCGAGCCGCCGAGCGCGCTGGAGATCTCGTAAACGCCGGACGGCGTGAAAGTCAGCAGTTCGACGCCGGTGATCCAGCTCATCTGCAAAAACGTGTCGACGGGCCGGTCGAACCGCTCGGTGACCGCGAGCAGGCGGCGCGCGGCGGCGTTGGAGACGAATTGCGCCAGCGCGCGCAGCGGCGGGGCGCTGGGATGGTTCAGCGTCACGCGCTGGCCCGCGCCGGGGCGGCGGCGCATCGCCGGCGCCAGCGCATAGTCCCATTGGCTCCGGGACGCCTTGGCGAAGGCGCAGGTGCGCGCGAAGACGCTGGCCTCGACATGCGCGTCGTCCTCGAAGATCAGCCCGAAATCCAGCCCGTCCTCGACAATGCGTCGCCAGGCGGCGCGATGGGAGAGGAAGGCGCCGATCTCGGCGCGGTTGAGGCCGAGGTAAAAGCGCGGCGCATGAAGCTGGCGCGCGTAAACCGTCGCGATCTCGGCCTCGCTGAGCGCCAGACCGTCGACGGCGGCAAGAATTTCGGTCGGCATGGGCGTGGCGGCGGCGATCGCCTCCGCTTGCGCCCGCCTCTGGCGGGCCCGTTCCAGATGAAGAATGAAGGCCTTGCAGTCGGACACGAGGACGCCCCGGATTTTCTTGTCTTTCTAGCCGCGGGGCGTGTTGTTGTCACGTCGCGGCGCCCAATCCGTGACCTGTTTACCAGTTCGACACCACTCCTTGCGTATAGTCAAGTCAAGCTCAAGAGTTGCTCGGCGAATCGAACGACTTGGCTGTGGCGCGCGAGGGCGTTTTGGTATATGTCTGCCTTTCGGCCTGCGGGACTGCCACGCGCGAATAGTTTTTGGGCTTGGGCCCTGGGCGAAATTTCGTTTGGAGCAACAATTTGGCTTGGCCAATTTTTGTGATTTCGCTGAAACGCGCCATGCAAAGGCGCGCGGCGAGCAAGCGGGCGCTCGATGCGATCGGGCTGCCGTTCACGTTTTTCGACGCCGTCGAGGGGGCGGAGCTTGACGACGCCGAGGTCGCCCGCGTCTATGACGCCGACCTGAACGCCCGCCAGTACAAGCGACCGCTGTCGCGGCCGGAAATCGGCTGCTACCTGAGCCATCACGCCTTGTGGCGGCGCATCGTCGACAACGATCTCGAAGGCGCCGTCATTCTCGAGGACGATTTCGAGACGGATTGCGTCCTGGGCAAGGTGGTCGAGGAGATCGGGGCCACGCCTCCCTCCGGCGCGCTGGTCAAGCTGTTTTCACGCAAGCCGGTGCTGGGGACGACGGTCGCCCACATGACGGGCGACCGTCGGCTGGTCTCGCCCAAGCGCGTGCCGGGCTTGACGCTCGGCTACGCGCTCGACCGCACCGCCGCCGAAATGCTGCTCGTCAACGCGCTGCCGTTCAGCCGGCCGCTCGACATGGACATCAAGCACTGGTGGGAGTTCGGCCTGCCGGTGCTGGTGGTCGATCCGCCGCCTCTGCGCATCGGCGAGCTGGGGCTGCGCAGCCACATCACCGCCTCGCGGCTGGAGGCGGCGTCCCAGGCCAATGTCGGAGGGATGCGCCGGTTCATGGCCAATATCCGCTACCAGCTCGATTACAATGTGCAGCTCTTCCAGGCGCGCGGCGACAACCGCCGCGCCGTGCGTCGGCTTCAAGAGCAGATGACGAGCCACGGTTGATGCGGCCTGATACTGGACGAAGGAACCTCGTCGTCGTGCGCGCGGGGCGAAATTCTTTGCACCCGCGCTGGCTGGCCGGCGCGCACGCGCGCAGCTTCGATCTGATCGTCAGCGTCTATGACCCCGAAGCCGCCTTCGAACACGGGCCCGACACGCCCGTCGTGCTGCGTCCCGGCGGGAAATGGGACGGCCTCCACGCCGTGCTGGCGCGGGAGGGGGCGCTCGACGGTTATGACTATGTCCTGCTGCCGGACGACGACCTCGACATGCGCGCGGCCGATATCGAGGCGATCTTCGCCGCCATGCGCCGCCACGACCTCGATGTGGCGCAGCCCGCGCTGAGCTGGGACAGCTATTTTTCCCATTTCTCCGTGCTGGCCTGTCCCGGCTTCACGTTGCGCTACGTGAATTTCGTCGAGATCATGGCGCCCTGCCTGCGCCGCGACGTGCTCGAAAAAATCTTGCCTGATTTCGCCTACACCCAGAGCGGCTTCGGCCTCGACTATGTCTGGTGCCGGCTCTCCGACGACCCGCGCCGGCGCGCCGCCATTCTCGACTGCATTCCGGTCCGCCACACCCGCCCCGTCGGCCGCGTGCTGCGCGGCCAGATGGCGAAACGGGGCTTGATCGCCGAGGACGAAGAGGCGGTTCTGCGCGAGAAATTTGGCGTGACCGGACGGCATCGCCCCTTGTTCTACGCGGGCATCGACGAGAGGGGGCGCCGGGTCGAGGGGCGCGGAGCGCTGGCCTTGCGCATGGCCTGGGGTTATGCCCGCGTTCATCGCAAGCTCGGCATGCAGGAGCCGCCGCTGCGCAACATCCTGACCATTCTGCGTCGGCAATTCACGCGGCGCCCGCAACTCACGCCGCTGCGCCGCTCCGGGGAAGCCTGATGCCTCTGCCGCTCGCCGCCACACTCATCTGCAGAAATGAGGAGGCGTGCATCGGCGCCTGTCTGCAAAGCCTCGCCGATTGCGCCGAGATCATCGTGGTCGATTCCGGATCGACCGACCGCACCCTGGCCATCGTTCAGGATTTTGCCGAACGGGGTTTTCCCATCGTGCTGTACCGGCGCGACTGGCCGGGTTACGCGAAACAAAAGCAGTTTGCATTGGAGCAGGCGCGCGAAAACTGGGTGCTCAGCATCGACGCCGACGAATGGCTCGACGCCGATCTGCGCGCCGCATTGCCGGGGTTGCTGGAGGCGCCGGCCGAGGTTGGGGGCTGGCGGCTGCCGCGGGTGCTGACGCTTTACGGCGAGACGGCGCCGCCGCCGGCCTCGGTGCGGCCCGATCCGATCCTGCGGCTGGTTCGCCGGGAGGGCGCGCGTTTCGACGAGGACGTGCTGGTGCACGAGGGTCTCGTCGTCGAGGGCGAGATCCGCGATGTGGCGCGCGGGCTGCTGCGGCACGAGCGCGGCTTGCGGCTCGACGCGCAAATGCCCAAGGAGATTCTTTACGCGCGGCTCAAGGCGGAGCAGCGCATCGCCGCCGGGGAAAGGCCGAGCGTCTTAAAGCTGGTCTTCAATCCGCCGCTGTATTTCTTCCGCATTTTTGTTATGCGTCGCGTGTTTCTGTGCGGCGCGCCCGGCTTCATCCACGCCATGACCGGAGCGATCTATTCCTTCATGGCCGAGGCGCTGCATTTCCAGATGGCGCGGGAGAAGCGGGCAAAGTAGGGCCGAAGCGGCGCCGCTCTCCTTCTCCCCTTGCGGGAGAAGGTGGCGCGAAGCGCCGGATGAGGGGTCTTTTCCTTCGTTTTCAAATGGATGATACGGTTTCCGCAAGATCGCTTCGCGATCCGCGAAAACGAAATCGCGCGGAAATCCTTCAGGCGAAGGGCGGATTTCCGCGCGAGCGGGATACGATTTCCGAACTGATCCTTCGGAAATCGTATGAGCAGTGGTCGGCGCACCCCTCATCCGTCTCGCCGCCTGACGGCGGCGAGCCACCTTCTCCCGCAAGGGGAGAAGGCAGAAACCCCAGCGCTCGTCAAAACAAAGGCCGCTTTCGCG
This sequence comes from Rhodoblastus acidophilus, assembly GCF_009720655.1. Taxonomy (GTDB): domain Bacteria; phylum Pseudomonadota; class Alphaproteobacteria; order Rhizobiales; family Beijerinckiaceae; genus Rhodoblastus; species Rhodoblastus acidophilus_A. The sequence continues at coordinate 65,709 of NZ_WNKS01000006.1, read as the reverse complement.
GCCTTTGCTTTGTCCTTTATTCCGCCGCCGGCAGGGCCGGGGGCTGCAGCTGCGCTCCGGCGGAATCTTCCGCCTTCTGCTGCAGGATCAGGTCGTCGCGGGTGTTGGCGATGTTGCGCAGTTTCGACATGGCCGCGCCCGTGCCCGCCGGGATCAGCCGGCCGACGATGACGTTCTCCTTCAGGCCTTCCAGCGTGTCCACCTTGCCGTTGACGGCGGCTTCGGTGAGGACGCGGGTGGTCTCCTGGAAGGAGGCGGCCGAGATGAACGAGCGGGTCTGCAACGAGGCCTTGGTGATGCCGAGCAGCACCGGGGTGCCGGTGGCCGGCTTGCCGCCCTCGTTGACAACCTTTTCGTTGGCCTCGTCCATTTCCAGCCGGTCGACCTGTTCGTTGGCCAGGAAGTCGGTGTCGCCGGGATCGACGATATCGACCTTTTGCAGCATCTGGCGAACGATCACCTCGATGTGCTTGTCGTTGATGCTCACGCCCTGCAGGCGATAGACTTCCTGGATTTCGTTGACGAGGTAGGCCGCAAGCTCCTCCACGCCCTTGATCGCCAGAATGTCATGCGGCGCGGGATTGCCGTCGACGATGTAATCGCCCTTTTCGACGATGTCGCCATCCTGCAGATGGATGTGCTTGCCCTTCGGGATCAGGTACTCGACGGGATCGCCGCCCTCTTCGCTCGGGATGATCGAGAGGCGCTGCTTGTTCTTGTAGTCGCGGCCGAACTGCACCGTGCCCGAGATTTCCGCGATGATCGCGTGGTCTTTCGGGCGGCGCGCCTCGAACAGTTCCGCGACGCGCGGCAGACCGCCGGTGATGTCGCGGGTTTTCGCCGAGTCCAGCGCGATACGGGCGATGATGTCGCCGGCCTGGACCGAAGAGCCCGGATCGAAGCTGATGATCGAATCGACCGGCAGCAGGTAGCGGGCCTCGCCGCCGCGCGCCAATTTCAGGATCTTGCCGTCCTTGCCCTTGATCACCAGCGCCGGCTTGAGGCCGGACGACCGGGTGTTCATGCGCCAGTCCATGACCATGCGCTTGGCGATGCCGGTGGCCTCGTCGACGGATTCTGACATCGACATGCCTTCGACCAGATCCTCGAAACCGATGACGCCATCGACTTCGGTCATGATCGGACGGGTGTAGGCGTCCCATTCGGCGATGCGCTGGCCGCGCTTGACCTTGTCGCCCTCGTCCACCTTCAGCCGCGAGCCGTACTGGACGCGGTGGGTGGCTTTTTCCGTTCCATCGGGGCCGACCACGACAATGGCGACGTTGCGCGCCATGACCATGACGTCGCCTTCGGAATTGCGGGCGACATGGCGGTTGCGGATGCGCACTTCGCCATCGAAACTCGATTCGATGAACGAGCTGTCGGCGATCTGCGCGGCGCCGCCGATGTGGAAGGTGCGCATGGTGAGCTGGGTGCCGGGCTCGCCAATGGACTGCGCCGCGATGACGCCGACCGCTTCGCCCATGTTGACCGGCGTGCCGCGCGCGAGGTCGCGGCCGTAGCACCTGGCGCAGACACCGTTGGTGGCTTCGCAGGTCAGCACCGAGCGGATCATCACTTCCTGGATGCCGGCGGCGTTGATCCGGTCGATGTGCCATTCCTGGATCATCTCGCCGGTCTTGACGATCACCTCGCCTTCCTGGTCGACCAGATCCTCCGCCGTCGTGCGGCCGAGGATTCGGATCGACAGCGGCGCCACCACCTGGCCGGCGTCGATGATCGCCCGCATGCGGATGCCGCGGGTCGAACCGCAGTCCACCGTGGTGATGATCGAATCCTGCGCCACGTCGACGAGACGGCGGGTCAGGTAACCCGAGTTCGCGGTCTTCAACGCCGTATCCGCGAGTCCCTTACGGGCGCCGTGGGTGGAGTTGAAGTATTCGAGAACGGTCAGGCCTTCCTTGAAGTTCGAGATGATCGGGCTCTCGATGATTTCGCCCGAGGGCTTGGCCATCAGGCCGCGCATGGCCGCGAGCTGGCGCATCTGCTCGCGCGAGCCGCGCGCGCCGGAATGCGCCATCATGTAGATCGAGTTGATCGGCGCGTCGCGGCCGTTCGTGTCTTTCTTGACGGCGGAAATGCCGTTCATCATCTCGTCGGCGAGCACGGCGGAGCACTTGCCCCAGGCGTCGACGACCTTGTTGTATTTCTCGCCCTGGGTGATCAGACCGTCGAGATATTGCTGCTCGTATTCCTTGGCGAGGTTGCGCGTCTCCTCGACGATGCGCTTCTTCGCCTCGGGCACGACCATGTCGTCCTTGCCGAAGGAAATGCCGGCCTTGCAGGCCTCGCGGAAACCCAGCGCCATGATCTTGTCGCAGAAAATGACCGTCTCCTTCTGACCGCAATTGCGGTAGACGGTGTCGATCATCGCGGAAATCTCCTTCTTCGTCATCAGCTTGTTGGCGACGTCGAAGGGGACCTTTACGTGCTTGGGCAGCAGCTGGCCGAGGATCATGCGGCCCGGCGTGGTCTCGAAGATTTTCGCGACGCGATTGCCGTTTTCGTCATAGGTCCAGCCGCGGCCCTTGACCTTGGCGTGCAGCGTGACGCTTTTCGAGAACAGCGCATGCTCGATCTCGGACATTTCGGCAAACGCCATGCCCTGGCCCGGCTCGCCATCGCGCATCAGGGTCAGGTAGTACAGGCCGAGCACGATGTCCTGCGACGGCACGATGATCGGCTGGCCGTTCGCCGGGTGCAGGATGTTATTGGTCGACATCATCAGCACGCGGGCTTCCAGCTGAGCCTCAAGGCTCAGGGGCACGTGGACCGCCATCTGGTCGCCGTCGAAGTCGGCGTTGAACGCCGAGCAGACCAGCGGATGCAGCTGGATCGCCTTGCCCTCGATCAGCGTCGGCTCGAACGCCTGGATGCCGAGGCGGTGCAGCGTCGGCGCGCGGTTGAGCATGACCGGGTGTTCGCGGATCACCTCGTCGAGGATGTCCCAAACCTCGGGCTTTTCCTTCTCAACCAGCTTTTTGGCCTGCTTGACGGTCGCCGACAGGCCTTTGGCGTCGAGACGCGAGTAAATAAAGGGCTTGAACAGCTCCAAGGCCATCTTTTTGGGAAGGCCGCACTGGTGCAGTTTCAGCTCGGGACCGACGACGATGACCGAGCGGCCGGAATAGTCGACGCGCTTGCCCAGAAGATTCTGGCGGAAGCGGCCCTGCTTGCCCTTGAGCATGTCGGCGAGCGACTTCAGCGGACGCTTGTTGGCGCCGGTGATGACGCGGCCACGACGGCCGTTGTCGAACAGCGCGTCCACCGCTTCCTGAAGCATGCGCTTCTCGTTGCGGATGATGATGTCCGGAGCGCGCAGTTCGATCAGCCGCTTCAGGCGGTTGTTGCGGTTGATGACGCGGCGGTAGAGGTCGTTGAGGTCGGAGGTGGCGAAGCGGCCGCCGTCCAGCGGCACCAGCGGACGCAGGTCCGGCGGGATCACCGGCACTTCGGTGAGAATCATCCACTCGGGCTTGTTGCCGGAATTGATGAAGGCCTCGATGATCTTCAGGCGCTTGGCGAGCTTTTTCGGCTTCAGCTCGGTGGTCGCCTCGGCGATCTCCACCTTCAGCTGCGCCGCGATGTTCTCGAGGTCCATGTTGCGCAGGATCTCGCGGATGGCTTCCGCGCCGATCATGGCGGTAAACGAATCCTGGCCGAACTCGTCCTGGGCGACGAGATATTCCTCTTCGCTCAGCAGCTGACGGTTTTTCAGCGAGGTCAGGCCGTTGTCGATGACGATGTAGGATTCGAAATACAGAATGCGCTCAAGGTCCTTGAGCGTCATGTCGAGCAGCAGGCCGATGCGCGACGGCAGCGACTTCAGGAACCAGATGTGCGCGACCGGAGCGGCGAGCGAAATGTGGCCCATGCGGTCGCGGCGGACGCGCGACAGCGTGACTTCGACGCCGCACTTTTCGCAGATGACGCCCTTGTACTTCATGCGCTTGTACTTGCCGCACAAGCACTCGTAATCCTTGATCGGCCCAAAAATGCGGGCGCAGAACAGGCCGTCGCGCTCGGGCTTGAAGGTGCGGTAGTTGATCGTTTCGGGCTTCTTGATCTCGCCGAACGACCAGGACAGAATCTTTTCCGGGCTGGCGATGGAAATTTGAATCTGGTCGAAAGCCTGCGGCTGGACGACCGGATTGAAGAGATTCATGACCTCTTGGTTCATGCTTTGCTCCTGCGATCCCGAGGGGGATGCTCGCTCGAATGTCTTTTCATACGCGCAACCGGCAAGCGGTTGCGGAGGGGGTGGGAGGCGTTGACGCCTCCCAAATTATTCGGCGGCTTCGGCCGGCGGCAGTTCGCCATCGACGCCCGGCGGCGTGGACTGGGCCAGCTCGACATTGAGGCCGAGCGAGCGCATTTCCTTGACCAGCACGTTGAAGCTCTCGGGAATGCCCGATTCGAACGTGTCGTCGCCGCGCACGATGCTTTCATAGACCTTGGTGCGGCCCGCGACGTCGTCCGACTTCACCGTCAGCATTTCCTGCAAGGTGTAGGCGGCGCCATAGGCTTCGAGCGCCCAGACCTCCATTTCGCCGAAGCGCTGGCCGCCGAACTGCGCCTTGCCGCCCAGCGGCTGCTGGGTGACGAGCGAGTAGGGGCCGATCGAGCGCGCGTGGATCTTGTCGTCGACGAGATGGTGAAGCTTGAGCATGTAGATCACGCCCACCGTCACTTTTCTGTCGAATGCCTCGCCGGTGCGGCCGTCATAGAGGACGGTCTGGCCGGACGCGTCCAGGCCGGCCTGTTCCAGCATCTTGACGATGTCGGGCTCGCGGGCGCCGTCGAACACCGGCGTCGCAATCGGCACGCCGCGCGTCAGGTTCTGCGCGACTTCCAGCAGTTCGACGTTTTCGAGGCGGTCGAGGTCATCGATCTTCGCGCCCTCGCCATAAAGGCCCTTGAGCGTTTCACGCAGCGGCCCAGATTCCATCGAACGCTGGTAGGCGTTGATGGCCTCCGCCACCTGCTTGCCGAGGTTGCGGCAGGCCCAGCCCAGATGCGTCTCCAGGATTTGGCCGACGTTCATGCGCGAAGGCACGCCCAGCGGGTTGAGCACGATGTCGACGGGGGTGCCGTCGGCGAGGAAGGGCATGTCCTCCTGCGCGAGAATGCGCGAGACCACGCCCTTGTTGCCGTGGCGGCCCGCCATCTTGTCGCCGGGCTGGATCTTGCGCTTCACCGCGACGAAGACCTTGACCATCTTCATCACGCCCGGCGACAGCTCGTCGCCGCGCTGCAGCTTTTCGACCTTGTCGAGGAAGCGGCTCTCAAGACCCTTCTTGGCCTCGTCGTACTGCTTCCGCATCGCCTCGATTTCGCCCATCATGGCGTCGTCGTTGATGGCGAACACCCACCACTGGCTGCGCGGATATTCATCCAGCAGTTCGCGGGTAAGAGTCTGCTCCTTCTTAAAACCTTTCGGGCCTGACAGAGCGACCTTGCCGATCAGCATGTCCGAGAGACGCGCGTAGACGTTGCGGTCCAAAATGGCCTGCTCGTCGTCGCGGTCCTTGGCCAGACGCTCGATCTCCTCGCGTTCGATCGCCTGGGCGCGTTCGTCCTTGTCGACGCCGTGGCGGTTGAACACGCGCACTTCCACGATCGTGCCCTGCACGCCCGGAGGCACGCGCAAGCTGGTGTCGCGCACGTCGGACGCTTTCTCGCCGAAGATGGCGCGAAGCAGCTTTTCTTCGGGGGTCATCGGGCTTTCGCCCTTGGGCGTGATCTTGCCCACCAGAATGTCGCCCGCCTGAACCTCGGCGCCGATATAGACGATGCCGGCTTCGTCGAGATTCTTCAGCGCCTCTTCCGAGACGTTGGGAATGTCGCGGGTGATTTCCTCCGGACCCAGCTTGGTGTCACGCGCCATCACCTCGAACTCGTCGATGTGGATGGAGGTGAAAATGTCTTCCTTGACGATCTTTTCGTTGAGGAGGATGGAGTCCTCAAAGTTGTAGCCGTTCCAGGGCATGAAGGCGACGACCACATTGCGGCCGAGCGCGAGATCGCCCATGTCGGTCGACGGGCCGTCGGCCAGAATGTCGCCCTTTCGAACCACATCGCCGACGCGCACCAGCGGACGCTGGTTGATGCAGGTGCTTTGGTTGGAGCGCTGGAACTTCATCAGGCGGTAGATGTCGACGCCCGGCTTGCCGGCGTCGAGCTCTTCCGTCGCGCGGATCACCACGCGGGTGGCGTCGATCTGGTCGACGACGCCGGCCCGGCGCGCCGCGATGGCGGCGCCGGAGTCGCGGGCGACCACGCCTTCCATGCCGGTGCCGACCAGCGGCGCGTCGGCGCGCACCAGCGGCACGGCCTGACGCTGCATGTTCGAGCCCATCAGCGCGCGGTTGGCGTCGTCGTTCTCAAGGAACGGGATCAGCGCCGCCGCGACGGAGACCAGCTGCTTGGGCGACACGTCCATGAAGTCCACGGTGTCGCGGGTGTGCATCACGACTTCGCCGGCCTGACGGCAGACGACGAGGTCTTCCATCAAATTGCCCTGCTCGTCGAGCGTGGCGTTGGCCTGGGCGACCGAATATTTGCCCTCTTCCATCGCCGAGAGATAGACGACCTCGTCGGTGACGTTGCCCTCCTTCACGCGACGGTAGGGGGCTTCGATGAAGCCGTATTTGTTGACGCGGGCGAAGGTCGCGAGCGAGTTGATCAGGCCGATGTTCGGGCCTTCCGGCGTCTCGATCGGGCAGATGCGGCCGTAATGGGTGGGATGCACGTCGCGGACTTCGAAGCCGGCGCGCTCGCGGGTCAGACCGCCCGGACCCAGCGCCGACAGGCGGCGCTTATGGGTGATTTCCGAGAGCGGATTGGTCTGGTCCATGAACTGCGACAGCTGCGACGAGCCGAAGAATTCGCGCACCGCGGCGGCGGCGGGCTTGGCGTTGATCAGGTCCTGCGGCATGACCGTGTCGATGTCGACCGAGGACATGCGTTCCTTGATCGCGCGCTCCATGCGCAGCAGGCCGAGGCGATACTGGTTTTCCATCAACTCGCCGACCGAGCGGACGCGGCGGTTGCCGAGATGGTCGATGTCGTCGATCTCGCCACGGCCGTCGCGCAGGTCCACCAGCGCCTTGACCACCGCCAGAATATCGGCGCGGCGCAGCACGCGCACGCTGTCCTCGCAGTCGAGGTCCATGCGCATGTTCATCTTCACGCGACCCACGGCCGAAAGGTCGTAGCGTTCGGGATCGAAGAACAGCGAATGGAACATGGCCTCCGCCGAATCGATGGTCGGCGGCTCGCCCGGACGCATCACGCGATAGATGTCGAACAGGGCCTCTTCGCGCGAAGAGTTCTTGTCGACCGCAAGCGTGTTGCGGATGTAGGGGCCGATGTTGATGTGGTCGATGTCGAGGATCGGCAGTTCGTCAAAACCGAGGCCGATCAGGCTTTCGAGCGATTTTGCCGAAATCTCGTCGCCGGCTTCGGCGAAAATCTCGCCGGTCTGCGGGTTGAACAGGTCTTCGGCGATGTAATGGCCGTACAGGTCCTCGTCCACCGCGCGGATGAACTTGACCTTTTCGGCGAGCTGCCGGGCGGCGCGCGCGGACAGCTTCTTGCCGGCCTCGACGACGACGTCGCCGGTGTCGGCGTCGACGATGTCGATCGTCGCCTTGACGCCCTTGAGGCGGTCGGCGTCGAACGGCAGGCGCCAGCCGTCCTTCTCGCGCTTGTAGGTCAGCGTGCGATAGAAGGACTTGAGGATTTCCTCGCCGTCGAAGCCCAGCGCATAGAGCAGCGACGTCGCCGGGATCTTGCGGCGGCGGTCGATGCGGGCATAGACGATGTCCTTGGCGTCGAACTCGATGTCGAGCCAGGAGCCGCGATAGGGGATGATGCGCGCGGCGAACAGGAGTTTGCCGGAGCTGTGGCTCTTGCCCTTGTCATGGTCGAAGAACACGCCGGGGGAGCGGTGCATCTGCGAGACGATGACGCGCTCGGTGCCGTTGACGATGAAGGTGCCGTTCAACGTCATGAAGGGCATGTCGCCCATGTAGACGTCCTGCTCCTTGATGTCCTTGACCGACTTGGCGCCGGTGTCGGGGTCCACATCGAACACGATCAGGCGCAGGGTGACCTTCAGCGGCGCAGCGAAGGTCATGCCGCGCTGGCGGCACTCGTCCACGTCATATTTGGGCGCTTCGAACTCATATTTCACGAATTCCAGCAGGGACGCGCCGGAAAAGTCGGAAATCGGGAAGACCGATTTGAACACGGCCTGCAATCCCTCGTCGGCGCGGCCGCCCTTCGGCTCCTCCACCATGAGGAATTGATCGTAGGAAGCCTTCTGCACTTCGATCAGATTGGGCATCACCGCGACTTCGCGGATATGACCGAAGAATTTGCGGATACGCTTCCGGCCGGTGAACGTTTGCGCCATGTCGCTCCTCGCACCTCATTGCTGGCGGGTCCGAATTGACCTCCGCCCCTCCCGACGGTCGGCAAGGACCTGGCCGGGGATGCGCGGCCCAGAAACCGCGCAAATTCCTGGAAGATTTTGTGTTCGTGAGGTCTTCCCCCTCACGCCCAAGCTTTCGGCCCCTTGGGACGGCTTGGCGGCCCCGGGGGAAACCCCGGGACCGCCGTTGTTCGTGCCGAGCGCGGGACGCTTGCGGCGCCCCTCGCGTCAGCTCGGCGTCGCATTCGCTCCTGGCCATGCCCGCGAGCGGGCGTGGCGGAACAAGGACGCCGAAGCGAATTACTTGAGCTCGACCTTGGCGCCGACCTTCTCGAGGGCGTCCTTGATCTTCTTGGCGTCGTCCTTGGACACGCCTTCCTTGAGCGGCTTCGGCGCGCCTTCGACGAGGTCCTTGGCTTCCTTGAGGCCCAGGCCGGTGATGGCGCGGACTTCCTTGATGACTTCGATCTTCTTGTCGCCGGCGGCGGCGAGAACGACCGTGAACTCGGTCTGCTCTTCGGCCGGAGCGGCGGCGGCGCCAGCGGCCGGAGCGGCGGCGACGGCCACGGCGGCGGCGGCGGACACGCCCCACTTCTCTTCGAGCATCTTGGCCAGATCAGCCGCTTCCAGAACGGTCAGGGCGGAGAGGTCTTCGACGATCTTTTCGAGGTTAGCCATTGTAATGGTTCCGTTGTCTTGAGTTTGGTTCGTTTAACGATTTGCTTCGCCGGGCCGCGGTCACGCGGCGGCGTCGTCCTTCGCGGCATAGGCCCCGACCACGCGCGCCAGCTTGCTGGCGGGAGCGGTCGTGAGCTGCGCGAGCTTGGTCGCCGGGGCCTGGAGAAGGCCAACCAGCTTGCCGCGCAGTTCGTCCAGGGACGGCAGGGTCGCAAGCGACTTCACGCCATCCGGATTCAGGGCCGTGGTCCCCATGGCGCCGCCGAGGATGACGAACTTGTCGTGATCCTTGGCGAAGGCCGCAGCGACCTTGGGCGCCGCCACCGGATCGGCCGAATAGGCGATCAGGGTCGGGCCCTTGAGAAGGGCGCCGATGGAGGCGACGTCAGTGCCGTCGAGGGCGATCTTGGCGAGGCGATTTTTCGCCACCTGCACGCTCGCGCCAGCCGCACGCGCCTGCTTGCGCAGGTTCTGCATCTGGGCGACGGTCAGGCCGGAATATTTCGCCACCACGACCACGCCCGTCTTCGAGAAGACGTCATGGAGCGTGGATACGGCTTGTTTTTTTTCCGCTCTGTCCACAGTGCTCTCACTATGTAGGCGCAATCGAAAGCTGATCACGCCGGTTGCCGACATGCCGTGATGCTTTCGCGTCACGGCGCCGATGCCTGTCCCCACTCGAGGACGCGCCTTGACGCGCCCCGTGGATCAGAGGGTTCGAACCAAACTTGTGTCCGGCGGTTGAGCCGCCGGGAAATCCGGTCTTTCCCCGTCTATGCTGGCCGCGCACGGAAAACCGTGGCGCCGATTAAGCTTCCCGAAAGGGAAGCGCCGGCAGTCTCGGACAGGACGGGTCGAAGCGCTCAAACCTGGGGCTCAAGCATTTCGGCCCTTCCGCCGCTGCGGACGCCTTGCGGCGCCTTCAGCGGAAGTTCTCCCCGCGCCGGGCAAAGATTCGGACAAAACCTTAGGCGCCGATCCAGACCCTTCGGTCCGGGGCGCTCAAAAATCTTGTTCGCGGCTGTCATCCGACCAAAGCGGAAATCGCCCTTTGCGACTTGCACGGGAAAACGGGGATGGGATGCATCCCCGAATTTTGTCTTTTAACGATGTTCGTTCCGCCTGCCAAGAGGGGCGGAACGAAATTTTGCAAATTGTCAAGCGCCCCGACGCAAATTCGCGTCAAGCCCTATTTAGTGCTGCGCCACGGAAATGGAAGAGGGATCCACCTTCACGCCCGGGCCCATGGTCGAGGAAATCGCCACGCGCTGCAGATAAGTGCCCTTGGCGCCGGCCGGCTTGGCCTTGACCACCGCGTCGACAAACGCCGCGATGTTTTCCGCCAGCTTCTCGTCGCCGAACGAAGCCTTGCCCACCGAGCCCTGCACAATGCCGGCCTTTTCGACGCGGAATTCGACCGCGCCGCCCTTGGAGGCGGCGACCGCCGCCGTGACGTCCATGGTCACGGTGCCGACCTTCGGGTTCGGCATCAGGCCGCGCGGACCCAAAACCTTGCCGAGACGGCCGACCAGCGGCATCATGTCCGGCGTGGCGATGCAGCGATCGAAATCGATCGTGCCGCCCTGGACGATGGTGACCAGGTCTTCCGCGCCGACCACATCGGCGCCGGCGGCCTTGGCTTCATCGGCCTTGGCGCCGCGCGCGAAAACGGCGACGCGCAGGGTGCGGCCGGTGCCGTTCGGCAGGTTGACCACGCCGCGCACCATCTGGTCCGCATGCTTGGGATCGACGCCGAGGTTCAGCGCGATCTCGACGGTTTCGTCGAACTTGGCCGAGGCGCGCTCGCGCACCATCTTGATGGCGTCGGCGACGGGATAGAGCTTGGTGCGCTCAATGCCCTCGCGGGCTTTCGTAATACGCTTGCCGCTCATGGCTTACCCCACAACTTCCAGGCCGATGGACTTGGCGGATCCTTCGATCATCGCCATGGCGGACTCGACGGAATGCGAGTTCAGGTCGGCCGCCTTCTTTTCCGCGATCTCGCGGATCTGGTCGCGGGTGACCTTGCCGACGAAGCCGCGGCCCGTGGTCTTGGAGCCGGACTTGATGCCGGCGGCCTTCTTGAGGAAGAACGTGACCGGCGGCTGCTTCATCTCGAAGGTGAAGCTGCGGTCGCCATAGGCGGTGATGATGACGGGGATCGGGGTCCCCTTTTCCATCTGCGCGGTCTTGGCGTTGAACGCCTTGCAGAATTCCATGATGTTCAGGCCGCGCTGACCGAGCGCGGGACCGATCGGCGGCGACGGATTGGCCGAGCCGGCCGGAACCTGAAGCTTCACGTAGCCCGTGATCTTCTTTGCCATAATGGCTGCTCCCAAGGGATGATTCGTTTAAGCTTGCGCCAAAACGAAAATGCGCGGCGACGGGTTTGTGCCGGTCCGCGCGGGTTGCAGGTTGCGGTGCGGTTTTTTTACCCGGCTGGCGACCGGAAAACCTCCCGCAGATGTGGGCCTTAACCGGGGAAGCCCGGATGAGGTTGGGCGTCTCTATAGGGAAACGGGCGGCTTGACAAGTTTTTTCGCGCAGCCGTCACACGGGAATGGCGATCGGCTGGCCCTTTTCAAGAATATACGTCGAAATGATCTTCATCGGACGGTCGCCGTTGCGGAGAAGATGCGGCCGTCGCGCCGCGATCACCACGCCGTCGCCGGCTTTCACCGACATGGGCTCCGCCCCGTCCAGCTCCAGGATGGCCGAGCCCTCGACAATATAGCCGGATTCGACGCCGGGATGGATGTGGCGCGGCACAAGGGCGTTCGGATCGACCAGCGCTTCGGCGAGCACGGTTTCGAAATCGGGCGTCGGCCCCTGGCCGCGGCGCAGGATCGTTCTTCTGACGCCCGTGGGCGCGGCCGGCGATTCGGCGCGGACCGGGGTTGCGAAAAAACCCGCTGGTTGGCTTGCAAGGGCGCAAAGCAGGCATTGCGCGATGCTGCGACGTGTCAGCATGGTCTTTCCCTGTCTTTGGCGGGGCGTCGCGGCCCTTGGGCCGCACGCCTGTGCAGGCTGATGCGGAAACGGCGGCGCGTCAGCCCTGGTGAGTCGTTTGGCGCGCGGTTTCGGCGGGCCGGGCCGGCGCCCATCGACCTCATGGGTCAGGCCTGGCGGCGGTCAGTGCTTCTCGCGCCGTTTCAGGGCGGTGAGCGACGAATTGGACTCGAAACATTCGCCGCCGGCGAGCTGCGCCCATTCCGTCAAAGCCGAAGCCAGCAATTCCGTGGCCTCGCTGCCGGTGAAGCTGCACGATTTGGCCAGCATGCGCATCTGCAAGGCGAGATAATGGGCGTTGACAACGGTTTCGAGCAATGATGCGCCTTCATCCGCGTTGCGGCTCGGCGGGTTCGATCCGTTCTGCTCGTCCTGCAATGCAGCCTTCATGTCGCGCTCCTGTAAAATTTATGACTGATGCCCTTGATCATCCTATGGCGGAATGGAGCGGCTAAATGTTAAGTTTACACCAATTGTAGTTTTGGCGGAGCATTTTGGCGGGTTGCCGTTCCGCAACCTTGTATGTGGACTCCATGGCTCACAAGTCAATCGACATTCCATCGATCGTAAACGCCTGCAGGGTGTTTGGACGCCTGACCGAACAGGAGCGTCGCGAACTCTGCGGAAAGGCGAGAATCGAGCATTATCACGAGCGCACGTTGTTGACCGAGCGGGAGGATCGCCCGGAATACTTGCGCTACGTTGTCGAAGGCAGTCTGGATTACACTTTGTCCACGGCCGATGGCGGATTCTCCTACTTGCCAATTCTTCCAGGAAAATGGATGAGCTGGATCGGCGTGTTTGGTACGGCGCCGATGATGTGCGACCTCTGGAGTTCGCCCAATGCGACGCTGGTCGCGCTTCCCGCCCGCGACCTCCAGCGCATGGTCGGCGCCAATCCGGCCGCGCTGCTCGAAGTCATCGATCTCGTCGGCGAGTGGACCCGCCTGCTCACCGGCTGGGCCTTGTCCTTCGCCGCCTTCGGTCCAGAAAAACGTCTTGTTTATCTGTTGCTTCTGGCCTCGTCCGACGCCGTGGCGCTGGCGCGCGAGGGGCACGCGGCGCCGGTCACCCAGACCCATATTTCGCAGTTCGGCTTCGGCTCGCGCCAGAGGGTCAGCCGCCTGCTGCGCGGCCTCGCCGACAAGGGGCTCATCCAGATGAAGTATGGCGGCGTGGTCATCCCGTCGCGCCTGCGGCTCGAAGCTTTCCTTGCGGGTGATTCGCTGCGCGACAGGGTGTCGTAGGCGCGAAGCGGCTCCCGGATGTCTCGTCCGGAAACCGCTTGTCGCGATGTTCAGCGCGGGCGTCAGTGCGCCGGCGCCTTGGCTGCGGCCGCGCGATGGGCGACGATGGCGTCCGCCGACTTGCCGACCATTTCGGTCCAATGGTCGAATTTCTGCGTGAACGAACCGACGCCCGCCGTCGCCGAGCGCAGCTCGACGATCAGCCCCTCCATTTCCGCTTCGGGAATCAGGGCGTTGAGCACATCCCAGCCGTCCCAGCCCGGGCGCGCGTCATAGCCGAGAATCTGGCCGCGCCGTCCCGAGACGATCGCCGTGATCTTCGACAGGCAATCGCTCGGCGTGGTGATTTCGACCGCCTGGATCGGCTCCAGCAGCACCGGGCCGGCCTTGGCCAGGGCTTCCGCCACGCCGATTCGCGCCGCGGTTCGAAACGCCATGTCGGAGGAATCCACCGTGTGGTAGGAGCCGTCCGTCAGCGTCACCGCCACGTCCACCACCGGGAAGCCCAGCGGGCCCCGCTCCAGCGCATCCCTGCACCCCTCCTCGATGGCGCTGAAATAGTTTCGCGGAACGGCGCCGCCGTGAACGGTTTCGTTGAAGGCGAAACCCTCGCCGCGGGGCAGGGGGCCGACGTCCAGCACCACATCGCCGAACTGGCCGTGGCCGCCGGACTGCTTTTTATGGCGCCCGCGGACGTTGACCGTGTGGCGGATGGTCTCCTTGTAGCCGACCGACGGCTTTTGCGTCTCGACCACCACGCCGAAGCGCGCGTTCAGCCGCTCCAGCGCCACGCGCACATGCATCTCGCCCTGGCCCAGCAGGCGCATTTCGCTGGCCTCCTGGTCGTGGACGAACACCAGCGACGGGTCCTCCTCCGAGAGCTTGGCGATGGCCGTGGCCAGGCGGGCCTCGTCCTTGCGGTCCTTCACCGCCACCGCCAGCGCATAGGCCGGCTGCGGCGGCGCGACGGGCGGAATCGCCTGCGCGGGCGCGCCGGACGTCGATGCGCCACTCTTGGCGTCGCCAAAAGTGTCGCCGGTGGCGACATGGTCGAGGCGGCCGAAGGCGACGCAATCGCCTTCCTCGATCCTGGACTGCTTGGTGGCGGTGAGGCCCATCAGCCGGGACAGGCCGGCGATGCGGTCCTCGCCGCGCGCGCTCTTGACCACGCCGCCGTCGGCGAAGCCGCCGCGCAGCACGCGCGAAAAACTCAGCTTGCCGCCATGCGCGGTGTGGACGGTCTTGATCGCGTGGGCGAGGGCCGGACCCTCGTCGGCGATTCCCAGGCGCGCGCGGACTTGCGCGATGGCCGGCGCCTCGTGGCGCAGCGCCTTGAGCAGGCGGGTGACGCCATGGCCCTCCGCCGCCGAGCCGATCAGCACCGGGGCGACCAGGCCTTTGCGCAGATCCAGGGTGAGGTCGTCGAACACCTGGTCGCGCGGCGGCTCGATGTCGGAGAGCAGCTCCTCCATCAGCGAGTCGTCATAGTCCGCCAGCTTCTCCAGCATGGTGTAGCGGGCTTCCTTCTCGGTCGGCAATTCGCCGGCGGGGACGTCCACCACCACGGAGGGGGCGTGTTCGCGATAGACGAAGGCGCGCTCCAGCGCGAGATCGATGAAGCCGGTGACGATGCCGTTCTGCCAGATCGGAATCTGCCGCAGCAGCAGGGGGGTGCGCGAGGCCGGCTGCAGCAGGGCGAGGATTTCGCGGATGCGCGCGGTGGCGGCGTCGATCTTGTTGAGGAACAGGATGCGCGGCAGGCCGAGCTCTTCGAGTTCGCTCAGGATCACGCGCAGGGCCGGCAGCTTGCGCTCGTCGGCCTCGCACACCACCACCGCCGCGTCGCAGACCGGCAGGACGTTGCGGGCCTCGTGGGCGAATTCGATGGAGCCGGGGAGGTCGACGAAGGTGAAGCGGTCGCCGAGATAATCCACGGAGGCGACGTTGGCCTCGACGCTGGCGGCGTGGGCGCGGGCCTCTGGGCTGGAATCGCCCACCGACGAGCCGTCGCGTACGGAGCCCTGGCGCGAAAGCGCGCCGCCGCGGGTCAGGATGGATTCGAGCAGGCTGGTCTTGCCGCTCTGGAACGGGCCAACCAGCGCGATCAAGCGCGGGCCCGAAACGCGTCTGTCGCCGGGCAGAACTTCGCTCATCTTAAGCCTCCTTCGGCTTTTCAGGTCCGTGCTATGACGGGCCTTGTCGCAAATATTTCACTTCTGTCGCTTTTTGCCAATGATCAAGATCATGGCTCAAGCTTAAGCTTTTGACGTACCGTCACAAACAGCTCGCGGGGCCGGGATTCGCGGGAAAAGAAAATATTTGACTATTTCACTAGAAAAAATATTTTAGCGTCGTTCATGGGGAGCGGCGACGGATGGCTTTGAGCGGTTTGGTGGAATGGCCCTTTGTTTTTTCTGGGCTTGTGGTCGGCGGCGTCGTCGGTCTGACCGGCGTCGGCGGCGGCGCGCTGATGACGCCCTTGCTGGTGCTGGCGTTCGGCATCCACCCGGCGACCGCGGTCGGCACGGACCTTCTCTACGCCGGACTCACCAAGATCGCCGGCTCCACCGTCCACGGCGTCAACAAGGCGATCGACTGGAAGGTGGTCTTTCGGCTGGCCGCCGGCAGCGCCCCGGCCGCGCTCCTCACTTTGTTCGGCCTGTCGCATCTGGGCTTCAAGTCCGGACAGGCCGGCTCCGCGATCACCTTCGCGCTGGGGATCGCGCTGCTGCTGACCTCGGTTTCGCTGCTGTTCCGCCCCTGGCTGGTGGCGCGCATGGCGCCCAAATTCGACGCGCTGTCGGACCGCGCCATCGGGGCGCTCACGGTGACCTTGGGCGCGGCGCTCGGCGTGCTCGTCACCATTTCGTCGGTCGGCGCCGGCGCCATCGGGGTGACGGTGCTGCTGATGCTCTATCCGCGCATGCCCACGCTGCGCATCATCGCCTCCGACATCGTCCACGCCGTGCCGCTGACCCTGATCGCCGGCGCGGGCCACTGGGCCATGGGCTCCGTGGACTGGCGGATGCTGGCGTCGCTGCTGGTCGGCTCGATCCCCGGCATCATGATCGCCAGCGCCTATGCAGCAAAGGCGCCGGACAAGCTTTTGCGCGGACTGCTGGCGGGCGTGCTGGTTTTGGTCGGGGCCAAGCTGGCGTTGCATTAGAGGTTTTGGCTTGTATTTTCAGAGACGTTTCGGAGGGGCGAAGTCTTCACAAAAAGTTGTTTCCAGCGCGTTCCGAGAAAGCGCATCCATACCCGTGTTCGTGATGTAAACTTGGCTCGGCGAACAGCCGGGAACTATTTTCCTCAATGTATTGAGAGAGGTACAGTATGTCTGCCTCGAATCCCCACCCCGGACGTGTGACGCGGTTGGCCGCGGCCACAGTGCTTTCCTTTGCGGCGCTCACATCGCAAGCCTTTGCGCAAAACGAGAAAAAGCCGAACATCCTCTTCATCATGGGCGATGACATCGGTTTCATGCAGCCGGGCGTCTATCATCGCGGCCTGATGGTCGGCGAGACGCCCAACATCGACCGCATCGCGAAAGAGGGCGCGATGTTCATGGACTATTACGCCATGCAAAGCTGCACGTCCGGCCGCAACGCCTTCTTCACCGGCATGTATCCGGTGCGCACCGGCATGGTGGAGCCTCAGCTCCCGGGAAGTCCGTCCTACCTGAAGCCTGGCACGCCCGCCATCGCCAAGGTTCTGCTCGACCTCGGCTATGAGACCGGCGAGTTCGGCAAGAACCACCTCGGCGATCACCCGGCGTCGCTGCCGACCGCGCACGGCTTCCAGGAATTCTGGGGCTATCTGTATCACCTTGACGCCATGCAGCAGGTCAGCTTCCCTGATATCAACAAGTCGCCCACGGAACAGGGCATCGCGCCGGCCTGCAAGGTCGCGCCCATTCCCGGCGTTCCTGAGGTCGCCGGCGCGGTCGATCCCAGGACGACCGCCTGCCTGACGCCGCCGCGCCCGATCATCGCCTGCAAGTCCCGCAATGGTACGGAAAAGCACCAGGAATGTTCGGATCAGGGGCCGCTGACCTTGGACCGCTCGCGGACCGTCGATGAAGAGATTTCGGCCAAGGTCATCGACTTCCTCGATCGCCACGACCCGAAGAAAACCAACAAGCCCTTCTTCGTCTGGTACAATCCGGCGCGCATGCACGTCACCACCATGCTGTCGCCGAAATATGAAGCCATGCTTGGCGTTCGCGGCGGCAAGGACTGGGGGGTCAACGAAGCCGGCATGAAGCAGATGGACGACAACATCGGCGCCGTCCTCAAAAAACTCGAAGACATGGGCCAGCTCGACGACACCATCGTCGTCTTCACCACCGACAATGGCGCGGAGAAGATCAGTTTCCCCGACGGTGGCGTCTCCCCCTTCAAGGGTCAGAAGGGCATGGCCTGGGAAGGCGGCTACAGGGTTCCCGCCGTCGTCCGCTGGCCGAACCACATCAAGGCCGGGACGGTGTTGACCGAAATGTTCGCGTCCTTCGACTGGATGCCGACGCTTGTGGAGCTTGCCGGCGGCCCGAAGGGCGACGGCTTGAAGAAGCAGATCGAGGAAGGCGCCTACCAGGGCTTTGTCAAGACCACGCTCGACGGCGTCAATCAGGTCGACTATCTGACGGGCAAGTCCCAGAAATCGGCGCGTGAATCGTTTTTCTACTACTCGGGCGCCACCCTGTCGGCGTTGCGCTACAAGAACTGGAAGTTCTATTGGACAATGCCCGACCCGTCCGCCACGGGATGGCTGCTGCCGAAGACCACGTATAATTTCACCTTGGTTCAAAACATCAAGCGTGACCCGTTCGAGGCGGCCGTCGGCCCGAAGGAAGACTCGGCCATGGCGCTCGGCGGCGCGCTGGCGGCGCCGATGACCGCCTATATTTACGACTGGAATCTGCTGCCGCTTGGCCAGCAACAGGCGCTCCAATTCCTGGAGACCTATGCGAAATACCCGCCGCTGCAGGCCCCCTCATCCTATAACCTTGAGCAGGTCATGGCTGAAATCGAGGCGCAGAAACGGGGGCTGCGCAGCAGCGCACATCCGAGCGACTGATCGCGCGAGGCGCAAAAGGCGCGGGCGCCTTTGGCGCTCGCACCCGATTTGCGAGACGTCGTTGCGATCGACTGACGGGAGACATTCATGGGACCGTTCTCATCCGGTCTGAACCGGCGCACCGTGCTTGGCGGTTTCGCGGCCTTGCCGCTCTTGTCGAGCGCGTCCTTCCCCAACGCCGCCCAGGCGCAAGCGGCGCCGGACGATCCCCTGCCATCCTGGAACGAGGGGCCAGCCAAAACCGCCATCATCCGCCTGGTCAAATCGACGACGGACGCGGCGAGCCCGAACTTCGTTCCGCCGGATGCGCGGATCGCCACCTTCGACCAGGACGGAACGACCTGGGTCGAGCATCCCGTCTATACGCAGGTGGTCTATTGCCTGGACCGCGTTCCGGCCGTGGTGAAGGCGAAGCCGGAATTAGGAAAGGTCGAGGCTTTCAAGACCGTGTTATCCGGCGACCGCGCGGCGATCGCCAAGCTCTCCCTCAAGGAATTGGAGGAGATCGCCATGGAAACCCTGACCGGCATGTCGGTGGATGACTTCAAGGTGGCGGTGGCGGAGTGGATCACCACGGCCAAGCATCCACGATGGGATCGTCTCTACACCGATCTGACTTACCTGCCGATGCTCGAAGCGATGCGCTATCTGCGCGACAACGGTTACAAGACCTTCATTGTCACCGGCGGCGGTCAGGATTTTGTGCGCACCTATTCGCAACGGGTGTATGGCGTCCCGCCCTGGCAGGTCGTGGGCACGGCGACCGCTGCGAAATACGGCTATGACAAGGATGGGAAGCCGTTTCTGACAAAAGACCCGAAACTCCTGCTGAACGACAACAATGCCGGCAAGGTGGAAGGCATTCATCTCGAAATCGGCGTTCGCCCTGTGATCGCCTTCGGCAATTCGACGGGCGACCGCGAAATGCTGGAATACACCACCGGCGGCGCGGGCGCGCGGCTTGGTCTTCTGCTTCTCCACGACGACGCGGCGCGTGAATATGCCTATGGGCCGGCGCAGGGATTGCCGCACACCAAGGTCGGGACCTTCACCCAGGCGCTTCACGACGAAGCGAAAAACAACGGGTGGGAGATCATCAGCATGAAGGACGACTGGAAGCGCGTGTTCGCCTTCGACGCAGGTTCCTCGTCGGCGAGATAGCGCTCGCGCGGAAATCCGCCCTTCGCTTGGAGGATTTCCGCGCGATTTCGTTTTCGCGGATCGCGAAGCGATCTTGCGGAAACCGTCTGATACGATTTCCGAAGGATCAGTTCGGAAATCGTATTCCGCTCGCGCGGAAATCCGCCCTTCGCCTGAAGGATTTCCGCGCGATTTCGTTTTCGCGGATCGCGAAGCGAACTTGCGGAAACCGTATGAGGCGCCCGTGCGGGCGGCCTGGGCGGCGGTCCGCTGATGAATTTTTCCGTGCGGGCGCAATCCTCAGGTTGTGGCGGGCGGCGCCAAAGCGTCAAAAAGCGTGAAAATGCTGCGCGTTTGTGCGGATTTTCTGACAAAAAACGCGCGATTCCTGACGATGCAACGCGGCGGTTGTGTACGACATCCGGTGTGCCGCGTTGCGGCGGCCGCGCGCGGGCGTCGGGCCGCGTGTCGAATCATTCTTTTAAGACAAAGGCTTATGGGGCGAGGCGGCGGTCGACATGTTTCACGTGGAACATAGGGTGAACAAGATATTGCGCGCCCCGCGTTTTCACTTTCGACCGCGACATGACCGCCGACGCCGCCAACAGGGGGCGACGGCGTTCACGCCCCCAAGCGCGCGGCGAGGTGGCGCAGGCGCTCCGCCTCCACCGCCGCTTCGGCGCAGCGCAGGCGCAGCGCCGCGAAGGCGTCGCTCTCGTCGGGATAGAATTCGCAGGAGGGCGGCAGGTGGGCGCAGCCCGGCCGGAGCTGCGCCATGACGGCGGCGCGGGTGTCGTCGAGCAGCGCGGCGCTGTCGTAGGGGTCGAGGTCGTCGATGCGGTTGCGGATCAGCAGTCTTATCGTGACGATCTGCGCGGCGGTGAAATAGGCCTGGGCGATCAGCTTGCTGTAGAGCGGCCAGAACTTTTCCGCGCCCGGATTGTCGCGCGCGAGTTTGAACGATTCCCCCAGCGCGGAAAAACTCTCGATCATCTCCTTGCGCGCCAGGCGATAGTCCTGCGCCGACACGTTCCAGCGCAGCACGCGGTCGGCATAGGTCGCGAGCTTTTTGACGAAAGCGCGCGCCAGCGCCGCCGTCCCGTGGCGCTCGTAATTGGGCAGCAGCAGATTGAACACATAGGCCAGGGCGGCGCCGATGGCCGTGTCGATCAGCCTGGACGCCACCGGCGCGGTCTCGCCGGGGTCGAGCAGGTGCAGGCCGAGCAGCGCCATCACCGAGGCCGCGACCGAGGTGAGCCGGTAATCGACGCGGGCGAAGGCGTGGGCGATCCCCACCGCGGAGAGTTGCGCGGCCATCAGCAGGGGGGTGGAATCGAGCCACAACAGCGCGCCGGCGATGGCGCAGCCGACGACGGAGCCGAACAGCCGCTGGTCGCGGCGCTGGGTGGTGGCGCTGTAACTCGCGCGAAGAATCACGGCGATGGTGAGCAGGATCCAGTTGCCGTGACTGAGCGCGGGGGTCAGCGCGATCAGCGCGTAGCCGCAGCCGAGCGCCGCCGACAGCCGCAGCGCGTGGCGGAAGATGGCCGAGTCCCAGCGCAATTCCTTGGCGATCGGTTTGAGCGACACGCGCAGCGGCGGGGCGAATTTGGTGAGATCGAGACCGGAGAGCGCCTTTTCCGCTTCCGCGAGGCTGTCGACGACGGCGGGAATGCGGGCGAGGGCGTTGAGGACGAAGGCCAGGCGCGCCCGGGTCATGCGCGCGGCCCGCAGCAGGCGCGGGTCGTCGCTGTCCAGGCGGGCGATCTGCTGCGAAAAATCGTCCAGCGCGGCGGAATGGTCGGGAAAGCTCGGCGCGCGTCCGGCGATGAGCAGGTCGAGCGACAGGGCGTCGAGATCGTCGGCCACCTCTTTCAGCAGGGTCTCGACGCGCGCGGCGAGGTCGGAGGGCGCGCTGGCGAGCCGCAATGGCGCGTGGTCGGCCATGGTGGCGATCATGCCGTCGAAGGCTTCGAGCAGGACGGCGAGGGCCGCGATCAGCCTTGCGCCCGATTCCGGGTCGGTGGCGTGGACGCTGAGACTGCGCGCCGTCTGCAACTGGTCGGAAAAACTCGCCTGCTGCTCCACCACCTTCAGGCAGGCGGCGCCCTCGTCGGCGCCGGGGCGGTAGAATTCGGCCATGCGGCGCAGGAAGGTGGCGAATTCGCGGATCAGCTCCGCCAGCATCACCCGCCGCCCGGACGAATCGGAGGCCCAGGTCAGGGCCAGGGCGATGGGGATGTAAGCCGCGCCGCCGAGCGCGATGCTCTCGCAGAAGGCGAGCTTGTCGCCGGGCGCGCCCAGGGTGAACACCATGGCGAGCAGGGTGAGGATCGACAGCGGGATCGCCCAGCGGCCCCAGGCGATCTGCAAGCCGGCGACGAACCCGATGACGACCACCGTCGCGCCTTGCAGCGCCGGGTGTCCATCGGTGAGCGCGATGAGCAGGGCGCTCGCCACCGCGCTGCACCAGCACAGCGGCAGGATGCGGATTTTCGACGAAAGCGGGGAGGGGGTGTCGCCGACCGAGACGCAGAGCGCGCCCGAGGCGGCGGCCATGGCGGCTTCAAAACCGTCGAGCGCGCCGAAGCCGAGGCCGACCAGCAGCACGCCCAGCGCGACGGCGTAGCCGTTGAGAATGTGCTGGCCGAGCAGATATTTGAACAGGGATGGGGGAATGCGCATCAGCCCGCCTTGGCGTCCGGCTTTGGTTGCGGCGGGAGGATAGGCGCTTCGCGGGGGCGGGAGCAAGCCGGGCTGATCGCCGTCGCCAAGGCTTCTTTTTCGCCCAAGCCCGCGCTCGCCCCAGTCCCGCCAGGATTAAGCCCCATACTATCCTGAGCGTGTCGAATTTGGTTGTAAAGGTTGACGCAATAATCCCGCGTGACCGCTCTTGCGCCTTGATCGGTTTTTGTGCAGTTTCTGGACATAAAGAAACAGTTTACCATCAAGGAATCAAGGCGTCGTTGCGGCGTCGAGGAAATAGGCATGGTTAATCAAATCGATCAGGAAATCGGCGGCCGATTGCGGCGCAGGCGTGAAGGCCTGGGCTTGAGCTGCGCGACGGTGGCGAAGGCGCTGGATCTCGATGTCGCCGTCATCGAGGCCTTTGAAGCCGGCGAGCGGCGCATGAGCGCCCGCCAATTGCAGCAATTGTGCGGCGTGCTCGACGCGCCGCCGTCCTATTTCCTGGTGGCGGCCGATGATTTTTGCGCCCCGAACGGTGGGCCCGGCGAGCGGGACGCGCTGCTGAGCGACGCGCACCGTCTCTATCGCGCCTTCTTCCAGATCCAGAGCCCGGAACTGCGCGGCGTGCTCGCCGACCTCGCCGAAGCTTTCGCCAAGGGCGGACAATCGCCCGCCCTGTTGCAGGCGGCGCAACTGCTGCGGCCCGCAAGCGATCTCGACGACAATATCGCGCAACTGCGCGCCTTCCGCAGCGGTCCCTGGTCCAACTGAGACTGGCTGTTTTCGCAATGGCGTCGCGAGGGCGGGATCGTCCTCGGACGGGGAAGCTACTTCAGTTTCAGCGGCAGACCGGCGGCGACGAAGACAACCTGCGTGCAAGCCCGCGCGATCCGCTGGTTGATCAGCCCCTGGGCGTCGCGGAAGTCGTTGCCGAGCTGGGTCGGCGGCGACACGCCCAATCCGATTTCGTTGGAAATCGCCACGATCTGGCCCTCGGCCTCGGCCAGCGCGGCCGCGAGCTGTTCGGCCTCGTGCGAAAGATCTCTGTCCTGAAAGAACAGGTTCGACAGCCACAGGGTCAGGCAGTCGATCACCACCACGCGGTCGGGCCGGGCGATGCGGCGCAACAGGCGGGCGATGTCGGTTTCTTCCTCGAACACGGTCCAGGTGTCGTTCTCGCGCTCGGCGCGGTGGCGGGCGATGCGCGACGCCATGGACCGATCGAGCGCCGGGGCGGTGACGATCATGAATTTCGTCAGGCCGGAGGCGCGCGCCAGCTCCAGCGCATGGCCTGTCTTGCCCGAGCGCGCGCCACCCAGGACGAGCGTGGCGGTCATCCGTTGCCGCTCTTCAGTTCGCGGTAATAGGAGGCGATCTGTTCGAACCAGACGTGTCGGGCCTCGAGATAGTTGGAGCCGGCGACGCGCGTCGGCAGCCGCAAATCGCCGATGAGCGATTCGATCTCCCGGCGCGCGGTCTGCTGCGAGGGGGTGAGCTGGTGGCTGGCCTCCTCGATCGCGTCGAGCGCGGTGAGGCCGATCGGGAACAGTTCGCGGAAGATCACGCGGTCGCGCAGGCCCTCGGCGACGCGGAACTGCAATTCCACCGCGAGTTTGCGCAGCGCCTGGTCGACCTGGCGGGCGTTGTTGGTCTGAAGCGCGGCGATGCGGTTGCGCACCAGCACCCAGTCGATCATGCCGTTGTCGACCAGGCGGCGCTTGCGGCGCGCCTCCAGCACGATCTCGGCGTATTGCGCCACCTGGCCGCGATGGGCGCGGTCATGGTGCACGCGCGACATCACGTCCATGTCGACGAAACTGTCGTTCATCGGCGAAATCAGCGTGTCGGCCAGCGAATGGGCGAGGCGCATCAGATAGGTGTCGCTCGCCGGCGTGTCGATCACCACGAATTCGAAGGCATGCTCGACCTCGCCGATGGCCTCGGCGAAGGCGGCGAACTCGGCCGATTCGTTCTCTTGCGCATTGGCGCCGCGCACATGGTCCATGGCGAAATGGCGCGACAGCTCCACGTCCCAGGGGGCGGTCCGGGCGAACGAGGCGCGGTTCTCATAAAAGCGCGTCAGGCTGCGCTGGCGGGTGTCGAGGTCGATGGTGGCGACGCGATAGCCGGCCTTGAGCAGCGCCACGGAGAGGTGGATCGACATGGTGGATTTGCCGACGCCGCCCTTTTCGTTGGCGATGACGATGACGTGAGCTGGGCGCAAATCCGGGGCTTCGGCGTCAGTGCTCATGGGGTCGTGCTCTTAGGGCGCTCTCAGGGGCGGAGCCTCGGACCGACTCAACGCACAGTTAACCACTTTACGCTGATTAACCCAGCCGCCCACGCCACTCAAGCCGAATATATCCAGTTCTGGCGGGCCATCAGCCGCGCCGATGGAGTGAGGCGCAGGACGAGATCGCGGACGAAGGCGGGCGCGCCGGCCATGTGGTAGATTTTTCCTTGTTTGCGCGACGAAAGCTGGATTTGGCTGGCGCGCGGCAGGCGGGCGGCGGAATATTGGGCGAGCGCCTTGACGGGGTCGCGGCCGCCATATTCGAGAAAGGCCAGCGACAGCACCGCCGAATCCTCGATCGCCTGCGCCGCGCCCTGCGCGAGGTAGGGCAGCATGGGGTGGGCGGCGTCGCCGAGCAGGGCGGTGCGGCCGCGCGCGTAGGAGGCGAGCGGCGGGCGGTCGAACAGCGGCCAGCGCAGCCAGGTTTCCGGCGCCGACAACAGCTCCAGCGCCTCGGGCGCCCAATCCTTGAAGCGCTCAAGCAGGAAGCGGCGGTCTCCCGCCTGGTCCCAGAACTGGGCGCCATCGCGTCCGCGCTCGCCGTCGCCGCGCCAGTCGTCCTCGACGAGGGCGACGATGTTGACGATCGCGCCGGCGCGCAGCGGGTAATGGACGATATGGGCCTTTTCGCCGAGCCAGAGGTTGGAGGCGGGCTCGCCGAAAGCCGGCGGCAGGGCAGACGCCGGGATCACGGCCCGCCAGGCCGTGTGTCCGGTGTAATTGGGCTTGTCGGTCCGGGGGTCGCTCAGGCGCCCGCGCACGATCGAGCGCACCCCGTCGGCGCCGATCAGCGCCTCGCCGCCGGCGCGGTGGGTCTCGTCCCGGCCGCGATAGCTGACGGCCACGCCCTGTTCGTCCTGGACAAATCCCGTCAGGGTCGCGTCATTGCGGATTTCGATGAGGTCGTTGGCTCTCGCCTGCTCCAGGAGCGCCGAAAGCAGGTCGGCGCGATGGACGTTGAGATAGGGCGCGCCCCAGCGTTTCTCCGCATCACGCAACGACAGGTTTGCCAGGCGGGCGCCGTCGCCGCCCCGGCGAATGCGCACCTGGGTCGGCGCGACCGCCAGCCCCTCGAGCGCATCGAGCGCGCCATAAGCGCGCAGGATTCGCGTGGCGTTGGGCGCGAGTTGCAGGCCGGCGCCCACCTCGCGAAACGCGGGCGCCCGCTCCAGCACCAGAGTGCGGCGGCCGACCCGCGCCAGCGCCAGAGCTGCGCTCAGGCCGCCGACGCCGCCGCCGGCGATGAGAATGGGCAGGGGCTCCATTGTTGGTCGCGCCGCTCAGGCCGCCTTCACTTCGCACTCCGCCGGCTCGGCATGGCCGTGCAGCGCGGGGTCGTAGACGTAGCGGGTCGAGCAATAGGGGCACAGGGCCTCGGATTCGGCGCCCATGTCGATGTAGATGTGGGGGTGATCGAACGGCGGCAGCGCGCCGATGCACTTGAACGCCTTCGCGCCGATTCGGATCGTCGCCAGGCCCGGCTGGTTGTGGAAATGCGGAATGGCGTGCTCGGACATCGATATCCCTGGGTTTGCGCGCGTCAAAAGAGGCGCGGCGCCGGGGGCGCACCATAATCAAAGCGGTGGGCTTTGGGTAGTGGGCGGGATGCGACGTTAGAGGGGGTTGCGCACCTCCCGCTTGCGCAGAAAGTGCGCGGCGAGACCGACGGTGACATTGCCCAGCGCGGAAAAGGACGTGTCCTGAACCCGCTTGGCGTGTTTGAGCACGTGGTCCCTGAAACCGCGACCCTCCGTCGCCTTCTTGCTGCCGTACCAGACAAAACGCTGCAAATCGCGCAGCTCCGATCCGATCAGCTCGGGCGCCGCCGCCGGGATGTTCACCATTTCGGTCAGATAGGCGAACGCCTCTTCCGGGATGTTTTGCGCGCCGATCTGATGGCCAAGCTCCCGGCGGATCACGTAGCAAAACTCGTTTCGTTCGGTGAAGACCGCGTAGATGACCGCCGCCTTCACGTCATAGGGAAAGCGTCGGCGTGTGTCGTGCACCAGGAAAAACACATCGACGACATGCTGTGAAAGCGCGTTCCTGACGATATCCCGTTTTCGGCTCTTGAAGTGTATGTTGTAGTCGAGATATTTCGTCCGATTTTTCGAAAGTTCTTCCCTGAGCGCGGTCATGTATTCCGTGCACTTGTCCTGGACGTCAGGGGCTATGGCCCTGCCAGTGGTGAAGGACTGAAAAATGCTCGATGTTTTTTGAGCTTCGGCGATCTCTGTTGTCATTGTTCTACCCTAAGCAAACAAGATAAATTCCGTTGCTTCGACATGCGCGCGTCCCGCTCGCAGCCTCGTACGATTTCAAGCGTGACGGCGCGCCGCGCGGCGCGCGCCGCCATGTTACTCGCAAACTTGGCCGTCACAACATTTCGCGCGCGGAGTGCGACAGCGAACCGCAACTGCTTCGGCGCGGCGACCGCGACTCGCCATGCCGGGCGCCGCTGATTATGGTGCGCCGCAAGGATGCGCCCCGGGGCGGCGCCGCGGAATTCGACGAGGGAAGACGTTGGGTATGCTGGAATTTTTGTCGGATGGCGTGCGGATCGCCTATCTCGATTTTCCGCCACTGGGCGAGGATCGCCGAGACGACCGTCGCCAGCCCATCCTGCTCATCCATGGCTTCGCCTCCAACCACGGCGTCAACTGGCTGTTTCCGCAATGGGTCAAGACGCTGACCGGCGCGGGGCGACGCACCATCGTGTTCGACAATCGCGGTCATGGCCGCAGCGAAAAACCTCATGACCCGCACGCCTACACGCCCCAGGCCATGGCCGGCGACGCCGCCCGCCTTCTGGATCATCTCGGCGTCGCGCGCGCCGATGTGATGGGCTATTCGATGGGGGCGCGCATCGCCGCCCATCTGGCGCTGTCCCAGCCGGAAAAAGTGCGCGGCCTGATCCTTGCCGGTCTTGGCATCCATTTGGTCGACGACGAAGGCTTGCCCTCGGGGATCGCCGACGCCATGGAGGCGCCGTCGCTGGAGGCGCTCACCGATCCGAAGCAGCGCATGTTTAGGGCCTTCGCGGATTCGACGCGCAGCGATCTGCGCGCGCTCGCCGCCTGCATTCGCGGCTCGCGCCGGGCGATGACGGCGCGGGAGATCGGGCGGGTGACGACCCCGACCCTGATCTGCGTCGGCTCGCAGGATGACGTGGCCGGCGATCCCTTCGCCCTGGCCTCGCTGATGCCCAACGCCCGCGCGCTGGTCATTCCCGGCCGCGACCACAACCGCGCCGTGGGCGACGCGGTCTTCAAGGAGGGGGTGCTGGCGTTCCTGGAGAGTTTGCAACCCGCCGTTTAATTCCTATGTGTTAGCGAAGTCCGGGGCCTGCGGCTCCGCAGGAGAACGCCATGATCGCCGCGAATGTGCTGGCCTTGAAATCCGCCGCCGATCCCGTCTTCACGCAAATCCGCGCGGAAGCCGAGGAGGCCGCGCGCCGCGAGCCTGATCTCGGCGGTTTTTTGGCTGTCTCCGTGCTCAACGCGCCCAATGTCGAGCACGCCGTCGCACATCGGATCGCCGCGCGGCTCTCCCATCTCGATTTTCCCGGCGACCTCATCGAGCAGAATTTTCTGGAGATGGCCGCGCGCGACCCTTCGATTGGCGAGGCCATTCGCGCCGACCTGCGGGCGGTCGCCGAGCGCGATCCCGCCTGCACCCGGCTGATGGAGCCCTTGCTCTATTTCAAGGGCTTTCACGCGCTGCAAACCCACAGGCTGGCGCACGCGCTTTGGAACGCGGGTCGAAAGGATTTCGCGCTCTATCTGCAAAGCCGCGCCTCCGCCGTGTTCCAGACCGACATCAATCCGGCCGCGCGCATCGGCAAGGGGATTTTCCTCGACCACGCCACCGGGCTGGTGGTGGGCGCCACCGCCGTGATCGAGGACGACGTGTCGATCCTGCACAGCGTGACGCTCGGCGGCACCGGGCACGAGCGCGGCGACCGTCATCCCAAAATCCGCCGGGGCGTGCTGATCGGCGCCGGCGCGAAAATCATCGGCAATATCGAGGTCGGCTGCTGCTCGCGCGTGGCGGCGGGCTCGGTGGTTCTGAAGCCGGTGCCGCCGGGGGTGACCGTTGCGGGCGTGCCCGCGCGCATCGTCGGCGCCTCGGGCTGCAAGGAGCCCGCGCTGGAAATGGACCAGGTTCTCTCCGGGAAGAACGAAGACGAATAGCAAGCTTCCGTCCACCTTTTTGTGGCCTCATGGCGGGATGAGCGAACAGCGTTCGCTCGAACCAGGGAAGGCCCAAATGATCGCATTTTCTCGCGTTCTGAAGCGGCAGGCTGGCGCGACCGTCGGAGAGCTGGCCGTTCTGGCCGCCGTCTTCGCCTTTTCGCTGGCTTCGATGGTCGGCTATGGCGTCTACGTGACCAGCGCGGCGTTCATCTAAGCAAACATTCGTTGGTCGCCCTACGAATGTTTGCTTAGGTTCCTTTGTTTTCGCAGGATTTTCATCCGAAAGCCGGGGGCGCTTTTCGGAAATCCTGCTTAGCGCGGGCTGAAGCCGGACGGCGCCGTCGTTTCAGCGCAAGGCGCGCGCCCCTTGCGCGGCGCCCCGCTTTTTGGCAAGCCTTTGCCCCACGAAGCAGGGAGTCGGCGTGTTGAACAAGAGCGAATTGCGGAAATTGCAGGAGTTTCTGCGCCAATCGTTTGGCGCGCCCGCCATCAAGGTCGGCCTCGATCCCAAGAACGAGGACGCGGCTGTCGCCTCCTTCGGCGAACGCGTGCTCGGCTCCATCAGCGTCGATGACGAGGACGGCGACCGCTCCTTCTCCTTCGCCATGAAAATCCCGGTCGAGCGCCCGGTGTTGCAGGACTATCTGCGCCGCCTGTTCGACAATGACGATCTCAAAATTGTGGCGCGCGGGCGCAAAACCGATTCCGTCGAGCTGAACCGGGGCGACGACTTCCTCGCGGTGATTTCCGCCGACGATCCCAAGGGCAAGACGTTCACCCTGCAAATGGCCATTCTCGACATCGACCTCGACGATTTGTGAGGGTCAGCCCGGGCTTGACGGTTGGTCCACGCGAGGAACATTATTCCCTTCTAAGCATTACGGCTTGGGCGGCCCTTTTCGAGGGCGGGGCGGCTTTTAAGCCTTCGGCAAGTTTCCGCGCGCAGGCTGCGATCAAGACGTCGTTAACAAGACGTCGATTCAGGGGGTCGCGCAGTGGAGTCGAGCCATGTTCGGACTGAACTGGAGAAATTACGAGCGTCCGCAGGAATCCCTTTCCGCCGCGAGCGGAGGCGCGGCCGCCGTCAAGACCGAGCGCCGCCCGCGCATCGGTCTGGCGCTCGGGGCGGGCGCGGCGCGCGGCTGGTCGCACATCGGGGTGTTGCAGGAGCTTGAAGCGCGCAAAATTCCGATCGACGTCATTGCCGGCTCCTCGATCGGGGCCGTGGTCGGCGGCTGCTACGCCGCGGGCAAGATGGGCGCCATCGAGGCTTTTGCGCGATCGCTGACCAAGCGCCGCGTGCTCTCCCTCCTCGACCTCTCGTTTTCCGGCGCGGGCATGCTCGCCGGTTCAAAACTGCGCGACGAACTGTCCCGCGCGCTGTCCGGCCAGCGCATTGAGGATTTGCGCCTCCGCTTTGGCGCGGTGGCCACCGAGATCGGCCTGGGACACGAGGTTTGGCTGCGGCGCGGCGACCTCGTGCAGGCGATCCGCGCCTCCTACGCGCTGCCGGGCATTTTCGAGCCGGTGCGCTTCGACGACCGCTGGCTGTTCGACGGCGCCCTGGTCAATCCGGTCCCCGTCACCCTTTGCCGGGCGATGGGGGCGGAGATCGTGATCGCGGTCAATCTGGTCGGCGACGCCGCCTACCGCGGTTCGCTGATCGCCGACCCCGGCGCCGGCGTGGACGGCGCGCACAAGGAGCACGAACGCACCGTCGAGGCGCCCGCGCCGGTGAAGGAGGCGCGCTGGCTGCGCCGCCAGTTCGCGCCGGGCGCGGACGGCGCGCCCGGCATCGCCACCGCTCTGCTTGAAGCCTTCAACATCACGCAAGACCGCATTGCGCGGTCGCGGCTCGCCGGCGACCCGCCGGATGTGCTGATCAATGCAAGGCTGGCCAAAATCGGGTTTTTCGAGTTCCATCGCGCCGATGAACTGATTTCGCTCGGACGCGAGGCGGCGCGGCGCGCCCTCAACGACATCGCCGAGATGGCCGCGCTGGAGCGCAAGCTGCACGAGACGGCGTAGGGGCCGGCGCGCCGGCCCCGAAACATCCGCTTGGCGTCACGCGGTGGCGATATAATCCCGCATGGCCCGATATTCCCACTCGATCGAATCGAGCCTGAACTTGACGACGTCGCCGATGGAGACGACGCCGACGAGGCGGTTGTTCTCCATGACCGGCACGTGGCGGAATCGTCCGCTGGTCATCATGTCCATCACGTGGTCGACGGCTTCGCCCGGCTCCGTGGTCACCACCTTGCTGGTCATGTGCTTGGATACGGGATCGTTGAGGACGGCGCCGCCGTGGCGGCCGATGGCCCGCACGACGTCGCGCTCGGAAATGATTCCCACGACGGCGCCGGCGCCGTCGGCGACGAGCGCCGCGCCAATGCCCTTCTCGGCGAGCAGCGCGGCGGCCTCCTGAAGGGTGCGGTGCGGCTGAGTCGTGATCACATCGCGGCTCTTGCCCGCCAGAATCATGGCGACGGTCATGCGGTCTCCTCCTGTTAACCCGTTGGGATACGGCTTATTTTTGTCGAATACGGTTTCCGCGAGATCGCTTGGCGAT
Source organism: Rhodoblastus acidophilus (assembly GCF_009720655.1). Taxonomy (GTDB): domain Bacteria; phylum Pseudomonadota; class Alphaproteobacteria; order Rhizobiales; family Beijerinckiaceae; genus Rhodoblastus; species Rhodoblastus acidophilus_A. The sequence continues at coordinate 34,352 of NZ_WNKS01000006.1, read as the reverse complement.
CCGCGAAAACGAAATCGCGCGGAAATCCTCCAGGCGAAGGGCGGATTTCCGCGCGAGTGGAATACGGATTCCGAACTTGTCGTTCGGAATCCGTATAACGCCGCGCTTGCTCCGCAAGTTCCCGCCGCGCGATCGGACAGCCTTGACGCGAATCATCCGCCTGTTTGCGCGCGCGCGCAAGCGTTGGCGCGCTTGGGCCCGCGCACGATTGCGTTGGTTGCGAGGGGCGCTCAGGCCTTGCGGCGCAGGTCGAACAATGGGGCCGCCAGCAGGCCGAGCAGGAAGCCGCCGAGATGGGCCTGCCAGGCGATCGGCGCGTCGGCGAGGCCGGCGCCCTGGCCGGCGAGCCCGGTGAACAGGTTCAAGGCGAACCAGAAACCGACGAAAGAGAGAATCTGACGGTTGCGGACCATTTCGCCGAAGCTCGCGAGCTTCGGCGGCGCGCCCTCGGAGCGCGGATCGCGCGCGAAGGCGCCCGGCAAAAACACGAAACGGGCGGCGGCGCCGAAACAGGCGGAAATGGCGGCGGAGGCGCCGACCATCGGGTTGAGCTCGAAGGGGTTGAAGGCAAATTGCGCCAGCGCCCCCGCGATGGCGCCGGCCACGTTCAGCGCCAGGAACCGGATCGCGCCGAAACGCCGCGCCACCGGCGCGCCAAACGCCGTCAACCAGACCGCGTTGAGCAGTAGATGCGTCCACGAACCGTGCAGCAGCGCATAGGAAACCGGGGTCAGCCAGAGCAGCGAGGGCGGCGCGTAGGTGAGGAAGAACTGGGCAAGTTGCGCCTGGTCGCTGGAGACGCGCGCGACGGCGTTGAGCTGGGCGACCACGCCGCTGGCGTCCAGAAGCATGCCGAAGCGCGCGGGCGTGAAGGCGAAGGTCGCGAGCACCTGGATGTCGATTTCGCCGGGCAGAAGCACGCGAGCCAGATGAACCAGGAACAGCAGGGCGAGCAGCAAGGTGACCACGCCCGGGAGATTGAAAATCTTTTCGCGCATGATCGTTCCTTCAAGACAACGAAGGGGGAGAGCGCAGGCTCTCCCCCTTTGACGGCGGCGCGGCGGCGTTAACCATTAACCGTCGCGCGGTCAAGATGCTTCAGGCGCGATGGCCTTGCGAGGTAACGATTTCTCGACCTTTTCATCTTCCCCGAGCAGAGACGATCAAAGGAAAAATCATTGAGATTCAGCATCTTGCAGTTCTTGTCTTCCGCCGCCTCACCCGGGTCGCTGTCCGTTTCGGCCGCGTTCGATGGCAAGAGATTGCCAAAGTCCTAACGTTCTTACAACGTCAACCAGAAATTAATATTAACGCGGCCGCCGCGGCCGAGCGGCGAGGGGCGCGCCCCGCGCCTGGCCCGCGCTTCGCACCTTTCTGATCTGGAATGTTTTTTTGGCGATTTTTGTCCTCCATCCGGACGGAACCGCCCCGGAATGGATCAAGAGCAAGAAAATGAGACAGGCCGCCACTCAAGAGCTCTATTCCTACTGGAACCGGTTGCGGGGCGCGCGGCTGTCGCCGGAGCGGGAGGAAATCGATCCGACCGCCATCCGCCACATCCTCGCCGACACCATGATTCTCGAGGCGGACGAGGAGCGGCAATATCCCATCCGCATTTCCGGCACGCGGCTCAACGCCCTGTTCTGCAACGAGCAGAAAGGCGCGCCGCTGGTTTCCCTGTTCGCGCGGGAGGATCGCGCCAGCATCAGCGCCATGGTCGAGGCGGTGCTTGACAGCCAGCGCCCCGCCGTCGCCGGCCTGCTGGCGGAGTCGGAATTTGGCGAGGACGCGCCGCTGGAACTGCTGCTGCTGCCGTTGCGGCATCGCGGAAAAACCCACGCCCGGCTGCTGGCGTCGCTGACGCCGCAGGCGCTGCCGAGCTGGTTCGGCCTGCGTTCGGCGCTGGCCCTGCGCCTTGTCGCCATGCGTTTCCTCGACAGCCGCGTGGCTGTGTCGCCCTCCGAGCTGATTCAGGGGCAGGAGTCGGCGAAAAAGCCTGAGGAATTGGCGTCTCGCAGCCGGCTGCGGCGCTTTTCGTTCTTCGTCATATCGGGCGGTCGCGGCCGCGACGCCGACAAGCCGCATTAGAGCGTTTTCGAGCGAAGCGGATGCCGGTTCGCGTGAAGAAAATGCGTTAAAACAAGACTCTAGAGCTTTTTCATGTTTCCATGAAACGTGGAAAAGCTCTAGAGCATTTTCAAGCGAAGTGGATGCCGGTTCGCGTGAAGAAAATGCGTTAAAACAAGACTCTAGAGCTTTTTCATGTTTCCATGAAACGTGGAAAAGCTCTAGCATTGGGTCGACCGTGCGTAACACGCGGTTAACCGAGGCGCTCCTATAATGCCGCCAATCATTTAGCTCATGGCGGTCCTATGAATTTCCGGCCAAAAATCAGCGCCAAGCCGATGGAGCGGCGTCGGCACGCGCGCGTAAAACTGGCGCTGCTGGGGCGCTACATGCTTGAGGACCGCCGGGAATTCCCCTGCCAGACCAACGATGTCTCGGTGGGCGGCCTTTCCCTGACCGCCCCGGTGCGCGGCGTCCTCGGCGAGCGCGTGGTCGCCTATTTCGACGCGCTCGGCCGGGTCGAGGGGACGATCATCCGGCACATCGACTTCGGTTTCGTCATGACCGCGAACATGCCGGCGTCCAAGCGCGAAAAGCTGGTGAACCAGCTGACCTGGCTGGCCAATCGCAAGACTTTGGGGCTTCCCGAGGACCGCCGCCACGAGCGCATCGTGCCCACCGATTCCAACACCACACTGCGCTTCCCCGACGGCAGCACGGCGCCGGCGAGGATCGTCGACATTTCGGTGTCCGGCGCGGCGGTGTCCTGCACCTCCCAGGCGCCGATGGGATCGATGGTGCATATCGGCCGTCGCCCGGCCCGGGTGGTGCGCGTGTTCGAGCACGGCCTGGCGCTGGAATTCGCGCTGCCGCTCTCCTTCGATGTGTTTGACGAAAACGTCGTCCTTTAGAGTCTTGTTTTCACGCGTTTTTTCACGCAAACCGGCATCCACTTCGCTCGAAAACGCTCTAATGCCGGTGCAGCGCCTCTAATCTTTGACCGAGCCAGCGCCGCCAGGCCGGCGGCGGCTCTTGGCGGAAGGGCGGCGCGGCGAGCGTTGCCGCGCGGGGTTCGAGCGGCGCGAATGTCGTGGTCAGGCGTGTCGGCGCGCCCGCGACGCCGGCGCCTTGGATCGCGAAGGTCAGTTCGGCGAGGTGCAGCGTAAAATCCGGCGGCGGAAAGGCCGTGCGGTCCTGTTCGATCGCCTCCGCCAGTTCGGCGACCCCCAAAACCTTGTCCTGGTCGTTGATTTCCCGCCGCTTCAGCGCGGCAATGGACATTTCATCGCGCTTGCGCCCGAGCAGGGGCAGGGGGCGGCCGCCCACGCCGAACAGGCGTCCCAAAAAACGGCTGCGCCTCACGCTCATGAACTTGCGCGCATTCAGACCGACGGCGTCGAAAATTTCGAGAAAGACCGGGCAGCGGTAGTGCCGGTAGCTGTCCATGCTCAGCATGCCGCGCGCGCCGATCACCCGGATGGAATGATCGGCGGGCGCGCAAATGCTGAAGGTTAAGCGCGCCACCATGCCGGAAACAAAATTCAGGCAGGCGACCGAGAAATCCGGCGCGTCGATCGGCTCCGCCGTCTTGTCCGGCGCGACGACCCGCGAAAAGGCGGTGACGCTTTCGACCGGGCCGAAAATCGCGCAGAGCCAGGACAGGTGATAACCGGCGTGCTCCCAGGTGCAGCCGCTCGAAAATTCGTCGCGCCAGGGCCAGGGGGCGCCGCTGCGGCTGCGCCAGGTTTCAGGCCGCATCAGCGGGATGACATTGTCGTCGAATTCGGCATAGGCGAGGCGCGGCGCGCCGATCGCGCCCTCGCGCAAAGCCTTCCACAGGGTCTGAATGCTGTCGCTCAGCACATTGCACGGCGCGCACGACAGTTTGAGCCCGCGCGATTCGGCGAGCGCGAGCAGCGCGCGCGAAGAGTCGAGATCGTCGGTCAGCGGCTTTTCCGAATAGACATGTTTTCCGGCGTCGAGCGCGGCGCGCGTCACCTCGAAATGGCTGTCGATGCTGGTGAGATTGACCACCAGCCGGATGTCGGGGTCGGCGAGCAGGGCGTCGTTGGACGGAGAGGCGCGCAGCCCGTAAAACAGCGCCGCCTGACGCAGCCGCGCGGGGTCGCGGTCGGCGATCCCGGCGATTTCCAGGCGCGGATGCCGGGACCAGGTCGCCATGTAATGGTCGAAGACATAGCCGGCGCCGATGATCCCGATCTTCATTCGGCGGGCTCCCGGAAAAAGCGTTCGGGACGGCCGGTTTCACCGCGCAGGCCCGCCGCCCAGCCCGCCAGGGCGGCCCCAAAATTCCTGAAGGCGCCGACGGCCAGGAATTCGAAGGTGCGCGCCAGCACCACGAGGGCGGTCCAGCGCAGGCGTTGCGGAAACATCCGCCTGACAAAATGCAGACGGTTTCGGTGGTCGAGATAGACCGCCAGCGCCGAGCGCTTTTTGCGCGCGGAGGCGGAGCCGATGCTGGCGCCGACCACGTGACGCACGGTCGAATCCTCCGCCAGCGCCAGCCCGCACAGGGTTTTGGCGCGCAAGCCCCATTCGAGGTCCTCGTAGAAGAGGAAATAGCTTTCCTCCATCGGCCCGATCTCTTGAAGGGCCATGCGGGTGACATAAAACGAGGCGCCGGAGGGGGCTTCCAGCAGCGTCGCCAGATTGGCGGCCGGTTTTGCCCGCGACGGCCTTGACCGCTCCAGCGCGAGCGGGCGGCAGACGAGCGGACGCCAGCGCATGCCGCGCATCAACACCCGCTCCGGCCAGGCCGTGGAGACGAGCTGGCTGGCGACCATGCCAAAACCGCCACGCTCGGCGCGCGCGATCAGGGCTGACAGCGCGCCTGGCTCCGGCTGGGTGTCGGGATTGAGAATCCAGTAACCGTCGACGCGCGGGTCCGGCTCAAGCCGCCGCAGCCACAGATTGATGCCGCCGGCATAGCCGAGGTTTTCCGGCGCCAGGCCCACCCAGACGGCCGCGCCATGGGGGCCGCCGACGAAATGGACCAGGCGGCTGAACGGGCCGGCGGAGCCGCGCGGCGCCTTGAAGATCAGCCCTTCCTCGGCGAGCATGGCCACCAGGACGGCATAGGCGTGGGCGCCGCCGTTTTCGACAAGGCAGATGTCGAACGTTTCGCCCGGACCGGCGGCGCGCAGCGCCCGCAGGCAGCGCCTGATGTCCTCGGGATTGCGATAGGCGACAATGATGACCGCTGTGGTCATGTGCGCAGCAGCTCCACGAACCAGAAGAGGCGGCGCCAGCGCAGCCGGAACAACAGCGCGACGGCCGCGATTTTCAGGCGAAAGCCCGAGATTTTTGAGGAAAACGCCAGCTTGACCGCATGGACGAAAGGCGAGGCGGCGAGCGCGGCGAGATAGGCGGCCCAGGCCAGCGCCCCCTGGTCGCGGCGCAACAGGTGGAGTTCGCCGACGACCCGCCGCGTTTTCCGTAAAAGTTCGGGCCAGTCGCGCCGCGCGGGATGGCCGACCACGACGCTGTCGTCGTAGAGGATCGTCAGGCCAAGGCGGACGGCGCGCCGGCCCCAGTCGAGATCCTCGGGCGCGCCGGCGCGAAAAAACCCGACGCGATCGAAATCGGCGCGGCGCACGAACATGTTGCAGCCCAGGCAAAATTTTTGCCGCACATAGCGCCTGTTGTCGAAGGCGAACACGGCTTCGTAGGCTTCCGCCGGCGTGGGCCGCGCCGGATCGGCGAACACAACCTCGACCTTGCCCGCGACCACCACGCCATCGCGCAAATTTTGCAGGCCGCGCTCCAGCCAGTTCTCGGCGGGGCGGCAGTCGGAATCGATGAAGGCGAGGTTTCTGCCAAGCGCAACCGCCAGCGCGGCGTTGCGCGCGTGCGCGGCGCCCTGGAGCGGCGCCGGAACGACGAGCGCGCGAGAACCGCAAACGTCCAGAACCTTGGCGAAGCCGCAGGCGGAATTGTTATCGGCGACAACGATCTCGAAATCTCGAAACGTCTGGCGGTCCAGCAGGTCAAGGCACAGGCGCAGGTTTTCGAGATCGTCGCGATGCGGAATGATGACGGAGACAAGGGTCATTCGCCCGCTCCGAACAGGCCGCGCGGGGGCGCGAAGTCGAGCGCCACCCCGAGCAGCGGCGCGCCCGCGGCTTCGGAAATGTCCTCGGACCGGCGGATGCGCCGATCCAGGGTTTCGGCGATCAGCGCGCCCAGAACGGCGACGGCGAGGCCGACGACGCTCGCCAGCGCGAAGGCGGGCAGGGGTTTGGGAAAGATCGGGCTCGACGGCGGCGCCGCGACGTCGATCACCGCGATGTTGGAGAAGGACAATTGGCTTTGCAGCCGCGCCTGGGCGGCGGCGCGCTGGAGTCTGTCATATTCGTCCTGCTGGAACTGCGCTTCCGCGCGCAAGTGCGCGAGCCGGTCGCGCTGGCCCTGGACGCCGACCATGTCGCTGACATTGGCGGCATAGGTCTTTTCCAGCTCGGCGACCTTGACCAATTGCGCGGCGACGCGATCGGCGAGCTTGGCGCGATAAGCGTCGACGGCTTCGGCAATCTGCGCGCGCAGCGAGTCGCGCGCGGCCCGCCGCTCCAGCATTCTCGGATGGTTGGGCCCGGCGTCGGCCTGCAGGCGGGCGATATCGGCCTCCGCCGTGGCGAGGCTCGTCCGCAGGGCGATGAGGGTTTGCACGTCGGGGTTCTGGGCGTCGCTGGGGCTGACGCCTGGCGTCGCCAGCTGGCTTTGCAGGGCCACAAGTTCGGTCTTGGCGAGCGACAGCGCATTGCCGATCTGCAGCAGACGGTCGGCTTCCGAATCGCCCGCGCCCGGCGCCAGCAGCCGCGCGTCGGTCTGAAAGGCTTCCAGCCGCGCGCGCGCCTCGGCGCGGCGCAGGGCGACCTTTTCGATCTGCGGGGCGAACCAGTCGGCGGCCTTGTGCGCGGCCTGACCCTTGAGCGCGATGGCGGCGTCGATGAAGGCGGCCATGAAGCTGTTGGCGATGCGCGCGGCCTTTTCGGGCGCGCGGTCGCGAATGGCGAGGGTGAGCACGTTGGAGCCGGGCAGGAATCTGGCGTCGAGTTTCTCCAGCACGCGCTCCGCCGCGAACTGGCGGATGTTGTCCGGCTTTCGCCACGCCGAGGCATAGGCGGCGCGAACGTCCGCGTCGCCGTCGAGCCCCAGGCGCTCCACGATGTCGAGCGCGACCTGGTTGCTCTTAGCCAGCGCCGCCAGATTGCCCTGAACGATCAGCAGGCTGCCCGGCGTCGGGCCGAGCCCGCTCACAGGATCGGCGGAACTGGGATCGATGCTGGCGACCGCAATGGCCTCGTAGCGCGGTGGCGCGAGCGCCAGCGTCGCGACCGCGCCGAGCAGCGCGGCGGCGAACAACATGGCGGCGACGGCGATGCGCTTGCGCAGGACGAGGAGAAACAGCGGCAGGCTCATTGACCTTGTTTTCTTCTTTCAAGCGAACGGGCGTCCGTTCCGAAACGCGTTCAGAATAGGCGTTCGTTGACGATGACGGTGTCGTCGGCCTCGACCGGCTGGTCGAGATCGGCGGCATATTCGACGCCGTCCCGGCGCAGCCTCAGGCCCCAGCCATCGGAGCCGAGCGGGGTGAGGCCGCCGGCCTGCGCGATCGCCTGCCTGATGGTCAGGCCGGGACGGTTGAGCGCGAATTGGCCGGGCTTGTTGACATAGCCGGTGACGTAGATGATCCGCCCCTGTTCGACGAACAGGGTGTCGTTGTTGGCGAGCCGGATTCTTGCGCCCTCGCGGCCCTCCAGCACGCCGCGGGCGGAAAAGCGCAGGACATGGCCGCCCCGGTGCACGACCAGCGTGGAATCGGCGGCCTCCTCCCGCAGGCCGCCGGCGCGGGCGAGCGCCTGCGCCAGGGTGATGGGACGGTCGAGGGTGAAGGCGCCGGGGTCGCGGACCTCGCCGAGCACGGAGACTTGCAGGCCGAAACTTTGCACCTCCACGGAGACCTGCGCCGTCTTGACCAGGCCCTTGTCCCTCAGCAGCGCCGCAATTTGCGCGGCGAGCGCGCCGGTCGTGCGTCCGGCGGCGCGCAGGCGCCCGGCATAACTCAGCGCCAGCGTGCCGTCGGGCTCGACCCGCGCGGTGGCTGAAAATTCCGGCTGGCCCAGCACGCCGACCTGCACCACGTCATTGGTGGTGAGCGCGCGCCCGCCCGTTTCTTGGGCGCGCGCGAGGGGGGCGCCGCAGACCAGCGCCAGAAGGAGTGTGAAGATGAGGAGCGGAGGGCGGTTTTTCATCGGTCTCAATAGGGTTTGAAGTCGACGCCGAGCAGGGCGAGGGTGGTTTGGGTTTGCCCGGCGGCCACACTGCGATTCGCGCGCAAAAAACTGGCGGTCAGGCTGGTGAACGGGGTCATTTGGTAGACGGCGCGGCCGGAGACGGTGATCAGAGTCGTTCCGCCGTAAAGGCCCGGCGTGACGGGGCCGCTTTCGAGGCGCAGGCGGCCGAGGCTCGCCGAAAAGCTGAGTCTTGGCGTGGGCCGCCAGGTCAGCGAAAAATTTTGCGATTGCGCGATCTGGGAATTGGCCAGGATCGAGATCGGCGCGTTGAGCGTGCGGTTGGCGCTGAGCGCGACGCGCCAGAGTTCGGATGGGGTCCAGATGAGTTCGGCGTTGTAAACGCTGATTTGGTTTGGGCTGGCGCCCGGCGTCGAGGGGGCTGCGCTGACGCCGATCATCGCCCAGGCTTCCCACAGCGGCGAAAACGCGCGCCTGTAAGACGCCTGGAGGTCGGTCAGGGTCGAGTCCGGGCTCAGGGTTCCCGTGGCGTTCGGGAAGCGCAGGCCCGTAAGCTTGAAAAACAGTTCGGCGTGGTCGCGGTTGCGCCCTTCATAGTCAAGACCGAGCTTGCCATACGCCCTGTCATTGTCGAGCGCCTGCGCGCTGACGGCGGCGTGGCTCAGGCTGGCGGCGCCGCCGCCGAGAAGCGCGCCAAAGGGGCCGTAAACGGCGCAGCGGCCTTCATCGTCCAGCTTGCGCGTGCGCAAAATGTCCTGGCCCGGCCCCGACGCCTGATCGAAGTCGGACTGCTTGTCGCTGGCCTCGGCGGCGAGCTTCCCCTTGCACGCCTGTCCAGCGCGTTGATCCCATCGGAGACGCAGGGCGCGGTCGTGCAGCGAGGCCGAGGGGTCGTCGAGGTAATCCGTGGCGGTGACGCGCGCTTCCGCCGTGAAAAACTGCTGGCCCAAGCGAAGCCGGCCCGTCGCGCCGACGCCGGTTTGCGAAACGGCGCTGGCTGTCGGCTGGACGCCCGGCGGGCTGTTCAGGATGTTGTCGTTGAAGCCGCCATATTGATGCAGGTCGAGCAGCAGCGGCGAGTCCGACCAGTTGAAGGTTTGGGGCCAGCTTGCGGGCCAGTCTGGAAGAGCCGCGGCGGGCGTCGCCAGCGCAAGGGCGAGCGCGGTCGCCAAGCCCGCCTTCCCCTGCGCATGCCCGCCGGCGCGGCTCGCTCGTTTCATGTGTTTTGTCCCCAGTCCCCCGAATCGGGCGGGCTGCGGGTTTCGAACGCAAACCCGAGGCGAACCCGAGGTTTTGTCGTCAACTGGCTTGGGCGTGACATGGCAGGGCCTCGCTTTCCGCCGCTTCGACAAAATCCCGCAGACGCCCGCGCCGGCGCGTGCTCACCACTAGCGCGCCGCCGGGGTTGCGCCTGAGCGCCCGCTTCAGGATGTCGGCGATGTCGAACTGGGGTTGGCGCTTGCGCGCCGCCGCGACATAGCCATAGGTGAGTTGCGGCGCCCGGCCGCGCGCGATCAGCGCGTCGGCCTCGCGCCGGTCAAGGCTGTCGGGATGCTGGATGATTTGCGCCAGGGCTGGCGCGCGGTCGAGGACGGCGAGCGCCTCGTCGGCTCGCGTCGCCGCGATTCCGAAGGCGCGGATGCGGCCTTGCGCGCGCAGATTTTGCAGCCAGCACAGCCATTCGTCGGCGGCGATGAGGTCGAGACGGGGCGCGTGCAGCAGGAGCAAGTCGATGCGGTCGCGGCCAAGCCGTCGCAGGCTTCCCGAAAGCGAGTCTTCTGCGCGCGCGAGGGAAAAATCCACCTGCGCCCTGGACAGCGCCGGCGCGAGTTTTCCGGCAGCCTTGCGCAAGAAAATCGCGATGGCCGATCCGTCCTCGCCCGCCGGCGCGTAAAGGCCGACCTTGCTGGTCACGGTGAGATTCGGCCTTGCTTTCAAGAGCGGCGCGAGGTCGCGCTCCGCCATGCCGAAGCCGTAGGAGGGCGCGACATCGAAATGGCTGAAGCCCGCATCCGCCGCCGCCGCCAGCAGGTTTGCGCGCGAAAAACCTCCGCCAGCGTTGAAGAGGCTGGCGCAGCCGAACACGAATCGCGACAGGCGCAGGTCGCAGCCGGGCAGGGGGATGGCGCGCATCATGCACAAGCATGGCGCGCAAGAGACTCCGTTTGCAACCAACCTGCCGCTTGCATTGTGAGGCCGCGCGAGGCTTAGTCCCGGCCTCGGCCGCACCGGGCGACGCCAGACGATTTTTGATGAAAGACGCGCGCTTCCTCTCCATGCTGTTCTGCGCCGCCGTCGTCGCGGCGTTCTGGCGCGCGCCGGCGCCGGGGCCGGCGGAATTCTTCGCGCCTCCGGTCAGCCAGGCGATGTCTGTCGAGGCGCCGGCCGGCGAGGAGAGTCTGCCGGCGGTCGCGCCGTTCTCGCATTCGGTCAATCTCGCGGAAACACCGGACGGCCGGCTGGCGGCGGTGTGGTTTTCAGGCAGCAAGGAGGCGGAGAGCGACGTCGCCATCTGGATGAGCATCCGGGGCGCCTCGGGATGGTCGGCGCCGCGCGCCATCGCCACGCCCGAGACGACGTCCGCCGGAACCGGGGCTTTTGTCCGGACGCTCGGCAACGCCGTTTTGGCGGTCGCTGGCGGCAAACTGCACTTGTTCTATGTCAGCGTCGGCTATGGCGGCTGGGCGGCGAGTTCGCTCAACCACGCGGTGTCAGACGATGAGGGCGCGACGTGGTCGGCGCCGAAAAAGCTGGTGACCTCGCCCTTTCTCAACATCAGCACGCTGGCGCGCGGCGCGGCGCTGCCGCTGACGGATGGCGGCTTCGGGCTGCCCGTCTATCACGAATTGCTGGACAAGCGCGGGGAATGGCTGCGGCTTTCGGCTGAGGGCGACATTCTGGCGAAGACGCGGCTGCCGTCGGAGCGACGCGCCTTGCAGCCGTCCGTCGCGGCGCTTGATGGCCGCCGCGCCCTCGCGATCCTGCGCGACAGCGGTGTTGGCGCGGGCCTGCTGATGGCGGCGGTCACCGAAGATGGCGGCGACAGTTGGCGCGCCCTCCCGAGCCTGCCCATCGTCAACGAGGATTCCTTTGCGGCGCTGCTGCGGCTTCGCGACGGGCGGCTGCTGCTCGCGGCCAATCCGGCGCCCGGCAAGGCGCGCAACCCTCTCGTCCTGTTCATCTCGGAGACGGGTGACGCCTGGAAAGTTTTATGCACGGTCGAGCGCTCGGCGCGGGGCGACGAGAATTTTGCTTACCCGAGCCTGCTGCAAAGCCGTGACGGCCTGATTCATCTGGCTTACACGCGCAATTACCGCGCGCTCGCGCACCGCGTTTTCGCGCCGGATTTTTCGGGGTGCGCGCCGTGACGGTCCTCGCCCTTGGCCCGGCGCTTGCGCTGGGCGCCGCCGCCACCTTCCTGCCAGTGCGCCGGGCGCGCTGGATCGGTTTCTGCGTGTGCGTGGCCGGCCTGTTCGCCGCGCCCTGGCTCGCGGCGGCGCTGCCGAGCGTCTCTTTTCCGCTGATCGCGCTGTCGGCGCTGCGCCTGCTCGCGCCGGAGATTTCGCTGCCGATCGGGAGAGTCACGCTGGCGGCGCTGGTCGGCGCCGGCTGCCTGTTCTATGCGCTGGCGCTTGGGCTTGGCCCCTACGATCCCTACACGCTCGGGTTTCAGGCGCGACCGCTGGTGGCGGCGCTGGCCGGGGTGGGGATGATCCTCGTCGTGACGGGGGAGCGCGCGGCGTTGATCCTGCTGTCCGGGACGCTGCTGGCCTATGCCGCGGGGGTCTACGCCAACCTCTGGGACGCGCTGATCGATCCGGTTCTGGTCCTGCTGGCCGCGGTCGTGCTGGCGACGCGCGTTTGGCCGGCGGCGCGACGGCAAAAAACAAAGTGATTCGCTGACGTTAGGTTAGGCCGCCTTGTTGTGCAGGAATGCAAGCAGATCGTCCGGGCTTTGCGCGCGCGACTTCGCCTAGAACATGCTCGCCAAAAATCTATACAACCGAGAGCGTGTATATCTAGAGTTGTTTTTTCAATTGACGCAACTTAAACGTTCATGACTTCTGATGGCGCATGACCTGACGGCGCGCCGCCGGCCGACGCCCAAAAACCTGGAGAAACAACGTGTCTTCGACGCGAACGGCGAAGTCATGCGTCATCGTAGTGGAAAACCTCCCGGTTCCGCTCGACCGCCGCGTGTGGCAGGAGGCGCAGGCGCTGCGCCGCGCCGGCTTGCAGGTCTCGGTGATCTGCCCGGCGACCGCGGACTATCCCGCGCGCTTCGAAGTTCTCGATGGCGTCGAAATCCACAGGCATCCCCTGCCTTTGCAGGCGCGGGGACGCTGCGGCTTCGTGGTCGAATATGCCGCCGCGCTCTATCATGAGACGCGGCTCCTGTTCGAAATCCAGCAGCGGCGCGGCGTCGACGTCATCCAGGCCTGCAACCCGCCCGACCTGATCGTTCTCGCCGCCCTGCCGCTGCTGGCGATGGGCGCGCGCTTCATCTTCGACCAGCATGATCTCTGCCCCGAACTCTACGAGGCCAAGTTCGGCCGGCGCGGCCTGCTCTATTGGGCGCTTCGCGCGGCGGAGCGGCTCACCTACGCCTGCGCCGACCAGGTGGTGACCGCCAACGATGCTTTCCGAGAAGTCGCGCTGTCGCGGGGCGGCAAGGGGGGCTGCGTCGCCTCCGTCTATTCCTATCCCGACACAACGTGGCTGCGTGCGGAAAAACCGCAAGCGGCGCCGGACAGGCCCGTGCTCGGCTATCTCGGCGTGATCGGCGATCAGGACGGGGTGGACGGATTGGTTCGCGCCGTCGACCATCTGGTCCATGTCGACGCCTTCACCGGTTTCCGCGCGCTCGTCGTCGGCGATGGGCCGGCGCTGCAGGGCGTTATCGGCCTGGCGCGGGAGCTGCGTGTCGAAAACTACATCACCTTCACCGGATTCCTCACTGGAGAAAAACTCGCGGCGCACCTCGCCGCCTTCGACATCGGCCTCATCCCGGATCCGCTCAATCCCAGCAACGACCGGATGAGCATGAACAAGGTTTTCGAATATTGCGCCCTGGGCTTGCCCGTTGTCGCTTTTCCGTTGACCGAAACCCGCCGCCTGCTCGGCGACGCCGGGGTTTACGCGAAGGGCGGGACGCCCGAGGATTTGGCGGCGGCCACGCTGCCCCTGCTGCGCGACCAAGCGCTGCGGGCCGCGCTGGCGGAAAACGCTCGGCGGAGGGCGGCGCGTTTCGACTGGGCGCGCGAGGCGCGAAAATACTTGCGGGTCTATGACAAATGCCTTGGCCTGCCGGAGGCGCTTGTCTTCGAGGAGCGCCGCCGGGCGCCCGGCGCGCTGCTTCCGGGCGAGTGAGTGCAGGGGACTGGATCGCGTCGCGCGCGCCCTTGCCATTTTCATGAGACGACGGGCGCAACGCGATCCCGTCCCCCCGCGCCAACATTGGAACTTTTTCTCGCCCCAAAGCTTTCGCAGCTTCATCGTCGCCGAAATGAGAGCGCCGTCGAAAGGGGCTGAGATGAAGATTGCGCGCCGCTTGCTGGACGCGGCCCTGCAAAATCCCGACGGCGCCGCCCTGTTTCTCGACTTCGATGGAACGCTGGTGGAAATCGCCGCAACTCCGGACGGGGCGGCGGCGCCGGCGGCGCTGGCGCGCGTGCTGGAGCGGGCCTCGGCCGCGCTTTCCGGCGCGCTGGCGCTGGTGAGCGGACGCCGGATCGCCGATCTCGACGCGCGCCTCGCGCCGTTTCGCGGGGCGGCGGCCGGGGTGCACGGCGCCGAGATGCGGCTCGATCCCGCCCATCCCATCAAGGCCGGCGAAAAGCTCGACGCGCGCGTGCGCGACGAGGTGGCGCAACTGACCGGGGACGATCCGCGCCTGCTGCTGGAAGACAAGGGCCACGCCATTGCCGTGCATTACCGGCTCGCCGAACATTTCGGTCCGGAACTCGAACGCCGCCTCGAGCATTATGTCCGCGAAGTCGACGGTCTGCGCGTGCAGCCGGGCCGAAAGGTGATTGAAATTCTTGGCGAAGCCGTGACCAAGGGCGACGCTGTCAGGCGGTTCATGCGTGAAAAACCCTTTGTCGGGCGCCGGCCGATCATGATCGGCGACGACCGGACCGATGTTTCCGCCTTCGATGCCTGCGCGGCGCTCGGAGGCGTCGGATTGAGCGTCGCCGGCGAATTCTTTCATGCCGCTGAGGCCGATTTCGCTTCGCCGGAAGACGTTCGCCGCTGGCTCGGCGAATTTTCCCTCATTTCGCCGGAGGTCCGCCGATGACGATTCGTCCCTCGCTCGATCTCGCGGTCATCGGCAACGGCAATATCGCCGCGCTCATCGACCGCTCCGGCGCGCTGGTGTGGATGTGCTGGCCGCGGCTCGACGGCGATCCCGTGTTCTGTGCGCTGATCGACGGCGAAACCCCCGCCGACGGTTACTTTTCCATCGCCTTCGACGAGACGCAGACGGCGACTTTCGAGCAATCCTACCTGCGCAACACCGCCATCGTGCGCACCGTTCTGAGCTCGGACTCGGGCGCCGCCTTCGCCATCACCGATTTCGCGCCGAGGTTTCCGCGCTTCGAGCGCTTGTTCCATCCCCCGACCGTGATCCGCATCGTCGAGCCTCTGTCCGGCCTGTGCCGCATCCGCATCAAATTGCGGCCGCGCATGTCGTCGGGCGCGCTGCGGCCGCGCCCGATCGTCGGCAGCAACCACATCCGTTTCGCCGCCGAGGGCGGGTCGATCCGGCTGTCCACCGACGCGCCGGTCTCCTACATCGTGACGGAAGGCGCCTTCATTCTGTCGCGGCCGATCACGCTGATCCTGCACGCCGACGAACCGCTCGCCGATTCCATTCCGCGCGTCGGCCGCGAGTTCTTCGACAAGACCAGCGAATACTGGCAGGGCTGGTCGCGCCAGCTCAATGTCCCCTACGAATGGCAGGAAGAGGTCATCCGCGCCGCCATCACCTTGCAAATGTGCGCGTTTGAAGAGTCCGGCGCGATTGTCGCGGCGCTCACCACCTCCATGCCCGAGGCGCCCGGCGAACAGCGCAACTGGGACTATCGCTTCTGCTGGATCCGCGACGCCTATTTCACCGTGCTCGCGCTCAACCGCGTCGGCGCCACCGCGACCATGGAGCGCTTCATCCATTACGTGACCAATGTCATCGCCATGGAGCAGGGGCCGAACTTAAAACCGGTTTACGCGATCCTCCCCGAAATGACGCTGGAGGAGCGGATCGCCAACAGCCTCGCCGGCTATCGCGGTCACGGGCCGGTGCGCATCGGCAACGCCGCCGGCGATCAGATCCAGCACGATGTTTACGGCAGCGTCATCCTTGCAGCCTCCCAAATGTTTTTCGACGAGCGCCTGCCGACCAAGGGGGATGAGTCCCTGTTCGCCATGCTGGAGCCCCTGGGGATGCGCGCGCTGGCGCTGGCGCTGGTTCCCGACGCCGGCATCTGGGAATATCGCGACACGTTGTCGGTCCACACCTATTCCGCCGCCATGTGCTGGGTCGCCTGCGACCGTCTGGCGCGCATCGCGACAAGGCTCGGCCTGAACGATCGCGCGCACAACTGGCGCGCCTCGGCCGACGGCTTGAAGGAGGAAATCCTGGCGCGCGCCTGGAGCGACAAGGCCGGCTGTTTCACCGGGCGGCTCGATTCCGATCACATCGACGCCAGTTCGTTGCTGCTCGCGGAACTGGGGCTGGTCAAGCCGGAGGACCCGCGCTTCATCGCTACGGTGGAGCGCATCGGCAACCTGCTCGGCGCGAAAGGCTATCTGTTCCGCTATGCCGCGCCGGACGATTTCGGCGCGCCCTCCACCGCCTTCACCATCTGCTCGTTCTGGTATGTCGAGGCGCTCGCCGCCATCGGGCGCCACGAAGAGGCGCGCCGGCTGTTCGAAAAAGTCCTGGCCCGGCGCAACCATGTCGGGCTGCTGTCGGAAGACATCGACCCCGACACCGGCGAACTCTGGGGCAATTTCCCACAGACCTATTCGCTGGTCGGCATCATCCTGTGCGCGATGAGGCTGTCGAAAAGCTGGGAAGCGGCGCGATGACGGACGCCGCCCCGCCGGCGGGCCTTCGCCGGCAAATCGGCGGGGTGCTGAAGAGTCCGAAAGCTGCCTATGCCATCCTCGCGGGGTTCGCCGGCGTCATCGTGGTGCTGGCGCTGAGTTCGCTGGCCTCGCTGATCATCGACGGCTGGATCCAACGCGATCTCGACCTGCGCTCCGCGCTGATCTTTCGCGCGCTGAGCGACAAGGCCGCGCATGCGGGCATGAGCGATCCCCAGGCTTTTGGGGCGCAAATGCAAAAGACCGCCGACGAAGAGCGCATCTACGGCCTTGCTTTTTGCACGCGCGACGGAAAACGCGCGCTCGCCACCGCCGCCATTTCGAATACGCTCGATTGCGCCGAGTTTTCCGCCTCGCGCGCCAGCGAGGGGGTGACGGTCAAGACCGATGGCGCGAACGTCCGTTTCAACCGCTTCGCGCTCAATCTCGGCGGCGTGCCCGGGCAATTGCTGGTCGCGCAAAACCTGGACGAGGCGCGCAGCGGCCAGCGCGACGCGCTCACCTATGTGACGGCGGCGCTGGCCGCCGCCGCCTTCGGCTTCGGCTTTCTCACCGTGGTGATGATCGCGGCGCTGCGGCGCAGCTGGATGTCGTCGCTGCGCGGCGCCATCGCCGAGAGTTTTCCCCGAACGCCCGAACAGGCTCCGGCGCACACCAGCGAGGCGCCGGCGGATCGGCGCATCAACGCGCTGCTGGGTGATTTGCGCGTGCGGCGCAAGTTCGTGCACGGGATCTATGTGCGCTGGTCGCCGGAGAGCCTGCGGCAACTCCTGCTCGACCAGTTGCCGGATGCGCAGGTGATGATCGTCTCCAACCGCGAGCCCTACATCCACAATCGGGTGAATGGCGAAATCCAGTTGCAGCTGCCCGCGAGCGGTCTGGTGTCCGCGCTGGAGCCGGTGATGCGCGCCTGCCGCGGCGTGTGGATCGCCCATGGCGGCGGCTCCGCCGACCGCGACACCGTGGACCCGCATTCGCGGCTGATGGTTCCGCCCGACGATCCCACTTACGCGCTGCGCCGCGTCTGGCTCTCCGAAGAAGAACAGGACGGCTATTACTACGGCCTCGCCAATGAGGGGCTTTGGCCCTTGTGCCACATCGCCTTCATCCGCCCCATCTTTCGCGAACAGGATTGGGCCATGTATCGTGCGGTGAACCAGCGTTTTGCCGATGTGGTGGTGGAGGAGGCGACCTGCGAAAACCCCATCGTGCTGGTGCAGGACTACCATTTCGCCCTGCTGCCGCGCATGATCCGCAACGCCTTGCCAAAAGCGACCATCGTCACGTTCTGGCACATCCCCTGGCCGAATGCGGAAACCTTTTCGATCTGCCCCTGGCGCGAGGACATCCTGGATGGCCTGCTCGGCTCGTCGATCCTCGGTTTTCATACGCAGTTCCACTGCAACAATTTTTTCGATTCCGTCGACCGCTTCATCGAGAGCCGCATCGACCATGAGAATTCGCAGGTGTCGTTCGGCGGTCGCGAAACCCTGGTGCGGCCCTATCCCATTTCCATCGAATGGCCGCCGCGCGGCTTGCTGAACCAGCCCTCCATCGAGCAGTGCCGCATCAATGTGCGCGAACGCTTTGGCCTGCCGCTCGACACCAAGATCGCGGTGGGCGTGGAGCGGTTTGATTACACCAAGGGAATCTTGGATCGCATGCGCGCCGTCGACGATTTGCTGACCATGTCGCCGCACTGGCGCGGCAAATTCGTCCTGATCCAGGTGGCGGCGCCGACGCGCTCGAAACTCGAAGCCTATTCCGCGCTGGAAACCGAGGCGCATGCTCTCGCCGAAGAGATCAATGCGAAATATGCGCGCGACGGCTGGAAGCCGATCCTGCTGCTGGTGCGCCACCACGAGCCGCCCGAAGTGTTTGAACTGTTCCGCGCCGCCGACGTTTGCATCGTCTCCAGCCTGCACGACGGCATGAATCTCGTGGCCAAGGAATTCATCGCCGCGCGCGACGACGAGCGCGGCGTGCTGATCCTGTCGAGCTTTGCCGGCGCGGCCTACGAGCTGCCGGAGGCGCTGATCGTCAACCCCTACGACACCCACCAGATGGCCAAGGCCTATGAGCGCGCTATGACCATGAGCGAGGAAGAGCAGGCCAGTCGCATGCAGATCATGGTGGCGCAGATCAGCGAGCGCAACGTCTACCGCTGGGCGGCGCAAATGCTGTTCGACGCCTCATGGCTGAGGCGGCGGGAGAAGATCGTGGCGAGCGACAATTTGTGACGTCGAGGCGCGTCCGGCGCCTTGCGATGGCTGCCGCGCCGCGCTCGCCCATCAGCCATCTCCGACCATAGCCAGGGCTGACCGGTTTGTGTTCACGTTTCCGTGATCACCGCCACGCCTATTGTAAAGCTTGAGTTTTCGCTCGTGAGCGCCGGTGTTGCGTAAGCGTCTGTAATTTTTGGTTTTATTTTGGCTTGCTCCCTAACGTTGGCAACGTATTCGCTGAGCACAGTTTCTTCTGAAAGCGTCGTCAAGGCAATTAACTTGTGGAAAATACCGATAATCACCGCAACGGTCATGATGTAAACTGTTTTTTCAGGGAATTCCGCTGGCGGATGCTTCCGTCAGAGTGGGGAGGTTATCATGACTACGTTCACCGATGGCGACGACGTCTATTCGGCAGGTCTGGGCTTTGAGGACGTGAACGCCTTGGGCGGCACCGACACGCTGGTTCTCAATTACGGGACGTTGACAGGTCCGATCCGCTGCATTTGGGAGGGAACGAAAGTCACCTTCACGGACGATCATTCTACGGGAATTGTCGCTTACAACTTTGAAAAGTTTGAGATTACGGGTGGCTCCGGCGCCGATTACCTTCACGGCGGCGGCCTGGCCGATAAGCTGAACGGCGGCGCCGGCAACGACACGATCGAGAGCGGGATGGGCCAGGACCAGATCGATGGCGGCGTTGGCGCTGACCGATGGACCGTCAACTATTCATCTATCTCTGACGATCAGGTCATTCAGTTGCTGGCGGGCGGCGCCGTGTTCACGGTCGCGACCACCGGCGCTACGATCAAGAACATCGAAGCCATTTCCATCACCACGGGCGTTGGCGATGACATTATCGACACGTCTGCGGTGGCGGGAGATGATTCTGTCATCCTTGGGGTCGGCGACGACACGTTCAGCGGGGGGCGGGGCTTCGACTACGCCGATGGCGGCGACGGCGCGGATACGTTGACGTTGAACTTCGGCTACGCCACGACAGATGTGTATTGGGTGGACCTCAACTATGGCAACGCACGCTATACGAATAGCGACGGTTTTACCGAGAGCCTGCGAACTGATTTCATCCGTTTCGAGAAATATAACATCACCGGCGGCGCCGGAAACGACGATCTCCGGGGGGGCAACGATAACGACTTTCTTTCCGGTCGCGATGGCAACGACATCCTGTATGGATACGGCGGCATCGACACGATCGGGGGCGGATTGGGCGCTGATACATGGGTCGTCGACTATACCGCCTTTGCCGACGACATCGGCATTGACATTTCGACGGCTGTGGGCGTCGTCAGCACCGGCGCAACCGTGAACAATGTCGAGGCCCTTTCGGCGACGACCGGAGCCGGCGACGACACCATCACGGCAAACGCTGGCGCCTACAATGACTCCATCTCAACCGGCCTCGGTAACGATATTGTTTCGACAGGCCGCGGGCTGGACAACGCCAATGGCGGAGACGGCGATGACTTGCTGGTCATGAACTGGTCCGCCCTGACGACGTCGATCAGTTGGACGGACGACTACTATGGACACTATCATTTCGCGTCGGCCGACGGTCTCAACAGGCTCGATTACTATGCGTTCGAGCGCTACACCTTGACGGGTGGTTCGGCTGACGACGTCCTGATTGGCGGCGGCGCCTATGACACGCTCATCGGCGGCGGGGGCGCCGATTCCCTCAACAGCGCCGGTGGCGACGCCAAGATCGACGGCAGCGCCGGCAATGATATCTGGGCGGCCAATCTCAACGCCAGCGGCGAAGCCGCGAATGTTCTGATCGACTGCGCGGGCAGCCAGACCGTCAGCCAAGGCGTCGCGGCGGGGCTCGATATTCGCAACATCGAGTGTCTGCAATTGACGACCGACGCGGGGGCCGACGTAATCAGCACGGCGGGATACGCCCTCAATGACTCGGTCTCGACCAGGGCCGGGGACGACAGCGTCAACCTGGGGCTCGGGAAGGACAGCGCCGATGGCGGCGACGCTACGGATACGCTGATCATGAACTGGTCAACGGTGACGACGTCGATCAGTTGGACGGACGACTACTATGGACACTATCATTTCGCGACGGCCGACGGCGTCAACAGACTCGATTACTATCAGTTCGAGCGCTACACGCTGACGGGCGGTACGGCGGCCGATACCCTGATCGGCGGCGGCGATTACGATGTGCTGGTCGGCGGCGGCGGCAACGATTACCTCGACAGCAAGGCTGGCAGCGCCAAGATCGACGGCGGTACGGCCAATGACACCTGGGTGGCCAATCTCAGCGCCAAGGCGGCGAAGGTCCTGATCGATTGCGCCGCCAGCCAGACTGTCAGCCAGGGCGCCCTGGCGGGCATGGATGTTCGCAACATCGAATGCCTGCAACTCACCACCGGCGTCGGCGCCGACGTGATCAGCACAGCCGGATACGCCTTCAATGACTCGGTCGCGACCGGCGGAGGGAATGACAGCATCGCCCTGGGTCTCGGCAGGGATTACGCCGATGGTGGCGACGGCGTCGATACGCTGACCATCAACTACTCAACGGCCACGACATCGGTCCGGTGGACCGATCTCTACTATGGCAATTACCAGTACGCAGATGCCGCCGGGACCCGCAGCATCCGCTACTATGGCATCGAGAAATTCGTGATCACCGGCGGTTCAGGCGGCGACCAGCTTCGTGGCGGCGGCTACAACGACACCCTGTCTGG
Source organism: Rhodoblastus acidophilus (assembly GCF_009720655.1). Classification (GTDB taxonomy): domain Bacteria; phylum Pseudomonadota; class Alphaproteobacteria; order Rhizobiales; family Beijerinckiaceae; genus Rhodoblastus; species Rhodoblastus acidophilus_A. The sequence goes on along the minus strand of NZ_WNKS01000006.1, from coordinate 12,953 downwards.
TGGGGGCGGCAATGACATCCTCAACAGCTTCCAAGGCGTCGACGTTGTCAACGGCGGCGTCGGAAACGACCTGTGGATTGGCGACCAAAGCAGCGCTGTCAAGAACCTGACGCTGGTTCTGAACGCGACTGGCGACGGAACGCTCGTCAACAACGGAACCCAGCTGACCGGAATCGAAAACATCCAGCTGAGCGCCGGATCGGGCAGCGACACGATCGACACGCATAATGTTGTGGGCAACGACAACGTGTCGACAAACGCCGGCAATGACGCCGTCAATCTCGGCAGAGGCATTGATCGCGCCGATGGCGGCGTCGGTTCCGATCTGCTGATCTTCGACTTCTCGTCCTCGACCAGCAGCGTAACCGGCACGGACCTTGGATATGGATGGTGGAAGTTGGCCGATAGCGACGGCGTCAACAGCATCACCTTCGCCAATTTTGAACAGTTCGACATGACTGGCGGCAGCGGCGACGATCGGCTTTACGGCGGCGGCGCGGACGACAAGATCAACGGCGGCGTCGGGAACGATGTGATGGAAGGCTATGGAGGCAACGACCTCCTGACGGGCGGCGCGGGAAACGACGTGTTCCGCTTCGAGAGCGGCGGAAATGGCGTCGACACCATCACCGACGCCGCCGGCGGCGACATCATTCGCATCCTCAATGCATCGCTTGTCGGGACGGTTTCCAGCGGCGATGGGACGACGCTGGGTAATGGTGGCGTTCAGATTCGGGTTAACGCCGATACGACGACGTCGCTTTTCGTCGGCACCGACAATACCGCCGGCGCTGACGTCACGATCACCTTGCGCGGCACATACGCCGTGACCGCGTTCACCTTGAGCGGCAGGGACATCAAGCTCACCGCGGGTTCGACAACGCCGGGCACGCCGGGGAACGACGTCCTGGTGGGCACCAGCGGCAATGACGTCTTGTCGGGCGGGGCCGGCGACGATTCGCTCGATGGCAAGGCGGGCGACGACGCGCTCGACGGCGGAACGGGCCTTGACATCCTGATTGGCGGTTACGGTCGCGACACCATGACCGGCGGAACCGGCGCCGACAGGTTCGTGTTCCAGACAACGGCCGACAGCCAGCCGGGCACGATCTACCGCGACATCATCACCGACTTCATCGCTGCCGATGGCGACAAGGTCGACATGTCGGCGATCGACGCGAATCCTGTCGTTGCGGGCAATCAGGCCTTCACCTACATCAACACGGCCGACTTCAGCGGTGTGGCCGGGCAGCTCCGCTTCAGCAGCGGCGTGGTCGAAGCGGATGTCGACGGCAATGGCATCGCCGACTTCCAGTTGACTCTGAACAATGTCACGACCGTGGCCGCGGGGAATTTCATCCTGTGAAGCCTCTCTCCGTCCGGTGGGCTCGGGTTCATGCAGCCCATCGGACCTCTTGAGGGAGAGGGGAGGCTTGCGCAAGCCTGGTCGGCGAGATTGAGCTTGTCCTGTTGCTCTCCCCAGACATTGGACGGGATATGACGCTCGCCCCGGATGTACGGGCGAGCGTTTTTTTTATTGTCATACGGTTTCCGCAAGATCGCTTCGCGATCCGCGAAAACGAAATCGCACGGAAATCCTCATGGCGAAGGTTGGATCAGGCGTCGGGCGTTTCGCCGGAAGCGTCCCGGGATTCGATGGCGGACTGAAGTTCCCGGATCGCCAGCCTGATGTGCTCGATCTCAGGCCCGTTTTCGGCCGTCTGGCTTATGCGCAGTTCGGCCTCGGCATAATGCAGGTCGATGAACGCGCGCTCAATCGCCGCCTGAAGCTTCTCACGCATGACAACTCCGTTGATCCGTGAGAACAAGAAACTCAGGGACATCTCAGCTACAACCAACCAACAGGTTGAAAATAAAGTATAATTAATTCAAGATTTACGGGCTGGCTTCGGCGCGACTCAGCGCTCAAGCCACGGTTCTTTGCGCCCGCGCCGGCTGAAGCTCGATCGCGCGCACGCAGGCGTTGGCCAACTCCAGGCCGCGCGCGTCCATGCCCGTCCAGCAGGACTCACGGCCGCGCGGGTCGATCTCGACGAGTTTGACTCCCGCCGGCGCGATGGCGCCGTCACGCGCGATTCCGCGCAAATGGCCGTCGAACGGGGCGCGTATGGGAAAACCGTCGTGGCGCCCGACAACAAAATTCTTGGGAACCCACATGCCCACGTCCATGGGCGTGCGCCAGACGCCGTCGCGGTCGGAATAGACGAAACGCTCGCGGCCGACGCCGCCGAGCGCGCGCGCCTTGCCGTCGGCGGCCTCCGTCTCGCCCGAGGTCAGGACCGCGCCGGCGCGGGCCGGACGGGTTTCGATGGCGATGTCGCAATTCACGCCCACGGCGAATTTCGGCCCCATGCCGATGGTCAGGCGCGCGAGACGACGGAAGTCGGGGGTGATCCGGTCTTTTTGCAGGCGCGCGTCCACAAGAATGTCGGCGGCGCGATAGGCGAGCAGTTCGCCCAGGGACAGGGGCGTGACCGCGACGCGCGCCCGGCGCGCCAGCACGCCGGCGATTTCCAGGAGGTGTTCCGCCCGTTCTCCGACCACCCCGCCGACCGTGACGGGATCGTCGTAGAGCGCGTCATGGAACGCCATGCCGCGCCGGATCACCGGGGGGAAAGGGTCGTGGACCATGGCCACGCCGTAGCCGGCGCCGGTGAGCGCGACGGCGACGGCGGACGCGATCTCGCTGGTCCCCATCACGACCGCGAGGCGAAGGGTCTGGAAGCCGTAGAGGGCGTGTTCGTTCATGGGTTTGGTCCTCTCAGGCGGCGCGGCTTTGCGCGAACAGTTCGCTCCACCAGGCGTCCAGCGCTTGGGGCTCGGGGGCGATGGCCTCGGCGAGATCGCCGGCGAAGCGGAAAAAGTCTTCGCGCAGGCTCGGGTGCAGCGTGGTGATGACGGGAAGGCCGCTTTCCCCCGCGCTGGCGAAGGCGTCGCGGAGGCCGCCGCCGTCCGCTTCGAGCTTGCCGAACTTGCTGAGCGCGACGAGATCGGCGCCGGCCGCGATCGCGCGCTGGGCGGCGGCGCAGGCGTCGGCGACGCCGCCGGGGTCGAGATTGCAGGCGGTGGAGCCCGGCCCGAGTTTTTGGGAGATGCTTATGCGCGCGCCGGTGGCGAGGTCGATGAGGGACAAGGCGCCACAGGCGCCGGCGCCAGGGTCGCGCGCCTCGATCACGCCGGCGAGGCGGAGGCCCTCGCGGCGGCGGCGCTTGATGAAATCATGCAGCAGCAGGCGCTTTTCGGCGCTGTGCGCGCCGCAGATCGCGGCGATGGCGGCCCTGGAGGTCATGACAATGCTCCTTTCCGTTTCCGGCGGCGCAAGAAGCGGGCCAGACGGGGTGGAAGGGAGAAAAGCGTTATTTACTCACATTTCATGTTGAACGATGATTCGGTGTTCGGGCGAGAGTGTTTGTCTCGTGTCGTACAAAATGTATGTATTCGTTCGATAGGAACGGAGGCGTCAGGACGCGAGGGATCGCCAGGATTCGGGCGTTCGGACGGCGCCGAGTTTTTCCAGGAAAGCGCCGGCTTGTCGCAGACGATCCGCGCCTTGCGGCGACAGGCCCTCGCCGAGCCCAAAGCTCTCGCCGCGCACGCACAACAGGAAGCTGGGCGGCGGTTCGGCCTTGTCGACTTGCCTGAAGACGTCGAGCACGGATTGGGGCGGCAGCGCATGGCTGGTGTGGGTCATGCCGGCGCTTGGAAAAATTTCCTTGAACAGAAAGGGGGCGGGCGTGTCGCGGCCGGCGTCCAGGAACAGCGCGAGGTCCGCGCCGCGCAGGTCCAGCGCGTGTTCGAGCTGGAGCTGGAAATCTTCGATCAGGGTTGTGTCCGGCCAGGCGGCCTGTTCCAGGCGGCGCAGCAGCAGCGGGCCAAAGGCGTCGTCGCCGCGCGATTCATTGCCCCAACCGAAAATGACGAGATGCATGGATTGACCGTGACGGCTCTGCTCCCTCTCCCCGCGAGCGGGGAGAGGGGATGAAATCACCCCATATTCTTGCTGGCGCGATGGACCAAGGCGCCGTCGGCGTCGAGCAATTCCACTTGCAGCGGCATCTGGCCGATGGCGTGGGTCGCGCAGGACAGGCAGGGGTCGTAGGCGCGGATCGCGACTTCGATGTGGTTCAACAAGCCTTCGGTGATCTCGCGACCGGTCAAATATTGCGTCGCCACGGTGCGGATCGCCTCGTTCATCGCCTGGTTGTTGTTGGTGGTCGAGACGATCAGGTTGCAATATTTGACAAGATCGTCGTCGCCGACGCGATAGTGGTGGAACAGGGTTCCTCGCGGCGCCTCGATCACGCCGACCGCCTCCTCGCGGCGCTCGCCCTTGTCAGCCATCAGGTCCGTCCCCAGAATGTCGGGATCGTCGAGCAACTGGCCGATCACTTCCACCGCATGCAGCGCCTCGATCATGCGCGCCCAATGGAAGAACAACGTGCCGTGGACCGGCTTGCCGTCGCCCATCGCGATCAGGTTCTGGCGCTCGGCTTCCGCCATTTCGCTGGGAATGCGGTCGCAGACCTGCACGCGGGCGAGGGGCCCGACCTTGTACCAGCCGTTCTCCGCGCCCAACGACTTGATGTGCGGAAACTTCATGTAGGACCAGGATTTGACCTCTTCCTGCAACACCTCGTTGTATTGGGCGTAGTCCACGTGATCGAAGATCGCGCCGCCCTGCGCGTCGCGGGCGCGCAATCCGCCGTGATAAAGGTCCATTTCGCCGGCGGCGTTCACAAAGCCCATCATGTTGGAGGGCAATTCGCCGAAGCGGTTGTAGAAATTGGGATTGGTGAGATGCAGCTTCTCCAGCATCTTCACCGCGCCGCGCGCCCATTCGATCATCTGCGGAATGTCGCGGCGCAGCTCGTCGCGTTCGGCAATGGTCAGGCCCTTGTTGACGCCGCCGGGGATGGCGCCGGTGCCGTGGATGCGCTTGCCCGCGGTGTGGCGGATCACCTCCTGGCCGTATTTGCGCAGCAGCACGCCTTGCGTGGCGATTTCGGGGTGGTCCATGGCGACGCCGACGATGTTGCGGCGGGTCGGTTCGGAATCGAAACCGAGCAGCAGGTCGGGCGAGGCCAGATGGAAGAAATGCAAGGCGTGCGATTGCACCATCTGGCCGTAATGCATGAGGCGGCGGAGCTTTTCCGCCGTGGGGGTCAGCTTGGAATAGCCGGCGATCAGGTCCATGGCCTTGACCGCGGCGAGGTGGTGGCTGACCGGACAGATGCCGCACAGGCGCTGCACCGCGACCGGGACCTCCCAATAGGGGCGGCCCTCGATGAAAACTTCAAAACCGCGAAACTCGACGATGTGCAGACGGACCTGATGAATCTTGTTGTCGGCGTCGAGGAGCAGCGTGACCTTGCCGTGGCCCTCGACCCTTGTGACGGGGTCGATGGCGATGCGGCGCAGCGTTTCCGGCCTTTCGGCGGTTTCCAGAGCGGACATGTGCGGCCTCAGTCGAAACGGAAGGATTGATAATCGAGGCGGGGCATGCGCCCGCTGATCAGATCGGTGAGATATTTCCACAGCGCATCGCCCGACGGCGGGCAGCCCGGAATGAAATAGTCGACGCGGACGATTTCATTGAGCGGATAGACCTTGTCGAGCAGCAGCGGCAGTTCGGGGTCGTCGGGGACTTTCGACTGCGTCCCCGGCATTTCGCAATAGCAACGCTCCAGGATTTCGCCGACGTCGAACCGGTTGCGCTGCGCCGGCAGGCCGCCGGTGACGGCGCAGGCGCCAACCGCCACCAGCATCTTGCAGTTGCGACGCAATTCCCGGAGCACATGGACGTTTTCGGAATTGCACACCGCGCCCTCGATCAGCGCGATGTCGCAGGGGCCGCACGACTTGATGTCGGTGATCGGCGAGCGGTCGAACTCCACCAGTTTCACCAGCTCCAGCAGGCGCTCGTCGATGTCGAGCAGCGACATGTGGCAGCCGAGGCAGCCGCTCAGCGACGCCGTGGCGACCTTCAGTTTCTTCATCGGAGGACGCATGTTCATGTCACACCTCCTCCTTCACGGCGGTCGGGGTCTGGCTGATGGGCGCGGAATCGTAAAGGCGCGCCCCGATCGGCTTTCTGAAGCCCACTTCCTTGGGCAGCAGCGCGCCCACGGGGCAAACCTCCGCGGCCCTGTCGGTTTTCGCGAACGTGCTGTCTCCGAGCAGGCCCGTCGGCGAATTCACCACGATGTGCGCCTCAAGACTGCGCCCGGCGATGCCGAAAACGTTCTTGCCGTCGACCTCGCGGCTGGCGCGCACGCACAGTTCGCAATTGATGCAGCGGTTGCGGTCAAGGAAGAAATCGGGATGCGAGGCGTCGACCTCGCGCGGCTGGAAGAAATGGGTGAAATGGTCGTTGAACATTTCGAGGTCGTAGGCGAGCGCCTGGAGCTTGCAATTGCCGCTCTTCTCGCAGCCGGGACAGAAATGGTTGCCTTCGACGAACAGCATTTGCAGCAGGGTGCGCCGGCGATGGTTGAGGTCGGGCGTGTCGCTCTGCACTTCCAGGCCGGGCAGGGCCTTCATCACGCAGGCGGAGCCGGAGCGGTTGTTGACCACGACAAGGCACAGCTTGCAGGAGCCGTGCGGGGTGAATTCGGGATTGGCGCACAGATGCGGGATGAAGTGCCCCGCCTTCAGCGCCGCCTGCAGAATGGTCTCGCCCGGCTCGAAATGAATCCGTTCGCCGTCCAGGTTGAAGGTGTTGGGGATGTCGGTCATGCGTCAACTCCTTCGCCGAGATGGGCGTCCAGATGGGCGTTGGCGTCGTCGCGGCCGGCGACCTCGCGGGCGCGGGCGAGCGCCGCGTCGAGATCGAAGCCGGGCTCGAAGTCGCGCCGGATCAGGCGGCGGTCGAACACGGTGGGGAATTTGGTCATGATGTCGTGGAGCGCGTTGGTCGCCGTGGTTCCCAGGCCGCAATGGCTCGACGTGCTGATCAACTGGTGCAGGCGGTTCAGTTCGTTGAACTCGTAGCGGGCGCCGTGGCCGCTGTGGATTTTTTCCAGGATGCGGGCGATCAAGGCCGTTCCCACGCGGCAGGGCGTGCAGAAACCGCAGGATTCATGCTCGAAGAAATGCGCGTAGTTGAGCGCGGCCTCGAACAGGTCGCGGTTGTTGCCGAACACCATGAAGGAGCCGGAGGTCGGCACATCCTCGAAGGCGATGCGGCGGCCGAACTCCTGCGGCGTCAGGCACTGGCCCGCCGCGCCGGAGATTTGCACGGCGATGGCGTCATAGGCGCCGGCGTCCTCCAGCACCTGCGAGACGCGCACGCCGAACGGATATTCGTAAAGACCGGGGCGCTCGACGTCGCCGGACACCGAAATGATTTTCGTGCCCGCCGATTGCCGCGTGCCCGTGCCGGCATAGGCGAGGCCGCCGTGGATGGCGACTTCGGTGACCTTGCACAGGGTCTCGACATTGTTCACCACGGTCGGCTGGTTCTTGTAGCCGCAGGTGACGGGGAAGGGGGGACGTATGCGCGGGCGTCCCGGCTTGCCTTCGAGCGATTCGATCAGCGCGGTTTCCTCGCCGCAGACATAGGCGCCGGCGCCGAGATGGATGGCGATGTCGAAATCGAAGCCGGGCACGCCGCAAATGCCCATGCCGAGCAGACGGTTGCGGCGGAAATCGCTCAGCTTGGCTTCCAGCGGCGCGCGCAAATAGGTGTATTCGCCGCGCAGATAGATCAGGCCTTTGCGCGCTCCGGTGCAATAGCCGGCGATGGCCATGCCCTCGAACACGCGTTCGGCAAAACTTTGCAGGAGGACGCGGTCCTTGAACGTGCCGGGCTCGCCCTCGTCGGCGTTGCAGACGATGTAGCGCTCGTCGCCGGGCGCGTCGCGGCAGGCCTCCCATTTCACCGCGGTGGTGAAACCGGCGCCGCCGCGTCCGCGCAGGTTCGACCGCTTCATTTCCGCCATCATGCCGGTCGGCCCACACGCAATCGCTGCGCGCAAGGCCTCGCCCGGCGCATAGGCGGAGCCGAGCAGCATGTCGGCGCGCTCGATATTGTCCTCGACGCGGAAATAATGCGCAGGCCAGTTGGCCAGCGGCGCGCGGGCGCGGATCAGGTCGCAGATTTCGTCGATGCGGCGCAGGGTGAGACGGGTGATGGCGCGGTTGTTGACCAGCAGGGCCGGGCCCTGGTCGCACATGCCGGTGCATGAGGTTTTGCCGACGCTCACCAGGCCGTCGTCCGAGACCACGCCGCGCTTGAGCTTCAAGCGCTTCAGCATATGCGCCATCAGCGTGGGGGAGCCGGCCATGCGATCGGTGATGTTGTGCGAGAACAGCACCCGATATTTGCCGCGCGGGGTGTCGTAGAGGTGGGTGTAGAACTGCACCACGGCGGCGACGTGGGTGACGGGAATATCGAGGCTTTTGGCGATAAAGCCCTGGGTTCCCGGGGAGAGCCAGTCGAGCGCGTTCTGCGCCTCGATCAGGATTTGCAGGAGATTGCCGGGGTCGCCGTTATATCGCGCGATGATCGGCTCAAGAACTTCGGGCTCAACGATGGCTTCCGTCATGGGCGCACCCTATTTTCCGCGCGGATTGGTCGCAGGAATTGCGGCGACGCGTCGCAGATCACGCAGGATAAGCGGCTGTGACATTTCCAAGACTTGATGAGGATCAAATCGGCGCGGCGCAGGGGTCATATGTTGGGACTAGAAGCCTGATTTCCAGATTTGACGGGTCGGACCCCCGCTGCGGGCGTTCCATGCAAACGCCCTTTCCAGGGGTGAAAAGGGCGTTGTCGTTTGGTGCGGCCAATAAACGTCTTAGCCTTTGTTCGGCTTCCATTTTATTGAGCAGCCGATGGACGGCGTCTGGTGCGGGGGGACCTTGTTGTTTCCAGCGATCGCCCGCATCGCCTCGACCAGTTCGCGCCGCGCGCCCGCAGGCGGCGGACTGGTGCGGCCCTCGTCGAGGCGGCCGCGATATTTGAGCCGCCCGTCGGCGCCATAGCCGAAAAAATCCGGGGTGCAGACCGCGTCATAGGCGCGCGCCACGGCTTGCGATTCGTCGTGGAGATAGGGGAAGGGCAGGGCGTGTTTTTCCGCGAATCGCTTCATGTTGGGGAAGGAATCGTCGGGATAGGTCGCCGAATCGTTGGCGCAAATCGCGGCGAAGCCAAATCCTTCCGCCATCAGCGTGCGGGCGTCGGCCGCGAGGCGGTCGATGATGGCGAGCACATAGGGGCAATGGTTGCAGATGAAGACGATCACCGTTCCCTTCGCGCCGGCGACATCGGCGAAGCCGTAGGTGCGGCCATCGACGCCGGGAAGGGAGAAATCCGGCGCGGGGAGATTGAAGGCGATGTTCTCGGGGTTGGCGGCCATGCTGAAAATCCCGTTTTTACCGCCCCCTGGCGGCGTCGCGATGAGAGTGGTTGTTGCCGAAGCGGAATCAAAGAGAAATTGCCGTGAGGACCCGGTCGAGGATGCGCGGCGCGAAATCCGCATTGAAGTTACGGTCGCGACAGGCCGGGTATTATTTGATAAATATCAATGAAGGTCCAATTGCCAATAGCCTGGGCCGCGCCGGGTGTTTAGGCCTGATTTTACGCATAAGTGTCTTGCGCGCATTTCACTATGGCGGGCCGTCCTTTTGTGGCAAGCTTAAACTTCGCGCGACTTGAGGGGCGACAGGTGACCAGCAGCGATGACACGAACGTGACGGAATTAATCGAGATCAATCTTATGTTTGCTCAAATGGAGCTGTCGCTCGGCGCCAGCGATGACGCCTCGATCCTGCGTGCGCTTGACCACATCATGGAAGCTTTGAAACATTTGCGCGTTGAGATGCCTGGCGCCTTGCCCGAGAGCGTCGAACAGACGCCGAGTGTCAAGCTGCCTGGCGACTTCGGCTGATTTTTTCATCGCCGCGCAGGGGCGTGCGGTTTTAGACATGTTTGGCCGTGGGTATGATTTTCGTTTAGACTGTGCTTATCCTGTGCGGCCTGCTTGAATTGGGGTCGCCACATGCTCCGCGCGTCCGTCGCCTTCGTCGCCGTATTGACCTGCGCTCCGGCGCTGGCGCATTTCCAGGAGATCATTCCCTCGGCCGACGTGCTGCCGGAAGGCGGTGAGGTCAAGCTCGACCTGGTCTTCACCCATCCGATGGAGCGCGGGCCGGTCATGGACATGGCGAAGCCGAAGCGGGTCGGCGCGCTCATCGACGGCAGGACCATCGATGTTTCCGCCGCGCTTGCGGAGCGGAAGGTGGACGGCAAGAGCGCCTGGACGCTCGCGACCAAATTGGAAAAGCCCGGCGCCGCCGTGTTCTTTGTGGAGCCGCAGCCCTATTGGGAGCCGGCGGAAAAGAAATGGATCACCCATTTCGCCAAGGTCGTGGTGGATGGCTACGCCTCCGGCGAAGGCTGGGACAGCCTCGCCGGCCTGCCGGTCGAGATCGAGCCGCTGACCCGGCCGACCGGACTTTGGACCGGTAATCTGTTTCGCGGCCTTGTCCGCGCCCAGGGCCAACCCGCGCCCTTCGCCGAAATCGAGGTGGAATGGGTCAATGACGGTTCGGTGAAGGCGCCCAACGAGGCGTTCATCACGCAAAAGGTCAAGGCCGACGCCAGTGGCGTGTTCGCCTATGCCATGCCGCGCGCGGGCTGGTGGGGTTTTGCGGCGCTGATCGAAGGGCCGCCCGCCAAGGCGCCGGACGGAACGCCTGTGAAAACCGAAGTTGGCGGCCTCATCTGGGTCAAGGCGACCGACATGGCCGGCGCGCCCGTCACGGCGGCGAAATAAAATGGCCCATATCCCCGATGGAATCCTCTCCCTTCCCGTGCTGGCAGGCGGCGCGGCGCTTGCCGTCGGCGGCGTCGCGCTCGGCTTGCGAAAAATGGACGAGGCCGACATTCCCAAAACCGCCATTCTGGCGTCGACCTTCTTCGTCGCCTCGCTGGTGGCGATTCCCGTGGGGCCCTCGAGCGTGCATCTGCTGCTGTCCGGGCTGATGGGGCTTGTTCTGGGCGTGCGCGCCATTCCCGCCGTGTTCGTCGGGCTGCTGTTGCAAGCCGTCCTGTTCGGTTTCGGCGGGCTGACCTCGCTTGGCGTCGATGTCGTCGACATCGCCTTTCCCGGCGTCGCCGCCGCGCTGGTCGCGCGTCCCGCGCTGGAGCGGGCGCAGGGCTGGCGCGTCGGCGCGATCGGCGCGGCGGTCGGGTTTGTCAGCGTTGTCGGGACGGCGGTTTGCGTGTCGCTGGCGCTTGCGCTGTCCTCGGCGGACTTTCTGCCCAGCTTGCGCGTGATCGCGCTGACCTACGTTCCGCTGGCGCTGGCGGAAGCTGCGCTGACCGGCGTGGTCGTCGCATATCTCCGGCGGGTCAAGCCGGAAGCCCTGGGCTTTGCGCCGCAACTGGAGGCGGCCGCGTGAGCCGGCGTCTTGCCGTGGCGCTGCTGATCGCGCTGTCGCCGGCGACGGCCAGCGCCCACCGCCTCAAGGTGTTTGTGACGGCCGAAAACGGCGCGCTCGGCGGCTATGCCTTTTTTGTCGGCGGCGGTCGGCCGGAGGGGGCGGATTTTGTCGTCAAGGACGGGGGTCGCGAGGTTTTTCGCGGCAAGACCGACGCGCACGGCGGTTTTGCCTGGAGGCCCGAGGCGCCGGGAGATTTTTCCGTGACGGTGGATGCGGGCGATGGCCATTGGGCGGAGGCCGTCATTACGGCTGACCGGCTCGGCGGCGTGGCGCCGCCGACCGTCGCCAATGCGACGCCGCTCGCGCAACCTGCGCCCGTCTGCGCGCCGAACGATCCCGACAGCTTGGCGAAACTGGTCGAGGCGCAGGTGGACAGGGCGGTGGCGCGGCAGGTCCGCCCGCTGCTCGAAGCCTATGCTCTAGCGGAAGCGCGTGTGCGCTTCAACGATGTGATGGGCGGCGTCGGCATGATCGTCGGCCTGGCCGGCGCCGGTTTTTGGGCGCTTTCGCGCCGACGCAGGGATGCGCCGGAATGACCAACCCATTTGCCGAGGAAGCCGGGGCGCGACCCTGGCTCGATGTCTTGGACGCGCGCACGCGGATCGTTTCGGCGCTGGCGATCGTCGCGGCCGTTCTCGCGATCCGCTCGCCCCTGGTCCTGCTCGCGGGCTTGCCGGCGCTGATCGCCCTGGCGCTCGCCTGCGGCCTGCGCTTGCGCGACATCGCCGCGCGCATGGCGCATGCTGAAGGGTTTGTTCTGGTGCTGCTGCTGATGCTGCCGCTGACCGTTCCCGGCCCCGCCTTCGCCGCGTTTGGTCCGGTGGAGTTTTCCCAGCCCGGCCTCGACCGGGCGCTCAAAATCCTGCTGCGGGTCAATCTCTCGGCCCTCGCCGTGCTGATCCTGCTGGCCGGGCTGGAGCCAATTCGGTTCGGCCACGCGCTGGCGGGGCTCGGGGTTCCGCAAAAATTGACCCATCTGCTGCTGTTTTCGGCGCGCTGGGCGGCGCTGGTGAGGCAGGAGGCGCTGCGCCTTCACGACGCGCTGCGGGCGCGGGCGTTCCGGGCGTCCACCTCCGCGCACACGCTGCGAACCCTAGGCCATTTCACCGGGCAATTGCTGGTGCGCGCGCTGGAGCGGGCCGAACGCGTCGATGAGGCCATGCGCTGCCGGGGTTTTGCCGGGCGTTTTGCGCTGGTGGCCGAGGAGCGGCCCGGCGCTCGCGACGCCGTTTTCGCCGCCGCCGTCGCCCTGTGCCTGCTCGGCGCGCTGGTCGCGGACCGCCTGACATGACGGCGCTTTTTCAACTCGAAGACGTCACGGTCGCGCGCGGCGGACGGATTGTTCTGCGCGAGGTCTCGCTCAAAATTTGCGCGGGCGAAAAACTCGCGCTGGTGGGTGATTATACCAAGTCTCGCTGATCAGAACCCATGCGCCCAATCGCGGAGTCCGATGGACATGATGCGCCACGGTTGGTCGACGAGCT
>NZ_WNKS01000061.1 GCF_009720655.1 Rhodoblastus acidophilus | reverse complement strand
CTCGTATTCCTTGTCGGTCTTGCGCTCGTTGCAGACCAGGCCGCCCAGGCGCACGCCGCCGGAATTGGCGTATTTCAGAATGCCCTTGGCGATGTTGTTGGCCGCGTACATGGCCATCATCTCGCCGGACATGACGATGTAGATTTCCTGCGCCTTGTTCTCGCGGATCGGCATGGCGAAGCCGCCGCAGACCACGTCGCCGAGCACGTCGTAGGACACATAGTCCACGTCGTCATAGGCGCCGTTTTCTTCGAGGAAGTTGATGGCGGTGATGACGCCGCGACCGGCGCAGCCGACGCCCGGCTCCGGACCACCGGATTCCACGCACTTGATGTCGCCGAAGCCGATCTTGAGCACGTCTTCGAGTTCGAGGTCCTCGACCGAGCCGGCTTCGGCGGCGAGCGACAGGATGGTGTCCTGGGCCTTGGCGTGCAGGATCAGGCGGGTGGAGTCGGCCTTGGGATCGCAGCCGACGATCAGGATTTTCTGGCCCAT
>NZ_WNKS01000060.1 GCF_009720655.1 Rhodoblastus acidophilus | reverse complement strand
CCGTTGAACGCGTCGGCGTCGCCATCGTAATTGTCGTTGAACGTGTCGGCGCCCGCGCCGCCATTTAAGACGTCATTGAACTGCGAATCGTTAAAGACGTCGGCATTGGACGAGCCGGTGACCGTCACGCCCGCCGTCAGTGCGCCATCGGAGACGACGACGGAGTCGGCGCCGGTCACGCGGCTGGTGAAGTCGATCGCGCCGCCGGCGCCGCGCAGATAGACCTGGATCTGCGTGGTGGGATGGCCGCTGTCGATCAGGCTGGTGAAGGCGGAGAGCTGCGCGGTTGTCGTGTAGACGTAGGAGGTGTCGAGCACCTCAACATTACTGAAGCTGTAGCCGCCGAGGTCGCCGGATTTGACGGTGTCGACCTCGGTTCCGCCATCCACCGCGCCGGCGCCGCCGTTGAGCTGGAAGGTGTCGGCGCCGGCGCCGCCGTTGAACGCGTCGGCGTCGCCATCGTAATTGTCGTTGAACGTGTCGGCGCCCGCGCCGCC
>NZ_WNKS01000005.1 GCF_009720655.1 Rhodoblastus acidophilus | reverse complement strand
TGGGCCTTGGCGTGCAGGATCAGGCGGGTGGAGTCGGCCTTGGGATCGCAGCCGACGATCAGGATTTTCTGGCCCATTTCGGCGAGGGCGCCGAGGGTGTTCTGCGAGGTGGTGGACTTGCCGATGCCACCCTTGCCGTAGAAGGCGATTTGGCGAAGAGACATTTTTCGCTCCTGGTTTGCGGGGTTGATATGGCCGTCCGTTAGGGCGGTCATATTTTGTTGTCGCGCGTGTCCACCCCGTGACCGGACCCGCGCGTGATCCGTTTTCGCGCTTCGCTCAGGCGATCGCGCGGAAACCGAATTTCTTAAGCTTCGGCCGCCGCTTAGGGCGCCGGCGCTTGAACCAGTTCGATCCGGTAGCCATCGGGATCGACGATGAAGGCGACGATGCTCTCGCCGTGTCTTTGTGCGCGCGGAGGGCGTGGCGTTTGCACGCCCTGAGCCGCCAGACTGTCGCAAAGACGCGCGATGTTTTTCACTCGAATGGCGATGTGGCCGAAGGCGTCGCCGGCGACATAAGGCTCCTCGCGCTGCCAGTTTTGGACAAGCTCGATGGTCATGCCGTTGAAGCCCGCGCCGTACCCAAGGTAGGCTTGCGAGAACTGGTTCTTCTTGTGCTCGCGGCGCTCCAGCAGCGTCATGCCGAGTTTTTCGGTGTAGAAGGCGATGGAGCGGTCGAGATCGGTCACGCGCAGCATGGTGTGCAGCAGCGCGAATTCGCTCGCGTCGATGGACGTGTCCGCGGCCGCGGCCTTCTTGGCCTCGAACAGCTCGCGCAGGGCCTCATCGACGCCCTTGCCGGCATAAAAATTGGTCGCCTCGATTCCGATTTTGCTCAACGCCTCCTGCGGCGCGGCGCCAACCTTGGCGACCAGCAGCGCCTGGCAATCCGCGATCATGCGATAGATGGTGGCGCGTGTGTCTTCCTCTTCATCGAGGGCGTGTTCCGCGATCGCGCGCGCCGCCACAGGGCGCACGCCGTTCTCGTCGACGTCATAGACAGAGAACACCTCGGCGTGGCCGAGATGCAGATCGACTTTTTCGCCATCGCGGGTGGCGACGGCGACGCGCAGACGCAGACCGGCGTCTGTCTTGGCGGCGGTGGCGTCAATCGTCTTTTCCAGCACTTCATCCAGCATGGCGCGTCCCCGGCGTTTGCTCGCATCAAGTCACTGCAACAGCCGTGCCAAGTAAATTCTGCTCAATATGACTGACGTTTTGGCCACGAAATTCAGTATCGCGTACAGAAGGGCAAATTTTCGCACGTTCGCGTGCAAACCGGTCCGGGCACGAAATTGGACGCCGGAACGCTCTTGTTACATGGGCGAACTTTTATGCACGATGCGCTTCGGCGAGCCTGAGCGGCGATGAAAAAAGATTCCGCTGAAAATCAGGGAATAGCGCCCGTTTGGCGCTATTCAATATGTAAGTGGAATAAAGTGAATGTAACTTGGCACGCTTCCTGCGATCCTCATTCGCAACGGCGCCGGAGCCAGTCGCTTTTGCCTTTCCGCCGCCGGTATCCGCGAGAGCGACTTTTGCAACTCACATTCGTGAGGAGGACGACTCATGCCTATGGTTTTGCTGGAATGCGACAAGGACATTCCGGAACGTTCGAAGCACATTTATCTCAAGGTGGAAGGCGAGGACCAGCGCGACTTCCTTCCCATCTCCAACGCCGCCACCATTCCCGGCACGCTGTCTGAACGCGGCTGCGCCTTCTGCGGCGCCAAGCTCGTCATCGGCGGCGTGTTGAAGGACACCATCCAGATGATCCATGGGCCCATCGGCTGCGCCTATGACACCTGGCATACCAAGCGCTATCCGACCGACAACGGCCACTTCAACATGAAGTACGTCTGGTCGACCGACATGAAGGAAAGCCACATCGTCTTCGGCGGCGAGAAGCGCCTGGAAAAGTCGATCAACGAAGCCTTCGACGAAATGCCCGACATCAAGCGCATGTTCGTTTACACGACATGCCCGACCGCGCTGATCGGTGATGACATCAAGGCTGTTGCCAAGAAGGTGATGCAGGAGCGTCCCGACGTCGACATCTTCTGCTGCGAATGCCCCGGCTTCGCCGGCGTGTCCCAGTCGAAGGGCCATCACGTCCTCAACATCAACTGGATCAACGAAAAGGTTGGCACGGTCGAGCCGGAGATCACCTCCGAATATACGATGAATTTCATCGGCGATTTCAATATCCAGGGCGACACGCAGTTGCTCGACCAATACTGGAAGCGCCTTGGGATTCAGGTCGTCGCCCACTTCACCGGCAACGGCACCTATGACGACCTGCGCGCCATGCACAAGGCGCAGCTCAACGTCGTCAACTGTGCGCGTTCCTCCGGCTACATCGCCAACGAGCTGAAGAAACAGTACGGCATTCCCCGCCTCGACATCGACAGCTGGGGCTTTTCGTATATGGCGGAAGGCATCAGAAAGATCTGCTCGTTCTTCGGCATTGAGGAACGTGGCGAGAAGCTGATCGCCGAGGAATACGCCAAGTGGAAGCCGCAGCTCGACTGGTACAAGGAGCGTCTCCAGGGCACCAAGATGGCGATCTGGACCGGCGGCCCGCGCCTGTGGCACTGGACCAAGTCGGTGGAAGACGACCTCGGCGTGCAGGTCGTGGCCATGTCCTCCAAATTTGGCCACCAGGAAGACGTCGAAAAAGTCATCGCGCGCGGCGGCGCCGGCACCTACTACATCGATGACGGCAACGAGCTGGAATTCTTCGAGATCATCGACCTCGTCAAGCCGGAAGTCATCTTCACCGGCCCGCGCGTCGGCGAACTCGTGAAGAAACTGCACATCCCCTATGTCAATGGCCACGGCTACCACAACGGTCCGTACATGGGTTTCGAGGGCTTCGTGAACCTCGCGCGCGACATGTACAACGCCAAGGCCAATCCGCTTCTGAAACTTGCCGCGACCGACATTCGCGGCGGCAACAAGGCTGCTCTCAAGGAGGCTGCGGAATGAGCGAGCAACAGGTCAAGGAACTCTTCGATTATTGCCAGGTGCGCTACCTCTGGCAGTTCTTCTCCCGGTCGTGGGACCGCGAGGAAAACATCGAAGGCATCGTCAACGCCGCCAACGACATGTTCCACGGTCGCGTCATCAAGAAGCATACGCCGATGGAGCGCCTGTTCTACGCCGACGCCAAGGAGATGGTGAAGGATTTCCGCGAAAACTTCCCGTGGATCGAACAGCTGGAGCCGACCAAGATCACGGAAATTCTCGACGGCCTGAAGTCCATGCTGCGCGAGTACACCATCACCAAGTCGCTCAATCACGAGTTGAACCACTCGCTCTATTGAGATCGATCTCACGGGCCGCCGCATGAGCGGCGGCCCTCACCATTCAGAAAGGAGCGCCCCGATGGGCTGCGAAATCACGACGCGCGAACGCGCAGGCGTCATCAACCCCATGTACGATTGCCAGCCCGCTGGCGCACAATATGCCGGCATCGGCCTGAAAGACTCCATCCCGCTGGTCCATGGCGGCCAGGGTTGCAGCATGTTCGTCCGCTTGCTGTTCGCCCAGCATTTCAAGGAAAATTTCGACGTCGCCTCGACCTCGCTGCATGAGGATTCCGCCGTGTTCGGCGGCCACATGCGCATCCAGGAAGGCATTCTGACGCTGGTGCGCCGCTATCCGCAGCTGCGCATCATCCCGGTGATCACCACCTGCTCCACGGAAGTCATCGGCGACGACGTCGAGGGCAACATCAAATACGCGCTCGATCAGATCGCCAAGGAATTCCCCGGACGCGAAGTCAACGTGTTCGCGGTGCACACCCCGAGCTTCAAGTCGAGCCAGGTCGGCGGCTATTCCGAATGCGTGCTCTCCACCTGGAAGGCGATCGCCAAGGAAAAGGCCCCGGCGACGGGTAAGCTCAACATCTTCCCGGGCTGGGTCAACCCTGGCGACGTCGTGCTGCTCAAGCACTATCTGAAAGAGTTCGGCGTCCAGGGCGACATCTTCATGGACACCGAGGATTTCGACTCGCCCATGCTGCCCGACAAGTCGATCCACACCCACGGCCGCACCACGGTCGAGGACATCAAGGCCTCCACCGGCGCGCTGGCCTCGCTGTCGCTCGCCCGCTATGAAGCCGCGTCCACGGTGGACTTCCTGAAGAACACCCATGGCGTGCCCGGCCATCAGATTGCGGCCCCCTATGGCATCGCCAACACCGATGCGATGCTGCAAAAAATCTCCGAGATCACCGGCAAGCCGATCCCGGATTCGCTGGTCCACGAGCGCGGCGTCGCCATCGACGCGCTGCAGGACCTCGCGCACATGTTCTTCGCCAACAAGAAGGTCGCGATCTTCGGTCATCCCGATCTCGTCATTGGCCTCGCCGACTTCTGCACCGAGGTCGAACTGGAGCCGACCCTGCTGCTGCTCGGCGACGACAACACCCGCTACAAGAAGGACCCGCGCCTCCTCGCCATGAAGGAGAAGGTTCCCTATGACATGGAGGTTGTCTGCAACGCCGACCTTTGGGAGCTGGAAAAGCGCGTCAAGGACGGATCGAAGAAATACGACCTGATCCTCGGCCATTCCAAGGGGCGTTACGTCGCCATCGACGCCAACATTCCCATGGCGCGCGTCGGCTTCCCGACCTTCGATCGCGCGGGACTCTACCGCCACCCGACCATGGGCTATCGCGGCGCCATGCTGCTCGGCGAGCAGATCGCCAACGCCATGTTCACGCACATGGAATACACCCGCGATCGCGAGTGGCTCCTCAACACCTGGTGAGGTTTTTTTGCGCACAGGCGCTCACCCTCCGAGCCTGTGCGCCAACCAGCGGCGCGTCGCCGTTCCAACCGTCGCGCCGCTCCCTCTCCCCGCATAGCCCGTCGTCAGACGGGCGTCCTTGCGGACGCCCTGTGCGGGGAGAGGGAACCGATCGAGCGCTTCACCGAGAGGCTTCACCATGGGATTCACATCAAAACTCTTCGCCAATCCGGACTTCGGCTGGTCGAACAAGGTGAGGCTGCCGGAACACCGCCAGATCGAACTCTACACAAAGCCGCGCATCCTAACCTTTGACGAACCGCCGCTCCCGGAAGAGGCTCCGCTGGAGCGCATCGCGGCTTTGGCCCGGGCGGCCGTCGTGTTCGAGGCGACGCTTGCCGGCCTCTATCCGACCGAGCTGCCGCTCACCTCCTGGGCGCGGGCGAAAGACCTGCCCAAGACGACCATGGTCGAAAAGGTTGCGCTGCAATTGCACCGCGTCACCCGCATCCTCCGGCTGATCGCGTTTCATCCGCACGGACAGGTCGAGATGCGCAATGGCGTGATCTGCATGGGCGGCGTGATCGGCAAGGAGGTCTATTATTTCGACATCACCGCCGCCGGCCTCGACCTGATCGAGACCATGGTCGCCTACTGGTTTTCCGCGCGCGACAGCGTCTATCCGGAAAGCTATGTCGGCTGGGTGTTTTCGGAAATGTTCTTTGATCTTGGCGGCGACATCAGGCGCTATTCCGACGAGGGCCGCACGCTCTACCAGTTCCAGCGCAAGGGCCCGTTCAACCGCCACTTCCGCTTCGACTGCGACAATCCCAAGACGACGTTCGAGGGCGATTTCGTCCAGATCGATATCCCCGCGCCCTATCGCGACAGCGCCCGCTACGCCATCGATTTTTTCGCGGTGCTGCACGACGTGCTGCACATCATTCCCGTGGAGGCGCTGAAGGACGGCAAGATCGCCGTCGCCGACCTGCCCAAGTGGGAGGCGCGCGCGAAGAAAGACCCCATGTCTCTGCCGGCGGCGTTCCGGAAAAAATTCGGACGCCTGAAACCCAGCATCAACCAGCCGATGACGTAACCGTCATTGCGAGGAGCCGAAGGCGACGAAGCCATCCACGGTTCGTGCAAGCCGCAGGATGGATTGCTTCGCTTCGCTCGCAATGACGGTTGGTCGCCTTACGAGCATCGAGGAGCCCATCATGGAAGGCCAACATCTGCGCATCGCCATCACCACCGACAGCCTGACCGACCTCGACGCGCCATTCGTCGCGGCCAAGAATTTCGTCGTTTACGACGTCTCGGCGGACGATTCCGAATTCATCGACGCGTTACAATTCGCCCGCCGCGCCAAGGGCAAGGCGGCTGGCGGCGGCCGCGATGCCAATGGCGGACGCTGTGTGATGGACGACATGGAGAACGACGACGGCACGGGACACGACCCGCTCACCGAGCGCGTCAACGCGCTGGAAGGCGTGTCGATCCTGTTCACCATGGGCCTTTCCGATCTCGCCGCCGTGCGCGTGCACCAACTCAAGGTGTTTCCTGTGAAGTCGGCGCGGCATCGCGCCGTCGACGATGTCATTGCTCAGGTGCAGTCGATGATCTCGGGCGTGCAACCGCTGTGGATGCGCCGCGCCATCGCCCGCCGGACGGGAGAGGAACTGGCGGAACAATACGCGTTTTGACGGCGCGTTCACGTCGCGCGCAAAAGTGAAAATGCGCGATACACAAGATAGTGTTCACGTTTTGTTTCACGTGAAACCATCGGAACAAGGTCCAATAACCCAAGTCACTGATTTTTCAGTAAAATCAAAGACCGAGCCGAGGCCCGCACCCAACGCCAATTTTCGCCCGCCCACCGGATATCGTACACAACCGTTTGGTTGTACGCGCAAAAATCGCACGATTTGACGCCGATTTTTCAAGAAATTCACCGGTTTCAACGCGAATCTCGCTGTTTTCGCAGATCGATTTACAACCTGAAGGTGAAATTTCGCCGCGCCGCCGCGCTATCCGCCCGCCTCACCGGCGAGGACCTGGCCGTCGTGGACGAGCGCCTCCGCGGGTCCTGGCCATCCACGCGGCGCCGCAACGCCAACGGTCGCAGGAGTCTCCGCCGCGGCCTGGAGGACCGGGCACGTCCAGACATGACGCGCCCAGCCTCGCCAAAGTGGAAGGCCGCCGTCACCCCAATTTCTTCACAAACTGGATGAACCCGCTCCTCTCCGCCACCCGCACATACATCTTCTGAGCATCGAGATTGGTCTCGTGGGTGATCCAGTACACTCGCGAACAAAAGCGCTTCTTGGCCGCCGCCGCCACGGCCTCGATCAGCGCCGTGGCCACGCCTGTCCACCGCGCGGTCTGCGCGACAAACAGGTCTTGCAGGTAGCAATAATCGCCCGGCGTCCAGCACGAGCGATGGTCCATCCAGTGCGTGATCCCGAGCGCAACGCCGTCCTCGCTGTTTTCGCGCGCGATGAAGGCGCCCATGGCGCTCTCCGCGGGGTCGATCAGCCTCGAAAACGTCAACGCCGTCGTCGTCTCGGGCAGGTCGGCCTTGTAAAAGGTGAGATAGCCGCGCCTCAGCGGCAGCCAATCCTCACGGTCGCTTTCGCGTAAAATGTCGAGGTTCATGGCCGCTCACAAATGGCGGGTGAAGGCGGCGGGATCGGGCGTCGGCAGGGGCGGGTAGGGTTTCGTGGCGCTGCCGAGATAAAGAAAGCCGACGATCCGGTCGAGTTTCCCGAGGCCAAGCAGCCGGCTCAGGTTTTCGTCATGCATCGGCCAGCCGGAGCGCCACACGCCAGCAAAACCCTGGGCGAAGGCAGCCATCTGCATGGCCATGACCGCGCAGCCCGCGGCAAGCTGCTGGTCGAACAACGGCGCCACCTTGCTCTCCCGGGCGCGCGCCACCACGACGATCACCAGCGGCGCCCGCAGCGGCATTTTCGGCGCGCGCGCGATGTTTTCCTCGGGGCGGTTCGAGGCCACCGCCGCCTGCTGCATCAGCGCGCCCAGCCGCTCGCGGCCCTCGCCCTCGGCCACCAGGAATTCGAACGGCTTCAGGTTCTGAAAATCCGGGACGCGGAGCGCCGCGCGCAGGATGACATCCAGTTGTGCGGCGTCGGGTCCAGGCGCTTGCAGCGTATGCGCGGACTGTCGGGTCAGCAGAAGCGTCAGGGCGTCCATGATGCGGTTCCAAATGGCAGGGGCAGGGCGTCGAGACGGGCGCCGTGGCGCAGTTTTTCGCGCAACTCGCTCATGCGCCGGTCGAAATGCTCAAGCGTCGCGAGATGGGCGCGCTCGGCCTCCGAAGTCTCGATCACCTCCGACACGGCGCCGGCGGCGATGACGATCCGCTTGTGGGCGTGCAGCGCCAGGATGGGATCGTGGGTGGACATCAGGACGATCTTGTCGCTGGCCACCAGCAGGTCGAGCGCCTGGCGCCGGTTGATGCCGGCGTTCTCGATCTCGTCGATCAGCACGATGGGCGAGGTCGAGAGCAGCGCGACATCGGCGATCATCAGCGCGCGGCTCTGGCCGCCGCTGAGCTGGGTCAGCGAGGTGGCGGCGGAAAATTTTTCGCCCGCGAGCCGGTTGGCGCAGGCGATCACTTCCGCCGCCGCCTGTTCCGGATTGTCCACCGCGCGGCATTCGGCGTGCATTTCGACGAAATCGCCGACGGTGAGATCGACGACAAAATTCATGTTTTGCGACAGCTGCGCCACCAGCTTGCCGCTCGCCGCCCAGCGTCGCACCGGTTCGGGAACCTCGCCGTCGATCAGAATGCGCCGGCCCGACGGCGTGTCGCCCTGGGCGAGGCATTCGATGTCGTGGAGCAGCCGGCTTTTTCCGGAGCCGGTCGGGCCGACGACGCTGACAATGGCGCCGGGGCGCAGGGTGAGATCGAGATTTTCCGCAAGCCCGGTCTTGTCGCGCCCGCCAAGGATGCGCAGCGAGTCAATGCGGGTGACCGGGTTGCGCAAACCCTGCGCTTCCAGGATCAGCGCCAACAGGTGCGCCTCAAGCTCGACGCGCGAAAATTTGAGCCGGTCGAAATCGCTTGTGTCGAGCGTGTCGAGCCAGCCGGCCAGCGACAGGTCGGGCTTCGGCGTGGAGCCGATCAGCGCGGCGACGGCGGGGTTGAGCCGTTGCGCCTCGTCGAGACGCAGGGAAAGCGCGGGAGGAATCATGTGGGCGCTCATGCGAAAACCTCGGGAAAGCGCATTTTTCGGACGTTGCCGCGCTGGTGATTTTCGCCGATGCAGGTCTCGCCGATGCAATAGGAGCAGATGGCGGACGGCATGGGAAAGCGCAGCCTGCGCCCCTCCAGCGTTTCCAGGTCCGGCGCCGCGCGCATATGGAACGCGAGTTCGCCTGAGCCCTGTCCGGTGAGGCCGTTGAAGGCGACGATCTGGGCCTGCGGATTGGCGCGCCAGACGTTGTGGGCGAACACTTCGCGCTCGGCCTGCGAGACGATGTCGCCCTTGGTGATCGCCACCACATCGGCCATTTTCAGCATCGGCCCGATTTTTTTGGGCGTATGCACGCCCGAGAGATTGTCGACCACGCAAACCGCCAACGCGCCCTGCACATGCGGCGAGCAGCGGTTGCACAGGCCGGCGCTTTCGGCGATCAAGAGGTCGGCGCCGATTTCCGTGGCCCATTGCAGGCAATCGTCGATGTTGGCGATGAAGAAATGGTCGGGGCAGACCGAGCCGGCCAGCCCCGCCGCCACCGGAATTTTTTCGCGGCGGTAGAGCAGGTCGTCGTCGGTGGAGAGACAGTCGAACTTGACGACCGCGAGTCTTTGGCCCTCCTCGCGCAGCGTCTTCGCCGTCTTCAGAATGAGCGCGGTCTTGCCGACCGAGGGGGGGCCGGCGACGGTGATCACGCGCATAGGCTTTGCCCCCTGTCGAGTTTTTCCGTGGCGGCGTGAAACAGCGCCGTGATCCGCTTGATCTCCGCCGCCGACGCGCGCGCGCGAAAAAAATCCCAGCCCGGCCAGGCCAGCCGCGCGTCCGCTGGCAGCGTGGCGCCGCCGGTCGGCGCCAGCGAGGGATAGCGATTGTGATCGAGCCACCGCGCGGTTTTTGGCGAGAAGAAATAGTCCGCGAGCGGCGCCACGCGTTCGCTGTGGGCGGCCTGCGCCGTCATCCACAACGGAAAGGCCAGCGCGCCCTCGCGCGGCCACAAGACTTCGGTGCGGTCGCGGCGCGGGCACATGTCCGCGAGCGCCCACGGCAGCACGTAAATGGCGGCGACCGAATTCGCCGTACCGGCAAGCCGAGGCATTTGTGCGGAATGCGCGAGCCCCGCCAGATTGGCCAGCACCTCGCGCAAGACTTTTTCGCCGAGCAGGCGCGCGACGGCGACCAGGAAAAACTGGTTGAAGGCCCGCCATTGCGGCGCGCCTTCCGGTCGCCAGCCGGACAGCGCGATTTCGCCGCGATAGACGGGATCGGCGAGATCGGCCCAATTTTTCGGGATTTTTCGCGCGCCCAACCGCGCGCGATCCACCAGCAGCACGAAGGGGGCGACCGCATAGACTCCGATCCAGCCGCGCGGGTCGATCAGCCCGGCGTTTTCGAAGGCCGCCGCCGCGCCCGCGGGTTGCGGCGCGACAAAGGCGCCGGTCTCGACATGGCGGGCGTGGAACGCGCGATTAAAAGCGTTGCCGTGGTCGGCGGACGCCAGCAGTTTGGGAAAATCCTCCAAGTCGCGGATGTGGCGCAGCCGCTCGAACGGGGTGCGCCCGCCCTGGCCCATGGGCATGCAGCCCTTGAGGCGTTCGCCACGGGTGCGATGGGTCTCGCGCAGCAGGTCGGCGAGATCGTCGCGCATCCTCATCCGCAAAGGCGCCGGACAGGATCCCAAAAAGTCCCAGCCCCGCGCCGTGGCGCGCGGCGTGTGGGTTTCACCGAAGGCTCGCGGCGTGTGGGTTTCACCGAAGGCTCGCGGCGTGTGGGTTTCACCGAAGGCTCGCGGCGCGTGGGTTTCACCGAAGGCTCGCGGCGCGTGCGCCTCGCCAAAGGCGCGCGGGGGCGGCGTGGTGGCGAGTTGGATCGACGTCACCGCACCCATTTGCGCGTCTCCACGGCGCGCCAATGCCGGCGCAAGGCATATTCGACGACATGGCCGAGCAGGTCGGCCTGGCTCAGGCCTTTTTGCGCGGCGGCGAGGCAGATGGCGCCGCTGCGGCCGATGTGGCAGCAGATGTTGAATTCGAGAAAGACCCGCTGACCCGTCTTCTCGTCGAAGCGATAATCGAGCCGCAGGTAGTCGATCGGCCCCGCCGCCGCCCAGAGTCTTTTCGCGTCGTCCGCAAACGCGCCGTAGGCCGCGCCAGCGTCGTAGAGCGCGTAACCCAGCGGGTCGTCGCGCTTCAAATCCTCGGTGATGATCTCGCCGGCGCGGTTGGAGCGGGGCTGCACCAGATCGAGGATAACAGGCTCATCGGCGCCGATCACCGGCAGGGTGACGTCCACGCCCCGCGCATAGCGTTCGACCAGCACCGCCATGCCCCGCGCGAAAAGTTTTTCCGCCGCCATTTTCGCGCCGTCCCAATCGTCCTGGATCGAGTCCTCCGAAACGCCTTCGGAAGCCGCGCCAAAACGGTTCTTGACAAAATAGGGCCCGGCGAAGGGGGGGGGCGACAAAAGATCTTCGGGCCGCGAATAGATCGCGCCCTCGCTGACCGGCAGGCCGAGCGAGCGCACAAAATTCTTCGTCATCCACTTGTCTTCGGCGAGCGCGCGGATGTTCGGCTTGGCCCCGATCATCGGCAGGTGCAAAAACTCGCAGGTCGCGGCCACAAAAACTTCGGGATTGTCGATGGCCATGCGGTTGTAGAGCGAGAACACCAGGTCGATCTCGTGGGCTTCCGTATAGAGCGCGCGGCACTGGTTCGACGTGGTCACGCGATAGCCGATGTCGCGCAGGGTGTTGTAAATGCGGTGGTAATAGGCGGGGTAGCCGCCATCGCCGGGATAGCTGGCCACCGCAAAATCCGGCGCCAGCGGCGCCGAGCGCGCGAGGAAGAAGATGCGCGTCGCCTCGGGGTTGGCGGGCCGCAGGATTTTTTGCGTCAAATCGGTCATTGGGATTTCCCTCCGGTCAGGCGCTTTCCCGGTTCGCCACCAGCATCAATGTTGGCGCCGCGCGCATCGCGCGCAAGTCGGCGGCGCGCTCGCGCATGGCGATGACCAGATGTTCGACTCCGCCATCGAAATTTTCCACGCGCAAGCCCGCTGCGGTCAGGGCGTCCACCGCGCTTTCCGCGAGCAGGAAGGCGATGGCCTCGGAGCCGCAGCCTTCGAGGCGCAAGGCGGCGACGCAGGTGTTGACGAGCATTTCTGGGCGCATGTCTGTCTCCTCTCGCCAGAGCGATCTGGCGTGTGTTGCGGGAAACGGCTCATGCCGCATCGGACGCTTGTTTTCCGCGTCTTTTCTCAAACTCTAGCGCTTGTGAGGCGCCGAAGATTTGTCACTGAGATGAATATAGCGACCGAATTTCGAAAAATCTTTTGGCGCGGCGCCGGCGCGCACCGCGTTGGCGAGACCGTCGATGTCCCGCGCGACAAACCCGCCGAGCACGGCGAGGCCGTAATCGTGCAGGCGCGGCGTCAGCGGCGTCGAGGGGCCGATCAGCGCGACCGGGCGATGGCGCGCGAGGCGCAGGATGCGCGTGAGCCCACGGTTGATGAGCGCGGACGAATTGACGATGGCGCCGCCGCAGCCGGGCAGCAGCGATTCCATCGCCGCGACCGGATATTCGCCGGGCCGCGGATCCGTCTCGATGATGGCGCAATTCTGCAGGATCGAATCGACGCCGGGAAAGGCGCCGACCACCACGACCGGCCCCGGCGCGCCGCGAAAGCCGCGCACGCCATTGCCGCTGGCGCCGTCGAGATCGGCGCGGTTGTAGAAGGCGTTGAGCGCGGCGACGCCCAATGCCGCTTCCAGCGGATTCCAGGACTGGCTGAGCTTTGCCAGCGCGCGCAAAGAGAGTTTCGACAGGTCGGGCAGGCGCGGCAGCAGATCGCGCGGGTGGCGCGGCAGATAGGCGAGGCCGGCGCCATGTGGCCCCTCCACCATCAGCCAGCGCGGACCGCAGACGATGCGTCTGGCTTCGACCTCGGCGACGCCGTTTGCAAGATCGTCGTAGAGCCGCTCGGCGCCCCACCATTCCCAGAGCGCGCGGCGATTGGGCGCGATCATCGAGCCTTCGTGGCGCACGAACTGGTGCCAATGATGGATGGCGCCGCCGGCGATGGTGGTGAGCAGCGGCAGGCCGCGCCCGGCGCCGGCGCCGACCGGCATTTTGGAGGCGCGCGCCGCATCCGTGCAGCCGGGGAAGCGGCCGATGGCGAACAGATCGGCGCCGTCGCGGATCGCGCGGGCGAGATGGATTTCGGCGGCTTGCGGGGTTTCAACAAAAGTCTTGCCGGTCGAGAGGTCGATGGACAGCGGCGCCTCGCCGATCACCACCGCCCCTTTTCGCGCGTAGCCGCCGACACCAAAACCACGCGCCCGCAGTTCGGCGGCGAAATCGAGGATCAGCCGATCGACGATCACGGAGGGATCGTGAACGACGACTCCGGGGCGCAGCCAGGTTGGCGCTTGGGTCGGGGCCGGTGTTGGCGCTTGGGGGCGGCGAGACGTTTCGAGCATGGGCGGTCCTGAATATGTAAATGGACTACAGCAATAGCCGGGCCAGAGTCGATAGCCTTGATAAAAAGCCTGAAATTGCAGCGCGTGGGCGCTCTGGCCCGCCTCGTGGACCCGTTCGCACGCGAACGTCTTTTCCACGGGAATGTACATTTTTGGAGGGTTGAAACAGGATTTCGCCCGCTTTCACGGGCTGGCGGCCTTGGCGCCAATCCTGCTAACATGAACACGCTTGGCCGCTTCGGCCTCAGCGCCGTCGCGGGTTTTTGGACCCGCGACCGACCACGGCATGAGCCGTCCTCGAACTGGCGAACCCCAAACTTTGGGCGGTTCCGTCGTGGAGACCTCATGTCCATGCTGCATCTCGTCCCGACGTCCTCATTTCCGCCCGCGGCCGCCGCGCCCGCGCTGAGCGTGGACGACCTGTGCGTGGCGCGCGGCGGCCGATCCATCTTGCGAAACGTCTCCACCTCATTCGCGGCCGGGGCGGTGACGGTGGTGGTTGGCCCCTCCGGCGCCGGCAAGACCACGCTGCTCAATGTCCTCAACGGGCTGGTCGAGCCCACCAGCGGCGATGTTTTCGCGACGGAGCTGGGGCCGCTGCACGGCGCGGAGTCCTGGGCGGCCTTGCGCGCCCACACCGCGACCATTTTTCAGGATCACGCCCTGATCGGCCGCCTGAGCGCATATGAAAATGTCCTGCTCGCCTTCGCCGAATCCCGCCATCCGCTGTCGCTGTTGCCCTGGCCCCGTTTCGCGCGCGAGGCGGCGGCCAAGGCGCTGGAAGAGGTCGGCCTGCTCGACCGCGCCTTCGAGCGCGTCGAAAATTTTTCCGGCGGCGAGCGTCAGCGCATCGGCATCGCCCGGGCTCTTTCGCGCGCCCCGCGCCTGCTGCTCGGCGACGAGCCGTTTTCCTCGCTGGACCCACCGCTGGCGCGCCGCTTGGGCGACGACCTCCGCACGCTGGCCGTGCGAAAGGGCGTCACGCTGGTGCTGGTCCTGCACCAGATCGCGCTCGCCCGCGCGCTCGCCGATCGCATCGTCGCCCTCAACGACGGCCGCGTGGTGTTCGATGGTCCGGTCGAAACCTTCGACGACGCCGCGGAACAGATGGTTTTCACGCCTCCCCCCAGCAACAGAAAAGGATGCTGACATGATGAAATGGTCCCGCCGCCTGGCGCTCGCGGCGCTGGGTTTCGCCCTCGCCGGACCGGCGCTCGCGCAGGAAACGCCCGCGCGTCCCAAAAAACTCGTCATCGGCCTGCTGCCGACCGAATCCGCGCCCACGGTGATGCGGCTCAACGAGCCGCTGCGCGCCTATCTCCAGGAGACGCTGAAACTGCCGGTGGAAGTGGTGGTCGGCGCCAATTACGCCGCCACCTCGGAAGCGCTGCGCTTCGGCCGCATCGACATCGCCTATCTCGGCCCGGTCACCTACATCCTGCAATCCAAGCATGTGGGCTTGCAGCCCTTCGCGCGGCCGAGCCATCCCGGCGTCGGCCCCACGTTTCAGGCGACCATCATCGTCCCCGCCGACAGCAAGGCGCAAAAGTTGGCCGATCTCAAGGGAGGCGAAATCGCCTTCGGCGATCCCGCCTCGACCTCGGGAACCTGGGTTCCGCGCTGGCAATTGCTGCATGACGGGCTGGTCTCGGAGCGCGATTACAAGCTGCGCGTGCTCGGCGCCCATGACGCGGTGGCGCTCGCCGTCGCCAACGGAAAAGTCGCCGCTGGCGGGCTCTCAAAACCGGTGTTCAACCGGCTGATCAAGGAGGGCAAGATCGACGCGGCCAAGGTGCGCGTGTTGCAGGATTCGCCGCCGATCCCGGAATATATGTGGACGTTCCGCGATGGCCTCGACCCCGCCTTCAAGGAGGAGGTGCGCAAAGCCTTTGTTGACATCAAGGATCCGGCGGCCCTGGGCGTGTTCCGCGCCGAGGCTTTCATTCCCGCCGTGGACGCCGATGTGGACCGGGTGCGCCAGTGGATCGCCGCGATTCAGGCGGTGAGCGCCCAGACGGCTTGGAAGCCCGGCGAAGGCCCGGCCGCGCAATGACCGAAGCCGCCGCTTACGACGCGCTTGCCGGTGAATGGCGACGCCGACAGACGCGCCGGCAAGCGGCTTTGGCTCTGGCGACGGCGGCGATCATCGCCGCCTTCGCCTATGCCGGCGCGCTCGATGTTTCGCGCTATGCCGACGCCTTGCCCACCATCGCACAACTGGCGAAGGAATCCGTTCCGCCGGATTTTTCGCGCTGGCGCGAATGGGGGCGGCCGTTGCTGGAAACCCTGGCGACCGGAATCGCCGGCACGGCGCTCGGCGCGTTTTTAGCACTGCCGCTGGCGTCGCTCGCCGCCCGCAACGCCGGCGCGCCGGTCTGGCTCAACGAAGCCGTGCGCTTTGTCTTAAGCGCGGTGCGCTCGTTGCCGGGCCTGATCTGGGGGGTGATTTTTGTCGCGGCGGTCGGGTTCGGCCCGCTGCCGGGCGTGCTGGCGCTGGGGGTTCATTCCACGGGCATGCTGGGAAAACTGTTCTTCGAGGCTTTGGAGCATGTCGAGCCCGGCCCCGGCGCCGCCTTGCGCGCGCAAGGGGCTTCACGGCTCGGCGTGTTTCGCTTCGCGCTGCTGCCGCAGGCGCTGCCGCGCCTCACCGACGCGTTGATCTACCGTCTGGAGCACAATCTGCGCGCCGCGACGACGCTGGGCATTGTCGGCGCCGGCGGTTTTGGCCTCGAAATCGTCACCGCCTTCCATCTGTTCGAATATCGCGAGGCCTCGGCGTTGATCCTCGTGCTGCTGGGACTGATCACAACGGTGAATTTCTTCGGCGCGACCTTGCGGCGGATCATGCTGCGCGGACATTGACCCGCTCTCCCGGCCGCTCGCTTTGGCAGAGGGTCGCGGGCGCGACGCCGCCGACGCGCCGACGATTGGCGTCGAGGCGCTTCACGATCTGCCGCCGCAGGATTGGCCGCGACGGGCCGTCGCCCATGAAACGTGAAAAAGCTCGAGAAAAACGCGCCTGCGGGGCCGGCACCGGTGTAACAATCGTGAGCGCTGGCGCGAAGAGAGGTCGCAATGCCGGACTGGATTTCGCAGGATCACGAATGGAGCGCGGACATGCGCGCGGCGCTTGCGGGCGACGGCGTGGCTTACAAGCGCCTGCTGACGGCGCTCACGCCTTTCCTGCGCCGGATCTGCATGAAGGCTTGCGCGCGCGCCGGCATGCCGGCGAGCGATGTCGAGGACGCGGTGCAGGAAACCCTGCTCGCGCTCCATCTCAAGCGCCACACCTGGGACGCGACCCAGCCTTTGACGCCGTGGCTTGCGGCCATCGCGCGCAACAAGATGATCGACGCGGCGCGCCGGCGCGGACGCCGTGTCGAGACGGATATCGCGGATTTCGAAAACGTCCTCGCCGCGCCCGGCGCCGACGCCTTCGAGCGCGAATTGGACCGCCAGGACGCCCTGCGCCTGCTCGACCAGCTGAGCGCGAAGCAGCGCGAGGCGATCGAGGCCGTGTCGATCCGGGGCGAAAGCCTGCGCGACGCGGCGCGGACATTGGGCGTGAGCGAGGGGGCGCTGCGCGTTTCCGTGCATCGCGGCTTGAAATCTCTCGCCGATCTTTACAGGAAAGCGACCGAGCGATGAAAACCGAGGAGCTTATCGCCGCCTTGGCGGCCGACAACGAAACCAGGGGCGCGCCGATGTCGCGCGCCTTCGCCGTCGATCTCGGCCTGGGCTTCGCTGTCTCCGCCGCGTTCTTCTTCGCGACCATGGGCCTGCGGGACACGTTCGTCGCCTCGCTGTCCGAGCCGCGCTTCCTCTTCAAGTTCGTCTTCAGTCTGACCATGGCGGCGAGCGGCTTTTTTCTCGCCTGGCGCCTCTCGCGGCCAGGAGCCGATCCGGGTCTCGCGTCCAAGGCCGTGGTTCTCGCGCCGATCTTGGTGGTGCTCGCCAGCCTGGCCGAAATGGCGGCGACGCCATCAAACCTCTGGGTGGCGCGGATGATCGGCCATAACGCCGCTCATTGCCTGATGGCGATTCCGGCCATGTCGCTGGCGCCGCTCGCCGGCCTGCTCCTGGCGCTCCGCCATGGCGCGCCCAGCAACGGGCGCAGCGCCGGAGCGGCGGCGGCGTTGGCCGCCGCCGGCCTCGCGGCGACGCTTTACGCCATGAACTGCCCCGACGATTCCCCGTTGTTCCTCGCGGTTTGGTACATGATCGCGACCGCGATCGTCGTCGGTGTCGGCTGGCTCGCGGGCGGACGCCTGTTGCGCTGGTGACCGGGCCGCCTGGAAACGGCTGATGTCGCCTGCTCGCACGCTTGGCTGACGACATTGACAACGAAATTTTGACGGCGTCCGGGACGCTGCGCCGAATCGCGGCGGCTCTTCGAGGACGAGGCTCAGCGCGCAGCCTGCCTAACTGGTCCGGAATTCATGCGCGCGCGTCTCGGCCATGCGGTGAGATCGGAGGGGCTGCTTTGCCTGTCTTGTCACGCGCGACAAAAAACCGACGTGCGCGCGAGGGGAAACCGCATTTTGCGGCGCCATAAAAACGGCGCTGGGGGAATTTTGTCGGGCAGTCACAGGTGACGGTCGCTTGCCTCGAAAATAACCAAGTTAATCAAATGGCTAAGCGAAAATAGTGGCGGAAGGGGTGGGATTCGAACCCACGGTAGGCTTGCACCCACGGCGGTTTTCAAGACCGCTGCCTTAAACCACTCGGCCACCCTTCCTACATCTCGCCCCAGGCCCCATTGCCGGCCCGGGTCGAGGCTGGGTTCCTATAGCCCCATCGCGCCCGAACGCAAGGCCCCAGTCATAAAAACATCTCCTGCAAAACCGGGCGCACGCGGGGCAGGGCGCGCCTCGGCCGGAGTCCGCGCGGTTGAATGTTTCGCTCAGCCTGCTAATCATCCAAGCTAGGCTTCTGCTGAAACCACCCTTTCGGCGCGCCCGTCCCCGCAACTTGAGCGAGCATCACATTGACGAACGTGAATCCGGCGAGCGTATCTCCTCTACCCGCGCTCTCCGGCGCCTTGCGCCTGCTGAGCGCCCTCGCCCTGGTGCTGGCGCTCGGCCGCGTCGCTGACGGCGGCCTCGAGAACGCCGTCATCGCGGCGGCGATCGGCGCCGCGGCGCTCCAGGGGTTCGCCGTCGCCGTCACGGGACAGCGCGAGCGTCTGACCTATCTGGCGCTCGATGGGGCCGTCCTGCTCGCCTTCGGTCTCGCCTGCGCGCCCGACATGAAGCTGTGGGCCCCGCCGCAAACTTTTGTTGACCTGTTCCGCATGACGCCCGTCGGCGCCGGCCTCGCCATCGCGCTCTATATCGCCGCCGCGCTGAAAGCCCTTGTGCAGACGGGACGCCGCCCCGGCCTTTCCGGCACGCTGGCGCTGCTGATCCCGCCCATCGCGTTCAACCTGCTGCTGGCGCTGGGCTCGCCCCTGTTCGACAGGGCGGCGGCGTCAACCCCGCTTCCCGCGCCGGTCGCGCTGGCGGCTTTGCGCGGTCTCGCCCTGTTCACGGTCAACGAGCTTGTCGTGCTCGGCGCCGGGCTCGCCATGGGGCGGCGCCCCTCGCGCGACCTGAAACTCCATGGGCTGCTGCTCGTCTCGGCCTTCGGCGCGGCGGTCACCCCGATCGTCTCGCAATTCGGCTCGACCGCCTTCGTCGCGCAGCTGATGCAGCCGTTCGATATCGTGCTGGCCTCGCTCGCCGCCGCCGCCGCGCAGGCCGGTCTGTGGGCCGAAGTCTATCTGGTCACCTCGGTGATGGGCGACATTTTGCACGGGGCGCCGCCGGTCGCGCCGCGCCTCACCGCCAACTGGAAGTCCGGCGCCGGAAAAGGCGCGATGTTCGGCGGCGTGTTCATGGCGCTGCTGCTGATCGCCGCGGCGGTGGTCGCCTCGCCGGGCGCGATGGAGCTTTTGCGCGCGTCGTCCTGGCTCGGCGCCGGCCTGCTCGGCGCGCTGCTGTTCCCGCTGGGGCGCACCATTCTGGAATCCACCGACGCCACGCCGCCGTTCCCCAAACGTCTCGCCAGCGCCTATCGCATGGCGCCCAACTACGCCGCTGGCGCGGTCGCGGGCTTGGGGATGTATTACGCCTTCGCCCACGGCCTGCCGGAATCCGACTCGGCCGTTCGCTTCGGCGTCGGCTTCGCCATCGGCGCGGCGTCCTATGTCGCGGCGCTGCTTTACGACGACTTGGCCGACATTGGCCGCGGCATGCGCGGCCGTCCGCGTCATTGGCGCGTTTATGCGCTGGGCGTGCTGCTCGGCGGCATTCTCGGCGGCGCCATCGCCTGGTATTTTGATCGGGGCCAACTCGATGTCGTGCTCGGCCATTTCCGCGAGCATGTGGCGCTCAACTATGTCGCCGCCGGGGTTTCGGACCACCGTTATGTGATCACGCCGTTCTTCTCCAAATGGGGCGCGACCGATCTCGGCGCCGCCATGGGCGCCGTCAACCTGTTCTATCTGGAATCCCTGTCGGGCGTGATCCAGTGGATTTTCGCCGCGCCGCTGTTCAGCATCAACCTGTTCTTCCTCACCGCGCTGCTGACGCGCTCGACGGCGCCGATCAAGAAGCTGTTTTCCTCGGAAGGCTTGAGCGGGCTCGCCGACAACGCCATCGTGGTGCTGCGTTGGGGTCTGTGGATGGCGCCGATCATCTACGCCTTCCTCAAGGTCGCGCCGGATCCGCAATGGTACAATCAGGACGGGCTTGTCCGCACGGCTGTCGCGACCGTGGCCAGCGTGAGTCAGCCCGAAAACCAGTTCCGCGACTGGAGCCTGTCGATCTTCACCGCGCTGCTCAGCTATGACTGGCTGCGGGTGCTCATCTGGTTCGACCATATGGGTCTTCGCGTGGCCACTTTGGTCAATCTCTCCTTCGTCGGCGGGGATTTGGCCGACGGGGCTTGCGCGCGATTCCTGGGGTCGCGTGGCCAGGCGCGCGCCATTCCCGAGGCGATCAGGCGTTTTGGCACCTGGGCGCCGCTGCTCATCCCCTTCTACATCCCGCGCGGCGCCGAATGGGACAAGGCGTGGAGCGCGGCGGAAGCGGCGGCGAAAGCCCCGATGCCGCCGCTGGTGGCCCTGACGCTTGGCTATGCCCTGGCCGCGCTCGGCGTCGTGGCCGGCATCGTCGTCTTCCTGCTGACCCGACCAGCGAAGAAAACCAAGGGATCGCGGCAAAGCATCGGCAATGGCTTGCTGACCATGGAATTCTACGGCAGCGGCGAAGGCCATTACCGCGTCGAGACCGCCGCCCGGCGCGGGTCGCCGATCGACATGACGCGCATGCCGGACGATCCTATCCTTCCGCGCGGCGCCTTCTTCTATTTCGTTGAACAATCCGGGGAGTCGCAGACCCTGTGGTCGCTCACCGCCGCGCCGACGCGGGTGGGGTTTGGCGCGCTGGAGGCGGCGTCGCCGATGCTGGCGCAGGCGCGTGGCGAACTCTACGGTTTGCATTGCGAAACGCGCATCGAAATGGTCGAGGGCGAGGTTCTGGCGCTGACGCGGCTGAAGCTCGCCAACGCCGGCGCCAGCGCGCGAAAAATCCGCATTTGCAGCTATCGCGACCTCGTCATGAACGAGGGCGGCGTGGAGCGCCGCGATGCGCCCTATAACGCGCTGCATGTCGGCACGTGGTTCGTGCGCGCCTGCGGCGCGATTTTCGCCCGCAACCGCCTGCTGAAGAACCAGGGCGGGGATTTCGCCTCGAAACGCCTGTCGCGCGAGATCGCCTTCCACGCCGTGCGCGAGCAGGAGGGGGTGCGGCTCACCGGTTACGAGGACGCGCGCTCCCGCTTTTTGGGTCTCGGCCAGCGCCGCGACCCCGACGCGCTGACGCAAAATCTGGCTTTGCGCGATCCCGCCGACGAAGGCCTGCTCTACAGCTTCGAGCCCTGCGCGGCGCTTTGCGTGGAGGTCGATCTGCCCGCCGACGGCGTGGTCGAAATCCTGTTCGCCGACGGCTGGGCGGAGGACGAGCACGCCGCCGCGCATGCCCTGGCCCGCGCCTTCGACACCCGCGTTCCCGACACGTTCGACGCCACCTTCGCGCGCCGACGCGTGCTGGCGCCGGCGATCACGGCGGATGGCGAACGCTTCGCCTTCTCGCGCGACGGCCGATCCTTGCGCACCGCGCCGGGCGCGCCGCGTCCTTATTCCCACGTGATGGCCAATGAAGCGGGATTCGGCGCCGTGGTCACCCACGACGGCGAAATCTTCTCGTTCTTCCGCAACGCCCGCGCCAACAGCGTCACGCCGTTCCGCATCGGCGAGGGCCGCAACGCCCCGCCCGGGCAGGCGATCTATGTGTTCGAGAACGAGACCGGCGAGACGCATATGGCGACGCTGCTGCCGCTGCGCCGCGCCGACACGGATTACGACGCCGTGTTCACGCTGGGCGCCGCCACCTTCACCGCGACCAACCCGAGGCTCGACCTCACCCAAGAAGTCTTTGTCGTCCACGACGACCCCGTGCAGTTGCAGGTCTTGACCCTCACCAACCGCACCGACCGTCCGCAGGTCTATCGCATCGCCCCGGTGGCGGAAATCGTGCTGGCGGAAACCCCGCCCGAGTCCATCGGCCGGGTCGAGACCGAAACGGATGACGGCCGCGCCCTGTTCTTCCGCAATCCCGGCAACGGTTTCGTCCAGGACTGGGCGTTCGCCGCCGTGTCCTTCGACGCCGACGAATGCGATTTTTCGCGCGCGAAAATTTTGGGGCGCAAGACCCGCGATCCCAAAATTCCGTTTTTGGCGGAACACGGCCATGTCGATGGCGGCGCAGGCGACGACGGCCGTCGGGCCGCCGGTTTCGCCGGCTCCATCGAAATCGAGCCGGGCGCGTCCGCGCGCATCGTGGTGGCGCTGGGCGCCGCGCCCGACCTGGACGCGGCGCGGGCGCTGGCCAAGCGCGCCGCGACGCTGGCCTATGCGATCGACAAGCGCACCCAGCTCGACGCCTTCTGGACCGAGATGCTGTCGACGCTGCGGATCAAGACCAACACTCCCGCCTTCGACCGCCTCGTCAACGACTGGCTGCCCTATCAGGCGCTGACGGCGCGGCTGTGGGGCCGCACCGGCCCGGCGCAGCGCTCGGGCGCCTTCGGCTACCGCGACCAGTTGCAGGACGTTTTGCCCTTCATCGCCCGCGCGCCGGACATCGCGCGCAAGCAAATCCTGCTGCACGCCAGCCAGCAATTCGTGCAGGGCGACGTGCTGAAATGGTGGCATAACGCGCCTGACGGCGGCGTCGGCATCGGCGAGCGCACCCATGCCTCCGATCCGCATCTGTGGCTGCCCTATGTCACGTTGCGCTATGTCGCGGCGACCGACGACGCCACCGTGCTGCACGAAAAGGTAGGATTCGTCGAAGGCGCGCCCGTGCCTTCCGGCGTCGAGGGCCATGTGATCTCGCCGACGCCCGCGCCCGAGATCGCGACGGTGCTCGACCATTGCCGCCGCGCCATCGACCACACGCTCTCCCATTTCGGCGCGCACGGGCTGCCGCTGATGGGCGCCGGCGATTGGGACGACGGCATGAATCTCGTCGGTTTCCGAGGACGGGGCGAGAGCGTCTGGATGGGCTTCTTCCTCTACGACAATCTCACCCGCTTCGCCGAGCTTTTGCGCGCGGAAAAGCAGGAAAGCCTGGCAAACAGCTATGCCGCGCGCGCCGACGCGCTGCGCGCCGCGCTCGACGCCTGCTGGCGCGACAACCGTTTTGTCCGCGCCTTCTGCGACGACGGCGAGGAGTTTTTGGCGGTCGGGGCGATGTCCTCGGCCTGGCCGGCGCTGTCGGGCGCGGCGCAGGGCGAGCGCGGCCGGCAGGCTCTGGAGCATGCGCTCGACAAACTCGACAAGGGCGACCGGGTGCTGCTGGTCACCCCGCCCTATGACGAGACGTCAAAACCGTTTCCGGGCCGCAGCGCCGATTATCCGCCCGGCGTGCGCGAGAATGGCGGGCAATATACCCATGGCTCCTCATGGTTCGTCGACGCGCTGGCGCGGCTCGGCGAGCGCGCCGCCAGCGAAGGCGACGCCGGCGAGGCGGCGCGGCTGTTCTCCCGCGCCGTAAAAGTGTGGATGGCGCTGTCGCCGTTGACCAAGACCACGCCCGACCAGATCGACATTTACGGTCTGCCGCCGCACCAGCAGCCGGCGGATGTCTATGACGGCCCGGGCTACGAGGGCAGGGGCGGCTGGTCCTGGTACACGGGCGCAGCGTCGCGGATGATGTCGGCGGCCTACGCCATGCTCGGCGTGACCATCGAGAACGGCGAACTGAAACTGCGCGCCGACGCCTCCGAGGACAAGGCGGGGCTGAAGCTGGAGAGCGTGACCTTCAGGAGCAGGGTTTTTCTCAATTTCGCCAGCGCGGAGCAGCAGGAGGATGTGCTCGCGGAGTAAGCGCGGGCGCGGGCGGTCAAGGACAAGGCGCTCACGGCGCTTCGGCAAGACCCGCCGCCTGCGCCAGCAGGAACAGGTTCAAGGCGACGACGATTCCGGCCGCCAGTCCGGCCATCGCGCGCCCGAAAACGCCGTTGACAAAATCCCCCATCACGTCGCGGCGCGAGGTGAGCAGGATCAGCGCGATCAGCGGGACCGGCACGACGAGACTCAGCACGACCTGGCTCAGCACCAGCGCCTGCGTCGCGTCGACGCCGAGGCCAACGACCACAAAGGCCGGGATCATGGTGACGAGCCGTCGCAGCCACAGCGGAATGGTGAAGTGGACGAAATCCTGCATGATGCCCTGTCCCGCGATGGTCCCGACCACCGAGCTGGAAAAGCCCGAGGCCAGCAGCGAGGTCAGGAACACGCCCGCCGCCGCGCCGCCCAGCAGGGGAATCAGCGTTTTATAGGCGGTCTCGATGCTGGCGACGTCGGCGTGCTCCGGGTGGAACGCCGCCGCCGCCATCGCCGTCATCGCCATGTTGACGAGCCCCGCCAGCCCCAGCGCCACCAGCACCTCGACATTGGAGAATTTGAGCGCGCGCCGCCGCTCCTCGTCATTGTGGACGGGCACGCGGTTTTTCGTCAGGCTTGAGTGCAGGTAGATCGCGTGCGGCATCACCGTGGCGCCGACAATGCCGACCGCGAGCATGACGCTGTGCGGCCCCGCCAGAGCGGGCGCTATGGAATGGTATGCGACAGCCTTCCAGTCGGGCGGCGCGATGACAAGTTCAATGAAGTAGCTCCCGCCGATCACGGCGACGAAACCGGCGATCACCAGCTCCATCGGGCGGAAACCAAAGCCTTGCAATTGCAGCACGGCATAGGTGGCGACGCCCACCACGCCCAGGCTGGCCATCAGCGGCAGGCCGAACAGCAGCGACAGACCGATGCCCGCGCCCAGGAATTCGGCGAGATCCGTGGCCATGGCGGCGATCTCGCTGAGGGTCCACATCGCCCACACGACAGGTTTCGGAAAATGGTCGCGGCACTGCTCGGCCAGACTTTTTCCCGTGACGATCCCAAGCCGCGCGGAAAGGCTCTGGAACAGCATGGCGACGAGGTTGGCGAGCACCACGACCCACAGCAGCAGATAGCCGTATCGCGCGCCCGACTCGATGTTGGTGGCGAAATTGCCAGGGTCCATATAGGCGACGGACGCGACCACGGCCGGCCCGGCGAAGGGGAACAGCGCGCGAAGCCCCCGCCGCCGCCCCGCGAGGGACTCGCGTCCGGCCGCTATGGTCTTGTCGGTCCAACCCGCCGTGTCGCGCAAAGGCGCCTCCTCGAGCCGAGCGTTTCGAACGACAACGAGCGATGCGGCGTTTGGGTTTCCGCCGCGCATTGGCGCGTCCGCAGTCAAGCTCAAGCCTACCCCTTGATTTGCCTGGGTGAACGCCGTTGCGCGGCGCCGCCTGGACGCCTAATCTCCGTCAAAGTGAGGCCGGCTGGACCGCCGGCTCTTCAGAAAGGCGCCCTTGCCCGAACCGCGCATAACCTCCGCTTCCAGCGAGATCGTCGCGACGATCCGGGCGTTTTCCGCGCTGGAATGGGCGGCGCTGGCTTTCGGCGCCGCCCTCGCGCATCTGGCGGGCGCATACAACTATCTGCTGTTTCACACCGCCGTCGAATTTTTCGCCGCCTGCATTTGCTTCAACATTTTCGTCATCCTCGCCACCACCCAGGACATCAGCCAGAACAACTTTTTGAAGATCATCGGCGTGACCTACGTGTTCGTCGGATTGATCGACCTTTTGCACGCCTTCGCCTACAAGGGCATGCCGATTTTCACGGATTACGACTATTACGCGCCGCAATTGTGGGTCGCCGCGCGCTATCTCGAATCCAGCGCGGCGTTCATTGGACTGCTGACCCTGAACGCGCGCCTCAAGGTGAGCGCGGCGGCGGTGTTCCTGATCGGCTTCGCCATCACCGCCGCCTTCCTGCTCTCCATCTTCCATTACAAGAGCTTTCCGGTCTGCTTCATCGCGGGTCAGGGCCTGACGCCGTTCAAGGTGGCCAGCGAATTCGTCATCATCGCCATTTACACGGCCGCTCTCGTGATCTTGCAGCGGCGGCGCGCGCTGTTTGACGCGGATGTTTTTCGCCTGCTGCGCATTTGGCTGGTCGCGGCCATGATGATGGAGCTGTGCTTCTCGTTCTACACCGCGCCCCTCATGGACGACGCGCTCAACGAACTCGGCCATATCATCAAGATTTTCTCGTTTTACGCGCTCTACAAGGCCATTGTGGTGGGCAGCGTGCGCAATCCGCTCATGCTGGTGGCCCAGGAGTTGCGCGACAGCGAGAAACGGCTGCGGCAGGCGATGGCGGCGGCGGGCCTGACCTATATCGAAATCGATCTCGCCCGTCCCGCGATCCGCTTGGGCGACAATTTCGCCGAGGTGATGGGCTACCAGCCCAAGGCGGGCGCCAGTGCGAACGACATCAAGGCCGAACTTGTCGCCCACATCGATCCCGGGGACCACGTGCGTTTTCTCGACGCGCAGAGGCGCGGCGCCGTGCCCAGGTCGGGGGTCGAACTGCGGGTCATCGGCGACGACGGGCGCATCCGCTGGATCGAAAGCGCCGCCAATGTCCGCGCGGACGGGGACGCGCGCCTTTTTATCACCAATCTCGACATCACCGCGCGGGTTCGCGCGCGCGACGCGCTGGTCGCCGCCAAGAGCAGGGCGGAGCGCGCCGATCAGGCCAAGTCCAAGTTCTTGGCGGCCGCGAGCCATGACCTGCGCCAGCCCGTGCAGGCGCTGATCCTCTATCTCTCGATGATCGGCCGGCAAGTGCAGGACCTGCCCAAGGCGAAGGAGACGGTGAAGCGCATGCAGGGGGCGCTCGACGGGCTTTCCAATCTGCTCACCGCGATCCTCGACATTTCGCGCCTCGACGCCGGCGTGATCGCGCCAAGCCTCGTCTCCGTCGATCTCGACGAGATGCTCGGGCGTCTCGCCAACGAATACGCGACCAAGGCCGCGCAACGCGGCCTGACATTCCGCATCGGCGCGCGAAAACGCTTCGTCCTCGCCGACGAGACGCTCCTGGAGCGCGCGCTGCGCAATCTCATCGAGAACGCCCTGCGCTATACGCACACGGGCGGCGTGCTGGTCGGGGCGCGCCGGCGCGGCGACCGGGTTCGCATCGACGTGGTCGACACCGGCGTGGGCGTCGCGCCCGAGCGTAGGGACGAAATTTTCATGGAGTTCGTCCAGCTCGACAATCCCGGGCGGGACATGGAAAAAGGCCTCGGCCTCGGCCTCGCCATCGTGTCGCGCGTGGCGCGGCTGATGAACGCGACGGTGGAGCTGGCGTCGACGCCCGGGCGCGGCTCGCGATTCTCCCTGGTGCTGCCGGCGGCCGCCCCGCTCGCGGCCAAGACAGCGGCGCCCGAGCCGAGCGCGCCCGGCCAGGGCCGCATCCTGGTCGTCGAGGACAACGCCATCGTCCGCGACGGCCTCGAAGCCATGCTGCGGGACTGGGGCTATGAAACGGTGACGGCGGCGAGCGGCGAGGAGGCGCTCGCGCTGGCGGAGGCGCACGAGCCTTTTGTGGCCCATATGCTCGATTACAGCCTGGGGCGGGGCATGAGCGGATTGCAGACCGCACGCGCGTTGGCGCGCCGCGCCGGGGCGAAGACGCCGACGGTGATCCTCACCGGCGACACCGCCAAGGAACGCATCGCCGAGATCGGCGCGAGCGAGGCCGAAATGCTGCACAAGCCGGTGACGGCGTCGCAGCTGCGGTCGGTTTTGGCGCGGGTTTGCGCGCGCGAACCGCGCGGCGCGGTGAATTGACGACGCGGCTTCCGCGCGGAATTGCGCACGGCTGTCCGGGAAAGCGCCGATTCCGCCATTGCAAGCCCAACTCGAAAGCCATGCACCCCGATGTCGTCGGGGCCGGGCGCGTCCCGGCCATCTCCACGCGGCGCCGCGCGGAGGCCCGGCGCAAGGCCGGGCATGACATCCGTGGGTTGACCGAAGAGCCCCGGGAGAGCGTGGACCGGGTCAGAGCGCCTCCAGAAACCTCACCGGCCGTCCGGTGGCGGGCGTCAAAAGTTCGCCCTCCCACATCACTTTCGCGCCGCGCACGAACGTGCCGACCGGCCAACCTTTCACGGTTTTGCCGTCATAGGGCGTCCAGCCGCAGCGCGAGGCGATCCAGTCGTTGCGTATCGTTTCGACCCGGTTCATGTCCACCACGGTGAAATCCGCGTCATAGCCGCGCGCGATCCGGCCCTTTCCAGCGATCTGGAACAGCCGCGCCGGTCCCGCGCTGGTGAGGTCGACAAAACGTTGCAACGTCAGCCGCCCGGAATTGACATGGTCGAGCAGGGTGGGAACCAGGGTCTGCACGCCGGTCATGCCCGAGGGACTCTCGGGATAGGGCTTTGCCTTTTCCTCGAGCGTGTGCGGCGCGTGGTCGGAGCCGAGCACGTCCACCACGCCCTGTTGGAGGCCCGCCCACAGCGCGTCGCGGTGGCGCGCGGCGCGCACCGGCGGGTTCATCTGGATCAGCGTTCCCAGCCGGGCGTAATCGTCAGCGCTGAGGGTGAGGTGGTGCGGCGTCACCTCGACGCTGGCGATATGTTTGTGCCCCGCCAAAAATTCGATTTCCTCGGCCGTGGTCACGTGCAGCACGTGGACGCGCGCCCGGTGTCGTTCCGCCAGAGCGATCAGGCGTCTTGTGCTGGTCAGCGCGGTGAGTTCGTCGCGCCAGACCGGATGCGAGGCGGCGTCGCCGGGGACGCGCTCGCCCATGCGTTCGTTGAGCCGCGCCTCGTCCTCGCTGTGGAAGGCGGCGCGGCGACGAATGTTTTTCAGGACTTCGGCGACGCCTTCGTCGTCGGCGATCAGCAGCGATCCCGTGGACGAGCCCATGAACACTTTTATGCCCGCTGCGCCCGGCAGGCGCTCCAGTTCGGCGACGTGCCTGGCGTTGTCGTGCGTTCCGCCCACCCAAAAGGCAAAATCGCAATGCATCCGGTCGGTGGCGCGCGAAACCTTGTCGGCGACGGCCTCGGGCGTCGTGGTCAGCGGGTTGGTGTTGGGCATTTCGAATACGGCGGTGACGCCGCCGAGCACGGCCGCCGCCGATCCTGTCTGCAAATCCTCCTTGTGGACCGGCCCGGGCTCGCGGAAATGCACCTGGCTGTCGATGACGCCCGGCAGGATGTGCAGGCCCCGGCAATCCACGACTTCGCCGGCCGACGCGGTGGAGAGATCGCCGATAAACGCGATCTTTCCGCGCAAAACCCCGATGTCGCGCGGCAAAACGCCGTCCTGGTTGACCAACGTTCCGCCGCGCAGGATCAGGTCATAGCTCGTCAAGGGCGTTCTCCGATTTTTTCAGGGGTCGCGGACCAAACTTTGCATAAGTGCGTTATGGTCGGGCTTAAGCGCGTCCGCGCGCCGGCGCAACAGTCAAAAATATAGTGTGGGGGAGGGGACATGAAAGCGGCGAAACTTTCCGATCGCGGCCTGGTTCGGGTAAGCGGACCGGAGGCGCGCGGCTTCCTGCAGGGTCTGGTGACCGGCAATGTCCTGACGCTGGAGCCGGGCGAGGCGCGCTGGGCGGCGCTGCTGTCGCCGCAGGGCAAAATCCTGTTCGATTTCCTGATGAGCGTGGACGGCGACGCGCTGCTGCTTGACGTGAAGGCCGACAAGGTCGCCGAACTGGCCAAGCGCCTCACCCTCTACAAATTGCGGGCAAAGGTCGAGATCGCCAATGTCGGCGCCGATTTTGTTGTCATCGCGCTTTATGGCGGCCCGGTCGGGGAGGGGGCGACGGATTCGCGTCACGCGGAGATGGGCGCGCGCCTGATCGTCCCCGCCGCTGGAGCCGACGCCGCCCTGTTGACCCTCGGCGGCGACCACGGCGCGGCCGACTATGCCGCGCACCGCATCGCCCTTGGCATTCCCGAGGGCGGGGTCGATTTCGCCTATGGCGACGCCTTTCCCGCCGAGGCCGACATGGACCTGTTCAACGGCGTCGATTTCAAAAAGGGCTGTTTTGTCGGGCAGGAGGTGGTGGCGCGCATGCACTACCGCAGCACGGTTCGCACGCGGGTGACCAAGGTTTTGTTGCTGGACGGCGCCGCGCCCGCGCCCGGCGCGCCCATCACGGCGGGCGACAAGTCCGTGGGGACGATGGGCTCCAGCGCCAATGGCGTCGGCCTCGCCCTG
Organism: Rhodoblastus acidophilus; assembly: GCF_009720655.1. GTDB lineage: Bacteria > Pseudomonadota > Alphaproteobacteria > Rhizobiales > Beijerinckiaceae > Rhodoblastus > Rhodoblastus acidophilus_A. The sequence continues at coordinate 217,553 of NZ_WNKS01000005.1, read as the reverse complement.
CTGCGCCTCGATCGCGTCGAAGAGGCGGCGCAAGCCGGCCTGCCCTTGAAGAGCGGCGAGACCGAGTTGCGGCCGGCGTGAGCGGCGAAGGCGCCGTTCACATGGCCATGGTTCGAGACGGGCGCTGACGCGCCCTCCTCACCATGAGGCGGATTCCTATAAGCAGCCCTCACCCTGAGGAGGCGCGGCAGGCGCCGTCTCGAAGGGCGAGGGCGGTCCACGAAACTCAACCCGCCTTCGGCTCGGAAAACTGGGTGAACGCCTGGAGCGCGTGGCTCGCATACATCACCGAGGGACCCGCCCCCATGTAAATCGCCATGGACAGGGTTTCCTCGACCTCCTCGCGGGTCGCGCCGAGAGCCGCGGCGGCCTTGGTGTGGAAGGCGATGCAGTCGTCGCAGCGCGTGGCGACGCCAATGGCGAGCGCGATCAACTCCTTGGTCTTGGCGTCGAGCGCGCCCGCCTTGGTCGCGGTCTGCGCCAGGGCCGAAAAACTCTTCATCGTGTCGGAGGCCGCCCCGCCGCGCAGGTCGCGCAGCATGGCGGAAAGGGTCTGGGTCGCCTTGGGCCAATCGGAAAACATCGCCAACCTCATTGCTATCGACTGGTGATAATATATTCGATTATTCGTAATTACGCAATAAGACGATCGCATAGGCTGCTGGAGTCGCCCGCACAGGACAACGACGGCGAGGCCTGCCCGCGCTTGCGCAACACGCGGCGATCCCGCCGGTTCTGCGCGCTTGGGTTTTCTCCCGCCATGACATGTTCTAAATCTGTCCCATGAACGACGAGTCAAAGAAACGGGCGATCCTGCACCAGGACGGCCTTTGCCGCTGCCCCTGGCCGGGGTTCGACCCCGCCTATCTCGCCTATCACGACCAGGAATGGGGCGTGGTCGAGCGCGATTCGCGCGCGCTTTACGAAAAACTTGTGCTCGACGGTTTTCAGGCGGGCCTGTCCTGGATCGCGATTCTTCGAAAACGCGACAATTTTCGCAATGCTTTTGACGGGTTCGACCCGCTGAAAATCGCCGCCTATGATCAGGTGAAAATCGAGAGCCTGATGCAGGACGCCGGCATCGTGCGCAACCGCGCCAAGATCACCGGCGCCGTCGCCTCCGCGCGCGCCTATCTCGAAATCGAGGCGGCCCAGGGGTTTTCGAACTATCTTTGGGGATTTGTCGACGGTCGCCCCATCGTGAACCAGTTCCGCACCCTCGCCGAAGTCCCCGCCGCCACGCCGCTGTCGGAAAAACTTTCGAAAGACCTCAAGCGGCGCGGGCTCAAATTCTGCGGCCCCACCATCATCTACGCCTTTATGCAGGCGGTCGGCATGGTCAACGACCATCTGGTGGAGTGCTGGCGCCATCAGGCCTGCCAGTCGTGAGCTCAAAACCCGCAAGAGCCTGGCAGCGCATGTTGTCGGGCCGCCGTCTCGACATTTTGAACCCCTCGCCGCTGGACGTGGAGATCGAGGACATCGCCCATGGCCTCGCGCGTGTCGCCCGGTGGAACGGCCAGACGCAAGGCGGCCAGATTTTCTCCGTCGCCCAGCACTCGGTGGCGGTGGCGGAGATCGTGCGCCTGCTCGACCCCGGCGCCCCGGCGCGCTGGCTGCTGTTCGCGTTGCTGCACGACGCCCCGGAATATGTGATCGGCGACATGATCTCGCCGTTCAAGGCGGCGCTGGGCGGGGTCTATGTGGAGGTCGAATCGCGATTGGCGCGGGCGATCCTGCAACGGTTTTCGCTCAAGCCGGAGGCGCCGGCGGCATTGACGAAAATCACCAAATCCGCCGACCGCATCTCCGCCTATTTCGAGGCCACGCTTTACGCCGGTTTTGCCGAGGAGGAAGCGAAGTCCCTGTTCGGCGCGCCAAAAATCGTGTTGGAGCGGGTCGCGCCGCTGTTCGCGCCGCGCGCGCCCGAAACGGCGCAAGCCGAGTTCTTGGGGAAATTCGCCGAAATCGAGGGGCGTCTCTAACCGCCCGGTCAAAATTTTCGCTATGAAGATGGCATGCGCATCCTGATCGCCAAGACGAACGCCGTCATGCCCGGGCTTGTCCCGGGCATCCACGCCGAGCCGTTGCGACCACGCTTTAGAACTGGACGGACGATAAAGCCCATTCTGCAGCGCCATGCGTTCCATGCTGGCGTGGATGGCCGGGACAAGCCCGGCCATGACGGCCCAAAAGTGCGGGCTCCCATTTCTCGGGCGCAAAACCCATGAACGAGGCCCGTCCCCCCATCGCCGTCGAAATCGGCCTCACCGCCGCCATTGTCGCGCTGCGAGGCGACGCGCCGCTCATTCTGGTCGCGCGCGCCGCCACCGGGGCGGCGGCGGCGGCGCTGCCGTCTGGCCCGTTCGACCCCGTCAATCACCGCACGTTCGAAATCGGCCTGCGCGCCTGGGTCGCCGAACAGACCGGCGCGCCCGTCGGCTATGTCGAGCAGCTCTACACGTTCGGCGATCGTGGCCGCCACAGCCGCGCCGAGAGCCGCACCCCTCATGTGGTCTCCGTCGGCTATCTCGCGCTGACGCGGCTGTCGGGAACCGGCGAGGCCATCGCCCCCGGCGCGGGCTTTCGCGAATGGTACCGCTTCTTTCCCTGGGAGGACTGGCGGCAGGGCCGGCCCGGCCTGCTGGACTCCGCGATCATGCCCGGACTGCGCGCTTTTGTCGCACATAGCGACGGCGGCCCGCTGAAGCGCGGCCTGACCCGCGCCGAGCGCGTCCGCGCCCTGTTCGGCGACGAAGGCGAGCGTTTTGACGAGGAAAACGTTCTCGACCGCTACGAGTTGCTTTACGAAGCCGGCCTCGTCGAGGAAAGCGTGCGCGACGGCCGCGACCCCGCGCCGGCTTTTTATGACACCCCGCTGCTCGGCGAAAGCATGGAGGCGGATCATCGCCGGATTCTAGCGACCGCCATGGGCCGGCTGCGCGCCAAGCTGAAGTACCGCCCGGTCATTTTCGAGCTGATGCCGGAAACCTTTACCCTCACCGAATTGCAGACCACCGTGGAGGCCATTTCCGGACGGCATCTGCACAAGCAGAATTTTAGGCGGCTGGTTGAAGCGTCCGCCGTGGTCGAGCCGACAGGGCAAATGTCGCACGCGACCGGCGGCCGCCCCGCCGCCCTGTTCCGATTCCGCCGGGAAGTGCTGCAGGAGCGCCCGGCGCCGGGGCTGCGCGTGGGCATTCGCGGCTGATTTGGGCAAACTCCGCTCTGGTCGCCGTCGCGATTCGCGCTATAGTCGCAGCTCGGCAAATCAAAAGGATTTGATATGGCGGAGCCGGGCGAGGCGATTCAGACCCATGGCTGGCTGATCGCATGCGACGATCAGGCCCGGATCATCCGTCGTCATTCCGCCAATCTCGCCGAAATCTTTCCGCATTGGTCCGAACCTTTTGTCGGCGCGCGGCTGCGCGACCTGCTCGGTTCCGAAGAATCGCACCGGCTGCGCAACCTGCTGTCACGCTTCGCCGCGCCGGCGCGCCCCGCGCTGGTGTCGGGCTGCCGCTTTCCCAACGTGGACCTCGCCTTCGACGCCGCCGTCCATTTCAACGGCGAGGAAATGGTGCTGGAGCTGGAGCCCAGCGACCTCCACAGCGGCCTGTCGGCGCTCGACCGCGCCGCCGCGCTGATCGACCGGATTGAAGAACTCGGCAATCCCGACGAACTTGGCCAGCGCGCCGCCATGCTCGCGGGCGCGGCGCTGGATGCGGAACAGACTTTTTTTCTGCTGCTGGAGGCCGATAGCGTGCGCGTCGCCGGGACCTACCGGCGCCTGGGCGCGCCGCCCTCCGCGCCGGAAAGCCTGAACGCCTTCTGGCCGGGGCGCCGGCTCTACGCGCTGGGGGATGTTGACGCGCCCGAAATCGCGATCATTTCCGCGCCGGACATGCTGCCGCTCGACGACGGCATGGCCGCGCTGCGCGCGCCGGGCGATCCGCTGCGGCAATGGCTGCGGGACGCCGGCTTCCGTTCCGCGGCCTTTTTGCCGGTGGCGTCGGATGGATTGCGTCTCGCCATGATCGCGGGCCTCGGCCGCCAGCCGCGCTTCCCCAGCCTCGGCCTGCGCGCGGCGCTGGAACTGTTCGCTGAAGCCCTGGCCCTGCGCCTGCGGCTGGTGCTGCCGGCCCACCACGAGGCCTGGGCGCCCGATGCGCAGACCGAGCCGCTCAGCGTGCTGATCGTCGAGGACCAGCATATGGTGGCGACGCAACTCGCCGCCGCGCTGGGCGAGGCGGGCGCAATCGTGGTGCGCATCTGCGGCACGGTCAATTCGGCGCTCGATGCGCTCGACGAGACGTTTGACGCGGCCCTGCTGGATTATTCCTTGGGCGGGGAAAACGTGATCCCGGTCGCCCGTGAGCTCGAAGCCCGCGGAAAACCGTTTGTTTTCGCCAGCGGCCATGGCGACGATCTCGACCTGCCCCTGGCCTTCGCGGGAAAACCGATCGTCGGCAAACCTTATAAGATCGACAAGATCGTCGCCGCGTTGCGCGCGGCGAAGGAGGGGAAGCCGTAAAACCCCTCATCCGACCCCTTCGGGGCCACCTTCTCCCGCAAGGGGAGAAGGAAGCAGGCGGATTCACCGACCCCTGATTTTATCTTCCGAGCGCAGCGGAAGCGAATCCTTCTCCCCTTGCGGGAGAAGGTGGCGCGCAGCGCCGGATGAGGGGATTTAGGCCGCCGCCCCGCAGCATTTCTTGAATTTTTTGCCCGACCCGCAGGGGCAGGGGTCGTTGCGGCCGGGCTGCTTGCCGAGCACCACCGGCGCGTTCTTGATGCTGATTTCGCCGGCGAAATACCAGCGCCGGTCGTCGCCCTCGCGGACGAACCGGGATTTTTCCTTGTGCGGGAGCGGTTTGCCCTTGTGGATGAAATGCGCGGTGAAGGTCACCGTGCCCGCTTCATCGCCTTCCAGGCCCTCTTCGGTCTCCTGGATGTCGATGCCCTGCCATTCCGACTTGGCCCAATTCTCCGTCGACTCGCGATCGAAGGTGGCGCGCTGGTCCTCGGAGAGCGTCTCTTCGAGATAATCGATGTCGGCTTTGACGAAGGCGCTGTAGCGCGAACGCATCAGGGCCTCGGCCGTGGGCGGCGCGGCGGCGCGGGCGAGATAGGGACCGCAGCAGGCGGCGAATTCGCGTTTGTCGTCCTCGCGGACTCGGCAGGGGCAGATGTCTTGCGTCATGGGCGCATAACTAGACGATTCCGCGCTCCGCGCAAGCGGGCGAACTCATCGCGGCTGCGACATCGGGACGCCGCCGGGGTCGAGCGCGCCGAACGGGCTCGCGGCCGACGCTTCCGTCTTCACCGCGGCGGGGTCGCCGGGAGCGGGCGCCGCCGGCTTGGGCGCCGTGATCTTGACCGTGCGCACCGTTTTGACCTGCGCGGCCGAGGGCGTCGCCTCTGGCTCGGGGACGGCCGCGGGCTGTTCGGCGACGGCGGGCGGTTCGGGCGCCGCCGCCGGCGGACTCGCCGGGCTCGCGGAGTCCTGAGGCGCCGGCTCCTGCGCCGCCTCGGCCTCCGGCTTCGCCTTGTCGGCGTTATGCGCGGGACCGTGGACGATGCCGAGCTTCACCGCTTCGTCGTGGTCGATGCACGCGTGCTTCGACACACGGTAGATCTGGCCGCGCGGGCAGCCGGCCTGGGCGGCGCCGGTCGCAAGCGCCAGCGCGAGGAGGGAAAGAGCGAGCGTCCTGTTCATGCCCCATCGGTAAATCACAATTGCGGCAATGTTTCAGCAAGAGATCGCGCCCCCTTGCCTTTTGCGGCCGAGCGCCGCATAGGCAGGTCAATCCTCCCACACGCGAGCGCTCAAATGGGTTTCAAATGCGGCATCGTCGGCCTGCCGAATGTCGGCAAGTCGACGCTTTTCAACGCTCTGACGCAGACGGCGGCGGCGCAGGCGGCGAACTATCCCTTCTGCACCATCGAGCCCAACGTCGGCGACGTCGCCGTGCCCGACCCGCGCCTGGAAGTCTTGACCAAAATCGCGGGCTCCAAGGAAATCATCCCGACCCGCCTCACTTTTGTCGATATCGCCGGCCTGGTGCGCGGCGCCTCCAAGGGCGAGGGTCTTGGCAATCAGTTTTTGGCGAACATCCGCGAATGCGACGCCATCGCCCATGTCGTCCGCTGTTTTGTCGACGGCGACATCACCCATGTCGACGGCGAGGTCGATCCGATCCGCGATATCGACACGATCGAGACCGAGCTGATGCTCGCCGATCTGGACTCGCTGGAAAAGCGCGTCAACAACCTGGAAAAGAAGGCCAAGGGCGGCGACAAGGAGTCCAAGGAGCTCCTCGATCTCGTCAACCGCTGCCTCGTGCTGCTGCGCGAGGGCAAACCGGCGCGTCTGGTCGAGCGTGCGCCCGAGGAGCGAAAGGTTTTTTCGCAGCTCGGCCTGCTGTCGTCCAAGCCTGTGCTCTACGTGTGCAACGTGGAGGAAGCCTCCGCCGACAAGGGCAATGAGCACTCGCAAAAGGTTTTCGCGCGGGCGGAAGAAGAGGGCGAGGTGGCCGTCGTCGTCTCCGCCCAGATCGAAAGCGAAATCGCGGTGATGCCGGCCGCCGAGCAAAAGGACTTTTTGGAAGCCGTCGGCCTTGAGGAGCCGGGCCTGAACCGCGTGATCCGCGCCGGCTACGGCCTGCTGCACCTCATCACCTATTTCACCGTCGGCCCCAAGGAGGCCCGCGCCTGGACCATCGAGAAGGGCACCAAAGCCCCGGCGGCGGCGGGGGTGATCCACACCGATTTCGAAAAGGGGTTTATTCGCTCCGAAACCATCGCCTACGACGATTATGTGGCGTGCAACGGCGAGGCGGGCGCGCGTGAAGCCGGTAAATTCCGGCTGGAAGGCAAGGAGTACACGGTCGCCGACGGCGATGTGCTGCATTTCAGGTTCGCGAATTAAGGGCGGCTATCCTTAGCGCCCGGCTCCGCGCCGTCCCGCCGCACCCTCTCCACCGTCATGACCGGGCTTGTCCCGGGCATCCACGCCGTTCACCATGCAGGGATGAAGGGCGGATGGGTGTACATCGTCACGAACAAGCCGAACGGCGTGCTTTACACGGGCGTCACTGCGGACTTGGCGCGCCGCATTCATCAGCACCGTACTGGCGCGTGTGACGGCTTCACCAAGCACTATGGACTTGCGCGCCTCGTATATTACGAGCGCCACGGCGACATCGTCGCCGCGATCCAGCGCGAGAAAAACATCAAGCACTGGCCGCGAGCGTGGAAGGCGCGACTGATCGTGGAATTCAACGAGTCCTGGCGAGACCTGTAGAAGACCTCGCCTGACGCGCCCGGCTGCGCGTCTCACGGCCCGGCGTAGATGGCCGGGACGACGCCCGGCCATGACGGTTGATACGATTTCCGAAGGATCAGTTCGGAAATCGTATTCCGCTCGCGCGGAAATCCGCCCTTCGCCTGAAGGATTTCCGCGCGATTTCGTTTTCGCGGATCGCGAAGCGATCTTGCGGAAACCGTATGATGGGTGCGGACAGGGCAAGGCCGAACCCAAGAAATCGCCCCGCCCGCTCTTGCGCCCATCGCCATCCACTCCCATTTACCATCCATACGGATGGCCCAGGGATGGAAAAATGGCAGGAAATGTTCAGGACCTTCGCCCGAAAACCGACAGCGAGAAGATCACCATCAATCTCGGCTATGTCGACCTCGGGCAAATCGACCTCCTGGTGAAGGAGGGGTTTTATTCCAACCGCACGGATTTCATCCGCACCGCGATCCGCAACCAGATCGACCGCCACACCGATGCGCTCAAGCAGTCGGTGGCGCGGCATCAGCTTGACCTCGGCCTGCGCCGCTTCGGCCGGCAGGAATTGGAGGCGGCGCGCGCCGCCGGCCAGATGCTGCACATCCAGGTGCTCGGGCTCGCCACCATCGACCCCGATGTGTCCCCGGAATTGGCGCGCGAAACCATCGGCTCGCTCAAGGTGCTGGGCGCCTTGCAGGCCAGCCCGGACGTCAAGGCGGCGCTGCGCGACCGTCTGCTCTAACTTTTAGAAGGACAGGCGCATGCCGCGTTTTCCCAAATTCGACCTCACCGAGGCGACCCGCCTCACCCGCTCCGGCCGTCTCAAGGAGGCGATGGCGCAATTGAAGGACGTCCTGCCCGGCCTCGCGCGCGACGCCGCGCCTTTGGACCTCCGGGGCGCCAAGCATTTTTTGCACGGCCTCGGCGACCGGCTTGGCGATGGCCTGAGCGGCCTCGAAGGCCTCGTCGGGCGCGGGCCAAAAATTCCCGTCCCCGTGCCGAGCGGCGCGAGTTACGAGACGCGGGTTCACACGGGCGCGGCGGGGCGTCGAAACTACAAGCTCTACATTCCCTCGGGCTATGGCCAAAAGCCCGTGCCGCTGGTGGTGATGCTGCACGGCTGCACGCAGTCGCCCGACGATTTCGCCCTGGGCACCCGCATGAACGAACTGGCGGAGGAGCAAGGCTTTCTCGTCGCCTATCCCGCGCAGGCCCAGTCCGCGAACGTTTCAAAATGCTGGAACTGGTTTAACGAGGCCGACCAGCAGCGCGGCCAGGGCGAGCCCTCGTTGATCGCGGGAATCGCGCGTGAATTGGTCGCGGACCTCGCCGTCGATCCGGCGCGCGTCTATGTCGCGGGCCTGTCGGCGGGCGGCGCGGCGGCGGCGGTGCTCGGCGCGACATATCCCGACGTGTTCAAGGGGATCGGCGTGCATTCGGGCCTTGCCTGCGGCGCGGCGCGCGACTTGCCTTCGGCGCTCGCCGCCATGAAGACCGGCGCGCCCTCGTCACGACGCCATGCCGTCCCGACCATCGTCTTCCATGGCGATGGCGACAGGACCGTGAATCCGGTCAATGGCGATCACGTCATCGCGCAATCCAGAAACGGCGCGCAAAAACCGCGCGTGGAGGGCGGCGTGTCCCAAGGCGGCATGCGCTACACCCGCATCGTCTACGAGGACGGTTCGGAGCGCCCGGCGCACGAGCACTGGGTGTTGCACGGGGCGGGGCACGCCTGGTCGGGCGGCAGCGCGTCGGGTTCGTTCACCGATCCGCGCGGCCCCGACGCCAGCCGCGAGATGATGCGGTTTTTTCGCGAGCGGTCGTAAAACCTCAGCCGGCGCCCGGATCAGTCTCGAAGCCGAATTCCATTTCGTCGGGCAGGGCGCCGCAGCCGGGGCAGGCGTCCCAATTGGTCAGTTCCGGGCGGGCGTGCGGACCGGCCGGCGGGAAGGCGGCGCGACGCGGCTTCTTGTCTTCGTCGGCATCGGTGGTGGGGACGGGCGGCAGAGTCATGCGGGCCTCCGGGACGTGGCGCGAGCCTGCTCACATTTGAGGCGCGGCGCATTGGTAATCGTTGGCCTGTATACGCCTTCTTAATCTTTCCGCATCGTGACGCGATGTCGCAACGCATGGTTTTCCCGGGACCGATGAGTCGCTACAACGCCCCCATGACTTTTGTGGCCGACGATTCCCTCCAGCGCGCGCCAAAAGCGCGGCGCGTCGTGCTGGCCGATTTCCGCTGCTATGCCGCGCTCGACCTGAAAACCGGGGCGAAACTCGTCGCCCTCTCAGGCGACAACGGGGCGGGAAAAACCAACCTGCTTGAAGCCCTCTCCCTGTTCGCTCAGGGGCGGGGCCTGCGCCGCGCCGAAATGTCCGACATGGCGCGCGAGGGCGGCGCCGGCGGTTTCGCCGTGTCTTTGGAGCTTGAGGGCGAGGCCGGCGGCCCCGTGCAGATGGGGGCGGGCCTTGAGCGAATCGAGGGCGTGGCGCAAAGACGATTTCGCCTGGATCGCGAGCCCATCGGCTCCGCCAAAAATTTTTCGAACCACATCCGCATCGTCTGGCTCACCCCCGCCATGGACGGCCTGTTCACCGGCCCCGCCGGCGACCGCCGCCGGTTTCTCGACCGTCTGGTGCTGGCGGTGGACAGCGAGCATGGCGCGCGGGTCAGCGGGTTGGAGCGGGCGCTGCGGAGCCGCAACCGTCTGCTGGAAGAGCGCTTTTCGGAGAAAATCTGGCTCGACGCCGCCGAGCGCGAGATCGCCGAACTCGCCATAGCCGTCGCCAGCGCCCGGCGCGAAACCGTCGAGCGTCTCGCCGCCCTGATCGCCGCCACATCGGACGAAGCCTCGCCCTTCCCCTGGGCCGACATCGCGCTCGAAGGCGAAATCGACCGGCTGGTCGCCGAAAACCCGGCGCTCGCAGCCGAGGAAGCCTATCGCGCGCTGCTGCGCGACAGCCGCGCCCGCGACGCGGCCGCCGGGCGCACCCTGATCGGCCCGCAAGCCAGCGATTTTTGCGTGCGCCACGGTCCCAAAATGTGCGAGGCGCGGCGCGCCTCCACCGGCGAGCAAAAAGCTTTGCTCGTCGGGCTGGTGCTCGCCCATGCACGGCTGGTGGCGGCGATGAGCGGCATCGCGCCGCTGGTCCTGCTCGACGAAATCGCCGCGCATTTCGATCCCTTGAGGCGGCGCGCGCTGTTCGACGCGCTCGACGCGCTCGGCGGCCAGATCTGGATGACCGGGGCGGATTCCGCTCTTTTCGCCGATCTTTTCGGACGCGCCGACCTTTTTGAAGTCGCCAACGGCCGGGTCTCAAACCTTTTCCGCTGGAAGGACAGCGCATGAGCGATGTTTTGGCGACCCGCCAAGCCTTGAAAAAAGTGTTCGGATTCGACGATTTCCGTCCGGGCCAGGGGGAGATCGTCGAGGCCGTGCTGTCGGGCGCGCCGGTGCTCGCCGTCATGCCCACCGGCTCCGGCAAAAGCCTGTGCTACCAGCTCCCCGCGCTGATGAGCGACGGCCTGACCCTTGTGGTCTCGCCGCTGATCGCGCTGATGCGCGACCAGGTCGGGCAGATGCGTTCGCTCGGCCTGCCGGCGGCCACGCTCAATTCGCAAAGCAGCGAGGAGGAGTCGGGGGAGACGTGGCGGCAGATCCGCGATGGATCGCTCAAATTGCTGTTCGTGTCGCCGGAGCGGCTCGCCATGAACGGCCTGACGGAAGCCCTGTCTCGCGGAAAAATTTCGCGCGTGGCCGTGGACGAAGCCCATTGCATCTGCGAATGGGGCCATGATTTCCGCCCGGAATATCGCCTGATCCGGCAGAGCGTGGAAAAGCTCGGCGCGGTCCAGGCCATCGCCTTCACCGCCACCGCCGACGCGGCCATGCGAGCGGAAATCGCCGAACGCCTGTTCGACCGCGCGCCAAGAATTTTTCTGCATTCCTTCGACCGGCCCAACATTTCGCTGGCCTTCGCCGCCAAGGACCAGCCGCGAAAACAATTGTTGCGCTTTCTCAATGTGCGCCGGGGTCAGAGCGGCATCGTCTATTGCGCCTCGCGCGCCGGGACGGAAAAACTCGCCGATTTCTTCGCCGAACAGGGGTTTGATACGCTCGCCTATCACGCCGGAATCGAACAGGGGCGGCGCAACGCCAACCAGGACCGTTTTTTGCGCGACGACGGCGTGGTCGCCTTCGCCACCATCGCCTTCGGCATGGGGGTGAACAAGCCGGACGTGCGCTTCGTCGCCCACGCCGACATGCCGTCATCGATCGAAAGTTATTATCAGGAGATCGGCCGCGCCGGCCGCGACGGCCTGCCCGCCGCAGCCTTATGCCTCTATGGCCTCGACGACATGGCGCTGCGCCGCCGCCAGATCGACGAAAAAGACCTTTCGGACGACCGCCGCCGGGTCGAGCACGCGCGTTTTTCCGCGCTGGCCTCGTTGTGCGAGGCGGTGGCCTGCCGCCGTCAATTGCTGCTCGCCCATTTCAACGAAAAATCCGAGCCTTGCGGCGCCTGCGATTTTTGTCGCGGCGAAATTTTGACGCGAGACGGCACGGTCGAGGCGCAAAAGGCGCTGGCCGCCGTCTATCGCACCGGACAGCGTTTCGGCCTGAACCACCTGTCAGACCTGCTGATCGGCGCTGACAGCGAGGCGCTGCGCCGCAACCGTCACGACGAGCTGAAAACTTTTGGCGTGGGCGCCGACCGCAGCAAGGCCGAATGGACCTCGACCTTTCGCCAGCTGTTCGCCGCCGGCGCCCTGCGCACCGCCAGCGCCGAACACGGCGGCTTTGCGCTGACCGAAAAGGGCGACGCCATTTTACGCGGGCGCGAAACTTTCGTGCTGCGCGCCGACCCGCCGCGCGAGAAAGGGGCAACAAAACCCGTCTTGCGAAAAGGGCGGGATTTCGAGGATGTCGCAACGGGGGACGGCAAGGTTTTCGAGGCTTTGCGAAAACTGCGCCGCGAACTGGCGAACGACCAGGGCATCGCCGCCTTCATGGTGTTCGCCGACCGCACGCTGCTGGACATGGCGGAGCGCCGCCCGGCGTCGCTGGACGAGCTGCGCGGCATCCACGGCGTCGGCGAGCGCAAGATCGCGCTTTACGGAGATGTGTTTTTGGAGGCGATCGCGCAGGCTTCCGTGTGAGGCGAAGCGGCGGCGCTTCTTCCTTCTCCCGCCGCAGGGCGTTCGTCAGAACGCCCGTCTAAAGACCGGCGATGGGGAGAAGGGTTTGCCCTCAATTCACCCCGAACCGCCGCACCTCGCGGATCAGGTCCGCGTCCGTGAACGGCTTTTCCACAATGGTCACGCCGCGATGCGCCGGCGGAAGATTGTCCCGCCCATAGGCGGTGACGAACACGAACGGGATTTGTTTCCGCGCCAGGATTTCGGCGACAGCGTCGATCCGCCCGCCGTCGATGTTCACATCCAGCAGCGCGCCGTCCACGGCTTCGTTGCACGCCAGCTGCATCGCCTCTTGCAGCGACCCCACCGGCCCGATCACCTCAACCCCTTCGCCTTCCAGGACATGTTCGATATGGGCTGCTACGAAAAACTCGTCTTCGATCACCAGGATTCGTTGCATTCGCCTGTTCATCCTCGCGCCAGATTCGGCGCGCGGGTCGATCTTACGCGGCCGGATGCCTCACTGTAATCTTTTTTGCCTAAATATGAAACACTTGAGCTGCAAATCTTCACACCCCGCCGCACCGCGTCGAAATCGGCGCTGGCGCGTCGGGCCAATCGGGTCCGCGACGCGTTCCACCGAAGAGGGGATTCAGTCGCCCAGCAGCCGCGCCACTGCCTCGCGCAGAGCCTCTGGCTGATACGGCTTGTTCAGCGACGGGCGGTCCTTGAAAGCCGGCGGCAGCGCCGAGGCGCTGCTGTAGCCGGTGGTGAAGACGAAGGGCGCGCCGACCGCGGCCAGCGCCTCGGCGACGGGTTCGACGGTTTCGCCGCCGAGATTGACGTCGAGTATGGCCGCGTCGATTTTTTCGTCGCCCACCAGTTTGAGCGCCGCCTGAACGTTGGGCGCCGGCCCGACCACGTCATAGCCGAAGTCGCTCAGCATCTCTTCGAGCGCGAAGGCGACCAGCGCCTCATCCTCGACGACAAGAATTCGGGCTCGCGGGCTCACTGTTCACCCCTCGGTTCGTCAGTCCCGGTCGAGGACGGACTTTCGGCCCTGCTTGTGCAAGGACCGCGTCTTCTTGGCTTCGAGGCGCCGCTCCACCGAGCCCTTGGTCGGCCGCGTGGCGCGGCGCACGGGCGGCGGCGGTTTTGCCGCCTCCCGCACCAGCTCCGCAAGGCGTTCAAGCGCATCGGCGCGATTGAGTTCCTGCGTGCGGAACCGCTGGGCGTTGAGCACGAGCACGCCGTCCTTGGTCAGCCGCCGCCCCGCCAGCGCCATCACATTGGCGCGCACCCGCTCGGTCAAGCCGGGGGACGCCGCCACGTTCCAGCGCAATTGGACGGCGGTCTCCACCTTGTTGACGTTCTGGCCGCCGGCGCCGGACGACCGCATGAACGACAAAGCGATCTCGCTTTCGTCAACAAAAATGCGGCCGACCCTGAGCATCACTCCACCTTCAGCAGAACGTGCTTCTTCTTGCCGACGGACAGTTTTGCGAAACCATCGACAAAATCCTTGTCGCTGAGCGCGTAGCGCTCGTCGGTGAGCGCGGAATCGTTCAGCCTGAGGCCGCCGCCCTTGATCTGGCGCCGCGCCTCGCCGGTCGACGGGGTGAGCCCCGCCTTGACGAAGGCCGTCAGCACGCCCATCCCGGACGCCACCTCGGACGCCGCCACGGCCACGGTCGGCAGGCTGTCCGCCAACACCCCCTCTTCAAACGTCTTGCGCGCCGTCTCGGCCGCAAGCTCGGCGGCTTCGCGCCCATGCAACAACGTCGTGGCCTCGTTGGCCAGCACTTTTTTGGCCTCGTTGAGCTCAGCCCCCTGCAAGGCGGCGAGCCGGGCGATCTCGTCCATCGGCAAGGTGGTGAAAAGCTTGAGAAACCGGACGACATCGGCGTCCTCGGCGTTGCGCCAGTACTGCCAGTAGTCATAGACCGGCAGCATGTCGGCGTTGAGCCAGACCGCGCCCGCGGCGGTCTTGCCCATTTTCGCGCCGGACGCGGTGGTCAGCAGCGGCGAGGTCAGGGCGTAAAGCTGCGGCGTTCCCATGCGGCGGCCGAGGTCGAGGCCGGTGACGATATTGCCCCACTGGTCGGAGCCGCCCATTTGCAGCAGGCAGCCGTAGCGGCGGTTCAATTCGACGAAATCATAGGCCTGCAGGCACATATAGTTGAATTCGATGAAGGACAGCTCGTGCTCGCGCTCCAGCCGCAGTTTGACCGAGTCCATCGCCAGCATGCGGTTGACGGAAAAATGCTTGCCGACATCGCGGAGGAAATCGATGTAGTTCAGCGTCGTCAGCCATTCGGCGTTGTCGGTCATCACCGCGTCGGTTTTTCCCGCGCCAAAGGTCAGGAATTTTTCGAAAACCTTCTTGATCGACTCCTTGTTGGCGTCGATCTGCGCGATGGTGAGCATCTTCCGGCTCTCGTCCTTGCCGGAGGGGTCGCCGACGCGGGTGGTGCCGCCGCCCATCAGCGGAATCGGTTTGTTGCCAGTCTTTTGCAGCCAGTGCAGCATCATGATCGGCAGCATCGAGCCGACATGCAGCGAGGGGGCGGTGCAGTCGAAGCCGATATAGGCGATCAGGTCGCCGCTGGCGGCTTTTTCGTCCAGGCCGGCGAGATCGGAACATTGATGGATGAAGCCGCGCTCGGTGAGCACGCGCAGAAAATCGGATTTCGGCTGGAATTCGGACATTTTTCCCCTCGCTTGAGGCGAGGTTTTAGGGTTTTGCCGCGCTTGGCGCAAGCAGAGGCGCGGCTCCGCATAAAAACCCGCCCCAGCGCTGTGACTCCACTGGAGCGGGCCATTCACGCCGGCGCAACTTCATTGGGGGGCGAAGACGAGCCGGGAGCGATTCCCCGGACGAACCGCCACTCAAATCATGCGGCTGTTCGATGGCGACCGCGACCGATCAAAAGGCTGAACCGCATACTCTTTTCGGTTCGGCGAACGCGCCGATTCTGGCCTGCGCGCGGAAGCGCCGGGAAACGCGAGGGCGGCGCGTCTCTGGCCCTTCGCGATTGTCGCGCCCTCGGGATCGCGCCCTTCGCTGCGACGCCTGTTTCATTTTCTCCCAGAGCCCCGCATGGCCGCCAGATAGACCGGCTTCAGTCCGAGGCGCGACGCGCGCGACAGATGACGCCGTCGTCGAGCGTGATCACCTGATCCATCAAGGCCATTTCGGCCGGGCGATGGGTGGCGATCAGCAGCGTGCGGCCCTCCGCGCGCTTGAGGAAGGCGGTGAGGACCTGTCGCGCGGTTTCGGGGTCGAGGCCTTCCGTGGGCTCGTCGAGGAACAGAATCGGCGCGTCGCTCAGCAGCGCGCGGGCGAGGCCGAGGCGCTTGGCCTGTCCGCCCGAAAGCTTTTCCCCGGCGACGCCGACCGGGGCCTCAAGGCCAAGCGGCAGCGCGCCAATGGTTTCCGCAAGGCCGACGCAGGCGAGCGCGGCCCAGAGTTCGTCATCGCTGGCGCGCCGCCGGGCGAGGCGCAAGTTTTCGGCGACCGTCGCGGCGAACAGATGCGGATCCTGCCGGACGACCACAATGCGCGAGCGGAGGAAACGGCCGGACAGGTTTTGCAGCGCGACGCCGCCGAGGCGGATCTCGCCCTGGCTGGGGTCGCGGAAACGGACGAGCAAATCGGCGAGGCTCGATTTTCCCGCGCCGCTCGCGCCGACAAAGGCGACGCGGGCGCCTTCGCCAATGTCGAGATCGATCCCTGCGAGGGCCGGACGCGAGGCGCCGGGATAGGTCAGCGACACCGCGCGAAAACGGAGGTCGAAGCGTTGCGGCGGCGCCGCCGGTCTTTCGGGCTCCGCGACGACAGGTTTGCGGTCGATCAGGGCGAAGACGCGATCGGCGGAGGTCAGCGCGCCGGACAGGCCGCCGAACGCGCCCGCGAGCGGCGCGAAGGCTTCCAGCGCCGCGAGCGCCGCCAGAACGGCCATGGCGATGTCGGGACTTTTGAGCGCGCCATCGCGCAACATTGGGGCACCCAGAGCCAGGATCGCGAGCGCGGCCAGTTCGCCCGTGGCGCCGACGCAGGCCTGGCCAAGGGCGCCGATGCGCGCGACTTTCGACTCGGCAGCGAGCAACTCGGCCATTGTCCGCTCCAGCGCGGCGAAATGGCGCGCGTCGGCTCCCGTCGCCAGCAGCGGCGCCAGACCCTTGAGGTCGTCGCTCAGGCGCGCGCGCAGTTGCGCCGAGTGTTGCGCCAAAGCGCGGCTCGGCGCCCGGCCGCAAAACGCGGCGAGCGCCGGCGCCGCCACGCCGGCGAGCAGGAAAATCGCCGCCGCGGCGAGCGCCATCTCGCGGCTCCATGGCGCCAGCGCGGCGACGAGACAGGCGCCGACGAGACAGGCGACGATCAGCGGCGACACCATGCGCAGGAAAAAATGTTCGAGGCGCTCGATGTCGCCGCGCAACCGCTCGGTGACGTCGCCGGAGCGCAGGTCCGCCAGCGCGCCCGGCGCAAGCGGCTCAAGACGCGCGAACAGGTGGCCGCGCAGTCCGCCGGTCAGGCGAAAGGTCGCTTCGTGGCTGATCAGGCGATCGACGTAGCGTCCGCCGCTGCGCAGGATCGCCAGCGCCCGGATCAGGGCGGCCGGGGTGAAATAATCGATGGTCGCGCCGGCGAGCCCCGCCGCCGCCATGGCCGTGATGAACCAGCCGGAGACGGCGAGCAGGCCGATATTGGCCAGCAGGCTCGCCAGCGACACGAGCAGCGACGCGGCGATCCAAAGCGCGTAGGGGCGATAGAGCGCCAGCAGGCGCAGCAGGTTTTTCATCGCGCCGCCCCCTCGGCGGCAGCGAGGTCGGGGGCGACCATGCGGGCGTAAAACCCGCCCGCCGCCAACAGGGTCGCGTGCGTTCCTGTCTCGACCACCCGGCCGCGGTCGAGCACGATCAGCCGGTCGGCCATTTGGGCGGTGGCGAGCCGGTGGGCGATGATCAGCGCGGTGCGGTCCGCGCACAGCCGCGCCAGACTGGCGCGGAGGTCTCGCTCGGTGTCGACGTCGAGATGCGCGGTGGGTTCGTCGAGCAGGACCAGCGGGGCGGGAGAATAGAAGGCTCGCGAAAGGGCCAGCCGCTGCGCCTCGCCGCCGGATAGGCCGGCGCCGCCTTCGCCGATGGGCGCGCCGACGGCCAGCTGTTTCGCGCGCGCCAGCGCCAGCGCCTCCCTGACGCTGGCCTCGACAGCCGCTCCGGCGTCGCGGCCCATGGCGACATTTTCGGTCACGTCGCCCTCGAAGAAATGCGGGCGTTGCGGCAGATGGGCGATGCGGCCGCGCCATGCGCGCGGATCGAAGGCGGCGAGCGGCGCGCCATTGACCCATATTCGCCCGCCGTCCGGCTCGATGAAGCGCAACAGCAGCGAAAACACCGTGCTCTTGCCGGCGCCGCTCGGTCCGGCGAGCGCGACCGTCTCGCCCGCCGCTATTTCGAAGGACAGGCCGTCGAGCGCGCGCGGCCCGTCGCCATAGGCGAAGCGCACATCCTCGAAACGCAGGGCGATGTCTCGGGTTGGGGCGGGCGTCGGCGTCGCGGGCGTGTCGGGCGCCGTCTGGCTCAGCAGCGAAGACATCTTGTCCGCCGCCGTCTGCGCCTCCATCTTGGCGTGGCGTTCCGCGCCGAGCGCGCGCGTCGGCGCGTAAAATTCCGGCGCGAGCAGCAGCACGAACAGGCCGGTGTGGAAATCGAGTTCGCCCCAAAGCAGGCGGAAGCCGACCAGCACGGCGACCAGCGCAATGGCGAGCGCGGAAAAAAATTCCAGCACCAGCGAGGTCAGGAAGGCGATGCGCAGCACCGCCATGGCGTCCTTGCGATAGGCGTCGGCCATTTTTCGCACCAGCGCGATTTCGCGTCGCGACGCGTTGAAGATTTTCAGCTCGGGCAGGCCCTGGATCGCGTCGAGCAGATGGCCGCCGAGGCGCAGCAGGCGCGCCCATTGTTTTTGGCTCGCCTGCTCGGCGCCGCGTCCCGCCAGCACGAGAAACAGCAGCGCGACCGGCGCGCCCACGACGATCACCAGCGCGGCGCGCCAATCGGCGAAGGCGACGGCCAGCAGCACGAGGGCTGGCAGAGCGGCGCTGGCGGCGCGCGCCGGCAGATAGCGTCGCCAATAGGCGTCGGTCGCCGCCACAGCGTCGGTCAGCAGCGCGGCCAGTTCGCCAGTCGGCCAACCGGCGAGGCGCACCGGTCCCAGCGCCCGCACATGGTCGAGAAGGTGATGGAACAGCGCGGATCGCGCCCGCGCCGAGGCGGCGAACCCGGCGCGCTCCGCCACATAAGTCAAAAGCGCGCGCAGGACGACGAGACCCGCCAGGCCCAGGAGCGTGGGCGTGAGCGCCGCGAGATCGGCGCCGCCGAATGCGGCCGTCGAAATCGCCTCCGACAGCAGCCAGGCGAAGGGAATAGCGACCGCGCCGCGCGAAAAACCCGCTGCTATGGTGAGGCGCAGCGCGGCGTTCGCCTGCGCCGTTCCCTTCAGCAGGGACGCCGCGTCGGTCATGGCAGGCGCCCAGGCGCGCGCGGCGGATCAATCCGATGTCTGAGAGCTTGATCCATGTCGATCCAGGCTGTGCTGAAATTCAAACCACATCACATTGATCACCCCGATGGCGACATGGGATTGCGCCTGCGGAAGACCGAACGGGAAGCGGCTGGGCGCGGCGGCAAATGCTTGTGATCGGCCGCGCCATCCTCCACGAACGGAAGCCGTCGTCAACATGCGCGTCGGACCAGACGCCGCCGAAACGCGCGCGCAGGCCGCCTGTTGCCGCGCCGGAGCCGCGGGAGTAGCCTGTCGCTTGAGCGAACGGTCGCGGGCGCTTGAAAAAGAGCTCCGGGCAAGGAGAAGCGAAGGTGGCGCGCGAAACAGACTTCGATCCGCGGCGGCCCCTGGTTTCGTCGCAAACGCCCGCCCGCGCCGAGGCGATCCATCGCGACGGCGACGCCGCCGCGTGCAACGACCGCGATCCGCCGACGCCGTTCGACCGCCTGCTGCGGGCCGGGCTCGCGCGCTATACCCTGGGTTTGTCCCCGGCGGCGCTCGGGCTCGCTTATGCCGACTGGGCCATCCATCTCGCGGCTTCGCCCGGCAAGCGCGCCGAGCTTGCGGAAAAGGGGTTTCGCAAGTTCATTCGCTTTGTGGCTTATGCCGCCAGTTCCGCCGGGCGCCCGGACGCCGAGGCGTGCATCGCGCCGCTGCCGCAGGATCGGCGCTTCGATTCCGAACTTTGGCGCCAGCCGCCGTTCAACTTGTTCCACCAGGCGTTCCTGCTGCAACAGCAATGGTGGCACAGCGCCACGACCGGCGTGAGCGGCGTTTCCGCTCATCATGAGCAGTTGACGACGTTCATGGCGCGTCAGGCGCTCGACACGATGTCGCCGGTCAATTTTGTCCCCACCAATCCCGAAGTGCTCGCGGCGACCTTCGCCGAGGGCGGCCTGAATCTGGCGCGCGGCGCGCTGAATTTCTGGCAGGACTGGGAGCGCGCCCTCGGCGAAAAGCCGCCGCTCGGCGCCGAGCGCTTCCGGCCGGGCAAGGAGGTGGCGGTGACGCCCGGCGAGGTGATTTTTCGCAATCACCTGATCGAACTGATCCAATATGCGCCTGTGAACGCCAAGGTCGCGGCCGAGCCGGTGCTGATCGCGCCGGCGTGGATCATGAAATATTACATTCTCGATCTGTCGCCGCAAAACTCGCTCGTCAAATATCTGGTCGATCACGGCCACACCGTGTTCATGATCTCCTGGCGCAATCCCGGCGCCGAGGATCGCGACATCGGCATGGACGATTATCTCCGGCTCGGCCTGCTCGAAGCCCTGAAGGCGGTGAACGCCATCGTCCCCGACGCGCCGGTGAACGCGGTGGGCTATTGCCTGGGCGGCACCTTGCTCTCGATCGCCGCCGCCTATTTGGCGCGGGAAGGCTTGCGCGCCTTCAACACGATCACGCTGCTGGCCGCGCAGACCGATTTTACCGAAGCCGGCGAACTCTCCCTGTTGATCGACGAGAGCCAGCTCAGCTTTCTCGAAGACATCATGTGGAACCAGGGGTTTTTGGACGCGCGGCAAATGGCGGGAACCTTCCAGCTGTTGCGCTCGGGCGATCTGATCTGGTCGCGCATGGTCCACGAATATCTCATGGGCCAGCGCCCGCCGATGAGCGACCTGATGGCCTGGAACGCCGACGCGACGCGCATGCCCTATCGGATGCACAGCGAATATCTGCGCCGCCTGTTCCTCGACAACGATTTGTTCGAGGGGCGCTACCCCGTTGATGGCCGGCCGGTCTCGCTCGGCGACATCCAGGCGCCGGTGTTCGTGGTCGCCACCGAAAGCGACCATGTCGCGCCCTGGCGCTCCGTTTACAAAATTCATCTGATCGAAAGCATCGACATCACCTTTGTGCTGACCAGCGGCGGCCATAACGCCGGAATCGTCAGCGAACCCGGCCATCACGGCCGGCGCTTGCGGGTCGGGCGCCGCGCCGCCCACACCCGCTTCAGCGGACCCGACGAATGGCTCGCCCGCGCCGAGGTCGCCCAGGGCTCGTGGTGGCCGAGATGGCTGGAATGGCTGGAGGGGCGATCGCGCGGACAGGTCGCCGCGCCCGGCCTCGGCTGTCCCGACCGAGGCTATGCGCCGCTTGCGCCGGCGCCCGGGACCTACGTGCTGCAAGCTTGAGGCGAGGCGCGCGACCCCGAAGTTGGCGCAGGGACGAAGGTCAGTTGCGGCCTGTGATCCGAGCCTTGCCCGCGAACGCGCGAAGCGGCGGATGCGCGGTCTCCGATCATCCGCTGGCCGAAACCATGGCGTTGCGGGAGCAATGGGCGAGAGGGGGCGCTTCAGGCCGCCAGGCGGTCGGCCTTGTGCTGATGACGCGGGGCGTCGTTGGGATTCCAGGGAATTTCTTCCTCGCCAGTCGCGATGCGCGCCGGATCATGTTCGGCTTTCGCCACGAATCGAATACCCTCGCCGCGCGCGGCGCTTTTCGCCCTTGAAACCGTGATAGAGTTCGACCGACCTCCGCGCCCGGAAGTCGCCGCCAGGAGACCCGCCGATGAAGGTTGTGATTTTCGAGGTCGAGCCGAGGGAGGCCGCGGCCTTCGACGCTCTCGGAGCGAACCACGATCTCGTCGTGACGGATCAGCCCTTGCAGGCGGGCAACGCCTCGCACTTCGCCGACGCCGAGGTCGTTTCCACATTCATCTATTCGAAGCTCGACCGGGACGTGCTTGATCAGCTTCCCGCGACCAAGCTGGTCGCGACGCGCTCCACCGGCTATGACCATATCGACATGGCGGACTGCGCGCGGCGAAAAATCGCCGTCTGCAACGTTCCCACCTATGGCGAGAACACGGTCGCCGAACATGTGTTCGCCTTGCTCCTCGCCCTCAGCCACCGGCTGCGGGACGCGATGGAGCGCGCGCGGTCCGGCTGGTTCTCCCCCCAGGGACTCGAAGGTTTCGACTTGCAGGGCAAGACGCTCGGCGTGATCGGGACCGGCAATATCGGCCGGCACGTGATCCGGATCGCCAGGGGGTTTTTGATGGACGTCGTCGCCTTCGACGCCAAACCCGACCCGGAGCTGGAGGGCGATCTGGGTTTTCGTTATGTCGGCTTCGACGAATTGCTGTCGCGCTCCGACATCATCACCTTGCATGTGCCGGCTTCGCCGCAGACCCAGCATCTGATCGGCGCGAGCGCCTTCCAGCGTATGAAGCGGGGCGCGGTCATCATCAATACGGCGCGCGGCGGCCTCATCGATGTCATCGCGCTCGTGCAGGCGCTGCGCACGGGTCAGGTCGCGGCCGCCGGCCTCGACGTTCTGCCCGACGAGCCCCTGATCCGCGAGGAGGCGGAGCTGATCAGCTCCGCCTTCGCGGGCCAGAACGATCTGCGCAATCTCGTCGCCGGCCACGTGCTGCTGAACATGCCGAATGTGATCGTGACGCCTCACAGCGGTTTCAACACGCGCGAAGCCGTGGCGCGCATCATTGCGACCACGGTTGACAATATCGAAGCCTTTGCAGCCGGCCGGCCCAGGAACCGGGTGGGCTAGAGCCCGTTCACCGAACGGGCTCCAGTTTTTTGTTTCTACGCGTTTTCTTCACGCGAACCGGCATCCACTTCGCTCGAAAACGCTCTAGACGCGCCTTTATGCGATGAGATCGATGGCCGCTGGCCTCCGGCTCCAAACGTGTTCGCGGAGTTGGAGCATCTGGCTGCTGCGGCGCGCGCCATCGCGCTTCCAGCGACATCGGGCTTGTCGCGCGGCGTCGCGGCGCGCTCGTCCGGCAAGCCGGTGACCGCGCCCGTCGGCGAAGCGACGTTCGGGCGGCTGTTCGACGCCTTCGGCGCTATCCGCGATTCCGGCTCGGCGCTCCCCGCCGATACGCCGCGCCGCCTCATCCATCATCCGCCGCCGCGCGATAAAAGTTCAAGTTTGACAGCATTTCGACAGCTGGCGCCCTCTAGAGAATCAGTGTCGCCACAGCGACGCCACGAGTCCCCTCGTGTTTACATCGTCTTTGGAGAAATCACGGTGCGTGCGCACTTGCTACTTTCCGCCTTGTTCCTCGGAAGCGTGTCTCAGGCATTCGCCTTGGAGGGCGGCTTCCCAATGGGGGGGCGCCAGTCGCGAGCGGAACAGGTCGCGTATTGCGCCCAGTCGAAGTCTGACTGCCTGCAGAACGTCGGACCGTTTACCCGCTATCCCTCACAGCGGGCGCAATGCGTCATCAGATATGATCAATGCCTGAATAGGTGAGGACAGCGCCAGCCCTGGCGCGAATTGCCAATCGGCAAAGATTGAGGCCGCGTTCGGCGAACTTCGGTTCACCGAACGCGGCTTTTTTCGTCTGACCTCCCCATCCCGCGCCTGCATTTCGGCGAGGCCTTGGCTGCCCCGGCGTCGTGTTGGCGGACGTAAGCGGAGCTGTTTTTTTAGAATTGTTCCAATAAGCGATAAATTAATTGCAACGTTGAGCCGAAAGCGGTCTCCTTTTCATCACTGAAACAGATGGTTCGGGAGAATTCCGACGGCGCGCGCAAGCAGGCCTGAGGAGACGCCGGGCAAGAACGGAGCTCACATGACAAGGCCACGGCTCAACGCGACGAAACGGAATTGGGCTGTTGGCGTAAGCCTGCTGGCCGTGCTTGCCGCCGGACCCGCTGTCGCGGCCGAGGAGGCCAAGCCGGAGGAGGCCGCCGCTGCCGACCTGCCCTCGGTCCTCACCAGCATTCCGGCGCTGGCCCCGGTCGCCGACGTCAAGAAGCAGCTGATGGACAAGGGGGTGATTCTCCAGCTCAACTACATCGGCGAGGTTCTCGGCAATCCCTCCGGCGGCATGCGCCAAGGGGCGGTCTATGACGGGCGCGTCGAGCTCGCCATCGACGCCGACATGGAGAAGATCGCCGGCTGGAAGGGCGGCTTGATCCACGCCAACGGCTACTGGATTCAGGGCGCTGGCCTGTCGCGCCTTTACACGGGCAACATCCTGACGGTCAGCAACATCGAGGCGCTGCCCACGGTGCGCCTGTATGAGCTGTGGTTCGAACAGAAGGCTTTTGACGACCGGCTTGGCCTAAAAGTCGGCCAGATCGCCGCCGACACCGAATTCTTCGTCAGCAAATACAGCGCGCTGTTCATCAACGGCACCTTCGGCTGGCCGGCCTTCACCGGGGTGAACCTGCCGAGCGGCGGCCCGGGCTATCCCTTCGCCACGCCCGGCGTGCGCGTAAAACTCGGCTCCGATTCCGATCCGGTCAATATCCTGGCCGCTGTGTTCGACGGCGATCCCGCCGGTCAATGCGGCCAGGATCCGCAGATCTGCAACCGCTACGGAACCAACTTCCGCCTGCAGGACCCGCCGCTCGCCATGCAGGAAGTGCAATATCGCTACAACCAGGGCAAGGACGGACTGGCGGGGACGGTCAAGCTGGGCGCGTTCCAAAATTTCGGCAATTTCGCCAATCTGCGTTACGACACGGCGGGCATGGCGCTCGGCAGTCTCGCCAGCAACGGCGTTCCCGCCGTGCTGAAGGGCGACTGGGGCTTTTACGGCGTCCTGGACCAGCAGATCTGGAAAGAATCGGGCGCGAGCGCGGCCCTGTTCCTGCGCGCCGGCGCCGCGCCGCAGGACCGAAACACCGTCAATTTCTATATCGACGGGGGCCTGACGTTTGCGGGTCTCGTGCCGGGGCGGCCTGACGACGCTTTTGGCGTCGGCCTCGCCTACGCCCGCGTCTCCGACTATGCGCGCGGCTTCGATTTCGACGCCAATGCGCCGGTGCTGCGGCGCTCGGAGGCGGCGCTGGAGCTGACCTACCAGGCGCAAATCGTGTCGGGATGGACGTTGCAGCCGGACTTCCAGTACATCATCAGCCCCGGGGGCGGCGTCGCCGACGCCTATGGCGCGCGCGTGCGCGACGCGGCGGTTCTCGGCCTGCGCTCGACGATCAATTTCTGATCATGCTGACCGCGCCCCGACTCGAATTCATCTCCGTCTGCGCCGCCTTCGCCTTCATGACGGGGGTCTTGATCGCGGTGTGGTGAGCGGCGTCGCGGACGTCGGACGCCAAGACGCGATGTCGCGTTTTGGCTTGATGACGACCGATGATCCTGTGTCAGGCGGGTGGCCGGCGCATAAAAATCCCGGCTTGAGGCCGGGATTTTGCGTTCGCTTCGGTCAGTTTTGCCGCTATCCGGTGAAGTGGTAACCGCGCGGCGGCTGATCGTGGCCGCGATTCGGATCTTGCGCGTTCAGTTTCCGCTCGTGTCGGGCGCGAACCAGGGGCGCGATCCACCACGCCAGCGGCGCCGATGCGATGAGGGTCGTCGCGACCACGTAGGGCATCAGCGTCATGGCGATCGACGCCAGCGGCGTCGCCAGCACCAGAATCACGCCGGCGCCGAACGCGACCGCCTGGACCATCATGTAGATCAGGATCGCGATGGCCGCGCGATTGGACATGGGGTGTTGCATTCTTTCCTCGCAGGTCGTTGTAACCTCTGAGATTTCAACGCGCTCGCGCCGGTTGTGTTCCGTGGCGTTTGGATATTTGCGCTTTGGCGGGGGGCTGGACAACGCGCCGGCCCTGATCGACCAAAGGTCTTGGGTTGGCGCGGAGGCTGGCGCCGGGGCGGCGGACGGGCTCTGTCATACGATTTCCGAAGGATCTGTTCGGAAATCCTATTCCGCTCGCGCGGCAATCCGCCCCTCGCCTGAAGGATTTTCGCGCGATTGCGTTTTCGCGGATCGCGCAGCGATCTTGCGGAAGCCGTATCAGGAGGGCCGCGTTCGCGCTGGCGGGGATTTGGCGCAAAACTTTGTTCTTTATTTTTTGCGCGCGTCCTTCGTGCGGGGGCAGGGGGGGCGGTCCGGCGCGCGACAGCGCGCATGCGGCGGTTTCAACCGCGCCCCCGCAGTCATGTCGAGGACGTCATCCAGGGCTCACACGAGCGACGCATGACCCTCGCAAGCGAACAAACCGCAGACCAAAACCGCATTTTTGTAAAAAGTGAAAACGAACAGGCGCGGCTTGACAAACGCCAAAACTTTGTTCTCGTTATGTTCCACGTGAAACATTGTCTCGTAAGTCCTTGATTTGAGGCGCGTGAGTCCACGCGATCACCCCCGTTCCCCCGCGCCGCCGCCGCGACAACCGCGCGGTTGTATGCACGAAAATCGGCGTGTTTCGCGCGTTTTTTGCACAAAAATGCAAGAAAACACGCGATTTCCGATCAATTTTCGCGAGTCGGTTTCAACCGGAGGTAGATTTTCCGCAAAAACGCCCGCTCAGCTCCGGTGAAGAAGGCGCCAAAAAAGACCGCGTCGAGGTGCGGATGCGGCGTGCCGAAAAACGCGAGAGTCGCACGCGGCGGCGCCGGGCGGGGAAGCAGTCTTGCGACGTTAGCTCTCCCTCGCCCCGCGTGCGGGGAGAGGGCAGGGGGACTCGCGCGTTCGAAAAAGTCTGCCGGTTTGGACGGTATGGGCGCCTCGGAGGGATCGAGGTCAACGCCAGAGTCCCCCTCACCCTCTCCCCGCACGCGGGGCGAGGGGACGGCGCCGTGGCGGGGATTTGGCGCAGAGTTTTGTTTTTTATTTTTTGCGCGCGTCCTTCGTGCGGGGAGAGGGGGGCGAGGCAGTCCGGCGCGCGGCAGAGCGGGCGCGGGCGGGTTTGCGCGCAGTTTTGCAGGACGCCATTGGCGGCGTCGTAGGCCGCGCGTTCTTCCGGGGTGAGGTCGTGGTGGGGTGGTTGATCGCTGGCGGAGGGCATGCGGGGCGTATAGCGGCGCGGTTTCGGTTGTGGAGCAATCTTGCGACGTTTGCTCTCCCTCGCCCCGCTTGCGGGGAGAGGGCAGGGGTGAGGGGGACTCGCAAATTTCGAAACGCTGGCATTTTGGAGCGTATGGGTGGGTCGGAGGGATCGAGGCCAACGCCAGCGTCCCCCTCACCCTAACCCTCTCCCCGCTCGCGGGGCGGCTGCCGGGATGCCGCGGAGCGCCTAGGAGGGGCGGCGCGCAGTCAATTGGCGTTTCGCGTTTTTAGGTCCCGTGATCTTCCACGCAACGAACTGGCGTTAGAGCTCTTGCGTTGCTTCCGCGGCAGCGGCTTCGTGCTGATCGCAACTCGCCTCACTTCTATTACAGGCCTGCCGTCGGGAACGTAGAACGCCAAATGGAATAGAAACAAATGCCGGTTGTCCGCGAAAACGTCCCGGACGAGTTCGGCGATCTTTGGTTGTACCCGATTTGTCACGGGCGGATCCCACGCTGCCACGCCGGCGACGTAATCAGCCAGTCGGATGAATGGGTCGCACCAGAGATCCTCGCTTGTTTGCGTGAAAATGCCTAATTTCGGTTCTGGCAAGCCGAGGTTGTGGCAGCAACCGGCCACGTTGATCGCAAATAGGGTCGCGGCGATGCCGGAATAGCACTCGGTGATGCGGTCCCTGTCCGCCACCCACCCGACCCGTTCGACTGGTCCGAGGCGACAGATGAGGGTGACGATGTGCGCTGCGAGAGCGGCGGTCACCGTAAGATCCTCCAGTAGCCGCAAGTTCAAGTTTGCCTTTGAAGCTTCTGCGCGCATCGCCCGGAGTTTCGCGATCGTTTCGCCGCATCGGCCGGCATTCGCCCAATGCTCCGCCATAGCTATGGTATCGTCGAGGCTGCGTCGGGCAGCTTCCACATCGACATAGAGACGCCGATCCCTGTCGGCCACGAAGCAGAACGTGAAGGCACGCCCTCTCCGCAAAGCATCTTTTATCTCAGCTGGAATTCGTTTCACGTCCTTTAAGTCGCGACTCGGCAGGCCGCGCAGGAGATCCTGCGTCTCCTCGAACTTTTCGTCTGCGGGCAGGATAACGAAGGCGAACGAGTCATTTGGGCGGTGCTGGTCGCGGATGCAGAAGTCGGTTGAAATGATCCATTTCAGAACGCCGTGACGTTTTGCGAACGACCTAAGCCGTTTCTCCACCCACGGCTGGATCGCCGCGTCAAGGTGCGCCCATAAGGCGTTGACGAAACCTTGGGGAATTTCCGTCGACGGCGACATGGTGTTCCCAATTCAATCTCGACGTTCTGCGCGTCAGGATATCTTCCGCGGCGTTTCTGCCAAAGGGCTTTCTGGCACCGTAAATGGTTGCAAAGCATCCTGCCGAAATCGTTGTCAGAGCCGCGAATGCCTCATTGAAAATGGTCTCGGCGTCGGGCGTGTGCCGACAGGTGGTCGACGCTATTGGCAACAGAATGGGCAACCAGCGTCGCCAGAATCGTACTGGCTATACTCGGCTGAGCAGTTGTTGCATCGCATTTTTGGTTTTCGGTCTTGGTCTTGACGGTGAAGTCCGAATCTAAAGTATGCAAACGCTAGTGGGAAATTAAAGGATTGATTCAGGTCTTGGTGCGTATCGCAGAAGCGCATATATTGGCGTGGTGCCATGAAGTATGCAGCAAATTTATTAGCTTGTGTTTCGGCGCTTCGATCTGGTTTTATGAAGTTCACATAGCTCTGCTTGGGGTCTGAAAATCTCTGCTCATGTTTGTTGTGTAGCATTAAGTGACCAAGCTCATGAGCGAGCTTAAAGATCGATTCGCTGTCACCCTGTTTGGCGAATTCCCAGACTTCGGTTTCCACCGTTAGGATGCACTCACCGTGTTTGAATGTTACCGACGCCTTTGGTTTATATACGTCAAGCAGGACTAA
This sequence comes from Rhodoblastus acidophilus, assembly GCF_009720655.1. Taxonomy (GTDB): domain Bacteria; phylum Pseudomonadota; class Alphaproteobacteria; order Rhizobiales; family Beijerinckiaceae; genus Rhodoblastus; species Rhodoblastus acidophilus_A. The sequence goes on along the minus strand of NZ_WNKS01000005.1, from coordinate 188,878 downwards.
TTTTAGCACCCCGATGGATTTCAGAATTTTTCCAACCAGCTTTTCCTCTATCAACGAGGGAAGGTCGAACTGAAAACGATTTGAAATCCCAAAAAACTCGCGCAAGGACATCGCCTTGTCGTGAAGCTCGTCGTCGCGGCGCGGTAGAACCTCAAAATCTCTTGTCATGAAGTTTGCCTCGAACGCGAGTTCAAAGGCGCCGCGCTGACAATAGCAGCGCGGCTGCGGAGAATCGGGGGCAGGGAGAGGTAGCCGGCGCGAGATTCGACGGTTTTCACAGTCGTGAGGTCGTGCCGTAGCTGTTAGAGCTGTCGCCGGAATCCCGGCGACAGCGACACTTGAAACAAAACCTCACAAAACTTTGCGACGCTCACCACCACTGTGTTGTTGGGATTTTCAGCTGCACCCCGTGGTCGCGCCACACGTGTCGCATTTCATGCAGGTGCCGTTGCGGACCAGCGTAAAATTCGCGCATTCGGGGCAGGCCTCGCCAATGTACCCCTTCATGCGGGCTTCGGCCCTTCTGTCCAGGGCGGTGTCGGGCAGTTTTGTTGGCGGCGTCCACGTCAGCGTTTCCATCAGGCTCGCCGCGCCCGGCTCGACCAGGGCGTCGGATTTCAGCGCCGTGGCGCCCACCGTCGTGATCCCAACCGTCGCCGGCTTGTCCGCCGGCCGCTCCGTCTGCACCAGCATCAGCTTGTCCGTCTTGCCGCGCACCAGGCCGCGCGAGACAAAACGCTGGGTCTGATTGGGTTGCGCGGCGGGGGCGCGGCCCTGGTCGTCGCCGGCGCCCATCGCGGTGTGGCCGATGTCGGAGGGGTCGACATGGGCGAGGTCGTTGCGGCCCAAGTAGGAGATGGCGAGCTCGCGGAACACGTAGTCGAGGATCGACGTCGCGTTCTTGATCGCGTCATTGCCCTGCACAAACCCCGCGGGCTCGAAGCGGGTGAAGGTGAAGGCGTCGACATATTCCTCCAGCGGCACGCCATATTGCAGGCCGACCGAGATCGCGATGGCGAAATTGTTCATCAAGCTGCGGAAGGCCGCGCCTTCCTTGTGCATGTCGATAAAAATTTCGCCGATGCGGCCGTCGCTGTATTCGCCGGTGCGCAAATAAACCTTGTGGCCGCCGACCACCGCCTTCTGGGTGTAGCCTTTGCGCCGGTCGGGCAGCTTTTCGCGATCGCGGCGGCGCTCGACGCGCTCGATGACGCGCTCGACGATTTTTTCGGCGATCTGCGTCGCGCGCGCCGGCTGGGTCTGCTCGATGAAGGCGTCAAAAGCGTCCTCCTCCTCGTCCTCGTCGCTGATCAGTTGCGAGTTCAGCGGCTGCGACAGTTTGGAGCCGTCGCGGTAGAGCGCGTTGGCCTTGAGCGCGAGGCGCCAGGAGAGCAGATAGGCGTTCTTGCAGTCCTCAACGGTGGCGTCGTTGGGCATGTTGATGGTTTTCGAAATCGCGCCGGAAATGAAGGGCTGCGACGCCGCCATCATGCGGATGTGGCTTTCGACCGACAGATAACGCTTGCCGGTGCGGCCACAGGGGTTGGCGCAGTCGAACACCGCGTAATGCTCGTGTTTCAGATGCGGGGCGCCCTCGACCGTCATCGCGCCGCAGACGTGGATGTTGGCGGCTTCGATCTCGGCTTTCGAAAAACCGAGGAAGGGGAGGAGCTCGAAGCTGGGGTCGTCCAGTTTTTCAAACGGGACTTTGAGCGTGTTCGCCAAAAATTCCGGGCCCAGGACGAATTTGTTGAAGGCGAACTTGATGTCGAAGGCGCCGGACAGGGCCTGTTCCAGGGCGGCGAGCTGGGCGTCGCCAAACCCTTTGGCTCTCAAGGTCGTCGGGTTGACGCCGGCGGACTGGTTGAGGTTGCCGTGGCCGACGGCGAAAACCTCGATTTCGGCGATTTGCGCTTCGGTGTAGCCGAGAGCGCGCAAACCTTCGGGGACGGCGCGGTTGATGATCTTAAAATAGCCGCCGCCGGCGAGCTTTTTGAATTTGACCAGGGCGAAGTCGGGCTCGATGCCCGTGGTGTCGCAATCCATGACCAGGCCGATCGTGCCGGTGGGGGCGACGACGGAGACTTGCGCGTTCCGAAACCCGTGCTTTTCGCCGAGCGTCAGGGCGCGATCCCAGGCGCGCTTGGCGTGGTCGATCAGGATCGGCTCGGGGCAGGAGGCGGCGTCGAGCGGCACCGGGTTCACGGCCAAGCCTTCAAAACCGATGGTCTCGCCATAGGCGGCCTTGCGATGGTTGCGGATCACCCGCAGCATGGCGCCTTCATTGCCGGCATAGCGGGCGAAGGCGCCAAGCTTTTGCGCCATTTCGGCTGACGTCGCGTAGCAGACGCCGGTCATGATCGCCGACAGCGCGCCGCACAGGCTGCGGCCGGCGTCGGAATCATAGGCGAGGCCGGACGACATCAGGAGGCCGCCGATGTTGGCGAAGCCGAGGCCGAGCGTGCGGTAGTCATACGAAAGCTGGGCGATCTCGCGCGACGGGAATTGCGCCATCAGCACCGAGATTTCCAGCACGACCGTCCACAAACGGACCGCGTGCTCGTAGGCGGCGATGTCGAATTTCTTCGTCTCGGGGTCGCGGAATTGCAGCAGGTTCAGCGAGGCGAGATTGCAGGCCGTGTCGTCGAGGAACATGTACTCGGAGCACGGATTTGACGCGCGAATCTCGCCGCCGGCCGGGCAGGTGTGCCAGTCGTTGATGGTGGTGTGGAATTGCAGGCCGGGGTCGGCCGAGGCCCAGGCGGCATAGCCGATCTTGTCCCAGAGGGCCGCGGCCTTCAGCGTTTTCGCGGTCTTGCCGTCGGTGCGGCGGGTCAGGTTCCAGTCGCCGTCCTGCTCGACCGCGCGCAAAAAGGCGTCGGTGATGCGGACGCTGTTGTTGGAGTTTTGGCCGGAGACGGTGAGGTAAGCCTCAGAATCCCAATCCGTGTTGTATTCGTCGATGTCGAAGCTGGTAAAACCCTGCTTGGCGTATTGCAGCACGCGCTTGATAAAACTGTCGGGGCAGTTGGCGCGGCGGGCGAGTTTGATCTCGCGCTTGAGGGCGGGGTTCTTGTCCGGGTTGAAACAGTCGTCGCCGGGGCCTTCGCAGTTCACGGCGGCCTTGAACACGGCCTTCATGTGCTTGCGCAGGGTTTTGGAGCCGGCGACCAGGGCGGCGACCTTTTCTTCCTCGTGGACCTTCCAGTCAATGAAGGCCTCGATGTCGGGGTGGTCGGCGTCGACCACCACCATTTTGGCGGCGCGGCGCGTGGTGCCGCCCGACTTGATCGCGCCGGCGGCGCGGTCGCCGATTTTTAAGAACGACATCAGGCCGGAGCTTTTTCCGCCGCCGGAGAGGCGCTCGTTCTCGGCGCGCAGGCTGGAGAAATTGGCGCCGGTGCCGGAGCCATACTTAAAGAGACGCGCTTCGCGGACCCACAGGTCCATGATGCCGCCCTCGTTGACGAGGTCGTCGCGCACGGACTGGATGAAGCAGGCGTGGGGCTGCGGGTGCTCATAGGCCGAGTTCGAGGCGGTGAGGACGCCCGTCTCGTGGTCGACATAAAAATGGCCCTGGCCGGGGCCGTCGACGCCATAGGCCCAGTGCAGGCCAGTATTAAACCATTGCGGCGAGTTGGGCGCGGCGATCTGGCGGGCCAGCATGTAGCGCATTTCGTCGAAGAAGGCTTGCGCGTCCTCGTCGGAATCGAAATAGCCGCCTTTATAACCCCAGTAGGCCCAGGCGCCGGCGAGGCGATCGAATACTTGCTTGGCCGAGGTTTCGCCGCCGAAACGCTCCTTTTCCGGGAGTTCGGCGAGCGCGACCTCGTCGGGAACGGAGCGCCACAGGAAGGAGGGGATGGACGTCTCTTCGACTTTTTTCAGGCGCGCGGGAACGCCGGCCTTGCGGAAATATTTCTGCGCGAGCACGTCGCAGGCCACCTGGCTCCAGGCGGCCGGGGTCTCGATGCCGGTCTGTGAAAAGACGGTGCTGCCGTCGGGATTGCGGATCTCGCTCTTGGTTTCGCGAAACTCGATCGATTGATAGGGAGACTGGCCCGCCCTGGTGTAGTGCCGCTCGATCCGCATTTGTGTTTCCGCCCCCGCCTGATGTCGTGTCGATAACGCCGGACGCGCAACCGCGTTCGCGCCGGGAAAGACCCGACGACGCGGCAGCTACGCGACCAATTTGAACGCTCCGTTCGCAAGGGGGGCGCGCGCCAAAAGTTTGCGGCCGGAGCCGCAAAAACCGCCTCTCGAAGGAATGAGGCGATGCTAAGACCGCCCCCTCCGCCCGTCAAGATGTTGTGGGTGACTTATCAACCGCCACCACAATTTGAGGATTGTGGGGATGGTTTGGACGGATTTTTAAGAAATTCTTTACTTTTTCCGCCATTGTCGGCTAACGCCCCCGGACCTTGGCTAGAGCATGATCCCGAAAAGTGGAAACCGGTTTTCGGAAAAGATCACGCTCTAGAGTCCCAGCAAAGGCCGCAGAATCGGCAGGACGAGGCTGGTGAAGGCGCCGTTCAGGCCCATGCCTATGCCGCCAAAAGCGCCCGCGACCGAATCGATATGGAAGGCGCGCGCCGTGCCGATGCCATGCGAGGCGACCCCCGCCGCCATGCCGATGGCCGCCGAATCCTTGATTCGCAGCAGCCGCATCAGCGGCGACAGCATCATCGCGCCGGCGACGCCGGTGACGATCACCAGCGCCGTGGTGAGGAAAGGCGCGCCGCCGAGTTTTTCGGACAGGCCCATGGCGATGGGCGAGGTCACGGATTTCGGCGCGAGCGAAGCGACGATCAGGTCGGAGCCTTTTAGCGCGCGCGCGATCAGGGCGGCGGAAAAAATGCCGACCAGCGCGCCCACCGTCAGCGAGGCCAGGATCGGCAAGGCCGAGGCCCGCACCCGCTCCCAATGTCGGTAGAGCGGAATGGCCAGGGCGACGGTGGCGGGGCCGAGCAGGAAATGGATGAACTGGGCGCCTTCAAAATAGGTCTCGTAGCTGGTTCCCGTCAGAGTGAGCGCCAGAATGATCATGGCGGCGGCGATCACCACCAGATTGACGGCCGGGTGGCGGCCGGCCGCAATGGAGATCCGGTCGGCGACGACATAGGCGACCAGGGTCAGGGTCAGCCACAGCAGCGGCGTGTGGGCGAGATAGACCCAGGCTTCCGCGCCATGGGGGAGAAGATGTTCGATCACGATTTCGCCCTCGTCAGCAGGCGGAAGGTGAGGGCGGTCGCCGCCAGCGTCAGCGCCGTGGAGGCCAGCAGGGTGACGGTCAGCAGCAGGGCGTTGGCCGAGAGAATGTCGAAATAGCGCATCATGCCGACGGTCGCCGGCACGAACAGCAGCGACAAATGGCCGAGCAACTGGTCGGCGATGGCCCCGAGCGGCTTGGGAACGGCTTTTTGGCCCTGTCCGCCGCGCGCGAGCAAATAGGCGAACAACAGGCCCATGCCGACAACGGGGCCGGGCAGGGGCAGGGCAAACAGGCGGCAAATCAATTCGCCGAGCAATTGGCAAAGGAAAATGCCGGCGAGGGCGACGGTCATGGCGGGACTCCCCATGTTTCAGGGCGCCATCCTTGCACCCTTTGCGGGACAAGGCGGCGCGACAGGGCGTCAAGAGACGCCCGTCCTTGCGGACGCGCTTTGGCGTCGGATGAGTCGTTCTTTCCTGGCGACGGGCGCCCCCTCATCCGCCCCTGCGATACGCCCGTGCTTGCGCTCCCGTCAACGCTTCGCCCCCGTATCGCCCCAATGAACGACTGGACATCCTCACCCGGCGCCGCCATAGTCCGCCGCGAAAAATCTCCCGGCCTGAATTTTGGATTCGCGCGATGAAATGGCTCCTGCAGCTCTTCACCTGGTGGAACGAGCAGACCCTGGCGACCCGTATTCACACGGCGTTGCGCGGCGAGCGCGTCGGCGAGGATGAGTTCGGAAACATTTATTACCGCTGGAAAAAGGGCAGAATCGATCCCGCGCTGGGGTTCAACCGCCGCTGGGTGATTTTCAAGGGCGTCGCCGAAGGTTCGAAAGTCCCGCCGGGTTGGTACGGCTGGCTGCACTACCAGACCGACGACATCCCCAACGCCGACTACACGCCGCGCGAATGGGAAAAGCCCTACGTTTTCAATCAAACCGGCACGCCCAACGCCTGGCGCCCGCAAGGCTCGACGCTGCGCTCCGGCGTCCGTCCGGCTGCGACCGGCGATTACCAGGCCTGGTCGCCCGACGCCTGAGCCGTCCATGCGACTTTCCTTTCTCGCGCTCTGTCTCGCGGCTGGCCTGCTGGCCGGTCCGTCGGCGCGCGCCGACCAGATCCGCAATCCCAACGCCGTGTTCGCCGGTCTGGACAAGATCACCGGCCGCATCATCTCCTTCGACGTCGCCATCGACGAGACCGTGCAGTTCGGCACCCTGCAGATCACGCCGCGCGTGTGCCTGACCCGGCCGCAGACGGAAAACCCGCTCACCGAAGGTTTTGTCGAAGTCGACGATGTCGAAAGCGCCAAGACCGCCAAACGCATCTTCTCTGGATGGATGTTCGCGGCGAGCCCCGGCCTGCATGGCGTGGAGCATCCCGTCTATGACATCTGGCTGAAGGATTGCAAAGGCGGCAAGGACGTCATCGCCTCTCCGGCGCCAGGAACCCCGGCCGCGACCCCGCCCAACGCGCAAAGCTCGCCCACGCCGGTTAAAAAACCGCGCATCCTGAAACCCCAGGAGCCGGAAGAACCCAAGGTGGAGGCGCCGTCCTCCTCGGCCGAGTCGCCCCCGCCGGCCGAGCCCGTGGACATGGGTTCGCCGCCGGCAGGGCCCGCGCCGCTGCCGCCGCCGGTCGAGGTCGGCGCGCCTCCGGGGGCGGGCGCCGACCCCGGCGCGCAGCCCCCCGCGCCAAAGCCGAAGAAGAAGCCGAAGCCCAAACCGCCGCCGCCGACCGAGCCGCCGCAGGCCCAGCCGGCGCCGCAGCCGCAGCCGCGAGCCCCCGAGCCGCGCGGCGGCTTCCCGAACCTGCGCGACCTCTTCTGAGACGAGGCGGCTCGCGCCGCCTCCGACGGCCAGCCTCGCATAAGCCAAGACCGCTACGCTTGCCTGCTCGCGCCGCATGCGCGACCCTTTACAGCGAAGGCGGTCATGAACATTCATTCCATCAGGGTGCGCATTGTCACGCTCTCGGCCGTTTGCGTCGTGCTTGTCACCGGCGCCATTCTCGGCTTCAGCATCTATTCCGCCGGCCAGTCGTCCGCCTATGTCGCGGAAAGCGTCGATGAACTGCTTGATCGCCTGAGCAAGGAATCGCTCTCGCGTCTCGCCGCGACCCAGGCCGGCGTGATCCAGACCGAGGTCGATTCCGCGTTCAACGTCGCACGCGTCATGGCCCGGACGCTCGAAATGATCGCGCGCCCCCCCGAAAAATTTGGAACGCGGTCCGAGGCGCGGCGCGCCCAACTCAACGACATCCTGCTCCAGAACCTGAAAGACAATTCGCGTTTCAACGGAACCTACAGCGCATGGCTGCCGCACGCTCTCGACGGTCTCGACGAAAAATACATCGACCGCAAGGATGCGGGATCGGACGACACCGGCCGCGCCTTGCCTTACTGGACGCGTGACGCCGCCGGCAAGATCGCCTTGCAGCCGCTGGTCGAATACAGCAGCCGCGACCTCCATCCCAACGGCGTCATGAAGGGCGGCTGGTTCCTGGGACCGCAGGAAACCGGCAAGGAAAGCATTCTGGCGCCATTGCCCTATATCGTCCAGGGCAAGGCGGTCCATCTCGCCACCATGTCCGTTCCCATCATGGTCGACGGCCGGTTCGCGGGCGTGGCGGGCGCCGATTTCAACCTCGATTTCATCCAGACGCTGGCCGAAAAGGTCAATTCCTCGATTTACGGCGGCAAGGGCAGCGTCTCCATCGTCACCAATTCCGGGCTGGTTGTCGCCGCCAGCGGCAAGCCGCAGGCGATCGGCGGTCCCTTCGACGTTGTGGACGACACGGCCAAACAGGACGTCGCGACCATCCGCGAGGGGCGCGCCAATGTGTCCGTCGATGCGGCGCATGACGTCCTGAAAGTGTTTTCGCCGATTGCGCTGGGACGCACCGGCGGCGCCTGGTCGGTGATCATCACCGAACCGCGCGCCGTGGTGATGGCGGACGCGCGCAAGCTCACGGATGCGCTCGCCGCGCGTGGAAAAAGCGATGTGACGGCGCAGGTCGTCGCCTCGCTGATCGTCGGCGTCCTGGCGCTGGTCGCCATGACCTTCGTCGCTGGCGGCATTTCCTCGCCGATCGCCAAGCTGGCCGAGGCTTTGCGCGCGCTCGCCCGGGGCGAGACGCTCAAGGAAATCGCCGGGGCGCAGCGCAAGGACGAAATTGGCGACATTTCGCGGGCCGTGGAACAGATCCGCGTCGGGGCCGAGCAGGAGGCCCGCCGCAAGGCGGAAGCCGCGGAGTCGGACCGGCTGCGCCAGGAGCGCGAGCGCAACGACGCCATGTTGAAGCTCGCCGACGATTTCGAGCGCGCCATGAGCGATCTCGTCCAGGGCGTGGTCGCCGCCTCCGACCAGTTGCAATCGGCGTCCTCGACCATGGCGCAGGCGACGGGGCGCGTGGTGGATCAGGCGCAATCCGCCGCCGGCGCCGCCGAGGAGGCGTCGCAGAATGTGCGCACCGTCGCCGCCGCCGCCGAGCAGCTCACCGCCGCCATTGGCGAGATCAAGCAGCAGGTGGACGAATCCGCCGCGATCAGCGTCAACGCGGCGAGCGAGGCCGAGGCGACCTCCAGCAAGGTCAAGGAATTGACGGATTCGGCGCAGACCATCGGCCAGATCGTCGATCTCATCAATTCCATCGCCGGCCAGACCAATCTGCTGGCGCTCAATGCGACCATCGAGGCGGCGCGCGCGGGCGAAACGGGGCGCGGTTTCGCCGTGGTCGCCAACGAGGTGAAGGATCTCGCCTCGCAGACCGGGCGCGCCACCTCCGAAATCGGCGCGCAGATCTCCGACATCCAGCGGTCCACCGAGGGGTCGGCCACGGCGATCGTCAACATCGCCAATGTGATCGAGCGGCTCAAGACCATCGCCGGCGCCATCGCCCTCGCGGTCGAGCAGCAGGGAGAGGCGACCCAAGAGATCGCGCAGAGCGTGGTGGTGGCCTCGAACGGGACGCAGCAGGTGTCGCAGGACTTGCACGGAATCAATGCGGCGGCGCAGGATTCCGCGAGCGCCGCCAGCCAGGTGCAAACCTCCGTGGTCGACCTGGCGCGGCAAGCCGAGGCGCTGCGGAAAGTGATGGGCGAGTTCCTCAAGACGGTGCGCGCCGCCTGAGGATCGCCGGGACCAAGCGAGGCTCACGGCCTGTCGCGCCGGCCGTGAGCGCCAATCCGCCATCGCGCCTCAGCGCGCCGCCCCGCGCGCCAGCGCGAGCACCGTGTCGGCGGGCGCATCGACCGGCAGCGCGCGAAAATGGCTCTGGAGCGGCAGCGCCGCACGCAGCCGTCGATGATAGGCGGCGCGCGAAATCTCCACGGCGCCGAGGCTGGCGAGATGCGGCGTGATATATTGCGTGTCGAGCAGGGAAAAACCGCCGCGATTGAGCCGGGCGACCAGATAGGTCAGGCAGATTTTCGATGCGTCGGTCGCGCGGTGGAACATGCTCTCGCCAAAGAAGGCGCCGCCGAGCGCCACGCCATAAAGCCCCCCGACGAGGTCTTCGCCGCGCCACGCCTCGACCGTATGAACGAAACCATGGGCGAACAGCGCGCCGTAAAGCTCGGCGATGCGGCCGTTGATCCAGGTTTTTTCGCGGCCCGGCGCGCTCTCGGCGCAGCCGGCCAGAACGCCGAAAAAATCCGTGTCGATCCTGATCTCGAATGCGCCCGAGCGGATCGCCTTGGCCAGGCTTTTTGAGACGTTGAAACCGTCGAGCGGAAAGACGCCCCGGCGCGACGGGTCGTACCAGCGCAAATCCTCGTCGTCGGCGTCCTCGGCCATGGGAAACAGGCCGGAGGCATAGGCGTGCAGCAGGAGCTCGGGCGTGATCGAGGCGGAAGACGACATCGGGCCATTGTGGGCGCCGGAACCCGTTTCGACAAGCCCGCGCAGCGGCCCCGCCACGCGCGCCTGAACTTGGCCTTAGGTTTCGCAACATGAATCGACTTGATTGAAAACAAGGCGTTCCGGAACAAGATTGCGTGTTATCAGTCTCTTTCAGAGCCGCATGGGTGTCGTGCGGCGGCACTGGTTTTTGCAATGGAGCCCTTGTCGGACGATTGGACGCGCGGCGAGGTCGAGATCGAACTCGCGACCATTTTGCGCGACCCGGAATTTGAGCGAAACCCGAGCGTCTCCCGTTTCCTGACCTTCGTGGTGACGGAGACGCTTGACGGCCGGGGGGCGCGGCTGAAGGCGTTCACCATCGCCGTCGAGGTTTTTGGGCGGGACGAATCGTTCGACGCGCAGAACAATTCCATCGTGCGCGTGCAGGCCGCGCGCCTGCGGCAATTGCTGGCGGCCTATTACGCCGGTCCCGGCGCCGCCAGCCCGATCCGCATCGAAATGCCCGTCGGGGCCTATAGGGTTTTGGTCAGCAGGTGCGACGCGTCGCCCGAACGTGCGCCCGCTCCGCCGCTCGCGGCTGAATCTCCGGCGGTCCCATCGTCGCCGCGCCCCATGTTTTCAGCGCTGATCGTCGCCGCCGCGGCCGTGGTCGTGATCGTGATGCTTGCGTGTCTGGTGTCGTGGCCCTCCAGCCGAGCGCCCCAGCAACTCGATTGGACACGGGGACGCCCCACGGTCGCCGTCGGGGTCGCGCCCGGTTCGGACGCCGATTCGCTCGCCCTGGCGCGATTGAGCGAGGGGCTTTCGCGCGCGCTGGGCGCTTTCGACGGTTTGATCGTGACCCGTCCGGCGGCCGAGAGCCGGCGGGAGACGCCCGGCGCTTACACGCTCGTCGTCCACCTGCGCCCTTCGGCCCGCCCGCCTCGTCTGTCCATCGACCTGTCGCATACCCTGAGCGGCGCCGTCGTCTGGACCGGCGATTACCCGGCGCCGGTCGACGAGGAGGGGGAAGCCGCGATCATCGCCTCCGCGGCGCGCGCGGTCGCCGACACCCATGCCGCCGTGAACATGGACATGATGGCGCGCACCCGGCCCTGGCCGGCGCGGCCGTCCGGCCATCTTTGCATTCTCGCGACTCTGGACGCCATCACGCACCGCGATCCCGACGATTTGCGTCGCGCCTTCGACTGCCTGGAGGCCGAGATCGCCGCCGATCCCGACAGCGCCTACGCGGAGGCGCTGCTGTCCGTCTTGCTGGTGCGGCGTTACCTCGACGCCGAGCCCGGCAATCTCGGGCCCGCCGACCTGTCGCGGGCCACGCGACTCGCCCGCGAGTCCTTCGACCGTGACCCGCAGCGGGCGCGCTCCGCCTATGTGCTGCACCTCGTGCGCTTCTACGACAAGCGCTTTGAAGAGGCGTTCGTCGCCGCCCGCAGGACGCTCGAGCTCAATCCCAATGTCACCCTCTTTGTCGCGCAGATCGCCGCGAGCTACATTTCACGTGGCGACTACGCGCGTGGCGAGACTTTGCTCGCGCCGTTGAGCGCCCTCGACCGCGCCGCGCCCAGCTTTCTTTACGCCTTCTCCTGTCTCGCCGCCTTCATGCGCGACGACGAGGCGCGATTTCGCTCGCTGGCGCGCGCGGGCTTCATGGAGAAAGGCGCCATCGGCCTGATCTTGCGCGCCATCGCCGCGAATCGCGCCGGCGACCGGGAGGCGACGCGCGCGGCCGCGCAGATGTTGCGGCAAAAATTTCCTGGCGTCGCCGCCGACGTGCCGGCCACGCTCGATCGTTACGCCTTCGCGCCCGAAATCGTGGCAAAACTCATGGGGCAATGGCGCGCTGTGCAATCGGCTCTCGAAACCCGTTGACGCGTCGCTCGGCGGCCTTGCAAGGGGTCAGGCGCTCATCCGATTGGATCTCGCGCCTTTTCGTTCGTTGTCTTCGATGATCAGGCGTTCGAGGTTGGATCGCGCCACGATCAATCGCGCCCGCACGGATTCGACTTCCAGCGGCGTCAGAGCGCTGAGCTCCTCGTTCCGCTCGAATTCGGCGACGGCGTAGTAAAGCTCCACAAGGGCGCGCTCAAGGTGCTCGAACATGCGTTTTCCTCGCCCGAGTATGAGATGGCTCGCACCTGCGTCGATAGGAACGCTGGTTTTCGCCGATAGTGTCAGAGCTAGGCCATACGCGGCGACAATGACAGGTTAAAGGCGTCAGGGCACGTTAATCGCGGCGTTTAACGTCCATGCGGAGGCGTCCCGGGGCCGTTCCGGCGTCGAATCGACGGCTTCACGGGGTGCGGCTGACATGTCCGTCGACAAAGATGAGGTGATCGTCGAGGTCGACTCGCCAATAGACATAGGCGTCGGGATCGCCCCAGTTTCTCCCGCGCCAGCGCGCGCCAAACACGCCTTCGTCATTGGCGCAGGGCGAAATCGGCTCGAACCCCTGTTCGAAAAGGGTTTTTTGCAGCGCCTCGCCCGGCGACCCCAAGGCGAAACGCTCGCGCAGGCGCTGGCCGAAGGCGGTCGGGGTCTGCGGCCCGCGCTTTTTCCGCGCGTCCTGTTCAAGAATCGAGCGCGCCGGGCAGGGCGCGCCGGAAAAACCGTCGTTGGCGAGGCCGGCGATCAGGTCTGGAGACGGCGGGGCGGGCGCGCGGAAAAACCACCAGCCGAGCCCGGCGATCACCAGCCCGAGGACGACCGCGAGACGCATGAACTACTCGTGATGGTCCATGCCGCCGGCGGCCAGGAATTTTTCCAGCCAGTGGATGTCGTAGGCGCCGTCCTGGATTTCCGAATTGCGCACCAGGGCGCGGAACAGCGGCAACGTGGTGTCGACGCCGTCGACGATGAACTCGTCGAGCGCCCGGCGCAGGCGCATCAGCGCCTCGTTGCGGGTGCGGCCCTGCACGATCAGTTTTCCCACCATGGAATCGTAATTGGGCGGGATCACATAGCCCTGATAGGCCGCCGAATCGACGCGCACGCCGACGCCGCCCGGCGGATGGTAATAGAGAATCTTGCCGGGCGAGGGCCGGAAGGTCGCGGGATGCTCGGCGTTCACCCGGCATTCGATGGCGTGGCCGCGCAGGTCGATGTCTTCCTGCCGATAGGCGAGCGGCGCGCCGCTGGCGATCTTGATCTGCTCGACGATCAGGTCCAGGCCCGAGATCATCTCGGTGATCGGATGCTCCACCTGGATGCGGGTGTTCATCTCGATGAAGTAGAATTCGCCGTTCTCGTACAAAAATTCGATGGTGCCGGCGCCGGAATATTTCAGCTTGCGCATCGCGTCGGCGCAGATCTCGCCGATTTTCTGGCGCTGGTCCTGGTTGAGCGCCGGCGAGGGGGTTTCTTCCAGCACCTTCTGGTGGCGGCGTTGCAGCGAGCAATCGCGCTCGCCGACATGGACGGCGTTGCCAAGCCCGTCGCCGAGGATCTGAATCTCGATGTGGCGCGGCTTCTCCAGATATTTTTCCAGATAGACGGCGTCGTCGCCGAACGCCGCCTTGGCCTCGGTGCGGGCGGTGGCCAGCGCCTCCGACAGGTCGAGCGCGGTGCGCGCCACTTTCATGCCGCGTCCGCCGCCGCCCGCAGCGGCCTTGACCAGCACCGGAAAACCGATCTGCTCGGCGACCCGCATCGCCTCGTCGTCGTCGGTGATGCCGCCTTCAGAACCGGGCACGCAGGGGATGCCGAGGGCGCGCGCGGTGCGCTTGGCCTCGATCTTGTCGCCCATGATGCGGATGTGCTCGGCCTTGGGGCCGATGAAGGCGATCTCGTGATCGGCGCAAATCTCGGCGAATTTGGCGTTTTCCGACAGGAAGCCATAGCCGGGATGAACGGCGTCGGCGCCGGTGATCTCGCAGGCGGCGAGCAGGCCGGGAATGTTGAGATAGGAATCGCGCGCCGCCGGCGGGCCGATGCAGACGGATTCGTCGGCCAGCTTGACGTGCATGGCTTCCGAGTCCGCCGTCGAATGGACGGCGACGGTGGCGATGCCAAGCTCCTTCGCCGCGCGCAAGATTCGCAGGGCGATTTCGCCGCGGTTGGCGATCAGGATCTTTTCGAACATTTAGGCGATCACCATCAGCGGCTGGTCATATTCCACGGGGCTCGAATCATCGACCAGCATGGCGGTCACCGTGCCGCTCTTGTGGGCGACAATGTCGTTGAACGTCTTCATCGCCTCGACCAGCAGCACCTTTTGGCCGGCGGTCACATGGGAGCCGACCTCGATAAAGGGTTTCGACTCCGGGCTCGGGCGCAGGTAGACGGTGCCGACCATCGGCGATTTCAGCACGTCGGCGTGATCGTGCTCGGGGGCGGCCGGCGCGGCGGGCGCGGCCACGGCCATGGCCGGCGGGGCGGCGACATAGGCGGCGGCGACGGGGGCGGGCGCCGCAAAGGTCTGCCGCGCGACGCGAATGCGCAGATCGCCTCGCTCCACCTCGATTTCGCTCAGGTCCGTCTCGCTCAGCAGCAGCGCGATTTCACGCACCAGCCCGGCGTCGATGTCGGATGAAGTGTCACGGGCGGGTTTGGAGCCGGGGGTCTTGGGCATTCTTGTGAGAGCCTCTTGAATTTCTGGAACGGGCGGGCGTCGGATCTTGAATCGCGCTTACGCTAAAGAACGACGCCGTATAGTACTTTTGTGCAAGCATTGAAAGGGGCGCGTCAAGGTGAAGCCCCGGCAAGATTTGGCGCGCGTCTTGCGCTGCCGCCTTGTTTTTGCGCCCGACCGGCACTAGGTTCCAGATAAAATTGAACTCGGAGGTCAATGCTCATGGGCGGTCTTTCCTTGCCCCATCTCTTGCTTGCGGCGGTCATCATCCTCATTCTGTTCGGCGGCAAGGGCAAGATTTCCGAGCTGATGGGCGACGTCGCCCGGGGAATCAAGAGTTTTAAGAAGGGCCTGAGCGACGAGGATTCGGCGCCGCCCAAGCCCGCCGAAACCGCCGCGCCGGCGAAGACCATCGACCATCATGGCGCGGCGCCGGCGCCGACGCATGATCCCAACAGGGTCGGCTGAGGCCTGGACCTGCGCTGTCATGTCGCGGTCTAGGTAAGGGTTCTGCATGTTCGACTTCGATGTGGGCAAACTGCTCCTGATTGGGGTGGTGGCCCTGATTTTCATTCCGCCCAAGGATTTGCCCAATGCGTTGCGCCAGCTCGGCCGCTTGCTCGGCCAGGCGCGGCGCATGGCTTCGGATTTCCGCGCCCAGTTCGACGAGGTTTTACGCGAATCCGAGATGCGCGACCTCAAGGACGAATTTTCCGAGATCAAGCAGAAAGCGTCCATCGAGGGGACGATGAACCGCATCGCCGACATGATCGATCCTGAAAAGGCCGCGCCGCCGCCCCCCGCTGAAGCTGTCCCCGAACAGGCTCCGGCTGTCGAAAAGGCCGAGCTTCCGCCGGCGCCGACGGAAGTCAAATCATGACGCAGGCCGACATCGACGCCACCAAGGCGCCGCTCATCGAACATCTCATCGAATTGCGCGCCCGGCTCATCAAGGCGCTGCTCGCCTTCGTCGCCGCCTTCGTCATCTGCTTCTGGTTTTCGCACGAGATCTACAACGTCTTGCTCGGCCCCTATGTGATGGTGGTGGGACCGGAAAAAGCAAAACTGATCGCGACGCATTTTTTGGAGCAGTTCTTTACGCAACTCAAACTTTCCATGTTCGGCGCCGGCTTCATCGCCTTCCCGATCATGGCGTTGCAGCTCTACAAATTCGTCGCGCCGGGGCTTTACAGCCACGAGCGGCAGGCCTTCGCGCCCTATCTGGTGGCGACGCCCGTCTTCTTCTTTCTGGGCGCGCTGCTGGTCTATTTCGCCGTCATGCCGTTTCTCATCAAATTCTCGGTGAGCTTTCAGCAATTGGGCGTGGCGGGCGAGCCGACCATCGAATTGTTGCCGAAAGTCAGCGAATATCTGTCGCTGATCATGACGCTGATCTTCGCTTTCGGCATCGCCTTCCAATTGCCGGTGATTCTCACCCTGCTGGGTCACGCGGGGATCATCGACAGGGCGTTTTTGACGGAAAAGCGGCGTTACGCCATCGTCCTGATCACGATCATCGCGGCGATCCTGACGCCGCCTGACCTGATCTCCATGATCGCGCTTGTCCTGCCCATGGTGCTGCTTTACGAAGGCGCGGTCATCGCGGTCGGCCTGATCGAGAAGAATCGGGCGGATACGTCGATTTCCGAATAGCCCTTCAGAGGAGCCCTCACCCTGAGGAGGCCGCTTGCGGCCGTCTCGAAGGGCGAGGGCGGTTCACGAATTTCGAGCCCGCCATGCACGATATCAAGACGATCCGCGACGACCTCGCCGGTTTTCGAACCGATCTTTTGAGGCGCAAGCCGGATGAGGCCGCCGCCGACGCGCTGATCGCGAAACTGGTGGAGCTCGACGACGCGCGGAAAAACGCGATCCAGAAGGCGCAAGCCGCGCAGGAGCGCCGCAACGCCGCGTCCAAGGAAATCGGCGCGGCGATGAAGGCCAAGGACGCGGCGCTCGCCGAAAAGCTCAAGGCGGAAGTCGCGGAGCTCAAGGAATGTATGGGCGCTCTTGAAGCCGAGGAGCGTGAGGCCATCGCGGCGCTGGAGACGGAGCTGGCGGCGATCCCCAACCGCCCGCTGCCGGAGGTCCCGTTCGGCGCCGATGAAAACGACAATCCCGAAGTGCGGCGGGTCGGGGAGCCCAAAAAATTCGGGTTCAAGCCGAAGGAGCATTTTGAGATTGGCGAAGCGCTCGGCCTGATGGATTTCGAGGCGGCGTCTAAAATGTCGGGCGCGCGATTCACCGTGCTCAGGGGCAAGCTGGCGAGGCTGGAGCGCGCGCTGGAAGCGTTTATGCTCGACCTGCACACGGATGTTCACGGCTACACCGAGGTCGCGCCGCCGCTGCTGGTGCGGGATCAGGCCATGTTTGGGACGGCGCAATTGCCGAAATTCGCCGAAGATCAATTCCTCGCTACGCGAAAAATCCCGGCGGCTGAGCACCAGTCGCTTGTTGAAGCGGCTGAGGTGTCGGCGCCTGGGCCGTACGTCAAGGAGCTGCAAAAATTTCTGATTGACGATAAGGATTATCTCTGGCTGATCCCCACGGCGGAAGTGCCGCTGACGAACCTGGCCCGCGAGCAAATTCTGGACGAGAAAAACCTGCCGCTGCGCATGACGGCGGGCACGCCCTGTTTCCGCGCGGAGGCCGGGGCGGCGGGGCGCGACACCCGTGGCATGATCCGCCAGCACCAGTTTTCGAAGGTCGAAATGGTGTCGATCACCACGCCGGAACAGGCGATCGACGAGCACGAGCGCATGACCGCCTGCGCCGAAGAAGTTTTGAAGCGCCTGGGCCTTCCTTATCGCGTCGTCCTGCTTTGCACCGGCGACATGGGTTTCGCCTCGCAAAAGACCTACGACATCGAGGTTTGGCTGCCGGGCCAGGACCGCTATCGCGAAATTTCGTCCTGTTCGGTTTGTGGGGATTTTCAGGCGCGCCGCATGGCCGCGCGCTATCGTCCGACGGAAGGCAAGACGCCGCGCTTTGTTCACACGCTCAACGGTTCGGGCGTGGCGGTCGGCCGCGCGCTGGTGGCGGTCCTCGAGAATTACCAGAACGAAGATGGTTCCGTAACCATCCCGGAGGCCCTGCGCCCCTACATGGGCGGGCTGGAGACGATCGCAAAGCTCTGACGCCGCGATCCCCGCTCCCCCCTCGCCCCCCAAAGAGGGGCGAGGGGCAGCGGTCGGCGGGCGCGCCGACAAAAATTCCGTAACGAAGGAGCCTGGTCGGTCACTGATGCGCGTCGAGACGGTTAGTTCTTGAGAATTGTCGGCAGGCCCAGGAGTTTGGACAAGGGCGCCGGTTCGTCGATCAGGGTTACGCGAGGCGTTCTGTTCGACAGAACTGGGAGTCGAAGAAGTCTGGACAAGGGCGCGGGGTCGTAAAGCAGGCTGGTTGGGTTCGAATTCGTGGCCGCGCCGGGTTCGTTGAGGATGCGGATCGCCGTCATCGCCTTGTCCGGTTCCGCTTCGACGGTCACAGTCGCTTTTCCCATGGATTTTCTTTCCATTTTGACGAGATCGTCTCTGAACGTTTTCCTGAGGGCGGCTGCGGCCTCGCGGGCCTGTATTTCCGAGGGATAGGATTGCGTGATGGTTGTCGGCATGAGGACTCACCTTTCGGCCAAATACTGCAGGACTAAGCGCTGTTGCTGTTGCGCAACGGCTTCGGTTTCCGATGGGCGCGCCGGTCGCCGCGCGCTCACCCAAAACGCTGTTGCGCGGCGATCAGTTCAAGGTTCGCCAATTTTCAGGTCCAGAGCCCGTTCACCGAACGGGCTCCAACTTTTTGTATTGACGCATTTTCTTCACGCGAACCGGCATCCACTTCGCTCGAAAAGGCTCTGGGCTCTTGGAACGAACGCGCAGTTCGGACGGCGACGCCAATGACGCGGCGTTGCCTCCGCTCACCGGGGCTGTCCGCGCCGTTGATAAACGCTATAACCCCCGCAATCTTTCTCATCCGAATCGTGGGCGCCAAAAGCATGCGCATTCTCATCACCAATGACGACGGCATCCATGCCCCCGGCCTCGGCGTGCTGGAGCGGATCGCCCAAAACCTCGCCGACGAGGTCGTCGTCGTCGCCCCGGAAAGCGACCAGTCCGGCGTCGCGCATTCGCTCTCCCTGTCCGATCCGCTGCGCCTGCGCAAAATTTCTGGCAATCATTTCGCCGTCAAAGGCACGCCCACCGACTGCATCATCATGGGCGTGCGCAAAATCATGCTGGACAACCCGCCCGACCTCATCCTGTCCGGCGTCAATCGCGGCCAAAATGTCGCCGAGGACGTCACCTATTCCGGCACCATCGCCGGCGCCATGGAGGGCACGCTGCTGGGCTTCCCTTCCATCGCCCTGTCGCAATGCTATGCGGGCGAGAATTCCTTTTGGGAATGCGCGGAGGCCCACGCCGCCGGGCTGATCGAAAAGATCGTGGCGCACGGCTTTCCGCCGGGCGTTCTCGTCAACCTCAATTTCCCCGCCTGTCCGCCCGACGAGGTGCAGGGCGTGAGCCTCACCCGCCAGGGGCGGCGCGAGCAGGAATTGATGAAGATCGACGCCCGCCACGACGGGCGCGGCAATCCCTATTACTGGATCGCCTTCGAGCGCCCGCGCTTTATCGCGGGGGAGGGCACGGACCTCGAAGCCGTGGCGCAGAACCGCATTTCCGTCACGCCGCTGCGCCTCGACCTCACCGACGAGCCGGGACTGGCCCATTTCGCCAGCGTCTTCGGCTGAATGGCCTATCAGCCGCCATTCCCCTCGGCCGCCGCCCTGGCGCGGGTGGAATTGCAAAAACTCGCGGCGGCGCGCCTGCTCCTGAGCCTGCGCTCAAAAGGTTTTAACGATCTCAACCTTCTGCGCGCCATGGAGAACGCGCCGCGCGAAAATTTTGTCGGCGCGGCCCAGGTCGAACGGGCGCTGCGCGACATCGCTTTGCCGCTGCCCTGCGGCCAGACCATCGAAAGCCCCTCCGAGATGGCGCTGGCGCTGGCGGCGCTCGGCGTCGCCCCGCATATGCGCGTGCTGGAGGTCGGGACGGGCTCGGGCTGGTCGGCGGCGGTGCTGTCGGGGCTGGCGAACCGCGTGGTCACGCTCGAATGTTTCGATTCGCTGGCCCGCGCCGCCCGCGAGCGGCTGGAGCGGCTGAAGATCGCCAATGTGGCGGCGCTCTGGGCCGACGGCAATGACATTTCGCCCGAGCTCGGCCTGTTCGACCGCATCATCGTCCACGCCGCCATCGACACCCCGCCGCCGCATCTTCTGGGCGCCTTGGGGGAGGGCGGGGCGCTCATCGCCGCCCGCGCTTATGGGGAGCGGACGGAGCGGGTGCTTTACCGCCGCGCCGCCGGCGACAGGATCGAAACCACCGTGCTTGGGCCTTGCCGCGCGCAAACTCTGCTGAGCGGCCTGTTCGCCAACGTCTGATACGGTTTCCGCAAGATCGCTCCGCGATCCGCGAAAACGAAATCGCGCGGAAATCCTCCAGGCGAGGGGCGGATTGCCGCGCGAGCGGAATACGGGTTCCGAACGGATCGTTCGGAACCCGTATAAGCCCTTGTTAAGCACGTCTGTCCCCCTGCCGTAGCGAAAAAGGGTGAACAGCGATTCATCTTAAACGCTCCTTTAACCCACATGGCTCTAAATCGACGTGTTGATGTTCGGTTTGTGAGTTGAGTCATGGTGCAAGCGCTGAAGCGGAAAGAATTCGGCCTGTTGCTGGCCGGCGTTGCGGCCCTGGCCTTGTCGGGCTGCGCCGACTCCTCCCGGGTCGATGATCCCTTGTCCAATCCGTTCAAGGCTTCCGCGTCGCGCTATGACCGAACGCCGACGGGTTCGACCCTGCCGCCAGTGACGAAATACGCGGACTCCGGCGAGAACAAGGGCTTTTTCTCCGAAGCGTTTCGCACCTTCGACGATCCCGCGCCGAGCACCGATTCCGCCGCGGACCTGCGCCGCTCCGCCGCGCCGCGCCCCGTCGCGCCGTTGCCGCTCCAGAGCCGCGCCGCTCCCGTCGCGCCGATCACCAGCCAGCCGCTGCCGCCGCCGCAAGTCGCCGCGCCCGCGCCGATTCAGGCCGCGCCTGCGCCGGTCCTGGCCGCGCCCGCGCCCATCCAAGCCGCGCCGGTCAGAGCTGTGGCCGCGCCTGCGCCTCGCGCCGTCGCCGGCCGCGTTGGCGGCTGGTCGGTCGAAGGGGGCGCACCCGTCACGGTCGCCCAGGGCGAGACCGCCGCCGCGATCGCCAACCGCTATGGCGTGCCCACCGACACCCTTCTGCAACTGAACGGCTATCGCTCGCCCGCGCAGGTGCAGCCGGGAGCGCGCCTGACGATCCCGGTCTACAGCGCCCACGCGCGCGCCGAAGCGCCGCGTCCGGTCGCGCCCCAGGCGGCGCCGGCCCCGCAGTTCGCCAAGGCGCAGCCGATCCGGCCGCGCGACGACGCCGAACAGGCCGCGCCCGCGCCCAAAAAACCCGAACCCCGCATGGTGATGAAGCCCGGCCCGCAACCGCTCGTCGCCGCGGAGGAAGAGGACGCGAAGCCGGCCGCGCCCGCCAAGCCGAAGGTCGATCCTGTCGCCGAGCGCAAGGCGAAGATCGCCGAGGCCCGCGCCGCCGCGATCAAGGAGGCCGCCGCCACCATCGAGAAGAAAAAGGCGCAGGAGGTCCAGGCCGCTGCCGAGGCAAAGAAAATCACCGCCGCTGAGGCAAAGAAAATGACCGCCGCCGAGGCGAAAAAGACAGCCGCCGCTGAGGCCAAGAACGCGGCCGTCGCCGAAGCGAAAACCGCCGCCGACGCGAAAAAGGCGGAACAGCTCGCCAAGGCGCAGGCCAAGGCGCAGCAGCAGGCGCAAGCCGCGCCGGCGGTCGAAAAGGTTGAAAAGACCAAGGTCGCGGAAGCCGCGCCCGAATCCGTCAAGCCGAAGTCGCCGGCGTCCGAGGACGTTCCCACCGCGCGCACCACGCCCGAGGGCGACAGCGCCAATCCGGAATTCCGCTGGCCGGCGCGCGGCCGGGTGATCGGCGGCTATGGCGGCGGCGGCAATGACGGCATCAACATCGCGGTGCCCGAAGGCACGGCGGTCAAGGCGGCGGAGGCCGGCGAGGTCACCTATGCCGGCAGCGAGCTGAAGGGCTACGGCAATCTGGTTCTGATCCACCATCCCAACGGCTTCGACAGCGTTTACGCCAACAACAGCGCGCTGAACGTCAAGCGCGGCGACAAGGTCAAGCGCGGTCAGGTCATCGCGGTCTCCGGCCAAAGCGGCAACGTCGCCTCGCCGCAGCTGCACTTCGAGCTGCGCAAGGGCCACAAGCCCGTCGATCCCACCAATTTCCTGGCGGGATTGTAAAAAGTTCCCTAACCGCGAGACACGGCTAGCGGGAAGAAAGAAGCGGCGGGTCCCAGGAAAGGCCCGCCGTTTCCTGTTTCCGGGTTTCTCGCGGCCTCTGGCGTTTTCCCCTGCCGTGGCGCAGACTGCCGCGGTCACGCTGGAGTTTCTCCATGTCCTGGAACTATTATTTCAAGGATCGCGCGGGCCATCAGAACGGTCCCGTCTCCTTCGAGGAATTGCTTGTCGTCGCCCGCTCCGGGCGAATCGCCCCGGATTGTCTGGTCTGGCCGGAGGGCGGCGCGCCCCGGGCGGCGCGCGACGTGCCCGAACTCGTCGCCGCCATGTCGGCGCCGTCGCCTGGCGCCGCCGCCGCGATGCGCGCGGACTTTCCGGTCTGGGACCTGTTCTGGCGCAGTCTTGTCGCGGGTTTGGGCTTTCTCCTCGTCATTCCCGCGCCCTGGCTGGCGCTGTGGCTCTACCGCTGGCTGATGAGCCGCGTCAGCCTGCCGAACGGCGCCCGCCTGGCGCTGGAGAGCGGCCTCGCCCGGCCGGCGATTCTGTTCATCGGCCTCGCTTTGTCCGTGCTCATCCCCTCGCTTTACGGCGCCGGCGACCCCCACGCGGCCGAGCGCGGCGATGTCGCGACGGTGCAACTGGTCGGCTCGCTGATCCAGGTCGGCTGCTCCTTCCTGATCCTGCGCTGGCTGGTCGACTCCGTCCGCAGCGAGGATGGCGCGCTGCGCATCTCGTTCTTGGGAGGATTCTGGGCCTTCCTCGGCTGGAGCCTGCTGCTCGGCCTTTCCGTCCTGACGATTATCGGCTGGGCCTGGGTCATCCGCTATCAGGCGCGCTGGATTTGCAGCAACATCGCGGGCAGCCACCGCTTCGAGTTCGTCGGGGAGGGCCTGGAGTTGCTGTGGCGCACGCTGGTGCTGGTGCTCGGCTCCTTCCTGATCATTCCGATCCCCTGGCTGTTCGCCTGGTACTACAACTGGATCGTCACCCAGGTGCTGGCGGCGCCCAACACCGAGAGTCCGGCCTTGAGCCAGAGCGTGGCGGCTTGACGCGGCGGCGCGGCGGGGGCATGGAGTTTTGAACTCTTGCGACCGCCATGCCTCTGACCTTTGCCTATGGCTCCAATATGTGCGTCGCCGACATGGCGGCGCGCTGCCCGCACGCCAAAATGCTCGGCATGGCGCGGCTGCCCAAATTCCGCTTCGCCCTGTTGCCGGACGGTTTTGCGACTCTCGTTCGCGATCCCGCGGCGCTCACCTACGGGGTGCTGTGGGAGCTGAGTTTCGGCGCGCTCGCCGCGCTCGACCGCTATGAGGGCGTGGCCCAGGGGGCCTATGAAAAACTGATCCTGCCGGTGATCAGGGACAAGGGCGGCGCGGTTCGCGCGCTGGTCTATCTCGGCCGCCCCGAGGCGAGCCTGGGCCGGGCGCCGGCCGACTACATGGAAAAAATAATCGCCAGCGCCGTCGCGCATGGTTTTCCGCGCGAGCATGTCGAATTTTTACGCGCCTGTGGCGGAATTTCGGCCCCCGCGGAGCCGCCGCCCAAATTCCGCGCCATCAAGAA
Source organism: Rhodoblastus acidophilus (assembly GCF_009720655.1). Taxonomy (GTDB): domain Bacteria; phylum Pseudomonadota; class Alphaproteobacteria; order Rhizobiales; family Beijerinckiaceae; genus Rhodoblastus; species Rhodoblastus acidophilus_A. Next base: position 165,309 of record NZ_WNKS01000005.1, on the reverse strand, counting down.
CGAGTCGATGCTATGAGCCAGCCGCAGATTTTTCGCACCGTCGCCGACATGCGCGCCGCCGTGGCGCTTTGGCGCGGGCAGGGAGACAAAATCGCGCTGATCCCCACCATGGGGGCGCTGCACGCTGGCCACCTGTCCCTGGTGAAATTCGCTCGCGAAAACGGTTTTGTCCGCGCCATCGTCACGATTTTCGTCAATCCCACGCAATTCGCCGCCAACGAGGATTTCGGCGCCTATCCCCGCACCTTTGCGGCGGACGTGGACAAGCTCGCCTCGATCGGGGTCGATGGCTGTTTCGCGCCGCCGCCCGAGGAAATGTATCCGCCGGGATTTTGCACGAAGGTCGCGCCTGGAGGACCGGCGCTGGCGGGGCTGGAGGATCGGTTCCGGCCGGACCATTTCGCCGGCGTCGCCCAAGTCGTCGCCAAACTGCTCAACCAGGCGCAGGCCGATGCCGCCTGTTTCGGCGAAAAAGATTTTCAGCAGCTCGCCGTCATCCGGCGGATGGCGCGGGACCTCGACATCCCCACCCAAATCTTCGGCGTTCCCACCATGCGCGAAGCCGACGGTCTCGCCATGTCCTCGCGCAACGTCTATCTGAGCGCGGAGGAACGCCGGCAGGCCGTTCTGCTGTCGCAAGTGTTGCAAGAGACCGCGAAGGCCATGCGCGCGGGCGAAGACATCCCGGGGCTTTGCGCCGCCGCCGCCCAAAAAATCGGGGCGGGCGGTTTCGCGCTCGACTATTTCGAGGCGCGTCACGCCGAAAGTCTCGCCCCCGTGGCGGCGCTCGCGGACGGGCCGATTCGGCTGCTGGTCGCGGCCCGGCTGGGAAGGACGCGGCTGATCGACAATTTGGCGGTCTGAAGCGGCGCCGGGCGCAGCCCGCTTCCCTTTGGCTTCGCTTGCGCTAAATAGAGCGCATGCGCATTTCCGATCTCGATCTTCTCATCATTCCCGGCCTCGGCGGCTCCGGGCCGGACCATTGGCAGACCCGCTGGGGCCAAAAACTCTCCACCGCGCGCGTTGTCCCGCAGGAGGACTGGGACCAGCCCCGGCGCGACGCCTGGGTCCGCACGATTTTACAGGAGATCGAGGCGGCGCCGCGGCCCGTCGCGCTGATCGGCCACAGCCTCGGGGCGCTGGCGGCGGCGAGCGCGCTCGCCGAGCACGGCGGGGGCAAGGTGAAGGCGGCTTTTCTGGTGGCGCCGCCCAATCTCGACAGCCCCGGCCTCGCCGACCGGCCGGTGGACCCGCTGTTCAAAGAAAAAGCGCCGCAAGCGGCGCTTCAAGTTCCCGGCGTGCTGGTGGCCAGCCGCAGCGATCCTTTCGCCGATTGGGCTTTCGCCGAACGGCTCGCTGACGTTTGGGCGCTGGACCTGGCCGACGCGGGCGACGCCGGCCATATCAACGCCGAGAGCGGTCACGGTCCCTGGCCGGAGGGATTGATGCGTCTGGCCGGGCTCTTCGCTAAAATCTGACCGTCACCGCATCCGCGCCCCGTTGAGCTTCTGGCTTGGGCGAGACTATTTCTCGTCCGCCATGTCTCCGGGACGCGGCGTATCTTGCCACCGGCTAGCCGGCGGGTGGCCAGATCCGTCAGCTCGTTTTTCGAGTGATGGACCGGACCGCAATCATGGCCAGGGGAATGCCGAGCACGTCGCCGACGCCAGCCGCGATGGGAATGATGCGTAAGACCTCACCTTGCAGGCTTGGGATCATCAGGACGATGACCACAAGCATACCGGCCAGAACAAATCCGCCCATACCTCAAAGCCAAGCAGCCAATCCGGACGTGTTAGCCTCCCTTGGAGGAGGAAAGACTGTCGCAGGACAATCTTTCAGTCCATGACTTGAATCAAAACAGCGTGGCGCATGAAAAAGCCGCCCCGAAGGGCGGCTTTGTCTTGGTCGCGGTCGCGGCGAAAAAATCAGCGCGAATAGAATTCGATGACCAGATTCGGCTCCATCAGCACCGGATAGGGCACTTCGCTCGGCAGCGGAACGCGGGTCATTTTGGCGGTCATCTTGGAATGATCGACTTCGTAGTAATCCGGCACGTCGCGCTCGGCCAGCGCCACCGATTCCAGCACGGTCACCAGTTGGCGCGAGGATTCCTTCACCTCGATCACGTCGCCGGCCTTCACCAGATAGGAGGCGATGTTGACGCGGCGGCCGTTGACCTTGACGTGGCCATGGTTGACGAACTGGCGCGCGGCGAACACGGTCGGCACGAACTTGGCGCGATAGACCACGGCGTCCAGGCGGCGCTCCAGCAGGCCGATCATGTTGTCGCCCGAGTCGCCCTTCATGCGGATCGCTTCGGCATAATATTTGCGGAACTGCTTTTCCGAAATGTTGCCGTAATAGCCCTTGAGCTTCTGCTTGGCCTTGAGCTGGGTGCCGAAGTCGGACAGCTTGCCCTTGCGGCGCTGGCCGTGCTGGCCGGGGCCGTATTCGCGCTTGTTGACCGGGCTCTTCGGGCGGCCCCAGATGTTCTGGCCCATGCGGCGGTCGATTTTATACTTGGCTTCCGAACGTTTGGTCATAAGGTCCTCGATATGTGTGCGCGAAGACCTTTCGCGCGCTCCTGTGGGGGCGCGGCGTCGAAAGCGATCCTCGCGTTCGGCGTTTTGGACGCCGGCGGAGATCGCGCCCTCCTCTGCTTCCGGGGAAGCCGACAGATCGCTCACCTCAAAGGGAACGGTCGCGGGTGCGAAAAACTTCCCCGCCGGCCGGGGCCAGCGGGGGAGAGACGGCTTCCTACAGGAGCGCGGAGGGGGCGTCAAGGCGGCAAGCGTTTACGCATTCGGCGGGAAAAGCTATGAACGCGCATGCGCCCCACCATCCTCCTCGACCTCGACGGCACCCTCATCGATTCCCAACCGGGCATCATCGCCAGTTGCGAAGCGACTCTGCGCGCCTTGGGCCATGCCGGCGAACCCCAGGACATCCGGCGCTACATCGGCCCGCCGCTCGAAGAGATGATCACCAGCCTTTTGCGGGCGAGAGGCGACGACCGCGTCGAAGAGGGCGTGGCCGCCTATCGCCGCTATTACGGCGAAACCGGCCTCTACGACGCTGAAGCCTATCCCGGAATCCCCGACGCGCTGAAAAGCCTTGCGGACATGGGCGCGCGCCTGTTCGTCGCCACGTCGAAACGGCGGGATTTCGCCGCGCGCATCCTCGACAACATCAAGCTCGCCGCATTTTTTGACGGCGTTTACGGCTCGATCCCCGGCGGCGCGCTGGACCACAAGCCCGACCTGCTCGCCCATATCCTCGCCGAGCAAACGATAAGCCCCGAAGACGCGATCATGGTCGGCGACCGCCGCTACGACATCGCCGGCGCCCGCGCCAACAGCATGCGCAGCCTCGGCGTGCTCTGGGGCTATGGCGCCCGCGAGGAGCTTGAAGCGGCGGGCGCCGACGGTCTGGTGAATCAGCCGAGCGATCTCGCGGAGGCCGTGTTTTCGGCGCTCGAATTGGCCGCGGGAAAAAAATCGCGCTAAAGCGGGGCATGATCGCCGTTCCGATTCGCGCGAAAATTCTGGTGTTCGATTCCGGCCTCGGCGGCCTGACGGTTTTGCGCGCCCTGATCAAACAGCGTCCGGACGCCGATTTCGTCTATGCCGCCGACGATCTTGGCTTTCCCTACGGCCCGCGCCCCGAAGACGACGTGGTCGCGCTGGTCATGAACGCCATGGACACGCTCATCAGCGCTGAAAAGCCGGATTGCGTGGTCATCGCCTGCAACACGGCGTCAACCCTGGTGCTGCCGCATCTGCGGGCGAAATGGCCGATCCCCTTCGTCGGCACGGTGCCCGCCATAAAACCGGCGGCGGAATTTTCCGCGACCCGGATGATCTCCATCCTCGCGACGCCGGGCACGGTGTCGCGCGACTACACCCGCGACCTCGTCGAAAAATTCGCCGGCCATTGCGACGTTACGCTGGTGGGCGCGAAAAAGCTCGCCAGCCTCGCCGAAGTTTTCATGCACGGCGAACAGCTTGACGAGGCGGAGGTCGCGGCGGAAATCGCGCCCTGCTTCGTCGCCGACGGCGAGCGGCGCACCGATTGCGTGGTGCTGGCCTGCACCCATTATCCCTTGCTGAAGGAAAAATTCGTGCGGCTGGCGCCCTGGCCGGTGCATTGGATCGACCCCGCCCCGGCGATCGCGCGCCGCGCCGACCAGGTTCTGCGCGACAGGCGCTCCGAGGGACAGGGCGCCTTCTCGTTTCGCTATACAAGCGGCGCGCAGCCCGACGAAAAGCTGAGGGCGGCGCTGCAAAAATTTTTGCCCGCGCGCGCTCGTGCGGAAGAAGCTATAGCCCGGCCGTGAGCAGCCGCCCGGCCTTGAGGTAGCGAAACGGGTCGACGGCGGCGCCGTCGACGCGCACCTCATAATGAAGATGCGGGCCGGTTGAGCGTCCGGTGGAGCCGACGCGGCCGATGATCGCGCCCGCCTCCACCCATTCGCCCTCGCTCACCTCGATCTGCGAAAGGTGGCCGTAGCGGGTGGCGAGACCGGCGCCGTGATCCACCTCCACCATATTGCCGTAGCCGCCGGAGCTTTCGGCCGCGGTGACGCGCCCGCTCGCCGTGGCGCGCACCGGATCGCCGTAGGGGGCGCGCAAATCCATTCCCGAGTGCAGCGCGGGGCGTCCCAGGAACGGGTCCGTGCGATAGCCGAAGGTCGAGGTGACGTCGAGCGGGCCAGGCAGAGGCTGGCGCAATGGCGCGAAGGGCAGGGCGCGGCGCAAGCCGTCCATCAGCGCGACGGCGCGGTTGACGTCGCCGAAGGCGCGTTCGAACGCGCGTTCCGTCGTGACGTAAGCGCCGCCGACGGCGTCGGCTCTTGCGACGTAATGGCCGCCGACCGCGTCGGCTCTTGCCGCCGGCTCGAACGGACCGCCCACGGCCTCGCCGCCAGCCGCCGGCTTGACCGAAGCCCCACGGCGCAGCAGGCGCTCCACCGGCAGTCCGGCTTCCGTGAACGCCTGACGCAGGTTTTCCGCGCGCGCCGTGGCGGGGCCGCGCAACTGCTCGAGCGTCGCCGCCTGCCTGCGCTCGATGCGCTCGACATTGCTGGCGAGGGCGCGCAGGCGATCCTGCGGCGACAGCGCGTCGCTGGCGTCGGACACGTCTTCGGGAACGGGCGTCGTGTCCCCGCCACGGCGCAGGTCAAACCCTTCGGGCGCGGGTTTTGTGAGCGCCGGCGCCGGCTTTGGCTCGATGGATCGGGGCGGCGCGGCATAGGCGGGCGCCGGCGGGTTGGCGGCGCGCGAAGAAGACGAGGTAGGCGCGGCGCGATCGATGGCGGTCAACCCGTCGCCGGGCGCGATTTTCGCCGCCAGCGCGCTGACCAGCGCCGAGCGCGATTCCAGCCGCGCCTGGCGCACCGCGAGTTCGGCCACCTTGCCCTCGACCGTGTCCTGATTGGCGAGTTGGCGCGTCGCCATCTGGTCGATCTGGTCGCGCAGGGCGGCGATGCGGTCCTCATAGGCGAATTGCATCTGCGCCTGGCGGCGCATCAGCGAGGTCAGCATGTCGTCGCGAAACACCAGATAGAGCGCGGCGCCGAGCAGGGCGGCGCACACCATGGGAACGACGCCGAAGACGAGATAGGCCCAATGCGGCGCGAGGGTGAAATCGCGGCGGAAGGCGCGAAAGGCGAGGCTGATGGCGAAAAGATGCGGATCGTGCGCCGTGGGAGCTTTACGCATGGATACCCGTCTCCTCCGGTCTGTTGCCGGATATGGTTGAGGGAGTCTATGCGGACGTGGTTAACTTTTTGAAAATGCCGCGCTCCCGGCTCTTCCTCGCGAGACGGATCGGAGGGGTGCGCCGACGTTGCCGGGACAGGCCCAGGCGAGGGGGCCGAGCGTCCAGCCGGGCGCCGGCAGCAGGCGCGCCGCGTCGGTCCAGACCCTTATCCCCCGCCCCCTCGCTGCGGAAATGCAAGGTCCCGCGGCTTGTTCCGCCGCGCGGGTGCGACTCACGGGCGAGAGCGCAAGATTTCATTTGCATGACGTGTCAATGAAGCGTTACAGGACTGAAAGTTGGGAGACGTTGGTGATGCAGTCCTACAAGCCCGGCAAGGCCGCGTTCATTTTCATCTTCATCACGGCCGCGCTTGACGTGATCGCTCTTGGCATCATTGTCCCGGTCCTGCCGAAATTGATCGTTTCCTTCCGTGATGGCGACTTTTCCGCGGCGTCGCGCTGGGTCGGCTATTTCGGCATCGCCTGGGCGATGGCGCAGTTCATGTGCCAGCCGGTTCTCGGCGCCCTGTCCGACCGCTTCGGCCGCCGCCCGGTGGTCCTGCTCTCCAACATCGGCCTCGGCATCGATTATCTGGTGATGGCGCTGGCCCCGAGCCTGACCTGGCTGTTCATCGGCCGCCTCGCCTCTGGCGCCGCCGCCGCCAGCTTCTCCACCGCGCAAGCTTATATCGCCGACATCACCCCGCCAGAAAAGCGCGCGGCAAAATTCGGCCTGCTCGGCGCTGTGTTCGGCGTGGGCTTCACCCTGGGCCCGGCCATCGGCGGCTGGCTCGGCGGCATCGACCTGCGGCTGCCCTTCTGGGCCGCGGCGGGCTTCAGCCTCGCCAACGCCGTCTATGGCTATTTCGTCCTGCCCGAGTCGCTCGCCCCTGAAAATCGTACGAAAAAATTCGTCTGGCGCAGCGCCAACGTGCTGGGCTCGCTGAAATTCATTGGCCGCGATTCCGGACTGGCGCTGATTGTCGGCGCCATCTTCCTGTCGCTGCTGGCGCATGAATCGCTGCCGAGCCTGTTCGTCCTCTACACCGATTACCGCTATCACTGGACCCCGGCGGAGACGGGCCTGGCGCTGGCCGGGGTGGGCATTTTCCAGACCATCGTCGCCGGCGGCCTGGTGCGCCACGCGGTGAAGAGATTCGGCGAAACCCCATCGGCGGTCGCGGGCCTGCTGTTCGGCGTCGCCGGCTTCATCGGATTCGCCGTCGCGCCGGTCGGATGGGCCTTCCTTGCCGCAATCCCGCTGATCGCCCTGTGGAGCCTTGCGGCGCCGGCCATGCAGTCGATGGCCACCCGCTTCGTCAGCGTCTCCGAGCAGGGGACATTGCAGGGCGCGGTATCGAGTCTGCGCGGGGTGTCGGGCATGATCGGGCCGATCACCTTCACCCAATTGCTCGCCTTCGAGATCGCCAAGGGCCAGATGCCCGGCATGGCCTTTGGCCTGTCCGCCCTGCTGCTCTCGTTCAGCTTCCTGGTGGTCGTGGCCATGGCGCGGCGTGGCGCCATGAAGGACGTGACGGCGGCGGCGCCGTAAAATTTGGCGTTCGGCTCTGCTTGGCCGTCGCAAAAAAATCTCCGCGCGTCCATATGAGTCCGGCGCGAAAATCATCGCGTTGAACCCCAGGGGATTGGCATGAACAAAGGTTTCGTCGCCGCGATCGCCTTGTCGCTTGCGGCGTCCGTTGGCCTCGCGACACAGGCGGAGGCCAAGGGCTGCATCCGCGGCGCCATCGCCGGCGGCGTCGCGGGCCACGCGGTCAAACACACCTGGTCGGGCGCGCTCGCGGGCTGCATCGCGGCGCGGCACTATTACAAGCAGAAGCGCCTGCAGCAGCAGCAGCAGCAACAGCAGGGCGGCGGCTACAATCGCCCCGGGTACAACCCGCCCGGCTACAACCAGCCCGCACCCGCTCCCTCGCGCTGACTCCCAATTGTGTTTGCGGCGCCCTGTTGCACAATTGTTATTGTGGCGCAGGGCGCGTCTCGCTATGGTCTAACCATCTGATTCCGGGATACCTCGGGACGGAGTAGGGGAATGGTGGATTATGCAGATTCGCAACGCGTGTCTCGCGGTCGGCAGTCTGCTTGCGGTGACGTCGGCGCCAGCCCTTGCCGGAGATCCGACCCTTCTCGGCGTCGGCCTCGGCTTCTTCGACGAGACCTTTCTCGATCCGCGCATCGCTTTCTTCAAGGTTGACTATAACCGTCCGCATTATCCGGCGACCGACATGCGTTTCGAGGTCCACGGCGGCTACAATTTCCTGCCGACGCCGGAAGTCTACGGTCGCCTGCATCCGACCGCCGGCATCGAGGTCACCTCCGCCGCGGGAACCTGGATTGGCGCCGGCATCGCCTATGACGTGAATTACGGCCCGCTCCATTTCACGCCGAAATTCGAACCGGGCGTATTCATGCCCGGGGATGGCAAACGGCTGAACTATCCGCTCGAATTTCGCACACAGATTGAACTGTCGTACGAATTTTCCGATCGTTCGCGCTTCGGCGTCGCGATCAGCCATTTGTCCAACGCGCAGCTCGCCGAAAAGGTTTACAACAAGCCGAACCCGGGCGCCGACATCATCTCCATTTATTACCGTTTCCCGCTGGACGCCTGGTTCCCCGGATCATGATCGAAGCCGCCGCGAGGCGGCTTTTTTATTCGGAAGGTCCGGGCAGGCCGAGCGTGCGGCCGGGATAGCCGGCGGCGTCGAAATAGCGCGTCGGACCGACCTGCTGGAAACGCAACGTCGTGACGTGGCCGTGCGCGTCGGGCGTCGACGATGTGGCGCCGCGCGTGGATGCGGGTTCGGCGCCGTTGGGCATGGCCTCCGTCAGAACCCGGCCCACGAGTCCGCCTTTCCGCGAAATGTCCAGATCGAGCAGCCGGGCGATGGTCATGCCGATGTCCGCATTGCTGGCAGGCGCGAAATCCACATGGGCGGTTCGAAAACTGGGACCGGCGGCGGCCATGAAATTGCGTGTGTCCGCGCGCGAGAAGGAGCCGTGCATGCCCTGGCCCTGGCGCAGGCTGGTGTCCGCCACCTGGACGCCGCAGGCCGTGGGGTCGTCGCATCCGGTCGAAAAACTGCGAAAATTGACGACGAGGGCCGGGACGGGGGTGACCGCCGCGCCCTTCAGGCCGATTTCGGAGAATTTCAGCGCGCCCGGGACGGGCCCAAGGTCGTCGCTGGCGAAGACGCCGCTGACATAATCCTGCGCCGACAGGATCATTTCGATCTTGCGCGCGAGCGCGTTGGCGGCGGCGGGATCCTTCGCCTTTGGAAGATAGATCAGGTCGGAGCCGCCATTGCCGGCGACGACGATGTCGGGATCGGCGGGGTCGTCGCCGAGCAGGCCATTGCCCCGGCTGGGCGTCGCCCCCGGCTTGAGCGGCGCGTTGCCCTTGTCCGGGTCGAACAGCGGCAGCGACAGGGCGTGGGCGAGGTCGAGCGCCACAAACCCCGGAGGCAACTGCCCGGCGGGAACCTTTTCGTAGCTTTGCGTGGCGGCCCAGCTGGTCGCGCTTTCCTTCGAAATGGTGGAAAATCCGTGGTCCGAGGTGACGATCACATCGGTGTCGCCGTCAAGACCTTGATCTTTCAAGGCGGCGAGCAGCGCGGCGAGATTGTCGTCGGCGTTGCGGATCGCGGCGAGCGAGGACGGACCGTTGATCCCCGGAACGAGTTTTTCCGGCGAGTCCGTCTGGGTGTGCTGGGTTCCATCGGGATCGCGCGACCAGAACACCATCACAAACGTCTGGCCGCGCCGCTTGAACCAGGGCAGCACGACTTCGGTCGCGGCGCGGACGAAATCGGCCTGCTGCGCGACATTGGGCATGGCGCGCGGCCGGGCGATGGCGAGGCCCTTCTCCTCCAGCTTTTGCTGGATTTCGGCGGGCAGGGGAACGCCCGTGTCATCGTCTGGCCCCGCGTGGCCGGTGCTGTCGTCGATGACGATGGTGGACTTGCCGTCGCGGGCCAGATGATCCTGGATCAGGGTGGGGCCGAGCTTGCCGATGGCGGCGGTCCCAAAGCCTTTTTCGCGCGCGGCGTGGAGGATGGTTTCCTCGTTCAGGTAATCGCCGCCGAAATTGGCGTCGACATCGCCCAGGACCCGGTCGGATTCAAGGAAGGGCGTTACGGTTGGTCCGAAGTGCGGCAGGAAGATCGGCTTGCCGGTGAAAATCGTGTTGGAAAAATCGCCGTGGTCGCCGGCGAAATGGCCGGTGGCGAGGGCGGCGGCGTTGGCGGTCGTGAACGTCGGAAACAGCGCATGGCTGTTGGCGAAGCGCACGCCGCGCGCGCTCAGGGCCGCCATTGTCGGCGCGGTCGCTTCGTTGACGATGCCGGGCCGCAGGCCGTCGGCGACGAACAGCAGGACATTCTTGGCTTTCTGCTGCGCGATGGCCGGCGGGGCGAACAGCAGGGCGAGGACGAAAACATATCGGCGCATGGGGATCTCCACGCGCCGATTGTATTCGCCTTAACGTGAAGGATTTACGTCACTTCTTGAAGGTGGCCCGTTCCTTCTTGCTGAAGTTCGAGAGATCGCCGGCTGCGGCGGCCTGGGCGCGCCCGGCCTTGCGAATCTTTTCCATCTTCAGGTCGGGCGCGACCCACGAGGGCAGGCGCTCCATCTTGTCGCTGCCGCAAGCCGGGCAGATCGCGGCTTCGTCGGACCGCATCAACAGTTCGGATTCGGCGTCGCAGGCGGAGCAGTGAAAGGAATACAGCGGCATTTCGGTCCTCGGGTTTTGCCAGATCGCTTGCCTAAAGAATAAGCAAAATTTGGGCCAGAGCCGTGGCCCATGGTCCGCCTCGAAAAGTCCGCCGTTGCGAAGAAAGGGCAGGCGAACAAGACGCCTTTTTGTTATAGGCGCGCAATCTTTCCGCGTCATGACCGGGATTGTCCCAGTCATGACGCCGGGCCGCCGCGCAAGCTGATGGGCGTGGATGCCCGCGACAAGCGCGGGCATGACGGCCTGGACATAGAGGAACCCTGATGACCGCCCCGAAAAGAATTTTCATCGATGGCGAAGCCGGCACCACCGGGTTGCAGATTCGCGAGCGGCTGGACGGACGCGCCGATGTCGCGCTGGTTTCGATCTCGGCGGACGATCGGAAAAACCCCGCGGCCAAGGCCGGGATTTTCGAAAACGTCGATCTGGTCGTGCTCTGCCTGCCCGATGACGCCGCGAAAGAGAGCGTGGCGCTCGCCGACACGCTTGGAGACAAGGCGCCCAAAATTCTCGACGCTTCGACCGCGCATCGGGTCGCGCCGGGCTGGACCTACGGTTTTCCCGAGCTTTGCGCCGGGCAGGCGGACGCGATCAAGGCGGCGTCACGAGTCGGCAATCCCGGTTGCTACGCCACCGGCGCCATCGCCATGCTGCGGCCGCTTGTCGACGCCGGCCTGGTTGCGGTGGACGCGACTTGCGCGATCCATGCGGTGTCCGGCTATTCCGGCGGCGGCAAGGCGATGATCGCGGCTTACGAAGCCGGGCAGGCCGCGCCGTTCGAGCTTTATGCGCTCGGGCTGGAGCACAAGCATATTCCGGAGATCATGGCCTATGGCCGGTTGGCCGCGCGCCCTCTGTTCGTGCCGTCGGTGGGCAATTTCCGCCAGGGCATGCTGGTGAGCCTGCCGCTGGCGCTGGAGTCTCTGCCGGGCAAGCCGACCGCCGCCGACCTCGAAGCGGCGCTGCAAAGCCATTACGCGGGCGCAAAATATGTGCGGGTCATGGCGCCGGAGCCCGGCGGCAAGCTGGAGCCGCAGGCGCTGAACAACACCAACGATCTGGAAATCCGCGTCTACGCCAATGAGGCCCATCGCCAAGCGGTGGTGGTGGCGAAACTCGACAATCTCGGCAAGGGCGCGTCCGGCGCCGCCGTGCAGAATCTGGAGCTGATGCTCGGGCTCTAGCGGGCGGCGGGAAACCCGTGGACGGCCCGCGTCCTTCGAGACGCCCGCCAAGGCGGGCTCCTCAAGGTGATGGCTACTCTATTGTCCTATATAGAGAAATTCCCTCATGGTGAGGAGGCTGCGAAGCAGCCGTCTCGAACCATGGCCATCGGAACGGGACTGTTTCGGCAGCGCGCCCGGAAAAAACGCCCCCGCGCATTTTCGCACGGGGGCGCAAAAATTAGGCGCGCGCCTGGGCGGGGATGACGTTGTGTAACGTGTCCTCACCCTCGAAAAAACGGCGGATGCCGCGCGCCGCCTGGCGGATGCGCTGCTCGTTCTCGACCAGGGCGAGGCGCACGTAATCGTCGCCGTGCTCGCCGAAGCCGACGCCGGGCGCCACCGCGACATCCGCCTTCTCGATCAGAAGTTTCGAGAATTCGAGGCTGCCGAGCGGCCGGTATTTCTCCGGCACCGGCACCCAGGCGAACATCGAGGCGCGCGGCGCCGGAATATGCCAGCCGGCCTGGGCAAAACTTTCGACCATGACGTCGCGGCGCTTCTTGTAGATCGCGCGCATTTCCTTGATGCAGTCGTCGGGACCGTTGAGCGCGGCGGTGGCCGCCACCTGGATCGGCGTGAACGCGCCATAGTCCAGATACGACTTCACCCGACCAAGCGCGCTGAGCAGGCGCTCGTTGCCGACGGCGAAGCCGACGCGCCAGCCCGCCATCGAAAAGGTTTTCGACATGGAGGAGAATTCGACGCAGATGTCCTTGGCGCCGGGCACCTGGAGCACCGACGGCGGCGGTTCGTCGTCGAAATAGACCTCGGCATAGGCGATGTCCGAGAGGATGTAGATGTCGTGCTTTTTCGCGAAAGTGACGAGGTCGCGGTAAAAATCGAGCGAAGCCACCATGGCCGTCGGGTTGGACGGATAGCACACCACCAGCGCGATCGGTTTTGGGATGGAATGCTGGATGGCGCGCTCGGCGGCGCGAAAATAGTTTTCGTCCGGCTCGATCGGCACCGAGCGGATCACGCCGCCCGCCATCAGGAAGCCGAAGGCGTGGATCGGATAGGACGGATTCGGCGCGAGCACGACATCACCGGGCGCGGTGATGGCCTGCGCCATATTGGCGAAACCTTCCTTGGAGCCGAGCGTCGCCACGACTTCGGTGTCGGGGTTGAGCTTGACGCCAAAGCGGCGCTCGTAATAGCCGGCTTGCGCGCGGCGCAGGCCGGCGATGCCCTTTGACGCGGAATAGCGGTCGGTGCGCGGCTTGCCCGCCGTCTCCACCAGCTTGTCGACGACATGCTTGGGCGCGGGCAGGTCCGGATTGCCCATGCCGAGGTCGATGATGTCGGCGCCGGCGGCGCGGGCTTTGGCCTTGAGACGATTGACCTGTTCGAACACATAGGGCGGCAGGCGCCGCACGCGATAAAAATCGCTCATCAATCTCGTCCTTATGCTTTGGCCCGGCCCGGTCGGAAATCTGTCTTCGGGACCGTAGAAGATGCTGTTAGCACCGGGATTGACCGGTGTCAGGCGCTTTTTGGCCGGAATCGCGTCAGAATTTGTCCTGGACCGCCGGCGGCTTGGGCGCGGGCGCCAGTTGCTCGACGGACTCGGATTGCAGTTTCTTCAGCCGCGCCTGCGCCTGGTTCTTGGCCGCGACCAGATCGGCGTCGTCGGCGGCGGCCTGCGCCGGCGTCTTGACGGGGATGCGCTTTTTCTCCGGGGCGAGGAAGGGAACAAAATCCATCTTCTCTTCGTCCGGACGGCTTTGGCGGATGAAATCGGGGCGATCGCTGGTCGGCGCCGTGAGGCCGATGGCGTTGGTGACCGCGCGCAGCGGGTTGGTCTCCTCCGCCCAGGCCGAAGCCGAGCCCGCCGCCAGCAGCGTGATCAGGAGTGTGGCGGTTCGGGCGGGGCGGCGTAAAAGCCGCGAGGAAGCGAAAAAATCCGGCATGGGATCTTGGTTTTCTCTGCGTGCGGTATAACCTAACCGAGTGGGCGTTCGCCCATCGGATCATTGCTTAAGCTGTCAAATAAAGTCTTATTATGTCTGAAACGGGACAGCGGCTGAAAAGAAGCGAAAAGAGCCCGGCAACAGGTGAGGGAGCCCCAATGAACGTCAGTCCGGGGAAACAATTCGTTCCGGCCGCCAAACGGAAAAGCGCCAAGAAATCGGCGAACGGCGCCGACAAGAACGCCGGCGAGGTCAAAGGCGCCCCTGCGGCGCCAAGGGTGGAGCCGGTCAAGAAGGCGGTGAAGGCCAAGACGGTCGTGCCGGCCAAGACGGTCGAACCGGCCAAGACGGTCGAGCCGGTCAAGAAGGCCGAGCAGGCCAAACCCGTGGAGTCACCCAAACCCGTCGCGCCGGCGAAAAAAACCGCCGACAGCCCGCCACCGGCCGACAAGGTCGCAAAAACGGCGGAGAGCGCGCCCAAGCCGGCGGCGGAGCCCTCCGCGCGCATCCCCGATTTCGAGCGCATGGCCGAGAATTTCGCCCGGGCCGTGGAACAGGGCGGCATGGCGTTCGCCGCCATGGTCAAGCCGGTCGAGGAAGGCAAGGTCAAGACCGGCTTCGCCGACGATGTCGCCGACGCCGTCAAGACCTTCGGGCACGTCGCCGAATACTGGCTCTCCGATCCCGTGCGCACGATCGAGGCGCAGACGAGCCTGTCCACCAGTTTCCTCGACTTGTGGACCAACACGCTGCGCCGCATGGCCGGCGAGGAGACCCAGCCGCTCATTCCCGTCGACCCCCGCGACAAGCGTTTCGCCTCGCCCGACTGGCAGGCGCATCCTGTTTTCGATTTCATGCGCCAGGCCTACACGATTTCGGCGGCCTGGGCCGAGCACATGGTCGACGACGCCGAACTCGACAAGCGCACCCACGACAAGGCGGCGTTCTACATCCGCCAGATCTCGGCCGCGCTCGCGCCGTCGAATTTCCTTCTGACCAATCCGGAGGTCCTTCACACCACCTGGAAAGCCGAGGGTGAAAATCTCGCGCGCGGCATGAAGATGTTCGCCGAGGACATCGCGGCCGGCGACGGAACCTTGCGCATCCGCCAGTCGTCCGGCGGCAATTTCAAACTCGGCGTCAATCTCGCCACCACCCCCGGCAAGGTGGTGTTCCGAAATGACCTGATGGAGCTGCTGCAATACGCGCCGACGACGGAAGAGGTCTACAAGCGGCCGCTGCTGATCATTCCTCCGTGGATCAACAAGTTTTATATCCTCGACCTCAACCCGGAAAAAAGTTTTGTTCGCTGGGCGGTGTCGCAGGGGCTGACCGTGTTCTGCATCTCCTGGGTCAATCCGGACGCACGCCACGCGGACAAGGATTTCCTCGCCTACTTGAAGGAAGGCGTGTTCGAGGCGCTCAACCAGATCGAGACCATCACCGGCGAGAAGAAGGTGACGGCGATCGGCTATTGCGTCGGCGGCACGCTGACGGCGGCGAGCCTCGCCTATATGGCGGCCAAGGGCGACGACCGCATCGCCTCCGCCACTCTGTTCACCACCCAGGTCGATTTCACCGATGCGGGCGACCTGAAAGTGTACGCCTCCGAGGACAGGATCAAGAACCTCGAGGCGGAGATGGAGATGGCCGGCTATCTCGAAGGCCGGTCGATGGCCAACGCCTTCAACATGCTGCGGCCCAACGACATGATCTGGTCCTATGTCGTCAACAATTACCTCAAGGGCATCGAGCCGACGGCCTTCGACCTGCTGACGTGGAACAGCGATTCCACGCGCATGCCCAAGGCCAACCATTCCTACTACCTGCGCAACTGCTATCTGGAAAACCGCATGGGCCGCGGCGAGATGGTTTTGGGCGATGTGACCCTGGACTTCAGCAAGGTCAAGATTCCGATCTACAATCTCGCCACCAAAGAAGACCATATCGCCCCGGCGAAATCGGTGTTCACCGGCGCGAAGCTGTTCGGCGGGCCGATGCGCTATGTTCTGGGCGGCTCCGGCCATATCGCCGGGGTGATCAACCCGCCGGGGCCGAAGCCGAAATATCAGTATTGGACCGGCCCCAAGCCGCAGGGCGCCTTCGACGACTGGGTGGCCAAGGCCGAGCTTCACCCCGGCTCCTGGTGGCCGGACTGGATGAACTGGGTCACCGAACAGGCCCCCGAAAAAGTCCCGGCTCGAGAACCCGGCTGCGGCAAGGTCAAGGTTTTGGGCGACGCGCCCGGAGATTATGTGCGGGTCAAGGCGTAAGCGCGCGTTCCGCGTCCGGCGACTGAATTTGGCGCCGGACGCTTCTCTTTAGAATGATTCTAAAATAAGTCCGATTTGCTTTACGGCGGATCGGCCTTCCCGTTAGTGTCGGTTTATCAGGCCGTTGGGGCTACTGACCGGGGGATGCGGATGTTTGGTTCGGCATGGGATGCGCGGAACGGCTTGGTGAAATGGATGGGCGCGTTCGCGGCCGGCGCGGCCATGATCGCCTGCGCGCCGGCGCAAGCCGACACGCCCGCTTGGCGCACGGGCGCCCTTGGCGCGGCGCTCGGCGGCGGCGTGACCGAGCACGAACATGTCGACACTGAGCACATTTTTGGCTTCACCATGGGCTCGGACATTGGCGAGAAGGGCGAAATCGAATTCGAAAACGAGAATGTCGGCCTGTTCGGCAAGCGCACGGGAGCTTATAACACGCTGGGGGCGCTCAACCTGCTCAAATTCGTAGTGACCGACAATTTCCGCATCGCGCCCGGCCTATCCTGGGGCGCCTACGGCATCAGCAACGTTCCCGGTTACGACAACCGCAGCCAGGCCGCGTTCCAGGGCGCCGTCCTGGAGATTCGCTACAAGCTGCTCGACCGCGAAACCATGCCGTTCGGCCTGACGCTGCACGCCCAGCCCGGCTGGAGCCCGACCGACGAGGCGAGCGGCGCGCCGGCCGTCGGATATGGTAGCGAATTCGCGCTGCTGGCCGACAAGGAGTTGATCAAGGACCGGCTCTGGGGCGCCTTCAATCTCTGGTACGGCCTTGGCGTGTCGAACGACATCGGCGCCAATGCATGGTCGCAAGATTCCAGTCTGGAGCTTCACGGCGCCTTGTCGACGCGTGTCGGCTCCTCGCTCGTGTTGGGCGGCGAAATGCGTTATCTGCGCGCCTATGAAGGCCTCGGGCTGAACCGTTTTTCGGGCGAGGCGCTCTATATCGGCCCAACCTTCTCGACGCATGTCACCAAGCACATCGGCTTGTCCGGGACGGTCAACTTCCAGGTGGCCGGCGATGCGGCGGGCTACTCGCGAGGACTCGACCTCGACAATTTTGAGCGCATCCAGAGCATGCTGAGGTTCAACATGCTGTTCTGAGACTCCTCTGCGTCACTGGCGCCTCCCTTGCGGCATTCCCTTGAAAACGTGGCAGGTGTTCGCTACTGTAACGCATGGGCAGGCGGGGAGCCGCAAAATGAAACAGATCGCCCTTTTTCTCGCGACATCGGTCGCGCTGGCATGTCCCGCCTTTGCACAGCGCGCGCATGGTCCGGTGGGGGGGCATGGTCCGGTGGGGGGGCATGGGCCGGCCATGCATCGTCCGATCATGCCGGGGCCTCGTCCTCCGATCGGCCAACACCCGCCCGGCTTCGGTCGGCATCATCATCATCGTCCCGGCTGGAACAATTACGGCGGGGGATGGCCGATGTTCATGGCGCCGCCCGGCGTCGCGCCGCCGCCCAGCGAGATCGTCACCCACGAGTTCATCGATCCGCGCATCTATGGGCCTCGTCCGCCCAGCATCGAAATCCTGTCGGACAAGCCGGTTGTGTTCCGCGAGCCGCCGCACATCATCCAGATCCGGCGCGCCAAACAGCACCGTCCCATCGTCGTGGTGCGGCGTGGCGCGGTTTCGCGCGAATAACCAACCAGCTTCGCGCAAGCGGAGTCGGCGACATTGCGGCCAATACTCATTGGAGCTTGCCGCAATGCCCAGCGCTTCCGCGCGTCCGCGTTTTTCGCTTTCCATCACACAAATGGTCCTGGCGCTCGCGCTGGCCGCGCTGGTCACGATGGCCCTGGGCACCGCGGTGGCTTTCAACAACTTCTACAACGAGACGATCGAGCATCGCCGCGGGGAACTGCGCGCCGAAGTCGAGATGGCCACGCAAATCCTCAAGCTGAGCGTCGATGAAGCGGGCGGCGACAAGCAGGCGGCGATTCGCGCCGGGCTCGAGCATTTGCGCCCGCTCCGTTTCGGCCAATCCGGCTACATCTACAGTCTGTCCCTGGACGGGATCGGACTGTTGACGCCGGTCACGCCGCAACTCGAGGGCAAGGATCTCAAGGACATCACCGACCCGAACGGCGGCCGTCCCTTCCAGATTCTGACCGATTTCGCACGGACGCGCGGCGAGGGCTTCACCACCTACAACTGGAAGAAACCCGGCAAGGAAACGCCGGTCGAGAAGCTTGCCTATGTCAAGTCCATGCCCGAGTTTGGCTTGGTGATCGGCAGCGGCGTCTATCTCGACGACAATCTCGAACAGGTCATGGCTATGGCCTGGCGGGTCGCGCTCTGGGTGACGCCGCTGGTCCTCATGTTCATCGCCACCGCCTGGGGCGTCGGCCGTTTCATCGCCGGACGGATGACGCGCACGACCGCCGTCCTGCGCGAAATGGCGCAGGGCCAGTATGACGCGGTTCTGCCGGGGCTCGACCGGTCCGACGAAATGGGCGCCATGGCCCGCGAGATCGACGCTTTCAGGCGCAATCTCAACGACACCAACCAGGCGGCGAGCGCGCAGCGGGCGCAGGCGCGGCGCGAGGCCGCCCAGGCGCGCTCGAACGACATGCGCGCGCTCGCCGAGCGCTTCGAAGCCGCCGTCGGGGGCGTGGTCACGGCCGTCGCCGGCGCCGCCAACCGGTTGGAGACGGTCGCGCGGTCGCTGGCGGAGGAAGCCGGCCACACCGGCGACCAGGCGGAATCCGGCGCGCATGCCGCGGAGACGGCGGCGGCCAACATCCGCTCGCTGGCGGCGGCGGCCGAGCAGCTGGCGCATTCGGTGGACGAAATTGGCGGGCAGGCCGGCCGGTCGCAAGACCTTTCGTCCCATGCGGAGCGTGAGGCCGACAAGACGCATGGGCGGATGGAGGAGCTCGGCGGCGCCATTGCGCATATCGGCGGCATCGTCGAGCTGATCACCGGCATCGCCCAGCAGACCAACATGCTGGCCCTCAACGCCACCATCGAGGCGGCGCGCGCCGGCGAAATGGGCCGGGGCTTCGCGGTGGTGGCGCAGGAGGTGAAATCGCTCGCCGAGCAGACCACGCGCGCCACGGCGGAAATCTCCGATCAGATCGGCAATGTCCAGCGCGCCTCCCAGGAGGCGGCGGGCGGCATCGGGGCGATGACCGAAGCGACCCACGAGGTCAATTCGATCGCCTCGGCCATCGCCGTCTCCGTGACCGCGCAAGGCGATGCGACGCGCGAGATCGCCGAGAACGTGCACGAAACGGCGGCCCGGACCGCCGAGTTGACCCAGGTGATCGAAAAAGTGCGCGCGGCGTCGCGGCAATCGGGTCAATCGGCCAACCAGATGCTGGAGGCGGTGATGGATCTGTCGCGCCAGACGCGGAGATTGCGCGAGGAATGCGACGCATTCCTGGCGCAGGTGAAGACGGCGTAGGGGGGAACCTTGCGCCGCGCCCGGGCGTCGTGAGAGCATGGCTTCAGCCTGGAGGTTTGCATGCTCTCAGCCGTGCGCGGCCTGCTCCTCGATCTCGACGGCGTCGTCACTGTCGGCGGCGCGCCGCTGCCCGGCGCGCTGGAAGCCATTGCGAAATTGCGCGGGGCGGGCGCGCCGCTGCGTTTCGTCACCAACACGACCACAAAACCGCGCCGGCGCCTGATCGCCGATCTCGCGCATATTGGCCTGCATGTCGATCCGGCCGATCTCTTCACCCCGGCGAGTCTGGCGCGCGACCATCTGCGGCGGAGCGGCGCACAACCGTTCCTGCTGATCCATCCCGATCTTCTCGAAGATTTCGACGGTGTCGAGCCCGGCGAAGACGCGGTGGTGATCGGCGACGCGCGCGATGCCTTTTCCTACGCCAATCTCAACCACGCCTTCCGCCTGATCCACGACGGCGCCGAATTTTTGGCGCTGGCGCGCAACCGCAATTTCTTGGATGGCGACCGCAAGCTGAGTCTGGACGTCGGCGGTTTTGTCGCCGCGCTGGAATATGCCTCTGATAGAACGGCGCATGTGTTCGGCAAGCCCAGCGCCGACTTTTTTCTCGGCGCGGTCGCCGCCATGGGGCTCGCTCCGGCGCAGACAGCCATGATTGGCGACGACGCCGAAGCCGACATCGGCGGCGCGATGGCCGCCGGGCTCGCGGGCATTCTGGTGCGCACCGGAAAGTACCGGCCGGGGCACGAAAAACGCGTCGATCCCACACTGGTCGCCGACGATCTGGCGCAGGCGGTGGAAAAACTGCTTCAAACCTCGGAGAGGCGGCCTTCGGGCGAGACGGCGCGATAAAAGCAGGATTTGCGGCCGGTGTGGCAGGCTTTTCCATCGCCGCCGGCGTTGACGCGCACCAGCACGGCGTCCTGGTCGCAATCGACGCGCATGTCCACGAGCTTTTGCACTTGGCCCGAAGTGTCGCCTTTTCGCCAGAGCGCGTTGCGCGAGCGCGACCAGTAATGGACGACGCCGGTTTCGAGCGTCTTTTCCAGCGCCAGTTCGTTCATATAGGCGAGCATTAAAATTTCGCCGGTCGCCGCCTCCTGGGTGACGCAGACGATCAGGCCGTTGGCGTCGAACTTGGGCGTGAAGACGGCGCCTTCTTCAAGGGTTTGTTTGTCGGAGGAGGGAGGAGGGAAGGACATGGGAACTCACGGATAATCCCGTCATTGCGAGCGAAGCGAAGCCATCCACCCTGCGAAGCGCCGAATCGTGGATTGCTTCGTCGCTCCGCTCCTCGCAATGACGGCGGAAACGTTGAAGAGAATTACCTTCCCCTCACCAGACTCAAAAACCGCGCCTGTTCCGCAGGATCGGTCTTGAACGGTCCCGAAAACTGCATGGTCACGGTGGTCGAGCCGGGTTTTCGCACACCGCGCATCGACATGCACATGTGCTCGGCCTCGATCATCACCGCCGCGCCGCGCGCGTGCAGGCGGGCGTCCAGCGCCGCCAGGATCTGCGCCGTCATGGTCTCCTGCGTCTGCAAGCGCCGCGCGTAAATGTCGACGAGACGTCCGAATTTCGACAGGCCGAACACGCCGCCGGCCGGGTAATAGGCGATATGCGCGTGGCCGAAGAACGGGGCCATGTGGTGTTCGCAATGCGAATAGAAGGGAATGTCCTTCACCAGCACCATTTCGCCGTAGCCGCCGACATCCTCGAACACGGTGTCGAGCACATCCGACGGTTCCTGGGCGTAGCCCGCGAACAATTCCTCGTACGCCTTGGCGACCCGCGCCGGCGTGTCGCGCAGACCCTCGCGGCTCGGATCGTCGCCGGCCCAGGCCAGCAGGGTCGCCACGGCGGCCTCGGCTTCCTCGCGGGTCGGCTTGTGCGCTACGTTCTTTGCGGGGCGCTCGCGGTGCGGGCGGGCCGATTTCACCATGTCGTCCAAGGATCGTCTCCGTCAGGCGGACCTATCTTTCAGATATAGGCCGTGCTGCGGCGATTGCCAGCTTTAGCCCCAATTTTACGAAACCGTAACCTACACAGCGGCCGTGGCCTGCTTCAGCCAGGCGCGTTCCGGCGCCGACAGCAGCGGCGACAGCGTTTTGCGCACCCTCGCGTGATAGGCGTTGAGCCAGGCCTTCTCCTCCGCATCGAGCATCGACGCGTCCACCGGCCGGGTGTCGATGGGCGCCAGCGTCAGGGTTTCGAAGCCGAGCATGTCGCGCTCGGCCCCGGCGATCCGCTTCGGCTCCACCGCCACCAGGTTTTCGATGCGGATGCCGAAGGCGCCCTCGCGATAATAGCCGGGCTCGTTGGACAGGATCATGCCCGGCTCCAGCGCCACCGTCCCCATTTTGGCAATGCGCTGCGGTCCCTCGTGCACGGACAGATAGGAGCCGACGCCATGGCCGACGCCATGGTCGAAGTCGAGTCCCACGCGCCACAGCGCCAGCCGCGCCAGCGCGTCGAGCTGCGCGCCGACCGTTTTGTGTGGAAACACGGCGCGGGCGATGGCGATATGGCCTTTCAGCACGCGCGTGTAGGCGTCGGTGAACGCTTTTGACGGCGTTCCGACCGTCACCGTTCGGGTGACGTCCGTTGTGCCATCCAAATATTGCGCGCCGGAATCGACGAGATAAACCCCCTTGCCGATTCTCGCGTTGGACCCTTCGGTCACGCGGTAATGGGGCAGGGCGGCATGGGCGCCGAAGGCGGAAATGGTCGGGAACGACAGGTCTTTTATAACCCCGGTCTCGCGGCGATAGTGTTCGAGCGCCAGGGCGGCTGAGATTTCGGTGAGTTTGCCCTTGGGCGCCTCGGCGTCGAACCAGCACAAAAATTGTGTCAGCGCCACGCCGTCGCGCAGATGGGCGGCGCGGGCGCCGTCGAGTTCGCAGGCGTTTTTCAACGCCTTCATCCGCGCGATCGGGCTTGGCCCCAGTTCGACCTGCGCGCCCGCCGCGCTGGCGATCCGCGTCAGCGCCGCCGCCGCCGTCCCGGAATCGAAGAGAATTTTGCGCTTCTTCTTGCCAAGTTCCGCGAGCGCCGCCGGCAGGGTTTGGGGCGAGGCGATGTCGGCGAGGGCGGCCAGCGCCGCGCCCACGCGCGCGCTCAGTTTTTCCGGTTCAAAAAACAGTCTTGTTTCGCCCGACCTAAAAATCAGCGCAAAACCGAGCGCGATCGGGGTATGGCCGAGGTCGGCGCCGCGCAGGTTGAAGGCCCAGGCGAGGTCGTGCGGGTCGCTGATCAGAAAGACGTCGGCCTCAAAGGCGTCGCGGATCCGCGAAAGTTTTTTTTCCGCTTTTTCGCCGGCCTTGCTCAAAGGGTGCTGCGCCACGGGGCCGCGGGGCGGGGCGGGGCGGTCCCGCCACAGCGCGTCGATGGGGTTGGCGTCGATCGCGACGAGGTCCGCGCCTGCGCGCTTGGCCGCCTCTTCGTAGCGCGCCACCCCTGCTGGCGTATGCAGCCAGGGATCGTAGCCGATGCGCGACTTTTTTCGAGCGTTCTGCGCCAGCCATTCGGCGGGCGGAGTCTTTTCCGGCGCCAGGACGGCGAAGGCGTCGGCGTCCACTTGCTCGCGCGCCTGGATCGTGTAGCGCCCATCGACGAACAGCGCCGCCTTGTCGCGCAAGACGACGGCGAAACCGGCGCTGCCGGTAAAGCCGGTCAGCCAGGCCAGCCGCTCCTCGCAGGGCGCGACATATTCGTTCTGGTGCGCGTCGGCGCGGGGAACCAGAAAACCGTCGAGCTTTTGCGCGCGCAGGCTCGCGCGCAGCGCCTTCAGGCGCGGCGCGCCGAGCGAGGGATCGGCGGTTTCGCTGAAGTTTTGATAAAGCGAGTCAAACATTTTTTGAGTTAAGCCGTTTTGTTGCCGCAATGAAAGGGCGCCCGGCTGCGTTTCGCCGCGAAAGGCGCTAGAAACATGCGACTCGCATCCCCGGGACTCGCTGATGACCCGCAATTACTTTCACCTGCACCTTGTTTCGGATTCCACCGGCGAAACCCTGATCGCCGTCAGTCGCGCCGTCGTCGCGCAATATCAGGGGACGGTGTCGATCGAGCACGTCTATCCGCTGGTGCGCAACGCCGACCAGCTGGCGCGGGTGATCAACGAGATCCAGTCAGCGCCGGGCATCGTGCTTTACACCCTGGTCGACGAGGCGCTCAGCAGCGAGTTGCAGGCGGCCTGCGCTGAATTCGGCGCGGTGTCGCTGTCGGTGCTGGAGCCGATCGTCAACCTGTTCCATTCCTATCTCGGCCCGTCGCAAAGCCCGCGTCCGGGCGCGCAGCACACGCTGAATTCCGAATATTTCCGCCGCATCGAGGCGCTGAACTACACGATGGCCCATGACGACGGCCAGATGGTCGACGAATTCGAGGACGCCGACGTGGTGATTCTGGGCGTGAGCCGCACGTCGAAAACGCCGACGAGCATCTATCTCGCCAATCGCGGGATCAAGACCGCGAACCTGCCGCTGGTGCCGGGCGCGCCGATCCCGCCGTCGATCTTCGCGCTCAGGCGTCCGCTGGTCGTGGGCCTGCTGGCCGCGCCCGAGCGCATTGTCCAGATCCGCGAAAACCGCCTGCTGTCGCTCAACGTCGCCGACAACACCAGCTATGTCGACCGCGCCATGGTGTCGGACGAGATCGCGCAGTCGCGGCGGCTGTTCAACCAGCGCCAATGGCCGATGATCGACGTCACGCGACGGTCGATCGAGGAAACGGCGGCGGCGATCATGGACCTCTATCGCTCGCACCAGCTGAAATTCATGGGCGAGTAGGGTGGGGTTCGTCGCCTGCGCCGGCCGCGTCGTGGTGGCGCGCCGGGGCGGCCACAGCCCGCGGCTGGAGCGCCGCTTTGCGCGCCTTGGCGCGATTTTACACTCGCGTCGGTCGCCGTTTTGGCTAAGATCACGCCGAACAAATTCCCCTTTTGAGCGCGCATGAGGATCATGATGAAAGCAGTTTCAACGATGGTGATGGGCGTCGTCGGCGCCCTGGCGTTCGCGCCGGTCGCCCAGGCGGCGCAATGCGGCAATTCCGCCGGCGGATTCGACGCCTGGAAGGCGAGCTACGCCCGCGAGATCGGCGGCAAGTTCAGCCAGCGCGCGGTTAACGCGCTGATGTCGACCTCTTACGCCCAGGCGACCATCAACGCCGACCGGGGCCAGCACAGCTTTCATCTGTCGCTTCCGGCCTTTTGCCAGAAGCGCGGCTGTTCCGCCATCGCCGCGCGCGGCAAGAAGCTGAAGCACCAGTACAGCGCCCTGTTCGCCCAGATCGAAAGCACCTATGGCGTGCCGCCCGGCCCGTTGCTGGCGATCTGGGGCATGGAGACGGGTTTTGGCGCGGTCTCGGGCCACCAGAACATGCTGTCCGCCGTGGCGACCCTCGCCTATGACTGCCGCCGCAGCGATTATTTCACCGACCAGCTCAACGCCGCGCTGACCCTGGTCGATCGCGGCGTGTTCTCCGCCGGCACCATCGGCTCCATGCATGGCGAGGTCGGCATGACCCAGTTCATGCCGAAGACCGTGCTGCAATATGGCTTGGGCAGCCTGGACTCGGCGCAGGGCGCGCTGATGTCCACCGCCAATTACCTGAAGGCGCACGGCTGGACGCGCGGCGCCGGCTACGGGCCGGGCGAACCCAATTTCGGCGCGCTGAAAGAGTGGAACGCCGCCAGCGTCTACCAGCAGGCCATCGCCAAGGTCGGCGCGGAGATCGACGCCGCGCCGTAAGGCGGGGCGTTCCGCGAACGCAAAAAAGCCGACCGCGATGAACGGTCGGCTTTTTTATTCAAGACTGTTGGAGGTCTCTCCGGCGCGCGGCTTACTCCGCGCGCTTGGCCTTCGCCCGCACCGGGCGCATCAGGAAGCCGGGGAGATGATCGCCGAAACCAACGACGGCGGGGCCGTCGTCCTCGCGCTCGCGGCGGCGCGGCGCCCTCTGTTCGCGCGGCGGGCGCGGCTCCCGCGCCTCGCGCGCCGGCTTTTCGCGCGGGGGACGCGCCTCTTCCGCCGCGACGCGCTCACGAGGCGCCCGCTCGGGACGGGGCGGCTCATCGGAAACGACGCGTTCGCGCCGGCTCCGCTCCGGACGTTCGCTGCGCTCCACCCGGCCGCCGCGCCGGTCGCGCGTGCGGGTGGCGCGGGCGCGGTCGCGCTCGGTATGTTCAGGCGGCGGCAGATCGTCGAGTTTCGGCCCGAGCCAGTCGATCTCCTTCTTGATCAGATCCTGGATCTGATGAAGGTGTTTGAGATCGTCCGTGGTGATGAGGGTGATGGACACGCCGCTGCGCCCGGCGCGGCCCGTGCGGCCGATGCGGTGGACGTAATCCTCGGGGTGGCTCGGCGCGTCAAAGTTGAAGACATGGCTGACATCGGGAATGTCGAGGCCGCGCGCGGCGACGTCGGAACAGACGAGAATGTCGATGTCGCCGTTCTTGAAGGCGTCGAGCGAGGCCATGCGCGCCGGCTGGTCCATGTCGCCGTGCAGGCAGCCGGCGGGAAAACCGTGCTTGACCAGGCTTTTGTGCACGATGGCGACGTCGCGCTTGCGGTTGCAGAACACGATGGCGTTCTTCAAATCCTCGGCTTCGCGCAGCAGGCGGCGCAGGGTCTCGCGCTTGTCGCCGCCGCCATGCGAGGCGACGAGGCCCTGCACGATGGTGGTGGCGGTGGTCGCGGCGCGCGCCACTTCGACCCGGACCGGATTGTGCAGGAACTGTTCGGTCAGCCGGGTGATCTCCGGCGGCATGGTCGCCGAGAAGAACAGGGTTTGCCGCGTGAACGGCACCAGCTTGCAGATCTTCTCGATGTCCGGGATGAAACCCATGTCGAGCATGCGGTCGGCCTCGTCGATGACGAGGATCTCGATGCCGGTGAGAAGCAGCTTGCCACGCTCGAAAAAATCGAGCAGGCGGCCGGGCGTGGCGATCAGCACGTCGGCGCCGCGCATGATTTTCGTTTCCTGGTCGCCGAACGACACGCCGCCGATCAGCAGGGCGACGTTCAGCTTGTGCTGCAAGCCGTATTTGTTGAAGGCTTCCTCGACCTGGGCGGCGAGTTCGCGGGTCGGCTCCAGAATCAGCGTGCGCGGAACGCGGGCGCGGGCGCGGCCCTGTTCGAGGCGCGACAGCATGGGGAGAACGAAGGCGGCGGTCTTGCCGGTTCCGGTCTGGGCGATGCCCAGCACGTCGCGCCCGGTCAGCGCGAAAGGTATGGCCTGCGCCTGAATCGGCGTGGGGGTCGTATACCCCGAGGCTTCCACGGCGCGCAGCACCTTTTCGCTGAGGCCGAGTTCGGAAAATTGCATTAAGGTTCCCAGTTTTACGTCGTCAGAGACTTGGGGTTTTGCTCGCGACTTGCAAAACGCCGGATTTGACCGGCTTCGGACAGGGGGTAAACTACCGCCGCCTTTGCGCAATGGCGCGAAACTGCGGAACGGGCGCGCGCGAACGAATAACGCCGCCCGGACATTTAGTCCGGACGGCGTGAAAGTCAACGGCTTTCTGTAATCCTAGCGGTCTCCGCAAGGATTGAGCGTCCCATGAGCGGGTTTCCCGATCGACGCCGTTCCCGAATAGTCGATCTCCGGCGCGGCGCGCGACTTCACCAGCGCCATCAGCGACCCGTCCTGGGACATGCGATCGATGAGATGCGCGCCAAGGACGCAAAGCAACGACACAACCGCGCTGAACAGCGCGATCTTGTCGAAGAATTTCGGCGCGCGCGGCTCCGGCTCTTCCGTTTGAAAGGGCATTCTGGCGACTCCTTGTCGCCGCCAGAATGCCTGTCGTTGGTTAAACGACCCTTACCCGAAGTGGATTACTTGCCCTTCGGGCTCAGGCGGTAGAGCAGGTTGTCCTTGAGCACGAACTGGTGGTAGAGCGCGACCGCGACATGGCCGAGCACAAGGAAAATCAGCACATTGGCGGCGACTTCGTGGACCTCGTGCAGCGGGCCGCTGATCGCCTTGTTGGCCTCGAACGGCGAGGCGACCTGGAACAGGTAGAAGTTGATGCCGCGTCCGGCCGCCATGCTCATGGCCATGCCCGAAATCGGCACGATCGCCATCAGGGCGTAGAGGGCGAAATGGCCGAGATGGGCGATCTTGGTGAAGCCCGGTCCCATCGACGGGGGGAAGGGCGGCGGCGGCGTGACGCTGCGCAGGGTCATGCGCGCCAGCAGCAGCACGACGATCAGGACGCCGCCGAGCTTGTGGTAGTTCACGTATTCCCCGCGAACTTCCTTCGGGAACGATTCCAGCGACAGGCCGAAAAAGTAGAGGGCGATGAGCAGCAGGGCCATGATGTTGTGCAGGCCGATCTGCGGTTTGGTGTAGGTTTTTGCGGGTTCGCTCATGAAAATCCTCCTGTTTGGATATTCGAATTCATAATCTTTGCTGTTCAAAGATCAACCAGATCGGCTTGCGCCGCGAAGGCGGCGCGCTCTTGCAAAAATGCGAAGCGCGCTTCGGGCTTGGTCCCCATCAGCCGTTCGACGGAATCCGCCGTCTCCTCGCGATCCTCCTCGACAATGCCGACCTTGAGCAAGGTGCGCTTGCCCACGGCCATGGTGGTATCGCGCAATTGTTGCGGCATCATCTCGCCCAGGCCCTTGAACCGATTGATCTCGACCTTGCCGCGCCCGAATTCCTTCTTGATGATCTCGTCGCGATGGACTTCGTCGCGGGCGTAAAAGGTTTTGGCGCCCTGGGTCAGCTTGTAGAGCGGCGGGACCGCCAGATAGAGGTGGCCCTGCTCGATCAGCTTGGGCATTTGCCGGTAGAAGAAGGTGATCAGCAGCGAGGCGATATGGGCGCCGTCGACGTCGGCGTCGGTCATGATGATGATCTTGTCGTAGCGCAACTCTTCGGCGCGATAATGCGCGCCGGTTGCGACGCCGAGCGCCTGCACGAGGTCGCCGATCTGCTGGTTCGCCGCCATCTTGTCGCGGGTGGCGCTGGCGACGTTGAGAATTTTGCCGCGCAGCGGCAGCACCGCCTGGCTCGCCCGGTCGCGCGCCTGTTTGGCCGAGCCGCCCGCCGAATCGCCCTCGACGATGAACAGCTCCGAGCCTTCCGCCGCCGTATTGGTGCAGTCCGCCAGCTTTCCGGGCAGGCGCAACTTTCGCGTCGCCGACTTGCGCGCCACGTCCTTTTCCGCGCGGCGCCGCAGCCGGTCTTCCGCGCGCTCGATCGCCCAGTCCAACAGGTTTTTCGCCTGGGCGGGGGAGGCGGCGAGCCAATGGTCGAAGGAATCGCGCACGACATTTTCGACGATGCGCGAAGCCTCCACCGTCATCAGACGGCTCTTGTTCTGCCCCTGGAATTCCGGCTCGCGGATGAAGACCGAAATCAGCGCGGCGCAGCCGGCCATCAAATCGTCGGCGGTGATCGCGCCGGCGCGCTTGCCCTGGCCGATGCGCTCGGCATGGTCCTTGAGCGCCCGCAACAGAGCCAGGCGAAGCCCGCTCTCGTGGGTGCCGCCGTCCGGCGTCGGAATGGTGTTGCAGTAGGAATGAACAAAGCCGTCGTCATGGGCGAGCCAGGCGACCGCCCATTCGAGCGAACCATGGCGCTCCGCCTTGTCGATCCTCCCGACGAAAAACGAATCCGCGACCTGCGTCTTGCCCTCGATGTCGGCGGCGAGATAGTCCTTGAGGCCGCCGGGGAAGTGGAACACGGCTTCCGCGGGCGTCTTGCCGTTGGGGTCCAGAAGCTCGGGCGCGCATTTCCAGCGGATTTCGACGCCGCCGAACAGATAGGCCTTGGCCCGCGCCATCTTGAACAGGCGCGCGGGGCTGAACTTGCAGACGTCCTTGAAAATCTGGGGATCGGGGCGGAAGCGCACCTTTGTGCCGCGCCGATTGGCGACGCGCCCCACCGTCTCCAGTTTTCCGACGGGATGCCCGCGCTCGAAAATTTGGCGGTACAGGGTTTGCGCCCGCGCCACCTCGACTTCGAGCCGCTCGGACAAAGCATTGACGACGGAGACGCCGACGCCGTGCAGACCGCCGGAGGTTTGATAGGCCCCGGAATCGAACTTGCCGCCAGCGTGCAGCGTGCACATGATCACTTCGAGCGCCGACTTTTTCGGAAATTTCGGGTGGGGATCGACGGGAATGCCGCGCCCGTTGTCGGTGACGGACAAAAAACCGTCGGGTTCGAAAAACACCTCGATGCGGGTGGCGTGGCCCGCCACCGCCTCGTCCATGGAATTGTCGAGCACTTCGGCGAACAGATGGTGCAGGGCGGTCTCGTCGGTGCCGCCGATATACATGCCGGGGCGCCGGCGCACCGGCTCCAGGCCCTCCAAGACCTCGATGGAGGCGGCGGTATAGCCCTCCTCGCCGGGCGGCGGCGCGGGTTTGCGCGCCTCCGCGGGAGCC
Source organism: Rhodoblastus acidophilus (assembly GCF_009720655.1). Classification (GTDB taxonomy): domain Bacteria; phylum Pseudomonadota; class Alphaproteobacteria; order Rhizobiales; family Beijerinckiaceae; genus Rhodoblastus; species Rhodoblastus acidophilus_A. The sequence continues at coordinate 135,560 of NZ_WNKS01000005.1, read as the reverse complement.
TTTTTGGCCCGAGCGGCATTGCCGAAAAGATCGTCGTTGGCGGCCATCTGAACTCGATTCGCGTTTTCTCAGCCGACGTCCTAGCAAAAAGTCGGGCAAAAGGGAACGGAACGAAAACGAGAACGCGGGCGGGCGTTCGTGTGGGGACTGGATCGCATTGCGCCCCGCCCACTCGCCGTTCAGGCGAGCGCTTGGGAGCGCCATGCGTTCCTGTCCTAAAATCCGGGGCCTTGAAGGCGGGGACAGGAACGAACCGCGCCCTGCGCGATTCGATCCTGTCCCCCCGCTTCACATCGCCTTGACGGCCTTCAACACCTCGGCCGCATGGCCCGTCGTTTTCACCTTGCGCCAGATGTTGACGATTTTTCCGGCGGGATCGATCAGAAACGTGGTGCGCTCCACGCCCATGTACTTGCGGCCGTACATGCTTTTTTCCACCCAGACGCCATAGGCCTCCAGCATGGATTTCGCCTCGTCGGAGAGCAGGGGGAAGGCCAGTTCGAATTTTTCGCGGAACTTGTCGTGGGATTTCACCGGATCGGGCGAGACGCCGACCACGGAGGCGTTGGTTTCGGCGAATTCCATCAGTAGCGCATTGAAATCCTTCGCCTCGGCGGTGCAGCCGGACGTATTGTCCTTGGGATAGAAATAGAGGACGAGCTTTTTCCCGCCAAAATTTTTCAGGCCGAGCGATCCGGCGCCGTCACGGGGCAGCGTGAAATCGGGGGCGGGATCGCCGATCTCCAAAACCTTGGCCATTGGCCTTCCTTTCGTCAGAATGGTGTGGCGTTGCTCGACGCCGATGAAGCCGGTTCTTGTCAGGCGTGGCGACCTGGGCGAGAACCATTCTAAATCATATTGTGCGATTCGGCGCGCTTCGTCAGCCTGGCAAGCGAGATTCGAGCGGAGGGAAATTGACGGAGCGGGGGGATACAGTCAGCCTGCGCCGTCCGGCGCGCCGAAAGACCAAGCGGCGGCTATCCTGGCGTGTGGCTGGGGCGGCGCTGTCCTTCGTCCTGCTGTCCCTGGTGGTTTTCGCCGGACTGGGTCTCTACACATTCGCGGGCGGGCGCGTCGATCTCGAACCGCTGCGGCCCCTGGCAGTCAGCGCGCTTCAGGATCGCATCGGCGCCGGCCGCAAGCTGACGATCGAGGGGCTGGCGCTGGAGCGCGACGAACGCGGGCTGGCGCTGGCGCTGACCGGGATCGCCGTGCGCGACGGCGACGGCCACAAGATCCTGTCCGCCCCCAAGGCCGACGTGCATGTCTCGACCGCGGCGCTGTTTGCGGGGGCGATCGAGCCCAACCGCGTCGATATCGAAGACCTCCAGGTGCAATTGCGCATTCTGCCCGACGGCGGGGTCGACATGAGTTTTGGCGCTGACGAAACTCCGGCGCCCGACGCGCCGGCACCCCAGGCCGGAGCCGCGGCGCCGGCCGCTCCCCGTGGAAAAATCCTGGCCCAGATCGGACACGCCATCAACAATGTGTTCGATCTGGCCTCGGGCCGCGACAGCCCGATCGCGCAACTCGATCATTTTGGCGTGCGACGCGGCCGGTTGGCGCTGATCGACCTCGCCGCCGGCCAGACGCGCGGCTTCGAAAACTTCGCCTTCGCGCTCGACCGCAAGCGGGCTGGCGGCCAGGGCGTGGCGGAGGTGAATGTCGCCGCCGACGGGCCCAACGGACGCTGGCGGCTGCGCGGCGACGTGCGCGGCGCTCGCGACGAGCCGCGCGCGCTGACGCTGGAGGGCGGCGGCTTCACCATCGACGAACTGGCGCTGGCGCTGGGAAAGGCGAGCCTGCCCGTCGATTCCGACATTTCCCTCGACCTGAAGGCGGAAGCCTCGTTCCAGGCCGATGGCCACGTGCTCGACGCCCACGCCCGCCTGGGCTTGAGCTCCGGCTTCTGGCGCTACGACGATCCCGATTTCGCCCCCACCTTCATCGACGAGGCTTTTGTCGCGCTGCGCTGGGAGCCCGGCGTCCACAGGCTGGTCGTCGATCAGGCGCAGGTGTTTTCCGGGCCGACGCGGCTGTTCCTGCATGGGGCGGTCTCGGCGCCCGCCGAGCCCGGCGACCCCTGGACCATCCAGTTCGAGCAGACGGAGCCCGGCGCCATCGGGCCGGACCGAGCCAATGAAAAGGGCATCACGCTCGTGGGGTTCACCGGCGACTTCAGCCTCGATCCCCAGGCGAAGCGGCTCGACGTGAAGCGCGTCGAGATGCGCGGCCCGGAACTGGCGGCGGCCATGCAGGGCAGCATCGACTGGATCGACGGCCCGCATGTGCGGCTCGGCATTTCCATGGCGAAAACGCCGGCGGCCGGCGTGCTGGCGATCTGGCCCAACGCCTTCGGCGCGGCGCCGCGCGGCTGGCTCGGCGACCACCTGCAGGGCGGAATCATGGAAAGCCTGCGCCTCGCCGTCGATCTCGACGACGTCGACCTGCGCATGATGCGCGCGCAGATTCCGCCGATGGATGACCGCATCCTCATCGATTACACCCTCAAGGACGTCGCCTTCACCTTCCTCGAGGGCGCGCCGGCGGTGACCGGCCTGGGCGGTCAGGGGCGCACCACGGGACGCGCGACCCATTTCACCGCGACCGGCGGGGCGATGGAAAGCGCGCCCGGCCATCGGATCGACCTTTCCGACGGTCAGTTCTCCATGCCGAATATCGCGGCGCGGCCGATGCCGCTGAATGTTGCGACCCGGGCGCGCGGCCATGTCGACGTGCTCGGCGAAATCCTGTCGCGGCCCGGGCTTGAAAAAGTCGCCAACATGCCGCTCGACCCGAAAACGATCCGGGGCCAGTTCGACGGAACTTTCGCCTATCGCACCCTGATCGGGCCGGGCGTCGGGCCGGCCGAAGGGGCGCTCGACGTCTCCTGCAAGGTCGAGAATTTTTCGGCTGATCGGCTGCTGGGCAAGGAGAAGTTCGACCAGGGCAGCCTTGTGGTGACCGTGGCCGACCGCGCGCTGAAAGTCACGGGAACCGGAAAGCTTTTTGGCGTCGCCGCGACGCTCGATGTGACGCAAAAAGGCGACGAGCCGGCGCAGGGCTTGATCGGCTTCGTCATGGACGAGGCGGCGCGCGCGAAGGCGGGCATCACCCTCGGCAATGCGCTCACGGGGCCGATGGCGGTCAAGATCGCCGGCTCGGTCGGCGGGGCGCGCCAGCAGGCGCAGGTGGAGATCGACCTCGCCAAGGCCAGCCTGAACTATCCCATCCCCGGCCTGTACAAGCCGGCGGGGCGCCCGGCCAAGGCGAGTTTTGCCTATCGTGACGAGGAGCGCGGCGGGGCGGCGCTCGACCAGATCGTGTTCGAGGGCGGCGGCGCTTCCGCGCGGGGCGCGGCGCAACTGGGCTCGGACGGCGGGCTGGTTTCCGCCAAATTCAGCCAATTGAAACTTTCGCCCGGCGATTCCCTGCAACTCGAGGCCAGCAAGGCCGGGGAGACGCTGAAAATCACCGCCAAGGGCGAGTCGCTCGACGCCCGGCCCTTCCTGAAAAGTTTTACCCGCGCCGGGGATCGGCCCGACACCGCCGACATCGACCTCGACCTGCAAACCACGGTGATGTCCGGCGCCAACCGGCAGATCCTTTCCAACGCGGTGTTGCGGCTGTCGAAGAAGGGGACGAACTTCCGCTCGTTGACCTTTTCCGGCAAACTCGGCGACGATCTCGTCGAGATGAGCCTGAGCCGTCCCGACACCGGGCCGCCCTTGCTGAAGGCGACCTCCACCGACGCGGGCGGGCTGCTGGCCTTCCTCGACCTCTACGAACATATGGAGGGAGGGCGGCTGCGCGCCGCCTTCCGCCTGGCGAACGGCGGGCTCGCCGGGCCGGTGGACATCGACAAATTCGTGCTCCGTGGCGAGCCGGCGATCCGCTCCTTCGCCTCGGCGCCGGCCAGCGAGCAATTCGCGGCGCGGGCGCAGCTCAACACCGACATGGTGGCGTTCAGCCGCCTCCACGCGGTCATCGACAATCGCGACGGCGTGCTGCGGGTGCGCGACGGCGCCATCGCCTCGACCAATATCGGCTCGACGCTGGAGGGGGTGGCCGACTTCAACCGCGACACCCTGGATTTTTCCGGAACTTTTGTGCCCGCCTATGGAGTGAACAACCTGTTCGGACAGCTTCCCGTCGTCGGCCTCATCCTCGGCGGCGGCGACAAGGAAGGTTTGATCGGCGTGAATTTCCGCGTGACGGGCCGCCTCGGCGCGCCGGCCTTGTCGGTCAATCCGCTGTCGGCGATCACGCCCGGCATTTTGAGAAAAGTGTTTGGCGCCTTCCCGACGGACGTCGGCAATTAAGTTTTTTTGAAGCCGCTTTGGTCATTTTAAAATTTGCCTTTCGCCTGGTCTGTCGCACAGTCCGCGCGGAGGCCCCATGATCAAAGCAGTGATTTTCGATGTGGACGGGACGCTGGCGGAAACCGAGGAGGTTCATCGCCTCGCCTTCAACCGGGCTTTTTCGAATGCGGGTCTGGACTGGAGCTGGGACCAGGAGCTTTACCGGCGCCTGCTCAAGGTGACCGGCGGCAAGGAGCGCATCGCGCACTTTTTGGAGATTTTTGAAAAGCCGCCGATGGAGGCGGAGCAGATCGGCGCGCTGCACAAGGCCAAGACGGCCGTTTACACGCGCATGGTGGAAGGCGGCGAGGTTTCGCTGCGGCCGGGGATTCCCGAGTTTCTGGACGCGCTGCGGGAGCGAGGAACAAAACTCGCCATCGCCACCACGACCAGCCTGCCCAACATCGAGGCGCTGCTGTCCTCGACGCTGGGAGCGCATTGGCGCGACCGTTTTGTCGGCGTGGCCGCTGGGGACATGGTGGAGCGCAAGAAACCGGCTCCGGATGTCTATGACCTCGCCCTGCGCCTGCTGGAGCTTCCTGCCGGCGAGTGCGTGGCGGTGGAGGATTCGCGCAACGGGATTTTGTCCGCCAAGGGCGCGGGCCTGCGGGTGATCGCCGTGCGCTCGGCCTATTGCGGCGCCGACGATTTGGGCGGCGCTGACGTGGTGCTGGAGGACTGCCGGGGGCTGGGGCTCGTTGTGCTGCCGAAGTCAGATGGTTGAGCGCGTTAACACTTTGTTAACCATGTTTCCCCGTTATGGGGACGTCGTTTAGAAGGTCACGAGAGCATGGATTCGACATACAACCTTTCGGGTGGATTTAAGCCGACACTGAAACGGTTTGCCGATCTTGATGGGCCAGATTTCTTTCCTACGCCCGCGTGGGCTACACACGCCCTTATTGAAAATGAAAGCTTCAAAGGGGAGATATGGGAGTGCGCGTGTGGCAACGGTGCGATGTCGCAGGTCCTTGAAAAGACCGGGCAAGAGGTAATCAGTTCAGACCTTTATGATCGTGGATTTGGCACGCCGGGCGTGGATTTTTTGGTAGCTTCTGAACGTAGGGCAAACATTGTTACGAACCCTCCTTACAACAGCGCAGAGGGTTTTGTGAAAGCTGGGCTTGATAACGCTCAACGGAAATTTGCTTTGTTGCTTCGGCTCGCTTTCCTGGAAGGCGCTAACCGAGCTCGGACAATATTTACTGAGAAACCGCCGAGCCGGGTTTGGGTATTCAGCGAGCGGATTACGTTCTATCCAGCCGGTGCAGAGATAAAAGGTTCTGGAACCACCGCATACGCGTGGTTTGTGTGGGATAAAGACGGGAATACCGGGACCGAGCTCAAGTGGTTCGCTCCCGGGTATCGTGCAAAATTCGGTTAGTATCCGCACGACCTCAGGTGAAGCACCCCGGCAGATGTAATTTTATAAACACCTCTGCGGGGCGAAACAGCGTAACCTTCTCTAAAGATATTACCTTCGGCACTCGAATGGCAGCGAAGGTTTCTTACTTGCTGCTCCCAAACTTGTTCATTAGGGCGCGTCTCGGATTGCTCGCAGTCATCAGTGCTCAAATTTACGTATTTCGGTATCTCCAGTTTTATTTTGTGAACTGTAGCCTCGCCGGAAGGGCGGCTTTCCATGATTCGAAGGGCAGCTACAGCAATTTCTGATTCGGTGACGCGATTAGGTTTCGAAGCCATCGTACTCCTCATAAATTATCAGCAATGCACACGAGCTTAAGGTGCGCCGTGCTATGTCGGGGGCTTGGCGCCGGATTTCAAGACGCGAATTGTTGGTCTAACTTCGTCTTTTTTGGCGGGATCAGGTCGTCGATCGTGCCCTCGAAGAGTTCAGCCGTGATGCCGCACTTGGCGCTGGAGGATTGCCGGGGGAGTTGAGCTTCTGATCGGCGTTTGGGGCCGCCCCGCTTGCGGGATCGCATGCCGAAGACAATATCCAATCCCTGCGCCGGTCATGCCGGCATTTTGAGAAGGTATTGTTCATGCGAATTCTGATCATCGGCGCCAGCAAGGGAATCGGCCTGGAAACCACGCGTCAGGCGCTCGAGGCCGGCCATCGCGTGCGCGCCTTCGCGCGCTCCGCCAACGGGATAACGCTTGCGCATCCCAATCTCGAGAAGATGCGCGGAGACGCCTTGAATCCCAAGGACGTCGAAGCGGCCCTCGCCGGCGTGGATGTGGTGATTCAGGCTTTGGGCGTGGGATTTGGCGACTTGTTCCGCCCCGTAACCCTGTTCTCGGAGGCGACGCGGGTGCTGGTCGCGGCGATGAAGGCCAAGCGCGTCAACCGACTGATCTGCGTGACCGGCTTTGGCGCCGGCGACAGCCGCGACAGAATCGGGATGTTGCAGATTATGCCGTTCGAGCTCGTGTTTGGCCGCGCCTATGGCGACAAGAGCGTGCAGGAGCGCCTGATCAAGGAGAGCGGGCTCAATTGGACGATCGCGCGGCCCGGCGTCCTTACCAACGGCGCGCGGACCGGGCGCTACAAGGTCCTGACGCAGCCGTCCCAATGGCGCAACGGAATCATCGCGCGGGCGGATGTCGCCGATTTCCTGGTTCGGCAGATCGAGGATCGCACGCTGGTCGGGCAGGCGCCCGTTTTGGTGAATTGACCGGGAGGCCATATGGAGCCGGACCTTTCGAAGCCGACGGTCTATTTCGACGGCTCCTGTCCCCTGTGTCAGGCCGAAATCGAACATTACCGGCGCACGGACCGCGCCGGCGCCGTCTGTTTCGTCGATGTCTCAAAAACCTCGGCCGAAACGCCTGATGGCATGGACCGACAGGGCGCCATGGCGCGATTTCATGTGCGCGCGCCGGATGGGCGCGTCCTTTCCGGAGCGGCGGGTTTCGTCGAGGTTTGGCGCCGTTTGCCCGGCTGGCGCTGGGCGGCGCGCGCCGCCGCGCTGCCGGGCGTCCTGCCTCTGCTTGAGTTGGGCTACCGGATGTTTCTTCCGGTCCGCCCGTTGCTCTCGCGCCTCGCTTCGCGTGTCGTGAAGCGCGACGGCGTTTGAAGCGGGCGCGTGCGCCTCACTTCCTCTTCTTCGGCGGGATCAGGTCGGTGATCGTGCCTTCAAAAAGCTCCGCCGCCATGCCGATGGTCTCGGACAGGGTGGGGTGCGGGTGGATGGTCAGGCCGATGTCCTCGGCTTCCGCGCCGAGTTCGATGGCGAGCGCGGCTTCCGCGATCAGATCGCCGGCGCCGACGCCGACAATGCCGACGCCAATCAGGCGCTTGCTGTCCTCGTCGAAAATCGCCTTAGTCAGCCCCTCGTCGCGGCCGAGCGACAGCGCGCGGCCCGACGCCGCCCAGGGGAACACCGCCTTGCCAAACTTTTGGCCGCTCGCCTTGGCCTCGTTTTCCGTCACGCCGACCCAGGCCACTTCCGGGTCGGTGTAGGCGACCGACGGGATCACCTTGGCGTCAAAGGCGGATTTGTGCCCGCAGGCGACTTCGGCCGCCACCTTGGCCTCGTGGGTCGCCTTGTGCGCGAGCATGGGCTGGCCGACCACGTCGCCGATCGCGAAAATGTGCCCGACATTGGTGCGCATCTGCTTGTCGACGGGGATAAAACCGCGTTCGTCCACGGTCACCCCGGCTTTTTCGACGGCGATCAGTTTTCCGTTCGGCTTGCGGCCCACGGCGACCAGAAGTTTTTCGAACACATCCTCTCGCGTCCCGTCGGGGCCCTCCAGCGTCGCGCGCAGGCCGGCGTCTTCGGCTTTCACGGCGGTCACCTTGGTCTTCAGCAAAATCTCGGCCTTCTTCGAAAACCGTTTGGACAGCGGCGTGACAATATCCTTGTCGGCGCCGGGGATGATCTGATCCATCAGCTCGACGATGGTCACTTTCGAGCCAAGCGCGGCGTAAACCGTGGCCATCTCCAGGCCGATGATGCCGCCGCCCAGCACCAGCAGTTTTTTCGGAATATCCGCCAGCGCCAGCGCGCCGGTGGAGTCCATCACGCGCGGATCGTCATGCGGAATGAAGGGCAGGGTGACCGGTTCGGAGCCGGCGGCGATGATCGCCTTGTCGAAGGAGATGATTTTTTTGCCGTCTTCGCCCGTCACCTCCAGCGTGTTCGCCGAGGCGAAGGCGCCTTGGCCGGTGACGACCGTCACCTTGCGCTGCTTCGCCATGGCGGCGAGTCCGCCGGTGAGGCGCTGCACCACGCTTTTCTTCCAGTCGCGCAGTTTTCCGAGGTCCACGGTCGGCGCGCCGAAGGAAATGCCGTGTTCGGCCATGTCGTTGGCTTCGTCCACCACCTTGGCGGCATGCAGCAGCGCCTTCGACGGGATGCAGCCGACATTGAGGCAGACGCCGCCCAGCACGTTCCAGCGCTCCACCAGCACGACCTTGGCGCCGAGGTCGGCGGCGCGGAAGGCGGCGGTGTAGCCGCCGGGGCCGGCGCCGAGCACCAGCACTTCGGCGTGAAGGTCGGCGTTGGCGGGGGCTGGGGAAGCGGCCGGTTGCGGCGCGGCGGGTGGCGGCGTTGGCGCGGCGGCGGCTTTCGCTTCGCCTTCCATCAACAACAGCACCGCGCCTTCGCCGACGCGGTCGCCCACCTTGACCTTCAGCTCCTTCACCACGCCGGCCTGCGGCGCGGGGACCTCCATGGTCGCCTTGTCGCTTTCCAGCACGACCAGCGGGTCTTCCGGCTTGATCGTGTCGCCGGCCTTGACCAGAATTTCGATGATCGGCACGTCCTTGAAATCGCCGATGTCGGGAACCTTGATTTCGATGCTCATGTCAGCCCTCGATTCCATAGCGTTTTCAAGCGAAGTGGAATCCGGTTCGCGGCAAGAAAACGCGTTCTAAAGAAAGTCCTGAGTTCCGGCGCCGTGCAGGCGCCGGAATTCAGAGGGCCAGCCGGCGGATGTCTTCCAGCACCATCGCCAGCGCCCTCGCGAAACGCGCGGCGGCGGCGCCGTCGATGACGCGATGGTCGTACGAGAGCGACAGCGGCAGCATCAGGCGGGGAACAAACTCCTTGCCGTTCCACACCGGCGCCATTCTTGAGCGCACCACGCCGAGAATGGCGACTTCCGGCGCGTTGACGATCGGGCTGAACGATGTGCCGCCGATGCCGCCGAGCGACGAAATGGTGAAGGTTGCGCCGGACATTTCCGCCGGCGACAGTTTGCCGGCGCGGGCCTTGGTCGAGAGCTCGCCAAGCTCCTTGGCGATCTGCAACACGCCCTTCTTGTCGGCGTCCTTGATCACCGGGACAACCAAGCCTTCCGGCGTGTCCGCGGCGAAACCGATGTTCCAGTATTTTTTATAAATCAGCGCGTCCTTGCTCGGGCTCAGCGAGGAATTGAAGTCCGGAAATTCTTTTAAGACCGCGACGCTGGCGCGCACCAGGAAGGGGAGAAGCGAGACGCGATAAGGCTCCTTCGCCTTCTTGCCCTCGTCGTCGAGTCTCTTTCGAAACTCTTCGAGATCGGTGATGTCGGCCTCGTCGTTCTGGGTGACGGCGGGCACGTTGAGCCAGGAGCGATGCAGGAACGGCCCCGACAATTTCTTGATCCGCGACAGCGGCTTTTCCTCGATCGGACCGAATTTGGAAAAGTCGATGGCGGGGATTTCCGGAATGCCCGCGCCCGTCGCGGCGGTCGCCGCCGGCGTGGCGCCTCCGCCCAAGAACTTGCGCACATCGTCCTTGGTGATGCGGCCCTTGTCGCCGGTCGCCGGCACCTGGGTGAGGTCGATGTCGAGTTCGCGGGCGAGGCGCCGCACGGCGGGCGAGGCGAATAGCTTTGAGAAATCCGCCATCGCGCCGCGCGGGCCGAGCAGCGGCGCCGCGCCTGATTTGACAGGCTTTTCCGGCTTGCCGGTGTCGATCTCGTCGGTGACGGCGATGGGTTCGAGCCGGCGTTCCGGCGGCGGCGCGGCGGGCATGACGGGCGCGGGGGCGGGGGCGCCCTCGGCCTCCAGCGTCAGGATGACCAAGCCCTCGGCGACGCGGTCGCCGATCTTCACCATGATCTCGCCGACCTTGCCGCTGGCGGGGGCGGGCACTTCCATGGTGGCCTTGTCGCTCTCCAGCACGATGAGCGGGTCTTCGGCCTTGATGACGTCGCCCGGCTTCACCAGCACTTCGATCACGGGCACGTCTTTGAAATCGCCGATATCGGGAACTTTGACTTCAATCTGGGACATTTGAGTGAACCTTGAGAAGAATCAGGAGAAATCTGGGAGCGCGTCCCCTCTCCCCGCTTGCGGGGAGAGGGACAGGGTGAGGGGGACTCGGGCGTTGGCCCCAATGTTTCAACCGGCGCCGAGGCCAATGCCAGACTCCCCCTCACCCCCGCCCTCTTCCCGCGCGCGGGGAGAGGGGGCAGGTCCTACACCTTTGTGGGATCGGGCTTTTCCGGATCGATCTGGTAGAGGTCGATGGCCTCGGCCACTCTCTTGGTCGGGATCAGCTGCGATTCCGCCATCACCTTCAGGCTCGCCAGCGCGACAAAATTGCGGTCCACCTCGAAGAAGCCGCGCAACTTGCGCCGGTAGTCCGAGCGGCCGAACCCGTCGGTGCCCAGCACCTTGTATTTGGTCGGCACGTAGGCGCGGATCTGCTCGGCGAAGGCGCGGATGTAGTCGGTGGAGGCGACCACCGGGCTGTCGCCAAGCGATTGCAGCAACTGGGTGATGTAGGGGGTTTTGGGCTCCTCCATCGGATGCAGCATGTTCCAGCGCTCGACATGATCGGCCTCGCGCTTGAGCTCGGTAAAGCTGGTGACGGCGACAATGTCGGCGTGAACGCCGAAATCGCGCTCCAGCTGCGCGGCGCCGGCGATCACCTCGCGCAGGATGGCGCCGGAGCCGAGCAGGGTGATGCGCTTCTCCTTCGGCGTCCCGGCCGGCGCGCGCTTGAACACATAGGCGCCGCGCACGATCCCGTCTTCCGCTCCCTCCGGCATGGCCGGATGCTCGTAATTCTCGTTGAGCAGGGTCAGGTAGAAATAGACATCCTCGTTTTCGGCATACATGCGCTTGAGGCCGTGCTGCACGATCACGGCGACTTCGTAGGACCAGGTCGCGTCGTAGGACACGCAGTTCGGGATGGTCGCCGAAAGGATGTGGCTGTGGCCGTCCTCGTGCTGAAGGCCCTCGCCGTTGAGCGTGGTGCGCCCCGAGGTGCCGCCCAGCAAAAAGCCTCGCGCGCGCATATCGCCCGCCGCCCAGGCGAGGTCGTGGACGCGCTGGAACCCGAACATCGAATAATAGATGTAGAACGGGATCATCGGCGTGTTGGAATTGGCGTAGGAGGTCGCCGCCGCGATCCAGCTCGCCATGGCGCCGGCCTCGTTGATGCCTTCCTGCAGCATCTGCCCGGAGCGGTCTTCCTTGTACCAGGACAGCTGGTCCGCGTCCTGCGGGCGGTAGAGCTGGCCGACCTGGGAAAAAATACCGTACTGGCGGAACATGCCCTCCATCCCAAAAGTGCGGGATTCGTCGGGGACGATGGGCACGATGCGCTTGCCGATGTTCTTGTCGCGCAGCAGGTGATTCAGCACGCGCACAAAAGCCATGGTGGTGGAGATTTCGCGGCCTTCGGTGTTTTTCAGTTGCAGCTCGAAGGCGGACAGCGGCGGGATTTCCAGCGGCTCGGACGTGCGGCGGCGCGCGGGCAGATAGCCGCCGAGCGCCTGCCGGCAATCGTGGAGGTAATGATCCTCTTCCGAGCCGGCGGGGAATTTGATCAGCGGCAGATGCTCGATTTCGCTGTCGGCCACCGGGATGTTGAAGCGGTCGCGGAACTGCTTCAACGCCTCCAGATTCATCTTCTTGGCCTGATGCGCCATCATCTGCGCTTCGCCGGCGGAGCCCATGCCATAGCCCTTGACCGTCTTGGCGAGGATCAGCGTCGGCTGGCCCTTGTGCTCCACCGCCGCCTTGTAGGCCGCGAAAATTTTGCGGCTGTCATGGCCGCCGCGCGTCAGCTTCCAGATTTTCTCGTCGGACCAGTCCTTGACCATGGCGGCGGTCTCGGGATAGCGGCCGAAGAATTTTTCGCGGATGTAGGCGCCGTTCTTCGATTTGAAATCCTGGTATTCGCCGTCGACGCATTCCTCCATCAGTTGGCGCAGCCGTCCCGAAAAATCGCGCGCCAGAAGTTCGTCCCAGCCCGTGCCCCACACCAGCTTGATGACGTTCCAGCCGGCGCCGCGAAAGTCGGCTTCCAATTCCTGAATGATCTTGCCATTGCCGCGCACCGGGCCGTCGAGGCGCTGCAGATTGCAATTGATGACAAAGATCAGGTTGTCGAGTTTTTCGCGTCCGGCCAGCGAGATGGCGCCGAGGGATTCCGGCTCGTCCATCTCGCCGTCGCCCATGAACGCCCAGACTTTGCGTTCGTGCGTTTGGATCAGGCCGCGTCCTTCGAGATAGCGCAGGAAGCGCGCCTGGTAGATCGCCATCAGCGGCCCCAGGCCCATGGAGACCGTGGGGAACTGCCAAAAATCCGGCATCAGCCAGGGGTGCGGGTAGGAGGACAAGCCCTTGCCGTCGACCTCCTGGCGGAAGTTCAGCATTTGCTCTTCGCTGATCCGCCCCTCCAGAAAGGCGCGGGCGTAAATGCCGGGCGAGGAATGGCCCTGGATGAAAATCAGGTCGCCGGCGTGTTTTTCCGACGGCGCATGCCAAAAGTGCATGAAGCCGACGTCGTAGAGGGTGGCGGCGGACTGGAAAGAGGCGATGTGGCCGCCGAGTTCGGACGAGACCTTGTTGGCCTTGAGCACCAGAGCGGCGGCGTTCCAGCGGATGGCGGCGCGGATTTTCGATTCAATGGCGCGGACGCCGGGGTGGTCCGGCTGGTTCTCGGGGGGAATGGTGTTGATGTAAGCCGTGTTCCAGGCGAAGGGCAGTTGCGCGCCGTTCTTGCGCGCTTCGGCCACCACTTCGTTCAAGAGCGCGTCGACGCGCTCGACGCCCTCGAATTCTTGCACGGAATTCAGCGATTCCAGCCATTCCCGCGTTTCCTGCGCGGCGTCGTTGCGGTCCATGGACTTCCTCCGGACATGAGTCTCCTCGTCCGGAAGACGGTCCTCCGGCGTCGGGAACCTCGGTTTCTTACTGGAAGGCTTTCGCCTCCTCCCCAGTTCGCGGGTTTGTCCCGCCTTGTTCTGGATCAATGTAGGCAAATTAAGCCGCAGTTTCCAATTCTGGAAATGAATTGATTTCCTGATAGCCATTCCATATGAGAATGGCATGGACCTCAAAAACCTGCGCGCCTTTGTCGAGGTGGTCCGCCAGAACGGTTTTACCGCGGCGGGCAAGGTTTTGAACGCCACGCAGTCCACGGTCAGCAAGGCGGTGCGCGCGCTTGAGGACGAGGTCGGCGTCCCCTTGCTCGACCGTCTCGCGCAAAAAAAGCCGCGCCTCACCCCGATCGGCGAGGCCGTTTACGCGCGCGCCCTGCGCCTGCTCGCCGAGCGCGACGACCTTCTCGCTGAAATCGCCGAGTTGCGCGGGTTGAAGCGCGGCGTGCTGCGGCTCGGCCTGCCGCCGGTCGGCAGCGGCATCCTGTTCGCGCCGCTGTTCGCGCAGTTTCGAAAAGCCTATCCGGGCATCGACATCCGTCTTGTGGAGCAGGGCAGCGCCCGGCTCGAGGAAATCCTGCGGCTGGGCGAGATCGATTTCGCCGCCTCGCTGTTGCCGGTGGATGAGGATTTTGAGGCCCATGAAATCCGCCGCGATCCCCTGATGACGCTTGTCGCCGCCGATCATCCGCTGGCGCGGCGCAAGACCATCTGCATCAACGACCTGCGCGAGACGCCGCTGATCCTGTTCGAGAGCGGCTTCGCGCAGAACCGCGTCATTATCAACGCATGCCATCGCGCCGGGTTCGAGCCGACGGTGGCGGCGCGCTCCGGACAGATCGATTTTCTGGTGGAGCTGGCGGCGGCCGGCGTGGGCGCGGCCTTTTTGCCGCGTCTGCTGGTGGAGAGCCACGCCCGGCGCGGCGTGGTGAGCCTCGTGCTGGACGAGCCCGGCGTCGATTGGCGCCTCGCGCTGGTGTGGCGAAAAGGCGCCTATCTCTCCGATGCGGCGCGGGCCTGGCGGGCGCTCGCCCTGGCCGCGCGATTCGATTGACGTCGTCTTTGCGGATCTTCCAATGAAGGGAAGTTACAGTCCCATTATCCGAAACAATTTTGCAACTCTATGATTGTATGTCGCAAATTTGCCGTGAATAAATCAATCGTTTGTCCGATCAAAGCCTCACTCAAGCCTACACATGACCGGTTACTACTCACGTATACAAAAGGAATTATTCTGATTCGCATTTCTTGGTCGAGGGAGGTTGTGATGGCCCGGATTCACAACGGAAATCTGCACTTTTCACGCAGGGCTTGGCTCATCGGCGGGATATCAGCGGGATGGGCGTCAGCGCTCCTGGTCGGCGAGGCCGGCGCACGCGCCAAATTGTCAAAGGAGGCCGTCCGATTCAGCGCGGCGGCCACGGACGGGAAGACCTGCCGTTCCTGTGCGCTGTTCGTGGAGCCGTCGAGTTGCACGTTCGTCGAGGGGACGATCGATCCGAACGGCTCCTGCTGGATTTGGCGCGCCAAGGACGGTTGACGCCGCCGGCGACGGGACTCCAGCTTCGCTCAAGGCTTCCCGTGTTGAATCCCGCCGCCCCGATGGACGGCGCGGAATTTTTTCGTCTTTTCGGCGACGGAGGTTGTTATGACGACGACTTATGCCGGCAATGCCAAGGTTTCACGCAGGATTTTCCTCATCGGCGGCGCGGCCGCGGGTTCGTTGCTGCCGGCTGAAGAGGCCAGCGCCCGGGTGAAACTTTCGAAGGCCGCCGTTCGCTTCGGCGCCCCGTCGGCGGACGGCAGGGATTGCCGGTCCTGCAAGCTTTTTGTGGCGCCCTCGTCATGCATGTTTGTCGAAGGGGCGACCGAACCGAACGGCTTCTGCTGGATCTGGAGCCGCAAGACCGCTTGACAGCGATGCGGCGGCGCCGCCACAAGCCGGCAGCGCAACCCGGATGATCTTGCGGCGTTGGTGAAACGCCACCGGGCGCTTCGCTTCGGAGATGACAATGTCCGCGCCGCCAGAGAACCTGTCGCTCGACATGAGCCTGCCCGACCAGGAGGCGGAAGAGCAGACTTTCGAACTCGAGCCGGATAGCGCCGGCAAGCCGCGCGTGAAAAAACTGGCGTCCGCCATCAGCGGGCGCCGCTATCGCAAGCGGCAGATGGTGCGCATTGACAGCCTGCGGCCTTCGCTCGCCGAGCGCATCCGCCGCGACCATCCGGATTTGCCGGAAAACGCCCGCATCAGCCTCGGCGAACTCGCCCGCTACCAGATGCTTTATGTCGAAGAGCTGTTGCAGCAGGAGCACGGCGAGTTCAGCGAGCTCGACCGGCAGGTCGCCGAAAGCATCGCCAACCAGGACACCATCGCCGAAAACATCGAGGACGATTTCGAGGAGCATCGCACCTTTGGCGAGCGGCTCTCGGACCATCTCGCGAGCTTTGGCGGCAGTTGGAAGTTCTTGCTCTCCTTCGCCGGGTTCCTGGCGCTGTGGATGGCCTACAACATCGCCAAGGGGGACGCCTTCGATCCCTATCCCTTCATCCTGCTCAACCTCGTTCTGTCCACGCTGGCCGCGATCCAGGCGCCGGTGATCATGATGAGCCAGAAGCGCCAGGAGGAGAAGGACCGCCAGCGCTCGTTCAACGAT
The DNA here is from genome assembly GCF_009720655.1 of Rhodoblastus acidophilus. GTDB lineage: Bacteria > Pseudomonadota > Alphaproteobacteria > Rhizobiales > Beijerinckiaceae > Rhodoblastus > Rhodoblastus acidophilus_A. The sequence goes on along the minus strand of NZ_WNKS01000005.1, from coordinate 119,470 downwards.
TATCGCGTCAACCTGAAGGCGGAGCTGGAAATCCGCCACCTGCACGAGAAGATCGACTATCTGATTTCTCGGCAATGGCAGCGCCTGTCGGAAATCCAGCAGGTGCAGATCGAGATGCTCCATCAGGGACGCCGCGAGAAGCTCAAGAGCCCGAAGACGGAAGGCGCGGCGCGCTATCGCGGCGCTTCGGCCGGAAGCGATGCGGAATGATCGCCTCTGCGCAAGCTCAGTATAAATACTGAGAAGGCCGATTTGAGCCGCAATCTGAGCCAATCGCTGCGGCAACCCGGAAAATTTTCGTCTATTGCGCTCAGAATCCCATTCGGAACGGCTGCGTTGGACCTGGAATGGCGGCGGTTGCTTTTCGGCGGGCTGAACGCTGAAGCCGCGCGTTGATGCAACGCAATGCGGAGCCAATCCCTGTGAATTCAAATCGCTTTGCTTGATTGAACCTCAGGCGGTCCTGCGCTCCGCCTGAGGCCGGATCAATGACGCATGTCCTTCTGTGAGTCGAGGAGTGGACGCCTCGCAAACGGCGCAAGGGAACAGACCCATGGGTTTCTTCGCAAGGTTGTTCGGCAGTTCCAAATCGGCGCCCAGCGCAACGGTTCCGGCCGACGGCGCGCCAAAGCCTGAAACCGAGGTCCAGGCGGCGGAACAGCCGGTCGCCAGCGCGCCGGACGCTGTGCAATCCATTGCACAAGAACCCGAGCCTGCGCCGCCCGAACAGCCGATCGAAGCGGCGTCCTCCGCGGCGCCCGAGGCCGAAGAGCCCGAGCCCGAAGACGACGAAGAGGAGTCCGAGCCGGCGCCGGAGCCGGAGCCTTTTCCTGCCCTCGCTCCGGACGAGGTGATCTATGTGCTGACGACGTTCGGCGTCGACTCCATCGATCCGACCTTCATGGCCACCAAGAAGCTATATCGGGCGGGAAGCCGCCAGGCGGCGGTCGCGTTCCTGCGGACGCAGGTCGTCACCGAACCCCTCGCCTACATCGAAGTGGAAACGCCCGACGGTCCCTTCGGAATCGACAACCGCCAGCGCGTCTTCAACACGCACGGACAGTTCGTCGATTTCTGACGCCTATCCGATGAAAACGATGTGCAGGCGTCGCGGCCCGTGGGCGCCGCGCGCCAGCACGCCCTCGATATCGGTGGTGCCGCTCGCGCCGGTGATGAAATTCACGTTGCGCGGCTGCGGCTGGCCCTTTTCGGCTGCGGCGTAGTCCTCGAAGCGGGCGACGACAGTTCGCGCCTCCAGCGCCACGATATGGTGCAGTGGCTCGAAATTGTAGAGGGTTGGCGCGTCGGGGCCGGAATGGAAGACCAGCGAACCCGTTTCGGCGATCCCGCCGCGCGCCGCGCCCACGGCCAGCATCGTGTCCGGTTTGAGCGGGGCCGGGCGCACGCCGCCCCAGTTGAGCGCGGTCAGGCGCGGATCGGGCTGCAGCGCCGCCTCTTTTTCAAGACCGTTCGTCTCGGCGTAGCGGGCGACGGCCTCGGGCAGGCCGCTCCAGTCGGCGAGCCGCTCCACAGTCGCGCCGACTTTATCCGCCGTGACCCGGGCGGTAAAATTCTCGACGAGATCAGAAAATTCCAGCGGCGGCAGGCAGGTTTTCATCGCGGCCGCCAGCTCCCGCGCCTGCGCGTCGAGCGCATCGGTCAGCAGATGTTCGGGCCGCAGGCGGCGCAGAGCCGAAAAGATCGCGTCGCGGGCGTTCATTGCTGTTCTCCCGAGGCGATCTGGGCCAGAAACGTTTGTCGTGGCGGCGTGGGGAAATCGCGCGCCTCCGTCCATGCCGATGCGAAGGGCAGTCTTGAAATCCACCCGTCCTTGCCGAGCCGCCGCAGCAGCGGCAGGGCGACCGCGAGCGCGGCGCGGTAGAGTCTTGGTCTGGTCGCGACAAACGTCCAGATTTTGAGCGCACGCTGAACTCCGGGCGGCTCGTAGCCCGCCTCGAAACTTTTGGCGCGCCAGTCGCGCAGCAGCGTGGGCAGGGGAATGTCCACGGGACAGACCGCCTTGCACAGCCCGTTCATCGTGCAGGCGTGGGGCAGGTCGCGCGTGTTTTCCAGGCCGTCGAACACGGGGGTGAGGGCCGAGCCCATCGGCCCCGGATAGGCGCCGCCATAGGCGTGGCCGCCGATCTTGCGATAGACCACGCAATGGTTGAGGCAGGCCCCGCAGCGCAGGCAACGCAGCATTTCCGGCATCTCTTCCAGCATCTGCGTGCGGCCGTGATCGACCAGCACGATGTGGAATTCCTCGGGGCCGTCGCGGTCGCCCTCGCGCTTGGGGCCGCAGTGAAAAGTCGTGTATTGGGTGAGGTCGGCGCCGGTGGCGGAGCGCACCAGCACGCGCGTCAATTGCAGCGCATGTTCCGTGGTGGCGACGATCTTTTCGATGCCGGCGGTGACGATATGCACGCGCGGCGGCGTCGTCGTCAGCTCGGCGTTGCCCTCGTTGGTGATGGTGCAGATCGCGCCGGTCTCGGCGACCAGATAATTCGCGCCGGAAATCCCGACATCCGCGCCAAAAAAATCGTCGCGCAATTCGTGGCGCGCCGAGGCCACCATGGCTTCCACCTCGGTGAGCAGCCGATGGTCGCGATGGTGTTGCTGAAACAGTCTTGACACGTCCTCGCGGGTGCGATGCGCCGCCGGCCAGATGATGTGCGACGGGGTTTCACCAGCGAGCTGGATGATGTGCTCTGCAAGGTCGGTTTCGACGCGGCGGATGCCGGCTTCGGCGAGGGCATGGGGCAGGCCGATCTCCTCGCCCAGCATGCTTTTCGAACGCGTGGCGGTTTTCGCCTTGGCCTGCCGGCAGATGTCGATGACGGCGGCGCAGGCTTCCTTGGCGTCGCGCGCCCAGTGGATTTTCGCCCCGGAGGCCAGCGCGTTGCGCTCGAACTGTTCGAGGTAATAGGCGAAATTGTCGAGCGCGTGATCCTTGATCGCCGCCGACTGTTTCCGCGCCTCGTCGAAGTCCGGCCAGGCGGCCACCGCCGCCGCCCGCTTGGTCCGCGCATTGCCGGTGGTGCGGTCGAGCGCGACCTTCAAATTCGTGTCGCCGAGCGCCTTGTGGGCCCGCTCCTTAAAGGTTCCGGCCGGCGCGTTCATGGCTTTTCCTCGCCGATGGCGTGGAGCGCGCGGCCCGCCAACAATTCGGCGGCGTGGAAGACGCGGGTCGTCGCGCCGGCGCGGCGGAGTTTTCCCGCCATATTGAGCAGGCAGCCGAGATCGCCGCCGAGCAGCAGGTCGGCGCCGGTCGCCTGGATGTTGGCCGCCTTTTCCGCGACGATGGCGTCGGAGATTTCCGAATATTTGATGCAAAACGTGCCGCCGAAGCCGCAGCAGGTCTCGTCGCCCTCCAGCGGGCGCATCTCCAGGCCCTGGACGGCGGCGAGCAGCGCCCGCGGCTGGGTTTTTATGCCGAGCCCGCGCAGGCCGGAGCAGGTGTCGTGGTAGGTCGCGCTCGCCTTGCAGGAAACGTTTGCGGGCCTGAAGCCGCGCACGTCGACGAGGAAGCTGAGCAGTTCGAACGTCTTCTCCGCGAGTGTGCGGGCGCGAAGAGACAGGGCGGGATCGTCCTTGAAAAGCTCGGGATAGGTGCGGATCATCGAAGCGCAGGAGCCGGAGGGCGCCACCAGATAATCGAAATTTTCGAAAACTTCGATCACCTGCCGCGCCAGCTTGCGCGCATTGCCGTCGTCGCCGCTGTTGTAGGCGGGCTGGCCGCAACAGGTTTGCGCCCTAGGAATCTGCACGTCGCAGCCGGCGGCGCGCAAAAGCTCCAGTGCGGAAAAACCGATGTTCGGCCTGAGCATGTCGACAAGGCAGGTCGCGAACAGACCCACCTTTGGCGCGGCTTGCCGCGCCCCTCCCGTATTTGTCATTTTTGTCGCCTGTTGTTGTCGCGCGTGAAAAATAAAGAACAACGCGCGTTCGGCCGCTTTTTTACATTCTAAGCGCAAGAGGCGACAGTGGTCAATTAAAATGACCAGACATTACGGCGCCACGAATTCCGAACGGCCCATGCGGCGCAATGCCCGGGCGACGCGGGTCTGCTCCTCGCGGATGGCGCGCAGGGTCGCCGCCGTCGATTCCATGTGCCGCGACGCGGCCTCCTTCGCGCGCTCGGGGTCGCGGGCCAGCACGGCTTCGCCGATGGCGACGTGCTGCGCCAGCAGGTCTTCGCGGGCGCCCGGATGGGTATAGAGCTGGTGACGGTTGTAGAAGACGCCGTGGCGCAGCATGTCGGCGAAGGCGCGCATGATGTGCAGCATAACGAGATTGTGAGAGCCCTCGTAGATCAGCATGTGCAAATCTGCGTCAGCCTCGGCCTCGTCGCTGGGGTCGTCCTTGACGTGGGCTTCGCGCATCTTGTCGAGGCAGGCTTTTAGCGCCTCGCGCTCCGGCTCGGTGGCGCGCAGCGCGGCGAGGCGCGCGGCCTCGCCTTCGACGAGGCCGCGATATTCGAGATAGTCGAGCAGGGCCTGGTCATTGGCCTGCATCATCGCCGCGAGTGGTTCGGTGAGCGGCGCCATGAACTGGGTGACGCATGTGCCGCTGCGATTGGTCTCGATCAGCCCCCGCCTTTGCAGCTTCTCCAGGGCTTCGCGCAGCGAGGGGCGCGAGACTTCGAGCTTTTCCGCCAGTTCACGCTCGGCCGCCAGCCGTTCGCCCGGCCGCAGCGCGCCTTCGAGGATCAATTGCTCGAGGTGGTCGGCGATGGCGTCTGAGAGTTTCAGGTTTCTGACGGGGTCCATGGTCATGCAGCGAGAAGGAGAGTCGGACCTTATCCTAGCACCGCGCAAAAGATCGGTCCAAGGAACTATTGCCAAACCGTAATCGATCCAATATGCGAGGGTGGTAAATTTAACATACCAGCTATGCGTGTGGTCAACAACTCGCAAGCTGGCGCTCCGTTCCGGGGAGGAAACATGTTCGCACAACTGCTTACGCCCTTGGGGGACAGCCTCGCGCTGTCCTTCGCCGCCGCGATCATACCGGTCGTCGTGGTGCTCATCATGCTCGGCGTCCTGCGCCGCCCCGCCTGGCAGGCGGCGGGCCTCGGCCTGATCGCCGGGCTCGCGCTCGCCATTTACGTCTGGAAGGTGCCGACCAATCTCGCGGTCAATTCCGTGCTCAACGGCGCCGTGTTCGCGCTGTGGCCGGTGATGTGGATCGTGATCAATGCGCTGCTGCTCTACAATGTCGCCGTCAAGTCGGGGCGCTTCGACGCGTTTCGCGCCTGGGTGATCGAGCATTTGCCGAACGACCGCCGCATCGTGCTGGTGGTGATCGGCTTCTGTTTCGGCGCGCTGCTCGAAGGCGTGGCCGGCTTCGGCACCCCCGTCGCCATCACCTCCTCGCTGTTGATCCTGTGCGGCTTCCCGCCGCTCGAAGCCTTGGTTTTCGTGCTGATTTTCAACACGGCGCCGGTGGCGTTCGGCGCGCTTGGCGTTCCCGTGACCGTGCTGGGCGCGGTGACCGGGCTTCCGGCGCCGGCGCTCGGCGCCATGATCGGCCGCCAGCTTCCCGTTCTCGCGCTGATCCTGCCCTTCTATGTCATGGCGGTTTACGGCGGCTGGCGCTCGATCAAGGCGCTCTGGCCGGTGCTGCTGGTTTCCGGCGGCACGTTCGCCTTCTCGCAATTCGCCGCGTCCAACTGGCTCGACTATGCGCTCACCGACGTGCTGGCCTCGCTCGGTTCGCTCGGCGGCACGCTGCTGTTCCTGATGGTGTGGAAGCCCAGGCCCGATCCGGAATTCGCCATTTCCCGCGAAGTTTTCGATGCCGAAAGCCGCGCCGACACGGCGCCGGGCGTGCCGCTGTGGCAGGGCTGGCTGCCCTGGCTGATCGTCTCGGGACTCGTGATCGCCTGGACGCATTTCGGCGTCGCCGCCGTGGGCCAGAACAAGGTCGAATGGCCCGGTCTGCACAATCTGATCTCGATCACGCTCTACAACGCCAAGCCCTACGCCGCCGTGTGGACCTTCCAGCCGCTCGGCACCGGCACGGCCATTCTGCTGGCGACCCTCATCACCGCGCTGATCGTTCGCCTGTCGCCCGCGGATTTCTTCCGCTGCATCGGCACGACGGCGAAACAGAGCTGGGTGGCGGTCATCACCGTCACCTTCATCATCGGCCTCGCCTATCTGATGAACTATTCGGGTATGGCCTATACGCTCGGCCATGGCGTGGCCTCGACGGGATGGTTCTTCGTGCTGCTGTCGCCCTTCCTGGGCTGGGTGGCGGTGATGCTGTCGGGCTCCGATACCTCCGGCAACGCCTTGTTCGGCAACTTGCAGGTGGTCGCCGCAAGGCAGCTCGACCTCAACCCGGTGCTGTTCGCCGCGACGAACTCGTCCGGCGGCGTGATGGGCAAGATGGTGTCGCCGCAAAACATCGTCACCGGCTGCACCGTGACCGGGCTGGTCAACAAGGAAGGCCTGGTGTTCCAACGCACCTTCAGCCACTCGATCATCCTGACCCTGTTCCTCAGCGTGCTGGTGGTCCTGCAACAATATGTGTTCCCCTGGGTGATCCCGGTGGTGAAATAAGCGGAATGGCGGAGGGGGCTTTCCCCTCCGCTCATCCGTGGACCGCCCTCGTGCTTCGAGACGGCTCCCTGCGGGAGCCTCCTCAGCATGAGGGTTATTCTGTTCAGAGCCAGATTCCAGGAGTCGCGGCCATGCCGCAGGTCGATTACGCCGCCCTGACCCAATCCTTCGCCAGTTTCGTCCCGTCCGAGCGCATCTACACCGATCCGCTGCGCACGCTGGCCTATGGGACCGACGCCAGTTTTTACCGATTGACGCCCAAAATCGTCGTGGTCGCGGAAAGCGAAGCCGAGGTTTTGGGATTGGTCGCGCTGTGCCGGGGGCAGGGGGCGCCTGTCACCTTTCGCGCCGCCGGCACCTCTTTGTCGGGACAGGCGGTGACCGACAGCGTTTTGATTGTGCTCGGCGAGGGATTTGGCGGTTTCGCCTATGACGACGAGGCGCAGGTCGCGCGGCTCGGGCCGGCGATCGTCGGCGGCGAGGCCAACCGCCGCCTGCTGCCGTTCAAGCGAAAGATCGGCCCCGATCCCGCCTCCATCGCCACGGCCAAGATCGGCGGCATCGCCGCCAACAATGCCTCCGGCATGTGCTGCGGCGTGGGCCAGAATTCTTACCACACGCTGGCGTCGATGCGGCTGGTCCTCGCCGACGGCGCCGTGCTCGACACCGCCGATCCCAAAAGCGTCGCGCGCTTCCGCGACAGCCACAAAGCTCTCCTTGATGGTCTCGCCGCTGTTTCGGCTGACATTCGCGCCGACCAAAAGCTTTCCGCGCGCATCGCCGAAAAATACCGGCGCAAGAACACGACCGGCTATGCGATCAACGCCCTGATCGATTTTTCCGATCCGTTGGACATACTCACCCATCTGATGATCGGCTCCGAGGGCACGCTCGGCTTTCTCTCTCGCGTCGATTATCGCACCGTGCCCGAATATGCCGACAAGGCGTCCGCCTTTGTCTTGTTCGCCGATCTGGAAAAAGCCTGTCGCGCCGTGACCGCGCTCAAAAGCACGCCGGTCGAGGCGGTGGAGCTTTTGGATCGCGCTTCGCTCGAAAGCGTCAAGACGAAGAAAGGCATGCCGGTCGATGTGGACACCCTTGGTCCCGACGCCAGCGCCCTGCTGATCGAGGCGCGCGCGCCTGACGCGGAGGACCTCGGCAGGCGCATCGCCGTGATCCTCGAAGCCATCGACGCCGCCAGCACGCTCAATGGCGTGGCGTTCAGCCATGACCCGCAAGAAACCGCGCGCTACTGGGACATGCGAAAAGGCACGTTCCCGGCGGTGGGCGGCAAGCGCCCGGCGGGGACCACCGTCATCATCGAGGACGTGGCCTTTCCGGTGGAGCGGCTCGCCGAGGCGACCATGGATCTGCGCGCGCTGATGAACGCCCATGGCTATACCGAAGCCATCATTTTTGGCCATGCGCTGGAAGGCAATCTGCACTTCGTCTTTGCCCAGGGCTTTGAGTCGCCCGACGAAATCAAGCGTTACGCCGGTTTCATGGAGGCGGTGGCCGAGCTGGTGGTCGGCAAATACGACGGCTCGCTCAAGGCCGAGCACGGCACGGGCCGCAACATGGCGCCGTTTGTCGAGCGCGAATGGGGCAAGGCGGCGACCGACGTGATGCGCCGGGTCAAGAAACTTCTCGACCCCCAAAACCTGTTCAATCCGGGCGTCGTGCTCAACGATGACGCCGAAGTGCATCTCAAAAATTTGAAACCGATGCCGGCGGTGACGCCTCTCATCGACGCCTGCATCGAATGCGGTTTTTGTGAACCGCAATGCCCCTCCAAGGGCCTGACCCTATCGCCGCGCCAGCGCATCGCCTCCTCGCGCGAAATCCGGCGGCTGCGCTGCGACGCGCCTGGCGCGCCGGAACTGGCGGCGATGGAGAAAGACTATCTCTATTTCGGCGACACCACCTGCGCGGCCTGTTCGCTGTGCTCGACGGTCTGCCCGCTGGAGATCGACGTCGGCCGCTACACCCGCAGCCTGCGCGCGCAACGGCGCGGGTCCGTGGCAAAATTGGCGGCCTACACGGTGGCGCGCAATTTCGGCGCGGTGACCAAGGCGGGGCGCGCCGGCCTGGCGCTGGGCGTGGCGGCGGAAGGCGTCGTCGGGACGACCGTGATGGCGACGGTTTCAAGCGTCGCCAACAAGGTTTTGGGGACGCCCCGATGGTCGCGGGCCATGCCGCGCCCGGCGCTCGCCACGCCCGCGCCCGCGCCGACGCCGGCCGATGGGGCGCCCGTGATTTTCTTCGAAAGCTGCTCCAGCCGGATGATGGGGCCGGCGAGCGAAGACAACAGCGAGCCGCTGGCGGTCGTGGCGGCGCGCGTGTTTGGTCGCGCCGGATTCCGGTTGGTCACGCCCGAGGGGATCGAGGATTTGTGCTGCGGCCAGCTGTTCGACACCAAGGGGTTTCCCGACGCCGCCGATCTCAAGGCGCGCGAACTGGTCGAACGTTTGGGCTCGGCGGACCCGATCCCCGTGATCTTCGACGCATCGCCCTGTGCGTCGCGCATAAAAGCGTTTTCGGGGCCGCGCTTCCAGGCGATGGACCTTTTGCAGTTCCTGCGTGAAAAAGTGGCGCCGCGCCTGACCCTGAGCAAGGCCAAAGACCCCATCGCCGTGCACGCCACCTGCACCTTGCGAAAAGCGGGGCTCGCCCCGGCGCTGATGGAGCTGGCCGGGATGTGCGCGGAGGCGGTGATCGCCCCGCCCGGTGTGACCTGCTGCGGTTTCGCCGGCGACAAGGGTTTTTATACGCCCGAGCTCAACGACCACGCCCTGCGCCATCTGTCCGAGGCGCTGCCGGACGACTGCGCCGAGGGCTATTCCACCAACCGCACCTGCGAGATCGGGCTGTCCTCGCATTCCGGGCGGCGCTACCGCTCGATCCTGCATCTGGTCGACGAGGCGTCGCGATGACTCAACGCCGGGGCCCCGGACGGCTCCAGGGCTGCCGGGGTTTCTCGTCCGAGGTCATCGCCATGATGTGGTCGAAGCCGCCGTCCGGCTTGAACAGGCAGCGCAGGTCCTTGACCCCCTCCGCCCCCTTGTCGGCCTTGGCGTCGATCGAGGCGCCCTCCGCCGTCCGGACGAGGCCGCCAAGCGTGATCGCCTTGGGCTTGACGCCATACATGGTTGCGGCGTTGGACCGGCAGGCCTCTTGCGCCGCCTGGTCGTCGCCGCCCGAAAGTTCGACCGACAGGCTGTAGCGGCAGGTCTCGTGGCGGCGGGCGGCGTTGCGCATCAGATAGACTTGCGCGCGATAGACCCCTGCCTGCGTGGGGTTTTGGCCGAACTCGTTGCCGGCGCTCGAGCCGATGTGCGCCGCCGCATCGGCGCCGGGGGCGTAGACATTGAAATAACAGGAGCGGTTCGACGGCTTGAACAGCAGGTGCAGGGTCTGTCCCTGCGCGGCGGCGATGCGGTAATCGACGCCCGCATCGCCCTTGATGGTCCCACGCACCGTCGCAAAAGTTTTTCCCGCAGGGATTTTTAGCGGCTTCACCACGTCGGCGGCGAGGGCGGGCGCAGCGCAGGCGAGGCCAAGCCCCAGGATCAGGCGAGCAATCATCGAAATTTTTCCACGCGCGAAAGTCCGCGGATGATCGCCGGGCGCGCCGGTCATGGCAAGGGGGTTGCGCTGGCGCAACGTTTTCGGCGCTGTCGCCGCTTAGAGACGAGCGTGAGGAGAGTCCGATGAACCTGCCAAAAATCCCGCTCGGCGTCGACGTGATGGACCGCGACCATTACGCGCTGGAGCACATGTTCGCCCGCACGCCGCAGATCGCCGACGACGACCTGCCCGCGCATCTCGACGCCATCCTCGCGGAAATCGCCGCCCATTTCGTCCGCGAGGAGGCGGCGATGGAGGCGGCGGGCGTGCCGATCCTGCATTGCCATCGCGGCCAGCACGCCGCGCTGCTCGAAGAGGCGGGGCGGCTTCGAAACGAATTCGCCCGCGTCGACGCTCCGGCGCGCCGCCACGCCATCTGGTTTCGTCTGGCGCGGCTGGTGTCCGATCATGTCGCCAGCGTGGACGCGATTTCGTCGCGGTTTTTCTTCGACAAGGCGGAAGAGTCCGGGGCTCCGGCGGGCCGCTGCGGCTAGGGCGGCGCGGCCAGAGGTCGCGCGCCCTTTTTCACGGGCTTTGCGAATCCTATATTCGTCGGTGACGAAAGGGATTCGCATGATCCGTACGCTGTTCGCCGCTTTTCTTGTCCTGGCCGCGCCGCTTGCCGCGCAGGCGCAAAAAATTCCGCTGAGCCGGGCCGAAATCAGCCTGAGCCTGTCGCCGGTGGTGAAGAAGGCCGCGCCGGCGGTGGTCAATGTCTATGCGCAGCGCGTCGAGCGCCAGCCGCGCAACCCGATCTTCGACGATCCCATCTTCCAGCGGTTCTTCGGCGGCCAGCGTCCCGGCGCCAAGACCTCGCAATCCCTGGGGTCCGGCGTGATCGTCGACGCTTCAGGCCTCGTCGTCACCAACCATCACGTCATCGAGGGCATGACCAGCGTCAAGGTGGCGCTGGCCGACCGCCGCGAATTCGCCGCCGAAATCGTGCTGCGCGATCCGCGCTCGGACCTCGCCATCCTGCGCATCAAGAGCGACGAGAAAAACTTTCCGGTGCTCGAAATGGGCGACAGCGACGCCATCGAAGTGGGCGACCTCGCGCTCGCCATCGGCGATCCCTTTGGCGTGGGACAAACGGTGACGCAGGGGATCGTGTCGGCGCTGGCGCGCACCCAGGTCGGCATCAGCGACTACGGGTTCTTCATCCAGACCGACGCCGCCATCAATCCCGGCAATTCCGGCGGCGCGCTGGTGGATTTGAACGGGCGGCTGGTTGGCGTCAATTCCGCGATTTTCTCGCAGACCGGCAGTTCCGTCGGCATCGGCTTCGCCATCCCCGTCAATATGGTGAAAAGCGTGGTGGCGGCGGCCAAGAACGGCGGCAAGGAGGTGCGGCGGCCTTGGCTCGGCGCCAGCCTGCAAAATTTGACGCGGGATCTGGCGGAAAGCCTCGGGTTGGACCGGCCCTCCGGGGCGCTGGTGACCGAGGTCGATCCCCATAGCCCCGCCGCCCAGGGCGGGCTGAAGCAGGGCGATGTCATCGTCGCGGTCGATGGCCAGGAGGCGGTCGATGCGGGCGGCGTCGGCTACCGGCTCGGGGCCAAGGCCATCGGCGGGACGGCGTCGCTGTCGGTGCGCCGCGACGGCAAGAGTTTGCTTGTGCCGCTGGCGCTGGCGCCCGCGCCTGAACGGCCGGCGCGGGACGAGATCAGGATCAAGGGCGAATCCCCGTTCGCCGGGGCGACCGTGGTGAACATTTCGCCGGCGACGTCAGAGGAATTTTCGATCGCCAACGCCAAGGAGGGGGTGGCGGTCGTCAATGTCGAAGACAACACGCCGGCCGCAACCGTCGGCTTCCAGAAGGGGGACATTGTTCTCACCGTGAACGGCGCCAAGATCGCCGGGACGCGCGACCTCGACCGGGCCGCGAGCCAAAGACCCTATGTTTGGCGGTTGACCATCAACCGGGGCGGGCAGGTGATCACAAGCGTGATCGGAGGGTGAGTCCTATCGATTTTTCACGGGCTTGACGGCGAGATTGGCACTAATCTTACGTCAACTATATCACGCAAGAAAGGGCTGAAATTGAATTCCACTTGATGAGAATAACGCGTGTTTCCAAGTTCAAAGAACTTTGAAGATGCATAGACGTACATTGCCTTGCCGCAATGAATGGTTATGCAGCGGCATTCAGGCTCTAGCATTCCGCACAGATTTTTGAACAGCCGCTCGTAGGTCGGTTGGCGAATCAGATGCTTATGCGCAGGATCAAAGTCGGCAATAAGAAATCCGTCGCGGTGCCAGTATAGAACTACCTTTGATCGCGCCGGCTTCCATTCGGTGTCAAGCTCACGACGATATAGCCAAAAACAGGCGAAATTCTTGCAGTCGTCTGGGCGATCTTGGTAATTGTTGCAGCCCGTGCCCGGAGTGCAATGTTTGCACCATTCGTAAGGAGGTTTCTGGAGACTGTCTATTTTCAGAATTTTGCAGCATAGAGTACAACTGTCACAATTCTTATATTCGACGAGGTTGCCGTTCTCGTCTATTGTCATTGTCATGCTCCCAAAATTGATTCTGGTGAAACAGTCGGGCCGCGCGAATTAAAGTGCCATTGAATTCCACTTTCAAGCCTATTTGCGCATGCAGAAAGATGCCTCTGAAAGTTCAATATTAAAAATAGTGCCGCCTTTCTCTTGGGGAGAAGGCGGCACCGGATGGGAGGCTCTCGGACGGGGATTAGGTTGGCCTCATCTGCTCGCCCGCACCGCGCGGGCCGCCTTCTCCAGTCGGGGAAGGCTTTTATTCCGCGCTGTCCAGGAAGCGCCGATGGGTGGCCAGCACGTTGCGGCGACCGACGAACACCAGGAACGCCAGCACGGCGGCGACCGGGACAAGGGCCAGCGCCGGGATCTTGATCACGGCGATCGCCAGATAGATCGCCACCTGGATCGCGCCCAGGCAGCCGAAGAAAATAGCCATCAGAATGGCAAGGCGAAGGAAAGGTCCACTCATTGGGGCGTCTCGCGTAGAAATCACTTGGCCTCCAGAACAATGATATAAATCAAAACCGAGCAACTTGCACGTGTTTCTTATTGTCGCAGCAAACAGCGCGCTTGCGCTGTTTGCAGGAACGCCAGATCATTGTTCCGCCGACAGCGGCGGCGCTTCCGGCGAGGCGAAACGAACACCGTCATTCCGCCCTTGGTTTGCGTCGTCGCGGTCAGTCGTCCCGCCTGGAACAATAAAAACCGTTCCATCTCAGCCGTTCGAGGCGGGCCGGGACGTCGGTGACAATGCGGCCCCCTGCCAGCGATCGGAAAGTCTTGGTCAGCGCGCCGTGTGGGCCGCCGTCTGGCCGAACAGGATCTTCTTGTCCTCCTCGCTCATCGTGGCGTCCTCGGGGCGGTAGCGCGGACCGATTTCATAGGCGCGCTGGACGGCCGGGCGGGCGCGCATCGTGTCGAACCAGCGTCGAAGGTGCGGGAAATCGTCGAGATTTTGGCCCTGCTTCGTCCAGGGGACGATCCAGGGGTAGCTGGCCATGTCGGCGATGGAATAGTCGCCGGCGATATAGGCCCCGGTCGTCGCCAGCTGCCGGTCGAGCACGCCGTAGAGACGGTTCGTCTCCTTCACATAACGCTCGATGGCATAGGGAATTTTCTCCGGCGCGTACTGGGAAAAATGGTGGTTCTGGCCGGCCATCGGGCCGAGGCCGCCCATCTGCCAATAGACCCATTGCAGCACCTCGAACTTCCGCCGCCGCTCGGCCGGCAAGAATTCGCCGGTTTTTTCCGCCAGATATTCGAGGATGGCGCCGGATTCGAACAGGGGCAGCGGCCCCTGGTGGTCGAGCGGGTCGTGGTCGATGATGGCGGGCATGCGGTTGTTCGGCGCGATCTTTAAGAAGTCGGGCTTGAACTGGTCGCCCGCGCCGATGTTCACTGGCTTGATTTCGTAGTCCAGTCCGGCTTCCTCGAGGAAAATCGTGATCTTGTGGCCATTGGGCGTCGGCCAGTAGAAAAGTTCGATCATTGGGCTTCCTTCGCCGGGTTTTTTGACAACAATTTGCACCAATCTGGTTTCGGCGGAACCGGACTTAAAGTTAGGCGCCGAACGCTGTGGGGGGAAGACCATGACGAAAATCTTTCGGGCGCTCGGCGCCATGTCGGGCACGTCCATGGATGGAATCGACCTCGCTTTGGTCGAAACCGACGGGCGCGCCGCGCTGACTTTTGGCGCGACCGCGAGTTTCGCCTTTTCGCAGGAGGATCGCGCCATTTTGCGCGCGGCCATCGCGGCCGCGAAGAGCTTGAGCCGGCGCGACGAGCGGCCCGGTCCGCTGGCGGAAGCCGAGGCGCTGATCACGCGCCGCCATCTGGAAGCCGTGGAAAGCTTCCTGGCGGCGGAAAAAATTTCGCCCGCCGCGATCGACCTGATCGGTTTTCATGGCCAGACCGTGCTGCACCGGCCGGAACAAGCCCTGACGGTGCAACTTGGCGACGGCGCCGGGCTGGCGCGCCAGGTGGGGATCGACGTGGTCTATGACCTGCGCGCCGCCGATCTGGAGCGGGGCGGGCAGGGGGCGCCGCTCGTGCCGGTTTTTCACGCGGCGCTCGCCGAAAATTCAGGCGTCGGCGCGCCCATGCTGTTCGTGAACATCGGCGGCGTCGCCAACATGACTTTTTGCGCGCCGGGCGAATCGCCGCTCGCGTGCGACGTCGGGCCGGGCAATGCGCTGCTCGACGACCTGATGCTGGCGCGGACCGGCAAGGCCATGGACGAGGACGGCGCGGCGGCGCGCGCGGGCCGGGTCGACGAAGGGGCGCTGACGGCCTTGCTGGCCAACCCGTTCTTTATGAAAAAACCGCCGAAATCGCTGGACCGCAACGCATTTGATCCCTCGCCCGTGGCGCGGCTGTCGCTGGAGGACGCGGCGGCGACGCTGGTCGCCTTCACCACGGAGGGGATTCTGTCCGCCCTCTCCTTCGTCCCGCGACAGCCGGAGATGATCGTGCTGTGCGGCGGCGGCGCGCACAATCCGGCGCTCGTGGACGATCTCGGCGAGCGCGCCTCCTGTCCGGTGCGGCGGGCGGAGGATTTTGGCTGGGATTCGCAGGCGATCGAGGCGCAGGCTTTCGCCTATCTGGCGGTGCGCTCGGCCAAGGGCCTGCCGCTCACCTTCCCGGGCACGACGGGCGTGCGCGAGCCGGCGACGGGCGGCAAGCTGGCATGGGCGGGGTAGGGCGCGGCATCCGGGCGCGGCGCGCGACGACTCAGTTTTGCTCCAGCGGTTTGATCTTCGCCAGACACTCCTTTTCCTTGCCCTCGGCGTTGAGCAGGCGGGCGTCGTCGAGCGCGTCGGCGTCGCTCTGGCGCATCGCTTTCTCCACGCTTTCCTGCGTCGGCTGACGGTGCATGGTGGCGAAGGTGGTTTCGGGCAGGGGCGCGCCGCCCGGCTCCGGCGACCGCTTGATGCGTTTTTCCAGCTGAGCGATTTTCTGCGCGCAGGTGTCCGCCTGGGCGACGCCGACGCAGAAGATCAAGGCCAAGCCGGCGGCGGAAAAGAGTTTGATCATGACGACCTCCAAAGCGCCATAATGGCGCCGCGGCCGGCTGAATCAAGGGCTCGCGCTACTTCGCCAGCGCCTCATTGATCACGCCCGCAAGCCGCGCCGCCGCCACCGCCGCCTGAACCCGAGCGATCTCCCGCGCTTCCGCCTGATAGGCCTGATCCAGCTCGAACGGCCCCTCGCCGTCGCCGATCGCCTTGGTATAGACCACAGCCTGCGCCAAAGCCGCGCTTTCCTCGAACCAGACGCGCGGCTCCAGTTCCCCGGCGCGATCCGGGTCCGGCCCCGGCAATTGCCCCGCCAGCTCAAGCGCGTCGGCGGGTTCGCTGGATTGGCCCAAAAGACTGTCCCAGAACGCGTGCAGTTTCAGGCCGCAGATGAAGGACAGGCAGATCAGCTCCAGGTTGCCGCCGCTATCCCCCTTCGGCAGGCGCTTCGAAAACCGGGAGGTCGCGTGAAGCGGCTGGTGGACGTCGGCGACCAGATGCTCCAGCCAGACGAGATCGTAGGATTTGACCTCGTCGGACGCATCCGAGCCCAGGGTTTTCGAAAAGACGCGAATCTGCGTCAGCGCATTCGGCTCGGGCGCGGCGGTTGTCGGCGAATCGTCCCGCGAGAACGACAGGTCCATGTAATGCCAGTAGGGGTGCGAGCGCCGGTCGCCATAGCCGATGTTGTCGGTCGCATGCGCGCCATCGTCCGAAAGCGAGTTCTTCCAAAAGTCCGGGCGGCGCTTGATGTCGTCGGCCCAGGTGGAGGCGCGGATGAAGGCGATCTTTGCGCGTTCGCCCTCGGCCACGCCCGCCGTCCAGGAGGGATAGTCGGGGTGGAGGGCGAGGAGGCGCGCGACCTTGTCCCGCGCTTCCGGGTCGAGCTGAAAAAACGCCGCCGCCGCGATCGCCTGGTGGCCCGCGTCAAACCAGGCGTGCGCCGGTTGGGCGAGGAAAAGCAGGAAGGCGGCGGCAAGCCGCCTCCCGACCGCAGGCAAACACGCGGACCGCCCTCGCGCTTCGAGACGCCGCCTGCGGCGGCTCCTCAGCATGAGGGCTACTCCATGAGTCTGGGACTCATCGCGCTCCGCCGAACTCCCGGCGCGCGATCACAATGTCGTCCTCGCTGGGCAGGCCCGCCTCGTTGCCGAGGTGCTGGACCTTGTGAGCGGAGGCGGCGCGCGCGTAGTCGAAGTGGACGGCCCAGGGCGAGGAGGGCGAGCGCAGGTAGGACGCCAGATACGCCCCGTGGAACACGTCGCCCGCGCCCGAGGTGTCGATGACCTTGGAATCGGGGACGTGGAGCGCGGCGAGGTGCTGGATGTGGCGGTCCTCCTCGCTCCAGATCATGCCGCGTTCGCCCTCGGTCACGGCGGCGACCTTGACGCCGCGTTCGTGCAGATAGGAGAGCGTTTCCTTGGCCGAGAGCTTGATTTCCTTGCAGAAGGCCTCGGCGACCACGGCGACGTCGGTGCTGTGCAGGACCTCCTCGGTGTTGGCGCGCACGCCGCCGCCGTCGAGCGACACCAGCACGCCGGCCTCGCGCGCCGCCTTGGCGTAATAGAGCGCGGCGTCGTGCTGGTGGCCGTCGAGATGCACGGCGCTGTAGCAGGACACGTCGAGCTTCATGAAGGGACGCAGATAATGATTGTCGCGGGCGCGCAGGATGGCGCGCTTGCCGGCCTTGGGCAGCACGAAGGACAGCGAGCAGCGCGCCACCTTTCGCGGATAGACCGAGACATTGTAGCGCTGCGCCATCATCATGAACATCTGGCCGAGCCAGTCGTCGGAAATGGTGGTGAGCAGGTCGCTGGGGATGCCGAGCTTGGCGCAGGCGAAGGCGGCGGTGACGGCGTTGCCGCCGAATGAGACGGCGAAGTCCTTCGCCACCTCCTTGTCGTCGCCCGAAGGCATGATATCGGTCAACATGGTCATGTCGATGTAGGAGTGGCCGACGAAGAGCGCGTTCAAGGTTAGACTCCGGGGGCGAGACCAAGCCGCGGGTCGCGGCGACTTGTCGCGGACGATAGACGAAAGCGAAGCGATTTGGAGCCCCTAAAGCCAAGATGTTCGTTTTTTGCTTGATCGCCGTCGAAAAGGGCATAATCGGCGGCCAAACGTTTTCCGCAGGAACAGTCGAAATGACCGAAATCGATCCCTCGATCGTTCAATTGGTGTCTCGGGACGGCGACCGCGCAACGGAAACGCCGGTTTCGGCGCTGTTTCTGCGCCGCTGGTCGGCAAGGGCCATGACCGGCGAGTCGATTCCGGAAAAGGCGCTGCTCTGCCTGCTGGAAGCCGCGCGCTTCGCGCCCTCGGCCTATAACGCCCAACCCTGGCGCTTCGTCTACGCCCGAAACGGGGAAGCCGCCTTCGACGCGCTGCTCGGCGCGCTCACCGACAGCAACCGGGTGTGGGCGCGCAAGGCCTCCGCGCTGATTCTCGTCGCCAGCAAGGCGGAGTTCACGCCGGCCGGCCAAAAACCGGTCACGCTGGGGTCGGCTTCGTTCGACACGGGCGCGGCCTGGGCGAGTCTCGCCCTCCAGGCGGCGATGCTGGGCTGGACCACCCACGCCATGGCCGGTTTCGACGCCGGCAAGGCGCGCGCCGCCGTGAAGGCGCCGGAAAACCTCAAACTGGAGGTGGTCATCGCCGTGGGCCGGCGGGGCGATGCGGCTGAACTTCCACCGGAAAAGCAGGCGCTTGAGAAACCCAACGCGCGCCGTCCCCTGGCGCTCACGGCGTTTTCGGGCGCGTTTCCCGACGAGGTCTGATGGTCTACGCCGTCAAGGAAATGTTTCTGACCCTGCAAGGCGAAGGCGGGCAGGCCGGGCGCGCGTCCGTGTTCTGCCGCTTTGCCGGCTGCAACCTGTGGACCGGGCGCGAGGCGGATCGGGAGGAGGCGGTCTGCCGCTTCTGCGACACGGATTTTGTCGGAATCGATGGCGAGAATGGCGGGCGGTTCAACGCGGAAGGTCTGGCGGCGCGAATCGCCGGTTTTTGGCGCGGAGCCGGGAAACGCTTCGTCGTGTTCACCGGCGGCGAGCCGTTGCTGCAACTGGACGAGGTTTTGATCGCGGCGGTGAAGGCGCGCGGTTTCGAGATCGCCGTCGAAAGCAACGGGACGATAGACCCGCCGCCGGGGATCGACTGGCTGTGCGTCAGCCCCAAGGCCGGCGCGCCGCTGCGGGTTTCGAAGGGGCAGGAGCTGAAACTGGTGTTTCCGCAGGAGGGCGCGGAACCGGCCCTATATGAAAGCCTCGCCTTCGAACATTTCTTTCTTCAGCCGATGGACGGGCCGGACCGGCTGCAAAACATCCGCCGCGCCGTCGCCTATTGTCTCGCCCATCCGCGCTGGCGCCTCAGCTTGCAGACCCACAAGCTGATCGGCATTCCGTGATTGTGGCGTGTCCGCAACGCGCGGCGAAAAAATGCGCGGACGCCGGCCTTGAAAAGCCCGGCGCAAGGCCGAAATGGTCTATTTGCCGTTAACATTTTTGTGATCCGATGCTTCCGCTCTGTGGCGTTTTCGGTTATCTGCGTAAGTCGCTCACGAAAGGCCTTGGCCGTGACCCAGAGGAAATGGACCCGCTTCTTGACGCTCGCGTCGGCTTCGGTCGCGACGCTGTTCCTTGGAGCCTGGCTCTCTTACGAAGCCGCCATTCATATGGAGGCGCCCGCGGGTGAGCGCGCCGCGCAAGTCGCGCCGCCGGCGCCCGAGCGGATCGATCTGGGCCGCGCCCATGTGGCCGCCGCGGCGACCGGCGCGACGCTCCCCGAGCCGCAAGCCCCCGCCGATGACATGATGCGCGCCAGCCTGTCGGAAGACACCCGCTCGCTGTTCGCCGAGCCCGATCAGGCCGCTCTCGCGCTCGACCTGCGCGCCGCCGCTCCCGTTCCCGACGTTCCCCCGCTGCAGCCGCCGGCCAATGCGCAGGCCTCGGCGGAAAACAGGCCACTTGGAATTGAAGACAGGCCGCTTGGAATTCAGGACCTCCGCCCGATTTCGGACGCTTCGCTGCAAAACGAAAGGCCGGTTCCGGTCGATGGCGTGCCGGTTCCGCCGCGCCGCCCCGTCGGACTCGCCGCGCTGGCGAAACAGCCCGCGCCCATGCAGATCGCCTCGCTCGAGCCCATCGCGCTGCCGACTTCGCCCCCGATCGCCACGCCGCAGCCGCAGGCCGCAGTGATTCCGGAAGCGCCGCAGACGGTCGCGCCGAAGGCCGCTGCGAAGACGGCCGTGGCGCCCAAGCCGGCGCCGGTTTCAACGCCAGCCGTCGCCTCCGCGCCGTCTGACTCCTCGTTCCCCAATATCGCCAATGCGCTCGCCGCCGTGACCGCGTCCGTCAGCGGTGAAAATTCGACGCTGTCGCCCGCGCCCGACGCCGTTCCTGTCCCCGAACCGGTCGGCGGCTTCAAGAAGGGCGCGCAGGTCTATGTCCGCATCTTCAAGCGCGAGGGCGCGCTGGAGCTGTGGATGAAAAAGGGCGACCGATTCGCGCTCTACAAGACCTATCCGGTCTGCAAGTCGTCTGGCCGCCTCGGCCCGAAACAGGTGAAGGGCGACTATCAGTCTCCCGAAGGTTTCTATGCGGTGTCGGCCAAGCAGCTCAATCCGCATTCCGCCTATCACCTCTCCTTCGATGTCGGCTATCCCAACGCCTATGACCGCCGCCACGGCTATACCGGCGCCAACATCATGGTGCACGGCGACTGCAAGTCGGTCGGCTGCTTCGCCATGACCAATGCGGGAATCGACGAGATCTATGGATTCGTCGCCTTGGCGCTGGCCAACGGACAGACCGAAGTGCCGGTGCATATCTTCCCGTTCCGCATGACGGAGGCTGCGATCGCGCGCGAAAGCGGCTCCGGTTCCGGCTCGTCGATCATGGCCTTCCTCGACAGCGGCGGTCCCAAGCAGGACTGGTCGGCCTTCTGGCGCAATCTGAAGGAAGGCTACGACCTGTTCGAGAGTTCGCGCGTGCCGCCGACCGCCTATGCTTGCGGCGACCGCTACGAATTCTCGGCTTCGGCCGCGTCCTGCGCGCGAATCGCCGGACGCTGAGCTTTTTCAAGACGATCCTTCTCCTTTGCCGCCGAGCCCCGGCAATGTTACATGAGCGTGACGACTGGAGCTTTTCGGGCGAACCTGCGTTCGCCTGAAAGGACTGGGCGTCAATGTCCTTCGCTGACGCGGCCCCGCCTTGCTCAGCGCAAAAAAAACGCTCTCATGGAGACCGCATGATCGACCCCAAGGACTACCGCGACGCCATGAGCGCGATCGCCTCGCCGGTGCATCTGCTCGCCACCGACGGCAAGGCCGGCATGGCGGGCCTGACGGTCACCGCGCTCGCCTCCATCACCGATTCGCCCGCCACCCTGCTGGTCTGCGTCAACCGGGGCACGCCCTCGGGGCCGCGCTTCATCGAGAACGGCCATTTCTCGGTCAACAGCCTCGCGGCGGCGGATCGCGACCTCTCCGACATTTTCGCCGGACGCACCGACGAGCATTTCGAGCGGAAATTCACCCACGGCCTGTGGAAGCCGGGATTGCACGGCCAGCCGGCGCTGATGAGCGCGCTCGCCTGTTTTGAGTGCAAGCTGACCGAGGTCAAGGATATCGGCACCCACCACATCTTTTTCGGCGAAGTCTTGGCGGTAGCCCGCCCGGCCCTTGGGCCGAGCCTGATCTACCATCGCCGCGCCTATGGGCAGGCGGGACAGTAAAGCTTGCGGTCCCGCAAGGTCGGGACAGGCTGGGCGGTGTAAACAGCGATTTCAAGCTTTTGGCGTGAAACTTGCCAGTCGTCTTGCGATGCAGCAAAGCCGGAGCCGCCCAGATGAACGCTCAGGTCATTCCTTTTCCGCGCGCGAACGCCTGGACGGCGGAGCGACTTCTCGCCTTCGACGCGCCGCCGACCGCCGAAGCCCTTGTGGAGCGCGCGCGGCTCGCCGCCAGCCTGAGCGAGGCGGCGCAGGCGGAACAGGCGGCGCGGTCCGCCTGGGCCAAGCCGAGGGCCGGCCTGAAGGCGGCGCGCGAGGCGGCGGATTTCTTTTGGGAGCGCTGCGTGGAGCGGGTGGCGGTCGAGACCGTGTTCGACGCGTTGCGGCGCAGCGGGGCGGACGAAGCGCTGCAAACCCGTGTGCGCGATCATTTTTCCGCCTTCTGCCATTCGTTATGACTCAGCGAAGCGGGGCGGTCTTCGCCGCCGGCAGACCCCGTTAACCTTTCCAATCATTCACCAGATTTCTTCAAAGTCGAGCAAGAACCAAGCGCTTAACTACATGCGACCTTGGAGTTCGCGTTCGATGGCGCCTGCCGAAATGCCCAAACATACGCTCTATGGCTTCGCGCCGGCGAGCGACCGGCGCGGCCTGATCGCCTCTCTCGCCGCCAGCGCCGAAATCATGACGCCGGAAAAGGTGCGGCAGTTGCGCCGCGCCCTCTACGAGGATGAGGTGTTGACCCGGCCCGAGGCCGAAGCCTTGTTCGCGCTGGAGCGCGCGCAGAAAGGCCGGGCGGGGCGCGTCTGGACCCGGTTTTTCGTCGAAATTCTCACGGATCATCTGGTGTGGCGCGCGCAGCCGGCCAAGATCCTCGATCACGACGCCGCGCGCTGGCTGATCGCCGAGGCCGACCGCGAGCTCTCGCCCGCGGTCTATGCCTTGCTCGCCCATGCGCTCGCGGAAGCCGAGAGCGTTCCGTCGTGGTTCGTCGAGGCTGTGCGTGAAAAGGGCGAGGCGGACCCGGTGCGGGCCGCGCTCGCCTGCGCGTGAGTTATCGGCGTGGCCGAAAGCCGCGCGTCATTCCACCTGTCCGATCAGGCCGGGCGATTCGCCAGGCGTAAGCAGGAACCTCCAGATCAGGGCGCCGAGCGCGGCGCCGACCAGAGGCGCCAGCCAGAACAGCCAGAGCTGGCTCAGCGCGCCGGTCTGGGCGAACAGGGCCGCGGCGGTCGAGCGCGCCGGATTGACCGAGGTGTTGGTCACGGGGATCGACACCAGATGGATCAGCGTCAGCGCCAGGCCGATGGCCAGCGGCGCGAACCCGGCGGGCGCGGCTTTCGACGTCGATCCCAGGATGACGATCAAAAAGCCCGCCGTGAGCACCACTTCCGCGACCAGACACGAGACCAGCCCGTAATGGCCGGGCGACAGCTCGCCATAGCCGTTGGAGGCGAAGCCGCCGGCGGCGAAACCCGGGGCGCCCGAGGCGATGACATAGAGGACGCTGGCCGCGGCGACGCCGCCGATCACCTGCACGACCCAGTAGGGGATCAACTCCAGCCAGCGAAAGCGGCCGGCGAGCGCAAGGCCAAGCGACACCGCGGGATTGAAATGACCGCCTGAAATGCCGCCAACGGCATAGGCCATGGTCAGCACGGTAAGGCCGAAAGCCAGGGCGACGCCGGCGAAGCCGATGCCGAGCTGAGGAAAGCCGGCGGCGAGGATGGCGCTGCCGCATCCTCCGAAGACAAGCCAGAACGTGCCGAAAAATTCGGCGGCGAGTTTGCGTAACATATGTCCTCCAAGATATGAGGCGTGAAACGAATGCGGGCGACCAAGCTTACGGAACGCCATGCCCATCGTTGCAGGTCTTCGCCGGGCCGTCCATGGCCCCCGGCCCGGGCCTAACCCTATTTGCTATGCGCCCAAAGCTGGGCAAGGCGCTGGACGCGCGGCCCCGGTTCTCCTAAAAGGCCCAATCCTTACGCAACCCGTCGTCCGCACCGGGGCACAAATGTTCAAGAAAATCCTGATCGCCAACCGTGGCGAAATCGCCTGCCGCGTTATCAAGACCGCCCGCAAGATGGGCATCAAAACGGTCGCCGTTTTTTCCGACGCGGACAAGGACGCCCTCCATGTGGAAATGGCCGACGAGGCCGTGCACATCGGCGCGCCGCCGGCCGCCGAATCCTATCTGATCATCGATAAAATCATCGACGCCTGCAAGAAGACCGGCGCCGAGGCCGTCCATCCGGGCTACGGCTTTCTCTCCGAACGCGCCGCCTTCGCCGAAGCGCTGAAGGCCAATGGCATCACCTTCATCGGTCCGAACGTCACCGCCATCGAGGCGATGGGCGACAAGATCGAGTCGAAAAAGTTCGCCAACGCCGCGAAAGTGAACACCGTTCCGGGCTTCCTCGGCGTGATCGAGACCCCGGAAGAGGCGGTGAAGATCGCCGACGGCATCGGCTACCCCGTCATTCTCAAGGCCTCGGCCGGCGGTGGCGGCAAAGGTATGCGTATTGCGCATAGCAGGGAAGAGGTCGCCGAAGGTTTTGCCCGCGCGAAATCGGAAGCCAAGAGCTCGTTCGGCGACGACCGCGTGTTCGTCGAAAAATTCATTGTCAACCCGCGCCACATCGAAATCCAGGTGCTGGGCGACAAGCACGGCAATGTCATCTATCTCGGCGAGCGCGAATGCTCGATCCAGCGCCGCAACCAGAAGGTGATCGAGGAGGCCCCGTCGCCGCTGCTCGACGAGGCCACCCGCAAAAAGATGGGCGAGCAGGCCGTGGCGCTGGCGAAGGCGGTGAACTACGATTCCGCCGGTACCGTGGAATTCGTCGCCGGGCAGGACAAGTCGTTCTATTTCCTTGAAATGAACACCCGCCTGCAAGTCGAGCATCCGGTCACCGAACTCATCACCGGCATCGACCTCGTGGAACAGATGATCCGCGTCGCCGCCGGCGAGCCGCTCGCGATCAAGCAGGAGGACGTCAAGCTCAACGGCTGGGCGATCGAATCGCGCATCTATGCCGAAGACCCGACGCGCAATTTCCTGCCGTCCACCGGCCGTCTGGTGAAATATCGCCCGCCGGCGGAGGGACGCTGGGACTCGATCACGGTGCGCAACGACACCGGCGTCTATGAGGGCGGCGAAATCTCGATCTATTACGATCCGATGATCGCCAAGCTGGTCACCCATGCCGGCGACCGCCTCGTCGCCATCGACGCCCAGGCCCGCGCGCTCGACGCCTTCGTTATCGACGGCATCCGCCACAACATCCCGTTCCTGTCGTCGCTGATGCAGCATCCGCGCTGGCGTTCGGGCAATATTTCCACCGGCTTCATCGCCGAGGAATATCCCGAAGGCTTTTCGCCGCTGGTGGCGGAAGGCGCGGTGGCGCTGCGCATGGCGGCGGTCGCGGCTTACGTGGACAATGTCTACAACCAGCGCAAGCGCCGCATCTCCAACCAGATGAAGCAGCAGAAGCCGGTCAAGTTCCACGACGTGCGCACGGTGGCGCTGGGCCGGGTCCAGTACCAGATCGAACTCGACGAGAGCGAGGGCGCGCTGCTGGTGCGCTTTGTCGAGGGCGGCCAGGCGCATCGCCTCGAATCCTCCTGGATCCCCGGCGAGCCCGTGTGGAACGGCCTGATCGACGGCGAGGGCCATTCGGTCCAGATCCGCGACATCCTCAACGGCTTCCTCATCTCCCATGCCGGCGTGACCGTCGAGGCCCGCACTTTTACGCGGCGCGAGGCTGAGATCTACAATCTCATGCCGGAGAAAAAGCTCGCGGACACCTCCAAAACCCTGTTGTGCCCGATGCCGGGCCTGGTCAAGGCGATCTATGTCGAGGTCGGCCAGGAGCTGAAAGTCGGCGACAACCTCTGCATGGTCGAGGCCATGAAGATGGAAAACGTTTTGCGCGCGGAACGCGATGTCACCGTCAAGGCGCTGAAGTGCAAGGAAGGCGATTCCCTCGCCGTCGACGCGGTGATCATGGAATTCATCTGAGCGCATCGTCCTCTAAGGGATTGGCGGTTTGGGGCGTCCGGAAACGGGCGCCCCTTTTGCGTGGCGCGAGGAATTTCAATTGATGGCGTCATTGCGAGCGAAGCGAAGCCATCCAGGCCTTTCGACCTGAAGAACGCTAGGTGATGACGCTGGCGTGATACGATTTCCGAACGATCAGTTCGGAAATCGTATTCCGCTCGCGCGGCAATCCGCCCTTCGCCTGGAGGATTTCCGCGCGATTTCGTTTTCGCGGATCGCGAAGCGATCTTGCGGAAACCGTATGACTGGCGCTCGTCACGCGGGAGGGTCTGGATGGCTTCGCTTCGCTCGCAATGACGACGCAATGACAGACGAAAGCGCCAGAACGTCGTTCTCGTCCTATTCCCGGGCGTAGACGACCGCGTAGGCGTCGCCATACACCTTCTTCCACTCGGGCCGCGCGGCCAAAACCTTGTTGAGCGGCGCGGCGGGGGGCAGCAGCGTCCATTCAAAACGATATTGCGTCAGTCCCGCGTCAAACGCCTTTTCGTCGCCCCCCAGCATCTGCTCGTAGCGGAACCAGAAGGGGTCGCCATACATGTCGGTGCGCCCGTCGATGAACGGTTTGACGCCCGAGGAGATCAACAGCCCGCCAAAGCCCAGTTCGTTGAGGACCGGTTTTGCGCGCAGCTCCGGCGGGACCGCCGCCAGGGCCGAGAGCGGCGCCGTGGGGCCGTCGACGCGCTGGATCGGCAGGCTCAGCCGCGCCCCGACCATCAGCGCGACCAGCGCCAGCGCGCCAGCCCAAATCTTTCG
Organism: Rhodoblastus acidophilus; assembly: GCF_009720655.1. GTDB lineage: Bacteria > Pseudomonadota > Alphaproteobacteria > Rhizobiales > Beijerinckiaceae > Rhodoblastus > Rhodoblastus acidophilus_A. The sequence continues at coordinate 93,216 of NZ_WNKS01000005.1, read as the reverse complement.
ATCACGCGCCGGCGTCGCGTCCTCGCGGGAGACGAAAACCTTGGCCAGCGGAGCCGCGAGCAGCAGCGGCGCGACGATGGCGAACACCATCTGCTGCCGGCCCTGGTGCAGCGCCATGTGAACCAGCCCGAGCAAGATGAGCACGCGCATCGGTTTGACGCGAACGGGCTTGAGCAGGGGCAGGCCGATCAGCGCCAGCAGCGCGATCTCCATCGGGCCGAGATGGGAAAAGTCGGTCGGGCGCCATTCGATGATGCTGGCGAGCATCTTCATGTTCATGACGTAGACGGGATAGACGAAGGCGTGAAACCCCTGCGGATTGACCAGCGCCAGGAGAGCGGCGAGCGCGCCGAACACGGTCCAGTCGCGGAAAATCTTCAGTCGCTTGTCAGCTGGCGCCTCGATCAAGGCCTCGAGAGCGAACGGCCCCACCAGCGCCAGCCCCAGCAAAAAGCTGGCGTGCATGTTGACCCAGAGCAGCATGACCGCTGCCAGCCAGAGCGGCGGCGCCTTGTTCGCATCGCGCGCGGCCAGGAGACGATCGACCCAGAACGCCAGCAGCAACAGGCCGAACAGATGCGGGCGGACCAGCAGGCTGGGCGTGATCAGGCTCAGCGACAGCAGCATCACCGCCAGCAGCGGCAGGCCGGTGAGCCCGTCGCGCAGCGCCCGGCGGGCGACGAGCGTCAGCGCCCCGGCTATGGCGAGGCCCGAGAGCGCCGCAAGGCCGCTCCAGCCGAACAGTTTATACGCGCCGGCGAACAGGATTTCCGTCAGCCATTCGTGGGCGTGCCAGACCGCGTCTGGCGCCGAAAACGAGAACACGTCCGTCGTCGGGACGGCGCCATGCGACACAATCCATTGGCCCGCCGCGAGATGCCAAAAACTGTCGGCGTCGTTGAACACGGCCGGCGAGGCCAAGGCCAGCGCCAGCGCCATCAGCGGCGCGATCAGCGCGTAGACGGCGCCGGGAAGGTTTTCGGATTTGGAGGCGGGGAGGGGGGTGGAGAGGGTCATGCCCCAGAGCATGCCGCAAAGGCATTAAGATTTGCCGATTTGGGGGCGCGCAAGTCGGCCGGGGCCTGTCATACGGTTTCCGCAAGATCGCTTCGCGATCCGCGAAAACGAAATCGCGCGGAAATCCTTCAGGCGAAGGGCGGATTTCCGCGCGAGCGGAATACGATTTCCGAACTGATCCTTCGGAAATCGTATCAGCCCCTCGCGGCCGTCGTCAAAACGGCGTCCGCCGCCGCGCCGCTCGGGGTTTTGCCGCCCGGCAGCAGCATCTTTTCCGAAATTTTTGCCAGCGCCTCCAGCTGCCGACGCCGTTCCGGGCCGTCGTCGAGCAAGGCGGCGACGGCTTGCGCCAGCGTCTCGCCGTTGGCCTCGTCCTGCAAGAATTCCGGAAAGGCGTTTTCGCCCAGGATCAGGTTGGGCAGCACGATGGTCGGAACCTGGATCAGCCGCCGCCCGATGACCTCTTCCAGCTTCGGCACCTTGTAGGCGACGACCGTGGGCGTCCCGGAGAGCGCCAGTTCGAGCGTCACCGTGCCCGACGCCGCCAGCGCCGCGCGCGCCGTGCGGAAGGCGGCGTATTTCTCCGCCTCGCCGGAAAGGATGCGCGGCTTGACCGGCCATTGGTCCACTTCGGCGCGCACCAGCGCCTCGATGGGGCCGGCGACCGGCAAAACGAACTCCAGCCCGGGACGCAGCGCGTGCAGCCGCGCCAGCGCGTCTGAAAACACCGGCCCCATGCGCGCCAGCACCGAGCGGCGAGACCCCGGCAGCACCAACACCGGCCCGTGTTCCCGCCCGGCCTCGTCGCCGTGCAACTCAGCCAGACGCTCGATCAGGGGATGGCCGACATACAGGCAGTCGGGACCGCCCAGCCGCTTGTGCGCGTCGGGCTCGAACGGCAGCAGGGCCAGCACGAGGTCGATGCATGTCCGCATTGTTTTCGCCCGGCCGGGGCGCCACGCCCAGACGGTGGGGCTGACGTAATCCACGACCTTGAGGTCCGGCAGCGCCTTGCGCGCCCTTCGCGCCACGCGATGGGTAAAATCCGGACTGTCGATCAGCACGAGCACGTCGGGCTGCGCCGCGATCACGGCGCGCGCGGTTTCGTTGATGCGGCGCAGCAAGGTGGGCAGGCGCGCCAGCACCGGCAGAATGCCCATCACCGAAATGTCGGACAGCGGAAACAGGCTTTCAAAACCTTGGCGCGCCATGGCCTCGCCGCCGACCCCCAAAAATTCGGCCTGGGGGTCGCGGGCGCGCAGGGCGCTCAAGAGCTTGGCGCCGAGCGCATCGCCGGAGGGCTCGCCGGTGATGACAAAAAATTTCATGGGGCCTCGCCGACAAATCCGTGGAGGAACAGCCCGGCCCGCTCCGCTTGCGCCGCCAGCGCGGCGCGGTCGAGCATCAACACGCCGCCAGCCGCCACCGCGATGCCGCGCAATCCCGCCTTCTCGGCGCCGCGAAGCGTGTCCGGGCCGATGGCCGGCAGGTCGACGCGCAAGTCCTGGCCGCGCTTGGGGGCCTTCACCAGCAGGCCGGCGCGACCCTTGGGACGCCAGCGGCCTTTTTCGCGCAACTCGGCGACGCGCGCCAGCATGGAATCGGTGCCCTCCACCGCCTCCACGGCGATGACGCGGCGATTGGCGACGACGGCCGCCTGCCCGCAATCGTAAGCGGAAAGATCGGTCAGGAAATGGCGGGCGAAAGCGAGGTCGGCGGCGAGGGTTTCCGGCAGCTTGCCCGCCATGTCGCCCTGGCCCGCAAGCAGTTCGGGGGCCAGCGCATCCACGCCGATCACCTGCAAGCCCTGGTTTTCAAACAGTTTGATGACCCCCTTGAGCGCGTGGTCGTCGCCGCCGTGCAAAAACTTGACGATTTCGGGGATGCGCTTGATCCCGCCCCAATCGAGGCGCAGTTCGGTGAACTCGGGCCGCTTGAGCCCGCCGATAAAGCAGACCGTTTTGATCCCTCGCGCGCCGATTTCCTCGAAGGCGCGGCCGAGTTGGCCTATGCCCAGCCAGGCATGAGGAAAGGCTTCGATTTCGGCGCCGGCGATGCCCCGCAATCCCAGCAAAAAAACCGCCTCGCCGCGCGCTTGGGCGGCGTTGGCGGCAACCACGGGAAACGCGCCGCCCCCACAGATCAGCGCGACCTTGGCGGGCATCCCAAGAACTCCCGCGCTCACTGCGCGTCATGCCCGGGCTTGTCCCGGGCATCCACGCCTATCCGCAGGAGAAGATTTTCTGGCGGTTCGCATTGCGGCGCCGCGTGGATGGCCGGGACAAGCCCGGCCATGACGACACGAATGGACGTCGCCTCCGGTTTGCTCGCGCATGTGTGGAACGGTGAATTTCCTCGGACAGTTGCGCGCAAGGGGAGAAGCGAGGCCCTGATCGAAGCGCCCCCCCCGCGCCTCATTCCTTGTCCGCCTGCGTTTGCGGAACGCAAATCTGCTTATCGCCGCCCTCGCGAATGAACGCCAAAATTTCTTCGACCTCGCGGTTGCCGGCGAATTCTTCCGCCACGTCCTCCACCCGCTCCTTCAGCGTGCCTTCCGGCGCGAACAGGGCGCGATAGGCGCGGCGCAACTCATGGATTTGCTCGCGCGAAAAATTGCGGCGTTTCAAGCCGATCAGGTTCAGGCCGGTGAGAGCGCCGCGATTGCCGAACGCGTGGCCATAGGGGATGAGATCGGCGGGAATGCCGGTCATCCCCGAGACAAAGGCGTGGGAGCCGATCCGGGCGAACTGGACGATGGCCGAACCGCCGCCGCAGATGACGAAATCGCCGATGGTGACGTGGCCGGCGATCATGGCGTTGTTGGAAAAAATGCAGTCGTCGCCGACGATGCAATCGTGGCCGATGTGGGAGTTCGCCAGGAAGGCGCAGCGGTCGCCCACCACCGTCTCCATGCGCCCGCCGGCCGTGCCGGGGTTCATGGTCACCCCTTCGCGGATCAGGCAGTCCGCGCCGATGCGAAGCGTCGACTCCTCGCCACGGTACTTCAGGTCCTGCGGCTCGTGGCCGATGGAGGCGAAGGGGAAAATGCGGGTCCGGGCGCCGACTTTCGTGCGTCCGGCCAGCACGACATGCGACTTCAGCCTTGCGCCGTCGCCCAGTTCGACCTGGGGTCCGATGTGGCAGAACGGGCCGATTTCAACATCGGCGCCGAGCTTGGCCCCGTCCTCGACGACGGCGGTCGGATGTATCGCCATTTTAAGCCTTGGTCGGTTCGGTGATGATCATGGCCGAAATCTCGGCTTCGGCGACCAAGGCGCCGTCCACCTTGGCCTCGCCCTTGTACCACCAGATGTTGCGCCGCTGGTTGATCTTGGTCATGTGCAGTTCGACACGGTCGCCAGGCGTGACCGGCTTGCGGAACTTGGCCTTGTCGATGGTCATGAAATAGACCAGCGGCGGCTTTTCGCCGCCGAGCTTGCCATGCACGCACAGCGCGCCCGCCGTCTGCGCCATGGCCTCGATCAGCAACACGCCGGGAAACACCGGTTTCTCCGGGAAATGCCCCGTGAACTGCGGCTCGTTGGCCGTGACGTTCTTGATGCCGATGCCGAACTCGTCGCCGCGCGCCTCGATGATGCGATCGACCAGCAGGAACGGATAACGGTGGGGCAGCAATTGCATCAGACGTTGAATATCGATGATTTCGAGCGTAGCGGTCGTCATTTCCGGTTCCGTTGCCATTCAGAAAGGCTTGCTTTAGCGACAGTTTGATGACGTGGCCAGAGCTAATGGCCCTTCTTCATCATCCTGTCGACCCAGGCGACGGATTTCAGCCAGTCGCGGGCGTTGCGGGCGGGCGAGCCGCCCATTTTGGCGCCGGCGGGCACATCGGCCATCACGCCGGCCTGCGCGCCGATCTGCGCGCCCATGCCGATCTTCAAATGGCCGGTGATCCCCGCCTGGCCCGCGATGACGACGAAGTCGGCCACTTCCGTCGAGCCGGAGATGCCGACCTGGCTGACGATGACGCAATGGCGGCCGATCGCGACATTGTGGGCGATCTGCACCAGATTGTCGATTTTCGTGCCCTCGCCGATCAGCGTGTCGCGGTTGGCGCCGCGATCGATCGTGGTGTTGGCGCCGATCTCCACCTTGTCCTGGATGATGACGCGGCCGATCTGCGGCACTTTCAAATGACCGCGCGGCCCCATGGCGAAACCGAACCCATCCTGGCCGATCCGCACGCCGGGATGGATGATGACCTCGTCGCCGACCAGCGCGTTGAGCACGGTGGCGTTGGCGCCGATCACGCAATTGCGGCCGATGCGCACGTCCGGGCCGATCACCGCATTGGGATGGATCACCGTGCCCGCGCCGATTTCCGCGCGAGGGCCGATGACCGCGCCGGGATCGACGGTGACGCCGGCTTCGAGCCGCGCGGTCTGGTGCACGCGTCCGCCCGGCTCAATCCCGGCGCCGTCGAACAGGGAATTCGGCCGCGCCGCCTCGGGATAGATTTTGGCGCTGACGACGGCGCAGGCGCGATAGGGCTCGGCCACCACCAGCGGCACGCAGCCCTCGGGGGTCCTGTGCGCATGTTTCTCGCCGATCAGGACGGCGGTGGCGCGGGTTTTTTCCAACTGCGCCGCATATTTGGGATTGTCGAGGAACACGAGGTCGCCCGGGCGCGCCTTGTCGAGCGGCGCGACGTCAAGGACTCTTGCGGTGAGGTCGGCCCCCTCCGGCGCCTTCGCGCCGGTCCAGGCGACGATGTCGGCGAGCGACGGCTCCACCGCGCGGCGGAAGAATTTCAGCGCATCCATTTTACCGTTCCTGAACAAAAAAGGCGCGGACCAGCCGCGCCTTTTCGGGAATTCGACCGCGGATCAGAAGCTGGTTCCGCCCGAGAAGCTGAACTGCTGCAGCACGTCCCACTGGTTCTTCGACGTGGCGAAGGCGTAGTTGAAGCGGATCGGCCCCATGGGCGAGGCCCAGATCAGGCCGACGCCGACCGAGGAGCGCAACGCCGTGGTGTCGCCGCCAACGGTGATGCAGGACGCCTGCGTCGTGGGCTGGTTCGGATAGCCATTGACTGTCCGGATCGCGGACGGCACGCAGGCGGATCCTGTATAGCCCAGGTAGCTGTTGAAATTGGTCGCGCCCTTGTAGCCGAACAGCGTGCCGGCGTCCGCGAACACCGCCAGCTTCAGGCCGATGTCCTTGGGAATGCCCCAGATCGGCGACTGAACTTCCAGCGAGCCGCCGTAATAGCTCGTGCCGCCGAGCGCATTGCCCGACGTGGAGACATAGCCGGCGTTGGTGATGTCGCGCGGGCCGATGCCGCCCGGCGCGAAGCCGCGCACCAGCGAACTGCCGAGATTGAAGTTGTCGACGATGCGCAACTGTTGATTGCCCCAGGCGGTGATGTTGCCGCCCTGGAGGCGCGCCATGCCGACGACGTTGTCGAAATAGAGCTCGTGGTAGTAGCGCAGGTCGCCGGTGGTGCGGATAAACTGGGAATCGCCGCCGAGACCGGCGAAATCCTGTTTGAGGTTGGCGGTGATGCCCTGATGCGGATCGCGCAGGTTGTCGAGGTCCGTATAGGCGAGCGTATAGCCGACCATGGAGGTGACCCAGTTGCCTTGGGCCTGCTTCAGCGCCAGCGAGGCTTCGCCATTGCTCAAGCACGTGTACTCGTTCGGATAGACGCCGGCGATGCCCTCTCTCGGGCCGCTCGTCGGATAAATCGACGAGCCGCAGTCGTTGTAAGGCTGGCTCGACGTGTTCGGAATCGTCATCCGCGAGAAATAGCCGGTGTAGCGCGGCGCGAAAGTGATCTCGTCCGTCACCGGAACGCCCAGGCGCAAGGTGCCGCCCGTGACCCAGTTGTTGTAATACTGCCAGGTGGTGGCCTGCGACACCTTGGAATAGACGTCGAAGCCCGCGGCGAGGCGCTGGTCGAGGAAGAAGGGCTCGGTATAGTTGAGTTCGATGCCCTTGGCGTACTGGCCGATGGACACGGCCGTGCGCACATATTCGCCGCGACCCATGAAGTTCGATTGCGACACCGAGACTTCCGCCAGGAAACCCTCGGTGGTCGAATAGCCGCCCGACACCGAGAACGAGCCGGTGCTCTGCTCCTCGACATCGACGTCGATGATGACGCGGTCGGACGACGAACCCTGCGCGTTGGCGACCCTCACCTTCTTGAAGAAGCCGAGCGCGTTCAGGCGTTTCTCCGCCTTGTCGATCAGCACCTTGTTGTAGGCGTCGCCCTCGCCGATGTCGAATTCGCGGCGAATGACGTAATCGCGGGTGGCGGTGTTGCCGTGGATGTTGATGCGCTCGATGTAGACGCGCGGGCCGTCTTCGGCGACGAAGGCCAGGTCGATCGTATGGGTCGCCTGGTTCTTGTCGCCGCGCGGGCGGATGCTGGTGAAGGCGTAGCCGTGCCGCCCCACGTCGCGGGTCATGGCCTCGACCGTCTTGTCGACGAGGTCGCCGTTATAAATGTCGCCGGCGTGGATGCGCAGGTCGCCTTCGAGCGAGGCGGCGTCGACGCCGCGCAGATGCGATTCCACCACGGACGAGCTGACCGTGTAGGGCAGGCCTTCTTCCACCGAAATGGTGATGACATAGCCGCCTTGCGACGGGTCGTAGGTCGCATCGACGCCGGTGACGTGGAAATCGGCGTAGCCGTTCTTCAGGTAGTAGCGGCGGATGATTTCCGCGTCCTTGGCGATGCGGTCGGGATCATAGACGTCCGACGACTTGAACCAGGAGAGATAGTTCATCTCCGTGGTTTCCATCATGCCGACCAGTTTTGACGTCGAATACGCCTGGTTGCCGATGAAGCGGATTTCCTTGACGCCGGTCTTGTCGCCTTCCTGGATGTCATAGACCACGTCGACCGTGCCGTTGGGCACGGGAACGGTGTGGAAGCTGACCTGGGCGCCGCTGCGGCCGGCGCGGCGATAGACGTCGCTGATGCGCTGCACGTCGGCCTGCGCGGCGGATTCGCTGAAGGCGCCGCCCGATTGCAGGCGAATTTCCTTGGTGAGATCCTCGGCCTTGACCTTGCTGTTGCCGACGAACACCACGTGGTTGATCTGCTGGCTGTTCTCGACGACGTGGACGACAAGCCTGCCGCCGGAGCGGCTGAGCTTCACGTCAGAGAAATAGCCGGTTTCGTACAGCTTTTTCACGGCTTCGTTGGGGTCGTTGCTGACGAAATAGGAGCTGATGGTCTCCGAATCGACGCGGTGGTTGCCCTGAACGACGACCGATTCAGCCAGCGCGGCCGAAGAGGACGCGAGTCCAGCGACCAGAATGGCCGTGGCGGCGGACCGACCGAGGAGAGCTTGGCGAAACTTCATGAAAACCCGGCCCTTGAAAGTCACCGTCGCCGCGGGGTCGCCCCCTTGGCTTCGGCCGCCGGCCAACCGGCGAAAATTTCTGTTCGATGGAACAGGATAGACCCATCGAAACCATGCGACTCTGCTTCTACAAGGTTTAAGGTTTCCTGCAAATCTGAAACGGGTCGCGTCCTGTTTTTTTACCCCCGGCGTGGCCGAAGGGCCACGTTTTTCGGGCATTTCAACGGCAAAGCCACAAAAATGCCCCAAGGTGAAACACCACGGAGCGTTAAATATGGTAAACGGGAAGTAAAGATTTGGCGGCGCCGCTGGAGCCTCGCGTCAAGCCGTCAACCCACCTTGGTCATGCCCGGACTTGTTCCGGGCATCCTCGCGGAGCCCGGCTTCGTGTGGCGCCTTGAGAACCGATCCTCCAGTCCGGCGTGGATGGCCGGGACAAGCCCGGCCAGGACGCGGAGGGCGCGACGCGGCGCTCACCCCAGATTGAGCCACTGCTTGGTCAGCCGCGCAATGTCGTTGTAGGTGGCGACGATCATCAGGCCGGCGACAAAGGCCATGCCGAACCTGAACCCCAGCTCCTGCGCGCGCTCCGGCAGGGCGCGGCCGCGCAGCGCCTCGGCGACGAAATAGAGCAGATGGCCGCCATCGAGCAGAGGAACCGGCAGGAGGTTGAGCAGGCCGACCGAGATCGACAGGATCGCCGCAAGATTGAGCAGCGCCCAAAGACCGGACTTGGCCACCTCGCCGGAGACTTCGGCGATGCGCAGCGGGCCGGAAAGTTGCTGCGGGGACTCGCGGCCGACCACGAGGCCGCCGAGATAGGCGCCGGTGCGCGAGATCACGTACCAGGTTTCCTTGCCCGCCTCCCGCATGGCGCCGGGCACGGTGAAATATTTCTTGGTCCAGGACTCCGGGGCTCCCGAGGAGGAAATGCCGAGGAGGCCGATGCGCTCCGGACCGAAGGCGGTTTTGATCTCGCGGCGCTCCGGCGTGGCGGTCAGCTCCAGCTCGCGCCCGTCGCGCAAAATGGTGAATTTGAGCGTCACGTCGCCGCTGGCGGTGACGATGCGCTGCATCTCGCCGAAGGACTCGATCTTCTTGCCGTCGATGGAGGTGACCACGTCGCCCGTCTTGAACCCGGAGATCGCGGCGCGGCCGCCCTCGACCAGCTTGTCCACGCGCGGGGTCAGCACGTCGCGCCCCTGGACGAAGAACATCACGGTGAAAATCGCCAGCGCCAGGATGAAATTGGCGATGGGGCCGGCGGCGACGGTCGCCGCGCGCTTCCAGACGTTCTGCGCGGCGAAGGTGACAGCGCGCTCCGCCTCCGGCATGGCGTCGATCGCCTCGTTGTCGGTGGCGCTGGCCCCGTTGGCGTCGCCGTGGAATTTGACGTAGCCGCCGAGCGGCAGGAGGGCGAGCCGCCAGCGCGTGCCGTAGCGGTCGTTGAAGCCGGCGATCTCCGGGCCGAAGCCGAGGGAGAACACGTCGACCTTGATCCCGCACGCGCGCCCGACCAGGAAATGGCCGAGTTCGTGGAAGAACACCACGAGACTGAGCACGAAAATGAAGGGCACGAGATAGGTCCCCACGAGCGTCCAGACGGAATCAATCAGCGGCATGCAGTTTACTCCCCCGCGCCGCCCTTACATAGGGAGTGCGGCGCATGGTTACCAACTGCTTAACAGTGCCTGATCCGGCGTTAACCGCCAACCCCCTTCACCCGCGTCAGGGATTTTTCTCGCACAATATGGTCAACGGCGAGCGCCTCCTCGACATCGGCCGGCGCGCCGGTGGCGTTGCGGCGGGCGAAATCGTCGCACACCGCTTCAACTTCCCGGGCTATATCGTTGAATCCAATCTTCTTGTTCAGGAAGGCGGCGACCATGATCTCATTCGCCGCATTCAGAATGGTCGGCATGGCCCCGCCGGCGCGCAGCGCGGCCATGGCGACGCGCAGCGCCGGGAAACGGTCGAGATCGGGCTTTTCAAATGTGAGTGTTCCGATGGCGCCAAGGTCGAGCCGGCGCACGCTGGTCGCCACGCGCTCCGGCCAGGCGAGGCAATGGGCGATCGGGGCCTTCATGTCGGGATTGGCCATGCCGGCGGTCACCGCGCCATCGGCGAAGGACACCATGCCGTGGACAATGCTCTGCGGATGCACGAGCACGTCGAGTTTTTCCGCCGGGATGGCGAAAATGTGCAGCGCCTCGATCAGTTCGAGGCCCTTGTTCATCAGGCTGGCGGAATCGATGGTGACTTTCGGCCCCATGGCCCAGTTGGGATGGGCGAGCGCCTGTTCGGGCGCAGCAGCGGCGATGGCTTCAGCGCTCCAGGTGCGGAACGGGCCGCCCGAGGCCGTGAGCCACATGGTCTCGACATTTTCGATGGGCTCGCCGCCGAGCGCCTGGAAAATGGCGTTGTGCTCCGAATCCATCGGCAGCACCCTCACGCCTTTGCGCCGCGCGGCGCGCATAAAAGCGTCGCCGGCGCAGACGAGGCATTCCTTGTTGGCCAGCGCCACGTCGAGCCCGGCCTCGACCGCGGCATAGGTCGGCTTGACGCCGGCCGCGCCGGCGATGGCGCCGACGACGAGATCGGCCGGGCGCACGGCCGCCTGGACCATGGCCTCCGGTCCCGCGCCGCATTCAATGCCCGAGCCGGACAATTCCGCCTTGAGTTCGGAATAGGAGGCGGGATCGGCGACGGCGGCAAAGCGCGCGCCCAAAGACTTGGCGACGCGCGCAAGGTTTTTCGCGTCGCGGCCGCTCGCCACCGTCCCGACCTCGAACCTTCCCGGCGCCCCGAGGATCACCGCCTCGGCGGAGCGGCCGATGGAGCCGGTGGCCCCGAGAATGTTGAGTTTTTTTGGTTCGGCGGCGGGAGCGAGCGCGAGAGACATTTTATACCTTTACCAGAAGAAGAGGCCGGCGGCGGAGCTGGGCCAACCCTGGAGCGCCACGCGGAACAGTCCGAACAGAGCGGCGAAAATGGCCGCGAAGATAAAACCGTCGAGCCGGTCCATCACCCCGCCGTGGCCGGGAATGAGCCGGCTGGAATCCTTGACGCCGGCGCGGCGTTTCAGCCAGGATTCGAAAAGGTCGCCGACCTGCGCCACCGCGCCGGCGGCGAGACCCAGCGCCAGCACGGGGAAGAAGGGCGCGCGGACATTGGGCCAGAGCGCGGCGGTCGCGGCGCCAAGAATCGCGCCGCAGCCGACGCCGACCAGAAAGCCGGACCAGGTTTTTCCCGGCGAAATGCTCGGCGCGAGTTTTTTGCCGCCGATCAGCCGGCCGCCGAAATAGGCGAACACGTCGGTGCCCCAGACCACCGCGAACAGCCAGCCGATGGCGCACATGCCGAAAAAGGCCGGCTGGCGCAGGGCGGTGACCGCCAAGAGCAGGCCGCCTGAATAGAACATCCCGGCGGCGGCGAGGAACCGATAGCCGACGCCAGCCGCCCAGGTGTTGAAGGCCGCGGCGAGGGCGAGGGCGAACAGCGCGAATTCGTATTGCCGCAGGCTTTGCAGGACCAGCGCCGCGATCAGCCCGAGCGCGCCGACGATGCGACGACTCCATGGCAGCGGGCCGCCGATCAGATCGGTCCATTCCCAGTGGGCGGCGAGCGCGGCGAGCAGCCAGAACAGGCCGAACGCCCAGCCGCCATACCAGAGCGCGGCGACCGCGGCGACGGCCAGAACCAGGGCGGAGACGGCGCGCAGGGCGAGGTCGGCGAAGCCGCCGGCCGACTTGAGGCCGAGGCGCGACAGAATGGGCGCGGGCGGAGCGGTCATGACGCGGTCATCACTTTGGGTTTTTCGGACTCCAGGACCCCGCCGAAGCGCCGCTCGCGGGCGCGAAACGTTTCGAGCGCCGCCTGGAACGCCTGGCGGTCGAAGTCGGGCCAGTAGATCGGCAGGAAGACCAGTTCGCTATAGGCCGACTGCCACATCAGGAAATTCGACAGGCGCATTTCGCCTGATGTCCGGATGATCAGGTCGGGGTCGGGGGCGAAGCGCGTGCCGAGCCGGCTGGCGAACAGGGTTTCGTCGATGTCGTCGGGCGAAATCTTTCCCGCCGCGACCTCGCGGGCGAGGTCGCGGGCGGCGGCGACGATTTCCTGGCGCGAGCCGTAGTTGAAGGCGACGATCAGGTCCAGCTTGGAATTGTGGCGCGTGCGCGCCTCCGCCTCGTCGAGCAGGGCGACGATGTCCGCCTTGAGATTGTCGCGGTCGCCGATCACCCGCACGCGGACCCCCTCCTGCTCCAGCGTGCGCAGGTCGGAGCGGATGAAGAATTTCAGCAGGCCCATCAGCTCGGTGATCTCCGCCGGCGGGCGGGACCAGTTTTCCGAGGAGAAACTGTAGACGGTGAGATAGCGCACGCCGAAGTCGGCGGCGGCGCGGACGGTGCGGCGCAAGGCCTCGACGCCGCGCCGGTGGCCCTCGAATCGCGGCAGGCCGCGCTGCGCCGCCCAGCGGCCGTTGCCGTCCATGATGACGCCCACGTGCAGCGGCGCGCGAAGATCGCGGGATGCGCCTTCGGCGAAAGATGCCTGCTTGTCCTTCATCCCGTTCCGTCCGAAGCCCAGCGTTCCGCCGCCCGCCGCGTGGTCAGCATAGCGGCCAAGGCCGCGACCCGGCAAGGCGCTAAACCTGCATGATTTCCTTTTCCTTGGTCGCCAGCGCGTGGTCGATGTCACCGATGGCGGCGTCGGTGGCCTTCTGCACCTCCGCCTCGTGGCGCTTCTCGTCGTCCTCGCTCATGGCCTTGTCCTTGACCAGTTTTTTGAGGACTTCCATGCCGTCGCGGCGCACATGGCGCACGGCGACGCGCGATTCTTCCGCATATTTGTGCGCGATCTTGGCCAGCTCCTTGCGGCGCTGCTCGTTCAGTTCGGGGATGCGGATGCGCAGGATCTGTCCCTCGGTGGTGGGCGACAGGCCCAGATTCGCGTCGCGAATCGCGCGGTCGACGGCGCCGACCATGTTCTTGTCCCACACCTGCACCGCGAGCGCGCGGGCTTCCGACACCGAGACGGTGGCGACCTGGTTGATCGGCATGGCCTGGCCATAGGCGACGACCATCACCGGCTCCAGCAGGGCCGCCGAGGCGCGTCCGGTGCGCAAGCCGCCGAGCTCGTGCTTCAGCGCGGCGATGGCGCCCTGCATGCGGCGCTTGATGTCGTCAAGGTCAAATTCGGCAGCCATTTCTTTCCCCTCTCGCCAAGCAGACGGGGACCTGTGTCCCTCGCGTCGAACTTGGGCTGAACTCACTCCGGCAGGACGTAGGTCGCCCTGCCTTTTCCCTCCAGCGCGGCGCGGATGGCGCCGGGTTCCGCAATGGAAAACACGATTATCGGAATCCTGTTCTCCCTCGCAAGGGCAAAAGCCGCCGTGTCCATCACCGCCAGATTTTTCGAAATGGCCTCGTCATGGGTCAGGCGGTCGTAACGCGTCGCCGACGGGTCCTTTTTCGGGTCGGCGGAGTAGATTCCGTCCACCTGCGTCGCCTTCATGATGGCGTCGCAGGACAGTTCGGCGCCGCGCAGCGCCGCGCCGGTGTCGGTGGTGAAGAAGGGATTGCCGGTGCCGCCGGCCAGCATCACGATCCGCCCCTTGGCGAGATGGTGCAGCGCGGCGTTGCGCGAATAGGGCTGACAGAGCGAGGGCATGGCGACGGCGGACAGCGCGCGGGCGTGGCGGCCGAGTTTTTCGACCGCATGCTCCATGGCGAGCGCGTTCATCACGGTGGCCAGCATGCCGATGGAATCGGCGCGCGCCCGCTCGATGCCCTTGTCGGCGCCCTGGATGCCGCGAAAGAAATTGCCGCCGCCAACAACGACGGCGATCTCCGCGCCGAGTTCGGCGGCGGAAACCAGATCGGCGGCGATGCGGTCGACGGTCGCCCCGTCGAGCCCGTGGGTCTGGCCGCCCTGCAACGCCTCTCCGGACAGTTTGACGACCACCCGTTTCCATTGCGGCGACTGCGAAGCCATCGAAATCCTCAAAAACCTGCGGCGCCCGGATGAGTCTCCAGGCGCCGCTTTCATAGGCTTCCGCGCTTTCCGGCGCAAGGCGAGCCCTCCAGCCGTGGTGTCCGGGGAAGCGGAGGCTCTGCAATCATGGGAAATCCGGATCGCCGGCGCGCGCGCCGGCGCGCGAAAAGCGATCGGCCGCCAGACGCGACTCTATCACGCAGGGGTGGGCGCGCTTCCCGGCGCGCCTATTCCGCCGCCACGCGCGCGCCGGGCAGGAACTGCGGCTCGGTGTTGGCTTCGACCTGCGCCCGCTCGCTTTCCAGGAGCTTCCAGTGGATCAGCTCCAGCGTCCCATCGAAATGTTCGGCGATGGCGGTGCAGGATTCGACGAAATCGCCCGTGTTCACATAGGTGACGCCGTCGATTTCGCGGATCGCGGCGTGATGGATGTGGCCGCAGACGATGCCGTCGACGCCGCGCCGGCGCGCTTCCGCCGCCAGGGTTTTCTCGAAATCGCCGATGAAATTGACGGCGTTCTTCACCTTGAGCTTGGCCCATTGCGAGAACGACCAATAGGGCAGGCCGAACTGGCGGCGCGCCCGGTTGAACCAGCAATTGACCCAGATGGCGAAATCGTAGGCCCAGTCGCCGAGATGGGCGAGCCAGCGGGCGTGGCGCACCACCACGTCGAACTGGTCGCCGTGCAAGATGAGCAAGGTTTTGCCGTCGGCGGTCTTGTGCAGCACATGGTCCTCGACCTCGACGCCGCCGAATTCCATGCCGACAAAATCGCGGGCGAATTCGTCGTGGTTGCCCGGCACGAACACGACGCGCGTCCCTTTGCGCACTTTGCGCAAAAATTTCTGCACCACGTCATTGTGGGCCTGCGGCCAGTACCAGCCGCTCTTCAGCCGCCAGCCGTCGACAATGTCGCCGACGAGAAAGAGTTCTTCCGACTCGTTGTGCTTGAAGAAATCCAGCAGAAGTTCGGCCTGGCAGCCGCGGGTGCCCAGGTGAATGTCCGAAAGGAACAGCGTGCGATAGCGCCGGGGCGCGACCTCGTCGTCGTTGCGGTTCACAATGGCGCTCATGATCTGGTCTTCCGCTGATGAACTCCCTTTTTGCTGCCAGTCTATTGTTGCGTCCCGATGACAAAGCTGGCACTCCACCGGCATGTTCACGGGAATTCTGCTGAAAACCCTGTCGACCCTGGCCTTCACCGCCATGGCGCTGGGGGTGCGCGCCGCCGCGCAGAACAATGTGCCGGTGGCGGAAATCGTCTTCTTCCGTTCGCTGATCGCGCTGCTCATCCTGTTCGTCTGGCTGGCGGCGAGCCGCGCCCTGTCCGGCGCGCTGGCGACGAAGCGGCCGCTCGGCCATCTGGGCCGCGGGCTGTCCGGCGTCGCCGGCATGTTTTCGAATTTTTCCGCGCTCGCGCTGCTGCCGCTTGCCGACGCCACCGCCTATTTCTACGCTTATCCGATCTTCGTCACCGTGATCGCCGGGGTTTTCCTGCGCGAGCGCCTGCATGTGTCGCGCTGGCTCGCGGTCTTGCTCGGCTTCGGCGGCGTGCTGGTCATGCTGTCGGAACATTTGGGCGCCGTTGGCGGTTCGGACGCTCGGTTCGGGGCGGGAGTCGCGCTGTTCGGCGCGCTCTGCGCGGCGCTGTCGATCGTGCAGACGCGCCGCCTCGCGCAAGTCGAAACCACCGGCGCCATCGTGTTCTACTTCACCTGTCTCTGCACACTGTTCGGCGGGAGTGTGCTGGCGCTGGCGCCCTTCGTTCCCGCGCTCGGCGCGCAGGCCTGGGTCACGCCGGACCAAAGCGCCTGGATGGGCGTGGTCGTGGCGGGGGCGGCGGGCGGCGTCGCGCAAATTCTCGCGACCTCGTCCTATCGCCACGCCGACGCCTCGCTGCTGGCGGCCTTCGATTATCTCGCCATGGTCTGGGCGCTGCTCGCCAGCTTCGCCTTCGACGGCGAATTCCCGTCCGTCCCGGTGCTGGTCGGCGTCGCCGCCATTTCGAGCGCCGGCTTGTTGGCGCTGAGCGAAAGGCGCTTCCAACGGTCACAAAAATTCGTTATATCAAACGAAATCGTTTAGAATTCCGAACGGACCCGTCCATGGGCGTCGAAGGCAGGGACAAACAGAAGGTCTTGGAGGCCGGCGCCCACGCGCTGGCCGGGCAGCTCGGCAAGACCGTGAATCGCTTGCGAAAAGCCTCCAACCTGTCGCTGTCGGAACTGTCCGAGCAGTCGGGGGTGGCTAAATCCATCATCAGCCAGATCGAGCGCAACGAGACCAATCCGACGCTCGTGACCCTGTGGCGATTGGCGCAGGCGCTCGACGTCTCCATCGAGCAGGTTTTGCGCGAGGACGAGGATTCGGCGTTCCTGGAGAAAATTTCGCGCAACGACACGCCGCTGCTGGTGTCCGACGACGGCAAGTGCCGGCTGGGCATCACCGGCTGGAGCAAGACCATCGACTGGCTGCAATGGTACGATTTTTCCGCCGAGCCGGGCGGGGTGCTGGAATCCGACGCCCACCAGCGCGGCGCGATGGAATCGCTCACCGTGCTTGAAGGCGAATTGCAGGTGGAATCCGGCGACGAAACCGAAACGGCCGTGGCGGGGGACACGCTTCGTTATCGCGCCGACCGTCCGCATGTGATCCGCAACACCGGAAAAATCCTGGCGCGCGCCCATATGATCTGCATCTTGCGCGCGGCTGCGATGGAGTGAGGCCGGTTTTCCGCTAAACGCCTCAATTCAGACAGAATTCTCCTGGATCGTGCTGAACTGTTGCAAATCTGCGACGCACAAGAGTCATGTGCGGGGTTGTCATGGGTGAGTCCATCGAGGCGGTGGCGGAGCAGGCGCTGACAAAATTGCTGTTCGCGCTCGAAGATCTGGAATGTCACGGATTGCAGACCCGCCAGCTGTCCGACGTCCGGGACAAGCTGGTTTCGGCCATCGAACACCTTGCGAAAGTCGCGCCGCGCTTCGATTTCGACCGGGAGGTCACATCCATCCGGCTCTCGAGCGTCAATCGGCGGTAGGACCGCACGTCTGTCGTTTAGGCTTCGCCCATCGCCTTGCGGGCGAAGGCCAGAACTCTTTGCTCAAGGTCCGGCAGGGTGCAATCCAGCCGCACCCAGGTGATGTCGCCGACCGGACGCTGCAATTGCGCCTCCAAAACCGCCTCGTCGGCGTCCGAAGACCCTTTTCGCCGGTCGCGCACCCGCTGTCGAAGGACGTCGGGCGGTCCTTCCAGCCATAATCCCAAAAACGGGACCCCGGCGTCGCGGGCGAGTTTCTCCACGGCCTGGCGCTCATCCGGCGCGCTGTACACGGCGTCGATCACCACCGCGCGCCCCTGGTTCAGCGCGTCCAGCGCCCGCGACAGCAGTCGCAGATAGACGGCGGCGGTGATGTTCATCGCATAGGCCTCGGGCGGCAGCCGGTCGGTTGGCAACAGCTTGTGCATCGCCTTTCGCGTGCGGTCCGAGTTCAGGCTGCGGGCGCCGGGCGGCGGGCCGATTTCGGCGGCGATTTTTCCCGCCAGCGTCGATTTGCCCGTGCCGCTCAGCCCGCCGATCACGATCAGCATTTTGCCATGCGGCTCCAGCAGCCCCTCCGCGAGCTTAAAATAGGCGCGCGCCTCGTCCTCGTGCTCCTTCACGCAGCCGCCGTGGCCGGTGCGCGCCTGGCCGCTGGCGATATGGGCGCGGATGGCGGCGCGCAGCGCCATGAAGAACGGCAGGGTGGCGTAGCCGTCGCGCACCTTCGCCGGCAGGTCGGGCAGGGTGCGGAAGAAGGCGCTGGCGTAGCGGTTGTAGAGCAGGTTGGCGAGGTCGCGCCGGCCGCACAGCCACAGGTCCATCAGCGTGAAGGCGACGTCGTAGAGCACGTCGATCCGGGCGAGCGCCTCGTCGAACTCGATGCAGTCGAACAGGGTGGGCTTGCCCTGGAACAGGCAGATGTTGCGAAGATAGAGATCGCCGTGGCACAGGCGGACAAAGCCGGTTTGCGCGCGCGCGTCGAGCAGGTCGGCGATCCGCGCCAGCTCGTCGCGGAATTTTTTCTCCAGGCGCGCCACGTCGGCCGGCGCGAACAGGTGGCAGCCCTCGAAACTCTTGTCGTTGAGGTCGAGCAAATGCGCCATGGCGGCGGCGCCCTCGGCATCGGGGAAACGCTCGGCCTTGGCGTGGAAGCGCGAAATGGTCTCGGCCAGCGCGTCGATGTGGATGCGCTTGAGGCGGTTCTCCCGCGCCATCACGTCGAACAGGTCGGCCTCGTCGAAGCGGCGCATGGTGACGATGCAATCGACGCGTTCGCCCGGCCCGTCGAAAGCGAGCGCGTCGCCGTCGCGGGTGACGGCGCGAACGCCGAGATAGAGGTCGGGCGCGGCGCGGGCGTTGAGGGCGACCTCGGCGCGGCAGGCCGCCTCGCGTTTCTCCGGGGTCGAAAAATCCAGATAGGGAAACAGCACGGCGCGCTTGAGCTTGAACACCAGGCCGCCGGCGAGCAGGACGATGGAGACATGGGTCTCCTTCACTTCGATCAGCGACGGATCAACCCCGGCCTCCCCGGCGAGCTTTCGCTTCAAGAACGCGATCGTGTCTTCCTGCGCCATGCCAGTCCTTGCTGTCGCGTTACGGCTCGATGATCGGCGCGGTCGGGCGGGTGCGGCGCAACACCAGATTGGCGGCAAGCGCTTGCGCCACCTGCGCCGCGACGCATTCGCCGCCGGTCTCCAACGGCAGAGGATTGTCGCCCTGGTCGGCGCGGCTTTTGGCGCGCGCGGCGACCTGGACCGCCTCGGCGCGGCGGATGTAGAACACGCCTTCCTTGGCCGCGACTTTGCGCGTCGCCTCCTGGATCGCGGCCTCTTCGGCGTCGTCGTGCAGGTAAGGGTTGGCCTCGAAGCCGACCAGCAGCACGTCGGCTCCCGCCTCCTTCACCCAGCGCACGCCGTCGGCGAGGTTCTGTTCGTAATCCCACGGCGCGACATGAGCCAAAATGTCGCCGCCTCCGACCTGCCAGATCAAGAGGTCCGGGCGTTGCAGCGCCATTTCGGTGCGGATGCGCTCCAGCGCGTTGGCGGCGGTCTCCCCGGACATCGGCCGGTTGACGACGATCACGTCGATTCCGGCGAGCGCCTTTTCCAGCAGGCTTTCGAGTGTCGCGGGATAGGAGCGGCGCGCGCTGCGCGAACCGCCCGCCGGGCCGCCGATGATCAGCAGCCGCAATTTTTTGTCGGCCCGCGCCAGCGCCGCCGTCACCTGGGGCAGGGGCGCGGGCGCGGCCAGAGATTCGCTCACCGGTTCGCAGCGGCTCGCATCCTGCGCGCCGACCGGCGCGCAGACGAGACAGGCCAGCAGCGTCAGTGCTCGGCCGGCGATGGAATGTGCGCCTTGGCGCGTCCGCCGTGCCTTTGCCGCCATTCCGTCACCCATGCCGTAAAGCCCAATCCAGCGGTTCCCACACCTAGCACGAGCCAGTCGATTTCCCAACGCCCGTTGAAGGCGTAACGCGCCACCTGTCCGCACAGGCTGAGCAGCGACGCCACGCAGAACACATTGAGCGAATTGCGGCCGAGCATCGAGAAATAGGACGCCAGCGGCGCCGCGTAGCGCTCGATATAGCTGAAGGCGCCGCCAAAGAAGCAGGCCAGGGCCAGGCAGTGGATTGCGCGCGCCGGCGACAGATAGGTCTTGTCGAAGACGAAGAACAGCTTGGGGTCGGGCACGAGCGTCGGATCGGGCGTGAAATCGCCGAGCGCGATGGAAGCGCCGATCAGGGTCTCAATTCCCGCAAGCACGAAAAGCACTCTTTTCGTCCGGGGCGACAGTTTCGCGTAAAAACCGTTGGGACCGGCGAGCAGGAAGCCGAGGATGAAGATGAACTGCCAGGCCGAGGGCGAGAAGAACCAGTTGCCCTCCACCGGCCAGGTCGGCAGGTTGAAGCCGGTGGCGACCGTGTAGAGATAGAGCCCCAGCGAAATCGGCAACAGCGCCCAGGGCGTGAGCCGATGGATCACGACAATGGTCGGCCCGCAGGCCATCAGCACCACATAGAGCGGCAGGATGTTGAAATAGCCGAGCTGGTAGCGCAGCAGGACCAGGCCGATATGGGCCTCGACCGGATTGTCGAAGGCGGCGGCGGCATTGTGCCATTGCAGGATGTAGGGCTGCTCCAGCGTGATCGCCGCGCCCGCGAGTATGGCGAGCGCGAGGAAGGAAATGATCAGCTGGGCGTAATAAATGGTGATCGCGCGCCCGGCGAGGCGATAGACCGCCGCCGCCAGCGGCTGCTTTGCAAGCGAGTCGACGACGAAGCGCAGCGAGAACCCGGCGAGGAACACGAAAAGTTCGGCGGAATCCGACAGCGAATATTCGCGCAGCGTGTAGCGCTCGAAAATGATGCCGGGAACGTGCGTGATGAAGATGGTGATAAGGGCGTAGCCGCGCCAGAAATCTATGGAATTCGGCGCCCGCATGCCATGCCTGCCGTTGTTCGGCGACCCCGGCTTGTCTTGGCCGGGGGCGCCGCGATTCGGATCGGAATGTTCGCTGTAGAGGTTTTGGCGTCAGACCGCAAAACTTGTTCCGCAGCCGCACGAGGCGGTCGCGTTGGGGTTCTCCACGCGAAACGACGAGCCCATGAGGTCGTCGACGAAATCGATCTTCGCCCCCTGCATGAAGTCGAGCGCGATCCGATCCACGGCGATGCGGGCCTCGCCCTCGCCGAGGATCAGGTCGTCGGCCTCGGCGGCTTGCGCGATGTCGAAATTGTACTGGAAGCCTGAACAGCCGCCGCCGGTGACGCTGATGCGCAGCCAGGAGCCCTCGGGCTCGTCGCGCAGGATTTCGGCGACGCGTTTTTTCGCCGCCTCGGTGGCGACGATCTCGCCCTGTTGCGCATCGGTCATGAAGGCTCTCCTGTGTCTGAAGGAGAGATAGTCCCGCGCGCCGCCGGGATCAATGCGTCGCGTCGATCCATTGCCGTTGCATGGCTTTCCGGAGACGGCCGGAGAGGCGCGGGCGAAAAACCGCGCCGATGGCATTCGCCGGCCGCGTCGCCAAGCAGGATTGCCGAAAAGTGGCCGCCGGTTTTCGCATAAGAATCCTGCGAAAGCAGAGGAACCTAAGCAAACATTCGTTGGGCGACCAACGAATGTTTGCTTAGAGTGACGCCAACGATTGATCGGAACCCCCTCTTGTCCATTCCCACCTTCGCGCTCGCTCCCTTCGCCCAGGACTGGCGCGCCAGCCGGGGGCGGTTGTTCGCCGAACCGCCGTCGCCGACGCGCGGAAATTTTCAGCGCGACCGCGACCGCATCATCCATTCCACCGCCTTCCGCCGCCTCGCCCACAAGACGCAGGTGTTCATCACGCTGGAAGGCGACCATTTTCGCACCCGCCTCACTCATACGATGGAGGTGGCGCAGATCGCCCGCGCCCTGGCGCGCGGCTTGAGGCTCGACGAGGACCTCGCCGAAGCCACTGCGCTCGGCCACGACCTGGGCCACGCCTGTTTTGGTCATGCCGGCGAGGAAGTGCTGGACGACTGCATGAAGCCTTACGGCGGCTTCGACCACAATGCGCAAACCCTGCGGATCGTCACCAAGCTGGAGCGGCGCTACGCCGAATGGGACGGCCTCAATCTCTGCGCCGAGACGCTGGAGGGGCTGGTCAAGCACAACGGGCCGCTGTTGCGCCCGGACGGCGCGCCGGCGCCGCGTTACGAAAAGGCGGGGATCAGCCGCTATCTTCTCGAGTTCAACGGCGCCTTCGACATGCGGCTGACCGAGCACGCCAGCGCGGAGGCGCAATGCGCGGCGCTCGCCGACGACATCGCCTACAACGCCCATGACATCGACGACGGCTTGCGCGCCAACCTGTTCGCGCCGGACGATCTGCGCGACGTTCCGTTCACCCGCGCGCTGCTGGAGGAGATCGACGCGCGCCATCCCGGCCTGGAGCCGCAGCGGCTGATCCACGAATTGACGCGGCGGGTGATCACCCGGCTGGTCGAGGACGTTTTCGCGGAGAGCGCGGCGCGGCTCGACGCGCTGAAACCCGTGAGCCCGCGCGCCATCGCGCTGGCGGGCGCGCCGGTGATCGCCTTCTCGGCGGAAAAGTGGGCCGATTTGAAAATTTTGCGCGAATTCCTGTTCACGCGCATGTACCGCCACAGCGCGGTGCTGCCGGTGTGGCGGCACGCGCAAAAGGTGGTCGGCGGCCTGTTCGCGCATTTCCGCGCCGAACCCGGGGACATGTCCGAGCCCTGGGCAAGTCAGGCGCGCGCGCGCGATGAGGCGGGCAGGGCGCGGATTGTCGCGGATTACATCGCGGGCATGACCGATGTTTACGCCGTCGGGCAGGCGCGCCGGCTGCTCAAGGGCGGCGCGGGCCCGGACTGACGTTCGCATTGATCGCCCCCCGAAAATGAGGCACAAGCCGGGAGCATTCTTGGGGGTTGGAACATGGACAAGGTTTTACGCGTCGGCATTGCCGGTCTGGGAACGGTGGGGGCGTCGGTGACGCGCCTGCTGCACGCCCAAGCGCAGGACCTTGCCGCCCGCACAGGCCGCGCCATAAAGGTCACCGGCGTCTCCGCGCGCGACCCCCACCGCGACCGCGGCGTCGATCTCTCCGGCGTGGCGTTTTTCTCGGACCCGGCGGCGCTGGCGCAATCCGACTCCATCGATCTTTTTGTCGAGCTGATCGGCGGCGACGAGGGCGCGGCGCGCAAAAGCGTCACGGCGGCGCTCACGGCGGGAAAATCGGTGGTCACCGCCAACAAGGCCTTGCTCGCCAAACACGGGCTGGAGCTGGCGGCGCTGGCGGAAAACACGCGTGCGGCGCTGGCCTTCGAGGCGTCCGTGGCAGGCGGCATTCCCATCGTCAAGACGCTGCGCGAAGGCCTCGCCGGCAACAGCATCGCCCGCGTCTATGGCATTTTGAACGGCACCTGCAATTACATCCTGTCGCGCATGGAGCTGGAGGGCTTGAGCTTCGCCGAATGCCTCGCCGATGCGCAAAAGCTCGGCTATGCCGAGGCCGACCCGACGTTTGATATCGGCGGTTTTGACACCGCCCACAAGCTCGCCATTTTGGCGTCGCTGGCCTTTGGCGTGAAACTCGACGCCGAAAACATCTCCATCGAGGGCATCCAGGACATTTCGCTCGCCGATCTTAAGGCGGCGGAGGAGCTTGGGTTCCGCGTCAAACTGTTGGGCGTGGCGCAGCGCACGCCTCATGGCGTCGAGCAACGGGTGCATCCGACCATGGTGCCGCTGTCCTCGCCCATCGCCCAGGTGATGGGGGTGACCAATGCGGTGACGGTCGACGCCGACGCGGTCAACGAACTCACCTTGGTCGGCCCCGGCGCCGGCGGCATGGCCACGGCCTCGGCTGTCGTCGCCGATATCGCCGACATCGCGCGCGGAATTCGCAGCGCGCCGTTCGGCCTGCCGGTCGGCCATCTTGCGAGCGCCGAAAAGTCGCCGATGCAGCGCCACGAGGGCGGCTATTACATCCGGCTGGCGGCGCGCAACCACATTGGCGCGGCGGCGGCCATCGCCCAGCGCATGGCGGATCGCGGGATTTCGCTGGAAAGCATCGTGCAGCGCCGGCCCGGCGAGGACGACAGCGTCGTTCCCGTGGTGCTCGTCACCTACGCGACCACGGAGGTGAGCATCCGCGAGGCGCTGGCGGCGATCGTCGCCGACGGCCATATCGCGGAAAAGCCGCAGGTCATCCGCATCGAGCGCGAGTGAGGCGTCGCGCGGCCTGCGGGCCGCGCGTTCAGTTTCGCCGATGATCTTTCAAAAACTTGTCGGCGACCTCGCTGAGGTTCAGCTCGAGGTGATTGGTGCAGTAATTCGAGAGCCAGCGCACGACCTCCTCCTCGTCCAGATTCTTCATCGGGTCGATTTTCGGCAGATTCAACGCGGCGGATGAGAGATAGCCGAGCTGCCATTGCAAGGCTTTTTCGTAGGACGGTTTGTCCTTCTCCTTCCACTCCACCAGATTGGCGCAGTCGGCTTTGGCGCCGATGCCGTTGACCTTGACCCATTGGCCGGCGGTCGCGGCCGGCGCTGTCGCCAGGAGAAGGACGGGGATCATGGCCCGGATCAATGGCGTTCGCATGAAATGACTCCGTGAAAAACCGCCGGCATGGACGATTCGCGCCGCCGCCTGCCGGAAAGGCGTTTCATAGCATCGCCGTGGCCGCGGCCGTTTGATCCGCGTCAACGGCTGCGCTTGGGCGGCGGCAGGGTGCGGCGCCCACTCTGCGGGCAGGCAGGGAGTGGGAATTACGGCGCGTCGCGCTTCGCCCATAAAACTTCGCGCGCCCGCCACAGGGACGCGCGCAGGGCGACGAGGTCGACCGGCTTGATGAAGACATCGTGGATCTCAAGCCGGGTCTCGCGCGCGACTTGCAATGTGTCTTGCAGCGGGCGGCCGGACGCGCCTGTGACGAGCAGCACCTGCGCCTGCGGACAATGGTCCGCGATGAGATGAAGCACGTCGGCGCCCAGACCGTCGCCCAGGCCAAGATCGACGGTAACGCAATCGATCGGGGCTCCGGTTTGGGCGGCGCGCGCGAGAACAGCCTCCGCCGCCGCCACGGAATCGGCCTCCGTGACCTGATGGTTAACCTGGGCCGCGATTTTTGCGACGAGGCGGCGCTGGATGAGGTCGTCGTCGACCACCAGCAGGCGGGTGAGACAGGCGGGGGTGCGGTCGGTCATGAGATGAGGCGCTTTCAGGCGGCTGAGAGGATCTTGTCGACTTGGGGGCGGGCGTCGTCCAGGGCCGCGCGCGCGGCCCGGCCAAGGTTTTGGGCTTGGGGCGCATCGTCACGGCGCGCCGCCTCTTCAAGCTCCCGCGCGATCGCGGCGAGGCGGGCGAGCCCCATCATCGCGGCGGAGCTTTTGAGCGCGTGGGCCTGCTGGCGGGGGACCCGCAATTCACCTTTTCGCAACTCGGCGTCGAGGATTGTCAGCCGCGCCGAGGCGTCGGTCATGAACGCGCGGAGCAGGGCGCGGGCGTCCTCGGCTCCAATCTCGGCGCCCAGCAGGGCGAAGGAGTCGAAGGCGAAGGCCGGCTCCGGCTCTTGCTGCGCGGCGGGCGCGGGCCGTGTCGGCGCGGCGCCCATGGCGCGGGCCGCGATGTCGCGCAGCGGGCCGCCGCGATAGGGTTTCGCCAGAAAATCGTTCATCCCGGCTTCGCGGCATTGCTCGCGATCCTCCTGGAAGGCGCTGGCGGTCAGCGCCACGATGGGCGTGTCGCCAAACGGCGCGGGCAGTTCGCGGATGGCCCGCGCCGCCTCCAGCCCGGTCATGTTGGGCATGTGCACGTCCATCAGGATCAGGTCAAAGCGTTCGCGCGACGCCGCGGCGACGGCTTCCAACCCGTCGCAGGCTTCGACGATGCGGGCCCCGGTGCGCGCCAGGATGGTCTGGGCGATGGCGCGGTTGGTCGGATTGTCCTCGGCGAGCAGGATGGAGCGGCCGGAGAAATCGTGCTGCGCGTCGCTCTCGGGCGAGGGCGGCGGGAGGGTGAAGCGGACGGCGGCGGGCAGGTTTTCCGGCGACGCGATGTCTTCCGCCTCGACCGCTTGCGGCTGGAGTTCGGGGAAGGGGGCTCTCAAGGTGAAGGCGCTGCCCGCTCCGGGGGCGCTCTTCACCGTGATGTCGCCGTCCATCAGCCGGGCGAGCCGGCGGGAAATCGCCAGGCCCAGGCCCGTGCCGCCGAAACGCCGGGCGATGGACGTGTCGGCCTGCCAGAATTCCGTGAACAGTTTTTCGCGGATGTCCTCGGTCATCCCGGGTCCCGTGTCGCGAACGGTGAAGGTGAGCAGGCGGCGCCCATCGGCGGCGCGCGCCCCGGCGGACACCAGGATAGCGACGCCGCCGGTCTTCGTGAATTTGATCGCGTTGGAGATCAGGTTGAGCAGGATCTGCCGCAGCCGCGCCGGATCGCCCTGGACCCGTTCGGGGAAATCGCCGTCAATGCGCACATCGAGCGACAGGCCCTTTTCGACCGCTTGCCGCTCCATCAGCGCGGCGGCGTTGCGCGCCGTGTTCGCGGGGGAGAAGGGGCGCGGCTCCAGCGTGAATTTCTTCGCGTCGAGCTTGGAGAAGTCGAGGATGTCGTTGATCATTCTTTGCAAGTGTTCGCCGGAGCGGGCGATGATCGCCAGGGAGTCGCGTTGCTGGGGCGTGGGGTCCTGCTCCAGCAGGTGATCGGCCAGCGCCACCACGCCGTTGAGCGGCGTGCGGATTTCGTGGCTCATGGCGGCGAGAAAATCGCTTTTCACACGCGCGGCGGCGCGGGCCTCGTCGCGCGCATGGCGCATGTCCTGCGTGCGCGCGCGCACCTCGGCTTCGACGGCGAAACGGCGATCCACCAGCCAGACGATATTGCCGGCGAGAAACAGCCAGGCGATCAACAGGGTCTTGGCGAGATGGCCGCGTTCGTGCTCGACGAATTCGGGCGTGGCGATGGCCTCGAACCGCCAGGGGCGCCCGGCGATGTGCAGCGTGTGCGAGGTGGTGATGGAATCGCCGCGCTTGCGCGGCGGCGGCGGGGTCGCCGGATAGATTTGCCCTCCCTCCCGGTCGGCGCCGAGGTCGCGTATGCTGAGCGAGAGATCGGCGGTCGGGCGCCCCAGGCGATCGAACAGATCGCCGAAGCGGAAAATGCCCATCGCCAGGCCGCGCAGCTTGTTCGCGGCGTCGAAGGAGGGATAGGCGATGAGGAATCCCTGCTGCTTGCCGGTTTCCTGCGCCAGGGCGATCCGGCCGGTGGCGCGGGGCGAACGGGTCGCGATGGCCGCCTCGATGGCGGCGCGGCGGATCGGGTCGGAGCCGATGTCGACGCCGATGGCCTTTTCATTGCCTCGCAGCGGCTCGATCATCTCGGCCGGGAAATAGCGGTCGCGCTCGGCCGCGGGCCTCGCGCCGGTTCCGTCGCGGTCCCAGATGCGGAAGCCGGGACGGCCGCGCCCGACCTCCGCCTCGTAGCGTTCGCGGTCGGCGCGCTCGACCACCGGGGCCCAGCCGAATCCCTGCACTTCGGGATGGCTGGCCAGCAGCGGGGTGACGAAGCGGCGGAATTCTTCCGCCGTGGGCTCGTTCAGGGAGACGAAAAAGGCGGCGAGCGGCTGAAGCGAGCCGATGGTGGTGAGCAGGCCCGCCTCGACCCCGGCGATGCGCTCGCCGGCGATGCGCTCGAACGAGGCCTGGATGCGGCTGGTTTCCGCCTTCTCGCCCAGGCCATAGGCGAAAACGGCGGCGACGATGCCGAGGAAAATGACGACGAAGATCGCCAGGGGCCGGCGGCTCTGGTCGAGTTCGGGGCGAAGGACGGCGTCGTTCAGCATCGGGGCGGCGGTCCGAGGGCCTGCCCGCGGACGCCGTCCTGATGACGACAACGGCCGTTGATCGGTCGTTCCGGCGCGCGGACGCCGGGCCGGTCTCATGCCGGCGCGTCCACGTTGCGCCCTGCTGGCTTAATGCAGTCTTGACGTGATTTCAGACTCAGGCGTTCCGCGCCGTCGTGGCGCGGCTTACGGTTAACGCGAGCTTGCCGACCCTGGCCGCCCGCCGTTTGATACGGTTTCCGCAAGATCGCTTCGCGATCCGCGAAAACGAAATCGCGCGGAAATCCTTCAGGCGAATGGCGGATTTTGGCGCGAGCGGAATACGATTTCCGAACTGATCGTTCGGAAATCGTATGAAGGCGGCGGGCGGCTCATGGCGAGGGCGACATCATTGTCCCGCGTGACGAGCGCGAAAATCTCAGGCCGGCGCTTGAAAACTCAACACCTTGTCCGTGGGGAAGTCATAGAGCTTTCCGGTTTGCGTCCAACCCGGCGCGCACAGGTCCGCGAGCCTGGGGGCGAAATCTTCCGGCGATTTCAAGGTTCCCGGATCCTCGCCCGGCATGGCGGCGGCGCGCATTTTCGTGCGCAGCGGGCCGGGATTGACCAGCATCGCCTTCACGGCGGAGACGTTTTCGGTTTCGGCGGCATAGGCGCGCACCATCGCCTCCAGCGCGGCCTTCGACGCGGCATAGGGGCCCCAGAAGGCGCGGACCTTTTGCGCCACGCCCGAGGTCAGCGCCGCCACGCGGCCGGCGTCCGAGGCGCGCAACAGCATGTCGAGCGAACGCAGCAGGCGCTGGTTGGCGGTGACATTAATTGCAAAAACCTGTTCCCACTTGTCGGGGTCGCAATGGGCGATCGGCGTGAGCGATCCCAGAATGCCGGCGTTGGCGACGAAAATGTCGAGCCGTCCCCAGCGCTCGTGCAGCGCCGCGCCGAGACGGTCGAGCGCGTCGAAATCCTTGATATCGCAAGGAACCAGCGTCGCCTCGCCGCCCAGTTTGCGAATCTCGTCGTCGAGCTCCTCCAGCGCGCCCTGGGTGCGCGCCAGCGCCACCACATGGGCGCCCCGGCGGCCCAGCTCCAGCGCCACCGCCCGGCCAATGCCGCGAGAGGCGCCGGTGACAAGTGCGATCCGCCCGTCGAGCGGGGTTGCGTCGGACATGACAAACTCCATGGGAAATATCAGCCGGTTTCGGCGAGAAGGGACAGTTGCGTCTTGATGTCCGCGCCCTTGAGGTCCGTGAGACTGGTCGGATAGTCCCCGGTAAAGCAATGGTCGGTGAATTGCGGGCGCAAAGGATTGCGCGCGCCCACCCCCATCGCTTTGTAGATGCCGTCCACGGACAGGAAGGCCAGAGAATCCGCGCCGATCAGCTCGCGCATTTCCTCAAGCGTATGGGTGGCCGCCAGCAGTTTTTCGCGGACGGGCGTGTCGATGCCATAATAATCGGGATGGGTGATCGGCGGCGAGGAAATGCGGAAATGCACCTCGCGGGCGCCGGCGTCGCGCATCATCTGCACGATTTTCACCGACGTCGTGCCGCGCACGATGGAATCATCCAGGAGGATGATGCGCTTGCCCTCGACCACGGCGCGGTTGGCCGAATGTTTCATCCGCACGCCCAATTCCCGGATGGATTGGGTCGGTTGAATGAAGGTGCGCCCGACATAATGGTTGCGGATGATGCCGAGCTCGAAGGGAATGCCGGAGGCCTGGGAATAGCCGATGGCGGCGGGCACGCCGGAATCCGGCACCGGCACCACCACATCGGCCTCGATGGGGTTTTCGTGGGCGAGCTGTGCGCCCATGGCCTTGCGGATGTTGTAGACCGAGCGGCCCTGGACCACGGAATCCGGGCGGGCGAAGTAGATGTATTCGAAGATGCAGGGCCGCTCCGGCTGATGCGGAAACGGCCTTATGCTCTGCACGCCCTCGTCCGAAATCACCACGATCTCGCCATTGGCGATGTCGCGCACAAAAGTCGCGCCGATGATGTCGAGCGCGCAGGTTTCGGAGGCGAGAATGTAATGGCCGTCGAGCTGGCCGAGCACCAGCGGACGGATGCCGAGGGGGTCGCGGGCGCCGATCAGTTTCTTGTTGGACAGCGCGACAAAGGCATAGGCGCCCTCGATCTGGCGCAGCGCCTCGATGAAGCGTTCGACGATCTGATGTTTGCGGCTGCGCGCCACCAGATGCAGGATCACCTCGGTGTCGGAGGTCGACTGATAAATGGCGCCGGCGCGGATCAGGTCGCGGCGGATGGTCAGCGCGTTGGTGAGATTGCCGTTGTGGGCGACGGCGAAACCGCCCGAATCGAGTTCGGCGAACAGCGGCTGGACGTTGCGCAGAATGGTTTCGCCGGTGGTCGAATAGCGGACATGGCCGATGGCGCGGTCGCCGGGCAGGCGCTGGATGGTGGACGCCTTCGAAAAGGTGTCGCCGACCATGCCCATGCGGCGCTCGGAATTGAAGCGGTGGCCGTCGTAGGAGACGATGCCGGCGGCTTCCTGCCCGCGATGCTGGAGGGCGTGCAGGCCGAGCGCGGTGACGGCGGCGGCCTCGGGATGGCCGTAGATGCCGAACACCCCGCATTCCTCGCGCAGACGGTCGGCGTTCAGATCCAGGTCGTCCAAGGTTTTTATCGCGTCCAGGGTTTCGGCGTCCAAGGTTTCGGCGTCCAAGGTTTCGGCGTCCAAGTCTGCGTCAAGCTCGGAACAGTTCATGACGGCGCTCCCGACGCGCGCCGGTCGTGTCAGCGCGCGAATTGGGTTCAGAAGCGCGGCGACGCGCCTCAAACGAGCCCGGGTTTAAGTTCGAGAGGTCAATAAACCGCCAAGGGCGAAATAGGAAGGGGTCACAAAAAATTCATCCCCAACAGTCGCCCTGAATGCGGCCGAGACATCGGCGTGCGGCCGAGACATCGGCGTGCGGCCAAGATCAACGGCGTGCGGCCAAGATCAACGGCGTGCGGCCAAGATCAACGGCGTGCGGCCAAGATCAACGGCCGCGCATAAGCTGGTCGAGCTTGGTCTTGTCGCCGGCGTCGGGCTTGGCCTTGGGCGGTTCGGGCTTGACCGGCGAGGGCGTGACGGGCGCGTCCTTCGGCTCGCTTTCGGCGTCCTGGGGCGGCGCCTCGTCCGCCCCGGGCTTGGACTTCTTGAGCTTGCTGATCAGGCCGTCGGGATCGTCAGGCAGCAGGGCGAGCAACTGGGCGCTGGCGGTCTTGAGCAGCGGCAGGCTTTTCGAATTGGCGAGCCAGTCCTTTTTCCCGCTCTTGTCCGTGCCGTTCACCGCGTCGGGCGCGAGCCAGTTGAGGAAGATGAAGGCGATGGCGCACAACAGCAGCCCGCGCGCCAGCCCGAACAGGAAGCCGAGGGAGCGGTCGAGCGCGCCGATCTTGGAATCGAGAATGGCGTCGGAAATGCGGATGGTGACAATCGACACCAGGATCAGCGTGATGAAGAAGATGGCGGCGCCCGCGATATAGGGCCGCAGCGCCTCCTTGGCGACGAAGATCGGCGAGGCCGCATCCGCGAGTTTCGGCATGAGCAGCGGATAGAAATAGATCGCCGCCGCCGCCGCCGCGCCCCAGGACAGGATCGCCATCACCTCTCGCGTAAATCCGCGCAGCATGGCGAGAAAAGCCGATACCACGATGACGGCCAGAACGATCAGGTCGAGATAGGACGGCATTGTCGCCTCAGGCTGGGAAAATCACGAATCCGCGCGCCAACGCGCGCGGGCCGCTTATAACCAAACCGCAACGCGCCGTCGACTCGAGGACCGCGAGGCCGGAATTTTGGCGCGCGGGCGCAAACGGCGTCCGCGCGCGCGCCGTGATCCGGCCCGTTCAGCGGATGAGCTTCGGGATGTTTGGCGCATTGCTCCACTGGTTCGTGGTGCATGTGGTGGTGAGGCTGAAGAAGAAGTCGCGGGTGCCGGTCGTGCTGGTGTTGGAGTCTTCCCATTCGTAATTGTTGGTCACGGGCGTGTTGTCCGACACGCCGCTGGGGCAGGGGAAGGCGTTGGCCAAGCCGAGGATGGTGTTGGCGGGCTGCTGCTCGCCATTGATGTAGAGCCAGTTCGAATTGGTCTTGCTGTTGGTGGAAACCGTCGTCGACCAGCTGGTGTTGGCCGTGCCGGAGCAGGCGATGTTTTCATTCAGCTTCGTGTTGGTCCATGTCTTTTTGTAAACGGCCTCGAACTTCTGCTCGTGGTCATCAGACGCCGTGACGTTGGCCGCGCTGTAGGTCTGGCCGGGCGCGCAACGCGAATTGACGATCTGCATGGTCAGGTAAAGATTGTAGTAGGTCTGGTTGAAGGTGATCTTGCTGTTGGCGGCGTCGAGCGTCGCGCCGATCGTGGTCAGGTTGGCCGTGTTCCAAGCCGTGGTGGTGATGCCGATGCCGGTGTCCGTGGGCTGGGTGGCCGTCGAGCTCCAGAAATACGGCACATTGTCGATCACTTTGGGAATGGCGGCATGACTGTTCCCCGTGGCCGACGTGCCGTCGCCGCCGTCATTGTAGGCCTTGTAGGTCCAGGTGGCGAGCGGGAGCGTCGCGCTGCCGCTGGTCTGCTGAATGTAAAGGGTGACCACCTTGTAATACCAGCCCTTCGCGTACTGGAACTGATAGGTGATGGTGTGGGGCGTCAGCGGATGCGTCATCTTCGCCGACGAGGTCAGGCTCAGGGGGATGGACGGAACCCCGATCAGCGACAACAGGCCCGTCGACATCGAGGCTTGCGCCGTCACGGTGACGCTGCCGTCGGCATTGCTGGTGAAGGACGGGGAGCCGCTGGCGAGGGTGAGGCCAATCGACGACGCATTGGCGAGGAAATTCGCCGACGCCTTTGTGGTGTTGGTCTGGAGCGCCATCATGGCGGCGCTGTCGAGGGACGTCTGCAACGCGCTCTTGGCCTTCAGGGCGCGCCCGTAATCCACCGCCGCGCTCATCAGCGTGAGAATGGGAACCACGGCGAATGCAAAGGTGATCGCCACCGACGCCTTGCGGTCCCTGGCCAGACGGACGATCCATTTGTGTACGATGGTCAAAGACATTTGGACTATCCCTTCCTAGGTTTCCTTTGGGATAGACCGAAATATCCTCCAGATGATTACGCAGAGTTACGGAGTCTGAACAGTTGCGGTAACCGTCTGTGCGCGGCATCAGCGACAGGACGCTGATTTTTGGAGCGATCACCCGCCGGTCCTGGTTAACGAAAGGAGTTTGGCCTTGAAAAAATTCAGCTTGGCTTGCGCTCCGGGGGCGACCGGCGTCCGAGGGCGGCGATGTCGGCGATGGCCTCGCCAATGTGGCGAATCGCGGTCAGGCCCATGCCGGCGGGCTTTTCGCTCTTGTCGCTGGCCCCTTGCGGCGCCACGGCGCGGGAAAAGCCGAGTTTCGAGGCTTCCTTCAGTCTCAGGCCGGCGTGCGGCACCGGGCGCACGGCGCCGGACAGCCCGACCTCGCCGAAAAACACCATGTTCTGCGGCAGGACGGCGCCGACCAGCGACGACACCAGCGCGGCGGCGGCCGCGAGATCGGCCGCGGGTTCGGCAATCTTCATGCCGCCGGCGACATTGAGATAGATGTCGTGCTGCCCGAGTTTGACGCGGCCATGCGTTTCGAGGACCGCCACCAGCATGGACAGGCGGCTTGGGTCCCAGCCCACGACAGCCCGGCGCGGCGTGCCGAGCGCGCTCGGCGCGACCAGGGCCTGGATTTCCACCAGGACGGGCCGCGTCCCCTCCATGCCGGCGAACACCGCCGCGCCCGCCGCCGAGCCGTCGCGGCCCGCCAGAAACAGGGCGGAAGGATTCGCGACTTCGGTGAGGCCGCCGCCGGTCATTTCGAACACGCCGATTTCGTCGGTGGGGCCGAATCGGTTTTTGACATTGCGCAGGATGCGAAAATGGTGGGAGCCGTCGCCCTCGAACGAGGCGACCGCGTCGACCATGTGCTCGACCACGCGGGGGCCGGCGATCTGGCCGTCCTTGGTGACATGGCCGACCAGGATGACGCAGGCGCCGGACAGTTTTGCAAATCGGATGAGGGCCTGGGCCGCGCCGCGCACCTGGGTGACCGTGCCGGCGGTGGCGTCGGCCGTCTCGGTCCACATGGTCTGGATCGAGTCGATCACGACGAGGGCGGGGCGCCTTCCAGCGGAGAGCGTGGCGATGATGTCCTCGACCGAGGTTTCGGCCGCCAGTTCCACCGCCGCGTCGCTCAGGCCGAGCCGTTCCGCCCGCAGCCGCACCTGGGCGGCGGCCTCTTCGCCCGAAATATAGACGACCCGTTCGCCTTTTCGCGCCAGGGCGGCGCAGGCTTGAATCAGCAGGGTGGACTTTCCTATGCCCGGCTCGCCGCCGATCAGGAGCACGGAGCCGGGGACAAAACCGCCGCCGGTGACGCGGTCCAGCTCCGCCAGGCCCGACAGGACGCGCGGCGCGGGCTTGGATTCGCCGGACAGCCCTTCGAGCGCGAAAATTCGCCCCTTTTTCGCGCCGCGCGCCGCGAGCGCGCCGATTCCGGCGGTGGGGGCTTCCTCGTGCAGCGTGTTCCATTCACCGCAGGCCTCGCACTTGCCCTGCCAGCGCGGAAACACCGCGCCGCAGGCCTGGCAAATGAAGGAGGTGCGGGATTTGGCCAAGGGAGGGTCCGGGGTCTTGGATGGAACGTTTCTAGAACATGAGGGCGCGCAAATGTCCAGCGGCGTCAGGCGGCCGCTGAAAAAGTCCCGTTCCGAGAACCATGGTTCGATGCTTCGACAGGCTCAGCAGGCTGCTTCGCGGCCTCCTAACCATGAGGGATTTTCGCTATATAAAATCATCGCGTAGCCCTCACCCTGAGGAGCCCGCCTTGGCGGGCGCCTCGAAGGGTTGGTCCACGGGTTTTTCAGCAGCTTGTTATACGGTTTTCGCAAGATCGCTTCGCGATCCGCGAAAACGAAATCGCGCGGAAATCCTCCAGGCGAAGGGCGGATTTCCGCGCGAGCGGAATACGATTTCCGAACTGATCCTTCGGAAGCCGTATGAGGTGGCGCCCGGCGGGCTTGATCAAAATTCTATCTATGGTTGTGGCGCATTCCGCCAAAACCTGCGTTTTTTGTGAAAATTCCGCGAAATTCGCGCGAATTTGTGCTCAAAAACGTCGATTTTCATGCGTGCAACCAAAAGGTTGCGTACAGGATGTTGGGACGCGGTTTTGGCGCGGATTTTGGGGTCTTGCTCGCAAAACCCCGGTTTTCCGGGGTTTGCGGGGGGAGGGAGGTCAAAAATGTTTCACGTGGAACATAACAAGAACAAAATATGGTGTGTTTCGCATTTTCACTTTTGACAAAAACCGCGCCGGGCTGTGTCGCGGTCCGGTTGGCCGGCGCTGACGGGCCAAATTCGCGGGCTCACGCCTCGCCCTGATAAACTCGCCGATACCGCCGCCCGAGGTTCGTCAAAACCTCGTAGCCGATGGTTCCGGCCCAGGCGCCGAGGTCGTCCACCGAAATATTGTCGCCCAGAACTTCCACGCGGTCGCCGCGCTTAAGGGGCTTGGCGTCGGTGATGTCGACGATGCTCAGGTCCATCGAAATGCGTCCGACCACCGGGCAATAGGTCCCGCCGGCGAACACCTCCGCGCCGATCGCGCCGCACGAGGCGGAGCGCGGAAAACCGTCGGCATAGCCGAGGCCGATGGTGGCGAGGCGCCGGCGCGAATGCGCGGTCCAGCGCGCGCCGTAGCCCGCCGTTTCGCCGGCGCGGACGTCGCGGACTTGCAGGATGACGGCGTCGAGCGACACCACGCTGCGCATGGGATTGTCGCTGCCCGGCGTGGGATTGCCGCCATAGAGGGCGTAGCCGGGGCGGGTGAGGTCGAAGACGGGGGCTTCTTCCAGGAACATGCCGGACGAATTGCACAGGCTCGCGCGCATCGGCGGGAACAGCCCGCAAGCCCGCTCGAACCGCTCGATCTGCGCGCGGTTGCGCGGCGCGGAATGGTCTTCGGCGGAAACGAAATGGGTCATGATCAGCGCCGGCGCGAACTGCTCGATCAATTCCAGCGCGCGCGGGAAATCCGGGGGTGTGAGGCCGAGGCGGTTCATGCCCGTGTCGATGTGCAGGGCGGCGCCATGTTTGTGACCGTCGGCGCGGCAAAAAGCCGCCCATTCCTCCAGTTCCGGGAGCGACCC
The DNA here is from genome assembly GCF_009720655.1 of Rhodoblastus acidophilus. GTDB lineage: Bacteria > Pseudomonadota > Alphaproteobacteria > Rhizobiales > Beijerinckiaceae > Rhodoblastus > Rhodoblastus acidophilus_A. The sequence continues at coordinate 57,292 of NZ_WNKS01000005.1, read as the reverse complement.
GAGCACGGGAACCAAGTTTGCGCGCGCAAAAAGGGCGGAGGCGCCGGGCGGCAGGCCGTTGAGCGCGAAAATCCGCGCTTCCGGGACGATCTCGCGGAGACATTCGGCCTCGGCGAGATGGGCGACGAAAAACGTCTTGCAGCCGGTCGAAAACAGCTTTTTGGCGGCTGGCGCTATGCCGAGTCCATAGGCGTCGGCCTTGACCACGGCCGCGCATTCCGCTCCCCGCGCGCGGCCCTTCAGCAGGCGCCAATTGTCGGCGAGCGCGTCGAGGTCGATGGTGAGAATCGCCTGACTCTTTTCCCGGTCCTCATGAGGATCGGCGGGAAGGGCGGGTTCAGGCATGATAAAAAGACCTCACATATGCGCTGGCAGGTGGTCGTCCGTCGCCAGATCGCTGAAGCGTGTATATTCGCCTTCGAACGCGAGTTCCACTGTGCCGGTGGGTCCGTGGCGCTGTTTGCCGATGATCACTTCCGCCTTGCCGTGGGCGCGCTCCATTTCGCTCATCCATTGCTGGAATTCCGGCGTGCCCTCGCGCGGCTGCTTGTTCTTCAGATAATATTCCTCGCGATAGACGAAAATGACCACGTCGGCGTCCTGCTCGATCGAACCGGATTCGCGCAGGTCGGAGAGTTGCGGCCGCTTGTCGTCGCGCGATTCCACCTGACGCGACAATTGCGACAGGGCGATGATCGGCACGTTCAATTCCTTGGCCAGCGCCTTCATGCCCGTGGTGATCTCGGTCAGCTCCTGCACGCGATTGTCGCTGCGCGATTTCGAGCCCGACAGCAGTTGCAGATAGTCGACGACGAGAAGATCGAGGCCGCGCTGGCGCTTCAGGCGGCGGGCGCGCGCCGTGAGCTGGGCGATGGAAATGCCGCCGGTGTGGTCGATGTAGAAGGGGATGCTTTGCATGTCGCGGGCGGCGCCGGATATGCGGTGGAACTCGCCTTCCGTAATGTCGCCGCGCCGGATCTTGTAGCCGGGCACCTGCGCCTGCTCGGCGATGATACGGGTGGCCAGCTGTTCCGACGACATTTCCAGCGAGAAGAAGCCGCAAATGCCGCCATTCACCGTCTCGACCCGGCCGTCGTCATGGGTTTGTCCCCGATAGGCCTTGGCGACGTTGAAGGCGATGTTGGTGGCGAGCGCGGTCTTGCCCATGCCGGGACGGCCCGCGACGATGATCAAGTCCGAAGGCTGCAAGCCGCCCATCATCCGGTCGAGATCGCGCATGCCGGTGGAGACGCCGGACAGTCCGCCCTCGCGCTCCCAGGCTTTGGCCGCCATGTCCACGGCGGCGGTGAGCGCCTCGGCGAATTTGTGAAAACCGCCCTCGTAGCGCCCGGTCTCGGCGATGGCGTAGAGTTTTCGTTCGGCCTCCTCGATCTGCATGCGCGGCGAGGCGTCCACATCGGCTTCGTAAGCCGTGTTGACCACATCTTCGCCGATGCGAATCAGCTCGCGGCGCACGGCGAGGTCGTGGATGGCGTGGCCATAATCGACGGCGTTGATGATGGTGGTGGCTTCCGCCGCGAGGCGGGCGAGATATTGCGGCGCGGTCATGGAGGCGCCGAGGTCGACATCCCCCAAGAAAGTCTTGAGCGTGACCGGGGTGGCGAGTTTTCCCGCGCGGATCAGCTGGCCGGCGATTTCGTAGATGCGACGGTGCAGGTCTTCGGAAAAATGCTCGGGTTTGAGAAAATCGGAGACGCGGTCGAAGGCGTCGTTGTTGACGAGGATGGCGCCGAGCAGGGCCTGTTCGGCCTCGATATTGGCGGGCGGCGTGCGGAAATTCTGCTCGGAGGCCGGCACGAGAGCGCGATCGTAGACTTTTTCCAGCGCCGCCATCGGCAAAAACCTCCTCTGCCCGAGCGGAAGGCCGCCCGGTGCGAATCGCGCAATTATAATGCTGTGAGCGCCGGCTCTGTCCGGCGGGAGGGTCTTTTCGCACGAGCACGGCGAAATTGGAAAATGAATCGTTACGCCAGCGCCCGCATCCCCGTCATCCACAGGCGCGCAAAATCGAGTCGGGAATCCGCTTGACCGTGTTCTTGCGAGCGCGCTCGGCTAACCCGTGGACCGCCCTCGCCCTTCGCGACGGCCCCTCGCGGGGCCTCCTCAGGGTGAGGGTTACAGAATTGTTCATCTGAGGCGGCGAAGCGGCGCCGCTCAGACGATTTCCGAAGGATGAGTTCGGAAATCGTATTCCGCTCGCGCGGAAATCCGCCCTTCGCCTGAAGGATTTCCGCGCGATTTCGTTTGCGCGGATCGCGAAGCGATCTTGCGGAAACCGTATCAGACGTGGCGGCCGAGATCGTAGCGGTCGGCCATCATGACCTTGTTCCAGGCGGCGACGAAATCCTGCACGAATTTTTCGTGGGCGTCGGCGCAGCCGTAGACTTCGGCCAAGGCCCGCAGCTCCGAATGCGAGCCAAAAATCAGGTCGACGCGCGTCGCCGTCCATTTCGGCTGTTTGGTCTTGCGGTCGCGGCCGGCATAGGTGTTTTCGCCGGTGGCCTCCCATTCCGTCGCCATGTCGAGAAGATTGACGAAGAAATCGTTGGTCAGTTTGCCCGGACGCTCGGTGAAGACGCCGTGGTTGGAGACGCCGGCTTCGAGGACGCGCAGGCCGCCGACCAGGACCGTCATCTCAGGGCCGGTGAGGGTCAGCAGTTGCGCGCGGTCGATGAGCGCTTCTTCCGGCGCCATCAGCGATTTGTCGCGCACGTAATAATTTCGAAAACCGTCGGCGACCGGCTCCAGCGGCTTGAACGAGTCCGCATCGGTCTGCTCTTGGGTCGCGTCCATGCGTCCCGGCGTGAACGGGACTTGCACGGCCACCCCCGCGTCGCGCGCGGCTTTTTCGACGCCGGCGCAGCCGGCGAGCACGATCAGGTCGGCCAGCGAGACCTTTTTTCCATTGTCCGCCGAGGCGTTGAAGTCTTGCTGGATCGCTTGAAACTGTTGCAGCACGCGCGCGAGTTCGGGTGGGTTGTTGATCTCCCAGTCCTTTTGCGGGCTGAGCCGGATGCGCGCGCCATTGGCGCCGCCGCGCTTGTCCGAGCCCCGGAAGGTGGACGCGGACGCCCAGGCGGTGGACACCAGTTGCTTGACGCTCAGGCCGGACGCCAAAACGCTTTGCTTGAGCGCTTCGATGTCGCGCGCGTCGATCAAGGGGTGATCGACCGGCGGAATCGGGTCCTGCCAGATGAAGATTTCCCGCGGGACCAGTTTTCCCAGATAGCGCGGTCTCGGCCCCATGTCGCGGTGGGTGAGCTTGAACCAGGCGCGGGCGAAGGCGTCGGCGAATTTTTGCGGGTTTTGGTGGAAGTCGCGCGAAATCTTTTCATAGGCCGGGTCGAAGCGCAGCGACAGGTCGGTCGTGAGCATGCGCGGGCGGTGCTTCTTTGCGGGATCGTGGGCGTCCGGCACATCGGCCGGCGCGTCCTTCGCTTCCCATTGCCAGGCGCCCGCCGGGCTCTTGGTCAGCTCCCATTCGAAATTGAACAGGTTGTCGAAAAACTTGTTGCTCCAGCGGGTTGGCGTCTGGCTCCAGATCACTTCGGGGCCGCCGGTGATGGCGTCGGCGCCGACGCCGGTTCCAAATTTGCTGCGCCAGCCCAGGCCCTGCTCCTCGATCGCGCCGCCTTCCGGTTCGGCGCCGATCAGCGAGGGGTCGCCCGCGCCATGCGTCTTGCCAAACGTGTGACCGCCGGCGATCAGGGCGACAGTCTCCTCGTCGTTCATCGCCATGCGGGCAAAGGTTTCGCGGATGTCGCGGGCGGCGGCGACCGGATCGGGCGTGCCGTTGGGGCCCTCGGGATTGACGTAGATGAGGCCCATCTGCACGGCGGCCAGAGGGTTCGCCAGTTGGCGCTCGCCGCTGTAGCGCTCGTCGCCGAGCCAGGAGCCTTCCGGACCCCAATAGAGTTCTTCCGGCTCCCAGGTGTCGACACGCCCGCCGGCGAAGCCGAAGGTTTTGAAACCCATCGATTCCAGGGCGACATTGCCGACGAGGACATAAAGGTCCGCCCAGGACAATTGCTTGCCATACGTCTTCTTGATCGGCCACAGCAGGCGGCGGGCCTTGTCGAGATTGCAGTTGTCCGGCCAGGAGTTCAGCGGGGCGAAACGCTGCTGGCCGCCGCCGGCGCCGCCGCGCCCGTCGGCGATGCGATACGTGCCGGCGCTGTGCCAGGCCAGGCGGATGAACAAGCCGCCGTAATGGCCGAAATCGGCCGGCCACCAGTCCTGCGAATCCGTCATCAGCGCGCGCAGGTCGGTGATCACCGCGTCGAGATCGAGTTTTTCAAATTCTTTTTTGTAATCAAAGCTTTCGCCCATGGGGTTGGAGCGGGGCGCGTGCTGATGAAGCCTGTGCAGGCTGAGGCGGTTGGGCCACCAGTCCTTGTTGCCCCTGCCGACGCGTCCGTGCATGGGACATTGGCTCGGGTTTTCCGTCGCAACATTCATGGTTTTCTCCCTTGGTTTTCGCGCCCTTCCCGAAGATATAAATGCTGCCTCGCTGTCCACAATATTTGCAAAGCAAAGCTCAAGTAAAGTTTGTATCGTTCAAGCAATCACGAAGTTTTGATGATTCGGTCACACTCGCGCCGCAACGCCCCCGTTCCCATTTCAAATCCATGGGCGCTCCCAAGGACATTCTCGATCTCGTCGGCGCGGTCACATCCGACGCCGAGGCGGTGGCGGTCGCGACCGTGGTCCGCTCCGTGCGGGCGCGGGCGGCGCCGGCGGGCGCGCGCGCCGTCATCGCGGCGGACGGGTTTACCGGCTGGCTGACGGGCGCGGCGGCCCGCGAGGCTTTTCGAACCGCGAAGAAAACCCTGGAGGACGGACGGCCGCGGCTCCTGCGGACACGGATGAAGACGGGCGCGGTGGACCTGCTCGTCGAGCCCTTGCTGCCGCGCCCGACGCTGGTGATCTCCGGGGCGACGCCGGTCGCCGTGGCCCTCGCCGATCTCGCGCGCCGCCTGGGCTTTTTCGTCACCGTCTGCGCGTCCGCAAATAGCCATGCCGGCTTCGCCGAAGCCGACCGTCTGGTGAACGGTTTTCGACCGCCGGACGACCTGTGCGGCGATCTCTATCTCGTCGTCGCGATCCAGGGGGAGGGTGAGGCGGCGGCCTTGTCGGCCATGGCCCGCCTTCCCGCCCGCTATCTGGCCGTGGTGGGGCCGCGCCGCCGCCTCGCGGCGCTGAAGCGCTCGCTGGCGCGCGCCGGCGTCGCCCCACCTGTGCTGGACACGATCCGCTCGCCGGCCGGGCTCGACATCGGCGCGGTCACGCCGGAGGAAATCGCGCTGTCGATCGTCGCGGACATGGTGGCGACGCGGCGGCGGGGACAGCGACTCCCCTCGAAATGACGGCGACGATTTGCCTTAACTGACTTGCGTCATGGACTTTCTTGCGCTTCCCGCTAGCATGGCCGCGTTCGTCGCAATGAGGAGATTTATTAAAGTGCATCAACACGCCAAGAAAATCCTGCACGCCTTCTTCTCGCATCCGATCGCCCACAACATCGACTTCAAGGACGCCGAACATGCGCTGACGGCGCTGGGGGGCGAGCTTGAAACCAAGGGCGGCAACAAGGTCGAAGTGACGCTGCACGGCAAGAAGACCACGCTCCACCGCCACCACACGCTGAGCAAGGAAGACGTGGTCCACGTGCGCAAGTTTCTGGAGACCTGCGGGATCACAGGCGAAGCCTTCGCCTGAGTCGAGACGGTTTTCGGCGCGGGCCTGCGCTCCGCCTGAAAGGGGTTCGATGTGGCGAAGACCTTGCATGTGATTGTCGAGGGCCGCGTCCAGGGCGTCGGCTTTCGCGAATTCGTGCGCCGGGCGGCGGCGCGGCTCCATGTGACCGGCTGGGTGCGCAACAGCGCCGGCGGCGCCGTCGAGGCCATGATCAACGGCGACGCCGAGAACGTGGCGGCGCTGTTGCGCGAGATGCGCGCGGGACCGCCGCTGTCCGCCGTGATGGATTTGCGCACGGAGGCGGCGGACGCGGCGGAGGCGGAGGCGTTCGTCGCCTTTCGCGTGCTGCGCGGCGCCTGATTACTGCGCCCGCACCCGCTGAATCTGGGTTCCCAGGCGTTCAACCTCAACCGTGACCACGTCGCCGGGCTTCAGGTAGGCCGGCGGCTTCATGCCCATGCCGACGCCGGCCGGCGTGCCGGTGATCAAGACGTCGCCGGGCATGAGCCTCAGAAAACCGCTGACATAGGCGATCAGCCGCGCCACCGGAAAAATCATGTTCGAGCTGTGCCCGTCCTGGCGAATCGCGCCGTTGACCGAGAGTTTGAGCGATAGCGCCTGCGGGTCGGGAATTTCGTCGCGGGTGACCAGCCAGGGGCCGAGCGGGCCGAAACCGGGCGAACTCTTGCCCTTCACCCATTGTCCCCCGCGCTTGGCCTGAAAGTCGCGTTCCGAAACGTCATTGGCGGCGAGATAGCCGGCGACATGGCTGAGGGCGTCCGCTTCGGCGATTTGGTAGGCGGCGCTGCCGATCACGACGCCAAGCTCCGCCTCCCAGTCCACGGCTTGCGCGTTTTTGGGGATGACGATGTCGTCGTTGGGCCCCGACAGGCTGGAGGTCGCCTTGGTGAACAGGATCGGCTCTTGGGGGATCGCCATGCCGGATTCGCGGGCGTGGTCGCGATAGTTCAGGCCGATGGCGTGAATCTGGCCGATTCCCGCGACCGGGTGGCCCAGCCGGGGTTCGCCTTCGACCAGCGGCAGGGTTTCGACGTTCACGCCCGCGAGCCTCGCCAGCCCCTCGGGCGAGATTTGCGCCGGCCCCAGATCGGGGATCACGCCCGAGAGGTCGCGAATTCGGCCCTGGCTGTCCAAAAGGCCCGGCTTTTCCTCACCGGCAGGTCCGTAGCGCAGCAGTTTCATGATGAGTCTCCCTTTCATCCAGCATGGCGCCGGCGACGTCACGAGCAAAGTTCGCATCCGCAAGCGCCCGTTGGCGCCCGGGAAAGCCGTCGGCCGTTTCCCTTGCGCGACCACCGATTCACCCGGGACTCGCGGCGCCCCATAGTCGGCTCGGGCCAGACGATTCGGGGTCGAGCCATGGATGTCACGCGGCGCATGGTTCTGAAGGGTTTTGGTCTGGGCGCGACGGCGGCTGGCCTTGCCCCGTGGGCCGCGGCCCCGGCGGGCGGCGTGCTGCTGCTCCGCGCCGAAAAATACCGGCTGGGCGACCTCGGCGCCGCCGATTTCGACTGGGTCGAGAGCTGCCTGCTTTTTTCCGAATGGCATGTCGACGCCTCCGGCGCCGAAATTTTCATACGCCACCGCCTGAGCGGGCTCGCTTATCTGCTGGACCGGACCGCCATGGGTCCGCAGCTGATCGGAATCGCCCCGGACGCCTGTCCGGGACGTCTGGCCTGCGATCCGGATGGCGTCGTCGGCCATGCCGCCATGTGGGCTCTGGTGCGGGGGCTTGGCGTCGCCCGTGCGCGGCGCTGGCCGCGGACAAAACCGTTCGTGCTGGTCCACCAGATGTTCGCCGCCGATCCGGTCGTCGATTCGATCCTGCGCGAGGCCGGCCCGATTCCGATCCGGCTGTTTCCGCTGGACGGGTCGGAGACGTGAGCGTTCGCCCGTGCGTTAAGCGAAAGCCAAGACGCCGCCGGTAAACTGCGATGGATCACCGTCGGGGCGGCGCCGGGTGGCGCTGACGCTGGCCTGGGCCGTGTTCTTCGGTCCAAAAATTTTGCTTGACCTGCCGATCTGGCTGATGGGCGTGCTGGCGCGGCGAATCGTGCTGCAACAGCGCGCGCCCAATCCGCGCGTCGGCGCGCTGTTGTCGCTCCTGGCCATTGTGCGGTTCCTGATGGCGAAGACGGTTTTGGGGGATTTCGCTGATCGGCCTGTCCGTGGCGATGCAGATCGTCGGCGCCGCGCTTGTGCTCGACGCTCTGCCGCCGCTCGGCGCCGCCGCGACCCGGGTCATTCGCTGGCTCGCCGGCGGCAGTTTTACCCTTTATCTCGTCCACCAGCCGCTGCTGCTGCTGCTCGCCTCGGCCCTGATCGAGCCGGTCGAATCGCGCGTCACCATGGCCGTGGCCGCGACCATGGCTGTGCTGGGCGTCTGCACCCTGCTTGCGGAATGCGCGGAGCGGCGCAAGCATGTCTATGCCGAAATGTTGCGCGGGAAGGCGCAGGCGATCGCGTGACGAAAAAAAACGGGGCGCATCGCGCCCCGTTGGCTTCGGTTCCAAAAAACCGAAAACTTACATTTCCACGTCGGGGCCGGCTTCGGCCAGCGCCGCGCCGATTTCGAGGCCGAGGTCGGCAAGAGAGTGCTCTTCGCGCACCACCGCCGACTCGCCCTTGCTCTGACGCTCCGCCTCTTCCGCGGAACGGGCGACGTTCACCTCGATGGTGATGTCCACTTCCGGATGCAGGTGCACCGGCACCTTGTGCAGGCCGAGGGTCTTGATCGGCGTGTTGAGCACGATCTGCTGGCGCTCCAGCGAGAAGCCGCCGGCGGTGGCGGCGTCGGAAATGTCGCGCGGGGCGACCGAGCCATAGAGATGGCCGGCTTCGCCCGCTTGGCGCAGGATCACGAACACCTGGCCGTTCAGCTTCTCGCCGACGGCGGCCGCTTCCGACTTGCGCTCGAGGTTGCGGGCTTCGAGCTGGGCGCGCTGGCCATCAAAATGCTTCTTGTTGTTTTCGGTGGCGCGCAGCGCCTTGCCGCGCGGCAGCAGAAAATTGCGGGCGTAGCCGTCGCGCACGCGCACGACTTCGCCCATCTGGCCGAGTTTCGCGACCCGTTCAAGCAGAATGACTTCCATCTTTACTCTCCTGTTTCTTCGATTTTTGCGATTTTGGCGCGCGCGGCTTTTCGCGCGCGCAGGGACAAAGCGGACTCGGCGAGTCCGCACGCGACAAGCGCGATGAGCAGCGGCGGCGCGACGGCGACGCCGACCAGGGTCACGGCATAGACCGACGCCAGAATGGCGCCGCGCTGGCTGTGACCGCGCGTGAGGGCGTGGGCGGCGGCCAGCCCTTGCAGGGCGAGCGCCACGCCGGCGCTCGCGGCGAAGGCGCCGGCGAACACCGCGACGGATTCGCCGGCAAAGCAGAGGCCGACGGCGAGAAGGAAAGCCAGGCCCAGGCCGCGCGGCAGCACGGTCATCTCCGGAAGCGGCGGCCAGGGGCGGTCGAGCCGCCCCGAAATGTCGATGGCGCGGGCGGCGAGCCAGAGATTGAAGGTCAGCAGCAGGGTCTGGGAGGCCGCGACGGCGCCCGGAAAGCTGAGCACGATGATCTTTTTCGCCTGCGCCAGATCGAGGTCGGGCGCGACCTTGGCGAGCTTTTGCAGCGTCGGGTCGAGCGCGGGGCCATATTCGGCCAGCGCCGCGTCGAGCGCCGCGTGAAAACCGCCTTCGCTCCAGATCAGCGCGCCGGTCAGCGTCCAGGCGGCGCAGGCGGACACCAGCACGGCGCCGGCGAGCAGCACGCCCGGCGACAAATGATAGGCGAGCAATTTTGTCGACGAGCCGGACGCGTCGTCGGGCGTTTGCAGCCGATAGGTCCAGCCCGCCAGCAGGCCCAGCAGGAAACCGGGAACGCCGAAGCCGAGGAAGAACGCGATTCCGAGAAGGGGTTCGCCGGCATAGGCCAGGAACAGCGCGCCGGCGCCGGCGCCGGCGAGGGAGGCGAGGGCGGAGAAGCCGATGGCCCCGATCAGCAGCGGCAGGATGCAGACATAGGCCAGCGCCATGGCGAGCCCGGTCCCCCGCGTCGAGGCGGCGAACAGCAGGGCGCTGGCAAGGCCGGCGCCGAAGCCGACCAGGCGGTCGGACCAGTCTGTCGGAGGATTGTTGTCGTTCATGCCTGCGCTGTCCCGGATGTCCCGGTTAGAGGCGGGTCGAGTCCGCCCCAGCTATCAGGCGCCGGATTGTCCGGCGTCTGAATGATTTCGTGGACCGCCCTCGTGGTTCGAGACGGCGCTGCGCGCCTCCTCACCATGAGGGCTAATGATGAAACCGAACCCTCATCCTGAGGAGCGCCCCGGCAGGGGCGCGTCTCGAAGGATGATCCAGAGGGCTCAGACGATCACGTAGGGCAGCAATCCCAAAAAGCGGGCGCGCTTGATGGCCTGGGCCAGTTCGCGCTGCTTCTTGGCGGAAACCGCGGTGATGCGCGAGGGCACGATCTTGCCGCGCTCGGAAATGTAGCGCGACAGCAGACGGGTGTCCTTGTAGTCGATCTTCGGCGCGTTCGGGCCCGAGAACGGGCAGGTCTTGCGGCGGCGGAAGAAGGGGCGGCGAGCGCCGGCGGCGGCGGTGGACATCAGAAAGCTCCTCCCTCGGTGGCGTCTTCACGGCGCGGGCGCGGGGCGCGGCCGCTGGGCAGACGGGGGCCGCGATCCGGGCGATCGCCGCGCTCGCGGCTCTCGTCGTCGTCACGCTTGCGCAGCATGGCGGACGGGCCGTCTTCCAGCGCCTCGACGCGGATGGTCAGGTGACGCAGCACGTCTTCGTTGATCGACCACTGGCGCTCGGCTTCCGCCAGAGCGGCGGGGGGCGCGTCGACGTTGATCAGGGTGAAGTGCGCCTTGCGGTTCTTCTTGATGCGATAGGCCAGGGACTTCACGCCCCAGTATTCGACCTTGCCGACGGTTCCGCCAAGGCTGGCGATGGTGGCCTTGAACTGCTCGTTGAGGGCCTCGACCTGCTGGGCGGTGAGATCCTGGCGAGCAAGGTAGATGTGCTCGTAAAGAGCCATTTGGGATACCTTTCTCTGTTTCTACCCCGGCGCGGAGCCCTTCGAGCCCGGAGAAAGGCCCGACAGACTTAGCAAATCGAAGGCGGGAACACGGGAAGTCGGCAAATCCCTGATTGAGACAAGCCAGCCGAAATCGGCCCTCCGTTCAGCCCCCGGCCGGAGCATGAAGCGGCGCTTATAGGGGAAATCTCGGCGATTGCAAGCGCGGGGCGGTCTTTTTGGCGGCTGATGCGGGGTTGCCCCGAGCGGCGCGCCGACCTCGGCGACGGCGGCTGGGGTTTTTTTCCCTCTGTTTCAGGTCCTTGCCGCACAGCGTGGCGAACGGGCCAATGGCGACGCTTAAGTAATTGTGGCGCCATTACGTAGAACCGCTGAGATGAAAAGGCAACAGTGCTATCAATAATGATTTCAGGCGCTTGCGGAATCGTCAATCCTGAGGTTAGGTCAAAGTATAGAACGCGTAACCACCGCATTCTTAACGAGCTTCAGGAAGGGTTTCCCATGAGAAAAGTTCTTCTCTCTACCGTCGCCTTGATGGCGATGGCCGGTTCGGCTTTCGCCGCCGATCTGCCTTCGATCAAGGCTCCGCCGCCGGTCTATGTGCCGCCGCCGCCCGTCTTCAGCTGGACGGGCTTTTATATCGGTGTCGAAGGCGGCGGCGACTTCCGCAACTTCCACGACAATTGGACCGGCAACGGCATTTACAAGGACGCCGGCCTGATCGGCGGCGTGCTTGGCTACAACTGGCAGTTCAACCAGTTCGTCGTCGGTCTCGAAGGCGACGCCGCGGCCGTGCTCGGCGGCGATCAGGCCTACACCTACAATGGCAACCTGATCTACAACAACACGCTCAACAGCACCTACGCCGCCGCCATTCGCGGCCGCCTCGGCATGGCGGTCTGGGATCGCGCGCTGCTTTACGTGGCGGGCGGCGTCGCCTTCGGCGATGTGAAGGTCGGATACAACAACGGCATCCTGCTTCCGGCGTCGTACACCACCTCGCGCACCGGTTGGACCATCGGCGCCGGCGTCGATTACGCCTTCACCCCGAACTGGATCACCCGCATCGAATATCGCTATGTCGATCTCGGCTCCGGCGGCTATTACAACTACGGCGAATTCGTGCACGACGGCGTCAACGTGACCTCGAACCAGGTCATGGGCGCCATCATGTACAAGTTCGGCGGGCCGGTGGCGGAGCCGGTCGTCGCCAGATACTGAGCCTGCCCCGGCGCTCCGGTCCCCGCGAGCGGGGCGCCGATCTTGTTTGCGAAACGCCCGACTTCAACCCGGCCCTTGCGGCCGGGCTTTTCCATTGCCGTTCATGCGGTTTTCTTTTCGCCCGGGCGCTTGGCGCTCGTCCTGTCGGCGATCTCCTTGAGCAGCATCACGCCGATCTCCCGCGCCGGCGCCGGCCTGCTGAAGTAATAGCCCTGGGCGCCCGACACCCCGAGCGCGCGCAGGGCGGAGAGCTGTTGCTCCGTCTCGACGCCCTCCGCCACCACGGTCATGTTCAGGTCGGCGCCAATGGCGTTGACGGCGCGAATGATGCTCACCGCTTTGGAATTGCGCGCGGAGGTCATGTCGCGAATGAAACTCTGGTCGACCTTCACCTTGTCGAAGTTGAAATCGTTGAGATAGCTCAGCGAGGAATAGCCGGTGCCGAAATCGTCGAGCGCGATATGGACGCCGAGCGCGTTCAGGCGATTGAGTTTTTCCAGGACCGCCGCGTGATTGCCGATCAGGATGGATTCGGTGATCTCCAGCTCCAGGCGGTCCGGGGCGAGGCCGGTCCGCTCCAGCGCGCCGCGCACGGTCGCCTCGAGGTCGCCGCCCTCGAACTGCAACGCCGACAGGTTGACGGCGATGCGCACATGGGCGGGCCAGGCGAGGGCGTCGCGGCAGGCGTTTTCCAGCACGAAGGCGCCGATCTCGATGATCGCGCCGATTTCTTCGGCGATGGGAATGAATTCGGCCGGCGAGACCGAGCCGAATTCCGGATGGGTCCAGCGCAGCAGCGCCTCGACGGCCATCACCCGCCCGCCGTCGATGTCGACGATGGGCTGGTAGGCCAGGGTGAGCTGGTTGTGGCCGAGCGCGTCGCGGAGGGCGGCGCCCAGCCGGCGTCGGCGGCGCACGGAGAGCGCCATGTCCTCGACGAAGAATTTGATGGCCCCGCGGCCGGACGCCTTGGCGTCGTAAAGCGCCATGTCGGCGGCCTTGAGCAGGGTCGCGGCCTTGCCGTCAGGGGCGTCGTCGGGAAAGACCGCCGCGCCGACGCTGGCGCCGATGCGGACGGCCTTGCCCTCGATTTTGCAGGGGGCGCTGAGCGCGCGCACCAGCGCGGTCCCGATCTTGACCACGGTTTCGCGCCGCGCGGCTTCGAGCAGCACGACGAATTCGTCGCCGCCGAACCGCGCGACGAATCCCCTGGCGCCGATCACGTCGCGCATGCGCGACGCCGCCTGGGTGAGGAGGAGGTCGCCGACGTGATGGCCATGGGCGTCGTTGACCTCCTTGAAGCGGTCGAGGTCGATGGACAGCAGCGAAAATCCGTCGCCGCCGGCCGCCGACGCAATGGTCTTGTCGAGCATTTCGGCGAGGAAGGCGCGATTGGCGAGGCCGGTGACCGGATCGAACCGCGCCATGCGCTGGATGTTCTGCTCGGCTTCGTGCTCGGCGGTGACGTCGGCGACGGTGATCACCGCGCCCTGCGCCACGATTTGGCGGGAGAAGGCGAGGATGCGGCCGTCCGTCAGGCGCCATTGCCCCTCCGAGCCGCCCTCGCCATCGAAGAATTCGGTCAGCGCCGCCCGCGCGCGGTCGCCGTTCAGGGTCGGCGCGATCAGCGCGCCGACCAGCCGGCGGACGCTCAGGCCGACCGGCGTCGCCGGGAGACCGAACATTTCGGCGAAGATCCGGTTCGACACCTGCACCCGCTTGCCGTCGTCAATCATCAGCAGGCCGCGCGCCATATTGTTCAGCGCCGTGTCGAGCTTTTGCGCGACATCCTCGGCGCGGCGGCGGGCCAGCAGCATCGACACCATCGTGCCGTGCAGCGAGCGCGTGGTGTCGCGCAAGTGGCGAAACAGCGCCAGGCTCATCATGATGCCCAGATAGGCGTTGGCGCCGCCGGTGACCAGCATGGCCGCGCAGAAGCCGACGTTGATCACGCTGGTCTGGAGGACGACGGCGCGCGGCGACCCGCAGGCGCGCGCGGGCGCGCTGACCAGGAAGATCAGCACGCCGGCGATGGTGAGCAGCCGAAACGGCTCGCCGCTGGGCAGCACCAGAACCAGCCCTTGCAACAGCGTCAGCGCCGCGCCGAACAGGCCGACGGCCGCGACATAACGCATCTCCTCGGCCTCGACCATCTCCGCCGTCGCCAGCGCGTCGGCGCCCTTGGCGCTGATCGTCCGCCAGCAGGAGATTTCCACTGTGGCCCGAAAGACGCTCGCCGCCATCAGGAGCCCGCTGCTCAAGCTGATGGCGAGGTCGTCGGCGCGGATCATCATGAAGGCGCCGAGCACCGTATAGGCGAACACATTGGCCGCGTTGCGCGCGGCGCCCTCGAACAGCGAGACGATCAGCGCCCGATAGACGGGCAGGGGCAAATCCCTGTCTCTTTTGGCGCTGCTGGAAAAGCTGAAGAAGGCGCTCATGCGGAATCCGGATGCTCTTCGCGCCAGCGGCGCTGCGAAGCTTCTGACATGAAGCGAAACAGGCGGGAGACCCCCGGAGCGGCGGCGATCCTCATGATTGCGCGACGCTCTCGCGCGAGCTTGCCCGCGACAGGTGAAGATTGGGTGTACGCGATTGCATCAACGTCCCGCCTCCGCCTCCCGCCGCGCGAGGCGCGCGGCGCCGCTTCTCGCGCCTCGTTCTCGCGCGATCCCAGCGCCCTTGCGTCAATCCGGCTCGGGTCCCGCGCCTTGACAGGCTGGCCAGCGGGCGCCAAATGCCCGCGTTCCCGGATTCCTCAGGAGTCGTCGATGTCCGTCGCATTCGTGTTTCCCGGCCAGGGGTCCCAGGCCATCGGCATGGGCAAGGCCCTGTTCGAAACCTTCGCCGCCTCCCGCGCGGTGTTCGAGGCGGTGGACGAGGCGCTGGGCGAAAAGCTTTCGGCGCTGGTGTTCGAGGGCGATGCGGCGCAATTGCAATTAACTGCAAATGCGCAGCCGGCGCTGATGGCGGTGAGCCTCGCCGCCCTGCGCGCGCTCGAAAGCGAGAAGGGGGTGAGCCTCGCCCGGGACGCCAAATATGTCGCGGGGCATTCGCTGGGCGAATATTCCGCGCTCGCCGCCGCCGGCGCGCTGAACATCGCCGACGCCGCGCGCCTGCTGCGCCTGCGCGGCTCCGCCATGCAGAAAGCCGTGCCGGTGGGCGAGGGCGCCATGGCGGCGCTGCTCGGCGCCGAGCCCGAGCAGGCCGAAACCATTTCGGGCGAGGCCAAGGCGGCGACCGGCGAACTGTGCCAGGTCGCCAACGACAATGGCGGCGGCCAGATCGTCGTGTCCGGCGCGAAAAAGGCGGTGGAGGCGGCCATCGAGATCGCCAAGGCGCATGGAATCAAGCGCGCCATGCTGCTGCCGGTGTCCGCGCCCTTCCATTGCGCCCTGATGCAGCCGGCCGCCGAGGCCATGCAGGCGGCGCTGGCCGAGACGGTCATTCAAAAACCCGTGGTCGAAGTGGTCGCCAATGTCACGGCGGCGCCGGTTTCCGACCCTGACGAGATCAGAAAACTGCTGGTCGCCCAGGTCTGCGGCGCGGTGCGCTGGCGCGAATGCATGGGTTTCATGCACAAGGCGGGCGTGGACCTGTTCGTGGAAGTGGGCGCCGGCAAGGTTTTGGCTGGTCTGGTCAAGCGCACCGCGGAAGGCGCGCGCGCGCTCAATGTCGGCGTTCCCGCCGAGGTCGAGAATTTCAGCCTGTCCTAAGGTTTCGGGAGTTTTTCATGTTCGACCTGAATCATCGCGTGGCGCTGGTCACCGGAGCCTCCGGCGGTCTCGGCGCATCCATCGCCCGCGCTTTGCACAAGCAGGGCGCCAAGGTCGTGCTGTCGGGCACCCGTCGCGAGGCGCTCGATGCGCTGGCGGCCGAACTCGGTGAGCGCGCCTTCGTCGTCCCCTGCAACCTTTCCGACGCGGCGGCGGTGGAAAAGCTGGTTCCTGAGGCGGAAGCCCTCGCCGGGCCGCTCGACATTCTCGTCAACAACGCCGGCGTCACCCGCGACGGCCTGTTCATGCGCATGAAGGACGAGGACTGGAGCACGGTGCTCACCGTGAACCTCGAGTCGGCCTTCCGCCTCGCCCGCGCCGCGGTGAAGGGCATGATGAAGCGCCGCCACGGCCGCATCATCAACATCACGTCCGTGGTGGGCGTCACCGGCAATCCCGGACAGGCGAACTATTGCGCCTCGAAAGCCGGCCTGATCGGCATGAGCAAGGCGCTGGCCGCCGAGATCGCGGCGCGCGGAATCACCGTGAATTGCGTGGCCCCCGGCTTCATCGCCAGCCCGATGACCGACGTCCTCAACGACAAGCAGAAGGAGTCCATCCTTGGCGCGATTCCCAGGGGCGAAATGGGCAAGGGCGACGACATCGCCGCAGCCTGCGTCTATCTGGCCAGCGAAGAGGCCGGTTACGTCACGGGACAGACCCTGCATGTGAACGGCGGAATGGCAATGATTTAAAAGACTTACGGTGCGGTTGGGTCTGCGGCTTCAAAAGGGTGAATGGGCCTCGCAATCGCAACGGAAGTATGTTAGCAAGCCTCGGTTTGTGCGTTCCAGCGTGAAACCGCGTCCAGCCCGGAAATGCTCGGCCGCAAAGATCTCGTCCACGGAATTCGCGTCCAAGGACCCGTCCAGCGCCTGGGTGAACCCGGGCGCCCCTATCAGAGTACAACAGGGAAGCAAAAAATGAGCGATGTCGCCGAGCGCGTGAAAAAGATTGTCATCGAGCACCTCGGCGTCGACGCCGACAAGGTGGTCGACAGCGCGAATTTCATCGACGATCTGGGCGCGGATTCGCTCGACACCGTCGAACTCGTGATGGCCTTCGAGGAAGAATTCGGCGTGGAAATCCCCGACGAATCCGCCGAGGGCATCGTGACCGTCGGCGATGCGGTGAAGTTTTTGGAAAAGGCCACCGCCAAGGCCTGATCGGGGAACGCCTCGCAGCATTTGCGCGCGCGACGGATCAACCCCGCTCGCGCGCGATCGGCGTTTTGCTGCAATTTGAAGGGCCGCACTCGTTCCGTAGGTATGAAGGCCACACGCCACGCCTACGTTAGTTTAGCTGTAAACAGTGCAGCGGTCAACGGTTCGGCTGCCGTCAGTTTGATCGTGGCGGATGAAAGAATTCCGAGGGAGCAATGCGCAGGGTCGTCGTTACCGGATTGGGCATGGTGTCGCCGTTGGCCTGCGGCGTGGAGCAAAGCTGGAAACGTCTGCTCGCCGGCGAGAGCGGCGCGGCGCGGATCGAAGGGTTCGAGGCCTCGGACCTCGCCTGCCAGGTCGCCATGCAGGTGCCGCGCCCCGGCCGCGCCAAGGGCGAGGGCCACGAGGATTCCTTCGACGCCGACGCGTGGATGGAGCCCAAGGAGCAGCGCAAGGTCGATGATTTCATCATCTTCGGCGTCGCCGCCGCCCGCCAGGCGCTGAAAGACGCTGACTGGGCGCCCAAGACCTATCAGGACCAGATCGAGACCGGCGTGCTGATCGGCTCCGGCATCGGCGGTCTGGGCGGCATCAACGAAACCTCGCTGTTGCTGCAGGAGAAGGGGCCGCGCCGCGTCTCCCCGTTCTTCGTGCCGGGACGCCTGATCAATCTGATCGGCGGTCACGTCTCCATCGAACACCAGCTCAAAGGCCCGAATCACGCGGTGGTCACGGCCTGCTCGACCGGCACCCACGCCATCGGCGACGCCGCGCGGCTGATCATGCTCGGCGATGCGGAAGTGATGGTGGCGGGCGGCGCCGAATCGGCGCTCAACCGCATCGGCATCGCCGGTTTCTGCGCCTGCAAGGCGCTCGCCACCGCTTTCAACGACAATCCGAAAGCCGCCTCGCGCCCCTATGACCGCGACCGCGACGGTTTTGTCATGGGCGAAGGCGCCGGCTGCGTGGTCCTCGAGGAACTCGAACACGCCAAGCGGCGCGGCGCCAAAATCTACGCCGAAGTGACCGGCTACGGCATGTCCGGCGACGCCTATCACATCACCGCGCCCTCCGAGGACGGCGATGGCGCCTTCCGTTGCATGCAAGCCGCCCTCAAGCGCGCGGGGATCAAGCCTTCGGACATCGATTACGTCAACGCCCATGGCACCTCGACCATGGCTGACGGCATCGAACTGCGGGCGGTGGAGCGCGTGCTGGGCGACGCCGCGTCGGGGGTCTCCATGTCCTCGACCAAAAGCTCGGTCGGCCATCTGCTCGGCGCCGCCGGCGCGGTCGAGGCGATTTTCTCCGTGTTGGCGATTCGCGACCAGATCGCCCCGGCGACGCTCAACCTCGACAATCCCGCCTTCGAGACCGCGATCGACCTCGTTCCGCACAATCCGCGCAAGCGCAAGATCGATGTCGCCCTGTCGAATTCCTTCGGCTTCGGCGGAACCAACGCCACGCTGGTTCTGCGGCGATACGAGGCCTGAGAGGCTTTCTCGTTTTCGCCACATTAACCGACGACTGTGCTATGATGCCAAAGGCGGTTTTCCCGCCTGAGCCTTTCCCGGCGAACCGGAACTCCGGTTCGCCGGGAAAGGCGGCAAGCGTGGTTTGCGGCAAGCGTGTCGATGAGCGAGAATGACCCCATGAGCGACGACAGGCAAACCGGCGGCGTGTTGAGCCGCTTTTCCCGTCGCGGCTCCGATGAGGCGCGACGGACCGCGCGGAGCCAGACGCCCGATGCGGCGCCGCCGCCGCTGCCCAAGCGAAGAAAACGCCCCGGCCTGCTCGCGGCCATTTCCGGCGTGCTGACGTTCTTGCTGGTCGCCGCCGTGGTCGCCGGTCTCGGCGTCGTCATGGCCACCCGCAGCGCACGGCTGCCGGGGCCGCTCGCCGCCGACAAGACCGTGGTGATTCCGCCGGGGTCCGACGCCGACGACATTTCCCAGATCCTGGTCGACCAGGGCGTGATCGACAGCCGGCTGTCCTTCGCCGTCGCCATGTTCGTCGAGGGCCTGCGCGGCAAGCTCAAGGCCGGCGAATATCTGTTCAAGCAGAACGCCTCCTTGCAGGAGGTGATCGATGAAATCGTTCAGGGCCGCGCCATCCTGCATGCGGTGACGATCCCCGAGGGCCTCACCAGCCGCCAGATCGTGGAAAAACTGCGCGAGGACCAGTCGCTGGCCGGCGACATCCGGGAAATCCCGCGCGAAGGCGCGCTGCTGCCGGAAACCTACAAGTTCCAGCGCGGCGACAGCCGCGACAAGCTGCTGCAAAAAATGGCGCGCGACCAGAAGGCGCTGGTGGACGAGATCTGGCGGCGGCGCAGCCCCGACCTGACGCTGTCTTCGCCGACCGAAATGGTGACGCTCGCCTCGATCGTCGAGAAGGAGACGGGAAAGGCCGACGAGCGGCCGCACGTGGCTTCGGTGTTCCTGAACCGGCTGAAGAAGCGCATGCGCCTGCAATCCGATCCGACCGTGGTCTATGGGCTCGCGCCCGGACAGCCTTATCTCGGCCATTCGCTGACCCGCGACGACCTGGAATCGCGCACCCCCTACAACACCTATGTCATCGACGGTCTGCCGCCCGGACCGATCGCCAATCCCGGCCGCGCGGCGCTGGAGGCGGTCGCCAATCCCTCGCGCACCGCGGACCTCTATTTCGTCGCCGACGGAACCGGCGGCCACGTATTCTCCGAGACGCTGGACGCGCACAACAAGAATGTGCAGCGCTGGCGGCAGCTGGACCCGGCGAAGAAACGCGACAATCGCAGCCTGCTGATGCGTTCGCCGTTCGGCGCCCCGCCCGTCGGGCCGGTCGAGGCGGCGCGATGGACGCCGAGCCTGAAGCGCGAGGCCGGCGCCCTCGTCCGTCTGGCGCCTGGCCTTCCGGATTGCCCGCCCGCGCCTGCGCGCATCGCCGATTACGAACCGGCGCGCGGCGCGGCGCCGCAATTGGCCGGCGACGTGCTGGCGGACACGCCGATGGGCGGCGTGACCAAAGCGGAAAACCTGCTCGATGGGCCGTCAGACGATATGGCTTCGCCTCCGGCGCGCGCGACCGCCAATATGCTCGACGGACCGGCGGAGCCGGTGGACTCCTCGGCGATGGCCTATGCGGGCGAGCCTGCGCCCGGCAAGATGGCGCCCAATGGCAAGCCGCGCATCTATGACGCCTCAGCCGGCACGGCGCTCGATCCGCTGCTCGACAAAACTTGGGATCTCAACAGCGCCAAGACCGTGGACATCAGCCCGGCCACGGGCAAGAAGGGCAAGTGATCGGTCAGGCTTGACCGGCAGCGGGGTTTATTTCGCCGCCGTCCTGCATTATGGCAGGTGCGGACCCCAACAACCCCGGACGCGCCATGACCCTCGCCAGCATGACCGGCTTCGCCCGCCAATCCGGCGCCGCCGCCCCTTTCCGCTGGACTTGGGAAATCAAGACCGTCAATTCCAAGGGACTCGATCTGCGTCTGCGGCTGCCGCCGGGGTTCGATGCGCTCGATCTGCCGGCGCGCGCCGCCATCTCCAAGGCTTTGACGCGCGGCGCCTGCCAGATCAATCTCTCGGTGGTCCGCGAAAGCGTCGCCAGCGCGCCGCGCATCAACCGCGAATTGCTGTCGCACCTGTTGGAGCTGGCGGCGACCCTGCCGCGCGGCGACAATGTCGGACCCGCGACCCTCGACGGGCTCCTGGCCGTGCGCGGCGTGGTCGAGACCGGCGAGGACGAGGACGAATCGGCTGTGGCCGCCGCGCAGCCGGCGATTCTGAAGAGCCTCGACAAGGCGCTCGCCGATCTCGTCGCCATGCGCGCCGCCGAGGGCGCGGCGCTGCACAAGATCTTTTCGACCAGGCTCGACGCCATCCAGCGGCTCACCGCCGCCGCCGACGCCTGTCCGGCGCGAAAGCCTGACGCCGTGCGCGAGCGGTTGCGGGCGGCGCTGGCGCAATTGAGCGACCTCGGCCGATTCGACGAGGCGCGGCTGCACCAGGAAGCGATCCTGCTCGCCGCCAAGGCCGACATCCGCGAGGAGCTGGACCGGCTCTACTCGCACGTCGCCGCCGCGCGCAAGCTTTTGGCGGATGGCGGCGCCATCGGCCGCCGCCTGGACTTTCTGGCCCAGGAATTCGGTCGGGAAACCAACACGCTCTGCGCCAAGTCGAACGATTCCGCGCTGACCGCCATCGGCCTCGACCTCAAGGTGGAGGTGGAGCAATTGCGCGAACAGGCGCAGAATATCGAGTGATGACCATGGACCACCGCCGCGGCCTGATGCTGATCCTGTCCTCGCCCTCGGGGGCGGGCAAGACCACCTTGACCCGCATGCTGCTGCAACAGCCGGACCTCGACCTAAAGCTGTCGATTTCGGTGACGACGCGCAAACGCCGCAGCAGCGAGGCCGACGGCATCCATTACCATTTCATCGACCAGGAGGCGTTCTTTCGCCTGCGCGACTCCGGCGACCTGCTGGAGCAGGCCGAGGTCCACGGCAATTTCTACGGCACCCCGCGCAAATGGGTGGAGGAGCGGCTGTCGCAGGGGCGCGACGTGCTGTTCGACATCGACTACCAGGGCGCACGCCAGGTTCGCGAAAAGGCGCCGCGCGACGTGGTCACCATTTTCATTCTGCCGCCGTCGATGCGGGAGTTGCGCGCGCGGCTGGAGCGCCGCGCCGAGGACAGTTCGGAGACGATTGAAAAACGCCTCGCCGCCGCCCGCAACGAGATCGACCGCTGGACGGACTACGATTACGTGCTGGTGAACGAGGACATCCAGACGACGTTTGACGATCTCACCGCGATCGTGCGCGCCGAGCGTCTGCGCCGTCCGCGCATCGCCGCCGGGATGGGCGAGTTTGTCGCGGGGCTGTTGGCGGAAGAGGGATAAACGTCAAAAGTGAAAATGGAATCGGGGGCTTGACAAAACAGTTCTTTTGTTCTTGTTATGTTCCACGTGAAACATTTCAGGGTGAAGGCGCTGATTCAAAAAGGAAGTTTTTAGTCCCACCGCATGCCCGGTCCGCGCCCTCGCCGCCACAACCGCAAGGTTGTCCAGGCTAAAACCGACGTGTTTTGACCGACTTTTTGCACGAAATTACAAAAAATCGCGCAATTTCGATCACTTTTTGCGTTCTTGTCTCAACCTGAGATAGAAAATCGCGAAAATCCTCCGCCGCGCGCCGCTCCAGGCCATACCAAAAAGCGTCACAATGCAGACCTGCGCCACAGGGAGCCCTCATGCTGAGGAGCCGCCGACAGGCGGCGTCTCGAAGCACGAGGGCGCGCCACGGCGGCCTCAAGCTCTCATACGATTTCCGAACGATCAGTTCGGAAATCGTATTCCGTTCGCGCGGAAATCCGCCCTTCGCTTGGAGGATTTCCGCGCGATTTCGTTTTCGCGGATCGCGAAGCGATCTTGCGGAAACCGTATCAATGCAAAATCCTCTGCAAAAACGCCTTTGTCCGCTCATGCCGGGGGGCGCCGAAAAATGGTTCGGGCGCGGCGATCTCGACAATCTGCCCCTGATCCAAAAACACCACGCGATCCGCGACCTGCCGGGCAAACCCCATTTCGTGCGTCACCGCCAGCATGGTCATGCCTTCGCGCGCCAGCTCCACCATGCAGTCCAGCACCTCCTGCACCATTTCCGGGTCGAGCGCGGAGGTGGGTTCGTCGAACAGCATGATTTTCGGCTTCATGCACAGCGCGCGGGCGATGGCGACGCGCTGCTGCTGTCCCCCCGACAATTGGCTCGGGAATTTGTGCGCATGTTCGGCGATGCGCACCCGCTCCAGATAGGTCAGCGCGAGATCGCGCGCCTCCGCAGCCGCGGTCTTGCGCACCTGCACGGGCGCCAGCGTGCAATTGTCGAGCACGGACAGGTGCGGAAACAGGTTGAACTGCTGGAACACCATGCCGATCTCGCGCCGAACCTCCTCGATGGATTTGACGTCGTCGGTCAGCTCCACGCCGTCGATGACGATGTGTCCGGCCTGATGGGTTTCGAGACGGTTGAGGCAGCGGATCAGGGTGGATTTGCCGGAGCCCGAGGGCCCGCACAGGACCAGCTTTTCGCCGGGCGCGACCTCAAGATCGATGTCGCGCAGCACGTGGGTGGCGCCGTACCATTTGTTCACGCCCACCATGCGAATCGCTTTTTCGGGTTGCGTCATGCCGAACTCCCTTCATTCGAGCGTAAAACACTTTGGCCGCCGCTCCAATCGGCGAGGCGCGCTCCCTCTCCCCGCGCGCGGGGAGAGGGTTGGGGTGAGGGGGACTCTCCGGTTGCGCGATGAGCGGCGGCGCGTGTCCCTCACCCCGCAAGCAGCGCGGGGAGACGCTCGGCGAGCGGTCGCATCATGACCGACTTCGTCCAAATTTCCTGCGGCGACGCCATTGCGCGCGTAAACCTGCGCGGCGCCGAACTCAAGTCCTGGGTTGTGGGCGGCGACGACCTGCTGTGGCCCGGCGATCCCGCGAGCTGGCCCGACTCGGCGCCGCTGCTGTTTCCGGTGGTGGGCTGGACCCGCGACGGGATTCGCGTGGACGGGCGGCGCTACCCCCTGGGCCTGCACGGTTTTATCCGTCATCAAATTTTTGCTGTTGTGGCCGCCGCGCCCGACCGGGTCACGCTCGCGACCAGCGCCGATGCGCAAACGAAAACCCTGTTCCCGTTCAACTTTCACATGAACATCGAATATCAAATCACAACCAATAAGTTGCGTCAGGTTTTGCATGTCGTGAACGAGGGCTCTCGGCCCATGCCCTATGCCGTGGGATTGCATCCCGGCTTTCGCTGGCCGCTGCCCGGCGCCACCCGCGCGCACGCCGTCATTTTCGATTCGGTGGAAGCAGCCGAGGTTCCGGTGATCGCCCCCGGCGGCCTGTTTTCGCAAGAGAAGCGCGCCGTTCCGCTGCACGGCCGCCGCCTCGATCTGACCCCAAATTTGTTCAGCGAAGCCCTGTGCTTCCTTGACGCCAACAGCCGAGGGCTGGACTTTTGCAGCGACGAAAAAGTCTTGCGCATGACGCTCGACAATTTTCGCCACATCGCGCTCTGGAGCCTGCCGGGCGCAAAATTCCTTTGCCTCGAGGCCTGGACGGGCCATGGCGACCCCGTCGGCTTTGATGGCGACCTTAGCGAAAAGCCGTCGATGCGCCTGCTCGTACCCGGAGAAAAGGCCCGGCACGCCGCCACATTTTCTTGGCGGGCCCCCTAAAACTCTGTAGGACACCGGCATGGTCTCGTTTTCCGCCGGGCGCAACATCGTCCTGTTCCTGCTGATGCGGGGGCTCGGCGCCTTTTCCGCGCAAATGCTCGATGTCGCCATCGGCTGGCACGTTTACGCGCGCACCGGAAGCGCTCTGAGCCTCGGTCTGGTCGGCCTTGCGCAATTCCTGCCGCTGGTGCTGCTGCTGCGCTGGAGCGGCCCCGCCGCCGATCGCTACGACCGCCGAAAAATTTCGGCGCTGGCCGCGCTCGGGCAGGGCGGGGCGTCGCTGGCCATTTTCCTGATCGCGATTTTCGACGCGCCGATTCCCTGGATTTACCTCGCCCTGTTCGCGCTCGGCTCGGCGCGCGCCTTTTCCGGTCCGGCCAATTCGTCGCTGCTGCCGCAAATCGTCGACGCCGCGCATTTTCCGCGCGCCGTCGCGCTGTCGACCACCATGTTCCAGGCGGCGACCATCGCCGGCCCGGCTTTGGGCGGGATTTTTTACGCGCTCGGCTCCGAAAAGATCTTTTTCGCTTGCGCGCTGCTCGCCGCCGCCGCCGCCCCGATTGCCTTCAAAATCGTGCTTCCGAACGCCCCCGCCGCGATTGCCCCGACCGGCGAAAAAAACGCGCTCGACGGCTTGCGCTACATCTGGTCGAACAAGGTGCTGCTCGGTTCGATCTCGCTCGATTTGTTCGCCGTGCTGTTTGGCGGCGTGACGGCGCTGCTGCCGATCTATTGCCACGACATTTTGCACGTCGGTCCCGAAGGTCTTGGTTTTTTGCGCGCGGCGCCGGCTGTGGGCGCGATCGCCGTCAGCGTGCTGCTGTCGGTCTTTCCGCTGCGTCGGCATGTCGGCGCCAAAATGTTCGCCGCCGTCGCGGCTTACGGGGTTGCGACTCTGGTGTTCGCGCTCTCCCAAAACTTTTGGCTGTCGGCCGCCGCGCTGGCGTCTCTGGGCGCCTTTGACGTGGTGAGCATGGTGGTGCGGCAAACCCTGTCGCAGATCGCCACGCCCGATCCTATGCGCGGCAGGGTTTCGGCGGTGAACTTCCTGTTCATCGGCGCTTCCAACCAATTGGGCGAATTCGAATCCGGCGTGGCGGCGGCCCTGCTCGGCGCGGTCGGCGCGGCTCTGTTCGGAGGCGTCGCCGCCGTGGTCGTCGTCGGCGTCTGGGCGGTCCTGTTCCCGGAATTGCGGCGCGCCGATACATTCCACCCCATCGAGGAGAAAACATGAGCGAAATCATCAAACCCTCGGGAAAAAAGGCCCTGCTCATCGACGGCAAGGCGGCCTCCGCCGCCGTTTTGGCGCGGGTCGCGGCTGAAGCGGCGCTGCTGGCGAAAAATCCCGGCCTCGCCGTCGTGCTGGTCGGCGAGGACCCGGCCAGCCAGGTCTATGTGAAATCCAAGGGCAAGGCGGCCAAGGAATGCGGATTTCATAGCGTCCAGCACGACCTCCCGGCGACCACCAGCGAAGCCGAACTGATCGCGCTGGTGAAGGCGCTGAACGCCGATCCGGCGATTCACGGCATTCTCGTGCAATTGCCGCTGCCCAAGGGCATCGATTCGAGCAAGGTTTTGGAGACCATCGCGCCGGAGAAGGATGTCGACGGGTTCCACCCCGTGAACGTCGGGCTGCTGGCGACCGGCCTGACCGATCGCGCCCTGGTTCCCTGCACGCCGGCGGGGGCGATGCTGCTGATCGAGGAAGCGGCGAAGGCGCTCGGCCGGGACATTTCGGGCGCCGAGGCCGTGATCGTCGGCCGCTCCAACATTGTTGGGAAACCGATGGCGCAATTGCTGCTGAGCCGCAACGCCACGGTCACGGTGGCGCATTCGCGCACAAAGGACCTGCCGGCGGTGGCGCGCCGCGCCGACATTTTGGTCGCGGCGGTCGGCCGCCCCGAAATGATCCGCGGCGACTGGATCAAGCCGGGCGCGCTGGTGATCGATGTCGGCATCAACCGGGTTCCCGCCGAGGGGCTGAACGCTCAGGGCCAGCCCAAGACTCGGCTGGTTGGCGACGTCGCCTTGCAGGAGGCGCTTGAGGTCGCGGGCGCGATCACCCCGGTTCCCGGCGGCGTGGGGCCGATGACCATTGCGCTGTTGATGTCGAACACGTTGCGGGCGGCGAAACGGGCGGGGTAGCCGCAGTCGGGGACTGGATCGAATTGCGCCCAGTCCTCCTGGCGAAGTCAAGGTTTTGGGCTGCGCAATTCGGTCCTGTCCCCCGCGCCGCTCTTGGCCCCGGGTCGGGGACAGGAACGCATCGCGCCCGCCGTTTCGTCTCAAGCGGGAAGCAGCGGGAGCGCTATGCGATCCAGTCCCCTTCGATTCCCGCTAGTCGCCGATCTGCACGTAGGTCACCTTGCCGTCGGGCCCTTTGCGCCATTCATAGACCGTGTAATCGGCGCGGGTGACGTCGCCCTTGGCGTCGAAAGCGAGGTCGCCGATCACGCTCTGGAATGGTCCGGCTTCGCGCAAAGCCTTGGCGACGGCGGTGGGGTCGGTGGATTTCGCCTTCTCGATCGCCTGCTTCAACACCTGCACGGTCGCGTAGGAATAAAGCGTGTAAGTCTCGGGGTTGTAGCCCTTGGATTCAAACGCCTTGACCACGGCGGCGGCCTCCGGGCGCTTGCGCGGGTCCGGCGGGAAGGTCATCAGCGAGCCCTCGACGCCCGGACCGGCGATGGAGGCGAATTCCTGCGAGGCGATGCCGTCGCCGCCCATGATGATCGCCTTGACCCCCTGGTCGCGCATCTGCCGCACCAGCAGGCCGCCTTCGGTGAAATAGCCGCCGAAGAAGATGATGTCGGCGTCCACCGACTTGATCTTCGAGACCATGGCGGAAAAATCTTTTTCGCCCTTGTTCAGGCCCTCGTACATCACTTCTTTCACGCCGGCTGCGGCAAGCCCTTTTCGCGCTTCGTCGGCGAGGCCCTTTCCGTACGTCGACTTGTCGTGGATGATGGCGATCTTCTTGCCCTTGGCGTGTTCGACTAAAAATTTGGCGGCCACCGCGCCTTGCTGGTCGTCGCGGCCGCAGGTGCGGAACAGCAGGGGATAGCCGCGCTCGGTGATCTGCGGATTGGTGGAGCCGGGCGAGATTTCGAGCACGCCGGCCTCGTTGTAGACGTCGGACGCCGGCATGGTGACGGCCGAATTGAAGTGGCCGACCACAAACGTGACCCCCTCGCCGACGAACTTGTTGGCGACCGAGCGGCCCTGCTTGGAGTCGCCGGCGTCGTCGCCGACAGACAGCTCCAGTTTTTGCCCGAGCACGCCGCCGCTGGCGTTGATGTCGGCGGCGGCCTGCTCCGCGCCATTGCGGATCTGGGCGCCGAAAGCCGCGTCCGATCCGGTGATCGGACTGCCGACGCCGACCTTGATCTGGGCGTAAGCCGAGCTGGCGAGCAAGGCGGCCAGAAGGCCAGCGGCGACGCCGGTCAAAACATGCTTTTTCATGCGGGAACTCCGGGCGGAAATTTCTTTCCGATCTTGCCGTCTGCCCGCACGATTGTCGATAGTCTGGCGTCAGCGATGATGCCCGCCGAAGCCGCCGCCGTGGAAGCCGCCGCCATGAAATCCGCCGCCATGGGCAAGACCGCCGTGGTGGAAGCCGCCATGGCCAAAACCGCCGCCGTGGAAGCCGCCGTGGTGGAATCCTCCGCCGCGCCAACCGCCAAAACGCCGCCCGCCCCATCCGCCGTAATTGGGCCCGCCGCCGTAATAGGGCCCGCCGCCGTAATAGGCCGGGCCGTAATAGCCGTAGTCGGAACAGCCGCCATAAATGCAGGGATTGCTGAGGACGCCGCCGACCACCGCGCCGAACAGCGCCGCGCCGGGATTGTAGCCGTAGTGCCGATGGCGCCAGTGGTGGTGATGCCAATGGTGTCGGCGCCAGTGGCGATGATGACGCCAATGGTGGTGATGCCGCCAGTGGCGGTGGTGATGATGGCCCCAGCCATGACGATAGTGCGTCGCTTCGATCGGCGCGGCCGGGCGTTCGATGGCGGTCGGCGCGATGGGCGCAGCCTCCGCCGGTTGCAGAAAAGCGAGCGGCAGCGCTGCCAGAAGGGTGGTGAAAACGCGCATGGCATTCTCCAATGCTGTTCGTGACTCAAACAAGCGCGGCGGCGCGGTGAAGTTCCGGCGCGGCCGTCAAATTGGCAAGAAACTCAGGCGATCCAGGGATATTGGCGCCGCATCCGCGCGCGATGGGCGACCAGCCACGACAACCCTTGCGCGAAAAGGCTCCAGGCGTAGGCGAGCAGCGCGGCATAGGGGGCGAACAGCGGCTCCTGGAACAGCGACCAATGCAGAAACCGCATCGCCGCCGCCAGGAACAGGCCGTAGAGCAGCAGCAGCGTCGGCGGGCGCCACGCCCGCGCCACGGCGCGGCCGGAGGCGAGGCTGGCGAGACCGCCGAGAACCAGCGTCACGCCGACAAACACGCGCCAGTCGCCGATCCAAAAGTCCGTCAATGCGCGCCCCCCTCGAGATAGGCGGCGCGCACTTTCGGGTCGCGCAGCAGATCGGCGCCGCGTCCGCTCATGGTTACGGCGCCATTGACCAGCACATAGGCCCGATGCGCCAGTTTCAGCGCATGGTGGGCGTCCTGCTCGACCAGGAACACGGACAGGCCTTCCTGCTCGTTGAGCCGCTTCACCGTTTCGAAAATCTGCTTGCACACCAGCGGCGCCAGGCCGAGCGAGGGCTCGTCGAGCAGCAGCAGTTTCGGGTTGCTCATCAGCGCGCGGGCAATGGCCAGCATCTGCTGTTCGCCGCCCGACAGCGTGCCGCCGCGCTGCTTCAGGCGCTCTTTCAGGCGCGGGAAAATGGCGAAGACTTTTTCGAGATTGGCCTCGAAACCGGCGTAACCGGCGACCGCCGCGCCCATTTGCAGGTTTTCGTAGACGGTCATGCGCGAAAAAATGCGCCGGCCTTCCGGCGATTGCGCGATCGACAGCCGCGCGATCTCGTGGGTCGGCATGTGCGTGATGTCCTGCCCGTCGAACAGGATTTTGCCGTCGCGCACGCGCGGGGCGCCGAAGATCGACATCATCAGCGTGGATTTGCCGGCGCCGTTGGAGCCGATCAGCGCGACGATCTCGCCTTTTCCCACTTCGAGATCGACGCCGCGCAGGGCCTGCACCGCGCCGTAGAAGGCGGTGACGCCGGTGATGGAAAGCAGCGCCGTCATGCGCCGCCCCCTGAAAGCACGGCTTCCTCGACCGCTTCTTCCTGCTCCTCGACGCCGAGATAGGCGGCGATCACGGCGGGGTCCTCGCGCACCTCGCGCGGCGAGCCGTCGGCGATTTTTTGCCCATAGTCCAGCACCACCACATGGTCGGAAATGCGCATCACCACGGACATGTCGTGCTCAATCAACAGGATCGAGGTTTCGCCCTGGTCGCGTATGCCGCGCAGGAGTTCCGCCAGCCCATGCGATTCCGCCGCGTTCAGGCCCGCCGCCGGCTCGTCGAGGCAGAGCAGGGCGGGTTTCGTGCACATGGCGCGGGCGATTTCGAGACGGCGCTGGTCGCCATAGGGGAGAGAGCCGGCGGGATCGTCGGCGCGCTTTTTCAGGCCGATGCGGTCGAGCCAGGCCACCGCGCGGTCCACCGCCGCCTGTTCGGCGCGCCGCCAGGAGGGCAGGCCGAGCAGGCCGATGAAGGACAGGCCGGCGGCGCGGGACAGCGCCTCGTCCTGGGCGATCATCAGGTTTTCCAGCGCGCTCATGCCCTGGAACAGCCGAATGTTTTGGAACGTGCGGGCGAGGCGCGCCTTGCGGACGATTTCGTGGTCGGCCATGCGTTCGAGAAGAAAAGTCTCGCCGTCATGCTTGCGCGCCGAGCGGGTCAGCGTCTCGATTTTTTCCGCGTCGAGTTTTTCGGACGAAAAGGCGATGCGGCCGGCGGTCGGCTGGTAAAAACCGGTCAGGCAATTGAACAGGGTGGTTTTGCCGGCGCCGTTGGGGCCGATCAGCGCGGTGATGTCGCCACGCCCGGCGGCGAAGGAGACATCGTTGACCGCGAGCAGCCCGCCGAAGCGCATGGTGAGGTGATCGACGCGCAGGATCGGGTCGTCGAGCCAGTTCATGACGTGGCTCCGAGTTTTATCGTCGGCGCCCGCGTCGACACCAGCCCGCGCGGCCGAAAATTCATCATCGCCACCATGGCGAGGCCGACCAGAAGCATGCGGTATTGCGCGGGATCAAAGTTTTCGCCGAACACGCTTTTGAGGAAGGTGAGTTCGCGCAAAAGTTCGGAGGCGCCCACCAAAAACACGGCCGCGACGGCGACGCCCAATTGCGAGCCGCCGCCGCCGAGCACGACAATGGCGAGAATCAGCGCGCTCTCGGAAAAGGTGAAGGCGGAGGGGGAGACAAAACCCTGGCGCAGCGCGAACAGGCAGCCGGCGATTCCGGCGAAAAAGGCGCCGAGCGCGAAGGCGGTGAGTTTGATGTTGCGGGTGTCGAGGCCGAGCGCGCGGCAGGCGATTTCGTCTTCGCGCAGCGCCTCCCAGGCGCGGCCGAGCGGCAGGCGACGCAGCCGCAGCGACACCAGATTCGCCAGCAGCGCCAGCACAAGAACCAGATAGTAAAGAAAAATCTGTTTTTGGATGCCCTGGAACGGCAGGCCGAAATGAGCCGCAAAACCGCGCGGGCCCGGAATGAAGGGCAGCCCGAAAAAATTCAGGCCGGGGAAGCCGAATAGCCCGGCCTCGCCATGGGTGACCACATCCCAGTTGATGAGGACGATGCGCACGATTTCGGCGAAGGCCAGGGTAACGATGGCGAGATAATCGCCGCGCAGGCGCAGGATCGGAAAACCGATGCAAAACCCCCAAAACGCGGCGAGCAGGCCGCAGACCGGCAGCAGCGCCCAAAAGCCGAGGCCGGTGGCGGGGGCGAGCAGGGCGTAGGCATAGGCGCCCACCGCGTAGAAGGCGGCGTAACCGAGGTCGAGCAGGCCGGCGAGGCCCACCGTGATGTTCAGGCCCCAGCCGAGCAGGACGTAGATGAGGATTTGCACCCCGTAAGTGTCGACCCATTTGAGCGCCGCCTGCGGCCCGAGCAGGGCGACCACGGCCAGGGGGTAGATGGTCAGAAAGACGAGGGCGAGCGGGCCGAGCCACGGCAGCTTGGGCCAATTTTTTTCGCGCGGGGCTTTCGCCTTGGTTTCGTCGCCGCTCCAAAAGGCGAGCAAGAACCGCAGGAGGAAAGCGGCGGCGCAAAACTGCCAAAACAGCGGCCAGCGCGGCTGGAGCGCCAGGAGATTGTTGAAATCGGGCTCGGCGCGATAGGCGATGATGGGAAAGCTCAGGCCCGCCACCACCAGCGTCGCCCAGCCCGCCTCGCGCAAGGCGCGCACAAATCGTTCGGCGGGCATCAGACCTTTTCCACGTCGGGGCGGCCCATCAGGCCGGAGGGCATGAAGATGAGGGTGATCGCCAGCACCGAAAAGGCCGCGACATCCTTGTAGTCGCTGCCGAAATATTGCCCCCACATCGTCTCGATCAGCCCGATCAGCAGGCCGCCGAGCACGGCGCCGGGCAGCGAGCCGATGCCGCCCAGCACGGCGGCCGTAAACGCCTTGACGCCCGGCACAAAACCGTCCGAGCTTTTGACCACGCCATATTGCAGGAGGTAAAGCGAGCCGGCCACCGCCGCCAGCGCCGCGCCGATGACAAAGGTGAGCGCGACGGTGCGGTTGACGTCGACGCCGAGCAAAGCCGCCATTTTGGCGTCCTGCTCGCAGGCGCGTTGCGCGCGGCCCAGCGGGGTTTTTTGCACCACGAACCAGAAGGCGGCGAGCAGCGCGCCGGTCACCGCGACGATCAGGATTTGCTTGTAGGACAGGGTGACGTCATAGGCGCCGCCCGAGGTGATGGCGATCACCTGATCCCACATGGGCGGGATGCTCTTGTTGTTGGGGCCCTGGGTCACGGTGACGAAATTTGCCAGAAAGGTCGACATGCCGATGGCGGAAATCAGCGGCGCGAGGCGGAACGAGCCGCGCAGGCGGCGGTAGGCGACCCGCTCGATGGCGAAATTCCACAGCGCCGTGAGCGCCATGGAGGCGACGAGCGCGACGACGAAGGCGGGCGCGGCGGCGAGCCCGAGCATTTGCGTCAGCAGCAGCAGGAGCAGCAAAGCGATGAAGGCGGAAAGCATGAACACGTCGCCATGGGCGAAGTTGACCATGCCGATAATGCCGAACACCATCGTATAGCCGATGGCGATCAGCCCGTAGATCGAGCCGAGCGTCACGCCATTGATCAGCTGTTGCAGGAAGATTTCCATTGAGTCCGCCGGATTCGCTTGGCTTTGACGCTAGCAATCGGCGGGCCATGCGACAAGTGCGGCGCAGGTTTGCACGCGACGCTTGGTTTGTGTGGCGAATTGAACTAACTTGGGTTGGTCCGATTGGGTCCCTGCATGCGCAAGATCAACATCCACGAAGCCAAAACCCACTTGTCGCGCCTCGTCGAACAGGCCGCGGCGGGAGAGGCTTTTATTATCGCCAAGGCGGGCAAGCCCCTGGTGAAGGTCGTGCCGCTCGGCGCGCCCGAACCGGCGGCTATGCGGCGCACCGGCTTTCTGTCCGGGCAGATTTCGGTTCCCGACGACTTCGACCGGATGGGCCGCGCCGACATCGAACGGCTGTTCGACGGCGAGTCATGAAGCTTCTGCTCGACACCCATCTGCTGCTCTGGGCGGCGGGGGCGCCGGAGCTCATGTCCGATGAAGCGCGGGCGGCGATCGAAGACACCGGCAACACGCTTTGGTTCAGCGCCGCCAGTCTTTGGGAGATCGCCATCAAACGGGGGCTGGGGCGACCGGACTTTCGGGTCGATCCGCGTCTGTTGCGGAAAGGCCTTTTGGAAAACGGCTATGAGGAACTGGCGATCACCGGCGACCATGCCGTGATGCTCGATGGACTGCCGCCGCTGCACAAGGACCCGTTCGACCGAATTCTGGTGGCGCAGGCGATGGCCGAGCGTCTGACGCTGTTGACCAGCGACAGCCTGGTCGCGGCCTATCCTGGCCCGATCCGGAGAGTTTGACACGCCGCTGCAAAATTAGTTCATATTTAAACCAATGGAGGCTGGCGGTCGGGTCGCGCACGCATTATGTTGGAGCCGCCGCGACAACGCGCGGAAAATTTCTGGAAGGGACCATCCATGAGCATTGTCGGAAGCTGGAAACTCACGCTTGAAACGCCCTTCGGCGTGCAGACCCCGACCTTGCGCATCGAGGCGGACGGCGCCGGCGGCCTTGGCTCGCACGCCGGCGAAGTGCCGCTCACCGACCTCCAGATCAGCGGCGATGCCGCCGAATTCCACGCCAAGGTGCCCACCCCCATGGGCAGTTTCAATATCGGCTTCGACGTCAAGGCGAGCGGCGACGCGCTCAGCGGCAAATTCAAGACGCCGCTCGGCTCGACGCCGCTGACCGGCGTGCGCCAGGCCTAGAGCCCGTTCACCGAACGGGCTCTAGTCTTTTGTTTCTACGCGTTTTCTTCACGCGAACCGGTATCCACTTCGCTCGAAAACGCTCTAACCCGCTATTCCTGAGATAAACGCGCCGATGCGGTTGAGCGTCGGCGCGTCCAGCAGCAGCGGCGCGTGGCCCTGGCCGGGCACAACATGCAGTTCACACCTCGGATTGCGTCTGGCCATCTGCTCATGCGCTTTCGGCGACAGCAGGTCCGAGTTCTCGCCGCGCAGCGCCAGAATCGGCGCCTCGATCGCCTCGAACAACGGCCACATGTCGGGCAGGGGGGCGCTGGGATCGAAGGAGTCCAGCGTGCGCGCCAGTTGCGGATCGTAGGACAGCCGCAGGCGCTCCGGCGTGATGTTGAGCGAATTGCTGGCGTAAAAACGCCAGTCCTCGTCTGAAACGGCGGGGAAGCGCGCGCCCATCGCGCGTTTATAATGGGCGATGGCCGCGTCGATGTCGCGCAGCAGCGGCAGCTTGCCGATGTAATTCTTGATGTGGGCGAGGCCCTGCGCCTCAAGCTGCGGGCCGACGTCGTTGAGGACGATCCCGGCGACGCGATGCGGCTGGGCGGCGCTCAGCGTCAGCGCATGCAAGCCGCCGCGCGACAGGCCGATGAAGATCGCCTTCGCAATTTCCAGCGCGTCGAGCACGCGCACGAGGTCGCCGTGCTCGACGGCCATGGTGTAATGGGTCCAGTCGGGGTCCCAGTCGGAGCCGCCGCGCCCGCGATAGTCCATTAAGACGATGCGCCGGCCGCCCGAGCGGTTCAGATGCCGCGCCAGAACGACGAAATCGCGCGCGGGGCGCGACAGGCCGGGCAGGCAGACCACGGGCGTCAGGGCATTGGCCGCGCCCAGCGTCAGGGCGTGAAGCTGCAAGCCGTCGGCGGATGCAATGAAATGGCTGCGCAATTCGCCGTCCACTCAAACCTCCCGTGTCCGGTCGGGCCGAGTATGCGCCCGAAAACGCGAAAGTTTAATCGCGTTGTTTCATCAGCCGGCTTTTTTCGCGATTCCAGTCGCGCTGCTTCTCGGTTTCGCGCTTGTCGTGGACCTGTTTGCCCTTGGCCAGCGCGATTTCGATCTTGGCCCGGCCCTTGTTGTTGAAAAACAGTTTGAGGGGCACGATGGTCATGCCCTCGCGCGCCACGCCCTGCGACAGCTTGGCGATTTCGCGCTGCTTCAACAGCAGCTTGCGATGGCGCTTGGGCTCGTGATTGAAACGGTTGCCCGAATGATATTCGGGAATGTTGGCGTTGATCAGCCAGATCTCGCCGTGGGTGTCCACGCTCGCATAGGACTCGGCGATGGTCGAGCGCCCGGTGCGCAGGCTCTTCACCTCCGTGCCGGTGAGGACAAGCCCCGCCTCGAAAACTTCGCCGATTTCATAGTGGTAGCGGGCCTTGCGGTTGTCGGCCACCACCTTGAAATTGCTGTGGGGTTTCTCTGCCAATGTTTCAGCCGTCCAGCAAACCGGCGAAATGCATCGCCGCCTTGATCGCCTCGCGGGTCTTGTCGGTGGAGGGAACGAGCGGCAACCGCACCTCTTCGCGCGCCTTGCCGAGGAAGGACAGGCCGGTCTTGGCGCCGGTGACGCCGGCTTCCATGAACGTGGCGCCGTGCAGCGGCACGAGCCTGTCCTGGATCGACAGCGCCTTGGCGAAGTCGCCCGCCGCCGCCGCGTTCATCAATTGCGCGCATAAAGCCGGGGCGATGTTGGAGACGACCGAGATGCAGCCATGGCCGCCGGCGGCGAGGCTGGCGAGCGCCGTCATGTCCTCGGCGGAGAACTGGATGAAATCCGGTCCGAGCGCGGCGCGCTGGAGCGAGACGCGGGCGAGATTGCCGGTGGCGTCCTTGACGGCGACAATGTTGCGCAACTCGTCGCGGCAGCGCTTCATCGTGTCGACGGACATGTCGATCACCGAGCGCGGCGGAATGTTGTAGATCACGATCGGCAGGCCCACCGCGTCGTCGATCGCCTTGAAATGCTGGAACAAGCCCTCCTGGTTGGGCTTGTTGTAATAGGGCGTGACGACCAGGATGGCGTCGGCGCCGGCCTTTTCCGCATGGCGGGCGAGATCGACGGCTTCCGCCGTATTGTTGGAGCCGGCGCCGGCGATCACGGGAACGCGGCCCGCCGCCTGCGCCACCGCCACTTCCACCACCTGCTTGTGCTCCTCGTGCGAGAGCGTCGGCGACTCCCCGGTGGTGCCGACCGGGACGAGGCCGTGGATGCCGCTGTCGATCTGCCAGTCGATCAGGGCGCGAAAGGCGGCTTCGTCGAAGGCGCCGTCCTTGAAGGGCGTCACCAGCGCCGTCATCCATCCACGCAGAACACTCGCCTTGGTCATGATCACGTCCCTGTGAACGGCGCCTCATCCGCGCCGCTTTTCGTCGTTAAAGGCTTGTCATAGACCGTGAGCGTCCCGGCGAAAAGGGGGCGCGCCGTCTTAAGACTTCGTTAACCTCGCGCGCGCAGGCTGCGCCACAAGGAGCGGCGCAACCCATGCGAAACGCGCAAGTCTGGAAATTGACGGCTCTGTCGACGGCGGCCTTTTTGGTGGGCGCGGCTGTTCCCTCTCTGCTGACCATCGTGCTGCGCAAGCCGGCGCAGGTCGCCCACGCGCCTCAAAGTGCGACGCCCTCGAACGCCCCTGTCGCCGCGCCCGAACAAAACGCGCCGGCCGTGGTGGAGGCGTCTGCCTCGGACGCCGCGCCGATCCAGGTCATTCCAGCCGCCGCGGGCGAGCCGAGCCATGATCTCGCCGGCGTGACCCCGGCCTTGCGCGCCTATCATGACGGCGACCGCGTCGCCGGCGACGCCGCGCTCGCCACCCGCGATCCGCTGGTCCGCGCCGCCGTCGAATGGGTTTTCCTGCGCACGAAACCCGCCGAGGCCGGGCTGACCCGTCACCGCGATTTTCTCAATGCCCATCCCGACTGGCCTTCCGCCGCTTTGCGCCGCCATGCCGAGGAGCTGGCCGGCGCGGAAGACATCAATCCAGAGCGGGCCAGGGCCTATCTCGCCGCTTATCCCTCCACCGGCCCAGTGGGCGATCTCGCCATGGCGCTGCTTCAGGACCAGGGCGGGGCGGAGCTTGGGCGAAAACTCTGGCGCACCGCCGATCTGACGCCGGCGCTGGAGAAGCGTTTGTTGAAGCGTTTTGGAGCGGCGCTGACCCACGAGGATCATCTCTACCGCGCCGGACGCATGTGGCTGCGCGACCAAAAGGCCGCGGCGAGCCGCGCGGCCGTTCTCTCCGGCAAGTCGGGCGAGGCGGTTTTACACGCGGCCGCCGACATTGCGGGCGGGGCGGCGTCGTCGAAGGCCGCCGCGAAAATCGCCGAAAGCGACCGCAACGATCCCATTCTGCTGTTCGCGCGCGTCCATGCTTTGCGGAAAGCGGAGAAAATCACCGAGGCCTCAAAGCTGCTGCGCGCCGTTCCCCGCGACGCCGAGGCGCGCAGCGGCGACGACTGGTGGATCGAACGCCGGCTGTTGTCGCGAAAATTTTTGGACGCCAAGGATTTCAGGGGCGCCTACGAGATCGCGGCGGCGCATGCCGCCAGCGGCGACGAGGCGCGGCTGGAGGCCGAATTCCACGCCGGCTGGATCGCTTTGCGCTTCCTTGACGATCCCGCGCTGGCGGCGCCGCATTTCGACGCCATGGCGAAAATCGCCCGCACGCCCTCGAGCATCGCCCGCGCCGCCTATTGGCGCGGCCGCGTCGAAGAGGCGCGCGGCGGCGACGCCCGGCCGCTGTTCGCCCGCGCGGCCGGCGAGAGCGAGACCTATTACGGCCAGCTGGCGCGCGCCCGTTTCGGCGAGGAGCCGCTCGCGCTGGCGATCCCGCTCGAGCCGCCGGTCGGCGAGGCCCGCGCCGAGCCGGTGCGCGCCGCCGAACTGCTGTTCGCCATCGGCGAAAAGGACGCGGCGCGGCAGCTCGCCCTTGAAGCCAGCGCCAGCCTGCCTGCCGAGCAGATGGCCGCCCTGGCCAAAATCCTGGACGCGCAGGTCGACCCGAACTTGGCCCTGCTCGCCGGAAAGTCCGCCCTGAGCCGGGGCGTCAAGCTGCCGACGCTGGCGTGGCCGACCAATGGCGCGCCCGATTTTCGACCGCTGGCGGAAAAATCCGCGCCGCGCGCCACCGTGCTCGCCATCGCGCGGCAGGAGAGCGCCTTCAAGGCCACCGCCCGTTCCGGCGTCGGCGCCATGGGTCTGATGCAGATGATGGAGCCGACCGCGCGCGGCGCCGCCAAGCGCGCCGGAATCACCTATGACGAAGGCAAACTGCGCGGCGACGCCACGTTCAGCGCCCAGCTCGGCGCCTTTCACCTCGGCGAGCTGCTGGCGGAGTACAAGGGCTCGCATATTCTGGCGTTTGCCGCCTATAACGCCGGCGGCGGCAATGTCGCGCAATGGATGAGCGCCTATGGCGACCCTCGCGCGGACAATGTCGATCCGGTGGACTGGGTCGAGCGCATCCCGTTCACGGAAACGCGCAATTACGTGCAGCGCGTGGTGGAGAACCTGCACATGTACCGCGCTCTGCTCGGCGAGCGCGCCCATCTTTACAGCGCCGACCTGCGGCAGAAGGTGGCGTCAAGCCAGTAAGGCGAGGCCGAGTCTCTCGAAACGAGCAAGCGCGTCATGCATTCGTCGCTTGCGTGAGTCCTGGATTGCTTCGCTTTGCTCGCAGTGACGGTGGAATGGCGCGGGTTCAAGTCTGCGCGGGTTCAGACCGACAGGACGAAATCTTCAAATCCGTGACGATCTGCTGGAACACCGCATCGAACATCTGTGACGTCAGCACGCCCGTATTGGTATTGTAGCGGGAGCAGTGATAGCTGTCGTAGAGCGTCAGCCCGTTGGCGAGAGGATGCGCCGCGCCATGGGCGAAGGGGGCGTCCTTGGCGCGCAGGCCCAGGGCCTTCACCGCGCTGTCATGCGAAATGCGGCCGAGGCAGAGCAGGGCGCGCAGGGCGGGCATGGCGGCGATTTCCTGCGACAGGAAGCAACGGCAGGTTGCAATCTCCTGCGGCGTCGGCTTGTTTTGAGGGGGAACGCAGCGAACCGCGTTTGAAATCCTGCAATGAGACAGTTGCAATCCGTCCCGCGAATTCGCGCCATAAACGCCCGACGCGAAGCCGAATTTCAGCAGCGCCGCGTAAAGCAGATCGCCAGCGTAGTCTCCGGTGAACGGGCGTCCGGTGAAATTGGCGCCACGCAATCCGGGCGCGAGACCGATGATGAGCAGGGGGGCGGCGAGGTCGCCAAAACTGGGCACGGGCGCGTTAAAACCGTCCGGCAGCAGACGCTTGTTTTCAAAACGAAATCCCGCGAGGCGCGGGCAAAGCGGACAATCGAAATTTGGCGAGGCGGGCGGAGTCAGGGACATGGGCCCGCCTTCGCAAGATGTGGCTCAAAAACGACCGATCATTCTTCGGTCGTCTCTTCCTGGTGCGCGTGCGTCGGAATCGGCGCGGCCGGACGGCGCTCCTGGAAGCGCTGCATGCGGTCGGTGCGTTCGGTGGGGTCGCGGCCGATCTTGTTGGCGAGATGGACGAGATCGACGAATTCGTCGGCCTGGCGGCGCAGCTCGTCAGCGACCATCGGCGGCTGCGTGGTGATGGTGGAGTGCACGGAGACGCGCACGCCCTTGCGCTGCACGGCCTCGACCAGCGAGCGGAAGTCGCCGTCGCCGGAGAACAGCACCATGTGGTCGATGTGGTCGGCCATTTCCATGGCGTCGACGGCGAGCTCGATGTCCATGTTGCCCTTGACCTTGCGGCGGCCCAGAGCATCTACGAATTCCTTCGCGGGCTTGGTCACCACGGCGTAGCCGTTGTAGTCGAGCCAGTCGATCAGCGGGCGAATGGAGGAATATTCCTGATCCTCCACCAAGGCGGTGTAGTAGAAGGCGCGCAACAGGCGACCCTTGCCCTGGAACTCCTTCAGCAGGCGTTTGTAATCTATGTCAAACCCCAAGGATTTTGCGGTCGCGTACAGATTCGCGCCGTCAATAAACAGGGCGATGCGTTCTGGGTCAGCCATTATAGAATTCCGTTTCCTATTCATAAGTTTGTGCCGTTGCCGGCAGGAGATCGTCACCTGCTGGGCCGTGACTACTGCAAATCGCGAAAAAAGCAAACTGTCAAAAGATCCTCAGCGCCAAAGAATCGAAGGGCTTGAGGCCACAAGCGGCATCGTCGTTCGCGCCGACGCGGCCCATTCCAGCTATTGATGCAATCTGGCGCAAGCACGGCGTCTGCGCCAGACCTGTTGAGTGCGATAAGGAACAAAAAAGTCCGAATTGTGGTTCCATGGCAAGAGGAATTGTTACAAATTCGACATATTTGTAGCATTTGCTCCATGAAGCCGTCGGTTGCGGCGGGGCGTCGCACCGGGCTTCGATAAAACTTGCTTTCCCGTCCTTCCCACACTAACAGGAACGATGAGTCCCCATTTTACCTTTGCCTTAGGAG
Source organism: Rhodoblastus acidophilus (assembly GCF_009720655.1). Taxonomy (GTDB): domain Bacteria; phylum Pseudomonadota; class Alphaproteobacteria; order Rhizobiales; family Beijerinckiaceae; genus Rhodoblastus; species Rhodoblastus acidophilus_A. Next base: position 17,140 of record NZ_WNKS01000005.1, on the reverse strand, counting down.
CGCCAGCATGGCTCGCGTCACTGTCGAGGACTGTATCGACAAGGTCGACAACCGATTTGATCTCGTTTTGCTCGCCAGCCACCGCGCCCGGATGATCTCGTCCGGCGCGCAGATCAGCGTGCCCAGGGATAATGACAAAAATCCGGTCGTCGCGCTTCGGGAAATTGCGGATTCGACCATAGCTCCCGAAGATTTGAAGGAAGACTTCATCCACTCGTTGCAGAAGCACGTCGAAGTCGACGAGCCCGAGGCGGAGGTGGTGCCGGCGCTGGTCACGCCGTCGAGCGATCTCGCCGGCGACGTGCAGTTCGACCGCATGACCGAGGAAGATCTTTTGCGCGGACTCGAAGGCCTGGTGCCGCCCGCCGAAACCGACGACGACTCGGAATAGGCTTTCGTCGGGAACGGACAGATTTGGCGGAGATCGCGCGCGGTCTCCGCTTTTTTGTTGCGCCCACCGCATTGCGGTCGCTACCATTTGGGAATTCCCGGAGAATTTCCCCGAAATGATGCGTCAGTACGAACTCGTCGACCGCGTGCGCAAATACAATCCCGGCGCCAACGAGGATCTGCTGAATCGCGCCTATGTTTACGCCATGCGCGCCCATGGCGCGCAGACCCGCGCCTCCGGCGACCCCTATTTCACCCATCCCCTCGAAGTCGCGGCCATCCTCACGGAGATGAAGCTCGACGACGCCACCATCGTCGCCGCCGTGCTGCATGACACGATCGAGGACACCGCCGCCACGCGCGCCGAGATCGACGATATTTTCGGCCCGGAAATCGGCGCGCTGGTCGATGGCCTGACCAAGCTCAAAAAACTCGACCTCGTGTCGAAAAAAGCCGAGCAGGCGGAAAATTTTCGAAAACTGCTGCTGGCGATCGCCGAGGACGTGCGCGTGCTGCTGGTCAAGCTCGCGGACCGGCTGCACAACATGCGCACGCTGCATTTCGTCAAGCCGGAGAAGCGCGCGCGCATCGCCCAGGAGACGCTGGACATCTATGCGCCGCTCGCGGGCCGCATGGGCATGCAGGTGATGCGCGACGAGCTGGAAAACCTGTCGTTCAAGCATCTCAACCCCGAAGCCTTCGCCCTGGTCTCGACCCGGCTCGCGGATTTGCGCAGCGAACACAGCGAGCTGATCGGCGCCATCGAGGCGGAGCTGTCCGAGGAATTGCGCAAGCGCGGCATCAAGGCGGTGGTGCGCGGACGGCAGAAACAGCCCTATTCCGTGTGGTCGAAGATGGAGCGCAAGTCCGTCGCCTTCGAGCAATTGTCCGACATTTTCGGCTTTCGCGTCGTCGTCGACGAAGTCGAGGACTGCTATCGGGTGATCGGCGTGGTTCACACCAAGTGGCCGATGGTGCCCGGCCGCTTCAAGGACTATATTTCGACGCCGAAGCAGAACGATTACCGCTCGATCCACACCACCGTGGTCGGCCCCGGGCGCCAGCGCGTCGAATTGCAGGTGCGCACCCACGGAATGCACAACATCGCCCGCAACGGCATCGCGGCCCATGCGCTTTACAAGGACGGGGTGGCCCCGGCGCTGTCGCAGGAGAGCAGCGCCTACCAGTGGCTGAAGCGCACCATCGACATGCTGGCGGAAGGCGACAGTCCCGAGGAGTTTCTGGAGCACACGCGCCTGGAGCTGTTCCATGACCAGGTGTTCTGCTTCACCCCCAACGGCCGCCTGATCGCTTTGCCGCGTGGGGCGACGCCGATCGATTTCGCCTATGCGGTCCACACCAGCGTCGGCAATTCGGCCGTGGGCGTGAAGATCAACGGACGGCTGGCGCCGCTGCTCGCGCCTTTGTCCAATGGCGACGAGGTCGAGATCATCCGCGCCGAAAGCCAGACCCCTCCGGCCGCCTGGGAGAGCATAGCCGTGACCGGCAAGGCGCGAGCCGCCATTCGCCGCGCCTCGCGCGAGGCGGTGCGCGCGCAATATGCCGGGCTCGGCCGCCAGATCGTTTTACGCGCTTTCGAAAGGGCCGGAAAGCCGTTCTCCGACGACAAGCTCAAGTTGGCGCTGCCTCGGCTTGCGCGGCAAAACATCGAGGATGTGCTGGCGGCGGTCGGACGCGGCGAAATGTTTTCGGGCGACGTGGTCAAGGCGGTCCATCCCGACTTCAAGGAGGAGCGCAAGGCGGCGGCGGGGCGCCGGCCCGATCCAGGCTGGTTCAAGATGCAGAAGGCTTCGGGCATGCAGTTCAAGTCGCCGGGCGCGGGCGGTTCGGCGCTGCCGATCCGGGGCCTGCGCGGCGACCTGCCGGTGAGTTTCGCGCCCGATGGCGGCGCGGTGCCCGGCGACCGCATCGTCGGCATCCTCACGCCGGGCGAGGGCGTGACCATCTATCCGATCCAGGCCTCGGCGCTGGAGCAATTCGACGATCAGCCGGAGCGCTGGCTCGACGTGCGCTGGGACATGGAGGGGGCGCCGGAGCTGTTCCCGGCGAAAATCGTCGTCGCCGCCATCAACGAGCCGGGGAGTCTCGGCGCGGTCGCCAATCTGATCGGCGAGACCGGCGCCAATATCGACGAGGTCACCTTCAACAAGATCTCCCCGGATTTCCGCGAGATGACGTTTGAAGTCGAGGTGTTCGACCTCAAACATCTGACCGACATCATCACGCGCATTCGGGCGCTGCCCATGGTCAACCGGGTCGAGCGGGTGATCGGCTAGAGCTTTTTCACGTTTCATGGAAATATGAAAAAGCTCTAGAGTCTTGTTTTGACGCATTTTCTTCACGCGAACCGGCATCCGCTTCGCTTGAAAATGCTCTAGCGATCAAGTCTCCGGGGCGCGGCGGGCGTTGGCTTGCGTCCTCAGAGCCGAGAGGGCGCTCAAGCCCCGGGCGACGCGCCCGTCGTCGTCGACGACAGCGGCTTGCTCCGGCTTGTTGGTCTTCAGCGCAAAAATCTCGGCGGGTTTCACCTCCAGGGCGCGGCAGAATGCGGCCAGGATCTGAGCTGGAACGCGTTCCTGCCCGTCCTCGAAGCGCAGCAGGCGGGCGGGGGGCGCGCCGATGCGGGCGGCGAGCTCGGAAAGGCTCAACCGGGCTTGAAACCGTTTTTCTCTCAATCTTGCGCCAACAAGAAGATCGATATCGCTCATGGCTGGGCTCAACTCAATGGATTGCTTGAATTTGAAGCAATTAAACACGTTTATACCTGAACGGCTGCTGAACGTGGAGGAGTTCATATAAAACGTCAACTTGCGGTCATTACCTAAGGTTAAGTCTGCGTCCGCGCGCGCCACAAGACCCTTGCATCCGCCGTCGCGAAATGGCGCGGTGTCGATCCGGCCGGGTCGTCTTATGACGAGGGAGGCGCATCCAGGAAAGCAAGGCACGATGACGGCGCGAAAAATTCCGCTGGGCGTGAATGTCGATCACGTCGCCACCTTGCGCAACGCGAGGGGCGGTTTCGTCCCCGATCCGCTGCGCGCGGCCGAAATGGCGCTGGCGGCCGTCGCCGACGGGATCACGGCGCATCGGCGCGAGGATCGCCGCCACATTGTCGACGAGGACATGCGCCGTTTGCGCGAATTGCCGGCGCCGCTCAATTTCGAGATGGCGGCGACCGAGCAGATGCTCGACATCGCTTTGCGCACGAAACCGCACGCCTGCTGCCTGGCGCCGGAAAAGCGCACGGAGCGCATCACCGAGGGCGGCTCGACGTCATCGGCGGCAAGAAGCCTCTGATTCCCTTCGTCAACGAGCTGAATCGCGAGGGCGTGCGCGTGTCGCTGTTCGTTGAGCCGTCAATCGCGGCGCTGGAGGCGGCTGTCGAGATCAGGGCGCCGGTGGTGGAGCTGCACACCACACCGGCGGCTGGCGCCACGCGGCGGACGTGGGCGACGTAGACAGGGATTAAGCCGAGAGATGACGTTTAAGGTCGAAGTGTTCGACCTTAAGCATCTGAGCGACATCATCGCGCGCATTCGGGCGCTGCCCATGGTCAACCGGGTCGAGCGGGTGATCGGGTAGCGCAGCCCGCGCCCACCAGCGGCGAAGGCGTTGCAGATGAAAATCGGCAAGAGAGAGCAAATTGCGCAAGAGGATCGCATGCGACAATTGCCTCGGCATGTTATCTCCGGGCGCCCCGAGCCTGGATCTTCCGTTCGAAGATGGCTACATGCCGCCGCCAAGCAACATGGCTGTTTGCCTTTCTTGCATGGAGCGGCTCCGCAACTTGGGCGGGGATGGATCAATCATTCATGATCGCATTTCCACCGATTTAAACAGATACCCAAACGCTCAAGCCTTTCGCCAATGTCCACCTGGATCGCGGCAAGCCTGTCATGCCGCATGACCATGTCTTCCGCGCGGGCGAGGTGTTCAGGCGATCCCGCCTTGGCTGTTGCGGGCGCGTGAGCATCCGCGTCGCGCGCGCCGCGACGCCCAGGGCCGTCGCTGCTCAACGGGAGTTCGAAGAGATAGTGAGGGGACACGTTGAGGATGCGGCAAAGTTGATTGACGGTTTTAGCCGGAATTCGCTCTTTGCCGCTCTCGTATAGAAGAAGTTGGGCGGCGTTCGTGTCGATGAGAGAAGCGACAGATCCGAGCGTCAAGCCCGCCTGAAACCGCGCCGCCCTCACTCGGGCGCCGACGTGCAAATCAATAGAGTTCATCGTCTCGCACTCAATGGCTAGAGCGACGGCGCGGAATGAATGACGCAGCGATCCTTCGGGGAGACCGAGTTAGCAGACAATTCTGGCCGGTCGCCAGTCCAAATATTGGCGCGTCTATTTCGCCGCGTCGACTAAAATGAAATTGCGCTTTCATTATATATTAGCTTTGCTGATCGGCAAGTGCGTACTTTACGTAATTGAATGCGTCCGTACTCCAACCGGCGCCAGCTCGATAGCGCGTCTTCAAGAGCGATGGCCGCCCGTGCGGGTCCGGGGAGGCTCGAGGTGTGAAGGCCGCGTGCGGGAATCGCGCCTGGCGCGTTGTCGATCCGCTCGGTCCGTCCTATGACAACGCGATATGGACCAGGGGTGAAAGGGGTGGCGATGAGCGCGCGAAAAATTCGGCTGGGCGTGAATGTCGATCACGTCGCCACCTTGCGCAACGCGAGGGGCGGTTTCGTTCCCGATCCGGTTCGCGCGGCCGAAATGGCGCTGGCGGCCGGCGCCGACGGGATCACGGCGCATCTGCGCGAGGATCGCCGCCACATTGTCGACGAGGACATGCGCCGGCTGCGCGAACTCCCGGCGCCGCTCAATTTCGAGATGGCGGCGACCGAGCAGATGCTCGACATCGCTTTGCGCACAAAACCGCACGCCTGCTGCCTGGTGCCGGAAAAGCGCACGGAGCGCACCACCGAGGGCGGGCTCGACGTCATCGGCGGCAAAAAGCATCTGATTCCCTTCGTCGACGAGCTGAATCGCGAGGGCGTGCGCGTGTCCCTGTTCGTCGAGCCCTCGATCGCGGCGCTGGAGGCGGCTGTCGAGATCAGGGCGCCCGTGGTGGAGCTGCACACCGGCGCCTGGTGTCATGCGCTGATGCTGGGGGAAACCGACAAGGCGCAAGCCGAATTTGACCGGCTGCGCGCGGCCGCCGCGGCCTGCGAAAGGCTGGGCCTGGAATGCCACGCCGGCCACGGACTCGATTTCGACAGCGCCAGAACCATCGCCGCTTTGCCGCAGATCGCCGAACTGAACATCGGCCATTTCCTGATCGGCGAAGCGGTGTTCATCGGGCTCGACGCCTCGATCCGGCGGATGATCGCGGCCATCGCGCAAGGGGTTGAAGGAGCGCGGGGCGTATGATTTTGGGACTGGGCGTCGATCTCTGCGACATCAGGCGGATCGAGCGCACGCTGGAAAAATACGGCGATCGCTTCGCCCGCCGCTGCTTCACCGAGATCGAACGCGAAAAAGCCGACGGGCGGGCGCGGCGCGCGGAAACCTACGCCAAGCGATTCGCCGCCAAGGAGGCCTGCGCCAAGGCTTTGGGCACGGGACTCGCGCGCGGCGTCTGGTTCCATGACATCGGCGTCGTCAATGACGCGGCCGGCAAGCCCGGGGTGGTGCTCACCGGCGCGGCGGCGGCGCTGCTCGCCGATATGTGCGCGCGGCTGGCGCCGCCCGGCGCGACGCCCTATATCCATCTGACGCTGACCGACGAATACCCATACGCGCAGGCGCAGGTTCTGATCGAGGCGCGCTGAGCCGGCTTGCGCGGCGCCATGGGCGCTTGCGTTTCCGCACGAAAACCCGCAATACCGGCGAGAAAGCATCAATACGGGCGGAGCCATGACTGACGCAAAGAAGAAAGAGGGACTCGGCGAAACCATCGTCGTGATCCTGGAGGCGCTGGCCATCGCGCTGGTGGTGCGCACCTTCCTGTTCCAGCCCTTCAACATTCCCTCGGGCTCGATGATTCCGACCCTGGAGATCGGCGACTACCTGTTCGTGTCGAAATACGCCTATGGCTATTCCCGCTATTCCGTGCCCTTCGGTCCGCCGCTGTTCAATGGCCGCGTGCTCTCGTCGCCGCCCAAGCGCGGCGATGTCGTGGTGTTCAAACTGCCGCGCGACAATGAGACCGACTACATCAAGCGCGTGATCGGCCTGCCCGGCGAAAAGATCGAGATCAAGAAGGGGCGGCTCTACATCAACGACGAACTCGTGCCGCGCGAGCCGGTCGACAAGGTGCAGACCGAAGACCTCTATGGCCATTTCGGCCCCGTGCCGACCTACAAGGAGACGCTGCCCGGCGGCGTCTCGCATACGATCATCGAAATCCAGGGCGACGACGGTTTTAACGACAACGCCGGCCCGTTCGTGGTGCCGCCGAACCACTATTTCATGATGGGCGACAATCGCGACAATTCCACGGATTCGCGCGTGCCGCCGGACCAGGGCGGCGTCGGCTATGTGCCATTCGAAAATCTCGAGGGCCGCGCCGAAGTGACCTTCTTCTCGGTGGGCGACGGGGCCGCGGCTTATGAATTCTGGCGCTGGCCTTGGACCCTGCGGGTGAACCGGATGTTCCACGCGGTCAGATGAGCAAAGGCAAGGATTTGTCCGAACTTGAGGCGCGCATCGGCTATGAATTCGCCGATGCGTCGCATCTCACCCGCGCCCTCACCCACATCAGCGCCTTGGCGCCGTCGCCGTCGGTGCGCCGCACCGATTCTTACCAGCGGCTGGAGTTTTTGGGCGATCGCGTTCTCGGCCTCGCCGTCGCCGGGATGCTCTGCGCGAACTTTCCCGACGCGGAGGAGGGGGAGCTGTCGCGCCGCCTCGCCGTGCTGGTGCGCAAGGAGACCTGCGCCGACATCGCCCGCGAATGGGGCGCCGGCGATTTCCTGCGGTTGGGCGACGGCGAGGCGCAAAGCGGCGGCAAGAAGAAGTCGGCGCTGCTTGGCGACATCTGCGAGTCCATCATCGGCGCGGTCTATCTCGACGGCGGTTTTGACGCCGCGCAGGCGCTGGTGGAGCGGGCGTTTCTCGAAAAGATGCGCAACCCCACGCGCCCCTTGCGCGACCCCAAGACCATGTTGCAGGAATGGGCACAGGCGCGCGGCCTGACGCCGCCGCTTTACAAGCTCTCGGCGCGCTCTGGGCCGGATCACGCGCCGCAGTTCATCATTGAAGTGGTCATCCCCGGTTTCGACTCCGTCGAGGCGCGGGGCGGATCGAAACGCGCCGCCGAACAGGCGGCGGCCCAATCTTTCCTCGCCCGCGAAGGCGTGACGGACCCGACATGACGGAAACACGTTGCGGCTTCGCCGCGCTGATCGGCGCTCCCAACGCCGGAAAATCGACCCTGTTGAACCAGCTGGTCGGCGCCAAGGTGTCGATCGTCTCGCGAAAAGTGCAGACGACGCGGGCGCTGGTGCGCGGCATCGCGCTGCAGGAGCAGACGCAAATCATCTTTGTCGATACGCCCGGCATTTTCGCGCCCAAGCGGCGGCTCGACCGCGCCATGGTGACGTCCGCCTGGGGCGGCGCGGGGGATGCCGATGTCGTCTGCCTGCTCATCGACGCGCGAAAGGGTTTTGACGAGGAGAACGAGGCGATCTTTGCCCGTCTCGCGCAGATCAAGGCGCCGAAAATCCTGGTGCTGAACAAGATCGACACCATCGCCCATGAAAAGTTGTTGGGATTGGCCGCCGATCTGAACGCCAAGGCCGAATTCATCGAAACCTTCATGATTTCAGCGCTCAAGGGCCACGGCTGCGAGACGTTTTTGCGCAAGCTGACGGCGCTGATGCCGGAGGGGCCGTGGCTCTATCCCGAAGATCAGGTTTCGGACGCGCCGCTGCGGTCGCTGGCGGCGGAAATCACCCGCGAAAAACTGTTCGAGCGCCTGCATGACGAACTGCCGTACCAGTCCACGGTCGAGACCGAGCTGTGGAAGGATCAGCCGGACGGCTCCGCGCGCGTGGAGCAGACGATTTATGTGACCCGCGAGGGCCAGAAGAAGATCGTCATCGGCGAGGGCGGCAAGACCATCAAGAGCATCGGGTCCGCCGCGCGCAAAGAGATCATGGAAGCGGCGGAACAGAAGGTCCACCTGTTCCTGTTTGTCAAAGTGCGCGAGAACTGGGGCGACGACCCCGAGCGTTACCGGGAAATGGGGCTGGAGTTTCCGAAGAAATAGGCGCCCACGCACGTCATGCCCGGGCTTGTCCCGGGCATCCACGCCGACCCGCGAGGGCAAGTTTCTGCGACAGCTCGCGTTGCGGCGCCGCGTGGATGGCCGGGACAAGCCCGGCCATGACGGCTTCAGTTTTTCGGCCTCACAAAGAGGGGCGGGGACGGCGGCGGCAACATGGAATGGTCCGAACGCGCCCTTGTCCTGGGCGTGAAGAAACATGGCGAGACCAGCGTCATCCTTGAGGTGATGACGCGCGGCCATGGCCGCCATGTCGGCGTCGTCCGCTCGGGCCGTTCGAAAACCATGCAGCCGGTGCTGCAGGCCGGCAATGAAGTCGCCGTCACCTGGCGCGCGCGGCTGGAGGAGCATATCGGCGCCTTCGCCGTGGAGCCGCTCACCCTGCGCACGCATCTGCTGTTGGGCGATGTGCGCGCCCTGCATGGGGTGAACTGGCTGGGCGGGTTGCTGCGGCTGCTGCCCGAGCGCGATCCGCATCCAAACCTGTTCGAGATGGCCTCGGCGCTGCTCGTCCATTTGGGCGATCCGCTGGCGCCGAGCCTTTTCGTGCGCTTCGAACTCGCTTTGCTGGCGGAACTGGGATTCGGGCTCGATCTGGAAACCTGCGCGGCGACGGGCGCGACCGCCGACCTGATCTATGTCTCGCCGAAAAGCGGCCGCGCGGTCTGTCGCGAGGCCGGCGCGCCGTGGGCGACAAAACTGCTGCCGCTGCCGGGTTTCTTGCGCGGGGGCGTGGAGGCGCCGGCGTCCGTCGAGGATGTGCGCGCCGCCCTGCGTCTCACCGGCTTTTTCCTCGACCGCGATGTTTTCGCGCCGCGCGGGCTGACGCCGCCCGATTCGCGCGCCGCCTATCTCGCGACGCTCTGATACGGTTTCCGCAAGATCGCTTCGCGATCCGCGAAAACGAAATCGCGCGGAAATCCTTCAGGCGAAGCGCGGATGACCCGGCGAATCAAAAGCGGCCCCGGAGGGCCGCTCTTGACTGTCGTCGCGCGCCTCAATGGCAAACGCGGCGCTTTTCCTTGCGCGTGAGCGCGTAGCCTTCGTCCATCTCCACCTCGCGGTCCTCGCAGATCGAGGAGACGCTGGAGGAGTCGATCTGGACAGTTTGCTGCGCGTTGGGTTCAGCGGTCGCCGTGCGTTGCACGAGGAACGCCGCGCCGACTCCGACGCCAAACGCCAGCAGCACAACTGCCGGCGCAAGCGCTTGCGAAATTTTCATCTGGGCCTCTGCCGATACGCATACGGTCTGGCTTTATCGCCTTGAAGCGATGCTCAAAACGCTTCGCAACTGCGAAGCATCCGTTTTCTAATCGCCGCGCGTCGGCGAGGCTAGTGCGAAATCGCCACAATCCGGGAAAATTCCTGCAAAGGAACGAAGCACGAACTTGAACTGAGTCGGCGCCTGCTCTACAGGTCAAGAACGCAAAACCGCGTCCGCATGGGCGGCGCGAACCCAAACCTTACATGAATTCTGGAGCCTATGGCCCGCGCTCATCTTCCGCCTCCGGACGAGATCAACCAGCCCGTCAACCTGCGCGACGCGCTGGAAGAACGCTATCTCGCCTATGCGCTGTCCACCATCATGGGCCGCGCCCTGCCGGACGCCCGCGACGGCTTGAAACCCGTGCATCGCCGCATTCTCTACGGCATGCACATTCTGCGGCTGGACCCCGGCGCGTCCTTCAAGAAATGTGCGAAGATCGTCGGCGACGTCATGGGCTCGTTCCATCCCCATGGCGACCAGTCGATCTACGACGCCCTGGTGCGGCTCGCGCAGGATTTCTCCTCGCGTTTTCCTCTGGTCGACGGGCAGGGCAATTTCGGCAATATCGACGGCGACGGCGCCGCCGCCTATCGCTACACAGAAGCGCGCATGACGGAGGTCGCCCGGGCGCTGCTCGAAGGCATCGACGAAGACGCCGTCGATTTTCGCGACAATTATTCCGGCGACCTGAAGGAGCCGGTGGTGCTGCCGGCCGCTTTCCCAAACCTGCTCGCCAATGGCGCGCAGGGCATTGCGGTCGGCATGGCGACCTCGATCCCGCCGCACAATGTCTCCGAACTCCTGGATGCCGCGCTCTACCTCATCTCCAATCCCAAGGCGTCGGCGCGGGATTTGTGCACCTTCGTGCAGGGGCCGGATTTTCCCACCGGCGGCATCGTTGTCGATTCGCGCGACGCGATCATCGAGACTTATGCGAGCGGGCGCGGCTCGTTCCGCATCCGCTCGCGCTGGACCAAGGAGGAGGGGGCGAGGGGCGCCTGGAACGCGGTCGTCACCGAGATTCCCTATGGGGTGCAAAAATCGCGGCTGATCGAAAAGCTCGCCGAACTGGTCAATGAGAAGAAGCTGCCGCTGCTCGCCGACGTGCGCGACGAATCCACTGATGACGTGCGCATCGTGCTGGAGCCTCGGGCGCGCAACGTCGATGCTTCCGTGATGATGGAGAGCCTGTTCCGCATGAGCGAGCTGGAAAGCCGCTTTGCGATGAACATGAACGTGCTCGCTGACGGCGTGGTGCCCAAAGTGCTGTCGCTGCCGGAGGCTTTGCGGCAATGGCTCGACCATCGTCGCGACGTGCTGCTGCGCCGTTCGCGCTACAGGTTGGCGGAGATCGAGCGCCGGCTCGAAGTGCTCGCCGGCATGATCATCGCCTTCCTCAATCTCGACGAGGTGATCCGCATCATCCGCGAGGAGGACGAGCCCAAGGACGTGCTCAAGGCGCGCTTCGAACTCACCGACAACCAGGCGAACTATATTTTGGACACGCGGCTGCGGTCGCTGCGCCGCCTGGAAGAAATGCAGCTGCGTGGCGAACATGCGGAACTGACGCGCGAAAAGGGCGAGCTGGAACTGCTGGTCGGTGAGGAGGCGCGGCAGTGGAAGGCGATCGTCGCGCAGATTCGCGAGATGAAGAAGAAATGGGGGCCGCTCACCGCGCTGGGAAAACGGCGCACCACCTTTGAGGCGCCGCCGGCGGTGTCCGAAAATTTCGATCTCACCGATGTGTTGGTCGAGCGCGAGCCCATTACGGTTGTGGTGACGCAAAAGGGATGGATTCGGGCGCTCAAAGGGCAGGTGTCGGACCTCGCCAACCTGCAATACAAGGGCGACGATGCGCTGCATGTGGCGTTCTTCGCCGAGACGACATCGAAAATCATGGTGCTGGCGACCGACGGCAAGATTTTTACGCTCGACGCCTCAAAACTGCCGGGCGGGCGCGGGGCGGGCGAGCCGATTCGTCTGCTGGCGGAAATCGACGACGGCGAGGATGTCGCGAGCGTGTTCGTGCATCGGCCCAATGGCAAAATGCTGGTGGCGTCGAGCGACGGGCGCGGATTTGTCGCCACCGAAAACGACATGATCGCCAACACGCGAAAAGGCAAAATGTTGCTCAATGTCGAAGGGCCGGGCAAGGCGCGCTTCATCGTGCCGGTCGAGGGCGACACGGTGGCGGCGATCGGCGAGAATCGCAAATTGCTGTGTTTTCCGCTCGTCGAAATTCCGGAAATGACGCGCGGCAAAGGCGTGCGCCTGCAACGCTACAAGGATGGCGGCCTCTCGGACATCAAAACGTTTGCGCTGGACGCGGGGCTGTCGTGGACCGATTCCTCGGGGCGCGTCTATAATGTGGCGAAGGACGCGCTGACCGAGTGGCTGGGAACCCGCGCCGACGCCGGCCGCCTGCCGCCGAAGAATTTTCCACGGAACAATCGATTCGGGTGAGAAGGGAACTGGATCGAATTGCGCGTGAGTCGTGCGCCGACGGAGGCGACATGTGGACGCGCAATGCGTTCCTGTCCCCGGCCCTGTGATGTCAAGCGGGGACAGGAACGCATCGCGTCCCCTGGGGCGCGACAAGCCGGAAAGACCGGGCGCGCAATGCGATCCAGTCCCCTCGCGCTCATTCGCCGATGATCTTGATCAGCGCGCGCTTGCGGCGGCCGCCGTCGAACTCGCCGTAAAAAATCTGCTCCCACGGGCCGAAGTCGAGCTTGCCATTGGTGATGGCGACCACGACCTCGCGGCCCATCACCTGGCGCTTCATGTGGGCGTCGGCGTTGTCCTCGCCGGTGCGGTTGTGGTGGTAGCCGGAGACCGGCTCATGCGGCGCCAGTTTCTCCAGCCAGAGCTCGTAGTCGTGGTGCAGGCCGCTCTCGTCGTCGTTGATGAACACGCTCGCGGTGATGTGCATGGCGTTGACGAGGCACAGCCCCTCGCGCACGCCGGATTCGCGCAGCGCCGATTCGACCTGCGGGGTGATGTTGACAAAACCCCGGCGGCCCCGGACCTCGAACCAGAGTTCTTTTCGAAACGATTTCATGGCGTGCTCTCCTGTGCGCGCAACACGTCGGTCAGGGCAAAATCCTTGCCCACGTAGAGGAGGGCGCAGGCGTGGTTTTTCGCCAAGTCATAGGCGAAACAATCTCCATAATTGAGCGCGGCGGCGTGGAACCCCTTGCCCCAAAGCCGATAGGCTTCAGCCGCGCGATGCGCGACGGAGGCCGTGACATCGACAATGTCGAACGTCCAGAGTTCGAACATCTCTTGCATCTCATCGACCACCGCGCGGCGGTTAGCGACGATCAGCGCCTCCGCGACATTGGCCGCCGAGATCAGGCGGCGCGGCGCGCACGTGAGAATCGACGCGCATCGCTCCGATTCGGGTTCGTTCAAAACTATGGCGACAAGAGCGGACGTATCGACCGCGATCATTCCGGCAGACCGTCGTCGCCGTAAAGAAAATCCTGGCTGCGCGCGGCGCTGGGGCCAGGGAGCGCCTTCGCGGCGGCGCGGCGTTGCAAGTCCTTCAGTCGCGCTGCGCGCGTCTCCGCGGCGTCGGGCAGGGGGCGCACCGGCGTGAGTCGCACGGCGGGCGCGCCGTGGCGGGTCAGGATGATTTCCTCGCCCGATTCCGCGCGACGCACCAGTTCCGTCAGTTGCGCCTTGGCTTCCGACACGGCAATGCGCATGTCTTTTCTCCCAACACAACAAAATTAGTCCAGTCACAGGTTCGATTCAAGGCGAGCGGCGCAAGCGGAACGGGGGGAGATCCCGAGTTTTGCAGCGAAAAACGCAAATTTCATTTGACGTTTGCGACTCCGCCGCCTATACGACGGCCACTCAGACAGGCTGTAGCCCAGCATGTCTCCGGCGCCGCGCTGGAGACCCAGGCGGACTAAACGCTGTCGGACCAGCTTTTCGACTGAAGAGTCAATCGATCTCACGCGAGATCGTCCATCGACACGACTGGCGTTTATCCGCGTTGGTCCTCTGTCTTCGGAAGCGCCGGAGGCCGGATCATGGCCGAAGGCGTTTATGCGTTTCGCTATTGGCTGAAGAGTCCTTCGAGGAGTCCAAGGTCGGTCGCGGGGCGAGGCGGAGCGCAAGTTTCGCCTTGTTCACCAGTTCAACTATTTCGTCCGGAAAGGCGAAGGATGCCCACTATTTCCCAGTTGATCCGCAAGCCGCGGCAACCGAAAACCTATCGCGAAAAGGCCCGCCATCTGCAGGCCTCGCCGCAGAAGCGTGGCGTGTGCACCCGCGTCTACACCACCACGCCGAAGAAGCCGAACTCGGCGCTCCGCAAGGTGGCCAAGGTTCGCCTGACCAACGGTTTTGAGGTCATCGGCTACATTCCGGGCGAAGGCCACAACCTTCAGGAACACTCCGTGGTGATGATCCGCGGCGGCCGCGTCAAGGATCTTCCCGGCGTGCGCTACCACATCCTGCGCGGCGTGCTCGACACCCAGGGCGTCAAGGACCGCAAGCAGCGTCGTTCGAAATACGGCGCGAAGCGTCCGAAGTAAGATTTAGGAGCGGATATGTCTCGTCGTCACAGCGCGGAAAAGCGCGAAGTCATCCCGGACGCCAAGTTCGGCGACGTCATCGTCGCCAAGTTCATGAACTCGATCATGTACGACGGCAAGAAGTCGGCCGCCGAACAGATCGTCTATGGCGCCTTCGACATCATCGAAGCCAAGGCCAAGGTCGAGCCGCTCGGCGTGTTCAAGCAGGCGCTTGAAAACGTCGCTCCGGCCATCGAGGTGCGCTCCCGCCGCGTCGGCGGCGCCACCTACCAGGTGCCCGTCGAAGTCCGCATGGAGCGCCGCCAGGCCCTCGCCATCCGCTGGCTGATCACGGCCGCGCGCGGCCGTAACGACAAGACCATGATCGAGCGCCTTTCGGCCGAATTGCTCGACGCCTCGAACAACCGCGGCGCCGCCGTGAAGAAGCGTGAAGACACGCACCGGATGGCGGAAGCCAACCGCGCCTTCTCGCATTACCGCTGGTAAGCCAAAGTTTAGGAAAGCTCGACCATGCCGCGCAGTCATCCGATCGAAGACTACCGTAACTTCGGCATCATGGCCCACATCGATGCGGGCAAGACCACGACGACCGAACGTATCCTGTACTACTCCGGAAAGTCGCACAAGATTGGCGAAGTCCACGAGGGCGCCGCCACCATGGACTGGATGGAGCAGGAGCAGGAACGCGGGATCACGATCACCTCGGCTGCGACCACCACCTTCTGGAACGGCAAGCGCCTGAACATCATCGACACCCCCGGGCACGTCGACTTCACCATTGAAGTCGAACGCTCCCTGCGCGTGCTCGACGGCGCGGTCTGCGTGCTCGACGGCAACCAGGGCGTGGAGCCGCAGACGGAAACCGTCTGGCGTCAGGCCGACAAATACGCCGTGCCGCGCATCTGCTTCGTCAACAAGATGGACAAGATCGGCGCCGATTTCTACAAATGCGTCGATGACATCAAGACCCGCGTCGGCGGCCGTCCGGTCTGCGTGCAACTGCCGATCGGTTCGGAATCCAACTTCCAGGGCATCATCGATCTCGTCCGCATGAAGGCGGTGGTTTGGGACAACGAAGGTCTCGGCGCCAAATATCATGACGAAGAGATTCCCGAGGATCTCAAGGACAAGGCGCTCGAATACCGCCAGCTGCTGATCGAAGCCGCCGTCGAAATGGACGACGACGTGATGGCGGCCTATCTCGACGGCGAAGAGCCTGACGAGGCCACGCTGCATCGTCTGATCCGCGCGGCCGTGCGCAAGATCGCCTTCCATCCGGTGTTCTGCGGCTCCGCCTTCAAGAACAAGGGCGTGCAGCCCCTGCTCGACGCCGTGGTGCACTACCTGCCGTCCCCGATCGACCGCGAGGCGATCAAGGGCGTCAACATGGACACCGGCGAGGAAATGGTCCGCAATCCCGTGGATTCCGAACCCTTCTCCATGCTCGCGTTCAAGATCATGGACGACAAGTTCGTCGGCACCATCACCTTCTGCCGTGTTTATTCGGGCAAGGTGGAATCCGGCACGACCGTCCTGAACTCGACCAAGGACAAGAAAGAGCGCGTCGGTCGCATGTTGCTCATGCACGCCAACGACCGCGAAGACATCAAGGAAGCCTATGCCGGCGACATCGTCGCGCTGGCCGGCCTGAAGGACACCCGCACCGGCGACACGCTGTGCGACACGCTGAAGCCCGTCATCCTGGAGCGCATGGAATTCCCCGATCCGGTCATCGAGATCGCGATCGAGCCGAAGTCCAAGGCCGACCAGGAGAAGCTCGGCATCGCCCTGCAGAAGCTTGCGGCGGAGGATCCGTCCTTCCGCGTGTCGACCGATCAGGAATCCGGCCAGACCATTCTCAAGGGCATGGGCGAACTCCATCTCGACATCAAGGTCGACATTCTCAAGCGCACCTACATGGTCGACGCCAATATCGGCGCGCCGCAGGTGGCTTATCGCGAGAAGCTGACCAAGCGCGTCGAGATCGACTACACCCACAAGAAGCAGACCGGCGGCACGGGCCAGTTCGCCCGCGTCAAGATCATCTTCGAGCCGAATGAGCAGGGCGCCGGCAATTCGTTCGAGAGCCAGATCGTCGGCGGCGCGGTGCCGAAGGAATATATCCCCGGCGTCGACAAGGGCATCCAGTCGGTGATGGGCGCCGGCATCCTCGCGGGCTTCCCCGTCGTGGACGTCAAGGCCACGCTGATCGACGGCGCCTTCCATGACGTCGACTCCTCGGTGCTCGCCTTCGAAATCGCCTCGCGCGCCGCTATGCGCGAAGCGCTCCAGAAGGGCGGCTCCGTGCTGCTCGAGCCGATCATGAAGGTCGAAGTGGTGACCCCGGAAGACTATACCGGCTCGGTCATCGGCGACCTGAACTCGCGGCGCGGTCAGATCCAGGGCCAGGACATGCGCGGCAACGCCAATGTCATCAACGCCATGGTGCCGCTCGCCAATATGTTCGGCTACGTCAACCAGCTGCGGTCCTTCACGCAAGGGCGCGCCAACTTCACCATGCAGTTCGACCACTACGAGCAGGTGCCGGCCAACGAGGCCGCCAAGGTTCAGGCGAAATACGCCTGAGGCATCTGACAACCATTAAGGAGATTGGCCATGGCCAAGGAAAAATTTACGCGTAGCAAGCCGCACTGCAACATCGGCACCATCGGTCACGTCGACCACGGCA
>NZ_WNKS01000059.1 GCF_009720655.1 Rhodoblastus acidophilus | reverse complement strand
AGCCATTTCGTCATGAGCCACATGCCCGTTCCGTCAAAGACCAAAATTTTCAAACGATCGGGCCGTTTCGAGCGAAAAACGAAGACATCGCCGCTGTATGGGGCGCCGTTCAGCCCTTCGGCGACCAGACCAATCAAGCCATGCACGCCTTTTCGGAAGTCAATCGGCTGGGTGGCCACAAACACCCTGACGTCCGACCCGAACGAAATCATCGTCCAAACCGCAGCGCCGCCAAGACGTTCCTCAACGTCTCGGCGTCGGCGCCAGCAGGCACATACACCGTCGCGTTCCCGATCCGGATTTCAATCCGACTGTCCAGGCTGACGATTGCGGCGTCGCCGTTCGCCGACGCCATTCTGCTGTCGGAGGCATCCTCAATCTGCACTCTCGCGAACGCCGAGGCTCCGACCGGGGAAAAGCGGGCCTCGCGACGCCAAACGCTCAGCAACCCGCGACTGACGTCGTTGCGCCGCGCGACTTCGGTCACGTTCGCTTCCGGATCGGCGCTTTCCGCAACGATCCGCGCCTTTTCTTCGTCGCTCCAAAACCGTCGCCGACGCCGGCCCGTGATAACTTCGACACGCCTGTAAGAGGCGCCTTCATTCCTGTGTTGATGCATGGGTTTAAGCGAGACCTCGCAACGGATTCAGACCCTTGCCAGTTTCGCCGATAACCGCGGCGGGCGCCATGTGCGGTCGTCGTACCGGTAAC
>NZ_WNKS01000058.1 GCF_009720655.1 Rhodoblastus acidophilus | reverse complement strand
GATCGATACAACAGCTCGGGCTTGTAGCTCAGTTGGTTAGAGCGCGCGCTTGATAAGCGTGAGGTCGGAGGTTCAAGTCCTCCCAGGCCCACCATGTTTGTTAAGCAAGATCGTCGCCGCTAACTGAGGTTGTGTGCTCTCGGCCATTCGCAAGCGAATGGCCTGACGCACTCCCGGCAAACGCTAAAGCGTTTGCCTCGGGGCCATAGCTCAGTTGGGAGAGCGCGTGCTTTGCAAGCATGAGGTCGTCGGTTCGATCCCGTCTGGCTCCACCAGACGGTCTGATCCCGGCAAAATCGTCCTTAAGGTATGACAGTTTCGCTGTGGACTTTCTTTCGAGAAAGCCCGGCGGGTTATCTAACATTGTGAAGAGGAAACACATCCGATCCAGCGGGGTAGGGCGTCTGCCAAGACGTCTATCAACGCGCTGCTGGAGCGATTGTCACAGTGGACACGGCTTGACCGCGGTGTTCTCGGGTGTGTTCGAAGCAAGAAATGGTCTTTTCGATCGTCGTCTGGTTCTTCGCGAGAAGGACAGCCGGTTTTGCCTCTGCCGAGGGGTGAAAAGCTGGTGGACGTCGATAATGAGAGCAATCAAGTGTCAAAAGGGCATTCGGTGGATGCCTTGGCGCTAAGAGGCGATGAAGGACGTGGTACGCTGCGATAAGTCTTGGGGAGCTGCGAACGAGCTTTGATCCGAGAATTTCCGAATGGGGCAACCCACCTTCGA
>NZ_WNKS01000057.1 GCF_009720655.1 Rhodoblastus acidophilus | reverse complement strand
CAGGCGACGGGATCGACGAGATAATGCGAGCACATTTGCAGGAACCGCCTGTTGTACTTGCGTTCCTTGCCGACGAAGATGGCATCGACCGCGGTTTTCATATTGTCGTAGATCCCGCGTGTGCACGCCCCTTTGAAGAAGGCGAAGCCGCCGTCGTGGGCGTCGAACACCATTTCCTGCGTCTCGCGCGGATAGGCGCGCGCGAACAGCATGCGGCTGTGGCAGAGCCGCATGTGCGCCACCTTCACGGTCACCGTCGCGCCGTTCAGCACGACGATTTCGTGGCTCCAATCAAACTGGTAGGCTTCGCCCGGCGCAAAGGTCAGCGGCACAAAGGCCGGCGCCGTGGCGGCGCCGCGCGCCTTGCGCCAGCCGATCGCATAGCGGCGAACGGCGTCATAGCTGCCCTCGTAGCCGAGGCCGCGCAATTCCTCGAACAGCCGGATGAAGGTCAGCTGCTCCCGGGCCGGCTTGCCGTCATTTTCCAGCAAAAGCACGTCGAGTTGCTCGCGCCAGGGTCCGATCTTGGGCTGAGGCTGCGCCCGCGTTCGTAGCGAAACTCAGTCGCGCCCGAGCGGATCACTTTCCGAACGACCTTCCGCGACACATGCAGCGTTCGGCAGATCTCCTTGATCGGCTTTTTCTGATGAAAAAACGCCAGGCGAATTTTGGCGATCGTCTCCACAATCAGCATTCCAATCTCGGCCTCCGACAAATCAGGAGGCCAGTGTGGACCCTCAGCCCCGGGGTCCCGATTGGATGCAAATCACCCCAGCGCTGGGGTCCTTATTCCATGCAAAATCACA
>NZ_WNKS01000056.1 GCF_009720655.1 Rhodoblastus acidophilus | reverse complement strand
AGCTCGTCGACCAACCGTGGCGCATCATGTCCATCGGACTCCGCGATTGGGCGCATGGGTTCTGATCAGCGAGACTTCGTATAAGGCGCCGGTTGGTTTTCCCGCGACCCTTCGCCCCAAGAACGTCATGACCGGGCTTGTCCCGGTCATCCACGCCGAGCCGAAAGCGAAATGCCGACGGATTTTGCGCGCTGGCGCCGCGTGGAGAGCCGGGAGACATCGGCCATGACGACATAGAGTTGCATGCGGCAGGCGTTTTTTCGAAAAGTGAAAATGGCGAAACGCGCCAAATCGATCAATGTGTCGAACTTATGTTCACGTTTTGTTTCACGTGAAACGGGAATCAAGATCGCGCGTTCATGACATGCCTCTGTTATGACGAGATAATTTTGCACCTCGTCTGCCGGGCGGGAACGCGGCGAACGATTGTCACCTCTACGCCGATGACACAACCCGCGAGGTGTACTCGCGAAAATCACGCGATTTTTGCCAAAAATTGCGTGATTTCTTCACAAACTGACGCGTTTTGCGCGGTTTTGCGCGAATGGTTTTCAACCAGAAATAGAAATTTTCCAAAAATTCGCCCTTGCGAGCATCTGAGGAGGCGCCAAAAAAAGACCACGCATGTCTAAGCAAACATTCGTTGGTCGCCCAACGAATGTTTGCTTAGGTTCCTTTGTTTTCGCAGGATTTTCGTCCGAAAACCGGTGGCCACTTTTCGGAAATCCTGCTTAGAACTTTTTCACGTTTCATGGAAACATGAAAAAGTTCTAGATTCTCGTTTTAACGCGTTGTCTTCACGCGAGCCGGCATCCACTGCGCTCGAAAACGCTCTAGAGCGCGTTGACATTCATTTTATCCAAATGAACGCGCTGACAAGGGCGAGCATGGACATGAAGGCTCTGGGCG
>NZ_WNKS01000055.1 GCF_009720655.1 Rhodoblastus acidophilus | reverse complement strand
CGACGGTTGTTGGCTTTGGCGGCGATCTACGAAGGCGCCAGCCGGGATAAAGCAGCCGAGATCGGCGGCGTGACGCGCCAGATCGTCCGCGACTGGGTGGTGAAGTTCAACGCCGAAGGCCCCGAGGGGCTGATCAACCGCAAGGCGCCTGGCCAACCCTCGCGGCTCAACGACGCGCACCGGGCGGCGCTCACCGCCGTGATCGAGAGCGGCCCGATTCCCGCCGCCCACGGCGTGGTGCGCTGGCGTCTTGTCGATCTCTGCCAGTGGATGTTTGAGGAATTCCGCGTCACCATCGCCAAACAAACGATGAGCCGGGAGTTGCGGGCGCTGGGCTATCGCAAGCTGTCGGCGCGCCCCAAGCATCACGCCCAGGCCGAGGGCGCCATTGATGATTTTAAAAAAGTTTCCCTGCGCGCCTGGAGGAAATCGCGCGCGAAAAAGGCGTCGCCGCCGAGAGCATAGAAATCTGGTTCGAAGACGAGGCCCGGATCGGCCAGAAGAACAAGATCACGCGCCGTTGGGCCAAGAAAGGAACGCGCCCCAGCGCGCCCCACGATCAGCGCACCGCGTCGACCTATATTTTCGGCGCGATCTGCCCAAAGGAGGGCAAGGGCGCGGGGCTGATCATGCCCAAGTGCAACACCTTCGCCATGACCCTGCTCCTGAAGGAAATCGCCAAAAATGTCGCTCCCGGCGCGCACGCCGTCCTGCTTCTTGATCAGGCGGGCTGGCACACGACCGACAAGCTCGACGTGCCCGCCAACATCACGCTGCTGCCGTTGCCGGCCAAATGCCCCGAATTGAACCCCGCCGAGAACGTCTGGCAGTTCATGCGCGACAACTGGCTGTCGAACCGCGTCTTCAAATCCTACGAGGACATCGTCGACCACTGCTGCCACGCCTGGAACAAGCTCGTCGACCAACCGTGGCGCATCATGTCCATCGGACTCCGCGATTGGGCGCATGGGTTCTGATCAGCGAGACTT
>NZ_WNKS01000054.1 GCF_009720655.1 Rhodoblastus acidophilus | reverse complement strand
TTTCCGTTTGATCACTTCGCATTTGCGATTTCGGGCCACCAGTGAAATCCGGCTCGGCTTTTGATGGTGCCGCGTTCGTTTGCGAGGGCAACACATCTTGCTGCGATGATGTCGTTGAGCTCTTTGAGGTCGGCGGCATGCTTGTTGATGATGGGCTCGTCGACGAGTGCCCATAGCGTCTCGGCCGGCTGGAGTTCGGGCGTGTAGGGCGGAAGAAAGACCAGTCGTACGCCTTCGGGAAGCTTCAGCCCGGCTTCGCTGTGCCAGCCGGCGTTGTCGAGGACGAGAACGATCGTCCGTTCGCGGCCGGCGTTCGCCTCGCGCGCGAAAGTGGCGAGCAACGCCTCGAAGAACGGCTTCGACACGCCGTCGTGCAAATACCAGAAGGTTTCGCCGCTCGCCGGCGACACGAAGGCGGTGACATAAAGCCAATCGAAACGATGATGTCCAAGCGCGATGGGTCGTTGTCCAATCGGCGCCCACACCCGGCGCGTCACCGGTTTCAGGCCGAGCCGATGCTCGTCGGTGGCGAAGACTTCGACCGGTCGCTCTGGATGCTTTGAGGCTTCTTCGGCGACGACGTCTGCAAGCTTTTTTTGAACGCCGTTTCCTCTTCAGGCGTGGCGGCGTTCGGGTTCCTGGGACGCGGCGACTGGATCGACAGGCCGCACGCCTTGAGCGCCTCCCAGCCGCGTTGAACCGCCACCTTCTCGACCCCCAACTCGCGCGCCAGGAAGGCGGCGACCTTCGCACTCGTCCAAAGGCCGCCGTCGTCCGGCGCTTCCTGCAATCGCACCCGAAGTTTTTCGATCAGTTCTGGTTTGAGCACGGTGGCCTTCGCCCCGTTGCGCCGACGCAAGTCGCCCAGAGCATCAGGGCCTTCAGCGTTGTAACGCGCCGCCAACTGCTCAATCCAGCGTTCTCCCAACGACGTCAATTCAGCCACTTCGCCGACGCTGTGGCCTTTGGCGAGAAGCCAGATGGTCTGGAAATGGCGCGCCTCGCACGCATCCGAACTCGAAACATACCGATCACGCAACCCATCGACGCTCAAATGCCCCGCGATCGTCGTCATGACCCGCCTCCTGCGATTCATGACCACAAAGCTTAGCCTTATTGTGCGCACCAGGGAATCCGACCGAGTCATTCAGCCGGAAACCGTAT
>NZ_WNKS01000053.1 GCF_009720655.1 Rhodoblastus acidophilus | reverse complement strand
TCGATGATCGAAGCGACGACGCCCGCGCCAACGGTGCGGCCGCCTTCGCGGATGGCGAAGCGCAGCTTCTCTTCCATCGCGATCGGAACGATCAGCTGGACTTCCATCGAAATGTTGTCGCCCGGCATCACCATTTCCGTGCCCTCGGGGAGCGAGCACACGCCCGTCACGTCGGTGGTGCGGAAATAGAACTGCGGACGGTAGTTGGTGAAGAACGGGGTGTGGCGGCCGCCCTCTTCCTTGGTGAGGATGTACGCCTCAGCCTTGAACTTGGTGTGCGGCTTCACGGAGCCGGGCTTGCACAGCACCTGGCCGCGCTCCACGTCTTCGCGCTTGGTGCCGCGCAGCAGGCAGCCGACGTTGTCGCCCGCCTGGCCCTGGTCCAGCAGCTTGCGGAACATTTCCACGCCGGTGACGGTGGTCTTGACGGTCGGCTTCAGGCCGACGATCTCGACTTCCTCGCCGACCTTGACGATGCCGCGCTCGACGCGGCCGGTCACCACGGTGCCGCGGCCCGAGATCGAGAACACGTCTTCGACCGGCATCAGGAAGGGCTGGTCGATCGGACGCTCCGGCTGCGGAATGTACTCGTCGACCGTCTTCATCAGCGCGAGAATCGCCTTGGAGCCGATTTCCGGATCGCCGTTGTCGAGCGCCACCTTGGCCGAGCCCTTGGTGATCGGAATGTCGTCGCCGGGGAACTCGTACTTGGACAGGAGTTCGCGGACTTCGAGCTCGACGAGCTCAAGCAGTTCCGGATCGTCGACGAGGTCGACCTTGTTGAGGAACACGACGAGCGCGGGCACGCCGACCTGACGGGCGAGCAGGATGTGCTCGCGGGTCTGCGGCATCGGGCCGTCGGCGGCCGAGCACACCAGGATCGCGCCGTCCATCTGCGCCGCGCCGGTGATCATGTTCTTCACATAGTCGGCGTGGCCGGGGCAGTCGACGTGCGCATAGTGGCGGTTGGCGGTCTCGTATTCGACGTGGGCGGTCGAAATGGTGATGCCGCGGGCCTTTTCTTCCGGCGCCTTGTCGATCTGGTCATACGCCGTGAACGTGGCGCCGCCCGAGGTCTCCGCCAGCACCTTGGTGATGGCGGCGGTCAGCGAGGTCTTGCCGTGGTCGACGTGACCGATGGTGCCGATGTTGCAGTGCGGCTTGCTACGCGTAAATTTTTCCTTGGCCATGGCC
>NZ_WNKS01000052.1 GCF_009720655.1 Rhodoblastus acidophilus | reverse complement strand
AAGAACGAAGCGATCAGCACGTGGATCAGCGGCTTGCGGTAACGCCACAACGACGGCGCAAACCAATGGAAGCCGAAGTTTTTGGGATCGACGCCCGCCCCCCGGAATCGTCGGGCGACAAGCACAAGGAGGGGATCGATTTCCGCGACAAGATCGTTCAGCGGGAGTTCGCGTTGGATTCGGGTCGCGGGATCGGCGATGCGGGCGAGGTTGGCGGCGGTCACCCCGGCGTACACACACCAGGATCCGTTCTTCAGCCTCAACAAGGCCGGAACCGGCGCCGAAGCCAAGCGCTCAGGCGATGGATTTTCGATGACCCTGGCCTTGAGGTCCATGCGAACGGCGGCGCGGACGAGCTCGTTCGGCGCCTCCTCACCCGCCTCGATCGCCAGTTCCTTGACAAGATGGTTGGGGTCCGCAGCAATCCGGTAATAGGCGGCTATGCTGCATAATGCGCGCAGTCCCGAGTGTCGCGGCGCTGCGGCCTCCGGGGCTTGGGAGAAATCGGGCTTGACCGTCATGTGCCGCCGTCAGGTTATCAAATTTAGAAGAGCTTGCCGAAAAGTTACACGTCCACCTGTGCCGCGGAAATCTGATCAAGGCAAGTAATCAGGGATTGATGCTAGCCAACACGGCCAAAAAAAGCAAGTTGCCACCACTTAGGGTTTCGCGCGCTCTCCGACGTTTGCGTCTGGGTCTTGCGGGCGACGGCGTCTGTTGGACGAAATGGTTAAGACGGAAGCATGTTGTCGCCGAACGTCATTGTTTCGCGCCGCGTTCGGGGCGCAAGGCTCCACCATGCCTTCAGGGCGTCTCCCAGCCTGGCGCCGCCGTCTAAGTTGCGAGGCGGAGAGCCGGCCCGCCGCTTCGCGCCGCTTAAGATGATTCACAATCTCTTGATCGAGCGCGGCGCCAAGAAGATTGGAACGCTTCAGGGTGTGTCGCGACGCCAATGCCCAAGACGGTTATCGGGCAAGCCTTTGGCGCACCGTTGATCGGGCGTAGGACACGCGGGCCGAGACTTTGAGTATATGGCGCTCCCTAGGGATGCGCAGCAATCCAACGAAGTCAATTGCTTAGGCGAAGGGGGTTGGGAACACCCCACCGTTGAAAGCAAATGTGCTTCGGGAGAGCGCCCCAAACCTTCCAGACGGAAGGGGCGCCGCAATGGGCTCGATAATTAGTTCTACTGCGTCACGTTGCATGGCGGGAAACCGCCCTGATTTGATGTGTTTGGCAACACGGACATCGCGACAGT
>NZ_WNKS01000051.1 GCF_009720655.1 Rhodoblastus acidophilus | reverse complement strand
GTAATTACCCAGGCCCATCGGCGGCGCGGCAGGGCTTGCGCTCCCGCCCGGATTTTGATTCAAAATTTGGATGAATCGCGGTGATTTGGAGCGCCTCAGCAAGGACGAACTGATCGAGCTGGTTCTGCGGTTGCAGCGGCCGGACAAGACCTCGCGCAATTCCTCCAAACCTCCATCGACCGATCGCAAGGAGCGGCGCGAGGACTCCAGGCCCGGCGGCGCCAAACCCGGACACGAAGGCCATTTCCGCGCGCTCAGCGACGACCCCGACGCCTTTGAAGACCACGTCCCTTCCATCTGTCCGTGCTGCGGGCTGGCTTTCGACGTGGACGCCGAGAGGGAGTTGATCGGTGAATATGATGAGATCGAGTTGCCGCCGATCCGGCCGTTCGTTCGGCGCCATCGGCGGTTTTCGATCCGCTGCGGGCGCTGCGGCGCGACGACCGAGGCGCCGCTGCCGGAAGCCGCCAAAGGCTCGCCATTCGGGCCGAACATCCATGCGATGGCGGTCTATCTGAAGAGCATGCAGCTGTTTTCCTACGAGCGGCTGCGCCTCGCGTTTTTCGATCTGTTCGGGCTGAAAATCAGCGAAGGCGCGCTGATGAACATGTTCAAGCGCATGCAGGCGGCGTTCGCCGCCAGACGGGACGCGGCGCTGTCGCAACTGCGCCGGGCGCGCTTCATCGCCTGCGACGAAACCGGCGCGCGCATCGAGGGCGTCAACGCATTCCAATGGGTGTTTTGCAGCAAAGACGCCGTCGTCCACAGCGTCGATTTCAGCCGCGGCGCCCAGGTCGTGCGCGACGCGCTCGACGGCCATCGCCCCACGGTGTGGACTTCCGACCGTTACAGCGCCCAGCAGGGCCACGCCGACCGGCAGCAAACCTGCCTTGCCCATCTCGATCGCGCCGCCCGCTTCGCCGACGAGAACAGCGAGGATGACGCGCCGTTCCGATTGCGCCTGTGGTTCGACCGGGCTTTCGCTCTCGGGCGCGACATCACCACCATCGCCGCCTCGACGCTGCGCGCCAGACGGCGGGCCCTCGAGCGCGATCTCGATCTTATCCTCGCCGCCCCGACCGACTGTCAGCTGACCCGAGACCTGATGGCGAGGGTCGGTCGCGCCCGCGACCAACTGCTGACATTCTGCGACTTTCCCGGCGCGGTCGAGCCCACCAACAACGTCAGCGAACGCGGCCTGCGCCCAAGCGTGATCCAGCGCAAGGTCACCAACGGCTACCGCGCCAGATGGGCCGCGGACCTCGAAGCCGGCGTGCGCACCGCCGTCGATACCGCGCGCCTGGCGGGCGCAGGTCCGTTCAAGACCATTCTCGAAATCGTCGCTCACTGACACCAGGCGAACGCGGCCAAAGCCGCCGCGCCAGAAAAGTCACTTCGCGGGATTCGACCGTGGGTAGTTAC
>NZ_WNKS01000050.1 GCF_009720655.1 Rhodoblastus acidophilus | reverse complement strand
TAGTTCTACTGCGTCACGTTGCATGGCGGGAAACCGCCCTGATTTGATGTGTTTGGCAACACGGACATCGCGACAGTGTCTTTGCCAGCGCGACTGCCAGCCTTCGTCGGATGGTCGCGATCGAGTTTTCGACGTGGCGCTCGGGTCGGATCGGCGGCGCCTCGGGGTTTCGGACGATCGGGTATGAGAGCCGTTTTGCGCTGGCGGGCGGCTGAGGGGGGAAACGCCGCTCGCTCGCGGATCAGAAAGCCGTATGCCGCGATGCACAGCGTCGCGTGGTGATGAAAACCTCGCCATCCCCTCCCTTCGAAATGCGCCAGGCCGAGTTCGCTTTTCAGTTCCTCGTAGTCACGCTCGATGCGCCAACGCAGTTTGGCTGTATCGACGAGGACCTCAAGAGCAACGTCTTCCGGAAGGGTCGATAGCCAATATTTTGTGGGCTTTTCTTCAGCTTCCGGCCATTCGACGAGAAGCCATTCCAAGGGATGGGGCGTCGACTGTTTCCAGTCGCGCGAGGCCGGCCTGACCCGCACGGCGGCGAAACGTGACGACAAGGGTTCGTTGGAGCCTTCGCGCCAGAACACCGTCCGCCACGACTCCGGGGACAGGTCCAAAGCCAGCGCCTTGGCGTCGACAGGCTGATGATCGGCGTCGCGCCGCAACCGTGACGGCCTGCGCCCGCGTCCGCTCCACGGGGCGGGCGGCAGCGGGTCCACACCGGGCGGCCAGACGCTGAGCGTCGATTGCACGCCCACCGCATAGGTCAGCCCGAGAGCCGTGATGCCCGAGCGCAAGGGGCCGTCGACACCATAGCCCGCGTCAGCCAGCAACACCCCGCGCGCGACCCCGGCGGCAAACGCGGCGCGGATCTGATCGAGCGCGATCTCGGGTTTGGTCTGGAACTTCACGTCGTCCGGGACATGCGCTTTTTGCCGGCGCGCTGTGTCCTCGGCCCAGTCCGCGGGCAAATACAGACGGTAAGCGATCGGAAGACTTGCCGCGTGATTGGCGATCGAAAGCGTCACCGCGATCTGGCAATTGTCCGTCTTGCCCAGCCGCCCGCAATATTGTCGCGCGACACCGACGGAGTGAACGCCCTTCTTCGCAAATCCGGTGTCATCGATGATCCACGCCGTGACGCCGCCCTGGGCTGCGAGCGCCGGCGTAACGAGTTCGCGGACCTTGTCTAGAACCGCCTGATCCGACCAGGCCGCCTGGCCCAACAGGTGCAGAAGCGATTGATGTTTCGCCGACACGCGCGCCGGCGCCACCACGGCCGCGATCGGCTCGACGCTCTTGCGTTCGCCGGGCATCAACAAGCCGGTGCAATAATCCCTGAGCGGTTGGGCCCGATCCTCACGCCCCAAAACGGCCGCCAACGCATCGACATACGCAACAAAACGCGCTTCACTCGATTGCGCCTCGGGCTCCATCTTCGCCACCCTCCGCCAGTGAGACGAATCGGCAGGATAGCAAAGCTCACGCGACGACCAATCTGAGAAAAACGTGACTCAGTAGAA
>NZ_WNKS01000004.1 GCF_009720655.1 Rhodoblastus acidophilus | reverse complement strand
AGCTCGTCGACCAACCGTGGCGCATCATGTCCATCGGACTCCGCGATTGGGCGCATGGGTTCTGATCAGCGAGACTTGGTATAAGCCGTTCTTCGAGGCGTTGCTCGCCACGTTCGCCCGCGAGGCCAACGCTGGCCGCGAGCGGACGATCGTTCTCGTCCTCGACAACGCCGGCTGGCACACTGAAGCGGGGTTGAACCTCCCCGAAGGCGTACGCCTGGTCTTTCTTCCGCCCTATACGCCCGAACTCCAGCCGGCGGAGACGCTATGGGCGCTCGTCGATGAGCCGATCATCAACAAGCACGCCGCCAACATCCAACAGCTGAACGAGATCATCGCATCGAGATGCGTCGCGCTCGCAAACGAACGCGACACCATCAAAAGCCGAACTGGATTTCACTGGTGGCCCGAAATCGTAAAACCGAAGTGATCAAACGGAAACCGTATGATTTTTTTCCGCAGCCGTGGTGTTGGATGCGACTACGGTCGGGCTACGCCCTCCCTGCATCACACCCAACACCACGGTGCCCGCAACAAACGAAACCCGGCAGAAAACCACTTATCATTGGCGGGAAACTGTTCAGACAACCGGCGCCAGCTCTGTTGCCGAAAATAATCAGCAGCGTAAAGTTCCGCGACTGAATCGAAGCTGCGTCCGAAACCAAATCCGCCGCTTGATTCACGCCGTCACCCAAATTTCCGCATAGCTCTTGTCGACTTCCGCCTTGCTAACCCATTCCCGCAGGGTGTGCGGCCGGCAGCCGATCTTGGCGGCAATCGATGACATCGCCGCCCAGCGCGAGGCGTGATCGCCCTCGTGTTCCAAAACCATCCGAACCGCGCTGGCCCGAACCTCAGGTGAAAATTTATTGGTCGTATTGCTCATGACGGCTCCATCCTACTTGGGAGTTGGAGCCTCCGGCAAACCCGGCGCGGTTCAATTTGCGGCGCCTGCAAACAGGCGGAGACTTGGCCTTGGAACTACGCTGGGTGACCGCGCCATCCCTAAGCCGCGCGGCGATTGCGGACGTGCATCAATGGCGTAAGACGCCTATTGCCGAGGGCGCCCGGCGGCCTGTTCCAATTCGTGCATGACCCGTGTCAGCCCGTCGCGCCAGTGCGGCAGGCGCACGCCATGGGCCTCAGCGAGTTTTTCGATGGACAATCGCGAGTTCAGCGGCCGCTTCGCCGGCGTGGGATAGTCGCTTGTCGGAATCGACACGACATTGGCGCACGGCCCCCCGCGCGAAAAAGATTGGGCGAAAATTTCGCGGGCGAAATCCGCCCAGGTCGCCTCGCCCTGCGCGGCCATGTGGAAGACGCCGCGCAAGGCTGAGTCCTTCGGCCGCGCGACGAGGTTGCGCGCCACGGCGACCACCCCTTCGGCGATGTCGAGCGCGGAAGTCGGCGCGCCATGCTGGTCGGCGACCACCCGCAGTTCGGGCCGAGACTCCGCGAGCCGCAGCATGGTTTTCACAAAATTCGCCCCCCAGGGCGCATAGACCCAGGATGTGCGCAAGATCGAATGGTTCGGCGTCGCCGCCGCGACCGCCTCCTCGCCGGCGCGTTTCGACGCCCCGTACACCCCGAGCGGCCCCACCGGATCATCCTCCCGCCAAGGTCTCTCGCCGGACCCGTCGAACACGTAATCCGTGGAAATCTGAATGATCGGGATGTTCAACGCGGCGGCGGCGCGCGCCACACGACCGGCCCCGCGTCCGTTAATGGCGAAGGCCAGCTCCCGCTCGCTCTCCGCCTTGTCCACCGCCGTATAGGCGCCGGCGTTGACGATCGCGTCCGGACGCGCGGCGGCGAACACAGGGGTCGGGTCGCTCTCGGCGGCAAGATCGAATTTGTCCCGGCCCAGCGCCACAATTTCCAAATCAGGACCGGCAAGCGCCTGCAGCGCGCGGGTGACCTGCCCGTCCCGCCCGGTGACGACCAGCCTCATGGCGCCGTCACCAACCCGAGCCGCTCGCCAGCGTAGACTTTGTCACGCAGCGGCCGCCACCACCATTCATTGTCGAGATACCACGCCACCGTTTTCTCGATGCCAGTGTCAAAATTCTCTTTCGCGCGCCAGCCGAGTTCGGTCTCCAGCTTGGTCGCGTCGATGGCGTAGCGATGGTCGTGCCCGGGTCGATCCGTGACGAAGGTGATCAGGTTTTGGCGGCTTTCCGCCCCCGGACGGGCGCGGTCGAGGATGTCGCAAATGCGCCGGACGATGTCGATGTTGCGGCGCTCGTTGCGCCCGCCCACGTTGTATTTCTCGCCAACCCGTCCCAGCGTAAGGATTGTCAGCAGGGCGCGGGCGTGGTCCTCGACATAGAGCCAGTCGCGCACGTTCGACCCGTCGCCGTAGACCGGCAGTTTCTTGCCGTGCAGCGCGTTGAGGATGACCAGCGGAATGAGCTTTTCCGGAAAATGATAGGGCCCGTAATTGTTCGAGCAGTTGGAAATCACCACCGGCAGGCCATAGGTGCGGCCCCAGGCGATGGCCAGATGATCGGACGCCGCCTTCGACGCCGAATAGGGCGAGGACGGATCGTAGGGCGTGGTTTCTTCGAAGAGTCCGTCCGGCCCGAGCGACCCGTAAACCTCATCGGTGGAGACGTGCAGAAAGCGAAAAACGTCTCGTTGCGGCGCCGGCAGCCCGCCCCAATAGGCGCGCGCCGCTTCGAGCAAGGTGAAACTGCCAACGACATTGGTCGTGACGAAATCGCCGGCGCCGGTGATCGACCGGTCGACATGGCTTTCGGCGGCGAGATGCATCACCCCGTCAGGCCGGAAATTTTCGAAGGCCGCGTCCATGGCGGCGCGATCGCAAATGTCGGCTTTCAAAAAGTGATAGTTCGGATTGCCCGCGATGTCGCGCAGCGACTCCAGATTGCCGGCGTAGGTCAACTTATCGACATTGAGCACTTGCGCGCCCTCGCCCACCAGATAGCGGCAGACCGCCGAGCCAATGAACCCCGCGCCGCCCGTCACAAGAATCCGCATTGACGTCTCCTCACAACCCGTCTTCGGCGATGCGCAGCAGGAAGCGCCCGTAGGGGGTCTTGCCGAACAATTCGCCGCGCGCGATCAACTGGTCGCGGCCGATGAACCCGTTGAGATAGGCGATTTCCTCAAGGCAGGCGACCTGTATGCCCTGCCGCTTCTGGATGACCTGGACGAATTCGCTCGCCTCCAGAAGGCTGTCGTGGGTGCCGGTATCGAACCAGGCATAGCCGCGCGACAGACGCTCCACGTGCAGCGCGCCCCTTTGCATATAGACGCGGTTGACGTCGGTGATCTCAAGTTCACCGCGCACCGAGGGTTTGAGGTTTGCGGCGATGTCCACGACCTGGTTGTCGTAGAAATACAGTCCGGTCACCGCCCAGGGGGATTCGGGATTTTCAGGCTTTTCGACAATGGCGACAGGCCGCCCCTCGGCGTCGATGGTGACGACGCCATAACGCTCTGGATCTTCAACGTGATAGCCGAACACGGTGGCGCCGGCGTCCCGGTCGCGGGCGCGCTTGAGCGCGGCGCTCAGCCCCGCGCCGAAAAAGATGTTGTCGCCGAGCACCAGGCAGACCGGGTCCGTCCCGACGAAGTCCGCTCCGAGAACAAAAGCCTGCGCCAGCCCTTCGGGCCGCGGTTGGACCTTGTAGGAGATCTGCACGCCGAATTGCTCGCCGGAGCCGAACAGGCGCCGGTAATTGTCGATATATTCGGGCGAGGAAATGATCAGGATCTCGCGAATGCCGGCGAGCATCAGCACCGAGATCGGATAGTAGATCATCGGCTTGTCGTAGATCGGCAGCAATTGCTTGTTGATCGCCAGCGTCGCCGGATGCAGCCGCGTGCCTGAACCGCCGGCCAGAACAATGCCCTTCATCTAAAAAAGCTCCTCAAACGAAACAATCCGGAAGGTCGCAAAGCCTGGGGTGCGTCCGATCCTTGGGAGACAGCAAATAGTCGTGCGCAAACCTGGGCCAGTCGATGGCGAGCGCGGGGTCATCGAAAGCCAAGCCGCGGTCGCATTCGGGCGAATAATATTCCGTGACCTTGTAGACCACTTCCGTGTCGGGTTCGAGCGTGCAGAAGCCGTGGGCGAAACCGACGGGAATCCACAATTGCCGCCAGTTTTCGGCGCTCAGCGTCGCAGCGATGTGGCGGCCGTAGGTCGGGGACGAGCGGCGGAGATCGATGGCGACGTCATAAATGGCGCCGCGCACCACGCGCACCAGCTTGCCCTGCGCCATCGGGTCGATTTGGAAATGCAGGCCGCGCAGCGTGCCCGCCGGCTTCGACAGCGACTGATTGTCCTGGACGAATTTTTGGCAACCGATCAGCGGCGAAGCGAGACGCTCATTATAGGTTTCGGAGAAAAAACCGCGCTCATCACCAATTTTCTTCGGGGTGAGCAGAACGGGACCGGCAATTTCAAATGTCTGGGACTGCATGTGCTGCTTCCAACCCGGCTCACATCGAACGGATATAGCCAAGCATAAGTGTGACCCCTAAGCAATTAGGGAGATTATTGATCTCAGTCAATCGCCGCTGTTGCCTTTACGTAACTCTCGACACCCGAATTGAACGATGCTGTCGCTCGCAGAGCGTCGAAAAGATCATCCCTGGCGCCCACAAGCTCGCGAAGCTCGCAACAACAAGGCCATCTCCCGGGCCCCGCTCACCTGCCTCGGGCGACAAAACCGGGATTGGCGTAGCCCTCATCGCTCTTGCCATAGGCAAACGGCGCGCCCGACACTGTTTCCATGCGCCCGCCAGCCGCGCGCAAAACCGCGTCGCCGGCGGCGGTGTCCCATTCCATGGTGCGGCCGAAACGCGGATAGACATCGGCCGCCCCCTCCGCGACCAGACAGAATTTTATCGACGAGCCCGAGGGCGCGGCGCCGCAGTCGTGACGCGCGAGCCAGTCTTGCGTCTCCTTGTCGAGATGTGAGCGGCTGACCACGGCGATGAGTTTCTCCGGCGCCTTCCGGCAGCCGATCTCCGTCCAAACGATGCGTTCGGGATCGACGACGCCCACGGGCAGGACGCCGGCGCGGGCGCGGGTTTCGCAGCCGACCCAGAGGCGTCCCTGGGCCGGCGCGAACACCACGCCGCATACCGGCGCGCCGCGCTCGACCAGCGCGATGTTGACGGTGAACTCTTCCGCTCCCTTCAAGAATTCCTTGGTGCCGTCAAGCGGATCGACCAGGATGAACACGTCGGCCTCGGCTGCGGCCTCGGGCGTCTCGGCCTCTTCGGAAACTACGGAGATTTGCGGCAGGGCGTCCGCCAGCCGGGAGAGAATGACGCTGTTGGCCGCGAGATCGGCCGCCGTGACCGGGCTGCCGTCGGCTTTCGCCTGCGCGTCCGCGTCCTTGCGCCAATAGGGAAGAATCGCGGCGCCCGCCTCCAGGGCGGTCGTAACGAAGAGATCGGCGATCGCGGGGAAATCGAGTGAAAAAGTCTGAACGTCGGCCATGCGGGCTCCGTCTTGCTAAAATCGCAAATTCCAGCTTTCTATACGCTACGCGCGGTTTGTCTAAGGCTTGTTGCGGAGATCGACACATTCAATGGTTTTAAGTGAACATTTGCGGCGTCTGGAAGCCGAGTCCATTTTCATCCTCCGCGAGACCGTGGCGGAGTTTTCCAATCCGGTCATGCTCTATTCGATCGGCAAGGATTCGAGCGTGATGCTGCATCTGGCGCTCAAGGCCTTTTATCCGGCCAAACCGCCCTTTCCACTGCTCCACGTCGACACCACCTGGAAATTTCGCGAAATGATCGCCTTCCGCGACGAGACCGCGGCGCGGGTGGGCATGGACCTGCTGGTTCACGTGAACCAGGAAGGGGTCGCGCGGGGCGTCTCTCCGGTGGCGTCGGGTTCGTCGGTCCATACGCAGGTGATGAAGACCGAAGGACTGCGCCAGGCGCTGGACAAGTGGAAGTTCGACGCGGCCTTTGGCGGCGCCCGCCGCGACGAGGAAAAGAGCCGCGCCAAGGAGCGCATCTTTTCCCACCGCAACGCCGCGCACGGCTGGGACCCCAAGAACCAGCGGCCGGAACTGTGGCGCGTGTTCGACACCCGCATCCAGCCGGGCGAGTCGATGCGCGTCTTTCCGCTGTCGAACTGGACCGAACTGGACGTGTGGGACTATATCGCCGCCGAAAACATTCCCGTCGTTCCGCTCTATTTCGCCAAGCCGCGCCCGGTCGTGCGCAGAGACGGCGCGCTGATCATGGTGGATGACGAAAGGCTGCCGTTGAAGGCTCAGGAGACGCCGGAAATGCGCCAGGTGCGCTTTCGCACCCTCGGCTGCTATCCGCTCACCGGGGCCATCGAGTCCGAAGCCGCCGCGCTCGAAGACATTATCGCGGAAATGCGCGCGTCCAAAACCTCCGAACGCCAGGGCCGTCTTATCGATTTCGACGAATCCGGCTCCATGGAAAAGAAGAAGCGCGAGGGTTATTTCTGATGCCGCTGCCCACTTTGCGTTTTCTCACCTGCGGTTCGGTCGACGACGGCAAGTCCACCCTCATCGGACGCCTGCTTTACGAGCGCAGCCTGATCTTCGACGACACGCTCGCCAGCCTGGAGCGCGATTCGAAAAAATTCGGCACGACGGGCGAGGAGGTGGATTTCGCGCTCCTGGTCGACGGCCTTGAGGCCGAGCGCGAACAAGGAATCACCATCGACGTCGCCTACCGCTATTTCTCGACGGCAAATCGTTCGTTCATCGTCGCCGACTGCCCTGGCCACGAGCAATATACCCGCAACATGGCGACCGGCGCCTCCAACTGCGACCTCGCCATCCTCCTGGTGGACGCGCGAAAAGGCCTTCTGGTCCAGACCCACCGACACGCCAACATCGTGTCGCTGCTGGGCATCCGCCACGTGGTGCTCGCGGTCAACAAGATGGACCTCGTCGACTACGACCAGGCCGTGTTCGAGCGCGTTGTCGCGGATTTCAGGGCTGCGAGCGCCACGCTGAATTTCGCGACGGTCACGCCCATTCCGCTTTCGGCGCGGCGCGGCGACAATGTCTCCGGCGCTTCCGCGCACATGAGCTGGTACAAGGGGCCGGACCTCCTAAGTTTCCTGGAGCAGGCCGATGTCGAGGAAGCCACGGCCCACCGTCCGCTGCGTTTCCCCGTCCAATGGGTCAACCGTCCCAATCTCGACTTTCGCGGCATGGCGGGAACGCTCGCCTCCGGGAGCATCGCCAGGGACGACGAAATCGTCGTCGCCGCCTCGGGGAAAAAGACGCGCGTCGCCCGCATCGTCACCATGGACGGCGACCTGGAGCGCGCCGAAGCGCCTGACTCCGTCACCCTGGTGTTCGCCGACGAGATCGACGCCTCGCGCGGCGACCTGCTATGCGACCCACTCAACCGGCCCGATGTCGCCGACCAGTTCGCGGCGCATCTGATCTGGATGAGCGAGGAGCAGCTTTTTCCGGGACGCTCGTATCTGCTGAAATGCGGCGGCGCCGTCATTCCCGCCAGCGTCACCGAGATCAAGCACAGGGTCGATGTCGAAACGCAGGCGCAGGCGGCGGCCAAGACACTTCATCTCAACGAGATCGGCCTCTGCAACCTCGCGCTGTCAAAACCGATCGCCTTCGACGCCTATGCGGACAACCGCACCACCGGCGCTTTCATCCTCGTCGACCGCGCCACCAACAGCGTCGCGGCGGCCGGCGTCATCGCATTCGCCCTGCGGCGCGCCAGCAACGTGCATCTCCAGGCGCTCACCCTCGACAAGGCCAAGCGCTCCATCCTCAAGCACCAGAAACCGGGCATTCTCTGGTTCACCGGCCTGTCGGGCGCCGGAAAATCGACCATTGCGAACGCCCTCGAGGCCAAGCTGCTGCAACGGCGCGCCCACACCATTCTTCTCGATGGCGACAATGTCCGCCACGGGCTGAACAAGGATCTGGGCTTTACCGAAGTCGACCGCGTCGAAAACATCCGCCGCGTCGGCGAGGTCGCGAAGCTGATGGTCGAATCCGGCCTGATTGTCCTGTGCTCGTTCATCTCGCCCTTCGCCGCAGAGCGCCGGCTGGTCCGCGATCTCGTCGAAACAGGCGAATTCGTCGAGATTTTCGTCGACACGCCGCTTGCGGATTGTATCGCCCGGGACCCCAAGGGCTTGTACAAGAAGGCGCTGACCGGACAGATCAAGAATTTCACCGGCGTCGACCAGGCATACGAGCGGCCGGAAGCGCCGGAAATCGTCATCGGCGGGGATGGCGCGACCCCCGAGCAGGCGGCGGACGCGATCATCGCCTGGATGGATGGGCGCGGTTTTTTCGCGCTGGGGTAAAAATCGACCGGAGGCGACGATCGACCCACCGGTCTGTTCGATCGCCGCCCTCCAGAAAAAACGCGCCGGCGTCTTCGGCCTGGCCGCCCATGCCACGTCGCGACTTGGCTTGAGCGCGGGTGACCCATGCCGCCGGCTTTCGGGCGGGATTTTCTCATCCCTCCTCCGAAGCGCTGGCGTCCGCCCCCTGCTGGTAAGAAAATCTTGATACCGCAAGCCTAAGACTGACGACCGCATACTTGCGGCCGCCAAAATGCGACGCTCATGGCTCATTCGATCGCACTTCCATTCCTCGCAGCCCTGCTCGCAGGCGTGGCGCTCTTTCTGGGCGAAAAGCTTCGGCGCTGCGCATCGCGGCTCCACGCCGCGGAACAGCGGCTCGAAGCCGCCCAGGACGAAGTCTGGGAGCTGAAATCCGCCGCCGCCGCGCGCGACAAGGCCGAAGCCGCGAGCGAAGCCAAGTCGCGCTTCCTCGCCACCGTCAGCCATGAGTTCAGAACGCCGCTCAACGGCATTCTCGGGCTGGCGGAGCTTCTGGCGGCCACGCCCCTGAACGCCGAACAGGATTCCTACCTCGCCGCGATCCGCGCATCCGGCGACGCCCTGTCGTCGCTCATCAACGACATCCTCGATTTCTCCCGGCTGGAAGCCGGAAAACTGGAGCTGAGGCCCGCCGAGTTCGACTTGCCCGCCCTCATCGAAGGCGCCGTGGAGCTTTTGGCGCCGCGCGCGCAGGACAAAGGCCTGGAGATATGCAGTTTTGTCGACAGGGAGGCGCCAAGACTGGTGATCGGCGACTCCGGCCGGTTGCGGCAAGTCCTCATCAACCTCGTCGGCAACGCGGTCAAATTCACCGAAAGCGGCGGTGTCGCGCTGGAAGTCGGCTCAGGCTCCGAGGGTCGGCTGCGTTTTTCCATCCGCGACACCGGGCCGGGCGTCCGCGAGTCGCAGCGCGCGGCGATTTTCCAGGATTTCGAACAGGGCGACGGCTCCTCGAGCCGGCGCCACGAGGGCGCCGGCCTGGGGCTGGCGATTTCGCGCCGGATTGTCGAACAGATGGGCGGCAAGCTGTGGCTCGAAAGCTCGGGACCGCGGGGATCGCAGTTCTGCTTCGAAATCCCCCTGGAGCGCGGCAAGTTTTCGCCGCGCGAGATCGGGCGACGGCTCCAGGAGCGACGCGTCCTGATCGTCGGCGATGCGCCGTTTGGCGGCGACTATCTGGCCCGCCGCCTCGCCGACGAGGGCGCGCAAACGCATGTCGCGCGCGACCAGGCGGGCGCGGCGTCGATGCTCGCCCAAAAATTCGAAATCGTCATTTTCGATTGCTCGCTCGGCGAAAAGATCATTGGCGATCTCTCGGCCCTGTCGCGAAATTTTCCAGACTGCCAGCGCGTGCTGCAATTCTCGCCTTTGGAGCGCCGCGCCTTCGGCGAGGCCATGCTGAAGCATTTTGACGGCTGGCTGGTGAAGCCGGTGCGCCTGGAATCCGTCGCAAAAAAACTTGTCCACGCCGCCGGCCGAGGGAACGAGGGCGAAGCGAGGAAGGCGGAAAGTCCGCCCCCCCTCCTCTCGGGAAAACACTTCTTGCTGGCGGAGGACAATGACGTCAACGCGCTGCTCGTCGAACGGCAACTCGGCAAGCTCGGCGCCAGTTTGCTTCGCGCGCACGACGGCGCGGAAGCCGTCACGCTCCTCGAGAGCAGCCTTGACGGCCTGATCCCGCGCTTCACCGCCGTTCTCATGGACCTGCGCATGCCCAGGCTCGACGGCTTGTCCGCGGCGAAAATGATACGCGCGATCGAACAGGCGCGGTTCGAAAAGCCCGTGCCGATCCTGGCGCTGACCGCCAATGCGTTCGACGACGACCGTGAGGCCGCGCTGCTCGCGGGCATGCAAGGATTTTTGACCAAACCCGTGGACCTCTCGGCGCTGGTCAGCACTCTGAGTGAGCTTGGCGCGGAGACCGTCAGCGCCACCCCTGCATATCCTTGAGCAGGCTTCTCCAATCCCGCAGTCTCTTGCACTGACGCCGATCCGCCGCTCGACCACGCCGGCGGGACCGGCGCGAAAACCCTTCCTTGCCTCGGTGTCACGGTTCGATTAAGCGCGGCGGATCAAGTTGCAAAAGCGCCGTCCTCAGGAAGTGCTGGCCGGTTGACGTGGAGTAGATAGCATCATGCAGGATCGCGCCCTGGTCAGCGTCGTCATTCCCTCCTTCAACCACGTGAAATATGTCGGGAGGGCCATCGACAGCGTGCTCGACCAGACCTATCCGCATTTCGAAATCGTCGTGATCGACGACGGCTCGCGCGATGGCTCCTACGAGTTCATCATGGAGCGCTACGGCCACGATCCCCGCGTGAAGGCGTCGCATCGGGAGAATCGGGGCGCGCACGAAACCCTCAACGAAGCCATCGCGGCTTCGACCGGCGCGTTCATCTCCATCCTGAATTCCGACGATGTCTATGCGCCGAACCGGCTGGCCGCTTTTGTCGAAGCGGCCGGCGAGGCGCCGTTCTTCGGCATATCGGCGCTGAACCTGGTGGATGAGAATGGCGTGAGTTTCGCGCCCGGCAGCGGCTACACCGAATATTACGACATGGTCTGCCGGCTTTCGGCAGGCAAGCCGGACGTTTATGGCCTGTGGTGCGGCAATATCGCCATCACCACCTCCAACTTCTTTTTTTCGCGATCGGTGTATGACGCGATCGGGCCTTTCCGGGCGCTGCGCTATGCCCATGACTGGGATTGGGCGTTGCGCGCGTCGGCGCGCTTCAACCTGCGCCGGATCACGGAAAAACTGCTCAGCTATCGCATCCATGGCTCGAACACGATTTTGGAGACTGACCGCTGGGCGCATGTGGTCGAAAACGCCTTTGTCTGCGCCTCGGCCTTGCGGCGCGACAAGGTCGACCTGCGCGACGCCTCGGCCGGGGCCCAACTTTTTGGCGGACTGCAGGTCAATTGGGCGTTCCCGCTGCTGCCGACGCTTTACTTGTTGGCCGATACGCGCGGCGAAGCGGAGCAATTGGCGCTGCTCGCCACGGGCGCGCTCCTGGAGGAAACCCGGCTCTTGCCGCAGGGCGCTGAAACAGACCCGCTGCTGTGGGAGTCGGCGCCGGGCGCGCTGCGCGGCTTGCGGGACTTGCGCGCCGCACGAGCGCAGGCTGAGCGCGACCGGGCCGCGGCCGGCGGCGAGTTGGCGGCAATCAAAAAGTCCCTGGCCTGGAAGCTGGTCGGCTGGCTATGGCGGCTGGAGACACGCAGGGCGCGGAAAGCCGCGAAGGCCGGCTGACTACCAGATCCAGAACAGCATGATCCAGGCGCCGACGCCGGCGCCGATGGCGGCGAGCATCGGGACCATGGCGACGAGCCGGCGCGGCGCGGCGGCGTAGAGGCCGCTCACCCGCCACGCAAGGCCGACGGCCCAAAGCCCGGCGCCGGCCAACAGGAACGCGCGGATTTGCGGGACAAAGGCCAAGCGAACCCCCTCCTGCTTGAGCAGGGTCACGGTCAGGGCGGACAGTCCGAGGAACACGCCGCAAGCCGCCACGGGAATCAGGCATTGGGCGAAATGGTGCAGCCGCGCCGAAGTTTTGGCCGGGCCGATGGCGCGGGCGGCGAGTCCGAGGCAGGCAAGGAGAAACCCGCCCATCACGGCGGCGGTCCCGGCGACATAGGCAAGCAGCATGGCGCCGTCGAGCAGCGACATGGTGTCGTTCTGGTCGGGATAATTGGTGAGCAGCCACCAGGGGGCGAGCGGCTGGAGCATCCACACCGCGCCAACGTCCACCAGTTTTTCCGCCGCGAGTTGTTTGAGCGCAACATACCAGGGGCTCGCCGACCAATGGAACGCGCCCACCGCCACCCCCATCAGCCCGAACACGATCAGCGCCGTCTCCCAGGGACGAGGGGTTTTGCCCGCGACATGGACGATCTCGCTGCCCGGCGCGCGGATCGACAGGGCGACGGAATCTTTGAAGCCGGAGCAGCGGCCGCACATGTGGCAGGCGCTCGCCCCCTTCATGATCTTGACCGGCACCAGCGGCGCGCAATTCAGCTTTGGCGTGGGGGCGCCGCTCTGGTTGTGGGCATGCCAAGCCCGCTCATCCACCTTGAAATGGATCGGCGCGAGTTTTGACAGAAGGCCAAACACCCCGGAAACCGGGCAGAGATAGCGGCACCAAACCCGCTTCGAGCGGCCCCAGAGATACCCCACG
The DNA here is from genome assembly GCF_009720655.1 of Rhodoblastus acidophilus. Lineage (GTDB taxonomy): Bacteria > Pseudomonadota > Alphaproteobacteria > Rhizobiales > Beijerinckiaceae > Rhodoblastus > Rhodoblastus acidophilus_A. The sequence goes on along the minus strand of NZ_WNKS01000004.1, from coordinate 263,279 downwards.
ATCATGGCGGCCACGGTCGAGCCGCCGAGCACCAGCAGGGCCGGCGCGGCATATTGATAGACGCTGACCATCTGCCCGTAGATGGTGGTGAGGACGAAGGCGAGGAACGGCCAGCCCTTCCACGACAGCCAGTGCGGCAGCGAGCCGCCGCGGCCGTGTTCGCTCGCCAACTCGGTCAACGCGCCTTCCGGACAGAACACGCCGCACCAGACCCGGCCGACGAGAACCATGGATAGCAGCACGAACGGCCACCACACGCCCCAGAAGGCGAACTGGGCAAACAGAGTGAGGTTGTTCCAGATATGGGCGTGTGATTCGGGCAGCGGCAGGAAGGCGGGAACCGCGACCAGCAGCAGGTAGAAGCCAACAACGATCCACTGCACGCGGCGGATCAGAGCCTGATGGCGCATCAAGACATCGCCGAAACCGGCGAGCGCGCGGGCGGCGGCGCCTCTTGGCGCTGGCGCCGATGTCACGTCTGGCTCGCGGATCGCCATATTCATGCGGGGCTCATTTCGCCACAAGGATCGCCGGGGGCGCGTCGGGGTGGAAATCGTCGAAGAACGGATATTCTCCGGGATCGAGCGTGCGGAACACCAGGACGGACTCGGAGTCCGCCGCCAAGACCTTTTCCTTCTTCAACTCCTTGCTTTCGAATTCGGCCGGCGTCTTGCCGATATTCTTCAGCTCAAGGCGGAAGCGCGTGTTGGCCGGCACTTCCAGCCGCCCCGGCGTGATCGCGCCGTCGTTGAACTCGATGCGAAACGTCGGCTCCTCCGCCGCGCGCGCGGGCGCGAAAAACAACAACGGCGCCAGCAAGCCGCAAACCAAAGCCAGCCCCAGTCCCGTCGCCCGCATCGTCACCCTCCGTTCACGCCTCATCCGCAAGCAGGATGCAGGCCAATCAATAGCCGCCCTTCTTGCCGATGCCGGCAAAAGTAAACTCGTACACCGCCGTCAGCGGCTTGAACCATTCGCCCACGCCCGTCTCCTTGTCGGTGTGGCGACCGAAATGGTTGTGCATGGAGGAGTTCGGCGGCGAAATCGTGAGCGTCAGCTTGTATTTGCCGGGACCGAACATTTTGACGTTTTCGCCGTAATGCGGGCCGTCATTGGCGACCATGGGCATGAAATCCCCCTTGACCGTCTGGCCGTCGTCCAGCTTGGTCAGCTCGAAGCCGATGGCGAGATAGGGAATCCAGTCGCCTTCGGCGAAACCGTTGGGATTGCCTTTGGAGGCGTGAATGTCGGCCTCCAAATGCACGTCGGAGTCCTTGGCCGCGCGCATCATGCCGGGCGGGTCCATTTCGATGGGCTGGAGATAGACGGCGCCGACCTCCATGCCGCCGAGCTGCTGCTTTTTCCCGACAGGATATTCCTTGGCGGACGCGGCGCCTCCAAAAACGAGGACCGCGACAGCGGCGGAGGAGAAAATTTTGCGCATGCGACAGGCTCCAGTCCAAAATTCCATGCCGGCAATTTCCGCGAGCGGAGCCGTCGGCGCAAAAGATTTTCGGCAGTTTAGAGGTTTTCTAATCTGATGACGATGGCGCCCCCAACAAAAAAACCCCGCCTGAAAGGGCGGGGTTTCTGACGGGGGCCGAAGCGTTCAGCGCGGGGTCCAACCGATGGGGTCGCCGGGCGCCGGCAGCAACCCCTGGTGGAGCTCGTCGCGCCGGGCCGCGCCGCCGGGCGCGGCATAATTCAGCCGCGCGCTGTCCACGACATAAAGGTTTTGCGATCCCACGGGGACGACATTACCGGCGTCAAGGAAACTGCGGTGTTTTTTCACTTCGATCTGGTGGCTTTGCGCCAAGGCGGCGGAAGCGCCCAGGCTGGCGACGGCCACCGCCACGACAAAAACGGAAATGCGCATGGGACACTCCTGCTGCGAATGCTCAATTCTACTGCTTCCAACGGTCAAACGATAGCCGACGCTCGTCATTTTCTTCGCGCCGTGTCCGTGCAGGCACGGCTTTTTCGAACCCCCGCCGCGCCGAAGAAATCGGCGAGTTCGCGGTCCTGGCCCGCCGCGACGAGATCGAGCCGGTCGAGGACGCAGGCCAGATCGGCGAGGCCGAGCTTTTCGTCGCCGGCGCCGCACATCAAGCCGCCCATGGTCAAGGCGGGTTTTTCGAGCGCAAGCCGAAAACCGCGGCAATTGCCGCGCTTCACGTTCCCTGACCCGGAAAGCTCCACGGCTCCCGACTCGAAGTCGCCAAATCGGGTGGACAACGCCTGAGGCAGTTCCGCTTGCAGGACGCCGAGGCCCGATGCGGCGGCGCGGCGCGCCATGTCGACGAAATAGCCCGCATCGGCAACATCCTCGTCGCCCTGCCGATAGACGTTCAGGCGCAGAAAGGGCTTGGCGCCGCCGAATTGCCCGAAGGTCAGGACGTCCTCCCGTCCGCCGCCCGGCGCATGACGTCGCGCCGTATAAACGGGCTGGCCAAGACTCGGGGCGAGCAGTTCGAACAGCGGATAGGGTTTTGAGATCTCAACCCAGGCCGCCGGAGGGACCAGCGCGACAGGGGCGTCGCCGACCAGCGGCCAATCGCGCAACAGACCTGCCGTCCCCAGGGCGAGCAGGACGCCAAGCAGACTCTTGAGCGCCAGCCCGCGTCTCGCGGAAAGGACGCCGAGCGCCGATTGAGCCACGTTCATGGCGAAGGCGAGAGCTTCCTCTCCCCTCGCCTGCGCCGGCGCCTCGCGAAGAGAAGCGTCGGCGACGGTCACGCCGCGAGGCTCCGGCGCCCGCCCCGCCGATGGCTGGGCCGAAGGACGCCTGCCGTCCGCGAAATATTGGGGCGGGGGGTCGTTCCAGTTGTGTCTGAGATCGACGCCGAGATCGCGCACCCTCTGGCGCAGGGCGTCGATATCGGAGCGCTCGCCCAAACGACGGCGCGGCGTCTCCCGGACAAGAAATGGGGCGTTGTCGTCGTGAAAAGTGGTGCTGTCCGCCATCGGTCCCCTTCGCGCCACGAGCGCGCTCCGAACCTCCGAAATGTGCGCCGAAGGAGCGGAAGTCTGGTTACCGAGGGCCAAGCTTCTGGATTCATGATGAATCCGGCGTTAGGCGCCGTTTTGGGCGGAGCAAGGTCCGGATCAGGACAGCTTGAGGTCGAGGGACCCTTCCGAAAAGCCGATCACATCGGCTTCGAACAAGCGGCCGGGCTCGACACCGGGCGTCTTCGCGGCGGTAAAATCGTCGGCCCGCCCCGCCCCGCCGCGCTCGGAGAGAATTTTGACGCGCCGCCCCACCTGTTTCTCCAGATGGCGCGCCAAAACCCTGTCCCCCTCGGCGCGCAGGGTTTTGGCGCGCGCCTTGACGAGGGCCGACGGAACCGGCTTCATCCGCGCCGCAGGCGTTCCCGGCCGCGCGGAAAACGGAAAGACGTGGAGGAAGGCCAGACCGCAGTCCTCGACCAGCGCAAGGCTGCGTGCGGCAGCCGCGTCGTCTTCCGTGGGAAATCCAGCGATCAGATCGGCGCCGAAGGCCATTTCGGGCCGTTTTTCGCGCAAGCGCGCGCAAAAGTCCACGGCCTGGGCCCGGCTGTGGCGCCGCTTCATGCGTTTGAGGACGAGGTCGTCGCCGGATTGCAGCGACAGGTGCAAATAGGGGGTGAGCCGCTCTTCCTCCGCGAAGGCGGCGGTGAGATCGTCGTCGGCCTCAATGCAATCGATCGACGACAACCGCAGGCGCGGCAGTTTGGGCAGCTCGCGCAACAGCCGCCGTACGAGACGCCCCAGCTTTGGCGCTCCCGGGAGGTCGCCGCCCCAGGAGGTCAGATCGACGCCGGTGAGCACCAACTCCTTATGGCCCGTCTCCACGAACCGGCGCGCCTGCGCCAAGACCTCGTCCTCGGCGACGGAGCGCGAGGGACCGCGCCCCTGCGGAATCACGCAAAAGGTGCAGGAATGGTCGCAGCCGTTCTGCACGGCGAGGAAGGCGCGGGTGTGGCCTTCGAGCGCCGAAAGCAGCGGCGCCGGCGCATTGCCGCGACGCACCTCGGAGATCGCGCCGACGTTTTCGCGCGAAGCAAAATGGTCCCAACTGGCGGCGATGGTTTTTTCGGCATTGCCAAGCACATGCGCCACCTCGGGCATGTCGGCAAAAATTTTTGGCTCGATCTGCGCGGCGCAACCGGTGACGACGATGCGCGCGTCCGGTTGTTCCCGCGCAATGCGGCGGATCGCCTGCCGCGCCTGGCGCATCGCCTCGGCGGTGACCGCGCAGGTGTTGACGATCACAACGCCTTTTTCGGCGCCCTGCGCGGCCAGCGACCGGACGACTTCGGATTCGACCATGTTGAGACGGCAGCCGAAGGTGACGATCTCGGGGCCGTCCCGGGCGTCATCAGCCATTTTTACCCGCGAAGATGGCGGCGTCGAGTTTTTGCGAAAACTCGACTTCGACCGGACCGGTCATTTCGACGTGGTCGTCGGCCTCACGCCAATGAATGAGCAGATCGCCCCCGGGAAGCGAAATTTTTGTGCGACGTCCCGACAAACCCGCGCGCGCGGCGGCAACCCCGGTGGCGCAGGCGGCGGTGCCGCAGGCCAGCGTCAGCCCCGTCCCCCTCTCCCACACCTTTAGACGGATATGATCGGCGGTCAGCGGCTGCGCCAACGAAATATTGGCGCGCTGCGGAAACATCGGATCATGCTCCAGGCGCGGGCCGATCACTGCGAGGTTAAAAGCCTCAATCTCCTCGACGAAGAAAATGGCGTGCGGATTGCCCATGCTGACGCAAGAGGCGGGCGGGAGACCAAAATGGCCCAATTCGACCGCGGTCGTATCCACGTCGCGCGCCAGCGGAATGTCTTGCCAGCCCAGACGCGGCGGCCCCATGTCAACGGTGTAGGACAGCGCGCCTTCGCGAACAACCTCCAGCCGACCGGCGGAGGTGGCGAGGCGCAATTGGGTCGCTCCGGTCCTTTCGGCGAGATAATGCGCGACGCAGCGCGTGCCATTGCCGCAGGACGCCGAAAGCGAGCCATCCTGGTTGAAAATGGTCATGAACGCGGTCTCGCCGGGCTCGGAAGGATCGCCCAAAACCATCAACTGGTCATAGGCGAGCCCCGGCGCCCGCGCCAGGGCGCGAGCGTCTTCCGCGCGGGGGAGAAAACCGGCGCCGCGCAGGTCGAGGACAAGGATGGCGTTGCCGGCGCCGTTCATCTTGTGAATCTCGCGCCCGACCAAAGGATTTTCCGCAAAAGCGGTAAGAGGCGCCTGATCCATGCTTGCCCGCCATTCATGTCCGGTTTAGGCGGTATATAAGAGAAAAGACGGTGCGGGGCCATAGACCGCGGACGTTGCATTTTCGACGATTGTTTGGAGCTTGCCATGAAGAACGGCCACTTTGCTTCCTGCCGCGCGCCGCTGCTCGCCTGCATGGCGCTGGCCGTCGCCGTGACCGCGAGCGTCGCGCAAACACCGGCGCCCACGCCCGCCCCGTCGGCCCCCGCAGATGCGGCGCCGCCCGCCGCCGCCCCGGAATCGGAAACGCTGAAGCCCGCCGACCTCGCCGGCCGGCCCGCGCTGGTCATACACAGTTCCGCGAACTGGGAAGACGGCTACGCGAAAATCCGCGAGGGCATCGAGAAACTGCGCGCCGCCGCCCAAAAGGCCGGGTTGAAACCCGTCGACCACGGCATGGCCGCCTTCACCGAGACCGACGACGCCGGCTTCAAGTTCGACGCCATCCTGCCGGTCGAGCCCGTCGCCAAGCCGAGCCTGCCCGACGGGATCATTCTCGGGGAAACGCCGGCCGGAAAGGCGATCAAATTCACCCACACCGGCAGCTACGACGACATCGACACCACCTACGACGCCATCACCGCCTATCTCGACGAGAAGGGCCTCGAGGCGACCAATATCTATCTCGAGGACTATCTGGTCGAGGGCAAGGACGCGTCCGACCAGGCGCTCAAGGCCGATATCTACGTGTTCTTGAAATGAACGATTCGTATCGATAGCCATGGTTCGAGACGGCTGCTTTGCAGCCTCCTAACCATGAGGGGACCCTCTATATAAAATTAGCCCCCATGCTGAGGAGCCGCCCAAGGGCGGCGTCTCGAAGCACGAGGGCTATCCACGGACCTCTCAACGATCTGATACGATTTCCGAAGGATCAATTCGGAAATCGTATTCCGCTCGCGCGGAAATCCGCCCTTCGCCTGAAGGATTTCCGCGCGATTTCGTTTTCGCGGATCGCGAAGCGATCTTGCGGAAACCGTATGAGGCGTCGCTTCCCTTCAGATCGCCTTCTTCAGCGCGTTGGCGATGGCGTCGCCCATCGCCGAGGTCGAGATGCTCGACGCCGCCTCGCCCTTGATGTCTGCGGTGCGCAGGCCGGCGGCGAGCACGTCGGAAATCGCCTTTTCGATGAGGTCGGCGGCCTCGATCAGGCCAAAGGAATAGCGCAAAGCCATGCCGAACGAGCCGATCATGGCGATCGGATTGGCGATGCCCTTGCCCGCGATATCCGGCGCCGAGCCGTGCACGGGTTCATACATCGCCTTGCGCTTGCCATTGGCGTCGGCTTCGCCGAGCGACGCAGACGGCAGCATGCCCAGCGATCCCGTCAGCATCGAGGCGACGTCCGACAGCATGTCGCCAAAAAGGTTGTCCGTGACGATCACGTCGAACTGCTTGGGCCAGCGCACCAACTGCATGCCCAGCGCATCCGCCAGCATGTGCTCGAGCTTGACGTCGGCATAAGACTTCTTGTGGAGGTCGGTGACGACTTCCTTCCACAGCACGCCCGACTTCATCACATTGTGTTTTTCCGAGGAGGTCACCTTGTTGTTGCGCTTGCGCGCCAGCTCGAAGGCGACCGCCGCGATGCGCTCGATCTCGTAGGTTTCGTAGACCTGGGTGTCGACGGCGCGCTTCTGGCCATTGGGCAGGTTGGTGATTTCCTTGGGCTCGCCGAAATAGACACCGCCGGTCAGCTCGCGCACGATCATGATGTCGAGGCCTTCGACAATGTCGCGCTTGAGCGAGGAGGCGTCGGCGAGCGCCGGATAGCAGATGGCGGGGCGCAGGTTGGCGAACAGGCCCAGATCTTTTCGCAGACGCAGCAATCCCGCTTCGGGGCGCACTTCGTAGGGAACATTGGCCCATTTCGGACCGCCCACGGCGGCGAGCAGCACCGCGTCGGCGGCCTGCGCCCGCGCCATGTCCGCTTCCGAAATGGCCAGTCCATGCGCGTCATAGGCGGAGCCGCCGACGAGCCCTTTTTCGAATTCGAATTTGGCGAGACCGGCGTCCGAAACGATTTTTGCAACCTTTTCGACTTCCGCCGTCACTTCCGGCCCGATGCCATCGCCGGGAAGCAGGAAAATATTGTAGCTCGCCATCATCAGCCTCTTTGCGGATTTTTGGGGGATTTGGCGGCCTTGCTAAACCTGCGCGCGTCCCTTGGCAAGGATTCGGCGGGGGAAAAAGAAAATCCCGCGCGCCGAAGCGCGCGGGACGATTTTCGATCCGATCTGCCGACCGCGATCAGAAGGTGAAGCGGGCGCCGACGGTCGGGGCCCAGTTGACACTGTATTGCGAGCCGTTCGAGAAGCCGCCGTTCCAGGTCGACCAGGACACGCCGCCGTACACATCGAAGCGCTTGGTGAAGTGGTACACGGCGGAAAGGCTGGCCTGATTCATCGTGCCGGCGCAGGTGCCCGACGAACGGTTGTTGGTGTTGCAGGCGCGCTGGGTCGCGGCGGAGCCATAGCTGTTCTGGTTGGCATGCTCGTAGACCGCGATGATGTCGGTCTTGGGATCCCAGGCGTACTTCACGCCGAACCATTCGACGTCCAGCAGACGAGCGTTCGGATAGGCATTGTTGTTCACGGAGCTCAGGACATAGCCGCCCTGGTCGTTCTGCGAACCGATGCCGACCGGGTTCTTCGGGTTGTGGAAGATCATGTGGGACCAGCCACCGTAGAACTTCCACTGGTTCCAGGTGTACTTGGCGCCGATCGAACCGCCAGTGGTGTCCGCCGCAGTGCCCGAGAGCGTGCCGGCGTTGCTGTTGTTGACCGTGTTGATGGCCACATTCGTGCTGCTGCCGGGAAGCGTCAGGGTGTCGACGCCGCGCAACTGCGTCGTGTTGAGCGCGCCGCTGTTGATGGCCTGGTTGAAGTAGCCGATCACGCCGTCGACGTCGAAGCCGGCATAGGAGAACCCAACGTCGAACTGGGCGGCGTCGTTCTGACGCTTGAAGAACACGGTGGGCGTGTTGGCGTTGCCGGCGTTGCTGCCGCTGTTGCCGTCGACGAACTTGTACATGGCGCCAAAGCGGACCGGGCCGTAGGTAACCTTGTACTTCAGCGAGTTGTCCCAACGGCTGTCGCCGGTGAAGCCGAGACCGGCGCCGAACGAGCCGGAATAGCCAATGAAGGAGAAAGCAGGCGCGCCGCCGGTCGGGTCATAGGCGCCGAACAGATCATTGTTCAGGGTCCGGTGGCGACCGAAGGTCAGTGTGCCGAACGTCTTGCTGGACACACCGAAGTTCGCCTGGTCGTTGAAGGCTTGACCGCCGCGCGAACCGTCGCCGTTCTGCGACTGCGAGATGAGCGGCACGCCCGAGTTGTCGACCAGCGAACCCGGAGCGTTCTGCAACTGGCCGGACTGCGGGTTGAAATAGGTGTTGAGGGTGAAAACGCCGGCCCAGTCGGGGATCAACTCGACCGAACCCTTGACGCCGACCTGGCTGTTGCCGAGACCGTTCGGGTTGAAGCCAAAGTACGGCCGGTTGCCGGCCTTGGTGATCATTTCATTGCCGTTGTAGTACTTGCTGTTCAGCGGCGCGCCATGGGACGCGTAGCTGAGGCCGCCGTCAATGGCGCCGTTGATGCAGATGCCCTTCCAGCAGATCGGGCCATCATCCAGGACCACCGGCAGCGGTCCCTTGGTCACCTGCGCCAGGAAATCGGTCGGCGAGGCGGACGCGTCGGCGGCCTGCTGCGTTTCCAGCTTGCTGAGGCGCTTCTCGAGAGCCGCGTTCTGCTTCTTGAGCTCCGTGGCCTGGGCGCGCAGGGCCGTTACGGAGCCATCTTCCGCGCGGGCCACGCCCGACGCCGTGAGTACCGCAGCAGCCGCGACCGCCGCCATCCATTTGGTCTTCATTTCAACTCCTGTCGGGCTTTCGCCGCTGTTTGCGCGAAATCAAAACACAAGATTCAAAGATCGCCGGAGGAGAAGGGAGGGGCCGACGCATTGATCATGTGCTTGTCTGTTGCGCCCGACCAATAACCTGAACCATTTGCCCAAGAAAAGGCCCCGTTGTAGCCTCTATTATGTCACGTCTCTGACGCTTTTATGACAGTTTAAACACAAAATTGATAATCACGGAATTATTCTCTTTTCTATACGTTAGAAATAGTGATTTTTTTTCTTTTTGCTATAAAAACATTGTTTCTGTTCTCCGGTCTCGGACCGTTGCATATGGGCAACGCCGTAGCGGAAATCCGTCTTGGGGAATGATCAGACGCCTCCGCAACCGAACGCAAAAAATCCCGCGAGCCGAAGCTCGCGGGACGATTTCGATCCGATCGTCTGTCGGCGATCAGAAGACGAAGCGGGCGCCGACAGACGGCGTCCAATTGGAGTTGTAGAGGTAACCGGCGGCGAGGCCGCCGGCGAAGTTGGAATAGGACACGCCGCCGTACACGTCGAAGCGCTTGGTGAAGTGGTAGTCCACGAAGGCGCCGAACTGGTTGATGTAACCGGAGCAAGAGCTGGCGCGAACCGCGTTCGTGCCGCCGCAGTTGGCGGCGACAGCGCCAGCGAGCGTGTTGGTGTAGTAGCTGTTTTGACCCACGTGCACGTATTGCGCGACGATGTCGGTCTTGGGATCCCAAGCGTACCTCACGCCGAACCACTCGGTGTCAAGCAGACGGGCGCGCGGGAAAGCTCTGTTGTTGACCGAGCTGTAAACGTAGCCGCCCTGATCGTTCTGCGAACCAATGCCGACCGGGTCAGCCGGGTTGTGGGAGATGAGATGCGCCCAACCCGCGTAGAACTTCCACTGGTTCCAGGTGTATTTCGCGCCGATCGCGCCGCCGGTGGCGTCCTGAGCCGTGCCAGAGAGCGTGCCGGAATTGTTGTTGCCGACCGTGGTCACCGCGGCGCCGGGAAGCGGAGGCGTGAAGGTCGACGTGCCGCTCAACTGGAGGCTGCTCAGAACCGAGGCATTGGTGGCTTGGTGGTAGTAGCCGATCACACCGTCAATATCGAAGCCGCCATAAGAGGCGCCGAGATCGAACTGGGCGGCGTCATTATGACGCCCATAGAAGACCCGCGGCACGGTCGTCCCGTTCACGGTGCCAACGGGGCATCCCGTGGAGCCGATGAGGCAGGTGGTGTTGCCCCAGTTGCTGCCGCCGTTGCCGTCAACGAACTTGTACATGGCGCCGAAGCGGGCCGGGCCGTAGCTGACCTTGTACTTCAGCGAGTTGTCCCAGCGGCCGTCGCCGGTATAGGCCAAGCCGGAGACGTAGGACCCGGAATAGCCGATCAGCGAATAGGCCGGAGCGCCGCCGGTCGCGTCATAGGCGCCGACCAGATCGGTCGCGAAGGTGCGGTGGCGACCGAAGGTCAGCGTGCCGAACTCCTTCGAGGACACACCGAAGTTCAGCTGGTCGTTGAAGGCCTGACCGCCGCGCGAACCATCGGAGTTGAGCGACTGCGCCGCAACCGCAAGGCCTTGGTTGTCGACCAGCGATCCCGGGGCGTTCTGGAGCTGGCCGGACTGCGGGTTGAAATAGGTGTTGGCGGTGAACACGCCGGACAGGCCGGGCAGGATTTCGACCGAGCCCTTGATGCCGATCTGGCTGTTGCCGAGGCCGTTCGGGTTGAAGCCGAAATACGCGTGGTTCGCGTTCCGGGTCAGCTGCTCGTTGCCGTTATAGTACTTGCTGTTCAGCGGGATGCCATGCTGCGCCCAGGCGAGGCCGCCGTCGATGGCGCCGTTGATGCAGATGCCCTTCCAGCAGATCGGACCGTCATCGGGCACGACCGGCAGCGGACCCTTGGTTACTTGGGCGAGGAAATCGCCGGACGCGGGCGCCGTCTGGCCCGCCTGCGCCTCGAGCGCGCTGAGGCGCGATTCGAGGGCCTCGTTCTGCTTCTTCAGGGCCGCCGCCTGAGCCTTCAGGTCCTTGACGCTGACGGTCTCCTCGGCGCGCGCGCCCGCCGCGCTCATGATCGCGACCGCTGCGACCGCGGCCATCCACTTATGTTTCATGTTCTGCTCCTGTCGAGCTTCAGCCGCTATTGGGCGCGCCGGACGACGCGCATGAGGTCCGTCTTGTGGTGAGGGGAACCGACGAACAACGTTGCTATTGGCAAGTCGTGTTTTACTTACATCGCCCGCCCGACCCGATAAAGGTCATTTCTTGGGCGCCCTTTCGACTCTACTTCGTCTGATTTGACCAGTCCGCACGCGCACGTCCCGTTCCAGGGAAAAATAATGCCTCAAATAGCTTGAGCGAAGCTGAATTTCCTCTTTATGTAGATAATTTTCCTATTTTCAGCGCCTCTGACGCGACTGTTGCAAACACGCAACAAGCGTCGGGAAATTGGCCAGGCCGCTCAGGCGACAAAGAAAGACCCGCGAACCGAGGTTCGCGGGTCTCCATTTGTTTAGGCTTCTGTTTCGAGATCAGAAGACGAAGCGGGCGCCGACGGACGGGGTCCAGTTGGTGTTGTAGAAGTAGCCGGCGGCGAGACCGCCAGCAAAGTTGGAATAGGACACGCCGCCGTACACGTCGAAGCGCTTGGTGAAGTGGTAGTCCACGTAGGCGCCGAACTGGTTGATGTAACCGGAGCAAGAGCTGGCGCGAACCGCGTTCGTGCCGCCGCAATTGGCGGCGACGGCGCCAGCGGGCGTGTTGGTGTAGTAGTTGTTCTGACCCACGTGCACGTATTGCGCGACGATGTCGGTCTTGGGATCCCAAGCGTACCTCACGCCGAACCACTCGGTGTCAAGCAGACGGGCGCGCGGGAACGCTCTGTTGTTGACCGAGCTGTAAACGTAGCCGCCCTGATCGTTCTGCGAACCAATGCCGACCGGGTCAGCCGGGTTGTGGGAGATGAGATGCGCCCAACCCGCGTAGAACTTCCACTGGTTCCAGGTGTATTTCGCGCCGATCGCGCCGCCCGTGGCGTCCTGAGCCGTGCCAGAGAGCGTGCCGGAATTGTTGTTGCCGACCGTGGTCAACGCGGCTCCGGGAAGCGGAGGCGTGAAGGTCGACGTGCCGCTCAACTGGAGGGAAGACAAAGCCGCGCCGGTGGTGGCCTGGTGGTAGTAGCCGATCACGCCGTCAATATCGAAGCCGCCATAGGAGGCGCCGAGATCGAACTGGGCGGCGTCATTATGACGAGCATAGAAGACCCGCGGCACGGTCGTCCCGTTCACGGTGCCAACCGGGCATCCCGTGGAGCCGATAAGGCAGGTGGTGTTGCCCCAGTTGCTGCCGCCGTTGCCGTCGATGAACTTGTACATGGCGCCGAAGCGGGCCGGGCCGTAGCTGACCTTGTACTTCAGCGAGTTGTCCCAGCGGCCGTCGCCGGTATAGCCCAAGCCCGAGACGTAGGATCCGGAATAACCGAGCAACGAATAGGCCGAAGCGCCGCCGGTCGCGTCATAGGCGACGACCAGATCGGTCGCGAAGGTGCGATGACGACCGAAGGTCAGCGTGCCGAAATCTTTCGAGGACACACCGACGAACAACTGGTCGTTGAAGGCCTGGCCGCCGCGCGAACCGTCAGCGGAAAGCGAACGCGCCGCAACCGGGAGACCCTGGTTGTCGACCAGCGAACCCGGGGCGTTCTGGAGCTGGCCGGACTGCGGGTTGAAATAGGTGTTGGCGGTGAACACGCCGGACCAGCCGGGCAGGATTTCGACCGAACCCTTGATGCCGATCTGGCTGCTGCCGAGGCCGTTCGGGTTGAAGCCGAAGTAGGGGCGGTTCGCCTGGCTCGTCAGCATTCCGTTGCCGTTGTAGTACTTGGCGTTCAGCGGCGCGCCATGCTGCGCCCAGGCGAGACCGCCATCGATGGCGCCGTTGATGCAGATGCCCTTCCAGCAGATCGGGCCGTCATCGAGCACGACCGGCAGCGGACCCTTGGTCACCTGGGCGAGAAAATCGGTCGGAGAAGCGGACGCGTCGGCGGCCTGCTGCGTCTCCAGCTTGTTGAGGCGCTGCTCTAGAGCGGCGTTCTGCTTCTTGAGCTCGGCGGCCTGGGCCTTGAGAGCCTTGACGTCGGCTTGATCACCGGCATAAGCGACGGAGCTCGCGGACATCAACGCGAGGACGGCGGCCGCTGCCATCAAATGGTTCTTCATTTCGGTCTCCAAATCCAGGGTCAAAGGCCGTTCGAGACGCATAAACGTCGCGGCAACCTGAAACTACGAGGCGCGCTTAACCCCTCAAGCGCGGCTGTCATAACCAATAAAATCGGCTCAAATTTTTGGCAACGACCCGCGGCCTCGAAAGCCGCCTCTGGGCGCGGTTTGCAGAAGTCTGTTTCAAATTTGCCACATTTTTTTGGGCGTTTTGTGACAATCCGAATCTAAAATGCCGACTGTTGGCTCAAAGATCAGAGCCAGCGGCAGCCCGAGGATCTCCTGTGACGGAGGCCGGTCGTCATCGCCCTCCTTGCGGGCCGACCAGTTGACGCAAAGCCTCGTCAACGCTGTGGAAAATCCGCGTCTCGCCGCTGGCGTCCGGACGGGCGAGCGCCTCCACCACCCCGGAGGCGCGCAGGGCCGCCTGCGCGCGCACGGACTCGAGCCGAGCGATGGCGAAATCGCAGCCGAGCCCGTGGCAATGCTTGATCGCCGCGGCCAGCGCCCGCGCCGCCGTGTAGTCGATGGAAACGATGGCGGAGGCCTCGAGGACGATGAGCCGCATCGGCTGTCGCTGCGCAAGCTCCTGCAATTGCATCCGGAACCGGTCGGCGTTGAGGTGGGACAGCGGCGCCTGGAAGCCGACCACGGCGACCCCGGGGAGGGTTTCGCCGGGGCAGGAAGGATTGCGCGGCCACCACACGGTTTCACCCGGCAGGCGCTCGAACGTTTGCAAGTCGGTCTGCGTCGTCGACCAGACGCCGTGGATCAGCGACAGGATGATCGCCAGCGCCACCCCGGTCTGCACCGGCAGCAGCACCACGGCCGCCGCCGTGATCGCCATCAGCAGGAATTCAGGCCGGGAACGCCGGAAAATGTCGCGCATGTCGGCCAGCCTCACGATGCGGCCGGCGATGAACAGCAGGATGGCCGCCAATGAGGCTTCCGGCGTGTGGCTGAGGAATTTCTCGCCGAACGCCGCGAGCAGCGCGAGCGCAAGCGCGGCGGAGAGCCCGGACAGTTGCGATCGCCCGCCGCTGGCCTCGACCATCGCGGTTCGCGGCGGGCTGGCGTTGACGGGGAAGGCGCCGAACAGCCCCGCCAGCAGGCCGCCCGCGCCAATGCCGACAAAATCCCTGTTGATGTCGGTCTCCCCGTCGGGCGATCCATAGGCGCGCGAAACGGCCGCGCTCTGCACCATGATGACGAGCGTCAGGAGAACGGCGAGGCCGACCAGCCTGAAGACCTGTTCGACACTGGCGTCCAGCGCAACCGATTTCGGCCACTCGACGGGAAAGGCCCCAATGACCGGAAGCGCGGCGGGATCGACATCGAACCACAGCGCGCCAAACGTGGCCGCGCCCACCGCCAGCAAGGCGGCGGGAAGCCGTGGCGCAAAAACCTCGGCCGCGACGATCAGGGCGAGGCTAGCCAGGCCGACGGACATCGCCAGCGGCTTGGCCTCGCCGATCCGGGCCGCGATCTCGCCGGCGCGCTGCAACGCGTCGCCCGAACCCGGGGGCAGGCCAAGCAGCGCCGGCAATTGCGACATCACGATGTGGACGGCTATACCGGCCAAAAACCCGGTCAGCACCGGGATCGACAGCAGATTGGCGACCCAGCCGGCGCGAAACAGCCCGGCCCCGCACATCGTCGCGCCGACGAGAAAAGCCAGCAGCGCCGAGAGCATGGCGTAGTCCGCGCCGCCCACCGGCGCGATCAGGGCGAGCGAGGCGGCGAAAATGGGCATGATCGTCGAATCCGCACCCACCGACATCAAGCGATTGGCGCCGAACGCGGCGAAGCCGAGCGCGCCCGCCATAAAGGCGAAAAAGCCGATCGAAGGCGCGTAGCCGCCGAGGCGCGCCGTCGCCATCTGCTCGGGCGCGGCGATGGCGGCCAGCGTCAGCCCCGCCAGCAGATCGGCGCGCCACGAGGCGCCGGCGCCCATCAAGCCGCGAAACAACAACCGGCTTTTTTCCGTTCCGTTCATCGGCGCCCCCTCGCCAAATCTGTCCCATGCCGGCGGCGAAGGAAAGGGATTCGTGCGCGCAACGCGCTTTGGGGATAGACTCGCGCCGAAAACTCGGGCGCATCGGAGGATTCACGTGGCAAACGGCTCACACGCGGAAATCATCGCCGTCGCCGACATTGGCGGCACCCATGCGCGCTTCGCGCTGGCCGGGATCGACCGCGACTCCAGGCCAGAGCTTGGCGACGCCGTTGTGTTGCGCACGGCGGATTATCCCGACCTCGCCTCCGCGTACAAGACGTTCGCGGACAAGATCGAGGGCGCGCGCCCCCGGCGCGCGAGCTTCGCCCTCGCCTGCCCGATCCGGGGCGAGACGCTGAAATTCACCAACAATCCCTGGACCCTGCGTCCCAAAACGCTGGCCGCGGAGCTTGGCCTGGACGAAGTGCGGTTGCTCAACGATTTCGGCGCCGTCGCGCATGCGGCGGCCAAAGCCGATCCGTCGAGTTTTTCGCACGTCTTCGGACCAGATCGACCGCCGCGCTCCGGGGTGATCTCGATCCTGGGACCGGGCACGGGCCTGGGCGTCGCGCAATTGATCATCGGCGCCGACGGCCATCGGGTCGTCGAAACCGAGGGCGGCCACATCGACTTTGCGCCGCGCGACGCCTTCGAGGATGATCTGCTGGCGCGCCTGCGCGAAAAATTCGGCCGCGTCTCGATTGAGCGCATCCTGTCGGGGCCGGGTTTGGCGGAAATATTTTCGGCGCACTCGGGCGTGGAGGCTCCCGACGCCCCCACGCTGTGGGCGGCGGCCATCGCCGGAACCGACGCGTTCGCGCGCGCCGCGCTGCAAAAATTCTGCTCGTGCCTTGGCGCGGTCGCCGGCGATCTCGCCCTGGTTCATGGCGCCGAAGCCGTCATTCTCGCCGGCGGCCTGGCGCCGCGCATAGCCCCCCTGCTGGGCGCTTCCGCATTCGCGAACAGCTTCGTCGCCAAGGGGCGTTATCGCGAGATGATGGCGAACATTCCGGTCTGGATGATCGTCCACCCGCAGCCCGGCCTGTTCGGCGCGGCGGCGGCGTTCCGGCCATGAAAAAGGCGCGGTGGTTTCCCCCGCGCCCTCGGATAAATCGAAACCGAACTTACTTCTTCTCGATCTTGGCGCGCTCGATCGACTCGGTGATGACGCGCTTGGCTTCCGCCGCATCGCCCCAGCCGGCGAACTTGACCCATTTGCCGGGCTCCAGATCCTTGTAATGCGTGAAGAAGTGCTCGATCTGCTTCCAGGTGATCTCGGGCAGATCGGTGTAGCACTGCACCTTGTCGTAGCGTTTGGTGAGCTTGTGGCTGGGCACGGCCAGGATTTTTTCGTCGCCGCCGGCTTCATCGATCATCTTGAGCACGCCGATCGGGCGGACATTGATGATCGCGCCGGGAATGATCGGGCGGGTGTTGGCCACCAGCACGTCGCAGGGGTCGCCGTCTTCGGACAGGGTGTGCGGAATGAAGCCGTAATTGCCGGGATAGCGCATCGGCGTGTAGAGGAAGCGGTCCACCATCAGCGCGCCCGACGGCTTGTCCATTTCATATTTGATCGGCTCGCCGCCGATCGGAACTTCGATGACGACATTGACGTCTTCGGGATAATTCTTGCCGATGCTGATGGCGTCGAGACGCATTGGGCTCTCCGATGATTGACCTGAGCCCTTGTTTAGTCATTCACTCGACAATCGCAACCGGAATCGTCCGGTCAAGCGGCTTCAAATCCGAAGGCGACGCGTCCAAGCCGGACGCCGCCGAAGATTTCGCGGGCGCGGCGAATTTCCTTGCCGCCAAGCCGTCGATAGAAATCAAGGGCTCGCGTATTGTCCGCGAGCGACCAGACCAGAACGCGGTCGAGGCCATTGGCGGCCAAGTCGTCGCGCCCGCCCTGGAACAGGCGCCGGCCGAAGCCAAGCCCCTGATATTCCGGCGCCAGATAGAGTTCGAAAATCTCGCCATCATATTCGAGCGAAGGCGCCCGGTTGCGTCCGTAGGAGACATAGCCGCCCAGCCGCCCATGCGTGGACAGGACCAGGAGCCGGCTACCTTGCAGCACGGCGCTGCGCCACCAGTCCGGCCCGCGTCGCGCAATCAGTCGCTCGAGCTCCCGTCCGGGAATCACGCCGCGATAGGCCTCGCGCCACGCAGCATCGTGGACTGCGGCGATCTGGTCGGCATCGCCGGGCATTGCGCGCCTTATGGTGATGAGCGCCTGCGACATGGACGAGATGTTACGACCAAGCGTGTTTTCCGGCAAGCGAGTTCCATGCGAAACCGCGCTTGCGGCGCCGCCAGTTTCCGCTTCTCGCCGGGCGCGTCAGAAATTCACGGCGCCGCCGACGCCCCGGACCAGGGCGTTGGGGTGGGTTCCGCCGTCCAGTTGCGCGCCGGGATGAATCACATATTGAACGACCGGCTGGACGCTGAGGCCAGGAACGACCTGCGCCTGATAGGTCGCCTCGACCAGCGCCTCGAAATCGGGACGCACGGAATAGCCCGCCTCGATGACGGAATTCGCCGTGGCGTTGGAAATGCGCATGAAGGCGAAGCAAAGGCCGGCGATGTCGTTCGGCCGCCCGTCGAAGAAGCCGGACAGGTTGACGCCGGTGTCGAAATCGAAATCCGAAACGTTGCGGTCGCCCGGCGCGGTGAATGCGCGGAAGAAGGCGCCCAGCCCCTTGGTCGCATCGCCCGGCGCCCTGATCAGCTGCTGGTCGATGATGCCGTAAAATCCGTAGTCGCCCGAGTGAACCGGCACGGGCAGACCGACAATGACGAAAGGACGGCCGTCGACGTCGTTGAACATGCCGAAATTCCGCCACGCGCCCAGCTTGATCGTTCCCGCAAGGCCCGGCGCGTCCTTGTCCTGGTTATATTTGATCTGCAGTTCCTGCATGACCAGCGGCGGATCGGTCAGGCGGAAATTGAGGCCATAGGGGTCGCGGAGCTGCGGATCGCCGGTTCCGGGTCCCGCGGGATTGCCGTCGTAGACGGCGACGACGTAAGTGAAGGCGTCGTTGATGTCATATTTGACGCGCGCGCCCAGCGCCGAAAACGGGTAGGCGGAGCCGCCGCTCGGCATGTCCCAGGCGAGGAGGCCGGGCCATCCCGTCGTGGAATTGATGAAAAGCTGCGCGTATTTCGACGAGACGAAATCAGTGTCCGCGCCGAGCTGGCCGATTCTCACGGCGACCTTGTCGTCGAAGAGCTTTTGCTCGTACCACAGCTCATAGAGCCGGATGGTGGGCATGGCCTCGATATAGCTCGCCGGCAGCAGGTTGTTCAAATAGTAGCGCGAGAGTCCAATGCCTTGGATCCAAAAACCCTCGGCGTGGAATGTTCCGCCGTTCAGATTGGCGATCTTGCCCATGTCGGCTTCGATCACCGTGTCGAGGCGCCCTTCGGCGATCACGCCCTGGCGCGCGCCGCCGGTCGGATTGCCAAGGACTTCGCCGATATAGGTGTTCTGAAGGGTCACGCCCTGGTCGGCCAGCATTTTCTTGAAGTCGCCGTAGGGGGCGAGCGCCGGGACCGAACTGATGATCGAGGGCGGCCCGTCATCGGCGCGCGCTGAGGCGGCGAACAGGGCGAGACAAGCGGCCAGCGCCGATTTCTTGCACGTGTTCAGCATCCGGCCTCTCGCCCGTATCTCATCCCGCCCGTGGAAAATCGGCGATCGCGCCAAGCTTGACAAGCATTAGCATCGGTATGGAACGATTCAAATCTGCGAACATCCACCAGGGCTTGCCTGGTCGAGCGTGGACCGAGCCAGTGTCGCCCGGCGGATTTTCCGATAACATGCGCGCCAAGTCACAGAACCAGAGTTTGTTGTTCACCATGGCAAAGAAGAGCAAGGCGCGCGCTCCGGGCGCCCGGTCGACCCCGGAAAAATCCGCTCCCCTCGAGCAAAAGAAGCGCGTAGCCGGCAAGCTGACGCTCACCCTGCCACTGACGCGCGCGCGCAAACTGGCCGGCGATCTTTACGAGGCCGCGGGAATGCGGCTGTGGGCGGAAGCCATGGAGGCGGCGTCGCCCGAAGCTCGCGAAGAGCTGATCCAGGCGCAGGACGCCATCTGCGACGCGGGCGACCTGCTCAAGCAAGCCAAGCAGTGCAATCCGAAGCACCTGTCCCTGTTCATGGTGGCCTGTTTCGAGCGCGACGGCCTGCCGGTGACGCCGCCGCAATTCATCACCGCCAGCAGCGAGGACGAGGCGATCGCAATCTGGAAAGCCGCCTTCAAGGGGGAATTCGGCCGGCGCAAGCCACGCGCGCAAAAGATCCCCGAGCGCGGCGACCAGCCGGGCTTGCACAGCTGATCCCGGGGCCGGGGCGTGAATGCGCTTGTCGCGACGGCGTTCGCTCATATATGCACGCCTGACGATGAACGAAAACGCCCCCCGCCTGTCGACGGTCCTGCTGGAATTGTGGCCCTATGTCTGGCCGAGCCGGCGCGCCGACCTGAAGATTCGCATTTTCATCTCCTTCGCCCTGCTGATCCTCGCCAAACTGGCGACGATCGGGATGCCCTACGCCTTCAAATGGGCGACCGACGCCCTCACCGACCTTGCGAAGGGGGTGGAGGTTTCGCCCGGCCTTATCGCCGGCCCCATCGCCATGACCGTGCTTTACGGCGCGCTGCGCGTCGCCATGGTCGGATTCACGCAGGCGCGCGACGGCATGTTCGCCAAGGTGGCGATGAACGCGGTGCGCCGCCTCGCGCTCGACGTGTTCGTCCATCTGCACGCGCTGCCGCTGCGCTTTCATCTGGAGCGCAAGACCGGCGCGTTGACGCGCGTGCTCGAGCGCGGCCGCAACGCCATCGAAACGCTGACCCGCCTGGTCATGCTGACGGGGGCTCCAACGATCCTGGAGCTCGCCCTGGTCTGCGGCGTGCTGTACTTCCAGTTCGACGCGCGTTACGTGGGGATCGTCGCGGTGACGGTGGTCGCCTATCTCTCCTATACTTTCGTCGCCACCAACTGGCGGATCGGCATCCGCGCCTCGATGAACGAAAGCGACACCGACGCCAACGCCAAGGCCATTGACTCGCTGCTGAACTACGAAACGGTCAAATATTTCGGCGCCGAAAAACGCGAGGCCGAGCGCTACGACCGCACCATGGCGCGCTACGAGAAAAACAGCGTGCTGAGCTATGTGTCGCTCAACGTTCTGAATTTCGGCCAGGCGCTGATCTTCACCACCGGCATGATCGCGATGATGTCGCTCTGCGTCACCGGGATCAAGGCGGGACGCCACACCGTCGGCGATTTCGTCCTGCTCAACACCATGATGATCCAGCTTTACCAGCCGCTGAACTTCATGGGGATGCTCTATCGCGAGACCAAGCAGGCGTTGATCGACATCGCCGCCATGTTCGACATTTTGCGACAGCCGAACGAAATCTCCGACGCGCCCGATGCGCCGGCCCTGGTGGTCAGCGCCGGCGCCGTCCGCTTCGACGACGTCCATTTCGCCTACGACCCCGCCCGCCCCATTTTACGCGGGCTGAGCTTTGAAGCGCCCGCCGGCAAGACCGTGGCGATCGTCGGTCCCTCCGGCGCCGGAAAAAGCACGATTTCGCGGCTGATCTTCCGCTTTTACCAGCCGCAGCAGGGCCGCATCCTCATCGACGGCCAGGATATTTCGACGGTTTCGCTGGAGTCGCTGCGGGCCAGCATCGGCATGGCGGCCCAGGACAACGTGCTGTTCAACGACACCATCCGCTATAACATCCTGTACGGGCGCCCCGAGGCGAGCGAGGAAGAGATGCGCGCGGCGGCGGCCCTGGCGCGGATCGACAAATTTGTCGAAGTGGCGCCCGGCGGTTACGACGCCCAGGTCGGCGAACGGGGCCTCAAATTGTCCGGCGGCGAAAAGCAGCGCGTCGCCATCGCCCGCACCCTGCTGAAAGACCCTTCGATCCTGGTGCTCGACGAGGCCACCAGCGCGCTCGACACGCTGACCGAGCGCGAGATCCAGGCGACGCTCGAAGAGCTTCCGCGCCGAGGGGCGACGATCGTGATCGCCCACCGCCTGTCGACCATCGTCAACGCCGACGAGATTTTGGTCATGGACAAGGGCGCGCTCGTCGAGCGCGGCGACCACGAAACCCTGCTCGCCCAAGGCGGGGTTTACGCGGCCTTGTGGAACCGCCAACTCGCGGAACAGGAGGGGCAGGCGCAGGACGAAACGCCGGTGATCCCGCCCGAGGAAAAACGCGATGACGAAGAACTGTTTGGCGCGTCGCAAATTTAGGCCGATTGCCTTTCGACGGCTGAGCCTTTAGCCCTAGTCCTGTCATCAGGAGATTGCGCCTTGTCTCTTTCCCCCGTCGAACAGTTGAAACGGCAAGCTGCGGAGCGCGCCGCCGCGCTCGTGCGCTCCGGAATGAAGCTCGGCCTGGGCACCGGCTCCACCGCCGCGCACTTTGTCGATTGCATTGGCGAAAAGGTCCGCGACGGACTCGATGTCATCTGCGTTCCCACCTCGGAGCGTACGCGCGCGCAGGCGGAAGGCTTGAACATAAAGCTTTCGACGCTGGACGAAACGCCGGAGCTCGACCTCACCGTCGACGGCGCCGACGAGTTCGATCCGAAACTGCGCCTGATCAAGGGCGGCGGCGGCGCGCTGCTGCGCGAAAAAATCGTCGCGGCGGCGTCGAGGCGCATGGTGGTGATCACCGACGCCTCCAAGGAGGTCGAAAAACTCGGCAAGTTCAAGCTGCCGGTCGAAGCGGACCTGTTCGGCCTCACCGCGACAGCGCGGCAGATCGAGCTTGCGGCTAAGGCAAATGGCTGTCATGGCCCTGTCAGCCTTCGATATAGCGCGCCAGGGGCTCGTTTCATCACCGATGGCGGCAATGCGATTTTCGACTGCGATTTCGGCGTGATCCCCGACCCCGACGGACTCGCCGCCGCGCTCAACGCCATCCCCGGCGTCGTCGAGCATGGGCTGTTCATTGGTCTCGCCACGGCCATCATCATCGCCGACCCCGCCGGCATTCGCGTGCTCGGCGATCTCTCGGCCTAAGAGGCGAAAAATGCGCCGCCTGCTCGCCCCGCTTCTGGTCGCCGCCCTCGCCTTTCCCGTCTTTGCGCAAGAGGGGGAAGATTCGCTGCGGCTGGCGCGGCTGGTCGTCGAGAATTCGGGCCTCTCGCGCTCGTTTCGCGGGCTGACCGAAGCCATGCGCATGGACCTTTCGCGCGCCGCCACCACCAGACCGGAACTCGCCAGCGACCTTCAGGCGGCGCTTGCCGAAATGCAGCCGGCTTTCGACGCCGAAGCCGACGAAATGACGGCCAAAGCCGCCGCCATCTACGCGCAAAAACTGTCGCGGCGCGAACTGGCGGATTGCGCGGTGTTTTTTGCGGGCCCGTCCGGAAAAGCCTATGTCGCGGCGCAGCCGGCGATCCTGGCCGATCTCGGCCCCGTCCTGGACGACTGGCGCCGCACGGCCTCGGTCACCCTGACCACGCGATTGCGCGAAAAACTGCGCGCCAAAGGCAAGGATTTCTGAATGACGTTTGACCTCGACCTCTTCGTCATCGGCGCGGGATCGGGCGGCGTGCGCGCGGCGCGCATCGCGGCGGGCCATGGCGCCAAGGTGATGGTCGCCGAGGAATTCCGCATCGGCGGAACCTGCGTCATCAGGGGCTGCGTACCCAAAAAGCTCTATGTCTACGCCTCGCGTTTTGCCGGCGATTTCGAGGCGGCGGAGAGTTTTGGCTGGCGCCTGGCGCAAAAACCCGAATTCGACTGGAACAAACTCGTGGCGGCCAAGGAGGCGGAGATCAGCCGTCTGTCAGGCCTCTACGCCGCCAATCTCGCCAAGGCCAATGTCGAGATCGTGCAGGAGCGCGCCGAGATCGAGGGACCGCACGAAGTGCTCCTCAAAACCTCGGGACGCCGCCTGACCGCAAGACATATTCTGGTGGCGACCGGCGGTGCGCCGCAGATGCATCCGGAAATTCCCGGGATCGAGCACGCCATTTCCTCCAACGAAATTTTTGACTTGCCGGACTTTCCGCAAAAACTGGTCGTGGTCGGCAGCGGCTATATCGCGGTCGAGTTCGCCAGCATTTTTGCGCGACTCGGGGCGGAGGTCACGCTGCTGTTCCGCGCCGACCGCATCCTGCGCGGCTTTGACGATTTTATGCGCGACGGTTTGACGGAGGCGCTGGCGGCGGCGGGGGCGCGGCAAATGGCCGGCGTCCTGCCGACCGCCATCGACAATACGGCCGATGGGCTGCGCATAAACCTTTCCAATGGCGAAACGCTCGCCGCCGACCAGATTCTGATCGCCACCGGCCGCGCGCCGCACACAGTTGGCCTCGGACTCGAGAAAGCGGGGGTCGAACGCGAATGGAATGGAGCCATCCGAGTTGATTGCGAAAGCCGCACCAACGTCCCGTCGATCCATGCGGTCGGAGACGTCACGCACCGGATCAACCTGACG
The DNA here is from genome assembly GCF_009720655.1 of Rhodoblastus acidophilus. Classification (GTDB taxonomy): domain Bacteria; phylum Pseudomonadota; class Alphaproteobacteria; order Rhizobiales; family Beijerinckiaceae; genus Rhodoblastus; species Rhodoblastus acidophilus_A. The sequence goes on along the minus strand of NZ_WNKS01000004.1, from coordinate 239,448 downwards.
CCGGTGGCGATCCGCGAGGGCCATCTCCTGGCCGACCGCCTGTTCGGCGGCAGCGTACAGATGGTGGATTACGACTTCATCCCCACCGCCGTCTTCACCACGCCGGAGATCGGCACGGTCGGCCTGACAGAGACCGAGGCGCGCGAAAAATATCCGACCGTCGATATCTATCAAACCAGCTTCCGCCCGATGAAGGCCACGCTTTCGGGCGGGGCCGACCGCACGCGCATGAAAATCGTCGTCGATGGCGACAGCGACCGCGTGCTCGGCGTCCACATCCTCGGCGAGGACGCCGGAGAAATGGTTCAGGCCCTTGCCATATCCCTCAGGCTGGGCGCGAAAAAAGCCGATTTCGACGCCACCATGGCGCTGCATCCGTCGGCGGCCGAAGAGTTGGTCACCCTGCGGACGCGGACGGCGCGCTACACGCGCCACCAATAGACCTCATGCTGAGGAGGCGCTGAAAGCGCCGTCTCGAAGCACGAGGGCGGTCCACGCCTCCATCAGCTATTCTGTCAACGACGCAATATCGATGACGAAGCGATATTTGACGTCGCTTTTCGCCATGCGCTTGTAGGCCTCGTTGATCTCCTGGACCTTGATCGTCTCGATGTCGGCATGAATCCCGTGCTTGCCGCAGAAATCCAGCATCTCCTGGGTCTCGCGGATGCCGCCGATGATCGAGCCGGCGACTGACCGGCGACCAAAGATCAGCGGAACGGTGTCGACGGGGTCCTTGCCCTTGCCAATGAAACCGACCATCACCAACGCGCCGTCGAGCGCCAAGGTGGGAATATACGGGTTCACGTCATGGTCGTTGGGCACGGTGTCGATGATCAGATCGAACCGGTTCGCCACCGCCTTCATCTGCGCCCTGTCAGTGGACAGCACGACGGCATCCGCGCCCAAGCGGCGGGCGTCCGCCTCCTTGCCCGGCGAGCGGGTGAACAGAGTGACCTGCGCCCCCAGCGCCTTGGCGAGTTTCAGCGCCATATGACCCAGGCCGCCAAGGCCGATCACGCCGACGCGGCTACCCGGATGAACATTCCAATGCCGAAGCGGCGACCACGTCGTGATGCCCGCGCACAGCAGCGGCGCGGCCCCGGCGAGGTCGAGCGCATCGGGAATGCGGACGACGAATTTTTCGGAAACGACGATTTTTTCGGAATAGCCGCCATAGGTCGGCGTCCCGTCCCGGCGGTCGAGCGCATTATAGGTGTAGGTTGGGATCTCCTCGCAATATTGCTCCAGCCCCTGCCCGCAGGGCTCGCAGCTTTGGCAAGAATCCACCATGCAGCCGACGCCGACGCGGTCGCCGACCTTGAAGCGCACCGTCTTTGAACCAACGGCCGAGACAATGCCGATGACCTCATGGCCCGGCACCATCGGATAGATCGAGCCGCCCCAATCATTGTCGACCTGGTGCAGGTCCGAATGGCAAACCCCGCAAAATTTGACGTCGATCTGCACGTCGTCGGCGCGCAGGGCGCGGCGGGTGAAGCGCCAGGACGCCAGCGCCTGCTTTTCACCCGAAGCGGCGAAACTGAGAATTTCCATCAACGACTCCCGTCAGTTGCCAACGGCCACTTGGGCCGGCGGCTTGGACGGAAAAATAGGATGAAATTCCCGCGACGCCCACGCGAATTTTGCAATGCGGCCTTTGCGCGTCAGATCATCTGATTGTACGCGCCCACTTCCGGGTTCTCGCGCAGCACGGCGTCGACGGCCTTGAACATGGCGTGCAGGTTTTCGTTGGAGGTCGGGCTTTCAATCACGACGACCAGTTCCGGCTTGTTCGACGAAGCGCGCACCAGGCCCCAGGTGCCGTCCTCAACGGTCACGCGCACGCCATTCACCGTGACGAGGCTGACAATGTCCTGCCCGATGATCTTTTCGCCCGTCGCCTGCATGGCCTCGAACCGCGAAATCACCCGGTCGACGACGTCATACTTCACCTCGTCGGCGCAATGCGGCGACATGGTGGGCGAGCCCCAGGTCTTCGGCAGGTCGGCATAGAGATCGGCCATGCTCTTGCCAGGGTTGCGGTCGAGCATTTCCAGCACATGCACCGCAGTCAAGAGGCCGTCGTCATAGCCGCGCCCGATCGGCGCATTGAAGAAGAAGTGGCCGGATTTTTCGAAGCCCGCCAGCGCGTTCAATTCGGTGACGCGGCGCTTGATGTAGCTGTGGCCGGTCTTCCAGTAATCGGTCTTGACGCCGTGGGCCAGCAGCATGGGATCGCTGGCGAACAGGCCGGTGGATTTGACGTCGACAACAAAAGTCGCGCCCCGGTGCAGTTTTGAAAGATCGCGCGCCAGCATGACGCCGATCTTGTCGGCAAAAATTTCCTCGCCATGGTTGTCGACGACGCCGCAACGGTCGCCGTCGCCATCAAAACCCAGGCCCACGTCGGCGCCGGTTTCGCGCACCTTGGCGGCCATGGCGTGCAGCATCTCCAAATCTTCGGGATTGGGATTGTAGCGCGGGAACGTGTAGTCGGGGGTCACATCGAGGGGGATCACCTCGCAGCCGAGGCGCTCCAGCAGCTGCGGCGCGAAGGCGCCGGCGGTGCCATTGCCGCAGGCCGCGACCACCTTGAGCTTGCGCCTGAGTTTCTTGCCCGACGCGAGATCGTCGAGATAGATGCGGCCAAAATTTTCGACATATTCGTAGGAGCCGCCCGAGCGGCTCTCGAAGCGTCCCGCGAGCACGATATCGCGCAACCGCCCCATTTCGTCAGGACCAAAGGTCACCGGACGCTGCGCGCCCATTTTGACCCCGGTCCAGCCGTTATCGTTGTGCGAGGCCGTGACCATGGCCACCGCCGGACACTCCAGCGCGAATTGAGCAAAATACGCCATGGGCGACAGCGCGAGGCCGATGTCCACCACTTCAACCCCGCCGGACATCAGACCGCAGATCAGCGCCTGCTTGATCGACAGAGAATAGGAGCGGAAATCGTGCCCGGTGGCGAGGCGCGGTTTGACGCCCATTTCGTTCAAAAGCGTGGCGAGGCCGAGGCCGAGCGCCTGAACGCCTAAAAGGTTCAGCTCCTTGCCGAACAGCCAACGCGCGTCATATTCGCGAAAGCCGGTGGGTTTTACGAGCGGCAGGCGCTCATATTCGAACGTATTGGGCTCAAGAACGGCGACGGGTTTCGGCAGCATTTTTGCACTCATAACAAAAAAGCCGCCGGGCAAGGGCGCCGGCGGCCGGAGAAGAAAAAATCACGCCCGGTGGTAAACGTCCTCGATACGGACGATGTCGTCCTCGCCGAGGTAGGAGCCGGTCTGCACCTCGATCAGTTCCAGATCGATTTTCCCCGGATTGACCAGCCGATGGACGCTGCCGATCGGCAGATAAATGGACTCGTTTTCGTGCACCATCAATGTGTCGGCGTCGCGCGTCACCTCCGCCACGCCGCGCACCACGATCCAGTGCTCGGCGCGATGATGGTGTTTTTGCAGCGACAGCTTGTGGCCGGGCTTCACCACGATGCGCTTGACCTGGTGCCGGTCGCCGCCGTCGATGGACTGGTAATAGCCCCAGGGCCGATAGACTCGGCTATGCTCCTGCGCTTCCTTGCGCTTGCGCCGCTTCAGTTCGTCGACGAGATCCTTGACCTTGTCGCCATATTGCGCGCCCAGCACAAGCACGGCGTCGTCGGTGGTGACGACGATCACGTCCTTCACGCCCAGCACGGCGGTCAGGGTGTCGTCGGCGCGGACATAGCAATTCTCGCCGCCCACCACCACGCCGTGGCCGCGAATGGCGTTGCCGTGACCGTCCTTCTCCGAGAGCTCCCAGACCGCCTGCCAGTTGCCGACATCCGACCAGCCGATGTCCGCGGGAATGACGGCGGCATGGGAGGTGCGCTCCATCACCGCATAGTCGATGGAGGTTTTGGGCGCCCTGCCGAAAGCGTCCTTGTCGAGCGCGAGGAATCCCAGGTCCGTCTTGGCCTGCGAAAAAGCCTCGGCTGCGGCGGCGGCGATTTCCGGCTCGAACGCCGCCAGTTCGCCCCGCATCACGTCGGCGCGGAAAAAGAAGTTTCCAGAGTTCCAGAGATAGCCCTGGGCGATGTATTTTTCCGCCGTCTCGGCGTTGGGTTTTTCCACAAACGCCTCGACCTTGGCGACCCCCAAGTCCGCGACCGCTGCGGCGCCGGGCCGAATGTAGCCGTAACCGGTGGCGGGTCCGGTGGGGGTAATGCCGAGGGTGACGATGTGGCCCTGTGCGGCGGCCTCTGCCGCCTTCGCGCACAGGGCCTGGAAAGCTTCGACTTTTTGCACGACGTGGTCGGCGGCGAACACGGCAACGACGGAATCGGGTGCGCTGGCGGCGGCGATTTCGCAGGCGATGGCGACGGCGGCGGCGGAATCGCGGCGCTCCGGCTCAAGCACGATCTGCCCCTGAACCCCGATCTGCGCCATTTGCTCCTGCACGAGAAAGCGGTAATCGTGATTGGTGACGATCACCGGAGCGGCGAAAACCTCCGCGTTCAGGCGCAATAACGTGTTCTGGAAGGTGGAGCGGTCGCCGAGCAGGGCGATGAACTGTTTGGGCATTGTCTCGCGCGAGGCGGGCCAAACACGCGTGCCTGCGCCGCCGCACATGATGACTGGAATGATCTTCTGCATATGCTCCCCGCATCGCCGTAATCGCCAACGATTAGCCCTGCATTACGGCTCCCACAAGACATTCCTAAATTACGGTTAACCAGGCGCCTGGCGGCGCGCTCACGCCGCTTCGCTCTCCGCCAGCAGACGCGCCTGATGGTCGGCGATCAGCGGATCGAGAATTTCGTCCAACGCCTCGCCTTCCATCACCTTGTCGATCTTGTAAAGGGTCAGGTTGATGCGGTGGTCGCTGACGCGCCCCTGGGGGAAATTATAGGTGCGGATTCGCTCGGACCGGTCGCCGGAGCCCACCTGCGCCTTGCGATCGGCGGCGCGCTCGGAATCGAGCCGATTGCGCTCCAGGTCAAACAGCCGCGAGCGCAACACGTCCATGGCCTTGGCCTTGTTGCGGTGCTGCGAGCGCTCCTCCTGCATCATCACCACCACGCCGGTGGGAATGTGGGTGATGCGAATCGCGGATTCCGTCTTGTTGACGTGCTGCCCGCCGGCGCCGCCCGCACGCATGGTTTCGATGCGCAGGTCGTCGTCATGGATGGCGAGATCGACCTCCTGCGCCTCGGGCAGCACGGCGACGGTCGCTGCGGACGTGTGGATGCGTCCCTGCGTCTCGGTCGCGGGCACGCGCTGGACGCGGTGGGTTCCGCTTTCGAACTTCAGCTTGGCGAATACCCCCCTGCCCTGGACCTGGGCGATGATTTCCTTGAAACCGCCCGCCGTGCCCTCGCTCGCGGACAAAAGCTCCATCTTCCAGCCATGGAGCGCCGCATATTTCTGGTACATGCGGAACAGGTCGCCGGCGAACAGCGCGGCCTCGTCGCCGCCGGTTCCCGCGCGAATTTCCAAGATGGCGCCCTTTTCGTCGGCGGCGTCGCGCGGCAGCAGCGACAGGCGCAGAGCCCGCTCCGCCTCGGCCAGCTTTTCGCGCGCCCCCGGCAGTTCGTCGGCAGCCATGGCGCGCATCTCGGAATCGGCCGAAGCATCCGCGCTGAGGCTTTCGAGATCATCGACCTCGTTCTGCAAGGCGCGATAGGCCCGGATCGATACGGCCACGGGTTCGAGATCGGCGAGTTCGCGCGACAGCGCCGAGAACGTGCTCGCTTCCCCCGCCGCGAGGCAATGGGCGATCTCCTCATGGCGGCGCAAGATGATGTCGAGTTTTTCAGCAGGAAGCATTTGGTCTTGCTAACGATCGCTAGAGCGGAACGCAATGCGCTTCGGCAAAGGCCTGCAGTTCCCGCCGAATGGAAAAACTGTGGTCGAGCCGTTCGATCATCGGCATCAGCAGCGCGGTCAACGCCCCGAGATCGACGGCGCGAATGGCCGCCTTGACCGGGCCTATTGACGAAGGCGTCATGGAAAAGCCCCGGAAGCCGATGGCGGCGAGCGCCAGCGCTTCGAGAGGCTTGCCGCCCATTTCGCCGCACAGGGTGACGGGCTTGTCGTATCTGGCCGCGACATCGACAATCGACTTGAGCGCTCGGAGATTGGGGGCGGACAGGTCGTCGAACCGGCCCGACACCCGCTTGTTGTCGCGATCCGCCGCGAAAAGATACTGGGTCAAGTCGTTCGAGCCGACCGACAGGAAATCGGCGAGTTCGCAGATTTCGTCGAGCTGCCACAACAGCGAAGGCACCTCGACCATCACCCCCAACTGCAGGTTCCTGGGCGTCTTGTAATCGTGCCGGCGCAAGAACTCCATCTCGCGCACGCAAATGTCGCGCGCGGCGACGAATTCGCTGGTCTTGGCCACCATGGGGAACATGATGCGCAGCGTACGGCCTTCGGCGGCGCGCAGCATGGCCCGGATCTGCATGCGCAAGAGTCCGGGGCGATCGAGGCCGATGCGGATCGCGCGCCAGCCGAGCGCCGGGTTTTCTTCCTCCACCTTGGCCATGTAGGGCAGAACCTTGTCCGACCCGATGTCCAGCGTACGAAAGGTCACGGGAAGATCGCCCACGGAATCCAGCACTTTGCGATAGAGCGCATATTGCTGCGACTGGCGCGGAAAGCTCGGCGCGACCATGAACTGCAATTCGGTGCGGAACAGGCCGATGGATTGCGCGCCCACCTCGTCCGCGTGCTGGCAGTCGATCAACAGGCCGGCGTTCATGTGCAGGCCGATTTCCACCCCGTCCTTGGTGACGGCGGGGACGTCGCGCAGCTTGTGATATTGCTCGCGCCGCCGCGCCCGCAGCCGCGCCTTTTCGCCATAGGCCGTTTCGACATCCGGCGACGGCCGCAACTGCACTTCGCCTGAGCCGCCGTCGACAATGATGGCGTCGCCGGTTTCGACGAGGTCGGTGATGTTGGGCACTTCGCCGACGGCGGGTATGCCCAGCGCCCGGGCGATGATGGCGACATGGCTGGTCGGCCCGCCGTCCTCCAGCACCAGACCACGCAGATTGGCGCGCTCGTAGTCGAGCAGCGAGGCGGGGCCCATGTTGCGGGCGACGAGAATGGCGTTATCCGGGAGCGCGCCGCCATGGGGTGGAGTGACGCCGGTGAGCTGTTGCAGCAGGCGATTGGCGAGATCGTCGAGATCATGCAGCCGCTCGCGCAAATAAGGATCGGTCTGGCGCTGCAATTTGGCGCGGGCGTCGTTCTGCACGCGCTCGACCGCCGCTTCCGCCGTCAGGCCGGAATCCAAGGCTTCGCGCAGGCGCCGCATCCAGCCGCGATCGTTGGCGAACATGCGCACGGTTTCGAGAACATCGCGGTGTTCGCCGGCGCCGTAGCGGTCGCCGCGCGCGATCAACACCTCGATCTGTTCGCGCATGGCCAGGATCGCCGCGTCGAGCCGGGCGTTCTCGGCGTCGAAACTCTCGGCGACCAATTGCTTGACCACGATGCGCGGCTCATGCAGCACGACATGGCCGAGGCCAACGCCGTCGGAGAGCGGCGAACCCGTCAGCGACATCGGCTTTTGCAGGCTCAGGCTCTGGCCGGGCGCGGCCAGCGACTGCAACTCGCCGGAAGCGATCATCTCCGCCAGCAGCATGGCCGTGGTCTGGAGCGCCTCGACTTCCTCTTCCGAATAGGTGCGCCGCGCGCGGTTCTGCACGACCAGCACACCAAGGGTGTTGCCGCCGCGCAGGATCGGGACGCCCAGAAAACTTTGATAAACCTCTTCGCCCGTCTCGGGACGATAGCTGAAGGCGGGGTGGGCCTGCGCGTCAGCCAGAGCGAGCGGTTCGGCCTTCTCGGCGATCAAGCCGACGAGGCCTTCGCCCGTGGTCATGGTGGTGAGGTGGACCGCCTCGCGGTTCAGACCTTCGGTGGCGTAGAGTTCGAGCTTGCCGTCGGAGCGCTGCACGTAAACCGAGCAGACTTCTGCGACCATGTTGGCGGCGATGTGAATGACGATGCGGTCGAGGCGCGCCTGCGCGCTCACCGGCTCCGCCATAACCTCGCGAAGCCGGCGCAGAAGCAGACGAGGTCCGCCCAAACCGCCGCGCATTGTATCGTCCTGTCCTGGAACGCGCCGAAAACGCGCTCCTCATAACGTTCCTAACACCTATCCAAGACGCCTGACGCGCCTTGGCAAATATCAAGGCGATTCTTGCGTCACCTTTTCGCCACCAATAAGGATGCAAGGTCCGGACCGCAAGGGTCCGTAAGTTCAGGCCTTGTCGAGGCCGTAGAGCGAATGCAGCGTCCGCACCGCCAATTCGGTGTAGGCGGCGTCGATCAGCACGGAAAATTTGATCTCCGAGGTCGTGATCGCGCGAATATTGATGCTTTTTTCCGCAAGCGCGCGGAAAGCGGCGGCGGCGACGCCGGCATGGCTGCGCATACCCACGCCAATCGCTGAAATTTTCACCACATCGCCGGAGGATTGCAGGGTGGTGTAGCCGATATCGCCCTTGGCCTTTTCCAGAATGGCGCGAGTGCGCTCAAATTCGGCGGCGGGGACGGTGAAGGTGATGTCCGTGTGGGCGGCGTCATCGGACACGACCTGGATGATCATGTCGACATTGATGTTGGCCTCGGCGAGCGGCTCGAACACCGCAGCGGCGACGCCCGGCTTGTCAGCGACCTTGCGCAAGGTGAGCTGCGCCTCGTCCTTCGAGAAGGCGATTCCGGTCACGACCTGCTGCTCCACAATATCCTCCTCGTCGCAAATCAGCGTGCCCAGCTGCGGGTTTTCGGGATCGTCGAAGGACGACCGCACATAGGTTTTGACGCCGTGAATCATGGCCATTTCGACCGAGCGCACTTGTAAAACCTTGGCGCCGAGCGAGGCCATTTCCAGCATCTCCTCGAACGCCACCTTGTCGAGCCGGCGCGCCCTAGGGACGACGCGGGGATCGGTCGTATAAACGCCGTCCACGTCGGTATAGATGTCGCACCGATCCGCCTTAATTGCGGCGGCGACGGCGACGGCGCTGGTGTCGGAGCCGCCGCGCCCCAGCGTGGCGATGCGGCCGGTGGCGGGATCGACGCCCTGGAATCCGGCGATCACGGCGACTTCCTTGCGCTCAAAACCCTCAATCAGCCCGGCGCCGTCGATTCGCGCGATTCGGGCGGAGCCGTGGGCGTTGTCGGTTTCGATCGGGATTTGCCAGCCCTGCCAGGAGCGGGCCGGAATGCCCATTTCCTGAAGGACGATGGCGAGCAGGCCGGACGTCACCTGTTCGCCGGAGGCGACGACAGCGTCATATTCGCGCGGGTCATAGTGCTTGTGGGATTCGTTAACCCAGCCAACGAGTTCATTGGTCTTGCCGGACATCGCGGAGACCACCACGGCGACATCGAAGCCGGCCTCGATCTCTCGTTTGACGTGACGCGCCACATTGCGGATACGTTCGATATTGGCGACGGACGTGCCGCCGAACTTCATCACCAGACGCGCCATAATGCCCTGATTAAATCGCTGTAGACCTCGCCCTTGGGGCGGCTATACATGACGGCGCGCCCGGCGCCTGTCAATCTGCGCTTCTGCCGAATTGAGATCAAAATGTCTGAGAATCGCTCCGCCAGCACCGACCCCGAGGAACTCGCCCGCTTCGCCCGCCTCGGCGACCAATGGTGGGATTTGAAGGGCCCGCAAGCCGCGCTGCACAAGCTCAACCCGGTGCGGATCGGTTATCTCCGCAATCTGCTATGCTCGCACTTTCCGGACGGCGACAAGCCGAGGCGGCGCAATGCGGAAAAACCGCTTGCGGGCCTAAAAATCGTCGATTGCGGCTGCGGCGGCGGCCTTCTCGCCGAACCCCTCGCCAAACTCGGCGCTGATGTCACCGCCATCGACCCCGCCGACGAAAATATTAATGTCGCCCGCCGCCACGCCGAACTGGGCGGCCTGGACATCGACTATCGCCCCGTCACCGTCGAATCGCTGGCGGCGGCCGAAGAGCGGTTCGATGTCGTGCTCGCCATGGAAGTGCTGGAGCACGTCGCCGACGTCAACAGTTTTCTCAGCTCCGCCGCCTCGCTGGTGCGACCCGGCGGCCTGTTCGTTGGCGCGACTCTCAACCGCACGCTGAAAAGCTATGCGCTGGCCATCGTCGGCGCCGAATATGTTTTGCGATGGGTCGAGCCGGGTACCCACAACTGGCAAAAATTTTTGCGCCCCGACGAGATCGCACGTCCGCTGGTGAAAGCTGGCCTTCAAGAAATCGACCGCTCGGGAATGGTTTATAATCCGTTGCTCGATGACTGGCGGCTGTCCGGCGATACGGATGTGAATTATCTGATCGCGCTGGAGCGCCCAGCCTGACACGCAAGCGAGATGCGTGGTCCGCCCTCGTCCTTCGAGACAACCGCAGCGCGGCTTCCTCAGGATGAGGGCTACCGAATGGTATAGGGAGAATCCTCATGGTGAGGAGGCCCCGAAAGGGGCCGTCTCGAACCATGGATATCGGAACGGATCATCGTCTCAAAAATAAAGCGGCCCTCGCTGGCCGCTTTATTTTTTCCACCAACGGTTCGAGCATCAAGCGGCGAGCGCGGCCTGAAGCTCCTTGAGCTGGTCGATTTTTTCCGACGCCTGCTTCTTCGCGGTTTCGCTGGTGGCGTCCGCCAAATCCTCTTCAGCGTTCTGGATTTCCTGCGCCAGCTGAGCCGCGTTCAGCTCTTCCAGCGGTTTTGCGGATTCGGCCAGAATGGTCAGGCTACCGGCGACGTCGGCAAAGCCGCCGCGCACGAACAGCTTGGTCTTCTTGTTCGCCGCTTCATCGATTTCGATGACGCCGGCCTTGAGGACGGTCATGACAGGCGCATGGTCCTTCATCACCGTGAACAGGCCTTCAATGCCGGGCACGACCACGGCTTCGACTTCGCCCGAATAAAGCAGCTTTTCCGGCGAAACCAGCTCGAAGTGAAATGTCGCCATAAAACTCTCCGTCTCGGCGCAGATTTAATCGGCCCGGCGGGAAACCGCCGGGCCGGCAGCGAAAAAATCAGGCGGCCTGCGCAGCCAGCTTCTGGGCCTTTTCGACCGCTTCCTCGATATTGCCGACCATGTAGAAGGCGGCTTCCGGAAGGTGATCGTAATCGCCGGCCACCAGGCCCTTGAAGCCCTTGATCGTGTCGGCGAGCGAAACCAGCTTGCCCGGCGAACCCGTGAACACTTCCGCGACGTGGAAGGGCTGCGACAGGAAGCGCTCGATCTTGCGCGCGCGAGCGACGGTGAGCTTGTCCTCTTCGGACAGTTCGTCCATGCCCAGGATCGCGATGATGTCCTGAAGCGACTTGTAGCGCTGCAGCGTGGACTGCACTTTTCGCGCGATGTCATAGTGTTCCTCGCCGACGACGAGCGGCGACAGCATGCGCGAGGTCGAGTCGAGCGGGTCCACCGCCGGATAGATACCCTTTTCCGCGATCGAGCGCGACAGCACGGTGGTCGCGTCCAAGTGGGCGAAGGAGGTGGCCGGCGCCGGGTCGGTCAAGTCGTCGGCCGGGACGTAAATCGCCTGCACCGAGGTGATCGACCCCTTGTTGGTGGTGGTGATGCGCTCCTGCAGCATGCCCATGTCGGTGGCGAGCGTCGGCTGATAGCCCACCGCCGAGGGAATGCGGCCGAGCAGCGCCGACACTTCCGAACCCGCCTGGGTGAAGCGGAAGATGTTGTCGACGAAGAACAGCACGTCCTGGCCCTTGTCGCGGAAATCTTCGGCGACGGTCAGGCCGGTCAGCGCGACGCGGGCGCGGGCGCCCGGGGGCTCGTTCATCTGGCCATAGACCAGCGCGCATTTGGAGCCCGCGGTCGAGCCGTTGTTTTCCTTCGGGTCCTTGTTGACGCCGCCCTCGATCATTTCGTGATAGAGGTCGTTGCCTTCGCGGGTGCGCTCGCCGACGCCGGCGAACACGGAATAACCACCGTGCGCCTTGGCGATGTTGTTGATCAGCTCCATGATCAACACGGTCTTGCCGACGCCCGCGCCGCCGAACAGGCCGATCTTGCCGCCCTTGGCGTAGGGGGCCAGAAGGTCGACGACCTTGATGCCGGTTTCGAGGATTTGCGCTTCGGTCGCCTGCTCCGCATAGGACGGCGCCGGCTGGTGGATGGCGCGCTTGCCGGCGGTGACCACCGGGCCGGCTTCGTCAACGGGCTCGCCGATGACGTTGATGATGCGGCCGAGGCATTCCTCGCCGACAGGAACGGTGATCGGGGCGCCGGTGTCGGTCACTTCCTGGCCACGAACGAGGCCTTCCGACACGTCCATGGCGATGCAGCGCACGGAGTTTTCGCCGAGGTGCTGGGCCACTTCGAGAACGAGGCGGTTGCCATTGTTGGAGGTTTCCAGCGCGTTCAGGATTTCCGGCAGGTGACCGTCGAACTTCACGTCAACGACGGCGCCGATGACCTGGGTGACGCGGCCCTTGGACTGGTTAGCCATTTCTCGTCCTCACATTCTTTATGACGGTCAGAGCGCTTCGGCGCCCGAGATGATTTCGATCAGTTCCTTGGTGATCATCGCCTGACGCGACCTGTTGTAGATCGTCGTCTGCTTCTTGATCATTTCGCCGGCGTTGCGCGTGGCGTTGTCCATGGCGCTCATGCGGGCGCCCTGCTCCGAAGCGGCGTTTTCCAGCAAACCGCGGAAAATTTGCACGGAAATGTTGCGCGGCAGCAGGGCCGCAAGGATTTCGTCCTCGCCGGGCTCGCATTCATACGCGCCGGAGAGCGGCGCGCCGCACTGGATGTCGGCGGGAATGAGCTGCTGCGCCGTCGGAATCTGCGCGATCACCGAGCGGAACTTGGAATAGAACAGCGTGGCGACATCGAACTGGCCCTCTTCGAACCAGCCGATGACCTTCTTGCCGATGGGATCGGCGTTTTCAAAGCCGATCTGCCGCACCGAGCGAAGGTCCACGACCTCGACGATCAGTTTTTCAAACTGACGCTTGAGCTGCTCATAACCCTTCTTGCCGACGCAGAGGATTTTGACCGTCTTGCCCTCGGCCTGCAACGCCAGGATGCGTTCGCGCGCGAGGCGGACGATCGAGGAATTGAAACCGCCGCAAAGGCCGCGCTCGGCGGTGGCGACGATGAGAAGATGCGTCTCGCTCTTGCCGGTTCCCGACAGCAGGGCCGGCCCGCCGCCGGAAATGCCTGAGGCCAGATTGGCCAGCACGGTCTCCATGCGTTCGGCATAGGGGCGAGCAGCTTCCGCGGCCGTCTGCGCGCGGCGAAGCTTCGCCGCCGCGACCATTTGCATGGCCTTGGTGATTTTCTGCGTCGCCTTCACGGAAGCGATGCGGTTACGAAGATCCTTCAACGAGGGCATGGTTTATCCGCTCGAAAGCCGCTCGCGACCGAAGGCCGGAGCTTTTACGGGAGCGGACCCGTCGCCGAAACGACGGGTCCGGTTCGGATTAGGCGAAGGACTTGGTGTAGCCTTCGACGACCGCCTTCAGCTTGTCGGCGACGTCGTCCTTGAGGTCCTTGGAGGAGCGGATCGCTTCCAGGATCTCGGCATGGCTGGTGCGCAGCAGGTTGAGGAGGCCTTCCTCATAAGCCTTGATGCGCGCGACCGGCAGGCCGTCGAGATAGCCATTGACGCCAGCGTAGATCACCGAAACCTGCTCTTCCATCTTCAGCGGTGCGAACTGCGCCTGCTTCAGAAGCTCGGTCAGGCGCGCGCCACGGTTCAGCAGGCGCTGCGTGGTGGCGTCGAGGTCGGAGCCGAACTGGGCGAAGGCCGCCATTTCGCGATACTGGGCCAACTCGCCCTTGATCTTGCCCGCGACCTTCTTCATCGCCTTGGTCTGCGCGGACGAACCGACGCGCGACACGGAGAGGCCGACGTTCACCGCAGGGCGGATGCCCTGGTAGAACAAGTCGGTTTCGAGGAAGATCTGGCCGTCGGTGATCGAGATCACGTTGGTCGGGATGTAGGCCGACACGTCGTTGGCTTGCGTTTCGATCACCGGCAGAGCGGTCATCGAGCCCGCGCCATTGGCGTCGTTCAGCTTCGCGGCGCGCTCCAGCAGACGGGAGTGCAGGTAGAACACGTCGCCGGGATAGGCTTCTCGGCCCGGAGGACGACGCAGCAGCAGCGACATCTGGCGATAGGCGACAGCCTGCTTGGTGAGGTCGTCATAGACCATCAGCGAGTGCATGCCGTTGTCGCGGAAATATTCGCCCATAGCCGCGCCGGCGAAGGGGGCCAGGAACTGCATCGGCGCCGGGTCGGAGGCGGTGGCGGCGACGATGATCGAATATTCAAGGGCGCCCTGCTCTTCCAGCACCTTCACGAACTGGGCGACGGTGGAGCGTTTTTGACCGACCGCGACATAGACGCAATAGAGCTTGGCGCTCTCGTCGGTGCCCTGGTTCAGCGGCTTCTGGTTGAGAATGGCGTCGAGCGCGACGGCGGTCTTGCCGGTCTGGCGGTCGCCGATGATCAGCTCGCGCTGGCCGCGGCCGATCGGGATCAGCGCGTCAATGGCCTTGAGGCCGGTCGCCATCGGCTCATGCACCGACTTGCGCGGAATGATGCCGGGGGCCTTGACGTCCACGCGGGCGCGCTTTTCGGCGACGATCGGACCCTTGCCATCGATCGGGTTGCCGAGGGCGTCAACGACGCGTCCCAAAAGACCCTTGCCGACGGGAACGTCGACGATCGCGCCGGTGCGCTTGACGGTCTGGCCTTCCTTGATGTCGCGGTCGGAGCCGAAGATCACGACGCCGACATTGTCGGTTTCGAGGTTCAGCGCCATGCCGCGGATGCCATTCTCGAACTCGACCATTTCGCCCGCCTGGACGTTGTCGAGGCCATAGACGCGGGCGATGCCGTCGCCGACGGACAGAACCTGGCCGACTTCGGTGATCTGGGCTTCATTCCCGAAATTCGCGATCTCGTTCTTGAGAATCGCAGAGATTTCTGCGGCGCGGATATCCATCAGCCGACCTCTTTCATACGTGTGCGGAGCGAATTGAGTTTGGTTTTCAGCGAGGCGTCGACCATGCGCGAACCGAGCTTGACGACGATGCCGCCAATGATCGAGGGATCGACCTTGACGTTGACCTTAACGGTCTGGCCGCCCGACACCTGACGCAGCGCGGAATCGAGCGCGGCGGAATGATCGGACGAAAGCGGAGCCGCGACGACGACGTCAGCCCGGGTCACGCCCTTGGCCTTGTCGTTCAGCGCGGTATAGGCGCGAATCATCTCGGGCAGGACGAACAGGCGGCGCTTGGAGGCCACGAGCTTGATGAAATTGGCGGTGACGTCGCCAAAGCCGCACTGGCTGAGCAGGGCGGAGATCGCCTTGAGCTGCTGTTCGGCCGAGAATACCGGGCTGGCGACGAAACGCTTGAGATCGGAAGATTTTTCGATCATGTCGCCGAAATTGCCGAGGGCCTCGGCGACGGCGTCGGTGACCTTCTTTTCCTGAGCCAGCGAGAAAAGGGCCTGGGCATAGCGTTCCGCAACGCCAGATGTCGGATTAACGGAGTCTTCGACTTCAGCCACGCGGAAAGGCCCCCTATTTTTAAGTCTGACGCATGCCCGTGGAATGTCTGGCTCTGAGCCAAGCGGTGATCCGGGCAGCGCTGTCTGGAGACGATTGGATCAGCCGAGGCGCTCCAATCGAAAGGCGGCGTTCACGTATCATAGGGCGCCGGGCGGCGCAACCCATGGACCGCCTGCGAATTCACGCCCTGCTACCAAATGAGGACACAGCGTCAGAGAAAGTTTTGGGGGTCGACGTCGATGCTGATCTTCAGATCTTTGGTCGGCTTGGGCGCGTTTGCGCGCATGGCGCGCAGGAACGCCTGAATATTCGCCTTGCGTGGCGCTTTGATCAGCAGGCGGAAGCGATATTTGCCGCGCACCATGGCGATCGGCGCCTCCACGGGCCCAAACACGGCGATATCCTCATCCCCAGGCAGCGCGCCCGGAGGCGCCACGCTCCAGGCGTTTTTTTCGGGCGGAAGCACGGCCGCGCGAGCCAGCGCGCGGGCGAAAAGTTCGGCGGCGTTGCGGTCTGAGCCGGAAACGATCACCCCGGCGAGGCGGCCAAACGGCGGAAGACGCGCGACGCGGCGCGCCTGCGTTTCTTCAACGTAAAATCGCTCGAAATCGCCTGACAACAGCGCGCGCAGAACCGGATGGTCGGGCTGATACGTCTGGAGCATCGCGGTCCCCGGCTTTTCCCCGCGACCGGCGCGGCCCGCGACTTGATTGAGAAGTTGAAACGTGCGCTCGGCGGCGCGCGGATCGCCGTTGGACAGGCCGATATCGGCGTCGACCACGCCGACCAGCGTCAGATAGGGAAAGTTGTGGCCCTTGGCGACGAGCTGCGTTCCGATCACCAGATCGACCTTGTGGTCGGCGATGGCCTGCAATTCCGCGCGCATGCGTTCGGTCCCGCCGGGCATGTCGGACGACAGGACAAGCAATCGCGCCTCCGGCAGAATCTCGGCCGCCTCCTCCGCCAGCCTTTCGACGCCGGGACCGCAGGCCGAAAGCGTGTCCGCTTCGGAGCAGGCGGGACAGATCTCGGGACGGCGCTCGACATGGCCGCAATGATGGCAGACCAGGGCGCGACGGAAGCGATGTTCGACCAGCCATGCCGAACAATTGGGGCACTCGAACTTGTGGCCGCAGGCGCGGCACAGGGTCAGCGGCGCATAGCCGCGCCGATTGAGAAACAGCAGCGACTGGTCGCCCTGCGCGAGATTGCGCTTGAGCGCCTCGACCAGCGGCGGCGATACCCACCGCCCCCGCGCCGCCCCATGGGCGCGAAGATCGATGGCCTTGATCGCCGGCAAAAGACGGCCGGCGAACCGGCTCTCAAGACGCAGATAGCCGTATCGCCCCTGCCGGGCGTTTTCCCGCGTCTCGATCGAGGGCGTCGCGGAAGCCAGGACGACGGCGCAGCTTTCCTGGCGGGCGCGCACCACGGCCATGTCGCGGGCGTGGTAGATCACCCCCTCTTCCTGCTTGTAGGCGGCCTCATGCTCCTCATCGACGATAATCAGGCGCAAATCGTTGAACGGAAGGAACAGGGCCGAGCGCGCGCCCGCCACCACCCGAACCTCGCCTTCGGCCGCCCCACGCCAGACGCGGGCGCGGCGGCGCGGCGTCAGCTCGGAATGCCATTCGGCGGGCGCGGCGCCAAAGCGTTTTACAAAGCGGTCCCTGAACTGCGAGGTCAGCGCGATCTCGGGCATCAGGATCAACACCTGCCCGCCCGCGGCCAAAACTTCGGCGACCGCCTCGAAATAGACCTCGGTTTTGCCCGAACCGGTCACGCCCTCCAGCAGGATCGGCTTGAATTCCTTTCCAGCCGCCGCCTCGCGCAAGACCGCGGCGGCCTTGGCCTGATCGTCGGAGAGTTGGGCGCGGCAGAAATCGGCGTCCGGGGTTTGCGCGGCAAGTTCGGGCCCCAGCGCCACCGTCTGGAGCGCGCCGTCGTCGATCAGGGCGTCGATGACGCTCGGCGACACGCCCGCGACCCGCGCCAATTCCGCCTTGGTCAGCGCGACGTCGGCGGGCAGCGCCGCCAGCGCGCGCCCCCGCGCTTCGGTCAGGCGCGACGGCGCCGCGCCCGTCGCGCGCAATCCGATGCGCACCGGCTCAGGCCCAGCCTCGACCGCCGCATGGGTGGACATGCGCAGCACCATGCCGCACGGCGCGAGCGACCAGGCGGCCACCCAGTCGAGAAAATCGCGCATTTTTTGCGACAGCGCCGGAAAATCCAGCCGCGATTCAATTCTTTTGAGATTTGCGGCGCCACCGGTTCGAAAAGCCCAGACGACGCCATAGGTTTTGCGAGACCCGAGCGGAACCTCGACGAAATCGCCTGATGTCAAGGAGAGGTCCGGCGGAACCGCGTAGGAATAAGTCTGATCGACCGCGACGGGGATCAGGACTTCGGCGACGCAATTTTCAGGGGTTGGCGCCGGATCCATGATCCGCTCCGCAGCGGGCTCCAGCGACGCCGATCAGGCGGTCGCGCCGTGGCAATGCTTGTATTTCTTGCCGGACCCGCACGGGCAAGCCTCGTTGCGGCCGACCCGGCCCCAGCTCTCGGGACTGTTGGGATCTCGCGGGGCGCCGACGTCGTCGCCGGTCAACGCAACCGGCGTGAATTCGCCAGCGGCGATGGCCGCGTTGATGCGGGCAAGCGCTTCCTCGTCCTCGCCCGTCGCGGGATCGACGTGCGACCCGAACATCGGAGGCGGCGCCGGCATGGGCGGCGGCTCCACGGACACTTCCACGCGCATCAACTGCGCCGTGGTCACCTCGCGCAGCCGCGTGATCAGGCCGTCGAACAATTCGAACGCCTCGGACTTGTATTCGTTGAGCGGATCGCGCTGGGCCATGCCGCGCCAGCCGATCACCTGCCTCAGATGGTCGAGCACGACCAGGTGCTCGCGCCACAGGTGATCGAGCGTCTGCAACAGGATCTGCTTTTCCACATAGCGCATGACCTCGGGCGTGTTGCGCTGCTCACGCGTCACGTAAGCCTCGTCGGCGGCCTTTTCGATGCGCTCGCGCAGTTCTTCGTCGGCGATGCCCTCTTCCTTGGACCAGTCGGCCAGCGGCAGCTCCAGATTGAGCTGCGCCCTCACGCCCTCGTCGAGCGCGGCGATGTTCCAGGCCTCGGGATAGGCGTCATGGGGCACGTTGGCGGAGACGAGACCGTCGATCACGCCATGGCGCATGTCGGTGATGACGTCCGCAATCGACTCTTGGGCCATCATGTCGCGACGCTGCTCGAACACGACCTTGCGCTGGTCGTTCATGACGTTGTCGAATTTCAACACGTTCTTGCGCATGTCGAAATTGCGCGCTTCCACCTTCTGCTGCGCCTTCTCCAGCGCCTTGTTGATCCAGGGGTGGATGATCGCCTCGCCTTCCTTCAGGCCGAGCTTGACCAGCATGGTGTCCATGCGGTCGGAGCCGAAAATACGCATCAAATCGTCCTGCAAGGACAGGAAGAATTTGGATTTGCCGGGGTCGCCCTGGCGTCCCGAGCGTCCGCGCAGCTGGTTGTCGATGCGCCGGCTTTCGTGGCGCTCGGTGCCGATGATGTAGAGGCCGCCGGCGTCCAGCGCCTTGCGCTTGAATTCCGCGACCTCGGCGCGGATCGCCTTTTCCTTGGCCGCGCGCGCCTCGCCCTCCAGCCCCTCGCATTCCTGGCGCAGACGCATGTCGACGTTGCCGCCGAGCTGAATGTCGGTGCCGCGACCCGCCATATTGGTGGCGACGGTGATGGCGCCGGGCACGCCGGCCTCCGCGACCACATAGGCTTCCTGCTCATGGAAGCGGGCGTTGAGAACTGCGAAATTTTTCGAAGGCTTGCCCGAACGCGCCGACGCATAGAGCTTGTCCAGCGCTCCGGGCGCGCCGAAGTCGATCTGCTTGTAACCGCGCTGCTTGAGGAATTCAGCGAGCTGCTCGGACTTTTCGATCGAGGTCGTGCCGACCAGCATCGGCTGCGCCTTGGCGTTCGCGTCCTCGATCTCGGCGATGATCGCGTTGAGCTTTTCCTCGTTGGTGCGATAGACCTCGTCGTCGGCGTCGATGCGGATCATCGGCATGTTGGTGGGAATTTCCACCACGTCGAGCCGGTAGATTTCGGCAAATTCGTTGGCCTCGGTCGAGGCGGTGCCGGTCATGCCCGCGAGCTTGCCGTAGAGCCTGAAATAGTTCTGGAAGGTGATCGTCGCCAGCGTGACGTTTTCCGGCTGGACCTGCACGTCTTCCTTGGCTTCCAGCGCCTGATGCTGTCCCTCGGAATAGCGGCGTCCCGGCATCATGCGCCCGGTGAATTCGTCAATGATGACGACCTCGCCGTTGCGGACGATATAATCCTTGTCGCGGGCATAAAGCTTGTGGGCGCGCAGCGCCTGATTCACGTGGTGGACCAGGGTGACGTTGGTGGCTTCGTACAGCGATCCCTCGATGAGCAGGCCGTGCTCGCGCAAAAGCTCTTCGACGCGTTCGTTGCCCTGCTCGGTGAGGGACACGTTGCGCTGCTTCTCGTCCAGGTCGAAATCGCCGGGAACAAGGTGCGGGATGATCTTATCGATAGCGACATAGAGGTCGGACTTGTCGTCGGACGGCCCCGAGATGATCAGCGGCGTGCGCGCCTCGTCGACCAGGATCGAATCGACCTCGTCGACGATGGCGAAGGTGTGGCCGCGCTGAACCATGTGGTTCAGCTCATATTTCATGTTGTCGCGCAGATAGTCGAAGCCGAACTCGTTGTTCGTGCCGTAGGTAATGTCGGCGGCATAGGCCTCGGCGCGCTCGCGGTCGTCGAGGCCATGGACGATGACGCCGACGGTCATGCCAAGGAAATTATAGACCCGGCCCATGTTTTCCGCGTCGCGGCGGGCGAGATAATCGTTGACGGTGACGACATGGACGCCCTTGCCGCCCAGAGCATTGAGGTAGCAGGCGAGGGTCGCGACCAGCGTCTTGCCTTCGCCGGTCTTCATCTCGGCGATGGCGCCTTCATGCAGCACCATGCCGCCGATCATCTGCACGTCGAAATGCCGCAGCCCCAGCGACCGCTTGGCGGCTTCGCGCACAGTGGCGAACGCGGGAACCAGGAGGTCGTCGAGCTTGGCGCCGCCGGCCAGCTGCGCGCGGAATTCATCGGTCCGCGCGCGCAACGCCTCGTCCGACAAAGCCGCGACTTCGGGCTCCAGCGCGTTGATCGCGGCGACACGAGGCTTGTAGCCCTTCAGGCGGCGATCGTTGGCGGTGCCGAAGATTTTTTTAGCAAGGCTTCCGAACATTCCAACGACCCTTCAATCGACGCCTGTCGCGCCGCCCAAATGTGGGAGGCTTTTTGCATAGCACAAGGAGCGGCGCGCGTTCTGTGACAACCCGACGCAATCCAGAGAACGTTTGGCGCTTCCGCGCGCGAAGCGGCGAAGACTTAAGAGGGGGGCGTCGCCTTGTCAACGCGGCGGCGGCTTGCGCTGCTTTTTCGGCTTTCCCTTCGGCTTGGGTTTCGGCGCAGGCTCCTGCTCCGGCTCGTCGGCCTCGCGCCGCCATGTCTCCCCGCCGCAAATGCCGGCGGGCAGGCAGCCCTTGACCTTGAGAAGATCGCCCTGCGTCGAAATCTCGCCCGTGTAGGTCTGGCCGTCGTCGAGGTTGAAAATGGTTCCGCGCCAGATTTCGCCGTCCTGGCGCATGTCGATGAGGATTTTCTGGCCGACGGCGGAGGCGGCGCCGGGTTCCGGCGCGGGAGCGGAGGCGACAAAACCGCAGAGCGCGTCATCGCAGCGTTTGATCCGGATCGTCGCGGTGCCGTCAGCCACCCGCCACAGACCCATCGCGCTCGGTTGCGTCTCAGCCGCCGCAGCGGGCAGGATAAGCAAGGCGATGACCAGGGTCGCCAGGATTCTCATCTTTATTTGGTTCCCACGAGGCCTACCGCCTCTCGATCAGGCTCAATAAACAGTCTTCGATCGGTTGAGAAGCGACGAAAACCCTGTCCGCGGGAATTTCCGCGCACGCCCGCGCGACCGCAGGCGAGAGGCAGAAATGGTCAAGGCGCGTGCGCGCCTCACCCATCAGCGGCAGCGCCAAGGCCGCGCTGCGCGGCGAATAATGCAGCACGCCATCGATTTCTCCGGCCGCGAGCGCCTCGACGATTTTCTTGGGCCACGCGGCGACCGGGCGCGCGGCATAGACCTCGACGAGATCGACGCGCCAGCCGGCTCCGCCCAGGCGGGTTTCAAGGTCCGCCCGACGTTCGCGCCCCGCAACATAAAGGACTCTCTTCGTCCCTGACTCCTTGAGCAGCAGATCGGCGAGCCGCTCCGCATCGGGCGCCACGGCGGCCACCGAAAACCCAGCCTTGCGACCGGCCGCGGCGGTTTTTTCGCCAACGCAGGCCAGAGGCGCAGCGATGGGCGCGACTTCGTGCAGCGCGCGGGCGCTGGTGGCGACGACAAGGTCGAAGGGACCATCGGGGAGCGCCGCGCCGGTCGGCGCGACCTCCATGACAGGCGCGATCAGCGCCTCATGGCCGAGAGCCGACAGCCTGCCGGCGGTGCGCTCCGCCTCGTCAACGGGACGCGTCACCAGCAGGCGCATGGCTCAGAACGCCAGAATGTCGCTCGGCGCGGCCGCCAGGATTTTGCGGGCGGCTTCCTCGCCCAGGGCGGCGGCGTTGGCGACGGGACCTTCGACGCAGGCGTCGTAGGATTCGGAGCCGTCCTTGCGCAGCACCAGGCCGTAGAACTTGAGTTTGTCGCCCTCAACGGTCGCATGGCCGGCGATGGGCGTGCGGCAGGAGCCGTCGAGCACGTGCAGGAAGGCGCGCTCGGCGTTCAGCGCATAGCCGGTCGCCGGATCGCAGATGGCCGCGAGGTCTTCGAGAAGCTGCTTGTCCTGCGGACGCGCGGTGATGGCGATCGCGCCCTGGCCGCAAGCCGGCGGGAATTCGTCGAGCGTCAGAACCGAGGTCACCTTGTCGGCGAGGCCGAGGCGGCGCAGACCGGCGAGCGCCAGCAGGGTGGCGGCGAATTCGCCGCTCGCGACCTTGTTCAGACGGGTCTGAACGTTGCCGCGCAGCAGCTCGATCTGCAAATCGGGGCGCAGCCGCCGAATCATCGCCTGACGACGCAGCGAAGCCGAA
Source organism: Rhodoblastus acidophilus (assembly GCF_009720655.1). GTDB lineage: Bacteria > Pseudomonadota > Alphaproteobacteria > Rhizobiales > Beijerinckiaceae > Rhodoblastus > Rhodoblastus acidophilus_A. The sequence continues at coordinate 216,748 of NZ_WNKS01000004.1, read as the reverse complement.
CCGACGCGCGCGCCCTGCGGCAACTCCATCAGTGTGGGGGCGGCGCCGCCGATAAAGGCGTCGCGGACGTCCTCGCGCGGCAGATAGCCGGCGACGATCAGCCCCTCGGGCAGCAGGGTCGGCAAATCCTTGGCGGAATGCACGCAGATATCGACCTGGCCATCAAGCTGGGCCTGATCCAGTTCGCGCGTGAACAAACCCTTGCCGCCGGCCTCGCTCAGGGCGCGATCGAGGATTTCGTCCCCCATCACCTTGATGATGCAGATTTCGAACGCGTCTTCCGAGGTCTTGAAATGCGCGGCGAGACGCCGGCGGGTTTCATAGGCCTGCGCAAGGGCCAGAGGGCTGCCGCGCGTCCCAATTTTAAGCCGGACGGTCAAGACGAAACTCCAGAAAGGTTGTTTGCGGTTTTCTTTTCTTCGGGCGCCGGACTATAGGGAAAAGAGTTCGGCGACGGAAGCCGAGCCCTGTCCGAAATTCGGCATTTTTTTGCGGCGATTCGCCGCGTTGGAGGGGAGCCCCATGCAAGCCCTGCGCGTGCTCGGCATCGAGAGCACCTGCGACGAAACGGCTGCGGCGGTCGTCGAGGCGGACAATGCCGGGCGCGGAAAAATTCTCTCCAACGCGGTCTTGAGCCAGATCGCCGAACATGCGGCCTATGGCGGCGTGGTGCCGGAAATCGCGGCGCGCGCCCATATCGACGCGCTTGATCCCCTGATTCGCCGCGCGCTGGACGAGGCCGGTTGCACGCTTGCCGACATCGACGCCGTCGCCGCCGCCGCCGGCCCCGGCCTGATCGGCGGCGTGATGATCGGCCTGACCATGGGCAAGGCGATCGCGCTGGCGGCGAACAAACCGTTTGTCGCCGTCAATCACCTCGAGGGACATGCGCTCACCCCCCGGCTGACCGACGGCGTCGAGTTCCCTTACCTCCTGCTGCTCGTGTCCGGCGGCCACAGCCAGTTGATCTCGGTCGAGGGCGTCGGCGAATACCGCCGCCTCGGCTCGACGGTGGACGACGCCCTGGGCGAGGCGTTCGATAAAGCCGCAAAACTGTTGGGCCTGCCCTATCCCGGCGGCCCCCAGGTGGAGAAGGCGGCGGCCTTGGGCGACCCTGACCGGTTCGAATTTCCCCGCCCGATGGCCGGCCGGCGCAATCCGGATTTCTCCTTCTCCGGACTGAAAACGGCGGTGCGCCTGGAAGCGGAAAGAATCGCGCCCCTGACGGACAAGGATGTGTGCGACCTCTGCGCCTCCTTCCAGGCGGCGGCGGTGGACGTCATCGTCGATCGCTGCCGGGCGGCCTTGCGGCTGCTGGCGGAAAAGCCTCCGACCGCTCTGGTCGCCGCCGGCGGCGTCGCGGCGAACGGCGCCATCCGGCGCGGGCTCGCGCGACTGTGTCTCGAAAGCGGCCTGCAACTGGCGCTGCCTCCCGTCGGCCTGTGCTCCGACAATGGCGCGATGATCGCCTGGGCGGGCCTGGAGCGGCTTCGTCTGGGTTTTGTCGACGGCATGGATTTCGCCGCCCGCCCGCGCTGGCCGCTTGACAGCCGACAGGACCCGCGCTGGCACGGCAAGGCGTGATGCGCTGGACATTTTTCCTGCTGACCGGGGCGATGCTCGTCGCTCTCGCGGCGGCAAAACCGTTCTTGCGGCAGAATTCTCCGGTGACCGCGCCCGTTCGCATCGCCTATGGTCCGGGACATGGTTTCGAGGCCATCGATCTCGATCTGATCGGCCGGGCGAAGGACAGGATCGACATGGCCGCGTACGTCCTCAGCGACCAGCGAATCATCGAAGCCCTTTCGGCGGCGGCGGAGCGCGGCGTGAAAATCAGGCTTTATCTTGACCCCGAACAATTTCGCCGCATCGCCGGCGCCAATGTAAATATGCTAGCGCTGGTCAACCAACCCAATGTGAGCGCCAGGATCAAGGCCGAGCAGAACGACATGATGCACCTAAAATCCTTTGCCGTGGACGGGCGCTGGCTGCGCACCGGCTCCGCCAATTTTTCCTGGGCGGGAGAGCGCCGCCAGGACAATGACATCCTGGTGATCGACAGCCCCGAAGCCACGCGGGACTTCTTGCGCAATTTCGATATGATTTGGGCGCGGCGCGACAACAGCGAGGCCAGCCAATGAGCGCGACTCTCGCAGTTTTAGGCGCCGGCGCCTGGGGCACGGCGCTGGCCAATATGGCGGCGGGCCAGCACGAAAAGGTTTGGGTCTGGGCGCATGAGTCCTGGCTCGCGGAGGCTCTGAGCGCGGATCGCGAGAACAAGGCGCTTCTGCCCGGCGTGCCGCTCGCCGATTGCATCGAGCCGACCGATGACCTCAATTGCGTGCGCGAAGCCGACCATGTGCTGATGGTGACGCCAGCCCAGGTGGTGCGCTCGGTCTGCGAGCAACTCAAGGGACGCATCCGCCCGGAGTCCGCTGTGGTGAGTTGCGCCAAGGGCATCGAGCGCGGCACGGGTCTTTACATGCGCGAGGTGCTGAAAGAGGTGCTGCCGGACCAGCCCGGCGCCGCGCTGTCCGGCCCCAGCTTTGCCCATGACGTCGGACGCGGCCTGCCCACCGCCGTGACGCTCGCCGCCGACCGCATCGAACTGGCGGAATTGCTCTGCGCGCGGCTGGCGGCGCCGCACTTCCGGCTCTATCGCTCCGACGACCTGATCGGGGTGGAAATCGGCGGCGCGGTGAAGAACGTTTTGGCGATCGCCTGTGGCGTGGCGCTCGGCGCCGGCCTCGGGGCCAGCGCCCACGCGGCGCTGCTCGCGCGCGGCTTTGCCGAAATGCGGCGATTCGCGCTGGCGCAGGGGGCGAAGACCGAGACACTCATGGGCCTGTCAGGGCTCGGAGACCTCGCGCTGACCTGCTCCTCGCCGCAATCGCGCAATTATTCCCTTGGCTTCGCCATCGGACAGGGAGAGAGGCCCGAAGTCGCCGGCCACGGCGCTTTGACCGAGGGCGCCTGGACCGCGCCGGTCCTTACCGAAAAGGCGCGCAGCCTGGGAGTCGAAATGCCTATCGCGGAAGCGGTGCAGGCGATTTTGGAGGGCCGCACCGGCGTCGCCGAAGCCATAGGCGCGCTGATGCGCCGGCCCTTTAAGGCAGAGAGCTGACGTTTCTCTGTCAGTGCTCTTATGACGGCGGTGGGCCTATCGCGCAGCGACGCCGCGCGTCACCTCTCCCCGCCTCAGCGGGGAGAGGGACAAGGTGAGGGGCTGCCGCCAGCCTTGCGCGGATTACTTCTTCAGAAGGTCCGCCGGAACCTTGCCGCCATTGGCGGCGACCAGTTCGATCACCTTCTTGTGCAGCCAGATGTTCATGGAGGCGGAATCACTGGTGTCGCCCTCGAACTTCAGTTCGGCGGCAAGCTGCTTCCTGGCCGCGAGGCTGGAATCGAGTCCGAGCACTTTCAGGAGATCGACGATTGACACGCGCCAATCCAGCGTTTCCGGATTGGATTCGTTGAGATCGTCCAAAACCTTGGCGATGTCGACGGCGCCGGCGGCAGGCTGCGCAGCAGCCGGCGCGGTCGGGGACTCCGCTGCGGGCTTGCCGGCGGGAGCGGCTTGGGCGGGTGCTGAACCAAAAATCTTGCCGATGATCGAACCGAAGATGCTCATGGGGACCTGCCGGGTTCTCGAGAAAAATTCCACATTGCAACGCGGATCAGGCTAGGGCTAACGCGCGACGCTTACAATACGTGAACAAACGGATTGGGATTGAATGCGCGTAACGCTTCGTGCAAGCATCTGGGCTCACTCATCTTATCCTCCGGAAGATTTTGGTTTTCCCCATGCACTATGTCGCCCTCTGCCTCGACAAGCCCGATTCGCTTAGCCTCCGTACCGAAAATCGCGCCGCCCATCTCGCTTTCCTGGCCGCCCACGCCGCCAAAGTGAAACTGGGCGGCCCCTTGCTCGACGCGGAAGGCAAAATGTGCGGCTCGATGCTGGTTCTCGAATGCGCTGACGAGGCGGAAGCCAAGACCATGCTCGCGCAAGACCCCTATGCGCAGGCGGACCTGTTCGCCTCGGTGGAGTTGCGCGCCTACCGTCCGGTCGTCGGAACCTACGTTGCGTGAGCGCCTACTGGCTGTTCAAGAGCGAGCCTGACGCGTGGTCGTGGGACCAGATGGTGGCCTGCGGAAAGGCGGGAACCGGCTGGACCGGCGTGCGCAACCACCTCGCCAAGAACCAGATGCAGGCGATGAAGCTGGGCGATCTCGGCTTTTTCTATCATTCCAATGTCGGCAAGGCCGTGGTCGGCGTGGTCGAGGTGATCAAGACTTTTCACCCCGATCCCACCGACGAGAGCGGCAAGTTTGGCATGGTGGACGTGCGCGCGGTCGAGCCGCTGCCGCGTCCGGTGACGCTGGACGAGATCAAGGCCGACCCGCGTTTTTCGGACATGGCGCTGGTGAAGAACACGCGTCTGTCCGTCCAGCCGGTTTCGGCGGAACACTGGCGCGCGATCCGAGCCAAAGGGGGATTGTAGCTTCGCGGACTATGGCTCGTCCGTATCGGCGGCGCCAGGCTGCGCGACCCCGGCGGCAACGCCCGCGAGCCAGCGGCGCAGGGCGCGCTCGCGCTTCGGCCGCATCCCCTCGATGAGCCGCGCGGAGGCCGCCTCGATCCGCTCCCGCCCGCGCCTCAAGACCGTCTCGCCCTGGGCGGTCAATACGAGCGGACGCGCGCGAAGCGCGCCGCCCTCCTCCCGCACCAGATCGGCGCGGCGCAAATTGGCGACGATCAGGCTGATGGTTTGCGGCGTCAGCTTGCTGCGCCGCGCGATGTCGGCGGCCAGCAGGCCGGGCTGGGCGCCGAGCAGTTGCAGCACAGCCATTTGCGGCGGGGTGATCCCGAGATCGGCGAGCAGTCTTTCCTCCGCCAACCGCTGCGCGGCAGCCGCCTGGCGCAGCAAGCCGGCGATGTCGCCGTTCTCTCCCGGAAGCTCGAGCAGCCGCGCCGGCTTGCGTTTCTCGGCTTCCGTCGCGGCGGACGCCTGGAGGACAGGTTTGGTCATGGTCGGCTCCGCGCAGTACGAATCGAATCGGTAGTGTCTTGAAAAGAACCGCGGCAGCGCAAGCGTCGCCGCGCATTTGTCCACGGTTTCGCGCGCTTTAGGCGAAAGGCGAGGTTGCCAGCGGTTTTGTGGCGCCGTTACTTCGATTCAATGGAAAGCGCCTTTCCCCCCATCGTCGAGCATTACCAGTCCCTGGTGGCGCGGGGACGCATCGAACACGACCCGCACCAGGCCGCTGTCGCCGCAAAGCTCGACAAGCTGCGCGAAGCCTTGGACGTGCGCCGGCTGGCCAAAAAATCCAGCGCGCTCGGCTGGATGTTCGGCGCGCGGCGCCCGACGGAAGAGCGGGTCAAGGGTTTGTACATCTGGGGGTCGGTCGGGCGCGGCAAGACCATGCTGATGGACATGTTCTTTGATTCCGTCGTGCTGGAGACCAAGCGCCGCGTCCATTTCCACGCCTTCATGGCCGACGCGCACCGGCGGATTTTCGACTGGCGGCAGAAGAAGAAGGCCAGTGCTGTCAAGGGCGACGACCCCATCGTTCCCGTCGCGGAGGCGCTGGCGAAAGAGGCGACGCTGCTGTGTTTCGACGAGTTCGCGGTCACCGACATCACCGACGCGATGATCTTGGGGCGGTTGTTCCAGGCGCTGTGGGCGCGCAACGTCACGGTGGTCGCCACCTCCAACGTCGATCCCGGCGATCTCTACAAGGACGGCCTCAACCGCGCGCTGTTCCTGCCCTTCATCGACATGATCCGGGCGCATATGGAAGTGATCAAGCTCGACGCGCCCAGAGATTTCCGGCTGGAGAGGCTGGAAAACGCCCCCGTCTGGCTCACGCCGCCGGACGACAAGGCGCGAAACGCCCTCGACGAGGCTTTCGTCGCGCTGAGCGGCGTCATCAAAGGCGCTGAAAGCCGCCTGCCGATCCTCGGGCGCGAGATCGTCGTCCCGCAGGCGGCCGGCCATGTCGCACGGTTCGATTACGCCGACCTGTGCAAAAAACCGCTGGGCGCGGCGGATTTCGTCATGATTGCCGAATGTTTCCACGCGCTGGTCGTCGACAATATCCCCGTGATCACACCCGACGAGCGCAATGAGGCCAAGCGTTTCATCAACCTCATCGACGCGCTCTATGACAAGCGCGTCAAACTGCTCGCTTCGGCCGCAGGCGAACCACACGAACTTTATCGGGCGCCCGAAGGACGGGAAGCCTTCGAGTTCGAGCGGACGGTGTCGCGCCTGATCGAAATGCGGTCGAAAGACTATCTGGCGCTGCCTCACGGCAGCATTGGAGCCAGCGGCGACATGGCCGGACTGGTCGATACGTGAGCGCGCCGGCGCGACAGATCGAGGCGGCGGCGGACCAGAGAATCCTCGAGCATGCCTGCGAGCATCTGCGCCGTTTCGGCCCGAAGCGGACGACGATCCTCGACATCGCCGAAGCCGCGGGCATGTCGCACGCCAATGTCTATCGCTATTTCCCCTCCAAACTTGCGCTGTTCGACGCGGTCACTGCGAACTGGCTGGCCGCGCTCGAGGGACAGTTGCGCGTGATCAAGGAGGGGCCCGATCCCGCCTACGACAAGCTGGAGCGGGCGCTTTCGGCGATCCAGAAGACCTATCGCGCCAAGCTTGAGGCCGATCCGGCTCTGTTCAAGCTGCTCTGCGACGCCATCGAAACCAACCGCGTGGTGGCGCGAAAACATCGCAACAAGATCCAGGGCGAGGTTCAGGCCATTGTCGAGGAGGGGATCAATGCGGGCTCGTTCCGCATGACCGACCGGCGAAGGGCGATGGCGCTGGTCTTCGACCTCGCCCATCGCTTCATTCAGCCGATTTCCATCGCGCTCGACCGCTCCATTCCGGCGCCGGACCTCGCCTTCCGCGCGGGCCGGGCTTTTGCAGCCATCCAGCGCAGCCTGGTTTATGGTGATCCCGACTTTGACATCTGACACTTTTTGTTTTTTGTCACCCATGCGTAATGCGAGGTGAGGCGAGCACAAGATTCAGCGCTAATCGCCTGTTCCTACCGAGCTTTTTCAGCTAAAGCTGCGGCCTGTTGTCGCAGCAGGGGCCGCCTTCCCGCCCCCGTTAGTCTTTCTCCCGACTTGAAAGCCTGACCGCTTGGAGGCACAAGCCCTCTCCGACATTGACGCCACCCCCGCGGCCTCCAGCGCGGAACATCAAGAGCAAGGACTAGGACCCATGGCGCGTAACAAGATAGCACTGATCGGAGCTGGCCAGATCGGCGGCACGCTGGCCCATCTCGCCGGCCTCAAGGAGCTTGGCGACATCGTCCTGTTCGACATCGCCGAAGGCACCCCCCAGGGCAAGGCGCTCGACCTCGCCGAGTCCTCACCCGTAGACGGTTTTGACGCGGCGCTGAGCGGCGCCAACGACTACAAGGCGATCGAAGGCGCCGACGTCGTCATCGTCACCGCCGGCGTGCCGCGCAAGCCCGGCATGAGCCGCGACGACCTGCTCGGCATCAACCTGAAGGTCATGGACCAGGTGGGCGCCGGCATCAAGCAATACGCCCCCAACGCCTTCGTCATCTGCATCACCAACCCACTCGACGCCATGGTCTGGGCGCTGCAGAAGTCGTCGGGCCTGCCGGCGAACAAGGTCGTCGGCATGGCCGGCGTGCTCGATAGCGCCCGCTTCCGCTATTTCCTCTCCGAAGCCACCGGCGTGTCGGTCAAGGACATCCACGCGATGACGCTGGGCGGCCATGGCGACGACATGGTGCCGCTGGTCCGCTATTCCACGGTCGGCGGCGTGCCGCTGCCGGAACTGGTCAAGTCCGGCTGGCTCAGCCAGGACAAGCTCGACGCCATCGTCGACCGCACCCGCAAGGGCGGCGGCGAGATCGTCGCGCTGCTCAAGACCGGCTCGGCTTTCTACGCCCCCGCCGCGTCCGCCATCGCCATGGCTGAATCCTACCTCAAGGACCAGAAGCGCGTCCTCCCGGTCGCCGCTTATCTCAACGGCGAATATGGCGTGACCGACACCTATGTGGGCGTTCCCGCGCTGATCGGCGCCAATGGCGTGGAGAAGATCATCGAAGTCTCCTTCGACGCGACCGAAAAGGAACAGTTCGCCAAGTCGCTGGCCTCGGTGCAAGGCCTGATCACCGCCTGCAAGCAGATCAATCCGGCGCTCGCCTGATTTTTTCATCAGCCCCCGGCCTGTCCGGGGCCATGCGGGTCCGCGCGGAAAAAACACGCCGGACCCGCTCAAGCTCTCATTGGGAGGTTTTGTATGAATATTCATGAGTATCAGGCGAAAGCCGTTCTCAAGGAATTCGGAGTGCCGGTTTCGCGTGGCGTTCCGGTCCTGAAGGTCGAGGACGCCGAAGCCGCGGCAAAGGAGCTCGGCGGTCCGCTCTGGGTCGTCAAGTCCCAGATTCATGCGGGCGGTCGCGGCAAGGGCAAGTTCAAGGAAGCCGCCGCCGGCGAAAAGGGCGGCGTGCGCCTCGCCAAGTCGATCGAGGAAGTCAAGCAGTTCGTCAAGGAGATGCTCGGCAATACGCTGGTCACCATCCAGACGGGACCGGCCGGCAAGCAGGTCAACCGCCTCTATATCGAGGACGGCTCCGACATCGAGAAGGAATTTTATCTCTCGGCGCTGGTCGACCGCGTGACGTCGCGAGTCTCCTTCGTGGTCTCCACCGAAGGCGGCATGGACATCGAGGAAGTCGCGCATTCGACTCCGGAAAAGATCGTCTCGTTCTCCGTCGATCCCGCGACCGGCGTCATGCCGCATCACGGCCGCACCGTCGCCCAGGCTTTGGGGCTGAAGGGCGACCTCGCCAAGCAGGCGGGCGTTTTGGTGGGCCAACTCTACAAGGCGTTCGTGGCCACGGACATGTCCATGCTCGAGATCAATCCGCTGATCGTCTCCAAGCAGGGCGAGCTGAAGTGCCTGGACGCCAAGGTCTCCTTCGACTCCAACGCGCTCTACCGTCAGCCGAAAATGCTGGCGCTGCGCGACGAGACCGAGGAAGACGCCAAGGAAATCGAGGCTTCCAAATATGATCTGTCCTATGTCGCGCTCGACGGCGACATCGGCTGCATGGTCAATGGCGCCGGCCTCGCCATGGCGACCATGGACATCATCAAGCTCTACGGCCATGAGCCCGCCAACTTCCTCGACGTTGGCGGCGGCGCCAGCAAGGAGAAGGTTACAGCGGCGTTCAAGATCATCACCGCCGATCCGAACGTGAAGGGCATCCTGGTCAACATCTTTGGTGGCATCATGCGCTGCGACGTGATCGCGGAAGGCGTGATCGCCGCGGTCAAGGAAGTGGGCCTCAGGGTTCCGCTCGTGGTTCGCCTCGAAGGCACCAATGTCGAACTCGGCAAAAAAATCATCGGCGAATCCGGTCTCAACGTCATCTCCGCCGATGACCTCGACGACGCCGCCCAGAAAATCGTCAAGGCCGTGAAGGAGGCTTGAGACATGTCCATCCTGATCGACAAGAACACCAAAATCATCACCCAGGGCTTTACCGGCAAGAACGGCACGTTCCACTCGGAGCAGGCGCTGGCCTATTTCGGCACCAAGGTCGTCGGCGGCACCTCGCCCGGCAAGGGTGGTGGGACCCATCTGGGACTGCCGATTTTCGATACGGTCGCTGAAGCCAAGGCCGCCACCGGCGCCGACGCGTCGGTGATCTACGTCCCGCCGCCGGGCGCGGCCGACGCCATCTGCGAGGCGATCGACGCGGAAATCCCGCTGATCGTCTGCATCACCGAAGGCATTCCGGTCGAGGACATGATCCAGGTGAAGCGCGCGCTGTCGGGCTCCAAGTCGCGCCTGATCGGGCCGAACTGCCCCGGCGTGATGACCGCCAACGAATGCAAGATCGGCATCATGCCCGGCAACATTTTTAAGGCGGGCAATGTCGGCATTCTCTCGCGCTCGGGCACGCTGACCTATGAAGCGGTGTTCCAGACCACCCAGGTCGGCCTCGGCCAGACCACGGCGGTCGGCATCGGCGGCGATCCGGTCAAGGGCACCGAATTCATCGAAATGCTCGAACTGTTCCTGGCCGACCCCAAGACCGAGTCGATCATCATGATCGGCGAGATCGGCGGCTCGGCGGAAGAGGACGCGGCGCAGTTCATCGCCGACGAAGCCAAGCGCGGCCGGAAAAAACCGATGGTCGGCTTCATCGCGGGCCGCACCGCGCCTCCGGGCCGCCGCATGGGCCATGCCGGCGCGATCATCGCCGGCGGCAAGGGCGGCGCAGAAGACAAGATCGCCGCGATGGAAGCCGCGGGCATCCGCGTCTCTCCCTCGCCGGCGCGACTGGGTTCGACCCTGGTTGAAGTGCTGAAGGGCAAGTGATTTTGGGGCGCGGGCGAAAGAAAAACGTCCGCGCCTTTTTCGTCCGCCGATCAATAGAGCCGTCGGCGGCGCCGGGAACACTCCGGCTTGAGGCTCGAATGCGTTCTTGAACGAATGCTTTGATCCCGCGGGCAAGCCGCTCCGGCGGCGGCGGGTCGAGAGGAACAACCATGGCGCGTCACGACAGCACACCCAATGGCGGCGGAGGAAACGGCCGATCGCAGACGAACGAGGCTTTCGCCGATTCGTCCTTCCTGTTTGGCGGCAACGCTGCCTATATCGAGCAGCTCTACGCGCTCTATGAGCAAAATCCCGCCGCCGTCGACGCCGAATGGCGCGAATTCTTCGGCGGTCTGAACGACGACGCCGCGTCGGTCGAAGCCAACGCCCGCGGCGCCTCGTGGAAGCGCAAGAACTGGCCGCTCGCGCCGCAAAGCGAGCTGGTCGCCGCGCTCGACGGCCAATGGCCCGTCAACGAAAAGGCGCTCGCCGACAAGATCAAGGGCAAGGCGGCAGCCAGCGGCAAGGGCGAGATTTCCGCCGCCGAATTGCAGCAGGCCACCCGCGACTCCGTGCGCGCCATCATGATGATCCGCGCCTATCGCATGCGCGGCCACCTGCACGCCGAACTCGATCCGCTGGGTCTTGATCCGCAGAAGGATCACGAGGAGCTGCATCCCTCGTCCTACGGTTTCACGGAAGCCGATTACGACCGCAAAATCTTCATCGACCATGTGCTCGGCCTGGATTACGCGACGATCCGCGAGATGCTGGCGATCCTGCGCCGCACCTATTGTTCGACCATCGGCTGGGAGTTCATGCACATTTCCGATCCGGCGGAAAAAGCCTGGATTCAGGAACGCATCGAAGGTCCGGACAAGGAGGTCAGCTTCACCAAGGAAGGCAAGCGCGCCATCCTGCAAAAGCTGATCGAAGGCGAGGGTTTCGAAAAATTTCTCGACGTGCGCTACACCGGCACCAAGCGTTTCGGCCTTGACGGCGGCGAAGCCATGCTGCCGGCGCTCGAGCAGATCATCAAGCGCGGCGGCGCGCTCGGCGCCAAGGAAATCGTGCTGGGCATGGCCCATCGCGGCCGCCTGAATATTTTGTGTCAGGTGATGGGCAAGCCGCACCGCGCCCTGTTCAACGAGTTCAAGGGCGGCTCGTTCCTGCCCGACGAAATCGAGGGCTCGGGCGACGTCAAGTACCACCTCGGCGCCTCGTCGGACCGCGAATTCGACCACAACAAGGTGCATCTGTCGCTCACCGCCAACCCCTCGCACCTCGAAATCGTCGACCCCGTGGTGCTGGGAAAGGTGCGCGCAAAACTCGACCAGGATCTGGATCGCGCCCCCGACGACCGCCGCTCCATCATGCCGCTGCTGATCCACGGCGACGCCGCTTTCGCCGGCCAGGGCGTGGTCGCCGAGTGTTTCGGCCTCTCGGGGCTGAAAGGGCACCGAACCGGCGGCTCCCTGCATTTCATCATCAACAACCAGATCGGTTTTACGACCTATCCGCGTTATTCGCGCTCCTCGCCCTATCCGTCCGACGTGGCGAAGACGGTGGAGGCGCCGATCTTCCACTGCAACGGCGACGATCCGGAAGCGGTGGTGTTCTGCGCCAAGGTGGCGACGGAATTCCGCCAGAAATTCCAAAAACCCGTCGTTATCGACATGTGGTGCTATCGGCGCTTCGGCCATAACGAGGGCGACGAGCCATCGTTCACCCAGCCGCTGATGTACAAGAAAATCCGGTCGCACAAGTCGACGCTGGATATTTATGCGGAAAAACTGATCGCCGAAGGCTTGGTCACCCAGGGCGAAGTCGACAAGATGAAGGCCGACTGGCGAAGCCGACTGGACGCCGAATATGAGGCGAGCCAGGGGTTCAAGCCGAACAAGGCCGATTGGCTCGACGGCCGCTGGTCCGGCCTGCGCGCCGTGCCGAGCGCCGATCTCGAAGACGCGCGTCGCGGCAAGACCGCCTTGGACGTCGACCAGGTCAAGGCCTATGGCAAGGTTCTGACCACGACGCCGGACGGATTCCATCTCCACAAGACCATCCAGCGCTTCCTCGACAATCGCGCCAAGGCGATCGAGACGGGCGAGGGCATCGACTGGGCGACAGCCGAATCGCTGGCTTTCGCCTCGATCGTCGACGAGGGCTATCGCGTCCGCCTCTCCGGCCAGGATTGCGAGCGCGGCACGTTTTCCCAGCGCCATTCGGTGCTGACCGACCAGGAAAACGAAAGCCGCTACGTGCCCCTGAACCACATCCGCGAGGGCCAGGGCCATTACGAAGTCATCAACTCCATGCTCTCGGAAGAGGCGGTTCTGGGTTTTGAGTACGGCTATTCGCTGGCCGAGCCCAATGCGCTGGTGCTTTGGGAGGCGCAATTCGGCGATTTCGCCAATGGCGCGCAAGTCCTGTTCGACCAGTTCATCTCCTCGGGCGAGCGCAAGTGGCTGCGCATGTCCGGTTTGGTGTGCCTGCTGCCGCACGGCTACGAGGGCCAGGGTCCCGAGCACAGCTCGGCGCGTCTGGAGCGCTATCTGCAACTCTGCGCCGAAGACAACATGCAGGTGGCGAACTGCTCCAGCCCGGCCAACTACTTCCACATCCTGCGCCGGCAGCTGAAGCGGGATATTCGCAAGCCGCTGATCCTGATGACGCCGAAATCGCTGCTGCGCCACAAGCGCGCGGTATGCACGATGGACGAATTGACCGGCGACGGCCATTTCCGCCGTCTGCTCTCCGACACGGCCGAGACCGACGCGAACGAAAAGATCAAGCTCGTCAAGGACGACAAGATCCGCCGCGTCATCCTCTGCACCGGCAAGGTCTATTACGACCTCTACGAAGAGCGGGAAAAGCGCGGCATCGACGACGTCTACCTGCTGCGCGTCGAGCAGCTCTATCCCATGCCGCTGAAGGCGCTGGTCGAGCGTCTGAAGCGCTGGAAGAAGGCCGATGTGGTCTGGTGCCAGGAAGAGCCGAAGAACATGGGCGCGTGGTCCTTCGTCGAGCCCTATCTGGAATGGGTGTGCGCGCAGGCCGGCGGCAAGAGCACGCGCGCCCGCTATGTGGGACGCCCGGCCTCCGCCGCCACGGCGACCGGCACGATGTCGCGCCACCTCGCGCAGCTCCAGGCCTTTTTGGACGACGCTTTCGCCAACTGAATCGGGACGCTACGCGGCGTCCCCCCTTTCCTTATGAGCCCCGCGCCCTGAGCGGATGAGGTTGCACATGTCCACCGACGTTATCGTTCCCACCCTTGGCGAATCCGTTTCGGAAGCCACCATTGGCCGCTGGTTTAAAAAGATCGGCGATGCGGTGAAAGCCGACGAGCCCCTGCTTGAACTCGAAACCGACAAGGTCACGCTCGAAGTCAACGCCCCCGCCGCCGGCACGCTTGCTGAAATCATCGCCAAGGACGGGGATACGGTTTCCCCCGGCGCGCTGCTCGGCAAGATCGGCGCGGGCGCCGGCGCATCGGCTCCGGCCGCCGCTCCAGCCGCAGCGCCTGCTCCCGCTGCTGCGTCGGCCCCCGCCCCGGTCGCGGACACCGCTGGCGCGGGCGCGCCGCCCTCCCCGGCGGCCGCGAAGAACGCGGCCGACCGCGGCATCGACGTGTCGCAGGTGCCAGGCTCCGGCAAGCGCGGTCAGGTTCTGAAAGGCGACGTGCTCGCCTACACCCCGCCGGCCGCCGCGCCGGCCCCGGCGCCGGTCGCGTTGCGCGCCCCCTCGGCGCCGTCGGACGCCTCACGCGAAGAGCGCGTGAAAATGACCAAGCTGCGCCAGACCATCGCGCGCCGCCTGAAGGACGCCCAAAACGCCGCGGCCATGCTCACCACGTTCAACGAAGTGGACATGCAGCCGCTGATGAGCCTGCGCACACAATACAAGGACCTGTTCGAGAAGAAGCACGGGGTGAAGCTCGGCTTCATGGGCTTCTTCGTGAAAGCCTGCACCCACGCCCTCAAGGAAATCCCGGCTGTTAACGCCGAGATCGACGGCACGGACATCATCTACAAGAATTTTTGTCATGTCGGCGTCGCCGTCGGCACCGACAAGGGTCTTGTTGTCCCGGTGGTGCGCGACGCGGACAAGCTGTCGATTGCGGGGGTGGAAAAGACCATCGCCGATTTCGGCAAGCGGGCGCGTGACGGCCAGCTCAAGATCGACGAGATGCAGGGCGGCACCTTCACCATCTCCAACGGCGGCGTCTATGGCTCGCTGATGTCGACGCCGATCCTGAACGCGCCGCAGTCCGGCATTTTGGGCATGCACAAGATCCAGGAGCGCCCGGTGGTGATCGGCGGCAAGATCGAGATTCGCCCGATGATGTATTTGGCGCTGTCCTACGACCACCGCATCGTCGACGGCAAGGAAGCCGTCACCTTCCTGGTCCGCGTGAAGGAGGCGCTGGAAGATCCGGCGCGTCTGGTCCTCGACCTCTGATCACGCCTTCCCACCATGCCCGGCCCGGCCGGGCGTGATGCCTCCAAGCGGAGAATTTCATGTCCTACGACCTCATCGTCATCGGCTCCGGCCCCGGCGGCTACGTCTGCGCAATCCGCGCGGCGCAACTGGGCCTCAAGACCGCCATTGTCGAGAAACGAAAAACCCACGGCGGCACCTGCCTGAACATCGGCTGCATTCCCTCGAAAGCCCTGCTGCACGCGTCCGAGGTTTTCGAGGAAGTCGCGCACGGCCTGGGAAAACTCGGCGTCAACGTCGGCAAACCAAAACTCGACCTTCCCGCCATGATGAAGCACAAGGAAGACACGGTCGCCGCCAACGTCCAGGGCGTCGCCTTCTTGCTCAAGAAGAACAAGGTCGATTGCTACACCGGGACCGGCTCGATCCCGGCCGCCGGAAAAGTGGAAGTGACCGCCGAGGACGACTCCAAGCAGGTGCTGGAGACGAAAAACATCGTCATCGCCACCGGCTCGGACGTCGCCCAGCTTCCCGGCGTCACTATTGACGAAAAGATCGTGATCTCCTCCACCGGCGCGCTCGAACTGCCGAAAGTGCCGGGCAAACTGATCGTCGTCGGCGCCGGCGTGATCGGCCTCGAACTCGGCTCGGTCTGGCGGCGTCTCGGAGCGGACGTGACAGTGGTCGAATTTTTAGACCGCATCCTGCCCGGGCTCGATCTCGACACCTGCAAGCAGTTCCAGCGCCTGCTGGAAAAGCAGGGGATCAAATTCAAGCTCGGCTCCAAGGTTTCGAAAGTCGAGACCACCAGCAAGGCCGCCAAGGTCACGGTGGAGCCGGCCGCTGGCGGCGACGCCTCCGTGCTCGACGCCGATGTCGTGCTGGTCGCCATCGGCCGCCGTCCCTATACGGACGGCCTCGGCCTCGAAGCACTGGGCGTCGCCATGGAGCGTGGCCAGATCGTCATCGACAGCCATTTCGCCACCAACGTTCCCGGCATTTACGCCATTGGCGACGTGGTGCGCGGCCCGATGCTCGCCCACAAGGCCGAAGACGAAGGCGTCGCCGTCGCGGAAATTCTGGCGGGCCAGCACGGCCACGTGAACTACGAGGTGATTCCCGGCGTGGTCTACACCAGCCCCGAAATCGCCTGCGTCGGCGCCACCGAAGAAGATTTGAAGGCCAAGGGCGTCGCCTACAAATCCGGCAAATTCCCGTTCACCGCCAACGGCCGCGCCCGCGCCGCCAACCACACCGACGGTTTTGTCAAAGTTTTGGCAGACGCGACGACCGACCGCGTGCTGGGCGTGCATATCCTTGGCTTCGGCGCCGGCGAAATGATCGCCGAAGCCGCCGTGCTCATGGAATTCGGCGGCTCCTCCGAGGATCTCGCGCGCACCTGCCATGCGCATCCCACCATGTCGGAAGCGATCAAGGAAGCGGCGATGGCGGTGGAAAAGCGCGCCATTCACATGTAATCCCGCAAACAAGTCGCGAAAGGCCCGGCGTGTCCGGGCCTTTTTTTTAGCCATATTTCTGCGACACTGTCTTTGACGACACGGGGACCGCCATGCGCGAACTGAAAAAATTCTTGTGGCTGGCGCTCGCCGGCTTGTTCCTTTTCGAAGCCTGGCTCTGGGATGTTCTGGGCGCGGCGCTCGCGTCGCTGGTGGCCGTGCTGCCGATCAAGGAAGCGCGCGCATCCTTCGAAGGCTTTGTCAAAAACCTTTCGCCCTGGGGCAGCCTTCCGATCTTCGTGCTTCCGATCCTGCCGCTGCTGCCGCTCAAGCTGGCGGCGCTGTTTTTCATCGCCCATCATCAACTCGTGCTGGGCCTGAGCTGTTTTCTGGCCGCGAAACTCGTTGGTTTTGCTGCGGGCGCCTATCTGTTCGATCTGTGCCGTCCAAAACTCCTGCAAATTTCCGGTTTCGAAAAACTCTACACCACGCTGATCCGCTGGCGCGCCATCGCCCATGACATGATCGAGCCCTATCGCGCCGAACTGCGCCGGCGCACGGAATTTTTGCGTGTCCGCCTCCGCGCTTTGCGCGGCGCCCGGGGCTCGTCGATGGTCGCGCGGCTGCGCGCCCGCAGCAAACGCTGGATCGCCGAGCGCAACGGGTAAAAGAATTTGCTCCCGAAGCGCCGACGGTCCATTTTGCGGATGTGTCGTCGCCTGAATCCACCGAATCCGCTGACGCCCCAAGGCTTCCGGCGCTCGCGCGGATGCTCGGGCGCTTGCGCTCGTCGCTGCGCGCCAATGAATTCGCGCTGGTCGCGGTCGCCGCGCTGATCGGCTGTCTCGCCGCGCTCTGCGTCACCGCGATGACTGAGACGGCGATCTTCTTTCATGAAAAAATCTACAATCTGCCCTTCGACGTGCGCCTCAGCGCCGCCGCCAAAGTGTCGCCTTGGGCGGCGTTTTCGTCGCTGATCGTCGCCGGCTTGATCCTCGGCGCCATGGAGGCGCGACGCCGCAAGAAAAAAATCCGCGCCGCCGTCGATCCCGTGGAGGCCAACGCCCTGCGCGGCGGCCGCATGTCGTTTCGCGACAGCGTTGTCGTCTCCCTGCAAACCCTCATTTCCAATTCCGCCGGCGCCTCTGTCGGGCTGGAGGCCGGCTATGCCCAAATCGGCGCGGCCTTTGGCTCGGCGCTTGGGCAGAAATTGCGACTGCGGCGCAATGACCTGCGCCTGCTGGTCGGCGCCGGCGCGGGCGCGGCCATAGCCGGCGCGTTCAACGCGCCCCTGACGGGCGCGTTCTACGCTTTCGAGGTCGTGCTCGGCGCCTATTCCATTTCCGGCGCGGCGCCGATTTTCACCGCCGCCATTGCGGGAACGCTCACGACAAAGCTGATCGCCACCGCGCCGTACCAGATCGAGGCGCCTGCGCTCCAGGCCCTGACCTGGAGTTCGTATGTCGCGCTGATCGGACTGGCGGCGCTGACCTCGGCGCTGGGCATTTTGGCGATGCGGGCCGCTGGCCTTGGCGAAAAGGCGCTCGAAGCCACAAAGCTCCCGCCCTTGTTCCGGCCGGTCATCGGCGCGGTGATCGTCGCGTCGCTGGCGATCTTCACTCCGCAAGTTCTCGGCGCCGGCCACGGCGCGCTCGCCCTGGACGTGGCGACGAATTTTCCCGCCGCCATCCTCCTGGCTTTCCTGGGCATGAAGCTCGTCGCCTGCCTGGCGTCGCTGGCGAGCGGCTTTCGCGGTGGCCTGTTCTTCGCCTCCCTGCTGATGGGCGCGCTGCTGGGAAAGATTTACGCGCTCGCCCTGGCGGAACTGTGGCCAGCGCTCGCGCCCGACCCCACTTTGTGCATCCTCGCCGGCATGGCGACGCTCGGGGCGGTGATCGTCGGCGGCCCCTTGACCCTCGCGTTCCTCGTGCTCGAAGGCGTTTCGGATTTTTCCGCCGCCAGCGCCATCATCGCCGCAACCATTGCCGCCAATCTGATCGCGCGCGCCACCTTCGGCTATTCCTTCTCGACCTGGCGGCTGCATTTGCGCGGCGAGAGCATCCGCAGCGCAAACGATATCGGCTGGATCGAGGAGCTGAAAATCGGAAAACTGATGCGGTCGGCGCCGCCCACCGCGCCCGACTGGATCGACCTCGACGCCTTCTGCGAGCTTTTTCCGCCCGGCGGCGAGCAATTTGTCGCGCTGGTCGATCGCGACGGCCGCTATGCCGGCCTCGTCAACGCGGCGGAAGCGCACGCCTACTCCCGCGACCGCGAGGGCTGGGCGAAAAACCTCGCGCGTCACACCGATATCGTGCTCTCGCCGGACATGAACGCCAAGACGGCGATGACCCTGTTCGACAATGCGGAGGCCGATCTGCTCGTGGTCGTCGCCCCCGAGACCGGAGAACCCGTCGGAACCGTCACCGAAACCTTTTTGGCGCGGCGCTATGCGGAAAAGGCCGACGCCGCCGCGCGCAACGCCATGGGGATCTAGTCATTGCGAAGCAATGACGGCTAAGCGCGGGGGTGGGCGGATTTATAGGCGTCCAGCAGGCGCGCCTTGTCGATGGCGGTATAAATTTGCGTGGTGGACAGGCTGGCGTGCCCCAAAAGCTCCTGGATCGAACGCAGGTCGCCGCCGCGCCCGAGCAGATGGGTGGCGAAGGAATGGCGGAGCGCGTGGGGGGTCGCCGAATCAGGAAGGCCAAGCGCGCCGCGCAGCCTCTCGACCGTCAACTGGATGATGCGCGGAGACAGAGGCCCACCTCGCGCGCCCACGAACAGGGGGCCATCGGGCGCGAGCGGGTGCGGGCAGAGGTTCAAATAAGTTTCGACCGCCGTGCGGACCGGCTGGATCACGGGCGTGGCGCGCGTCTTGCCCCCCTTGCCCTTGATGGTGAGCGCGTCGACGGAGCCGACCGGCGCGTCTTGACGGCGGATCGAAAGCGCCTCGGAAATGCGCAGGCCTGCGCCATAGAGCAGCGCGAGCACGGCGGCGTCGCGGGCGACGATCCAGGCCGGCCGCGCCTCATCCGCTTCGCCCGACGCGAGTTCGCGCGCCTTGTCCACCGGCAGAGCTTTTGGCAAGACCCGCGCCAGTTTGGGCGAGCGAGCTTTTGAGAAGACGTCGACGGTCGCGATGTCCTCGCGGCCCAGATGGCGCGCGAAGGATCGCAAGCCGGCGAGTTGCCGCATCAGCGAGCGCGACGTGACCCCCTGCTCGCGCCGCTGCGCCATGAAGGCCCTGATATCGGCCGGTTTCAGCGCCGACAGGGCGGCGAGCGTGACAGTCTCTCCGCGCCGTTGCGCGGCAAAGGCGAGAAATTGTCTGAGGTCCCGGGCGTAGGCGTCGAGCGTGAGCGGCGACACCCGCCGCTCGCCGGAAAGCCGCCCAAGCCACGCGCCCGCCAGGCCAGCCAGTTCGGCGTCGGCATGGGGAAAGGCGAGGGCGGCGAACGGCTTCGACATGCTCCTGTTTTATTCGGAAGTGTTCAAGAAAACCTTAGCCGGCGCAGCCTTAGCCGTTCTTGATTTCGTTGAGCGCCAGAGCGTGGAACTCCTCGAAATGGCGCGTGATCTGGTGTTCCGACTGCTCCACGCCGGCGCCGACGAAATCCTTGAGGATTTGCGCGATGATCGCCTTCGAGTCATGCTTCACCACGCCCTCGGCGACGAGCCCCTTGGCGTAATCTTCCGCCGCCGCGCCGCTCTTGCCCAGCTTCTCCGCCGCCCAAAGGCCCAGCAGCTTGTAAGCCTTCGCGAAAGCCTTGAACTGAAGCTCTTCGTCATGCGCGAACTTGTTCTCGTAGGCGTCTTCGCGCTTGTCGAACGTGGACATGAATTTTCCCTTCCATTTTCAAGGCTGGATTTCGCCTCTATATATCGACTTGACGTCCGCTAGGCCAGTAGCGCTTCCGTCCAACATGCCGTGAACCGCGCAAGCTCCAGGTATGTTCCATTGATGAATCCGGTTGTGCTGCGACCCAGAACGGGCTAGGAACCGTACGAAACGCGTCTCGGGGTCCGTGAGCGCGCGCTTGAGCCATTCCGCACCAGCGCGCTCCGGAGAGCCAGACGCATTGTCGCGGGAGGCGCGCGTTCCTCCCTGGATTTCTCGAAGTGATCGGTTGACCACATGAACCGCCGCCGTCGCATATACGAAGGCAAGGCCAAGGTGCTTTACGAAGGCCCGGAGCCCGGCACCCTCGTTCAGCATTTCAAGGACGACGCCACCGCCTTCAATGCCAAGAAACATGAAGTGATCGACGGCAAGGGCGTGCTCAACAACCGGATCTCGGAATATATCTTCCAGAACCTGAACGACATCGGCGTGCCCACGCATTTCATTCGCCGGCTCAACATGCGCGAGCAGCTGATCCGCGAAGTCGAAATCGTGCCGCTCGAGGTCGTGGTGCGCAATGTCGCGGCTGGCTCGCTCTCCGCCCGGCTCGGCATCGAAGAGGGATCGCAGCTGCCGCGCTCGATCATCGAATTCTACTACAAGAATGACGCGCTCAACGACCCCATGGTGTCGGAAGAGCACATCACCGCCTTTGGCTGGGCGACCCCGCAGGAAATCGACGACATCATGGCGCTGGCCATCCGTGTCAACGATTTCTTGACTGGCCTGTTCCTCGGCGTCGGCATCCGCCTCGTCGACTTCAAGATGGAATGCGGCCGGCTCTGGGAAGGCGACATGATGCGCATCGTCGTCGCCGACGAGATTTCTCCCGACTCCTGCCGCCTCTGGGACATCAAGTCGAACGACAAGCTCGACAAGGACCGGTTCCGCCGCGACATGGGCGGTCTGGTCGAGGCTTATGCCGAAGTGGCTCGCCGCCTCGGCATCATGCAGGAAAACGAGAAGCCGGTCGCGACCGGTCCGAAACTGGTGCAGTGAGGATCAAATGAAAGCCCGTGTGACCGTCACCCTGAAGACCGGCGTGCTCGACCCGCAGGGCAAGGCGATCGAAGGCGCGCTGCACTCCCTGGGCATCGATGGCATCGCCTCTGTGCGCCAGGGAAAAGTGTTCGACATCGAGGTCGAAGGCGACGACGCCGAGGCCGCCAAGGCGGCGCTGGCCGCCGCCAGCGAAAAGCTTTTGGCGAACACCGTCGTCGAAAACTACCGCGTCGACATCCTCTAAATTTTGGGACCGAGCGATGAAGGCCGCGATCGTGCTTTTTCCCGGCTCCAACCGCGAGGGCGACGCCGCGCGCGCCCTCCGGCAGGCGGGCGCCGACACACAGATCGTCTGGCACGACGATCATGCCCTGCCTGACAGGACCGATCTTGTCGTTCTGCCCGGCGGTTTTTCCTACGGCGACTATCTGCGCTGCGGCGCCATCGCCGGTCGCGCGAAAATCATGGACGCCGTGCGCGCCCATGCCGCGCGCGGCGGCTATGTGCTGGGCATTTGCAACGGCTTTCAAATCCTCTGCGAAAGCGGCCTTCTGCCGGGCGTGCTGATGCGCAACCGCGACCTGCGCTTCGTCTGCAAGCGCCAGTTTTTGCGCGTCGAGCGCAACGACACGGTTTTTACCCGCGTTTACAAAAAGCATCAGGCCATCGATGTCGCCATCGCCCATGGCGAGGGCAATTACGAGGCGCATGAGGAAACGATCCGCGAACTGGAAGACCAGGGCCGCGTCGCTTTTCGCTACTGCAACGCGCAGGCGCAAGTCGGCGGAGAGGCCAACCCCAATGGCTCGACCAACGACATCGCCGGGATCTATTCCGAGAAGCTCAATGTGCTCGGCATGATGCCCCATCCCGAGAACCTGATCGATCCGCTGGTCGGCGGAATTGATGGGCGCGGCCTGTTCGCGAGTCTCGTCGCCGCCTAAGGGCTCGACAAGGAAGCGAGAACCCTGTAAGGGACCGCCTCCGGCCGCAAAGCCGCAAGCGCCCGCCCAAGCGGGCGCCAATTCACAACAGCGTTCCGAAAACGCTCGCCGCAAGGCGAAACGGAGAACTGACATGGACCTTATCAAGCAGCTCGAAGCCGAGCAGATCGCCAAGCTTTCGCAGAACAAGACCATTCCCGAATTCGGTCCCGGCGATACCGTGATCGTCAACGTGAAGGTCAAGGAAGGCGACCGCGCCCGCGTGCAGGCCTATGAAGGCGTCGTGATCGCCCGCAACGGCGGCGGCCTCAACGAAAGCTTCACCGTGCGGAAAATTTCCTACGGCGAAGGCGTGGAGCGCGTGTTCCCGGTCTATGGTCCGCTGATCGACTCGATCAAGGTGGTCCGTCGCGGCAAGGTGCGCCGCGCCAAGCTCTATTACCTCCGCGACCGTCGCGGCAAGTCGGCCCGCATCGCCGAACGCACCGACACCAAGAAGGCCAAGGCCGCCAAGGGCGAGTAATCCCCGCCGGGGAGCAGAAAACTCGACTTTTTGCGAAGGCTGGCCGCTGCGCCAGCCTTTTGCGTTCGCCATGAACCGCGCGTTGCGTATCGCGACGGAACGCGCCACATAATTTCAGCGCATTCGGGCGGCACACAACCGCCACGAAAGGGATGATGAAAATGACCACCGGCAAGCCGCGCACTCTGTATGACAAGATCTGGGACGACCATGTCGTGGACATCCAGCCTGACGGCACGGCCCTGCTCTACATCGATCGCCACCTGATCCACGAAGTCACCAGCCCGCAAGCTTTTGAAGGCCTGCGCATGGCCGGCCGCAAGGTGCACGCGCCGGGTAAAACCCTCGCCGTGGTCGATCACAACGTTCCCACCACCGACCGCAGCAAACCCATCGAAGACCCGGAATCCAAGGCGCAGGTCGAACAACTCGCCATCAATGCGGCCGACTTCGGCGTCGAATATTTTAACGAGCACGACCGCCGCCAGGGCGTCGTCCACATCGTCGGCCCCGAACAGGGTTTTACACTTCCCGGCGCCACCATCGTCTGCGGCGATAGCCACACCTCGACTCACGGGGCCTTCGGCGCGCTGGCGCATGGCATCGGCACCTCGGAAGTCGAGCATGTGCTGGCCACCCAAACCCTGATCCAAGCCAAGGCCAAGAACATGCTGGTCAAGGTCAATGGCCAGCTCGGCGAGGGCGTCACGGCGAAAGACATCGTGCTGGCGATCATCGGCAAGATCGGCACCGCCGGCGGCACCGGCTATGTCATCGAATATGCCGGCGAGGCCATCGAAAACCTCTCGATGGAAGGCCGCATGACCGTCTGCAACATGTCGATCGAAGGCGGCGCCCGCGCCGGCCTGATCGCGCCGGACGAAAAGACGTTTGCGTACCTGAAGGATCGCCCCAAGGCGCCCAAGGGCGAAGCTTTTGAGCGCGCGGTCGCCTATTGGAGCCAGTTCAAATCCGATCCGGGGGCGCACTACGACGCCGTGGTCGAACTCGACGCCGGCAACCTGCCGCCGGTCCTGACCTGGGGCACCAGCCCCGAGGACGTCGTCACCATCGACGGCGTCGTGCCGACGGTCGACAGCGCCAAGACCGAGGCGCAGCGCGCCAAAATCGCCCGCGCCCTCGAATATATGGGCCTGAAGGGCGGGGAAAAGCCTGTAGACATCAAGATCGACCGCGTCTTCATCGGCTCCTGCACCAACGGCCGCATCGAGGATTTGCGCGAGGCGGCCAAGATCGCGGAAGGCAAAAAGGTGGCGGCGCATGTCAACGCCATGGTCGTGCCCGGCTCCGGTCTGGTCAAGGAACAGGCGGAAGCCGAGGGCCTCGACAAGATTTTCGTCGCCGCCGGTTTTGAATGGCGTGAGCCCGGCTGCTCCATGTGTCTGGCGATGAACCCCGACCGTCTCGCCCCCGGCGAGCGCTGCGCCTCGACCTCGAACCGCAATTTCGAGGGCCGCCAGGGTTTCAAGGGCCGCACGCATCTGGTGTCGCCGGCCATGGCGGCGGCGGCGGCCATCGCCGGCCATTTTGTCGACGTGCGCGCATTCAAGTAAGAGGATCGAATGGACGCTGAACACCTGCGCGCCCTTCAGGCGCCCCTGAAGGAGAAATACAAGGCGGACACCCAATCCGCTTTGGTGACGCTTCACGCGCAGGGCGACGTGTCCGGCGAGGGACTGGCGTGCAAGGTCTCGACCTCGCGCGCCTTGATCGAAGCCGGCCTCCATCCGGCCACCGGCGGAACGGGCCTGCAAGCCTGTTCCGGCGACATGCTTCTTGAAGCCCTGGTCGCCTGCGCAGGCGTCACCCTCAAAGCGGTGGCGACGGCGCTGGACTTCAAGCTCAACGGCGGCGCCGTGCGCGCCGAAGGCGATCTGGATTTTCGCGGCACGCTCGGCGTCGCCAAGGACGCGCCGGTCGGCTTTGTCGCCATCCGGCTGTTCTTCGATCTCGACACGGACGAACCGCAGGAGCGCATCGACGCGCTGACCAAGCTGACGGAACGCTATTGCGTGGTCTTTCAGACCCTGGCAAAGCCGCCGCAGATCACGCTGACAGTGAAGCGCTGATGGGCAGCATCAACCCTCCCACGGTCGATTGGGCGTTGCGAAAAGCGCCGTCGCTCGCCGATTTCGAAATATTGGCCGAGGCGGCGTTCCTGCGCCTGCCCAAACGCTTCCTGCGCTACTGCAACGGCCTTCTCATCCAGATCGAGGATTTTCCCGACGAGGAAACGCTCGACGAAATGGGCTGCGAAAGCGAATTCGAACTTTTGGGACTGTTTCGTGGGCGCGGACTCGCCCAGGGCGATGAGGTGCAGACCGGGCAATTCCCCAACACGGTCTATCTCTACCGCCGCCCGATCCTCGACGCCTGGGCCGACAGCGAGGAGCTTCTGGGCGACCTGATCCGGCACGTCCTCATCCATGAGATCGGCCACCATTTCGGCCTATCCGACGACGATATGGAAAAAATCGAGCGCGAAGCCGACTGATTCAACAAAGCGAGCAAGACAATGGACAAGTTCACGGTATTGACGGGCGTCGCCGCGCCTCTGCCGATCACCAACATCGACACCGACATGATCATCCCGAAACAATACCTCAAGACGATCGCCCGCACCGGGCTCGGCAAGGGGTTGTTTTCGGAAATGCGCTACAAGGAAGATGGCTCGGAAAATCCCGATTTCGTCCTGAATCAACCGGCCTATCGCAAGGCGCAAATTGTCGTCGCCGAGGACAATTTCGGTTGCGGCTCCTCGCGCGAACATGCGCCCTGGGCGCTGCTCGATTTTGGCATTCGCGCGATCATCTCGACGAGCTTCGCGGATATTTTCTACAACAACTGTTTCAAGAACGGCATCTTGCCGATCAAGGTGTCGAAGGAAGACCTCGCGAAGCTCATGGACGACGCCCAGCGTGGCTCCAACGCCACCCTGACCATCGACCTCGCGGCCCAGGAAGTGCGCGGCCCCGACGGCGGCGTGGTCAAGTTCGACATCGACCCGCACAGGAAACATTGCCTGCTGGAGGGGCTCGACGACATCGGCCTGACGCTCGTCAAGGCGTCCAGGATTGGCGATTTCGAAGCGAAAATCGCTCAGGAGCGCCCCTGGATCTGACAAGGTTAATGATCGATTGGTAAAATCGCGCTAGGCTCAGGGCATGAAAGTCCTGAGCCTTTCTCTTGCCGCCCTTCTCGCCTTCGGCGTGTCCGCGCGCGCCGATTTCGACTCCTGCAAGGCGCGCCTCAAGGCCGAAGCCGCCGCCAACGGGGTCTCGGCCGCGACCCTGGCTCGCGCCCTCGACGACCTCGAACCCAATGACGCCCCGACCTTTTTGGGGGCGCAGCCGGAATTTTCGACCCCGATCTGGGATTATATCGCCGGCCTCGTCGACGAGGAGCGGGTGCGCGACGGCCAAGCCGCCTTCGCCAAATACAAGCAAGCGGCGCTCGCCGCGCAGCAGCGATTCGGCGTCGACGCCGCTGCGGTGGTGGCGGTCTGGGGCGTCGAATCGAATTTCGGCCAGAATTTTGGCACACGGCCGGTGATCCAGTCGCTGGCCTCGCTCGCTTGTCTGGGCAGCCGCCGCAACGATTATTTTCGCGGCGAGCTGATGGCGGCGCTGAAGATCGTCGACCACGGCGACGTGAAACTTGACGAGTTTACCGGCTCCTGGGCCGGCGCCTTCGGCAACACCCAGTTCATGCCTTCGACCTTTTTGCGTCTCGCCGTCGACATGGACGGCGACGGACGCCGCGACGTCGTTGAATCGGTCGCCGACGCGCTCGGCTCCACCGCCAACTTTTTGAGGTCCTCCGGCTGGGTGACCGGCCTGCCCTGGGGTTTTGAGGTCGCGCTGCCCCAAAACTACAAGGGACCGTCCGGTCGCGGCGGCAAGCAACCCCTCGCCGCCTGGGCGAAGCGCGGCCTGACCCATATCGACGGCTCACCGCTCTCGGGTTCGGGCGCCTACGGTCTGCTGCTGCCGGCCGGGGCGAATGGCCCCGCCTTCCTGGTGTCGCGCAATTTCGACGCCTTCTATTCCTACAACGCCGCCGAGTCCTACGCGCTGGCCATCGCCCTGCTGTCCGACAGGCTGAAGGGCAAGCCGGGCATCCAAACCGCGTGGCCAACCGACGACCCCGGCCTGACGCGCGCCGAACGCCGCGAGGTTCAGGCGCGGCTCGAACAGCGCGGCTACGATGTCGGCGGCAAGCACGACGGCGTGATGGGGACCAAGACCCGCGAAGCCGTCAAAGCTTATAAAGCCAGCGTGGGCATGAAACCGGACAGCCGGGCCGGGCAGAAGGTGCTGGAGTCCTTGCGCGCCGGGCGGTGAGGCCGCCGTTTGAAGGAAAGGCCGAAGCGATCCCAGGCCGCCTTCGCCGGCAAGATTCACTCTGCGGCGATCGTGAGGGCCGGGCTCTCCTGGAGCTTTTGCAGCAGCGCCGGCAGTTCGCGCGCGGCGACGGGGCGGCTGAACAGAAACCCCTGCGCCTGGCTGCAGCCCTCTCGCCGCAGCGCCTCCAACTGAGCCTCCGTTTCCACGCCTTCCGCGAGCACAGCCATGTCCAGGCCGTCGCAGAGACTGACCACCGCCTTCACGATCGCGTTGCTCTTGCGCGACTGGTCGAGATTGCAGGTGAAGCTGCGGTCGATCTTCACCTTGTCGAAGGGGAAGGTCTGGAGATAGCTCAGCGAGGAATAGCCCGTGCCAAAATCGTCCATGGCGATGCGCACGCCCAGGGCTTTTATGGCGCCCAGGGTGGCGAGTGTCGCATCCTTGTCCTTGATCAGGACGCTTTCCGTGATTTCCACCTCGAAACGCCGGGGGAGGAGGCCGGATTTGCGCAGGGCCGACGCGATCTGCTTCACCAGGGAGCGCGATTGGAACTGCACCGGCGAGAAATTCACAGCGACGCCAATCTCTTCGGGCCAGCGCACCGCATCCGCGCAAGCCTGGCGAAGCACCCACTCGCCCAATGGCGCGATGAGACCGATCTCCTCTGCGAGCGGAATGAACAGGTCGGGCGACAGCAGGCCGCGCTGGGGATGACGCCAGCGCAGCAGCGCCTCAAAACTTTTCACCCGCCGCGAGGCCACGTCCACGATAGGCTGGTAGAAAAGTTCGAGTTGGTCATCGCTCAGCGCCCGGCGCAGGTCGAGTTCGAGTTCCCGGCGCTCCTGCATGCGCTGGTTCATCGCCTGCTCGAAATAGCGCCACATGCCGCGACCGTCCGACTTGGCGCGATAGAGCGCCATGTCGGCGGCGCTGAGCAAGCTTTCGCTGTCGCCGCTGTCCTGCGGCGCAAGGGCGATGCCGATGCTGACGCCGACGATGACATGCTGTTCGTCGATGATGAAGGGCCGCGACAGCGTTTCAATCAGGCGGCGCGCCAGCGCGGCGGCCTCTTCCGGCTGCAGCAGGAAAGACTGGATGATGGCGAATTCGTCGCCGCCCAGCCGCGCCAGCGTGTCGGTTTCGCGCAATTCCGCCTTGAGTCTGTCGGCGGCGGCGACAAGCAGCCGGTCGCCAATGGGATGGCCGAGTGTGTCGTTGACCTCCTTGAAGCGGTCGAGATCGAGGCAGAGCAAGGCGAAGCCGATTCCACGCCGGGCGCGGGCGAGCGCCTCGTCGAGCCTTAGGCGGAACAGGGTCCGGTTGGGCAGGTTGGTCAGCGAATCATGATGCGCGGCATGGGCGAGGCGCTGCTCGACCTCCCTCCGCTCGGTCACGTCGATGGCTACGCCCGTCGAGGAGATGGCCTTGCCGTCGGGGCCGAACTGATAGCGGGCGCGCAACTCGATGTAGCGAAGCCGCCCCGTGCGCGGACACCGCGTGCGGTAATCCAGGCTGATTTCGGGCGCGTTGCTTTCATAGGCGTCGCGCATTTGCTCAACGACCCGGCGCCTGTCCTCGGCGACAATGCGCTCCATCCATTCCGTGGTCGGAATTGGCCCATCGCCCTGGGGCAGAGCCATGATCTCCCGCATGGCGGGTTCGACGTGAATGACGCCCTTGACGAGGTCGCGTCGCACCGTGCCGATCCGGCCCACCATCTGGCCGAGTCGCAGCGCTTCAGCGTATTCGCGCGCCTCTTCGTCTGCGCGGCGCGCCTCTGTCATGTCGATGATGATCCCGATGCTGCGCAGCGGCGTCCCGTTCTCGTCGCGGCTGGTGACGGTGGCGCTGATCAGCGCCCAAACAATGCCGCCATCAGGCAGAACTTGACGGACTTGTCCCTCCCAGCGGCCGTGCTCGATCATCGCTTTGATGAAATCCGGCATAATACGGCTGGAGTCCTCGGGATGCTGGACGTCTTGCGGTCCGAGCGTGAGAAGCTCCTTCTCGCTGCGGCCGAGCATCTTGCACAAGCGCGAATTGACGCGCGTGAACTTGCCCGTGCGGAAATCGGCCTTCGCGATCCCGGCGATGTCGGTGACGAAAAGCGCCTCGATGGCGGCGGCGTGGTCTGCCGGGCGATTGCCCGCGAACAGAGTGTTCAGCTTCCGCCAGAGTTGTTTCATGCTTCGGACACCTTAGGGCGCCCCAAGACGCGGCGCTAAAGGCTTCTGACATGAAGCGCTGGGGAGGCGACAGCATAGTGGCCGATTACGACACAGAGGTAACGTCCAAAAGTGAATCCGGCGCGAAGAATAAAAGTTAACGCGAACCTCCGGAGCCTCGGGAAGGTTAGTTTTGCCGCATCTGAATGCGAAACGCAGGTTCTTCAATCGACGTTGGCCGGCTTCCCGCCGATCTTTGCCGTCCGCCCGGCAAGCGGCGGGCGTCAATCATCCAGTTGCACCAGTCCGTCCGGTAACTCATTGTCGCCGCCGTCGCCGGGCGCGGCGCGTTCGAGCAGCGCGCCGCAGCGGTCGATCGCCGCCACAAAAGCCTCCGTCGCCTGTCCGGCGCGCAGGCGCTCCGTGAGCAGCGCGACCACCTCGCGCCATTCGTCTTCCGAAATTTTCTGCGCCAAACCCTCGTCCGGAAGAATGCGCGCGTAACGCTCGGCGAGCGACACAAAAATCAGCACGCCCGCACGGCTCTCCGTCCGCCCGACGCCTCTTGCAAAAAACTGTTCGGTCGCGGCGCGAAAAGCCTGCCGGCGTTTTTCGGCGCGGGGAACCAGGGCTACGCCGAGGGGCGTCACCGCCAACAAAGCCAGCGCGCAGACAAAGATTGCGAGCTGGCTGACGAAAATCACCTGCGCCGACCAGTCTGTAAAAATCAGCAGCGGCCAAGGCGCGAGGCAGGCGAGAACGCCGGCGTAGAGCGCCGCTGCGCCCCGGGTGTCGCAGGATTTTTTCGCCAGCACGCAGACGATCTGGCCGCTGGTCCGCGCCTCGGCCCTTTGCACCGCCGCGACGATCCGCGCTTCATCGGCTGCTCTCATCACCAGTCTCCCGAAGCGCCGCCGCCGCCGGACGAACCGCCGCCGCCGGAAAACCCGCCGAAATCGCTCCCGCCCGACGAACTCCACCCGCCGCCGCTGGAGCCGCCCGAACCAATATAGATGAACGGCCCGCCGCCGCCGCGGCGGTGGATGCGCCACACGATGATGAACACAACGAGAAAAATCACCAGCGGCAAGAGCACGACGAACAGGTCTTCGGGGGCGTTCTGCCGCAGATCCGGCTTTTTCTGCCATTCGCTGGTGTCGGTGGTCAGGATCGCGATGATGTCGTCGACGCCGCGCGTGACGCCGCCGTCAAAATCCCCCTTTTTGAACCGGGGCGCGATGCCGTTGACGATGATCAGTTTTGAAAGGGCGTCGGTCAAAACACCTTCGAGGCCATAGCCAACCTCGATGCGCACCTTTCTTTCCTTGGGCGCGACGAGAAGCAGCACACCATTGTTCGTCTTCTTGTCGCCCAGCCCCCATTTGCGGAACAACAGGTTCGCAAAGGTTTCGATGTCGCGGTCCTGGAGCGAGTCCACGGTGGCGACCGCGAGCTGGATGCTCGATTTTTGTTCGAGATCGGCGAGTTTTGTCTCGAGCGCCTGCCGTGTGTCGGGGCCAAGCACATGCGCCTGATCGACGACGCGCCCGGTCAGCTCCGGAAATTTTATGTCCTGAGCCCTGGAGAGCGAGCCCAGCGCCAGCAGCACGACAAGCGCAATCACCCAGACATGAAGCGTCCGGACCGCCCTGGGCATGGGCAAGCCTCCCCAAAAATCAGAATTTCACTTGCGGGGCCGATTGCGCGCCGTCCGAGGCCGTAAACGCCGCCATCGGCTTCTTGCCGCGAAACAATGTGTTCGCCCACAGCAGCGTCGGAAACGTTTCGAGCGTGAGATTGTAGTTGCGCACGGCGGCGATGTAGTCGCGGCGCGCGACGGCGATGCGGTTTTCCGTTCCTTCAAGCTGCGACTGCAGCGCCATGAAATTCTGGTTGGACTTCAGGTCCGGATAGTTTTCCGAAACCGCAAGCAACCGACCCAGGGCGCCGCTGAGCGCCGCCTGGGCGTCCTGGAATTGCTTGAGCTTGTCCGGATCGGTCAATTGGGAGGCGTCCACATGCACTTGCGTCGCCTTGGCGCGGGCTTCCGTCACCCCGACAAGAACGTCCTTCTCCTGCTTGGCGTAGCCCTGCACCGTCGAGACGAGATTGGGAATGAGATCGGCGCGGCGCTGGTACTGGTTCTGGACGTCGGCCCACCGCGCCTTGGCGTCTTCCTCGGCTGTGGGGATGGTGTTGTAGCCGCAGCCGGACAGGCTGAGGCCGATGACAGCGACGGCGACAAGATTTTTAAAGCGCATGCTCGCATCCTCAATTCGGAACGCCGAACCTCAATCTATGCGTGAACCCGTGGTTTCGCCAGACCGTTGCGGCACGGCCAGCACGATCTTGCCCTGCGCCTTGCGTTCCTTGAGCATGTTCAGCGCCTCGGCGATCCGTTCCAGCGGCAACACCGCATGGACATGGGCCGAAATTTTTTTCCGCGCCGCCCAGTCGAAAATCTGCGCCATGTTTTGGCGATGGGCCGCCGGCTCACGCTTGACGAACTCGCCCCAATAGACGCCGATGATTGAACACCCCTTGAGAAGGGTGAGGTTGAGCGGGATTTTCGGGATTTCGCCCGCGGCGAAGCCGACGACGAGAAACCGTCCGTTCCAGGCCATGGCGCGCAACGCCTTTTCGCTGAAATCGCCGCCAATGGCGTCATAGACGCAATCGACGCCACGCCCGTCGGTGGCGCGCTTCAGCGCCTCCTTCAAATCCTCGGCGGCGTAGTCAATCCCCTGTTGCGCCCCGAAGGTGCGGGCAAAATCGAGTTTTTCCGAGGAAGAGGCGCAGGCGATGACATGCGCGCCCATCGCCCGCCCGATTTCGACCGCGGTCAGGCCCACGCCGCCGGACGCGCCGAGCACGGCAAGGGTCTCCCCCTCCCGCAGCTGCGCGCGTTGCCTGAGGGCGTAAAGGGTTGTTCCATAGGTGATGAACAGCCCTGCGGCGTGGTCGTCGTCCAAGCTGTCCGGCACGGGCGTCAGACTGTCGGCGGGAACGACAAGACGCGACCGCGCCGCGCCATAGGAGCAATAACCGGCCACACGCTGGCCCGGCGCGACGCCGGACACGCCCTCTCCGAGCGCGACCACCCATCCGCAAAACTCCCCGCCCGGCGAGAACGGCAGAGCCGGTTTGAGCTGATATTTGTTGGCGATGATCAGCGTGTCGAAAAAGTTCAACGCGACCCGCGACGGGGCGACCAACACCTCGCCCGGCCCCGGAACGGGATCGGGCAATTCGCGAAAGGTCAGGTTTTCCGGCGGCCCGTAAGATTCACACAGTGCGGCGATCATGCCAAAAATCCGTTTCTTGGGGGATGTCCGATTTCCGCCAAGTTGGCGTCATAATCAAGCGGGGCCGCGCGCTCTCGCCGAAAATGAAATTGGCGCTATGATCCCGCGCACCTGATTCGCTTCAACCGAACTTTCCACGGCTGCTCATGATGTCCTTTAATCGTCACGCCCGCATGCTCATGATCGGATTGCTCGCCGGCTCGGTCTGCGCGGCCCCCATGGTCTCGCACGCGAAGCCGAAAAAACCCGCGGCCGAGGAGCCGGCGGACGACGAGAAGCCCAAGGGCAAGGACGCAAAGCACAAGGACGCGAAGGGCAAGGGCAAGGACGAGAAGAAGGCCGACTCCAAGGACGCCGGCAAGACGCTGAAACTGGGCATTTTCGGCGAGTGGGGCGCCTATCAGACCCAGGGCAAGCCAAAGACCTGCTACGCCCTGGCCAAGCCGAAAAGCCGCGAGCCCAAGACCGCGAGCCGCGACGCCGCCTATATCTTCATCTCCACCCGCCCGGCGGAAAACGTCAAGAACGAGATCGCCATCATCATGGGCTTTCCGATGAAGGACGGCTCGGAGGCGAGCGCGGAAATCGGATCGAACACGTTCGGCCTGCTCGCCAAGGGCGCCAACGCCTGGGTCAAGAATCCGGCGGAGGAAAACCAGTTCATCGCCGCCTTGAAGAAGGGCTCGAAACTGGTGGTCACGGCGGATTCGGTCAAGGGAAAGACCACCACCGACACTTATGTGCTGACCGGACTCGCCCAGGCGCTGGACAAAGTGCACAAGGAATGTCCGTGACGGGCAAGTCACGGTGGTGATGGACCAAAGTGTGAGCGTCCCCCCGCTTGTGAGGCGTTACGCGCTTGGGCCATAATGCTCCCGATCAAAGACGCCCTGCTGAACCAAGAGTGGCGTCTGATTGTGTTGGGAGGAATGCATGTCCGATAAAGTTTATCCCGTTCCGGCGGAGTGGGAAAACCGCGCGTTTATCAACGATGCGAAGTACAAGGAGCTTTACGCGAAGTCCGTGTCGGACCCCGAAGGTTTCTGGGCGGAGCACGGCAAGCGCATCGACTGGATCAAGCCCTTCACCAAGGTGAAGCACACCTCCTACGATCCGCACAATGTGTCGATCAAATGGTTCGAGGACGGCACCACCAACGTGTCGCTGAACTGCATCGACCGTCACCTCGCCAAGCGCGGCGATCAGGTCGCGATCATCTGGGAAGGCGACAATCCCGAAGAGTCGAAAAAGATCACCTACAAGCAGCTGCACGAGGAAGTCAGCCGCTTCGCCAACGTCTTGAAAGCCAAGGGCGTCAAAAAGGGCGACACCGTCACCCTCTATCTGCCGATGATTCCGGAAGCTGCCTACGCCATGCTGGCTTGCGCGCGCGTCGGCGCGATCCACTCGATCGTGTTCGGCGGGTTCTCGCCTGATTCGCTGGCGGGCCGCATCGAGGGCTGCAAGTCCAAGGTCGTCATCACCGCCGACGAAGGCCTGCGCGGCGGGCGAAAAGTTCCGCTGAAGGCCAACGCCGACGCCGCCATCGACAAGACCGGCGACATCGTCGAGACCCAGATCGTCGTCAAGCGCACCGGCGGCAACGTGGCCTGGAAGGAAGGCCGCGACGTGTGGCTGCATGAGGAAACGGCAAAGGTTTCGGCCGACTGCCCGCCCACCGAAATGAACGCGGAAGACCCGCTGTTCATCCTCTACACCTCGGGCTCCACGGGCGCGCCAAAGGGCGTGGTGCACACCACCGGCGGCTATCTGGTCTATGCGTCCATGACGCACCAGTATGTGTTCGACTATCACGACGGGGACATTTATTGGTGCACCGCCGACGTGGGTTGGGTGACCGGCCACAGCTACATCGTCTATGGGCCGCTGGCGAACGGCGCGACCACGCTGATGTTCGAGGGCATTCCGAACTATCCGACCATCTCCCGTTTCTGGGATGTGGTGGACAAGCACGGCGTCAACATCTTTTATACCGCCCCGACCGCCATTCGCTCGCTGATGGGCGCCGGCGAGGAGCCGGTGAAGCGGACCTCGCGCAAAACCCTGCGCCTGCTCGGTTCCGTTGGCGAGCCGATCAACCCGGAAGCCTGGGAATGGTATCACCGCGTGGTCGGCGAGGACCGCTGCCCGATCGTCGACACCTGGTGGCAGACTGAAACCGGCGGCATCCTCATCACCCCGCTGCCCGGCGCGACAAAACTGAAGCCCGGCTCGGCGACCCGTCCGTTCTTCGGCGTTCAGCCGCAGGTGGTCGACGCCAATGGCGTGGTGATCGAAGGCCCCTGTGAAGGCAATCTGGTGATCGCCGACAGCTGGCCGGGCCAGATGCGCACGGTCTACGGCGACCACGAACGCTTCCAGCAGACCTATTTTTCGACCTATCCCGGAAAATATTTCACCGGCGACGGCTGCCGCCGCGACGCCGATGGGTTCTACTGGATCACCGGCCGCGTTGACGACGTCATCAACGTCTCCGGTCACCGCATGGGCACGGCGGAAGTGGAAAGCGCGCTGGTCGCCCACGCGGCGGTCTCGGAAGCCGCCGTGGTCGGCTATCCGCACGACCTCAAGGGCCAGGGCATCTATGCCTATGTCACCGTGATGGAAGGCATCGAGCCGACCGAAGAGCTGCGCAAGGAACTGGTGGCCTGGGTCCGCAAGGAAATCGGCCCGATCGCCTCGCCGGACGTGATCCAGTTCGCGCCGGGTCTGCCCAAGACCCGGTCCGGAAAAATCATGCGCCGCATCCTGCGCAAGATTGCGGAAAACGAGTTCGGTTCGCTGGGCGACACGTCCACGTTGGCCGACCCCACCGTGGTCGAGGATCTGATCGCCAATCGCGGCGGCTGATCGGCGCATCCGATCAAATGAGAAGCCCTTGGTCCTCACGGACCAAGGGCTTTTTTCATGTCGTGGTTTTGAGAGAGGCGGCTTAGGTCAGCCAGCCCAGATACACGGCGCTGATCAGGAATATGCCGATGAAAAAGCGGTAGAACACGAAAATCCAGGACGAGAACCGCTCCAGATATTTCATCAGGCTCCAGATCGCGACAAAGGCGGAGATCGACGCGACCACCAGGCCAACGGCAAGGATCAACCAGCCCTCCAGCGGCAGATGCGCCTTGTAGAGTTCATGGAACTCTTTGACGCCCGCCAGAAAAATGGCGGGAAGGCCTAGCAGGAACGAGAAGCGGGCGGCTTCTTCGCGCTTGAGGTCGAGGAACAGCGCGGCGGTCAGGGTCGAGCCGGACCGGCTCACGCCGGGAATGAGCGCGCCGACTTGCGCGAGCCCCACCAGCATGGCGTCCTTGAGCGAAACATTGTCCATGGTCCGCCTGTGCGCGCAAAACATTTCCGCCAGCGCCAGCAGCACCGACATGACGATGCAGGCCGCGCCGATGACATAAAGGCTGCGCAACGGCGAGCCGCAGGCGTTCAGCGTCGATGACAGCAGCAGGCCGAAAATCACCAGCGGGACCGTGGCGAGCACGATCCAGCTGGTGAAGCGGAACTGCCAATCACGAAAATCGCGTCGGGCGATGGCGCGCACGGAGCCGCCGAGCAGTCCGGAAAAATCGGACCAGAAATAGGAGATCACGGCGGCCAGCGCCGCCATCTGCATGGCGGCCGAAAACGCCGATCCGGGATCGCGCCAGCCGAGCAGCGCCGGCACGATGCGCATATGTGCGGTCGAGGAAATGGGAAGCAATTCCGTAATGCCCTGAACCACGCCGAGGGCCGCGACCTTCGCGTACCCGAGTTCGATGAATCCGGTGTCCAGTCCCTGTGTACAGGCTCCGGCGGCCATGCTCGCACTCCCGTCGAATCAAAAAAGAAAGCCTCCGCCGTTTGTGACCCACACGGCGGAGGCTGGCAATCGCGACGGCTTGCGTTCAGGCTGCGGCGGCGGTTTTTTCCACCACGCGGACGAGGTCGGCCATGATCGCGTTGAGTTCGTAATCCTTGGGCGTGTAGACGGCGGCGACGCCCTCGGACAACAACAATTTCTCGTCTTCCGGCGGGATGATGCCGCCGACGATCACCGGAATGTCGGAAATCTCCTGCGCCTTCATCTTCGCCATCACGTCTCGGACCAGGGACAGATGCGAGCCGGAAAGAATGGACAAGCCGACGATGTGCACGCCCTCTTCAAGCGCGGCATTGACGATTTCGGCCGGGGTGAGGCGGATGCCCTCATAAACCACCTCCATGCCGGCGTCGCGGGCGCGCACTGCGATCTGCTCGGCGCCATTGGAGTGGCCGTCGAGGCCCGGCTTGCCGACCAAAATTTTTATGCGCCGGCCGAGTATTTTCGAGACGCGCTCCACATCGGCGCGCACGCTGGCCAGCGAGGCGCCGGCCTCGCGCGCGGCGCGGCCCACCCCGGTCGGCGCGCGGAACTCGCCGAACACTTCGCGAAGAGTTTGCGCCCATTCGCCGGTGGTCACGCCCGCCTTGGCCGCCGCGATCGACGGCTCCATGATGTTGCGGTCCTCCTGCGCGGCGGCGCGCAGATCGGCGATCGCCTTTTCCGCCGCCTTGGCGTCGCGCTGGGCGCGCCACGCCTTCAGGCGCTCGATCTGTTCGGCCTCGACATGTTCGGAGACGACCATGATGGCGCCGTTGCCTGCGGTGAGCGGCGAGGGCTCGGTTTCCGTGAACTTGTTGACGCCGACGACGATCTGCTCGCCCGATTCGATGGCCTCGAGGCGCCGCGTATTGGATTCAACGAGCTTGGCCTTGAGATAGCCGGTTTCAACCGCGGCGACCGCGCCGCCCATGGCGTCGATGGCGGCGAGTTCGGCAAGGGCTTCGGCCTTCAGTTCATCAACCTTCTTGGTCAGCTCAATGGAGCCGTCGAAAAGGTCGCCATATTCGAGGAGGTCGGTTTCATAGGCCAAAATTTGCTGGAGGCGCAGCGACCATTGCTGGTCGAACGGACGCGGCAGGCCAAGGGCCTCGTTCCAGGCCGGCAATTGCACGGCGCGGGCGCGCGCCTTTTTGGACAGCACGACGGCCAGCGTCTCGATCAAGATGCGATAAACATTGTTTTCCGGCTGCGGTTCGGTCAGCCCCAGCGAATTGACCTGCACGCCATAGCGGAACCGGCGATGCTTTTCCTCCTTCACGCCATAGCGGTTGAGGGTCAGCTCATCCCACAATTCGGTGAAGGCGCGGACTTTTGCCAACTCGGTGACAAAACGCATGCCGGCGTTGAGGAAGAAGGAGATGCGTCCGACAACCTCGCCGAAGTCGGCGTCGGCCACCTGCCCCGATTTTTTCACCGTGTCGAGGATGGCGACGGCGGTCGCCAGCGCATAAGACAGCTCCTGGACCGGCGTCGCGCCCGCTTCCTGCAGGTGATAGGAACAAACGTTCATCGGGTTCCACTTGGGGACCTCTTTTGTTGTGAACAGGATGACGTCGCGGGTCAGGCGCAGCGACGGGCCCGGCGGAAAAATGTGCGTGCCGCGCGAAAGATATTCCTTGATGATGTCGTTCTGCGTCGTGCCTTGCAGCACCGAGCGCGGCGCGCCCTGCAAGTCGGCGGCGGCGATGTAGAGCGACAACAGCCAGGGCGCGGCGGCGTTGATCGTCATCGACGTGTTCATCTGCGCGATGGGAATGCCGTCGAACAGGGTGTTCATGTCGCCGAGATGGCTGATCGGCACGCCGACCTTGCCGACCTCGCCGCGCGACAGCGGATGGTCGGAATCGTAGCCGGTCTGGGTCGGCAGGTCGAAGGCGATGGAGAGGCCCGTCTGCCCCTTGGCGAGATTGCCCCGATACAGCTTGTTGGATTCGGCGGCGGTCGAATGACCCGCATAGGTGCGGAAAATCCACGGCTTGTCGCGGCCAGTCTGGGTCTTGGTCATTCGAGCCTCTCACACGGTTTGACGGTGTTTTGTTCATCGATGCTTTGCCTGACTTTTTCGCAAAGCACAATCAGACGTCAAGCCGAGACGATCCTGGAAAAATGCGGGAACGCCCTCGCGCTAATCGATGATATTTCTGCCTTTGGCGTCGCCGGGGCGGGCGAGGGCGAGACCAATAAGGCGTTGGACTTAAGGAGAAAGCATCATAGCCGCAAGTACAGTCGCCAAAGCTGATAAAAATGTTTATCTGCCGGATTTCATGGTGGCGGGGCGGCAAACTCCTGGAGTGAGGGCCCGTTTCCCGACAGCGGAATGCCGCAGCGCAGCAAAAATCCCTTTTGGATTTGGCGCGCGCCGTTCTAGCATCGTCGACGCCAGGGAAAAAAACGGTTTAACCGACAGGAGTGAGCGTTGACCGAACAAAAACCGGTCTACAAGGACCTTTACGACATCGGCGAAATTCCGCCCCTCGGCCATGTTCCGAAAAACATGCACGCCTGGGTGATCCGCAAGGACCGTCACGGCCCGCCGGAAACCGCCATGCAGCTCGAAGTCGTGCCCACCTGGGAGCTCGACAGCCATGACGTGCTGGTGCTGGTGATGGCCGCCGGCGTGAACTACAATGGCGTGTGGGCCGCGCTTGGCGAGCCGATCTCGACCCTGGACGTGCACAAGCTGCCTTATCACATCGCGGGGTCCGACGCCTCCGGCATCGTCTGGGCGGTCGGCTCCAAGGTGAAGCGCTGGAAGGTGGGCGACGAAGTGGTCGTCCACTGCAACCAGGACGACGGCGACGACGAGGAATGCAACGGCGGCGACCCGATGTTTTCGTCATCGCAACGCATCTGGGGCTACGAGACCCCCGATGGCTCCTTCGCCCAGTTCTGCCGCGTGCAGGACCGCCAGCTCATGGTGCGTCCGAAGCACCTGACCTGGGAGGAAAGCGCCTGCTACACGCTGACGCTCGCCACCGCCTATCGCATGCTGTTCGGCCACGAGCCGCACCGCCTGAAGCCGAGCGACAACGTGCTGGTTTGGGGCGCCTCCGGCGGCCTCGGCGTGTTCGGCGTCCAGCTCATCGCGGCGGCCGGCGCCAACGCCATCGGCATCATTTCCGACGAAACCAAGCGCGACTACGTGCTGTCGCTCGGCGCGAAGGGCGTGATCAACCGCAAGGACTTTAAATGCTGGGGCCAGCTGCCCAAGGTCAATTCGCCCGAATATACCGAGTGGACCAAGGAAGCCCGCAAGTTCGGCAAGGCGATCTGGGACATCACTGGCAAAAAGGACGTGGACATCGTCTTCGAACATCCGGGCGAAGCGACCTTCCCGGTTTCGACCCTGGTGTGCAAGCGCGGCGGCATGATTGTGTTCTGCGCGGGCACTTCCGGCTTCAACCTCACCTTTGACGCTCGCTACGTTTGGATGCGGCAAAAGCGCATCCAGGGTTCGCATTTTGCTCATCTGAAACAGGCGGCCGCCGCGAACAATTTCGTGGTCGACCGCCGCGTCGATCCCTGCATGTCCGAAGTCTTCCCCTGGGCGAAGATTCCGCTGGCCCACATGAAGATGTGGAAGAACCAGCACGCGCCCGGCAACATGGCGGTTCTGGTCAACGCCACCGAAACCGGCCTGCGAACGATCGAGGACGTGATCGAGGCGGGAAAAAAATCCTGATTTTCAGGGGGCGGGGCTTCGGTCCCGCCCTTCCCGCGTCTTTCGGGCTCGCACCAGCGCCTGGTTCAACTCCGCGCCGTAAATGAAGATCGCGCCGAGCGCATAGAGAAACACGATGGCGATCATCACCGAGGCCAAGCCCGCATAAGTCGCGACATATTTGAAGGCATAGCGCTGGAGATAGGCGCTGAAGGCCGTCGCGAAAATCATCCAGGCGGCGAATGTGAGGATTATGCCCGGGGCGCAATCGCGCAAGGGCATTTTGGCGTTGGGCAGCACGCGATGCGCCACGATCAGGGCAATCACCAGAATGACCGTTGCGACGCCATAGCGCGCCAAGGCAACCAGATGCGTAAGCGGCGCCAGCCCTGGCGCGAATTTGAGCGCCGTCTCCCAGATTACCGGCCCGAGCACCAGCAGCAGGGTCAGCGCCAGCAAGGCCAGGGCGCCGATGACGACATAGCCGATGGATTCAAGCCGCAGGAGCCACCAGGGTCGCGTTTCCTTCAGACCATAGGCGCGGTTCAGCCCTGTTCTCAGAGCCTCGACCCCGCTTGACGAGAAATAGACCGCCAGCGCCGCGCTGATGGTCAGCAAGCCGCTGTGTCGCGCGTTCAGAACCCGCTCGATTTCCTGGCGAATTGGCCCGGCGACCTGCGGCGGCCAGATTTCGAAAAACGCGCCAGCCGCGTCGTGGGCGACAAGCTGACCGCCCAGGAAGCCCGCGAGGCTGGTGACGAAGATCAGGAAGGGGAAAATGGCGGTCAAGCCTTGCAAAGCGATGTGGCTCGACATGGCATAGCCGTCATCGCTGTCGAAATTTTTCAGGCTCTCAAGAATCAGTCGCAGGAATCCACGCATGAAAGGTCTCCGTTCGGGAGCATGAGGCGCCTGGGCCGGAAAGCAACTGGCGCGACCGACGCAACAAACCTATTTGTGGAGACCAACGGAGATTTTCATGACCGCCAACCCGCTGCTGAACGACTGGTCGACGCCCTTTGCCCTGCCGCCTTTTTCGCAGATCGCCACGGAGCAGTTCCGCGATGCTTTTTCGCACGCCCTGCGCGACCATGAGGCGGAAATCGCCGCTATCACCTCCAATCCGGAGGCGCCGACCTTCGCCAACACCATCGACGCGCTCGAACTCGCCGGGCGCAAGCTCAACAAGGTCGGCAGCGTGTTCTGGAATCTCACCGGGACGGATTCCACGGAAGAGCTGCGCGTCCTCGAACGCGAAATTTCTCCTCAGCTCACCCGACATTTCACCGCCATTTCCCTGAACCCCGAGCTTTTCGCCAGGGTTAGCGCGCTTTACGACCGGTGCGAAGACCTGACGCTGGATGAGGAGCAGGCGCGGCTGCTGGAGCTGACCCACAAGAGTTTTGTTCGCACCGGCGCCAAGCTCGAAGGCGAGGCCCGCGCCCGCTATGCGCAGATCGCGGAGACGCTGAGCGAGCTTGAAACCCAATTCGCCCAAAACATCCTGGCGGACGAAACCGATTTTCTGTTCGAGCTGGAGGAAGCCGACCTCGCGGGACTCGCCGATGACATCAAGGCCGCAGCCGCGCAGACGGCAAAGGATCGGAACACAGCCAAACCCTGCGCGCTGACGCTCCAGCGCTCCAGCGTCGAGTCATTCTTGAGCCAATCCACGCGTCGAGACCTGCGCGAGGAGCTGTTCAAGGCTTTTGTGGCGCGTGGCGAACATGCAGGGAAAACCGACAACCGCCCGCTGATCGCGCAAATTCTCGCCCTGCGCCAGGAAAAGGCGAGCCTGCTTGGCTACAAAACGTTTGCTGACTACAAGCTTGAGCCGACCATGGCGCATGAGCCGAGCGCGGCCGCCGCATTGATGGAAAAGCTGTGGACGCCAGCGCTGCGCAGGGCCGAGGAGGAGCGCGCCGCCCTGCAGGACCTCATCGACGGGGAAGGCGGCAATTTCGCGTTGGCCGCGCACGATTGGCGCTACTATGCCGAAAAGCTGCGACTGTCGCGCTATGCCCTGGACCAGGCCGAACTTGCGGCCTATTTCCAGTTGGAGTCCATGATAGACGCGGCCTTCTATTGCGCGGAAAAACTGTTCGATCTGCGCTTCGAGCGGCGCTTCGACCTGCCCGTCTATCACACCGACGTGCGCGCCTATGAAGTGAAAGATGGGCATGGGCGCCACGTCGCCATTTTCTATGGCGATTATTTCGCCCGCGCGGGAAAACGCTCAGGCGCGTGGATGTCCGGATTCCGCAGTCAGAAAAAGCTCGGCGGCGAGGAGCGCCCGGTCATCGTCAATGTGATGAACTTTTTGAAGCCGACGCCGGACCGGCCCTCGCTCTTGACCCTGACAGAGGTCATCACCCTATTCCACGAATTCGGCCACGCCCTCCACGGCATGCTGTCCGACGTCGTCTATCCCTCGATGAGCGGGACCTCCACGCCGACCGATTTCGTCGAATTTCCCTCGCAGGTCTACGAACACTGGGCCTTGCGTCCGGAAGTCCTGCAAAAATTCGCCAAGCATTTTGAGACCGGCGCGCCCATGCCGCAGGCTCTGATCGACCGCATTGTCGCCGCGCGCTGCTTCAACCAGGGTTTTGGGACAGTCGAGTTCCTCGCCTCCGCCCTCGTCGATTTCAAGCTGCATTGGCGCCCTGATGCCCCGGCGGAAGTCGGCGCGGCCGAAGCCGACATTTTGGAAACAATCGGCATGCCCGCCGAAATCGTCATGCGGCACCGCTCGCCGCACTTCGGGCACGTCTTCGCGGGCGAAAGCTATGCTGCCGGCTATTATTCCTACCTGTGGTCGGAAACGCTCGACGCCGACGGTTTCGCCGCCTTCGAGGAAGCGGGCGACATTTTTGATCGCGAAACCGCGAAAAAATTGCGGGACTATGTCTATTCCGCCGGCAATCGCCGTGATCCCAACGCCGCCTATGCCGCCTTTCGCGGCCGCGGGCCCGACGTCGAGGCCCTGCTACGAAAGAAAGGTTTTGTATGATCAAAGGTCATATTGCGCTGCGAAAAGCGCCGCTTTAAGCCGTGGCGACCACGACAATTCCAAACTCTGACGCAGGAGCCGAAATGACTCAGGCCGCCAACGAAGAATTTTTTGCCCTTGGGCGCAAGGCGACCCACGCCATAGAAGCCCTCTACGAAAAAGCCGTGGCGTCCCTGCGCGGAAAAGTCGTTGAAAACGGCAAATTGTCGAACGCCTTGATCGAAAAGGAACAGCACGCCGCCCACGGCCTCGCCTGGCTCGCCACCTATGTCGAATCCGTGCGCGAAATGCTTGCCTATGCCGAGCGCGTCAACGGCGAAGGCCGCTATGGCGAAACCGAAGACCTTTTGACGCGCATTGGCGTCGGCGAATATCTGGCGCAGATTTTTGGCGGCATCCCGATGAGCCAGGGCGAGTTCGTGCGCCCCAGCGACTTCGGCCTGGCGCCAGCGGAAATCGCCGCCGCCAAAATCTCCGAGATCGATGCGCTTGTGGCTGCCGGCAACACGGTCGCCAACCGCGCCCGCCTTGTCGACCTCGTCGATCACGCCGAAGCCTCGGCGACCGTCGGCACGCCGGGCCTCGACGACACGCTCGAAGCCATTCGCGAGGAAATCCGCAAATATGCGGAAGCCGAAGTCGTGCCGCACGCCCATGAATGGCATCTCAAGAACGAGTACATCCCGCTGGAAATCATCCAGGGCCTCGCGGATCTCGGCGTGTTCGGCCTCACTCTGCCCGAAGAATTCGGCGGCATGGGCCTCGGCAAGGAAGCCATGTGCGTGGTCACTGAGGAGCTGTCGCGCGCCTATATCGGCGTGGGCTCGCTCGGCACCCGTTCGGAAATCGCCGGCGAACTGATTTTGGGCGGCGGAACGGCCGAGCAGAAGGCGAAATATCTGCCAAAAATCGCGTCGGGCGAAATCCTGCCGACCGCCGTGTTCACCGAGCCGAACACCGGCTCCGACCTCGCCTCGCTGCGGACGCGTGCGGTCAAGGAAGGCGACACATATATCGTCAACGGCAACAAGACCTGGATCACCCATCCAGTCCGCGCTGACCTGATGACGGTTCTCACCCGCACCAACCCGAACGAGCCCGGCTACAAGGGCCTGTCGATGCTGCTGGCGGAAAAACCGCGCGGCA
The DNA here is from genome assembly GCF_009720655.1 of Rhodoblastus acidophilus. GTDB lineage: Bacteria > Pseudomonadota > Alphaproteobacteria > Rhizobiales > Beijerinckiaceae > Rhodoblastus > Rhodoblastus acidophilus_A. Next base: position 172,538 of record NZ_WNKS01000004.1, on the reverse strand, counting down.
CGGACGAAAACCCATTTCCCGCAAAAGGCATGTCGGGTGGCGAGATCGAGGTGCTCGGCTATCGCGGCATGAAGGAATACGAAATCGCCTTCGACGGTTTTGAAGTTCCGGCGGAAAACCTCCTCGGCGGCGTCGAGGGCCAAGGTTTCAAGCAACTCATGCAGACCTTTGAGGGCGCCCGCATCCAGACGGCCGCCCGCGCGGTGGGCGTCGCCCAGTGCGCCATGGAGCTGGCCCTGCGCTATGCCAAGGAACGCATCCAGTTCGGCAAGGCGCTGATCCACTTCCCGCGCGTGGCCGATAAGATCGCCATGATGGCGGTGGAGGTCCACATCGCCCGGCAGATCACATATTTCGCGGCCCGCGCCAAGGACGAGGGCAAACGTTGCGACCTCGAAGCGGGGCAAGCCAAACTGCTCGGCGCCCGCGTCGCCTGGGCGGCGGCGGACAATGCGCTGCAAATCCACGGCGGCAACGGTTTTGCCCTGGAATATCCGGTGTCACGCGTGCTGTGCGACGCCCGCATCCTCAACATTTTCGAGGGCGCGGCGGAAATCCAGGCGCAGGTCATCGCCCGCCGCCTGCTGGAACTTTGACATTGGAGCGCGCCGACATCGGCGCGCTCATTCCCCCTCGGGGCCGCTGATCAGACGATAGAGTTTCTGCGCCTCAGGATAGGAGCCACGCCGCTCGGCGCATCCGAGGATTTCCAGAACAACGACTTTTTGCGCCAGGGCGATGGTCAGCACATTGCCCGGGCCGACCATTTTCGAGGCCTGATCGGCCTTGCGCCCGTCGACGCGGACAAAGCCGTTTGCGATCAACTCCTGCGCCAACACACGCGTGCGCGCCATGCGCGCGAACCACAACCATTTGTCCAGGCGCTGGCGCGCATCCGTCATTCAGCGCGACCTGATCCGCGCCAGCGCGGATTTTGTTCTTTCCCGCAACGTGAGCCGGAATTTCTCGCGATGCAGCAGACCGGCGAAGGCGAGCGGACGATCCGGCGCGATGGCCAGCATGACGTCGCCGACGCGCAGCCGGCCGCGCCACATATGGTCGATCATCGGATGGTTCGGGATGGCGCAGGAATCCACAAAGGCGACGCTGCGGTCGGCGAGCAACCGGTCTGTCATGTCCATGGTCAACAAGGCGCCGGGCGATAGGGACGCGAAGTCCTCGTCATAGGCGGTCTTCCAGAAATAGGCCCCGCCGCGCCCATCCTGCAAGATAATGTTCGCCGCGATCATCCGCCCGTCGAGCGAAAGCCAGAACACCCGGCACTTGCCTTGGCGCCCGAGCGTCCGGCTCATCGCGCGCAAAAAGGTGGCATGGCCGGGATCGCTCAGAAATGCCGTTCCCTTGCGCCCCTTCCAGCCCTTGGCCTCCATCAACATGAAGGCTTCGATCTGTTCGCGCAGATCCTCGGCGCCGCGCGTGACATGAAACGCCGCCGCGCCCCGTTCGCGCAAGCGCCGGAATCGACGCCGCAGCTTGCTGCGTCTTTCCGCGGAGACGAAATCGCGCGCTGCAACGCCCACCTGGGTGGCGTCGAGCGCGGCGCGGTCATGCTCGTCGACGATCGTGAAGGTCAGGCCCGCCCGCCCGGCGTGCTCCTGCATGACGGCATAGGCAGGATGGGTCTTGGGCAGCAGCCGGGTTCGGACGGCGTTGAGACGCCGATGATGCAGCCAAGCCAACATTCGCTCCAGCACGACGGGAGCGCAGGCGCGGTCGAGCAAGGGGGCGCCGGAGCAGCCGTAATCATGGGTCCAACTGCGCGCGAGGGACAGAAAGGCCGAACGCGGCATCAACAGCGGCCAAACGCCCAGAAGCCGGCCGCGCGCCGGCGTTTCGCCGCCCTCCCAACAGAACAGGAATTCGGGCTTTTTCGAACGGGCGATATGGCGCGCCGCATTCAAGGCAAAACCGGGCTCGAAAAAAATGTTCGACTCCAGGGCGCGCGCCGCAAGGTCCTCCCACTCGGCAGCGCAGGTCTGCGCCTCCTCCAGCCCAAGACATTCCATGAAATGGAGCGCGCCGGACTGCAAATCGTCAGCGCGGCGCGCGTGGATCGGCGCCGGTGGTGAAACCTCCGGCGCGCCAGGCGAAAGTGCGTTCAGGAATGGCGCAGGCAGCCAGCTCGAATCGGGCAAATGCTTCAACTCCGACCATTTCGGCGAGAAAGCCTGGGCGTTCATGCGCCCTTTCGACACAGAACGACCTTGCCGGCAGGCCTCGACCGGGAAGATTCAACCTTCACGCCAATTCAGCCCAACAAGCCGCCGGACCGGGGCGACAGCGGATTTGCGACCAGCGCCGACGCGTCCGGCGTATCGACCCGCGCCTGACCCGAGAAGGCCGCGTAAAGCCCCTCGACGAATTCCGCCTTCAAATTCTTGACGATGAAGACGGCGCGCGTCCGGCGGTCGTCATCGGGCCAAGACTCCAGCCGCGCCGGCGGATGAAAGACATGCTGGACCCCATGGATCACCAGGGGCCGGTCAAGATCGTCCGACAGCGCAATCAGCCCTTTGACGCGCAACAGGTTCGGCCCGTGCGCGCTGCGCAGCATCTCCAGAAACATGCCGCAGGCGTCGGGGCTGAGCGGTTCCGCGCTGGTCAGACAAAACGTGCGGATCGCTTCGTCATGGGCGTGATGGTGATGGTGCCCGTGGTGGTGATGCCCGTGATCGTGGTCCTCGCCGCAGACCTCGCAGGAGGTTTCGCCGCCCACGGCTTCCGCGTTCAGCCATTTTTGCACATTGGGGCTTTTCGAAATCGGGTCATACAGCCCCGCATCCAGCAGGTCCGCGGCGCCGATGTCGTCCGCCGCGCTCAGGACGCGCGCGGTGGGATTGATTTTTTTCAGACGCTGCGAAAGGCTCTCGAAGGCGCGGCGCCGGTCCTCGGTGTCGAGGAGGTCCGTCTTGGCGAACAGCAGGCGATCCGCGATCGCCGCCTGCTTCAGCGCTTCCGGATGGTTTTGCAGCGTCGCCGCGCCATTGACGGCGTCGACCACGGTCACGACCCCGTCGAGCCGGAACCGCAACAGGAAATAGGGATGGCTCATCAGCGTGTGCAGCACGGGCGCGGGATCGGCGAGACCCGTGGTTTCGATGATGAGACGATCAAAGGCGCGGATGCGTCCGTTGTCGCGATCGCGCAGCAGTTTTTCCAGGGCATCGACGAGATCGCCGCGCACGGTGCAGCAGACGCAGCCCGACGCCAGCATCACCATGTCGCCGTCGATCTTTTCGACAAACAAATGGTCGAGCCCGATCTCGCCGAACTCGTTGATGAGGACGACGGCGTTCGCGAGGCCCGGATCGCGCAACAGGCGATTGAGCAGGGTGGTCTTTCCCGACCCCAAAAAACCCGTGAGGATGGTCAGCGGAACCGGAACCGGGCGTTTCTTCTCCGAGGATTGCGTCAATGCGCGGCGGCCTTGGCTTCGGTCTTGTGTTTCGCTTTGCCGGCGTGCGCCTTGGCGTGAGCCTTGGCCGGCTTGGCCTTGGCCGCTTTCTTCGCCTTGTGCGCCGGCGGTTTTGGCGCGACCGCGGCGTGATCGGAAATGGCCGAAGCCGCCGCCGCCGTGGGCAGCAGGGTGTAGGCGATCGCGCCGATGGGGCTGTCCGCCGGACGCGGGCCGGCGACCGGCCCCTGGTAGCCGGGCGGCGGGCCGACGTAGAGATCGACCGGCTGGAAGACCGGGCGCGGCAGCGCGGCGATGGCGGCGCCGTTCTTTTGCTGCGCGGCCTCCCCGCCTTCGGAGCCCGTCGCAGGCGCGCCAAAATCCTCGTTCTCGGCGGCGAGTTGCGCCTTTCCGCGCCGGCCGCAGGCTTGCCCCCTCATGTCGGGCGGCGAACCGCCGGCGGAGGGCAAGGCGGTGATGGCGTCCGCGCCGGCCGAACTGGCGAAGGCGCGATCCAGCAGGTCGGAGGCGTGCGCCGTGCGCACCCGCGCGGAGACGTCGCCGAACACGACGACGATGACCCGCCGGCCGGAGCGCGTGGCGCTGGCGACGAGATTGAAGCCCGCCGGGCAAGTGAAGCCGGTCTTCATGCCGTCGGCGCCGGGATAACGGCCGATCAGGCCGTTATGGGTGGGGACGACCTGCTCGCCGATGCGGAAGGCGCCGATGTTGTAGAGGCCGGCCTGGTTGGGGAAGCGCAGCAGCAGCGCGCGGCCGAGCACGGCCATGTCCCGGGCGGAGCTGTAGTGATTGGGGTCGTGCAGCCCGTTCGGATTGACGAAATGGGATTCCTGCATGCCGAGCGACCGCGCCGCGTCGTTCATTTCGGTGGCAAAAGCCTCGACCGAACCCGAGACGCCTTCGGCGATGGTGACGGCGATGTCGTTCGCCGATTTGACCATCAGCATCTTGAGCGCGTTGTCGAGCGTCACCTGCGAGCCCGGGGCAAAGCCCATTTTCGACGGTTTCTCCCGAGTCGCGCGCGCGCTCACCACCATCGGCGTATCGAGCGTCAGCCTGCCGCTCTCCACCGCCTGGAGGGCGACATAGACCGTCATCAATTTCGTGACCGAGGCAGGATACCAGGCGCGGGTCGCGTCGCGCTGGGCGATGACGCGGCCGCTTTCCACGTCGATGGCGACATAGGGCGTAGGCACGTAAGGCGCCGGCGCGGCCGGCGCCGCATGATGGCCGCGGGCGTGCTTGCGGGCCGCGAAAGCCGCGTCGGGCGCCGCCAGGGGCAAAACCAGCGCCACGGGCAAGATCAGCCGCAGGTTCCGAAAAGACTTGCAATCCATGACGTTCCGCAACCCCCAAATCGCGTTTCCAGCAAAGCCGCGTCGAGCACAACGAGTTATGAACGGCCGCGCGGTCAAATCAAGGCGCCAAAACCGTCCTGATGCCGATGAACGCCCCTTGCGGCGATTTCATGACGTCGCGCGTCCGCGCTGGCCGCAACGAGGCGGCGCGGGCGCGCGAAAAACCTTACTCGCCGGGCGCGCGCGTCTCCAGCGCCAAGGCATGGACGCCCGCCGCAAATTCCTCGGCGAACAGCGCGTTCACGGCGCGATGCCGCTCGACCCGGCTTTTCCCGGCGAAATCGGGCGAGACGATGCGCACGCGAAAATGGGTTTCCCCGCCATGGGGCGCGCCGCCCTCATGCACGATATGGCCGGCGTGCTTGTGCGACTCGTCGATCACCTGCACCTCGGTCGAGTGAAAAGCTTGCTTCAGCTTGTTTTCCATGCGTTCGCGAAGACTGACCGTCATTTTTTCCCCTGTGCCCTGGTTTGCCGGCAATTTGGTAAGTCAACAGGATTTAATCTGAATCCCGTCCTTGCCCGCGGCGCCGACCACGCCATATTGTGCCGAACCATGAATCTGAACTCACCTCTGTTCGACCGTATCAGGACTCGGCGCGAAGCCAAGAGCGAGCAGCCAGCGCCGACTGCGCGCGGGCCGGTCTGCGCGCATCCCGGATGCCAGGCGACGGGCGAGTTTCGCGCGCCGATGGGGCGATTGCGCGAAGGCCAGTATTTCTGCTTTTGCCTCGACCATGTGCGTGAATACAACGCCACCTACAATTATTTCAACGGCATGAGCGACGAAGACCTGCTTCGCTACCAGAAGGACGCCGTCACCGGTCATCGCCCCACCTGGAAAATGGGCGCCAATCGCGCGGGCCCCGCGAGCCCGGGCATGGCCGACCCTTTCCACATGCAGGGGAAGACCGCCCGGAACCGCACGCCGCGCCACGGGGTCGTCGCGCGAAAGGCCTTGCACGTCCTCGGCCTCGACGACGACGCCGGACCCGGCGAAATCAAGGTGCGCTACAAGGAGCTGGTGAAGCGGCTGCATCCCGACGCCAATGGCGGCGACCGCTCCAACGAGGACAGGCTGCGCGAGATCATCAACGCCTATAACGTCTTGCGCTCCTTCCGCGCCGTGTGACAAGCTTTTCCTCGCAATCCGTCTCCCACCCACATAAGAGTCTTGCTGGCGTGGAAGCCGCGCGTAATTCAGGACTGAGGCCATTGACGTCTTTGACACTGCCCCCGATCTCGATTCCGGACACGTTCATTTCGGTTCGCGAGGCCTTCGGCTTCGACTCGGACATGAAGGCGCCCGCGTTTTCGCAGAAGAGTGAACATGTGCCGGAACTCGACCCGGACTATCTGTTCGACCGCACCACCACGCTCGCAATTCTCGCCGGCTTCGCCTTCAATCGCCGCGTTATGGTCACCGGCTACCACGGCACCGGCAAATCGACCCATATCGAACAGGTCGCCGCGCGCCTGAACTGGCCCTGCGTGCGCGTCAACCTCGACAGCCATGTCTCGCGCATCGACCTCGTCGGCAAGGACGCCATCGTCCTCAAGGACGGCAAGCAGGTGACGGAATTCCGCGACGGCATGCTGCCTTGGGCGCTGCAAAACAACGTCGCCCTGTGTTTCGACGAATATGACGCGGGCCGCCCGGACGTGATGTTCGTGATCCAGCGCGTGCTGGAGGTTTCCGGCCGCCTGACCCTGCTCGACCAGAACCGCGTGATCAAGCCGCACCCGGCGTTCCGCCTGTTCGCCACCGCCAACACCATCGGCCTCGGCGACACTTCGGGGCTCTATCACGGCACGCAGCAAATCAACCAGGGCCAGATGGACCGCTGGTCGATCGTCACGACCCTGAACTATCTGCCGCACGACAAGGAAGTCGATATTGTCGCCGCCAAGGTCAAGCAGGCGGGCGCCGAGGGGCTCGACATGATCGGCAAGATGGTGCGCGTCGCCGATCTGACCCGCAACGCCTTCATGGCCGGCGACCTCTCGACGGTGATGAGCCCGCGCACCGTGATAACCTGGGCCGAAAACTGCGAGATCTTCGGCGACGTCGGCTTCGCCTTCCGCCTGACCTTCCTCAACAAATGCGACGAACTCGAACGTCCCCTCGTCGCGGAATTCTATCAGCGCTGCTTTGGAAAAGACCTGCCGGAATCGGCGGTAAACGTGGCTCTGAGCTGACGAGCGCAAGGCCGAGGTCGCCCGTGACACTCACCAACCATACGCCTTCGACTCCGCGCGAGGGGCCCGCGGAGCCCTTCAAGCGAGCGGTTGTCGGCTGCCTGCGCGCCATGGCGGCCCGGCCCGAACTCGACGTCAGTTTTGTCGTCGACAAGCCGGGCTACATCCAGGCGTCAGAGCCCGGCGCGTTGCGCCTGCCCGAGCCCCCGCGCCGGCTGAGCGCGCGCGATGCCACGGTCCTGCGCGGACAGGCGGATTCCGCCGCGCTGCGCCTCGCCTGTCACGACGCGCGGCTGCACCAGAAAATCATGCCACACGGCGAGACCGGCCGCGCCGTGTTCGACGCCCTAGAACAGACGCGCGTGGAATGCATCGGCGCCCGGCGCATGGTCGGCGTCGCGCAAAACTTGCACGCCGCGCTCGACGACCGCTATCAGCGCGCAGGCCTCGCTTCGGTGCGCTCGCGCGACGACGCGCCGCTCGCAGACGCGCTGGCGCTGCTGGCCCGTGAGCATTTTACGGGACAGCCGCCGCCGGAGTCCGCGCGCGCCGTCGTCGACCTCTGGCGTGACGTCATCCGGGCGCGGCTAGGCGGCGACAGGCTGGCGAAGCTCACTGGCGCGCTCGAGGATCAGCGCGGTTTCGCCAGGATCGTTCGGGCCATTCTCGAGGATCTCGATCTCGCCGAAAAGGGTGACGACCGCCTCGACGAGGACGAGGACGAGTCCGACGAAAACCCGGAGACGGACAATTCCGATGCGGACGGCGAGGGCGAACAGCAGGAGTCCTTCGATCCGCTGAAAAGCGAACGCGTCGAGGAAGCCGAAGAGGCCGCGCCTGATTTGCAGGGCGAAGTCGAGAGCGGCCCGCCCGGCGAGACGCCCGACGATCTCGCCCCCGGCGACAGCGAGGAGCCTTCTGGCGCGCGTCGCGCACCGCCGCCGAACGCCCTTCCCGCAGGCCTCGAATATCGGGCCTATGCGCCGCAGTTCGACGAAACGGTTAGCGCCGAGGATCTCTGCGACTCCGAAGAACTGGAGCGGCTGCGCGCCTATCTCGACAAGCAGTTGCAGAACTTGTCCGCAGTGGTGGCGCGACTCGCCAACCGGCTGCAAAGGCGTCTCATGGCGCAACAAAACCGCGCCTGGGAATTCGACCTCGAAGAGGGCATGCTCGACCCGGCGCGTCTCACGCGCGTCATTATCGATTCGCAAACGCCGCTGTCGTTCAAGCGCGAAAAGGACGCCGATTTCCGCGATACGGTCGTGACCCTGCTGATCGACAATTCCGGCTCGATGCGCGGCCGCCCGATCACGGTGGCGGCGACCTGCGCGGACATTCTGGCGCGCACGCTTGAGCGCTGCGGCGTCAAGGTGGAGATCCTCGGGTTCACCACGCGGGCGTGGAAAGGCGGCCAGGCCCGCGAAGCCTGGCTCGCCGCCGGCAAGCCTCCGAACCCCGGCCGGCTTAATGACCTGCGGCATATTGTCTACAAGGCGGCGGACGCGCCCTGGCGCCGGTCGAGGAAAAACCTCGGGCTGATGATGCGCGAAGGCCTGCTCAAGGAAAACATCGACGGCGAGGCGCTGGACTGGGCTTACAAGAGACTGCTTGGCCGTCACGAGCAACGCAAGATCCTGATGATGATTTCAGACGGCGCGCCGGTGGATGATTCCACGCTTTCAGTGAATTCCGGGCACTATCTCGAAAAGCACCTGCGCCAGATGATCGCGCAAATCGAGAGCCAGGGTCGCGTCGAACTTCTGGCGATCGGCATTGGACATGACGTCACGCGCTATTACAGCCGCGCGCTCACAATCGTCGACGCGGAGGAGCTTGGCGGCGCCATGACGGAGAAGCTGGCGGAGCTTTTTGCGGACACGCAAACGCCCCGGTGCGGCGGGCGATAATTCGGGCTATGCGCGCCACGCGCGGCTTGCATGACGTCAACAAAAGCGCTAGCTACCCGCACGCCAGAAGTTGATCGCGCGGTCCCTTGGCGCGCGGGGAGAGGATAATGACCTACGTCGTCGTCGACAATTGCATCATGTGTAAGTACATGGATTGCGTCGAGGTGTGCCCTGTGGATTGTTTCTACGAGGGTGAAAACATGCTCGTCATCCACCCCGACGAGTGCATTGACTGCGGCGTGTGCGAGCCGGAGTGCCCGGCGGAAGCCATCAAGCCGGACACGGAGCCGGATCTCGAAAAGTGGCTCAAGCTCAACGCGGATTTCGCGCAGATATGGCCGAATGTGACGATCAAGCGCGAAGCCATGGCGCAAGCCAAGGAATATGACGGTCGCGAAGGCAAGCTCGAGGCGTTCTTCAGCAAGAACCCCGGCAAGGGTGACTGACAACGCGGTTCCGCCGCAGGAACCAAACCGGGCTCCTGCGGCCACGATCTTAACCATTGACTGCCTGATATTTTTGGCGGGTCAATAATCCTTTGATTCGTTCGTTAACTTATGATATTGAAGCTTACGCAATCGTCGGAAAGCACAGCAAGCTCAGCTCACGAGGAAAAATCGACGCACGGCCGGGTCCCCGCTTAGGCGCGGGACCTATTTTTGCCTGAAGTCCATCACTCGTCCCGGGACTTGCGCGCTTGAAAGGCGCAGACTCGAAAGGCCAAAGCGCGTTCTGCTCACCTGAAGCCCCTCAGGGGAAGCCGAACAATAACGAACTTTCGTGCCGCTCGTAAGCAAGCAAAGGGAACGCCCATCGACAAACGCGTTTGAAAGCGATTTCAGCCCACAACGGAGCTGAAGTGGGCGTGACCAACGCCCTTATCGAAGACTCAGCCCAGGACCGATCAGACCCTGCACTGAAGATTTGAACTCAAACCTTAGCGAATGGTTCAAGGTGACGCAGAAAAAACCCTCCTTGCCGGCGAACGCCGCAGCCTCTCTCCGTTCCAATGACCCAAACAAGACTCAAGCCGCCGCCAGTAAAACTGGCAAGGGAAGTTCGACGAAAGCGACCTTCAAGGCCAATGAATTTATCGTGTATCCGGCGCATGGCGTTGGCCAGATCACCGCGATCGAGGAACAGGAAGTCGCCGGATTCAAGCTGGAGCTGTACGTCATTTCCTTCGCCAAGGACAAGATGACGCTGAAGGTTCCGACGCCGAAAGTCTCGTCGGTCGGCATGCGCAAGCTCGCCGAGGCGGACGTGGTCAAGAAGGCTCTTGATACCCTCACCGGCCGGGCGCGCATCAAGCGGACCATGTGGTCCCGCCGCGCGCAGGAATATGAAGCCAAGATCAACTCGGGCGATCTGGTCGCCATCGCCGAAGTCGTTCGCGATCTCTACCGGTCCGAGGTCCAGCCTGAGCAATCCTATTCCGAACGGCAGCTTTACGAAGCCGCGCTCGACCGCATGGCCCGCGAAATCGCCGTCGTGCAAAAGTTGACGGACAGCGAGTCGCTCAAGGTGATCGAAGGGCAGTTGGCGAAAAGCCCGCGTCGCGTCGCCAAAGCCGATGACCCCGTCGATGACGCCGACGTTGAGGAAGCCGCCTGACGCGGTTCAACAGAAATCAATCAAAGCGGCTTTCGGGCCGCTTTTTTGTGCCGGCGCGCGCTCAGAAGGTTAAGCGCCGGTTAACCCCGCGCGACTATGCTGAACGCATCCTTGTTAGCGAGCAGCAAATCCGGGGCTCATGCGCACGACGACCTTTCCTCTGGGAGATTTCTTGCCCGAGTCGGCGCGGCTCTTCATGCGGCGCCGATTTCAGGAGCTTATCGGAATCGCCATCATCGCCGCGACCGTCGCCCTCGGCGCATCGCTGGCGACCTGGTCGATCAACGACCCCAGCCTGAACCATGCGACCGACGCCAAGGTCCACAACGTTCTCGGCGTCCACGGCGCCATCGTCGCCGACCTTGTGATGCAGCTTGTTGGGGTGAGCTCTATCGCCTTGCTTGCGCCGCTCGGTTTCTTCGGTTGGCGCGTGGCGATCCACCAACCGACGAGCGCGGGCAAGCTACGGTCGGGCTATTGGCTGCTCGGGATCATTTCGTCCGCGGCGCTCGCATCCCTGCTGCCCAACACCGAGCGCTGGCCGCTGCCGACCGGAATGGGCGGGGTGATCGGCGACGCCGTCCTGTCGCTGCCGCGCCTCTATTTTTCCAGCGCCGGCCTGGCCCTGACCGCGCTGGTGCTCGGCGTCACCGCGATTTTTTCGCTGTCCATCGCCGCCGGCTTTGGCCACCTGCCTCAAAGGGAAAAGCAGGCCTCCAGCGAAATGCGCGGCGGCTTGCGGGCTGAGAAGGAGCCGTTCATCCGTCGCGCGCTCGAAGGACTCAGGCGTCTGGTCCCCGGGAAGCGCATGGCCCCGATCGATCGCCGCGAACCCGAAGGCGGGTTCAATCTCGACCGGCGAGAGAGAGCCAGCGAACCCGTTGCGGAAGCCTTTTCGGGCCTCGCCGAATCGCCGGGCCGGAGCGCGCGCCGCTCGCACCATGAGTCGGCGTCGCGCGTCGCCGATGGCCCGTTCGGTCTGCCTGACGCTGGTCTGCTCAATCCGCCAAAAGCGGGTCCGCGGTCCTTCCCAAAGGAAACGCTTGAACAGGGCGCAAACATGCTCGAGAGCGTGCTGGATGATTTTTCCGTGAAGGGGGATATTGTCAGCGTCCACCCCGGCCCGGTCGTGACCCTGTATGAATTCGAACCCGCCCCGGGCATCAAATCCTCGCGCGTCATCGGCTTGGCCGACGACATCGCCCGCTCCATGTCGGCGGTTTCCGCGCGCGTCGCGGTCGTTCCCGGCCGCAACGCCATCGGCATCGAACTGCCCAATCCGCGCCGCGAAACCGTTTATTTGCGCGAGCTCATCGCCTCGCCCGATTTCTCCGACTCAAAACACCGCCTCGCCATCGCGCTGGGCAAAACCATCGGCGGCGAGCCAGTCATCGTCGATCTCGCCAAAATGCCGCATCTGCTGGTCGCCGGCACCACCGGCTCGGGCAAATCGGTCGCCATCAACACCATGATCCTCAGCCTGCTTTACAAGCTGAAGCCGCAGGACTGCCGGCTGATCATGGTCGACCCGAAAATGCTGGAGCTGTCGGTCTACGACGGCATCCCCCACCTGCTCACCCCCGTCGTCACCGACCCGAAAAAGGCGGTCGTGGCGCTCAAATGGGCGGTGCGCGAGATGGAGGACCGCTACAAGAAGATGTCCAAGCTGGGCGTCCGCAACATCGACGGGTTTAACGCCCGCGTCACCGAGGCGACAGCAAAGGGAGAAGTGATCACCCGCACGGTTCAAACCGGCTTTGACCGCGAGACCGGCGAGGCGATCTACGAACAGGAGCAGATGGACCTGTCCACCCTGCCCTATATCGTCGTCATCGTCGATGAAATGGCCGACCTGATGATGGTCGCGGGGAAAGAAATCGAAGGCGCGATCCAGCGCCTGGCGCAAATGGCGCGCGCGGCGGGCATCCACCTGATCATGGCGACGCAGCGCCCCTCGGTCGACGTGATCACCGGCACGATCAAGGCGAATTTCCCCACCCGCATCTCCTTCCAGGTGACGTCGAAAATCGACAGCCGCACCATTCTGGGCGAGATGGGCGCGGAGCAGCTTCTGGGCCAGGGCGACATGCTCTACATGGCCGGCGGCGGCCGCATCGTGCGCGTCCACGGCCCATTCGTCTCCGACACCGAGGTCGAGCGCGTGGTGGCGCACCTCAAAATGCAAGGCCAGCCGGAATATTTGGATGCGGTGACAGTCGAGGACGACGACGAGGACGAGGAAGCCCGGTTGCCAATGGGCGACGACGAGGGCGCCGACCTCTACGACCGCGCGGTGGCGGTGGTGCTGCGCGACAAGAAGTGCTCCACCTCCTATGTGCAACGGCGGCTTCAGGTCGGCTACAACAAGGCGGCGTCGCTGGTGGAGCGCATGGAGAAGGAGGGGGTTGTTGGTCCCGCCAACCATGCGGGCAAACGCCAGATTCTTGTGGGCGGCGACGTGGAATAGCGTCCTATTGCCGCCACAAACAAAATTCTATAGTCCCGCCGTGCGTACCCCTCCTTCTTAGACATGCAAGGCCCCGCCCTTCGGCAATCGCCGGCGCCTGGGGTCGAAGGTCCCACAAATGAAACTGAGCAAGGCGATTTTTTGGTTCGGCCTGATTCTGTCGATCGGCGTTCAGACGGCGTTGGCGGAGACCGCAAAACCGTCCGACAAGTCCGACAAAAAAGTCGCCAAACCCGAACCCGCCCCCGCCGCGGACAAGAAAGCCGCAAAGCCCGAGCCTGCTCCTGCCCCAGCCCCAACCGCCGCGGAACAGGCGGAAAAAAAGGTGGCGAAGCCGGCGCCAGGCCCCGTCAGCGACCCGGACGTCGCCATTCAGATGGCCGATGACTATTTCAATTCCTCGCGCGCGATGACCGCCGATTTTGTCCAGACGGGACAGGATGGCCGTCGCGCCGAAGGCAAGCTTTACGTGGTGAAGCCGGGGCGCATGCGTTTCGAATATGCCGAACCCGCGACCATGGAAATCATTGCGGACGGCCGCTCCGTCGCGATCCGCGACCGCAAGCTGAAGACGCAGGAAACCTATTTCATTGAGCAGACCCCGCTGAAATTCCTGCTCAAGAACGATCTTCATCTCAAGAAAGACGTGAGGATCACCAACGTCACGACGGCAAAGGACAAGACCATCATCATCGTCGAGGATTCTACGACTTTTGGAGGCACCTCGACCATTGGTCTGTATTTCGACGCGAAGAATTTCAACTTGACCCAGTGGACCGTCAAGGATCCGCAAGGCTATGAAACGCTCGTGGTCCTGCACAACATCGACAAGACGACGACGCCGAGCGCAAACCTGTTTCGCATCCCCAGCGAAGGCATTTTTTCCGAGTAGGCCGTTCGCGATGACATGAGTGGCGCGGATATCGCAAGGCCCCGCCAGCTCTGGAGTTACCCTTGAACCTCAAGATCACCACTTGGAACATCAATTCCATCCGTCTGCGCATCGGTCTGGTGACGGATTTTTTGAAACGGCATGCGCCTGACATCGTCTGCTTTCAGGAAACCAAGTGCCGCGACAGCGAATTCCCGCTCTCCGCGCTTCGGCAAGCCGGCTATGAGCATATTCTGATCAACGGCCAAAAAGGGTATCACGGCGTCGCCATCGCCTCGCGCCTGCCGCTCGGCGAGGCCAGCCGTCGCGATTTCTGCGACAAGGGCGACGCGCGCCACATCGGCGCCGCGTTCGAGGTCGGGGGCCGGTCGATCCAGCTGCACAATTTCTACATTCCGGCAGGCGGCGACGAGCCCGACCCCGAGATCAACGCGAAATTCGCCCACAAACTCGCTTTCCTCGACGAATTCCACGAATGGACGCGCGCTGCCGAGATTTCGCAGGCGAACACGATCCTGGTGGGCGATTTCAATGTCGCGCCGCACGAGCACGACGTCTGGAGCCACAAGGCGCTGCTCAAGGTCGTGAGCCATACGCCGGTTGAAACCGACAAGCTCAAGGCGATCCTGGGCGACGGCGCCTGGGTCGATGCGCTCAGACGCTTCCGGCCCATGGACGAAAAACTTTATACGTGGTGGAGCTACCGGTCGCCGGATTGGGCCAAGGCTGACAAGGGGCGACGGCTCGATCATGTCTGGGTGTCGAACGCCCTGGGTCCGAACCTGACCGCCATGGACATTTTGAGGGAAGCGCGCGGCTGGGAGCGTCCCTCGGACCACGCGCCCGTCAGCGTCACCCTCGCCTTTTGAGCCATCGCGCCGCGGCTTCGCCCGCCGCCCGCCCGGTGGCGAAGCAGGCGGTCAGCAAATAGCCGCCGGTCGGCGCGGTCCAGTCGAGCATTTCGCCGGCGACGAACAGGCCCGGAAACGCTTTCGACATTAGATTTTCGTCGAGGTCGTCCCAGATCACGCCGCCGGCCGTCGAAATCGCTCGCTCCAGCCCGGCGACGCCGCAAACCGCCAACGGAACGGATTTGATCAAGGCGGCCAGCGCGCCGGGCTCGCCGGGAAATGGGCCGCCCTCGCGCAGCAGCGCGACGGCGGCCGCATCAAGATGCGCGGCTTTGCGCAAGAAGTTGGAAAAACTGTTCTTTCCGCGCGGCCGCGCCAACCGGGCCGCCAGCGATTCGACCGTGACGTCAGGCCTCAGATCGATGCGAATGTCCGGGGATTTTTCGGCGCGCAACAGCTCGCCAACCTCATGGGAACAGGCGTAGACGACGCCCCCTTCGAGCCCCCCGCGGGTGATGACGCATTCGCCGCGCGCGCGCCGTCCGTTCACGGACAGACCGATGTTCTTCAGCGGGTGACCCGCGCATTTTTCGATCATCGGCTGCGACCAGGCGACCACAAAACCGCAATTGGCGGGGCGAAGGGGGGTGGAGGTCAGCCCAATCTCTTTGAGCGGTTCGACCCAGGACCCGTCCGAACCGAGCCGGGGCCAGGATGCGCCGCCCAGCGCCAGCACGAAAGCGTCGGCCTCGACGGTCTTGACGCCATCCGGGTCTTGAAAGCGGGCTTGGCCATTTTCAAACCCTTCAAGCCGATGGCGCAGGTGAAACTCGACGCCCAATGTCGAAAGGCGGCGCAACCACGCCCGCAGCAAGGGCGAGGCCTTGAAATTTTTCGGGAAGACGCGCCCGCTGGAGCCAACAAACGTCTCCTGCCCCAGCTCCGCGCACCAGTCGCGCAATTGCTCGGGCCCGAAATCGCGCAGAAACGGGGCAAGTCTTTCCCTTGCGTCACCGTAGCGCGCCAAAAAACGCTCAAAATCTTCGGAATGGGTCAGGTTGAGGCCGCCGCGCCCCGCCATCAGGAATTTGCGCGCCGGGCTCGCCATGCGCTCGAAGACATGGGTCTTGATCCCGGCCCGCGCCAAACCTTCGGCGGCGCTCAGGCCCGCGGGACCGGCGCCGATGACAAAAGCTTTTCTCATCGTTGGGCTTTACAATTTTTCCTCCGCCGTTTCTATCGGCGCCATGAAGATGATCGAAATTGAAGTTGACGAGGCCGACGCGGGCCAGCGCCTTGACCAGTTTTTGAGCGCCCAGGGCCCGGTCCAGGCCGAAAACGTTTCGCGGACGCGCGTGCAGGCGCTGATCGAAGCGGGCCACGTGACGATCGACGGGGCCAGGGCGGGCCAGGCCAAGCTAAAAATCCGCGCCGCCCAAAAAATCGCCATCGAAATTCCCGACGCGGCGCCGGCCGAGCCGATGGGCGAGGATATTCCGATAAACGTCGTTTTCGAGGACGACCATATCGTGGTGATCGACAAGCCGGCCGGGCTCGTCGTCCATCCCGGCGCCGGCAATGAGACGGGCACGCTGGTCAACGCCCTGATCGCCCATTGCGGCGATTCCCTGTCCGGCATCGGCGGGGTGAAGCGGCCGGGCATCGTGCACCGACTCGACAAGGACACCTCCGGCCTGCTGGTGATCGCCAAGACGGATGGCGCGCATCAAAAACTGTCCCGGCTGTTCGCGGACCACGGACGCCGCCTGCATCTGACGCGCGAATATCTGGCCCTGGTCTGGGGCGCGCCCGACCGGCAGGCCGGCGCCGTCGACGCCCCCATCGGCCGACACGCGATCCAGCGCGAAAAAATGGCCGTGGTTCCGCTGGCGCGCGGGCGGGAGGCGATCACGCATTGGCGCGTGCTGGAAAATTTCGGGCGGGATCGCGAGGGACGGCCGATCGCCAGCCTGATCGCCTGTGAGCTGGAAACCGGGCGCACGCACCAAATCCGCGTGCACATGGCGCATATCGGGCATCCGTTGCTCGGCGACCAGACCTATGGCGCGGGTTTCAAGACCAAGGCGTCACACCTCGGGGACGAGGCGCGCACCGCGCTCGCGGCGCTGAACCGGCAAGCGCTGCATGCCCGCGCGCTCGGCTTCAATCACCCGATCACGGGTGAAGAGCTTCTGTTCGAGAGCGACGCGCCCCAGGATTTCGCGGAACTGGTCCGAGCGCTCAAAAACTGAGGGGTCACGCGGCGTCGGACGAGCGGCCCGGGCGGATGAGAAGCGAGTAAAGCGCCGAGGGCTCTCGAGTCGCGCGGATCTTCGCGACGGTCGCGGGGTTGCGCAGCACGCGCGCGATGGTCGCCAGCGCCTTGAGATGATCGGCCCCCGCCGACTCCGGGGCGATCAGCCCGAAAATGATGTCGACAGGCTGATTATCGAGCGATTCGAAGTCGATCGGCCGTTCCAGGCGCGCGAACAGGCCGAAGATGCGATCGGCGTTCAGAAGCCTGCCGTGCGGGATGGCGATGCCATCGCCCAGCCCGGTGGAATTCAGTTTTTCGCGTTGCAGCCAGGCGTCAAAGATCTCTCTGGCGGGCAAGCCGGAGATCTCTGCGGCTTTCTCGCTCAGTTCCTGCAACGCCTGCTTCTTGTTGTTGACGCGAAGGGCAGGAATGATGGCGTTGGGAACGATGATATTTTCTAGCGGCATTCGGATCATTTTCCGTTACAGCGCCGAATGGAAAACGTGCGGCCGTCTTTCGCCTGCGCAGACGCTATCTTTTAGCAGAATTCGTGCCGAACAGTACAGCCATCCAGGCGCCTTTGTGGGGGGCTAACCCGTCAGACCCCCAAGGAGTCGGGGTCTGACGCGCAGCCTCACCCACAAGCGCCAGATGTCATGATGCGTTGGTCTCGCGTCCGCCCGGATCGATCCATCCAATGTTGCCGTCGGTGCGACGATAGATAACGTTCACACGCCCCGTCGTGGCGTGACGGAACGCCAGGACCGGAAGCCCGGTCAAGTCGAGTTCGAGGACAGCCGCGGAGACGGAGAGCTGCTGGAGCGTCTTTTCCGACTCGGCGACGATGGCGGGCTTGAACTCGCTCTCGTGCGGCGCCTCTTCCGTCTCGTCCAGCGCGCTCAGAACCGTGTAGCGCATCGGCTCGGAATTGGCGGCCTCGCGTTGCGCCGCGCTGCGATCCTTCAGCTTGCGCTTGTATCGGCGCATGCGGCTTTCGATGCGGGCTGCCGTCTGGTCGAAGCTCGCGTAAACTTCTTGCGCGCGCCCGTCCGCCTGAATGGTGACGCCCGAAGCGAGATGCAGAGTGCAATCGGTGCGGTAACCGGATCCCTCAGGTTCGACGGTGACGTGGCCAGTGACTGAGCCGTCGAAATATTTCTCGGTGACGCTTTTCAACCGCTCGGAAACATGTGTGCGCAGGGCTTCGCCGATATTTATATTTTTTCCAGAGATACGCAAACCCATGTCATTGTCCCGATAGAGACGCGAATCGCGTGCTAAAGTTGATCCTGAGGCGCCAGGGCGGCGCTCCCGAAACGAGCGTTAAAAGCCTACGCCAACGAAGTCAATGATGGAAGCGGTATCGCCATTTCCATGCGCGGCGGCCGCCGCGAAGGCCGCGTGTGATCCTGATGCAATCTAGCATCGCCTCGACATTTCTAAGCCGATGGCCGGGGAACGACGTGCCCGCTCCGCTTTTTCAGGCGGGTCGACGGGCCAGGGCGCGAACGCAGCGTCGATCCGTAGCGCAGTGAACGACATGATAACCTGTCGCCTCAAGGATGCGCTTCAGCGACACTGCATCGAAGAAATTGATGTGCTCGTGCATTTTGAAGAAACCAAGCGGCGGAATGACGGAAAACCGATCCCGAAAACCTGATGAATAGAAATCGACCAGCGTAATCAGAGGAACAGGCATGTCGGCGACGAATTTCAACCATGCGCGGTAATAGTCTTTTGGCGGAGCAAATTTCATGTTGCAGCCGCGTTCGTAAGGAACTTCGACATATAGCCGCGCTTCGGGGCGTGCCAGGTGCGAATGCATTTCGCGCAACATCGAACCCGGGTCCGGCGCGTGTTCGAGCACGTGGCAAAGCATGACCAAGTCATAGCCTTCGGCGGCAAAATCGTTTTTGTCGGCGATGCGGATCACGCCCGGGACGCAAGGCGCGTCCGACAGTTCATAGACGAATTTTTCCCCGACCAGTTCGGGCGGTATGAACTGGCCGCTGTCACCGCCATAGTCCAGGATCGTGGTGAAGGTTTTCCTGTCGGCGGATTTGTCCAGAAACGCCAGGGTGGCGGCGTTGCGGGCGGCGATTTCGCGGGGGTGGCGACCCAAATGGTCGTTGAAGGCGCGCGTGTACCAGGGTTCGAAGCGGTGGCGAGCCTCAAAATAGCCGTCGCCGCGATAATTGCCGTAGAGCTTCGCCATTTCCGCATCGCTGTAGCGACGGTCGAAGAACCACAACCCGCAGTCGTCGCAAATCATCAGGCGGCAAGGCTCGACCGGTCGCTCGAGCACGTAGGCCGCGATGAACGGCGCCGTCAGCACAGGATGGGAGCGCGTCGCAGGCGCGCCGCAAGCCGGACAGTCTTCAAGCAAGGACATGGAGCTTCCGAAGGGTCAGGGAAGCGCTATGATAAATCCTGATGCTGAACAAGCCGGAAACGCCTCTATTTGTCCGGTCGCAACGCGGCTTCGGTCGGCGGCTGGGTCAGGTCCAGCACCACCTTCTTCACGCCGTGCTCGTTGGGATCGTCCATGATCTTGAAGCCGAGCGCCTGATTCATCGACAGCATCGGCCCGTTCTCGCTTAGCACCTGTCCCTCGATTTCCTGAATTCCGTCGGCGCGGGCGAATTCGATCATGTATTTCATGAGCTTCCAGCCCAGGCCCTGCCCCTTCATGTCGGAGCGCAGCAAGATGGCGTATTCGCCCTTCTCATGGTCGGCGTCGAGCATCAGCCGCACGACGCCCAGCATCAGCCCGGTCGCCTCCTCCACCGCGACGATGACGAAGGAGCGCGCATAATCGATCTGGATCAGGCGGGCGATGAAGGCGTGGGAAAACTCCTTCACGGGGCCGAAGAAGCGCAGGCGAATGTCTTCCGAGGAGACATGGGTGAAGAACACCTTGTACATCTCTTCGTCTTCGGGCCGCACCGGTCGCAACTGCACCGGCGTTCCGTTTTTCAGCGTGGTGTGCCGCTCCAGCGCCTTGGGATACGGGGCGACGGCGAAACGCGGATTCGAGATCGCGCTCGCGCGACCGGTGAACGGCGCGACGGCGACGCGGGCGTCCACAACCACCACGCCGTTGGCGTCGGCGAGCACCGGGTTCAGCTCCAGTTCGCGGATTTCCGGCACGTCGGCGGAAAGCTGCGAAATTTTTACGAGCAGCAAGGCGACAGCGTCGATGTCCGCCGCCGGGACGTCGCGGTAATCGCGCAAGGCCCGAACCACCTGGGTTTGCTCGATCAGAGCGCGGGCCAGCGAAAGGTCGAGCGGCGGCAAGGCGAGGGCCTTGTCGTTGATGACCTCCACCGCCTTGCCGCCGCGCCCGAACACGATGACCGGCCCGAAAGTGGGGTCGTCGGTTACGCCCATCACCAGTTCGCGGGCGTTGGGGCGGCGCACCATGGGATGGATGGTCACGCCATCCACCCGCGCATGCGGCGCCTCGGCCGCGACACGCTCCAGCATTTTTCGCGTAGTGTCCACAACCTGCTCGATGCTGCGCTGGTCGAGGGCCACGCCGCCGAGGTCGGATTTGTGCACGATGTCGCGCGACATGATCTTGACGACACAACCGCCGTAGCGCCCGAGCACCAGACGCGCCACTTCCGCCGCCTCCTCGGGCGAGCGGGCGAGGCGGGCTGGGGCGATGGGAATGTCATAGGCTTCGAGGAGCGCGCTGATCTCGACCGGCGCCAGCCATTCATGGCCGCGCGAGATCGCCTGGGCGATGACCGCCCGCGCCTTGGACGTGTTCGGCGCGAAATCAACCGGCAGCGACGGCGGCGCCGCCATCAGCGCCTCGCGCGCCTTCCGCCACTTGACCATATGCATGAAGCCGGACACCGCGCCGCGCTCGTAGTGCGGGATGCGAGCGTCCTCAAAAATTCGATTGGTCTCCTCGTCGGCGCCGTACCAGACCACGAACACCGGCTTGGGCGAAATCGAGGATTTCCTGTGCTTCTTCACCGCCTCCACCGCCGCCAGCGCCATCTTCTTGCTGTCGATGAGCACATTGGGCGCCTGGATGACCAGCACCGCATCATTGGCGCGGTCCTGCAACACCATGGCCAGCGCCTGTCCGAACTGCTCCGGTTGAGTGTCGCCCGACAATTCGACGGGCGAACCGCCGGCCCAGCTTTCAGGTAAGAGGGGTTTCAGCGCCTCACCAGTCGCCGGCGAGACCTCGGCCAGCTTGCCGCCGAGGTCGAGCAACTGGTCGATGGCGAGATAGCCGACGCCTCGCCCGTTGGTGACGATGGCGAGCCTTTCGCCGTTGAAAGGTTTGACGCGGCCGAGCGCCTCCGCCGCGTCGAACAGCGCGTCGATGTCGGGCACGCGCAAAACGCCAGCGCGCCGGAAGGCGGCGTCATAGACATCGTCGTCCGTGGCGAGATTGCCGGCATGCGTGCCGCCGCGCCGCGCCGCTTCGTGGCGCCCCGAGCGCACCACGATCACCGGTTTGACGCGAGACGCCGCGCGGGCGGCGGACATGAAGCTCTTCGCGTCCTCCAGATGCTCGATGTAGAGCAGGATAGCGCGCGTCATCGGGTCGAGCGCGTAATAGTCCAGGAGATCGTCGAAATCGACGTCGGCCATGCCGCCGAGCGAAATCATGCCGGAAAAGCCGACCTGGTTCCGGTGCCCCCAGGCGGTGATGGCGTAGAGCACGGCGTAGGATTGCGAAATCACCGCAAGATCGCCAGCCGCGGGCGGAAGGGCCGACAAGGAGGCGTTGAGTTTTGAGCGCGGCGCCATCATCCGGCAATTGGGGCCGAGGATGCGGATGCCGCGCGCGCGGGCGATGGCGCGCACCTGCTCGAACAGCGAATCCGATCCCGGCGTCGGGTCCTTGGTCATCACCATGACGGCGGGCGCGCCAATGTCGGCGGCCTCGTTGACGAAGCCCGCAACAAACTCCTTGGGCGTGATGACCATGACCAGATCGGGAATTTCCGGCAGCGCGGTCAGATTGGGGTAGCAGACGCGGCCCTCGATCTCCGTATGGTGAGGATTGACCAGATAAAGCGGCCCGGAAAAGCCGGATGCGACGATATTGCCCATCACCGCGCGTCCTCGCGAGTTCGCGCGGTCGCTGGCGCCGACCAAGGCCAAAGATTTGGGCTGGAGGGCCCGGTCCAGCTGGCGTGTGCTCATTCCTGTTCGCTCCTGCTCGCGGGGACCGATGCTAAACCATATCCACGCCGATTGCGCCCTGGACCCTTGGCTTAAACCCGTTGTCGGGTTAATTGCCGCTTGCGCCTGTGGCGAAGGCGCAGCTTAATGCGCTCGAAATCGTTCGCGCCGCCGTGACAGGGAGCCGTTCTTGGTCAAGCTTTCCACCGGAGTTTTGGGTCTCATGCTGGCCGCCGTTCCGTTCGGCGCGACGCAGGTCCGGGCGGAAGACGTGCAGGGCGTGTGGACGCGCGACGACGGCGCGGTGAAGGTCGAGTTCTCCGCATGCGGCGACGCGCTTTGCGGCGCGGTGTCCTGGCTCAAGAGCGCGAAGGGCGCGGCAAAAGTCGGCCAGCGCGTGTTCTTCGACATGGTGCGCTCCGACCAGATCACCTGGGTCGGCAAGGCGTTCAATCCCGATGACGGCCGCACCTATTCGGGCAAAATGGTCTTGAGCGGGAAAAAACTCAAAACCAGCGGCTGCGTCATGGGCGGCCTGATCTGCAAGACCGTGGTTTGGGTGCGTTAGAGCGGGCTGCTGAAGGACCCGTGGACCGCCCTCGCCCTCCGAGACGCCCGCGAAGGCGGGCTCCTCAGGGTTAGGCCTACTCTATTGTTCTATATATAGAAAAAGGCAATCTAGACCGCAGCCAACCCGCGCTTCAGATCGTCGATCAGATCGTCCGCGTCCTCCAGCCCCACGGACAGGCGCAACATGCCCTGGGTGACGCCGACATCAAGCCGCGCCTCCTCGGTCAGGCGCTGGTGAGTCGTGGTGGACGGATGGGTGATCAGGCTCTTGGCGTCGCCGAGATTGTTGGAAATTTTTATGACTTCCAGCGCATTGGCGAAGCGGAAGGCCGCGGCCTGCCCACCCTTGATCTCCAGAGCGACCATGGTGGAGCCGCCCTTCATCTGCCGCCGCGCCAGTTCGTATTGCGGATGATCCGGACGTCCCGGATAAAAGACCCGCGCGATCTTCGCTTCGCTCGCGAGGAAATCGGCAAGCTTTTGCGCGCTGTCCTGCTGCTGGGCGATGCGCAGCGGCAAGGTTTCCAGACCTTTCAGCAGCACCCAGGCGTTGAAGGGCGACAGCGACGGCCCGGTCTGGCGGATGTAGACTTGGATGTGCGTCTCAATGAACGCCTTGGATCCCAAAATGACGCCGCCGAGACAGCGCCCCTGGCCGTCAATGTGTTTGGTCGCGGAATAGACGACGCAATCGGCGCCCAATTCGAGCGGTTTTTGCATCAGCGGCGTGGCGAACACATTGTCAACCACCAGCGTCGCGCCGACCCCATGAACGATGTCGGCGATCGCCGCGATGTCGAGCACGCTCAGGTTCGGATTGGTGGGGCTCTCCAGAAACGCGGTTTTGGTGTTGGGGCGCAGCGCCGCCTTCCACTGCGCGAGGTCGTGGCCGTCGACCAGCGTGGACTCCACGCCGAAACGCGGCAGCAGGTCCTGCACGATGTAGAGGCACGAACCGAACAGGGCGCGCGAGGCGACGACGTGATCGCCCGCCTTCACCTGGCCCATCAGCGCCGTGGTCACCGCCGCCATGCCGGTGGCGGTGGCGCGCGCGGCTTCCGCGCCTTCGAGCAGCGCCATGCGCTCCTCGAACATGGCGACGGTGGGATTGCCGAAGCGGCTGTACTGAAAGCCCTCGTCTTCGCCGGTGAAGCGACCCGCCGCCTGTTCGGCGCTGTTGTAGACAAAGCCTTGCGTGAGGAACAAGGCCTCGGAGGTCTCGCCGAACCCGGAGCGGGCGACGCCGCCATGGACGAGTTGGGTGCGCGGGCGAAAAGTTTTGGCGTCGATGGCGGGACGATCGTAAGCGGACATGAGATTTCCCTGCGCCGCGCGAGCGGCGAATTGGGGCGAGCGATCCTGGCTTGCCCGGCCTTTTAGCGCTTCGTTGCGATGTGGCGGCAAGCCGGCCGGCTCAATGAGGCCACACCCGCGTTCTAGTCCTGCGGCCCTGCGCCGGCAAGACTTTCTTATCCGCGCCGCGCTAAAAGGAACCGATGAGAGCCCGCCTGGACCGCTCCCTCGCGGAGGTCACGCCTTGAGGATCGTTTTCGCCTTCCTCGTCAACACGATCTTCAATCTGATCGTCGGCCTGATCGTCGCCAAGTTTTTGGGGCCTGAGGAATATGGGCGTTTCGCGCTGGCCATCGGCGTGATGATCTTTGGACAGGCGCTGGTGTTCGAATGGATTCGCCAATGCGCGATCCGCTTTTATTCCGTCCGGACCCGCGACAACAAGCCGACGGTGCGCGCCACGCTCGACGCCGCCTTCGCGCTGGTCACGATCGGCTTCATTCCCCTGGTGGTCGTCGTCGCGCTGCTGGGACCGGAAACCTCCCTGCCCCGCGATCTGCTGGCGCTGGCCTTCGCCGCCTCCTTCGCCAACGGCCTGTTCGATTACCAAACCGCGCTCGCCCGCGCCCGGTTCGACGACCGCCTCTACATGCGCATCGTCGTCATAAAAAACATGTTTTCGCTGGTCTGCATGGCCGGCGGCGCCTGGGCGACAGGTTCCGCGCGGATCACCTTGGCGGCGGGCATGGTCAGCTTGCTGGGCGCGCTGGCGTTTTCTTACCGGCATTTGCACGACCCCGACGCCGGTTTCGCAAAGGCGGACCGCCGCCTGATGCGCTGCTACGGCGCCTATGCCGCGCCCATTGTCGCGGCGGTGGTGCTGTACCAGCTGATTCCGCTGGTGAACCGCGAGCTGGCGACGCGCTTTTTCGGATTCGCCGAAACCGGGCGCTTCGCGCTGGCCTATGATCTGGGGCTGCGTGCGGTGGCGGCGCTGGGCTCGGCCCTCGACGTGCTGCTTTTCCAGATCGCCGTGCGCGCCCACGACCTCCACGGCCTCGACAAGGCGCGCGAGCAGATCGCCCGCAACATGGCCGTGGTCTTCGCCATCCTGCTGCCGGCCTGCGTCGGCATCTGGATCGTCCTGCCTTCCGTCGAGGCGCTGATCGTGCCGCAGGCCTATCGAGGCGCCTTCGGCCTTTTCCTCACGCTGATGCTGCCGGGCCTGTTCTGCCTGGGGCTTAGCCAGTTCGCGCTCAACGCCATTTTCCAGATCGCCCGGAAAACCCGGCCGGTCGTGCTCGCCGCCCTCGTCGTCTGCGTCGCCGATCCCCTGATTTTCTTGATTCTGCCAAGGGCGGAAGATGCGTCGAGCCTCGCTTTGGCGCAAAGCCTCGCCATGGCGCTGGGCCTGCTGACCCTGCTCGTCTTTGCCCAGGCCAACCGGCCGCAATGGCCGCCGGCGCGCGACCTGTTCTGGAGTATTTTGGCGAGCGCGGGCATGGCGGCGCTCGCCGGGCCTTTGCGCAACGCGCATCCGGGCCTGCTGCAAATAATCGCGCAAATGGCTATTTCCGGAGGGGTTTACGCCGCAGTGGTCGCGCTCACCGATCTCGCCGGCCTGCGCACGGCCTTTCTCGCCAAAATTGTTCCGCTTGTGCGTCGTAACAAGTTTTTGAACCGGACGTTTACCATTATCACTTGAATAACTACGCCGCACGGTAAATCTTTATGCTGAAGATTCATGGTTTATATTGGTAGAGTCAGGCGTTCCAGGATTTTGGCCATGCACATCTCACGCGTTCTGCCGCCGCTGCTTTGCGGTCTCGGCCTCATCGTCGCAATGCCCGCCCAGGCCCAAGATTACGGCGGAGGGCTGGTCGACTTCCTCTTTGGCGGCCAGCCACACGCGCGGCCGGCGCCCCAACAGCGGACGCTGCGTCCGCGGCCCGCCGCTTACCCCCCTTACCGCGAGCCCGAATATGCTCCCGCGAACCGCGACGTGCTGTCGGACCAGTGGAGGCGCCAGCAGGTCTATTATACGGGCGGCGGCAAGGTCGGCTCAATCGTGGTAGATACGCGGAGCCACTATCTCTATCTGATCACGGCGCCGGGTCAGGCCGTACGCTATGGCATTGGCGTCGCCCGCTCTGGCTTTGAATGGGGCGGCCGCAAGACCGTCAGCCGCAAGGCGGAATGGCCGGCCTGGACGCCGCCGCCGGACATGCTGAGGCGGCGGCCGGACCTGCCGAGGCATATGGAGGGCGGCCCGGACAATCCGCTCGGCGCCCGCGCGCTTTATCTGGGATCGTCGATGTATCGCATCCATGGCACCAACGAGCCCTGGACCATCGGCCAGAACGTTTCGTCCGGGTGCATCCGCATGATGAACGACGACGTGGTCGATCTCTACAATCGCGTCAGGATCGGAACTGAAGTGACTGTCCTATAGATAGAAAGAAGCCAAGGAGGCGCAAAGCGCCGCCTCCAAGGGCAAGCGTGATCGCGGAATCGCCAAACAAAAACGGACCCCGACGGGCCCGTTTCGCATGTCTGGTCCAAAAAACTCAGGCCGTGGCGACTTCGAGTTTTTTGACGATTTCTCGCTTCAGCTTGAGCGCGTTCATCGACAGCTCGGCGTCGCGCGCCTTGAGCAGGAAGGCGTCGAGGCCGCCGCGATGCTCGACCGAGCGCAGGGCGGCGGCGGCGATGCGCAGGCGCACCGAACGCTGCAGGGAATCGGAGATCAGCGACACGTTCACCAGGTTCGGCAGGAAGCGGGTGCGGGTCTTGCGGTTCGAGTGGCTGACGAGGTTGCCGGTCTGGACAGCCTTGCCGGTCAATTCGCAACGGCGGGACATGGGTGTTCCTTTCAATCTTTGGCTCGCCGGCGGCCGGACGCGCACTGGTCCTGTCCCGGTTTGGTCTCGCGACCGAAATTCGTGGAAACCGTTGAACGCTCTTGCAAAACAAAAGCGGCGCGGAAATTTCCGCGCACGGTTAGGTGCGCGTTCATAAGGGAGAGCCCCGGAAAGGTCAAGCGACAAAGCGCCCGCTGCAGGGCGACGAACGCGGGTTAACGCCTCTTTGCGGATTGCGCTATGCGTGATTCGCTGTCGACGGTTTGATTCTGGCGCCGCCGCCATGAGCCTCGCTTTCGATGTCTCTTCTGAAAAATCGAGCCTCAAGGCTTTGCTCGATCATTTTTCAATCCTTGATCACGCACGCGACGCCTGCGGGTCGCGCACCCTTTGCCCGAGGTCCTGCTGCTGATCGTCTGCGCACAATGGCCGATTACGACGATTTCGACGGCATCGCGCTCAGGGCAAGGGGCCGCTGCATCTCGTCTCCGCCTACGCGACAACGGCGCGACTCGTGCTCGGCCAGGAGGCGGTCGAGGGCAAGAGCAAAGAGCGTTCCGCAATCCCGACTCTGACCGAACGGTTGAGCCAAAAAGAAGGACTGATACGATTTCCGGTTGAATGACTCGGGCAGATTCCCTTCTGAGCGCGATAAGGCTAAGCTTTGTGGTTATGAATCGCAGGAGGCGGGTCATGACGGCGATCGCTGGGCATTTGAGCGTCGATGGGTTGCGTGATCGGTATGTTTCGAGTTCGCATGCGTGCGAGGCGCGGCATTTTCAGACCATTTGGCTTCTCGCCAAAGGCCATAGCGTCGGCCAAGTGGCTGAAATGACGTCCTTCGGCGAACGTTGGATCGAGCAACTCGCGGCGCGCTACAACGCTGAAGGCCCAGGGTCTCTTGGGGACTTACGTCGACGCAACGGCGCGAAGGCGACCGTGCTCAAACCAGAACTGATCGAAAAACTTCGGGTGCGATTGCAGGAAGCGCCGGACGACGGCGGCCTTTGGACGAGTGCGAAGGTCGCCGTCTTCCTGGCGCGCGAATTGGGAGTGGAGAAGGTCGCGGTTCAACGCGGCTGGGAGGCGCTCAAGGCGTGCGGCTTGTCGATCCAGACGCCGCGACCCAGGAACCCCAACGCCGCCACGCCCGAAGAGGCGGCGGCGTTCAAAAAAAGAGAGCTGGCTCGGGAAATCTGGCCAGGACGATAAGTGGCAACACCAAGCGAACCGACATTCATGGCTCCCGACCGAAAAGGAGCTTGAATCAGATTTGCGAGTCTGTGGGAATCCTGAATGTCAACGCGCTCTAGCTGGCGGCGGGTCCGTTGCTCCGCCGCAACGGTGCTTTTTATCGCTCTGAAAGAAAAAGAATTTCGACGATAGAATGAAGCACTCGTTTGTCTCTGTCACATTATGTTGAAGACGACAAACGCCGCTAACCAAGCTTGGTCCCGACTCCTCTGAATTCACGAATCTGTTTGCAGCAGGGGCATTTTTGTGAGACCAATGTTTCGAGTTAACGTGCGTTAAGACTTTTTGTTGTCGGCAAGCTTTGTTTGAGTCAGGGAATCGCGATGCGCAGAAACGGCGCCATGCTCGCCTGTTTGCTTTTCTTGCTGACCCTGGGGTTCATTCCGGAAGCGAGGGCCCGAGGTTTTCTAGACGATGTATTCGGTTACGCTCGCAATGACTCGCCCACGCAATTTGACTATACTCCTCCGCGCCCATCTTTTTCCTATCGTCAAGCTCATCGTCGCGATGTCCGTCATCGTTCCTGGCGGGTAAAGCACGCGACCGCGCGCGGCGCGCGCGAGCATTTCGGTCGTCACAGGCCGCGCGTGGCGGTGACGATGCTGGCGTCGCCAACCCAATCCGGGATTCCGGCCTCATCCCCGCGGCTCTGCTGCGGCAATGCGCAGGATGCGATCAACCAGATCATCAACAACGATCCCACCTTGCGACCGGGCGACGCCTACATGTCTCATGAAGGACTGAAGGTCTACGTCGGCGAGCGCAAGAAGGACTCGCAGTTCGTGCCTGTCGATCATGCGCGGCATATCGGCGCCAGGCTGAAGCAGCGCTTGAAGGAGGCCGTCACGACCCCCACCAGGGTGGCGCGGGCTCGGGACGCAAAGGCCAGGAGCCAAAGTCACGAACCGCAACCATCCGCGCCGCGCGCCACGCGCGGTGGAGAGAAACTCGTTTCTGGACCCGAGGGCCGGCCGATCCGGCTGGTTGGCGGATTCGCGAAATAAGGGGCCTCTTGCCAGCAGAGCCGCCGAACGCCATAAGACCGCATCTTTCGATCCGTGCGGTCCCAAATGACGAACTTTCCCGAACGCGTCTTCTCCGGAATCCAGCCAACCGGCAATCTGCATCTCGGCAATTACCTCGGCGCCATCGTCAAGTTCGTGGCCTTGCAGAAGACGCATGAATGTCTGTTTTGCGTCGTCGACCTCCATGCGATCACCATGCCGCAGGCGCCAGACGAGTTGCGGGACGCCATTCGCCGGATCGCCGCCGCCTATATCGCGTCGGGCGTCGACCCCGCAAAGAACATCATTTTCAACCAGAGCCAGATCGCCGAACACTCTGAACTCGCGTGGGTGTTCAATTGCGTCGCCCGCATGGGCTGGTTGAACCGCATGACGCAGTTCAAGGAAAAGGCCGGCAAGGACCGCGAAAACGTCTCGATCGGCCTGTTCGCCTATCCGACCCTGATGGCGGCCGATATCCTGCTTTACCGCGCGACGCATGTGCCGGTGGGCGAGGACCAGAAGCAGCACATCGAGCTCGCGCGCGACATCGCGCAAAAATTCAACAATGACTACGGCGCCTCCATTGCGGCTCAAGGCCACGGCGACGCCTTCTTCCCCCTGCCTTTGCCGCTGATCCAGGGGCCGGCCGCCCGGGTGATGAGCTTGCGTGACGGCTCCAAGAAAATGTCGAAATCCGACGCGTCCGAGTTCTCGCGCCTGAACCTTTCCGATGACGCCGACGCCATCAACCAGAAAATTCGCAAGGCCAAGACCGATCCCGAACCGTTGCCCACCGAACTTGAGGGTTTGAAGGGGCGGCCCGAAGCGGAAAATCTGATCGGCATTTTCGCGGCCTTGGCTGACGTCCCGGCCGAAAAAGTGCTGCAGGATTTTGGCGGGGCGCAGTTCTCGGCGTTCAAACAGGCGCTGGCCGATCTCGCCATCGAAAAGCTCGGCCCCATCGGCGCCGACATGCGCCGGCTCGAAAAAGACCCCGGCTACATCGACCAGGTCCTGCGCGACGGCGCGGTGCGCGCGCGGGCGATCGCGCAGCCGATCATGAATCAGGTGAAGGACATCGTCGGCCTGCTGCGTTGAGCTTTTGCCAAAAGCCCGCTTCCCTTGTCGGGCACAGTCCTTATCTTAGCATCATCCATCTCCGGCCTTGAACCGGGTGAATTCGGAGGCACGCTATGTTCATTCAGACGGAAACCACGCCCAATCCCGCGACACTGAAATTTCTCCCTGGCGCTTCCGTGGCGCGGGATGGGGTTTGGGACTTGCGCTCACCCGATGAGGCCAGCGTGTCTCCGCTCGCCCAGGCGATATTCTCCATCGACGGCGTCAGCGGCGTGTTTCTGGGCTCGGATTTCATTTCGGTGACCAAGGCCGACGGTGATTGGCAAAACCTCAAGCCGGCGATTCTTGGCGCCATCATGGAGCATTTTCTGTCCGGTCGGCCGGTGCTGGTCGCCGAAGCCGGCGCTTCCGGTCAGGCTCCGTCCGAGCAATTCGCTCCTGAGGATGCCGAAACCGTCGCGACCATCAAGGAGCTTCTCGATGAACGCGTGCGTCCCGCCGTCGCAGCCGATGGCGGCGACATCGTGTTTCGCGCCTTCAAGGATGGAGTGGTCTATCTGCAGATGAAAGGCGCGTGCTCCGGGTGTCCGTCCTCCACGGCGACGCTCAAGCGCGGCATCCAGAATTTGCTGTGTCACTTCCTGCCGCAGGTCAAATCCGTCGAGGAAGCCTGACCTTCATCCATTCTCAGGTTCGGTCGGCCCTCCATGCGCGTCCTCGCGATCGACACGTCGCTCCCCGCGGTTTCCGTCTGTATTTTCGATGGCGACGCGCAACAGGCGGTGGTCCGCGAGACCTTGCCCATGAAAAAGGGGCACGCCGAGGCCCTGATGCCGATGATCGAGCGGGTCGCGCGTCTCGGCGGCGGCTTCGCTTCACTGGATCGCGTGGCTGTGACGGTTGGTCCGGGTTCGTTCACCGGCATACGGATCGGCGTCGCCGCGGCGCGTGGAATAGCCCTGGCGTGCGGAATTGAGGCGGTTGGGGTGTCAACCCTTGCCGCGTTGGCCACGCCATTGCTCTTTTCCGAAGATGAGCGGATCGTTGTCGCCGCGATCGACGCCTCGCACGGCAATGTGTTTCTTTCGGCTTATAATTCAAACGGCCGGGTCCTGACCTCGCCCCGGCTGATTTCCCTGTCCGACGCGTGCCGTTTGCTGGCTGCGGGGTCAGTGATCGCCACTGGAAGCGGCGCCGAAAACTTGCGAGAGACGGCGAGAGCGCTGGGCAAGGAGATCATGGTCGACGAACGAGAAGCTTGGCCGGATATTGCGGCGGTGGCGAAATTGGGGGCTGTGGCTGATCCTCAGACGGCCCCGGCGCGCCCGGTCTATCTCAAGGCGCCCGATGTCACTCTTTCCGCAAGGGCGGCCCTTCCGCGCGCAGTCTCATGAAAATTCCAGAACTCCTGCGTCGAAAACCGGACTTCGCCCTTCCCCGGATCCTCAAGGTGAGCGACGCTCCAGACTGCGCCAGTCTCCATGCGACCGGCTTTGCGCATCCCTGGAGCGCCAGCGAGTTTGAGGCCTTGTTGGCGGATTCGGCGTGCCTGAGCGTTGGCGTGGACACGAAATCGGGCTTTGCCGGTTATCTGATGTCGCGGATCGCCGCCGATGAGGCTGAGGTCTTGACGATCGTCGTCGCTCCGGCGTTTCGCATGTTCGGCTGCGCGCAGCGTTTGCTTCTGGACCATTTATCCCGGTTGGCGGCGCGCCGTGTTCAGGTCGTCTTTCTCGAAGTCGATGCGCAAAATGAAGCCGCCCTGGCTCTCTACAGGCGCAACGGCTTTTTGGAGGTCGGTCGTCGCAAGGCCTATTACGCGACAGC
Organism: Rhodoblastus acidophilus; assembly: GCF_009720655.1. Taxonomy (GTDB): domain Bacteria; phylum Pseudomonadota; class Alphaproteobacteria; order Rhizobiales; family Beijerinckiaceae; genus Rhodoblastus; species Rhodoblastus acidophilus_A. The sequence continues at coordinate 140,508 of NZ_WNKS01000004.1, read as the reverse complement.
GGAGGGCGGCCGAGGCGATGCGCTGGTGATGCGGAGAAATCTGACGTGAGCCGCGCGAAGGCGATTGAACAAATTGCGTCGCGGTTCTTATCGAGGCAGGCGAAATCGGCTATATAAGCTCCACGTCTCCCTGCCGAGGACACCCAGAAATTTTGAAACCCGTATCCGATCGCGCCGAATTCGCCGCCGCCAAGGCGAGCGAGCCCAAGAAACTGTTCATCAAATCCTTCGGCTGCCAGATGAACGTCTACGACGCAACGCGCATGGCGGATGTACTCGCGCCAGACGGATACGAGGAGACGGCGCAGATCGAGCAGGCGGACCTCATCGTCCTGAACACCTGCCACATCCGCGAAAAGGCCGCCGAAAAAGTGTTTTCGGAACTGGGCAAGCTGCGCCAGCTCAAGGAGGAGCGCCAGGCCAGAGGCGAGTCCACGCGCATCGCGGTGGCGGGGTGTGTCGCGCAAGCGGAGGGGGCGGAGATCCTGCGCAAGCAGCGCGCCGTCGATCTGGTCGTCGGCCCTCAAAATTATCATCGCTTGCCGGATCTGGTGCGCGAAAGTGTTGCGCGGCCCGTCGTCGACACCGAATTTCCAGTCGAGGACAAGTTCGATCACCTGACCGCGCCGAGCGACGAAAAAATCAGGGAACGCGGCGTCACAGCCTTTCTGACGGTGCAGGAAGGCTGTGACAAGTTCTGCACCTTCTGCGTGGTGCCTTACACGCGCGGGGCTGAGGTTTCGCGTCCGGCTGCGAAAATCGTCGCCGAAGCGGAGATTTTGGCGCGCGCCGGCGTTCGCGAGATCACTCTGCTCGGGCAGAATGTCGACGCCTATCACGGCATGGGCGAGGACGGCGCGATCTGGTCACTGGCGCGGTTGCTGAGGCGTCTGGCGCAAATTGAAGGCATCCTGCGGCTGCGCTTCACCACCAGCCATCCCAATGACATGACGGATGACCTGATCGAGGCTTTTGCCGATCTGCCCGCGCTCATGCCGTTCCTGCATCTGCCGGTTCAATCGGGCTCGGACGCGATCCTCGAGGCCATGAATCGTCGCCACAGCGCTCAGGACTACATTCGGCTCATCGAGAAAATCAGACGCGCGCGCCCGGACCTGGCCCTTTCGTCTGATTTCATTGTCGGCTTTCCCGGTGAAGCCGACGCCGACTTTAAGGCCACGCTCGATCTGATCTCCGAAGTAGGCTTTGCTTCGAGTTTTTCGTTCAAATATTCGCCCCGGCCGGGCACGCCGGGCGCGGACCTCCCCGACCAGGTTGACGAAGCGGTCAAGACCGAGCGCCTTTACCGCTTGCAGGACCTGGTCGAGCGTCAGCGTCAGCAATTCAACGCCAGTCTGGTCGGCCAGGTGACGCCGGTGCTCTTCGAAAAACCGGGGCGGCACAATGGCCAGGTGGCGGGCAAGTCTCCTTATTTGCAGCCGGTCCAGATCGACGGGAGCGCGGAATTGATCGGGCGGCAAGTTCCGGTCGAAATCGTGCGGTGCGGCTCCAATTCGCTGTTTGGCCGGCTTGTTGAAACTGGATCGGAAGGGGCGGCCTGACATGGCGGGTTCCCCGGATCGCATCGCCGACGCCGAACAAACCGTTTCGCTCGACGACAACCGCACGGCCTCGATGGTTTTCGGTCATTACGATCAAAACCTGGCGCGGATCGAGCGGCGGCTGAACGTGTCCCTGAACGCCAATGGCAATCACGTCGTCATGAAGGGGCCGCCCGAAGCCGTCGGGCATGCCCGACGTGTTCTGCAAATCCTTTTCGACCGCGCTCGGGCCGGGCAGCCGGCGACCCTTGGCGATGTCGATGGCGCGATTGAAGAATGCGCCATGCAAGGCAGCCTTTTTCCCGGCGAAACGCCCGCCTCGCGCTCCAATTTCGAGCAGGTGGCGACGCGGAAGAAAGGGGTGCGCGCGCGCACCAGTTCCCAGGATTTTTATATTCGCGAGTTGAAGCGGCGCGAGCTGGTTTTCGCCGCCGGCCCCGCCGGCACGGGCAAAACCTGGCTCGCCGTCGGTCATGCGGTGTCGCTGCTGGAGCAAGGCGCCGTCGAGCGCCTGATTCTTTCGCGCCCCGCCGTCGAAGCCGGGGAACGGCTGGGCTTCCTGCCCGGCGACATGCGCGAAAAGGTCGATCCCTACCTGCGTCCAATCTACGACGCTTTGCAGGATTTCATGGATGCGCGCATGGTCGAGCGCGGCATGCAAACCGGGATGATCGAGGTTGCACCGCTGGCGTTCATGCGTGGGCGCACCTTGTCCAACGCCTGCGTCCTGCTGGATGAGGCGCAAAATGCGACGACCATGCAGATGAAGATGTTCTTGACCCGGCTGGGCGAGGGTTCGCGCATGATCGTCACGGGCGATCCCAGCCAGACCGATTTGCCTGCGGGTCAGAGGTCCGGACTGAGCGAGGCGATTGCGCTGCTGTCGGGACTGGAAGGCGTCGGCCACGTGACATTCACCGAGGCCGACGTCGTCCGGCATGATCTGGTGCGGCGGATCGTCGCGGCCTACGAATCGTCCGATCGAAAACCGAAGCCGGATCGCGGCGCCAGGGACCTGTCGTTATGACGCTCTCGATCGAAACCAGCGTCGAGTGCGAGAGTTGGCGCGCCCTTGCCGAACTCGACGCGCTGATCGAGCGGTGTCTCATGGAGGCTCTTGCCGAAACGGACGAAAGGGTGCGCGACGGCGCCGAGGTCAGTTTGCTGCTTTGCGACGACGCGCGCATCCGCGTGCTCAACGCGCAATTCAGGGGCATGGACAAGCCGACCAACGTCTTGTCCTTTCCAGGTCCTGAGCCCATCGAGACGGCCCATGTGCTCGGCGACATCGCCGTGGCCTATGAAACCGTGGCGCGCGAGGCCGAGGAGCAGGGCAAGCCGCTGCCTCATCATTTCTGTCACATGATTGTTCACGGCTTTCTCCATCTTCTCGGCTACGATCACGAGACCGATGACGAAGCCGACGCCATGGAGGCCAGCGAGGCGCGCGCGCTTCAGCGGATGGGGATCGCCGATCCTTACCGAGAAAATCAACCTTCTGAAGGTCATTAGCCATGGGCGCCCCGGAACGCGACAGCGACGAATCCAATGTCGCCGAACGAAGTTCGAGCCGCGGATCGATCGTCGAACGCCTGCGCGCGTTGTTCGGGCTATCGGGCGCATCGATCCGTGACGACATCGAGGATGCGTTGGAAGACGACGCGGTCGCCGAGGATTTCACGCCGTACGAAAGGGAAATGCTGAAGAACGTCCTGGCGCTGCATGGCCTCAAGGTCAGCGACGTCATGGTGCCGCGCGCGGATATCGTCGCGATCTCAATCGAATCGCAATTGGCCGACGTTCTGGCCACCTTTCGCACCGCCGGCCATTCGCGTCTGCCGGTTCATGGCGAAACGCTCGACGATCCACGGGGGATGGTTCACATCCGCGACTTCGTCGATTTCGTCGCCTCATCCGCCGAAAAGTCGATCTTGGCGCGGGGACAGCCGCAAGGCGAGGACCCGCCCCCCGGGCCGCAGTTTGTGCGCGTCGATCTTTCCGTGCGGCTTGAAGCCGCCGGAATTCTTCGTCCCGTTCTCTACGCGCCGCCGTCGATGCCGGCGCTCGACCTGTTGGTCAAGATGCAGGCGACGCGAACGCATATGGCCTTGGTCATCGACGAGTATGGCGGCACCGACGGTCTGGTTTCCATCGAAGATATTGTCGAAATGATCGTCGGCGACATCGAGGATGAACACGACCTCGACGAGAATCCGAAAATCGAAGCGGTCGCCTCGGGCGTCTATATCGCCGACGCGCGCGTGGGGCTTGACCACGCAACGGAAATTACCGGCCTTGAACTGACGAAATGCGGCGAACAGGAAGATGTCGACACGATCGGCGGATTGGCGACGGCTTTCGCCGGACGGGTTCCCATTCGCGGCGAGGTCGTGATCAGCCCGGACAAGGCCTTCGAGTTCGACATACTCGACGCCGATCCCCGCCGGCTGAAAAAGCTCAAGATCCGCGTCGTGGCGCGTGAGGCTGTGCAAAGCCAGAAGAGCGAAGGAGAAGCGTAACGCTCTTTGGCGACGCTCCAACCCTTCTATAAAGTCGAAAGTGATTCGGTCCTCTCGTCTTCCAGGCGCGCAATGCTTTTTCTCTCGCACAAGGTGATCCTCGCCGAAGGCTGGACGCGCCGTTTGATCGCCTTTTTCAGCGGCGCCATCGGTGTGCTGGCGCTCGCGCCATTTTCTTTCTTTCCGGCCTTCTTTGTTCCGATGACGGTCGCCGTCTGGCTGATCGACGGTTCCTCGGGCGAAACGCGTTGGGCGGGCATTCGCCGCGCCGCCGGCGCCGGCTGGTGGCTTGGGTTCGGCTATTTTGTCGCCGGCCTTTGGTGGCTTGGCGTCGCCTTCCTCACGGAGGCCGACCGCTTCGCCTGGGCCTTGCCTTTGGGCGTGCTGGGTTTGCCCGCCGGCTTGGCGATCTTCACGGGGTTGGGATTCGCGTTGGCGCGGCTGATGTGGTCGCCGGGCGCGGCCCGAATTTTCGCGCTCGCCGCGGGGCTGTCGGCCGCCGAATGGCTGCGTGGCCACGTCCTGACAGGATTTCCCTGGAACGATTTCGGCATGGCGCTGGGCGGGAACCTGGTGTTCGCGCAAGCCGCGTCCGTCGTCGGCCTTTATGGCCTGACGGTGCTGTCCGTCCTGCTTTTTTCTGCGCCGGCGCTGCTGGGCAAGGGCCATTCCAGCCGGCGCGCGCTGGTCCTGACCCTGTTCGGCTTCGTCGCGCTGGCGCTTTTTGGCGTCGCAAGGCTCCAGGACAAGACCGAGTTCGTCAAGGGCGTCAAGCTGAGGATCGTTCAGGCGAATGTCGCGAACGACGAGTTCCGCTTCGACCGCAGGGCGGAATTGCTGGAGCGGTATCTGAAATTGTCGGATCGCTCCACGTCTCCTCAAACGACCGGAGTGTCCGACGTCACCCATGTGGTTTGGCCGGAGTCCGTCTTCCCGTTCATTCTGTCACGCGATCCCCTTTCCCTGTCGACGATTGCGTCCCGCATGCAGAACGCCATCCTGTTCACCGGCGCCGCGCGGGCGCAAGTCGAGGGAAGCCACACAAAATATTTCAACGCGCTCGCCGTCATTCAACAGGGCGAAATCAAGGACTATTTCGACAAGATGCATTTGACGCCTTTCGGCGAATATATGCCGTTCGCGGATCTGCTGGCCCGCGCGGGCGTGACCCAATTCGTTTGGAGCCCCGGCGCTTTTGACGCAGGCGAATATTCGCGTCTTCTCTTAGCGCCGGGATTGCCGGCGGCTTTGCCTTTGATTTGCTATGAAGCAATATTTCCGGAGGAAGTCGCCAAACGCCTGTCGGAATCCAGCGCACGGCCCGGACTTATGCTAAACGTGACCAATGATGGCTGGTTCGGCGTCACGACCGGACCCTACCAGCATTTGTCGCAGGCGCGGTTGCGCGCGGTCGAACAAGGTTTGCCCATGGTGCGATCCGCAAACACCGGGATCTCCGCGATTGTTGATCCATTCGGACGAATCCTGGACTCCACTTCGCTGGGAATTGAAGCCATACTCGATGGAAGTCTGCCAAAAGCGCTTCCGGCGACCTATTACTCGCAACATTGGCGACTTGCGCCCGCTGTTGCATGGTTGATTGTTTTCCTCGGAGCGTTAATTCGTCCACGGAACATTTGACTTTAGGTAAACTGTTGTCGCAAATAGGGCCAAACGCTAGGACGGAAGAACGCCGTGACCAAAGTCCCTAATCCAATTGATCGTCACGTTGGGGCGCGCGTGCGCATGCGGCGGATGATGATCGGAATGAGCCAGGAAAGACTGGGCGAAGCCCTTGGCCTGACGTTCCAGCAGGTGCAAAAATACGAAAAAGGCACCAATCGGATCAGTGCAAGCCGGTTGCAGCAGATTTCGGAAACCTTGAACATCCCTCTGGCCTATTTCTTCAAGGGCGCTCCAGTCTCTGAAGGCGCGGTGAACGGCGGTTTCGCCGAAAGCAGCCCGGAGGAAGGATACGCCAGCGATTTCGTGATGACGGCCGAGGGCCTCAGCCTGAACCGCGCCTTCGCGCGGATCACCGATGCGAAGGTTCGCAAGCGCATCGTCGATCTCATTGTCACGCTTGCCGAGGGCGAGGGCGCCTAATCGCTCTTGAGTCGTTCGTTTTATCGAACGAAAGAACGGCAAAGGCTTGACGAAACGAACGCTCCCCCTATAAGGACAGTGGGTTTCTGGCTTCGTCCCGGCGCTTGCGGGTCTGACCCGGCGAGAGCGACGAGCATTCCGGCAACCAGCTGAAGACTGGTCTTGCGTATGATGGAGATGAGTTGTGGCGCGCAGCGATTATCTGTTCACCAGTGAATCCGTTTCTGAAGGACATCCGGACAAGGTCGCGGATCGTATTTCCGACGAAATTGTTGACTTGTTCTATCGAGAAGGTGCCAAAGCCGGCGTCGATCCGTACCAGATTCGCGTCGCCGCCGAAACGCTGGTGACCACCAACCGCGTCGTCATCGCCGGCGAAGTGCGCGGTCCGCAGCTCACCCACGCCCAGATCGAGCAAGTCGCCCGCGAAGCGATCAAGGACATCGGTTACGAGCAGGATGGCTTCCACTGGAAGAACGCCCAGGTCGAGATCCTTCTCCACGCTCAGTCGGCCGATATCGCCCAGGGCGTTGACGCCGCGGGCAACAAGGACGAGGGCGCGGGCGACCAGGGCATCATGTTCGGTTACGCGACCAACGAAACCGAGTCGCTGATGCCGGCGCCGCTGTATTACTCTCACAAGATCCTGGAAGTGCTGGCCAAGGCGCGTAAAGCTAGGGAAGGTGAGGCCGCGAAGCTCGGACCGGACGCCAAGAGCCAGGTCACGGTGAAATATGTCGGCGGCAAGCCCGTTGGCGTCACCCAGATCGTTCTGTCGACGCAGCATGTCGATGAGAGCCTGACCTCCGAGGACGTGCGCCGCATCGTCGAACCCTACATCCTCTCCGTCCTGCCCAAGGGCTGGGTCACCGACGCCACCGTCTGGCACGTCAACCCCACCGGCAAGTTCGTCATCGGCGGCCCCGACGGCGACACCGGGCTGACGGGCCGCAAGATCATCGTCGACACCTACGGCGGTGCGGCTCCGCACGGCGGCGGCGCCTTCTCGGGCAAGGACCCGACCAAGGTGGACCGTTCCGCCGCCTATGCGGCGCGCTATCTGGCCAAAAACGTCGTCGCGGCGGGTCTCGCCGACCGTGTCACCATCCAGCTCGCCTATGCGATCGGCGTCGCCGAGCCGCTGTCGATCTATGTCGACGCCCACGGCACCGCCAAGGTCGACGAAGCCAAGCTCGAAGAGGTGCTGTTCAAGATCATGCGCCTGTCGCCGCGCGGCATTCGCGAGCATCTCCAGCTCAACAAGCCGATCTACGCGCGCACCTCGGCTTACGGCCATTTCGGCCGCCAGCCCGACGCGGACGGTGGTTTCACCTGGGAAAAGACCGACCTCGTCGACAAGCTCAAGGCGCATTTCGCCTGAAGTTAGAGCGTTTTCAAGCTAAGTGGATGCCGGTTCGCGTGAAGAAAACGCGTGAAAACAAAAATCTAGAGCACTTTCATGTTTCCATGAAACGTGAAAGTGCTCTAGAGCAAAGCGTGAGCGAGACCTTCGCACACCGCGAGTCCGCGTTTTTTGGGCGTCGCAAGGGCAAGACCTTGCGCGCCTATCAGGCGGGCTTGATGGAAACCCTCCTGCCGGAAGTTCAAATCGATCTTTCGGCGCCGCTCTCCGACCCTGCCGCGCTCTTTGCCAACCATCCCGACGATCTCCGTCTTGAAGTCGGCTTCGGCGGCGGCGAACATCTCGCCGCCGACGCCGCTTCGCATCCGGACCGCGGCTACTTCGGTTGCGAGCCGTTCGTGAACGGCGTGGCCAAGCTGATGGCCCTGATCGATGCGCAAGACGTGCGCAATATCCGCGTCCACCCCGGCGACGCCGGAGACTTGATCGACGCGCTGCCGGCGGGCTGCCTGTCGGGCGTCTGCATCCTCTATCCCGACCCCTGGCCGAAACGGCGCCACAAGGAGCGGCGTTTCGTTTCCGATCGCATGCTGGCGCGGCTGGCCCGCGCGATGCGCCCGGGCGCTGAATTGCGTTTCGCCTCGGATATCGACGATTACGTCGGCTGGACGCTCGCGCGGGTGTTGCGCTCGGCGGATTTCATCTGGCCGGCCAACAGCGAGGCCGAATGGCTGACGCCTTACGCCAACTGGCCCGGCACACGCTACGAAGACAAGGCGCTGCGCGAAGGTCGCCGCCCCGTCTATCTCACGTTCATCCGGCGCTGACGCTTGGGCCCTTGCGACCGTAGCGGTGCAATTGCGCGCCATAAAGCTTGAGCCACGCTTCCGCCTTGGCGGTCGCGGGACACAGGCTTTTCGTCAGGCTCCAGAATTCGTCTGAATGGTTGTGATGGCGCAGATGCGCCATTTCATGCGCGACCAGATAGTCCAGCACAAACGGCGGCGCCAGGATGAGGCGCCAGGAAAAATTCAGCGCGCCCCTCGCCGAGCACGAGCCCCACCGACTCGTCGTGTCCTTCAGGGTGATTGAAATCGGCGCGCGTCCCACCGTGGCGGCATGGCGGCGCGCCGCCTCTTCGATATCGCGGCGCGCTTCTCGCCGGAAGAAATCCGTCATCCGTCGTTCGAAATGCGAGGGATCGCCGCCTGCGCAAATCGCGGCGGGCTGCTGCAATGCGTCGATCCAGACGGGTCCGGTCTTGCCTGCGCCAGGGCGCGACTGGACGGAATGAATCAACCGGTGCGTCTCGCCGCGAAACGGGACCTCGGCCTCCGGCGCAAACAACTGGCGCTCCGGGAGCCGCGCCATGCGATGCGCGATCCATTCGGCGTGGCGGTGAGCAAAACCCTCGGCGTCCCGCTGGTTCGAGCGCGCCGGAATCGTCAAAACCACGTCCTGCGTCGCCGCGCGCACACGCAGCGTGAAGCGTCGGGCCGACGCCAGCCGCTTGATTTCGACCCGAAAACTTCGCCCCTGATGAACGACGAGCAACTCGTCGGCGGGTTTGGCGCGTAGCCCGAATTTAAGGTTCAGCAGCATCAACTTTGGCAGATTGGGCAATAGAACGTCGACCGCCCGTTCTGCGTGTGCCGGGCGATCGTTCCCTGGCAGGCGCGACTCACACAAGCCTGACCTTCGCGATCATAGACCCGAAAATTGTGTTGGAAATAGCCAAGCGAGCCGTCGGCTTGCCTGTGGTCGCGCAAGGACGAGCCTCCCGCCTCGATCGCCTCCTGCAAAACCTGCATCACGGCGCGGGCGAGCGTCTCGCCGGTTTTGGCCGTAAGGCTTCCCGCCGGGCGCATCGGCGAAAGTCCGGCGCGATGCAAGGCCTCGCAGACATAAATATTGCCCAGTCCGGCGATGTTGCGTTGGTCGAGCAAGGCAGATTTCAGAGGGGCGGATTTCCCGGCGAACAGCTGCGTCAGGGATTTTCCGCTGAAATCGTTGGAGAGCGGTTCGACGCCAAGGCCCGCGAAATAGGGATGGTCGGCAAGTTCGCTGGTTTGAGCCAAAGTCATGAACCCGAAACGGCGGGGATCATTGTAGACCATGAGCCCGGTTTCGAGCGAGAAGGCGACGTGGTCATGCGCGGGATTCTTGTTGCGCGGGTATTTGAACGCTCCAACCGGCTCCGCTTCGAGCCGAAACGAGCCGCTCATGCCCAGATGCGCGATCAGAACCTGGTCGTCGTCGAGGTTGGCCAGCAAATATTTGGCGCGGCGGTTGAGCGCGACAATGCGTCGCCCCTCGAGGCGCGTCGAAAAATTCTCGGGAAACGGAAACCTCAAGTCTTTTCGCCGCAAGTCGACGCGCAAAATGCGCGAACCCACCAGAAACGGCGCCAGTCCAACGCGAACTGTTTCGACTTCCGGCAGTTCGGGCATCTCTTTCCCTTCAGTTTACGAGACAAACAGAATAAATAGCCAGTCAGCAAAGGGCGCGCTATGGTCCGGCGCGCAGAAGAGGTTCCCATGATCGACGTCAAATCGTCCAGCAGCGAGACACACGACCAGCACACCCATTTCGGCTTTTCCGAGGTTCCTCTCGACGAGAAGCAGGGGATGGTGGACGACGTCTTCCACAAGGTGGCGCAGCGTTACGACATCATGAACGACCTGATGTCGGGTGGGCTCCACCGCATCTGGAAGGATGTGTTCGTCTCGCGCGTGCACCCCTCGAAAACCGCGCCGTTCAACCATCTCGACGTCGCCGGCGGAACGGGCGACATCGCCTTCCGCGTCGTCCAGGCCGGCGGTCCCAAGACCAAAGTCACCGTCCTCGACATCAACGGCGACATGCTGGCCGTCGGGCGCGAGCGCGCGGAGCAGAAGGGGCTGGCCGACCGGTTGGAGTTCGTCGAAGCTAACGCGGAATCTCTGCCCTTCGAGGACAACGAGTTCGACGCCTACACCATCGCCTTCGGCATCCGCAACGTGCCGAGGATCGACCGCGCCCTCGCCGAAGCCTATCGTGTGCTCAAGCGCGGCGGCAAGTTCATGTGCCTGGAGTTCTCGCAGGTCGAGACCCCGGTTCTCGCCAAGATTTATGAATCCTATTCCTTCTCGGTGATTCCCGCGATTGGGCGTCTGGTGACCGGCGACGGCGAGCCTTACCGCTACCTCGTGGAATCGATCCGCCAGTTCCCGGCGGCCGAGGATTTCGCCGCCATGATCGAAAAGGCGGGATTCCAGCGCGTGTCCTTCACGCGACTGACAAACGGCGTCGTCGCCATTCATTCCGGCTGGAAGCTCTGAGGTCGAGACTTAAGTGATAACCTCGATCGGCCATGTGGTCAGGCTCGCGCGCGCCGGCTACATCCTCGCGCGCGAAGGCGTCTTTTCCGGCGTCGATACATCCGGCCTGCCCCTCGAAATGCGGGCTCCGCTGTTTTTGGCCGGCCTGATCGCCCGCAAGGGCGGCGGCTTGCAAAGACTCGCGCCCGCCATCGCGCGGTTGGGGCCGTCCTATGTCAAGCTCGGACAGACCTTGGCGACGCGGCCCGACGTGGTCGGCGTCGCGGTCGCGCGCGAGCTGGAGGCCTTGCAGGACCGCATGGCGCCTTTTCCGCGCGAGGTCGCCGTCGAGGTCATCGAACGCGCCTTTGCCAAGCCGCTCGACCAGATTTTCGCGGAGTTCAGCGAACCCGTGGCCGCCGCGTCGGTCGCCCAGGTGCATCGCGCCAAGATTGTCGCGGACGGACAGGAGCGCTGGGTCGCCGTCAAGGTGCTCCGGCCGCGGATCGAGCGCCGCTTTCGCCGCGATCTCGCCGACATGTTCTTCGCCGCGCGCGTCGTGCACAAATATTCGGCGGAGGCGCGCCGGCTGAAACCCGTCGAAGTCGTCGAGACGCTGGCGCGCTCGATGAAAATGGAGATGGATTTCCGGCTGGAGGCCGCCGCCGCCTCGGAATATGCCGACAACACCCATGGCGACGACGATTTTCTCGTGCCGAAGGTCGATTGGGACCTTTGCGCGCGCGAAGTGCTCACGCTGGAGTGGATCGACGGCACGCCGCTGTCGGATGTCGAGGCGCTGCGACGGTCGGGCGTCGATCTGCCGAAACTCGGGCGGACGATCATTCAGTCCTTCCTGCGCCATGCGGTGCGCGACGGGTTTTTTCACGCCGACATGCACCAGGGCAATCTGTTCCTGACCAAGGAGGGTCGGCTGGCCGCCGTGGATTTCGGCATCATGGGCCGGCTCGGCATGAAGGAGCGGCGCTTCCTCGCCGAAATCCTCTACGGATTCATCACCCGCAACTACCAGCGCGTCGCGGAAGTGCATTTCGAGGCGGGCTATGTGCCGCCGTCCTATCCGGTCGCCGATTTCGCTCAGGCGATCCGCGCCGTGGGCGAGCCGATCCATTCGCGAAAAGCCGAAGACATCTCGATGGCGAAGCTGTTGTCGCTGTTGTTCGAGATCACCGCGCTGTTTGACATGCAGACCCGCACCGAACTGGTGATGCTGCAAAAAACCATGGTGGTGGTCGAGGGCGTGGCGCGGTCGCTCGATCCGAGGCTGAACATGTGGTCCACGGCGGAGCCGGTCGTACGCGCCTGGATCGAGGAAAATCTCGGCCCACTGGGCAAGCTCGCCGATGCGGGGCAGGGGCTTGCGGCGGTGGCGCAGCTCGCCGCGCAGGCGCCGGCGATCCTGTCGCGCGGCGCGCGCATCTCGGAGCAACTGGAAACCTGGACAACCCAGGGCTTGACTCTGGCGCCGCCCACCGTGGAGGCTCTGGCCCGGGCCAATGCGTCGCGAAACCGGTTTTGGCGCTACGGCTTTGCGCTCCTGCTGGTCGTGGTCACCGTCCACTTCTGGCGCTGAGGTTTTTTTTCGATGCATGCGAAAGCCTCGTCCATCCTGCTGATCGTTGGTGGCGGGATCGCCGCCTACAAAAGCCTTGAGCTCATTCGGCTCCTGCGCGGCGCCGGAATGGAGGTTCGGGTTGTTCTGACCAAGGCGGGGGCGCAGTTCGTTACGCCCTTGTCGCTCGCCAGCCTTAGCGGCAACAAGGTTTATGAGGATCTGTTCTCCCTCACCGACGAAACCGAAATGGGCCATATCGAGTTGAGTCGTCAGGCGGACGCGATTGTCATCGCGCCCGCGACGGCCGATTTGCTCGCCAAGGCGGCCAACGGGCTCGCCAATGACCTCGCTTCGACGCTGCTGCTGGCCTCCGACAAGGCCGCGTTGGCCGCGCCCGCCATGAACTGGCGGATGTGGACCCATCCGGCCACACGTCGGAATGTCGATGTCCTCCGCGGTTACGGCATGGCGTTCGTTGGGCCGAACGAGGGTCCCATGGCCTGCGGCGAATCCGGGCCGGGGCGCATGGCGGAGCCCGAAGAGATTTTTGCCGCGCTTCGCGCCCGGCTCGCCGACCGCCCGAAAACACTGGCAGGCCGAAAAGTGGTGATCACCGCCGGTCCCACCCATGAGCCGATCGATCCGGTGCGCTACATCGCCAACCGATCCTCGGGCAAACAGGGGTATGCGCTGGCCGAGGTCGCGCGCGATGCGGGCGCGGAGGTGGTGCTGGTGTCCGGTCCCGTTAACCTGCCGCCGCCGGCGGGCGTGCGGCTCATTTCGGTGGAGACCGCCCGCCAAATGGCCGAGGCCGTCGAATCGACCCTTCCCTGCGACATTTTCATCGCCGCCGCCGCCGTGGCGGATTGGCGAACGGAGGCCGACGCCGCCCAAAAAATCAAAAAGGGGTTTGACGGGCCGCCGGCGCTCAAAATGGTCGAGAATCCCGATATTCTCGCCAGCATTGCGCGCCATGGCGCGAATCGCCCGCGCCTGGTGATCGGCTTTGCGGCGGAGACGGAAAACGTCGTCGCCCATGCCCGCGCCAAACTGGCGAAGAAAGGCTGTGACCTGATCGTCGCCAACGACGTCGGCGAGGGGACCGGCGTCATGGGCGGATCGGAGAATGCGGTCGTGCTCATAACCCCTGACGGCGAACAGGCTTGGCCGAGACTGGCGAAAGACGAAGTCGCCCGCCGCCTCGTCGCGCATTTCGCACAGATGTATGCGGCCGAGGAGGAGCGCGGTGGAGCTTAAGATCAAGCGTTTGCCGCATGCCGCGGGTTTGCCCCTGCCGACGTATCAAAGCGTCGGCGCCGCGGGTTTCGATCTGCTCGCCGCCGTGCCGGCGGACACACCGACGACTTTGCCGCCAGGCGGTCGCGCGCTCATCCCCACCGGCCTTGCCGTCGAAATCGCGGCGGGATATGAGGCGCAGACCCGGCCGCGCTCGGGGCTGGCGCTCAAGCACGGTGTGACCGTGCTGAATGCGCCGGGAACCATCGACAGCGATTATCGTGGCGAGGTTGGAATCATCCTGATCAACCACGGCGACGCGCCGTTCGTCGTCCGGCGGGGCGACCGCATCGCGCAGATGGTGGTCGCGCCTGCGCCCCAGGCGCGCCTCATGGAGGTGGATCACTTGTCTTCGACCGCGCGGGACGCGGGCGGGTTCGGTTCGACGGGCATAAGGACCGACGTTAGCTGACAATATCAGTCAGCTTTGATAGGCTACAGCACTCATTCAGGGGGAAGCGCCATGTCGGGCAAGCCGGGTCGGGGAAAAATTTACGATTCCATCACGCAGACGATCGGCGACACGCCGCTGGTGCGATTCGACCGCATCGCGGCCGAGCGCGGCGTCAAGGCCAAGCTGCTCGCCAAGCTTGAATTCTTCAATCCGCTTGCTTCGGTGAAGGACCGGATTGGCGCGGCGATGATCGATGCGCTTGAAGCGCAAGGCAAGATTTCTCCCGGCAAGACGGTTTTGATCGAGCCGACTTCAGGCAACACCGGCATCGCCCTGGCTTTTGTCGCGGCGGCGCGCGGTTACAAGCTGCAATTGGTGATGCCCGAATCCATGTCCATCGAGCGGCGCAAGATGCTGTCGCTGCTGGGCGCGGAGCTCGTGCTCACGCCCGCCGCGCAGGGCATGAAGGGCGCCATCGCCAAGGCGGCGGAGCTTGTGGCCGCGACGCCCGGCGCCATCACGCCCGCGCAATTTGAAAATCCGGCGAACCCCGAAATTCATCGCCGCACCACGGCCGAGGAAATCTGGAACGACACGCAAGGCGCCGTCGATATCGTCATTTCCGGCGTGGGGACGGGCGGCACCATCACCGGCGTCGGCGACGTCCTGAAGGCGCGCAAACCCGGCTTGAAGATGATCGCTGTCGAGCCGGTGGAATCGCCTGTTCTCTCGGGCGGACAGCCTGGACCGCACAAGATCCAGGGAATCGGCGCCGGCTTTGTTCCGCCTGTTCTCGACAGGGGCGTGATCGACGAGGTCGTGACCATCGACAGCGCCACCGCCATGGAAGTGGCGCGGCAGGTCGCGCGCATCGAGGGCGTTCCCGTCGGTATTTCGTCCGGCGCGGCGGTGGCGGCGGCCTTGCAGGTCGGCGCGCGGCCGAGCTCAGAAGGCAAGAACATCGTGATCATCATTCCGTCCTTCGCCGAACGTTACCTTTCCACGGCTCTGTTCGATGGGCTCTGAAGCGTTTTCAAGCGAAGTGGATAAAGGTTCGCGTCAAGAAAACGCGTTTACAGAAATCGGAGCGTGTTCGGTGAACGGGGTTCACCGAACACGCAGACGGCACGAGTGTTGCAATCCCTCTCGGCTTCTTTAGCGTTCTGCGAGAAGCCGGGAGAGCGATTCATGCATTTCGAAAACATCATCGTTGAAGTTCACGACGCCGTCGGTCTGATCCGTCTCAATCGTCCGAAAGCGCTGAACGCACTCAACACGGCGTTGATTCACGAGCTGAACGTGGCGTTGGAGACGTTCTCCGACGATCCTCAGATCGGGGCCCTGGTGCTGACGGGCTCCGAAAAAGTGTTCGCCGCCGGCGCGGACATCAAGGAGCTGCACCACCTCACCTATATGGACGCCTATCTTGGCGACGCCATCCGCACCTGGGAGCGGCTTTCTCATTTCCGCAAGCCGGCGATCGCGGCTGTCGCCGGTTTCGCGCTTGGCGGCGGCTGCGAACTCGCGATGATGTGCGATTTCATCCTGGCGGCGGAAAACGCCAAGTTCGGCCAGCCGGAAATCAAGCTGGGCATTCTTCCGGGCGCGGGTGGCACGCAGCGGCTCGCCCGCTTTGTCGGCAAGGCCAAGGCGATGGAATTGTGTCTGACCGGTCGGATGATGGACGCCCAGGAGGCCGAACGGTGCGGCCTGGTGTCGAGGATTGTCCCTTCGGAGCACTTGCTGGAGGAGGCGCTGCGGACGGCGAAGCTCATAACGACCATGTCGCTGCCGATCGCCATGCAGATCAAGGACTGCATCAATTCCGCCTATGAAACGACCTTGACCGAGGGCGTGAAGTTCGAGCGCCGCAATTTCCATGCGGCTTTCGCAACCGATGATCAGAAGGAGGGCATGGCCGCCTTCATCGAGAAGCGTCAGGCGCGTTTCGCCAATCGCTGAGATTCATGCGTTGACGACTGTGGGTTTTCCTGCCTATAAGCGTCCACTCTCGGCGCCGGCAATCGGCGCCGTCATGGTTTTATGCGCGGCCCTTGGATTGGGCATGCATTTGTCCGAGGAACACAATGGCCAATACCAAATCGGCTAAAAAGGCCGTTCGTCAGATCGATCGCCGCACGGCGGTGAACCGCCAGCGTCGCAGCAAGATGCGCACGTTCCTGCGCAAGGTCGAGGAAGCCATCGCCGCCGGCGATCAAGGCGTCGCCAAGACCGCGCTCGCCGCCGCCGAGCCGATCCTGATGCGCGCGGCCCAGAAGGGCATCGTTCACAAGAACACGGCCTCGCGAAAAGTTTCGCGGCTGAGCGCCCGCGTGAAGGCTTTGGGCGCGACCGCCTGAGCTTTTGCTTCGTTAAAAAGAAAGCCCCGCATGCGCCGCGTGCGGGGCTTCTTGTTTGCCGGCTTGGTGACTTCCACATAAACCGCGAATGCCCTGGCTGATTCCAAAGGGTTTTCTCGATTCCTTGGCCGGAATAAGTGCGACAATTGGCCGGAAATAACGCGAATGCTCACCCATTTGGCCCGAAATAATGCGAAAGGCGATTCCCGCCATGAACCGGGAGTCCTTCCTCGAAAAGCAAAAACGAAGGTTTCACAAGATTTCCGTGCAGAGCGAGGCGAGTCCGGACGGGCCTGCCGACACTGACCTCGAACTAATCTTCGAGTGGTATTGAGAGTACCGCCGAGATCGTCTCCGAACTCATCGCGGGCCCGGCGCCGACCGGGCAAGCTCCTGCCTTTGAGGCGATTCCGGTGTTGCGCTTCGGCACTGGGCTTTGTGCTAAAACCGGTCTGTTGAAGGGAAAGGCTTGCACGGGTCTT
Organism: Rhodoblastus acidophilus; assembly: GCF_009720655.1. GTDB lineage: Bacteria > Pseudomonadota > Alphaproteobacteria > Rhizobiales > Beijerinckiaceae > Rhodoblastus > Rhodoblastus acidophilus_A. The sequence goes on along the minus strand of NZ_WNKS01000004.1, from coordinate 123,551 downwards.
GTTCAATTGGCGGATGGCCCAGCACTTCGCGGCGGCCATCGGCGTTGGCGCCGACCGCGACGATTACCGCCGCCGAGACGATGCGGCCATTGTTGCGGACTTTGACATAGGTGGCGTCGATCCACAGATAGGGCCAGTCGCCTACGATCGGACGGTCGAGGAAGGCTTTGACCTTGCCGTCGATCTCCTCGCACAGCCGGCTGACCTGGCTCTTGGAAATGCCGCTCATGCCCATCGCCTTGACCATATCGTCAACCGAGCGCGTCGAGACGCCCTGGATATAGGCTTCCTGGATGACGGCGGTCACAGCGCCTTCTCGGCCATCCGGCGCGGCTCAAGAAAGCCTGGCAAATAGCTGCCTTTCGGCAACTTCGGGATGCGCAGTTCGACCGTGCCGGCCCGCGTCTCCCAGTCCCGCGGGCGATAGCCGTTGCGCTGGGCGAGACGCTCGGCGCTCTTCTCGCCATGGTCGGCGCCGGTCAGCCCGGCGACCTCCATCTCCATCAGCCGCTTGGCGGCAAAGCCGATCATCTCGCGCAGGATATCGGCGTCGGGGGCCTTTTCCACGAGCGCGCGAAGGTTCATCATCTCATCGGTCATCGATGGTTCCTCGGTTGCGTTGGTGTGTCGCAACCCGAACTTAACCGGAGAATCGTCGGTGGCCGCCGAAAGCCGCTCGCTCGCTACGGCGCTATGATGGGCGCGCTTCGCAAGCGGTTTTCTCCCATCGTCCTAAACCACAGCCTGGGACACGATCGGACGGGGCGTTTGAGTTGCGATGAAGCAGCGGAACTCCTGGGGATGAGCAAGCGGCATTTTCGCCGCCTTCTCGATGTCTATGAGGCGAAGGGGCCTGAGGGGCCTGGTGGACCGCCGCCTCGGCGGGCGTCCGGGCGGCGCGCGTCGGTCGACGAGATCGCCTGGGTTGTCGAGCAGTTGGGCACCCGCTATTTCAACTTCACCGCCAAGCACTTCCACGAAGCGATCGTCGGGGAGGCGATGACGGACGGGCGGCCGTTCGCGCGCTCCCACACCTGGACGAAGTGGGTTTTGCAACTTCGCGGGCTGACGACGAAGCCGACGCGAGGCGCACCGGCGCCGGCGAACGCAGTCCATTGTCAGGCATGCTCGTATTTCATCGACCCAATCCTGGCTCCCCGAAGGACCGCCGCGCGATCTCGTGGTGAGCTGACGATGGACGACGCCACGAGCCGGATCCTGTCGATCTTTCTGATCGAGGAAGAAGGCACGGCGTCGAGCTTTCGCGGCCTGTGCGAGACGATCAAGGCGTCAAGCCCCCTCATAGAGCGTTTCCAAGCCTCTCTCATGGAAAACAAAATCGCTGCCGCAGTGTGCGTCGTCGTTTTTAAATATGCGGGGATGCGTGAGGCGCGCTACTCGTGGTGAACGACCACATTTTCCCCAGCATCTCGATCATGCATGTGATTAACTGTTTCTTAGGTTTCAGATCGCAAAATGGCCTGTAAAGCTATGGTCAGATATTCACAACTAACTCGCTGTTGATCCGAACAAGAGGTCTCACCTGCAAAAGTTTGGACTTCTCACATCAGTGTCCGCTCGGTTTGAGAAATCGCTCCTATCTTTTTGTTTTTTAAGAAAATTGTCCTTAATGAAGTTATCCGCGATGATTCGTTGCTACCGTCGGAAATGAACGTGCATTGTGGATATTCTGTGGAAAATTCAATTCCAATATAATTCCGAGTCTAAAAATAAATAAAATATTAATTGCCCTATTTTAGGTATCATCAACCATTCAAGCTGGCCGACGAATGCATCGACCGCCATCTGCCTTTCAACCAAGAGCCCTAGCCGCCTGCGTCGGCAGACGGCTATGCACAATGTGCGCCTGTCATGCTTGGAAGTTCGTGGAGCTGGTCGAAGGATGGCGTTTGGGACAGGCTGTTCGTAGCGATGGCCGACGACCCGGACTCCGAATACATCATGATCGACTCGACCATCGTCCGGGCGCACCAACATGCGGCTGGAAAAAAAAGGGGGTCTGAAGCTCGCGCGATCGGCCGGTCACGCGGCGGTTTGACCACCAAAATCCACGCCGTCGTCGATGCTTTGGGCAATCCGCTTCGGTTTATTCTCTCGCCGGGTCAGGCCAGCGACTACACCCAAGCCGAGGCTCTCATCACCGATTTGCCAGCCGAGTCTGTTCTTGGCGACAAAGGCTACGACTCCAAGGCTTTCCGCGACGCCATCGCCCTGCAGGACGCCGTCGCCGTCATCCCGCCCAGAAAGACGTCACCGCAGGTCGCCTGCGACTTCGCCCTCTATTGCGAGCGCAACCTCGTCGAACGGTTCTTCCCGAAAATCAAGCACTTCAGGCGCATCGCAACACGCTACGAACAAACGCCCAGAGCCTTCATGTCCATGCTCGCCCTTGTCAGCGCGTTCATTTGGATAAAATGAATGTCAACGCGCTCTAGTCGCTGCGTCCAAAAACACGTGCCATTTCAGCAGGCAAAAACACTTCGAAACGTGCACCAACTATATTTCCGTGATTGTCACTTCTGTTATTGGCCTGAATGCAGCCACCATGTGCCTCAACAATTTGTCGCGAGATAGAAAGGCCCAACCCCGAATTGTTCCCAAAGCTCTGATTCGGTCTATCAGTATAAAAACGCTCGAAAATTCGTTCAAATGCGTGCGCTGGAATTCCAGGGCCGTCATCATCAACGGTAATGTTGTATCCTGGTGTACGGCGTTGAATATCGATAATATGTTCGGCACGAGCAATAGAGACCCTGACTTCGCCACCCGGGGGTGAAAAACTTCGTGCGTTATCTATGAGATTATTGAAAACTTGACCCAGGCGCGATTTGTGCCCTTCAATACATACGTACCCGCATGTGAGCGCGACGGCGAGCACGACCTTGATCTGGTCGCCTCGGTCAACTTGGTTCGACACCTCAACAATTGCCTGAAGCAAATCGGAAATATTGATGCGCTCAAGGTCGTCGCGCGCCAACTCCGCGTCTAGGCGCGAGGCATCAGAAATATCGGAGATCAGCCGGTCGAGCCGCCTCACGTCATGTTGAATTATTTCCAGCAAGCGATCACGTGACGTTTCAGTCTTTGCGATCGGCAAAGTTTCGACGGCGCTGCGAAGGGAAGTTAAAGGGTTTTTCAGTTCATGAGCCACGTCGGCCGCGAAACGCTCAATCGCCTCCATACGGTTCAAGAGCGCAGTTGTCATGTCGCGCAACGCCCCGGATAGTAGCCCGATCTCATCGTTGCGCGCGGTGAAATCCGGAATTTGGGCTCGTGACGTTACGCCGCGCCTCACGCCTTCGGCGGCGGTCACGAGCCTACGTATGGGCTCTGCGATCGCGCCGGCGAGCGCGGCGGACAGCAAAACCATCACGGTCGCCGACACGAGAAATATGCTGAAGATCGCTCGGCGCTCAGATGCGATAATTCCATCGATATCGCCGCCCTGGGTTGACAACAGCAGAGCGCCGCGAATGGTGCGAAATCTTTGGATGGGCGTGGCCACTGAGATGACGGTTTCGCCTTGGGTATTGCGTCTGACCGCGGTCTGAGATTTCCCTTGAAGGGCATTCGCGATTTCGGGGTAACCTTTGCCATTGGCGGCGCCGATGTCTCGGTAGAGGGGCAAACGCGCGAAGTTGAAACCGCCGCGCAGGAAATCTTGGAAGTCTCGAAGCCACTGGGGCTTGTCGGTTTGGCCTTGAGGGAGCAAATCGAAGCGTAAAATGTTTGAACGCGCGGCAAGCGAATGCGAATCCATCAACATGTATCCATCCCGGTCGTAAATCCGGGCGCGGGTTCGGGTGGGCGAAACAAGACGTCGCAATAACGGGCCAACGCGGTCGGGGTTGATGGAGAATTCCAATGCCGGCGACGTCTCGTCATTTACTCCGTAGCTCTGTCCCGGCGCGAGTTTCAGCAGCTTCTCCGGGTCAATCGTTATGGCGTCCGCGTCGACTGTCGCGGACGCGGCGATTGCTGCGGCGATAATCTCACTTTGGGTCTGTAGGCTCTGCACGCGCGCGTCGATGAGGCCTTCGCGAAATTGATTTAGGTAAAGAAATCCGACCAGAAGCGCGACCAACCCACCGAGGTTGAGCAGGATGATTCTGCGGGTGAGACGCGACGAAATACGAGACAGCAAGCCCCGCCAAAGCGAACGAAACGCAACCGCGCGCCGCTTGGATCGAGGTTTGCTGGAAATTGCGGCCGCAAATTTCTTCATGCGTCAACCGGCGCCGCATCCATGCCGTCATCCCAAATCACTATGAGCTCAGCCTTCCTTGAAACGGTATCCCACTCCGTAAAGGGTCTCGATCATTTCGAAATCATCGTCAGCTTGCTTAAATTTCTTCCGTAACCGCTTGATGTGGCTGTCGATCGTGCGGTCATCCACATAGACCTGATCGTCGTAAGCCGCATCCATCAAGGCGTTGCGGCTCTTAACGACCCCTGGACGAGTCGCGAGCGCTTGAAGAATCAGAAATTCGGTCACGGTCAACGTGACTTGTTCGCCTTTCCAAGTGCAAGCGTGTCGCTCGGGGTCCATTCTCAGGTGACCGCGTTCAAGGATCTTGGCCTCAGTTTCTTTTTGTGCGGCGGCTTCCTTCGGACTTGCTCGTCTCAGTATCGCCTTGACTCGCTCGACCAGCAATCGCTGCGAAAACGGCTTCCGGATGAAATCGTCGGCGCCCATTTTCAAGCCGAACAATTCGTCGATTTCCTCGTCCTTCGATGTGAGGAAAATCACCGGAAGATCGGACTTTTGGCGCAGTCGCCGCAGCAACTCCATCCCATCCATGCGCGGCATCTTTATGTCGAAGATCGCCATATCCGGCGGATTGTTCTTCAATCCTTCGAGCGCTGCCATCCCGTCATTATAAGTTTGGACGCGATAGCCCTCTCCCTCGAGAGCGATCGAAACTGAAGCGAGGATGTTGCGATCGTCGTCGACAAGCGCGATGGTTGGCATAACAGCCCTCTTTCGTCATATCCGACACCAGAATTTTAGCGCCGAGAATGCAATATAATAGCGTTCGCTCGGAATTCACGCCGAATTGAGTGAACACGCCATGAACGGATCTCCACCTCATCGAGTCGCGCTTCGCCGGCGGGAAGATTTCCTGGACTTCGGCCGTCCGCCTGCTCGCAAAAACTGGACGAGGCCGCCATGCCAGTTTCAATGGCTGCTTTCTGAATTTCGGCGAAGCCCCGAAAGTCTTTCATTGCGTTCTTCTGTTTGGCCCCACGTTGCCTTTCTGTGCGAGTAGGCTTATAAAAGCTGAATTCCCGTCATGTATGGAAATTTGAGGCTCCGCCTCAGCCGGGCTGGTCCGGGCGCGATGGCGCGCGGGCGGCGAGACGAAGAGATTCTAGGAGACGACGATGAGCAATGCCCCGCTCATGCCAAAAGCCACCGCCATATGGCTTGTTGAGAACACCTCTCTGACGTTTGATCAGATTGCGGAGTTTTGCAAGTTGCATCCTCTTGAAGTGAAGGGCATTGCCGACGGCGAGGTGGGCGCCGGCATTCGCGGTCTCGATCCAATCACCTCCGGTCAATTGACCCGTGAGGAAATTGAGAGGGCGGAAAAAAATGGTTCGCATCCGCTCAGGCTCGCCGTTTCCAAGGTTCGTCTCCCGGAACCCAAGCGGCATCGCGGTCCACGATACACGCCTTTGTCTCGCCGTCAGGATCGCCCGAATGCAATTCTCTGGCTGGTCCGCAATCATCCAGAACTCAGGGATGCGCAGATCATGCGGCTGGCCGGCACGACCAAGAACACGATCGCCGCTATTCGAGATCGGACACATTGGAACTCCGCGTCGTTGACGCCCATGGATCCGGTGACACTGGGCCTGTGCTCCCAGATTGATCTGGACTTCGAGGTGCAGCGGGCGGCCAAGGAGCGCCCGGGTCTGGTTCAGGATCAAGGTCCTACGTTGGCGTCGGCCGAAGAAACCACCCAGCCCTATTATTACGAGCCGGTCTCCCAAGAGGAGGTGTTCGGCTCGACCGCGAAGAAGCCGGTCGAGCAAGAAGACGAATTCGACGTCGAATCGGTGTTTGGCAAGCTCAAGGATCTGAAAACCCGGGAATAATGCTTGGAGATGCGCAGGGCCGTCCGCATCCTCGGCATCGATCCGGGACTGCGTCACACGGGCTGGGGAGTGATCGAGGCCGAAGGTGCGCGCCTTGCTTACGTCGCCTCCGGAGCCATCCACGCGCCTACTGAAGGGGATCTGGCGCTGCGGCTTCGCGCGTTGCATGAGGCGCTGGCCGGCGTCATCGTCGCTCATGAGCCTGATGAGGCGGCCGTGGAGGAGACTTTCGTCAATCGCAATCCGCAGTCAGCGCTGAAACTCGGCCACGCGCGCGGCGTGGCCCTGGTCGTCCCGGCGCTCGCCGGGGTCGAGGTCGCCGAATATTCCGCCAATCTGGTGAAAAAGACCGTGGTGGGCGCGGGACACGCCGCAAAAGCTCAAATCGCGATGATGGTCAAGGTGTTGCTGCCTCGAAGCGAAGCGCTGACCAGTGACGCCGCCGATGCTCTTGCGGTGGCTATATGCCACGCTCAGCATCGCGGCGCCCGAAAACGTGAGGCGATGCTTTTAAAGAAGTGAGCGGAAGCGCCGCGTGCACGCAAATGCGTTAGACTGCGGGCGAATCGGGCGGGACGCATGATCGGCAAACTCAAAGGCGTGGTGGACTCATTGTACGAGGATCACTTGATCCTCGACGTTCATGGCGTCGGCTATGTCATCGCCTGTTCCAGTCGAACATTGCAAAAATTGCCGGGCCCGGGCGAGGCGGCGGTTCTGGCCGTCGAAACACAGGTTCGCGAGGACTCCATAAGGTTGTTCGGCTTCCTGTCGGATGGAGAGAGAGACTGGTTCCGTTTGCTGCAAAACGTGCAGGGCGTCGGTTCCAAGGTCGCGCTCGCTATACTTTCCATTCTGCCGCCTTCTGACCTCACCGCGGCCATCGCCTTACAGGATAAGGCGGCCATCGCCCGCGCGCCGGGCGTCGGCCCGAAGCTTGCCGCGCGCATAGTTGCGGAATTGAAGGACAAGGCGAGCGATTTTAGCGCGGTGTCTCCGCAAGCGTTGGCGCTCGCCGGAGAGCCGGCGCTGGGTGAAAGCAGTGCTGCGGCGGAAGCGACATCGGCGCTGGTCAATCTCGGCTACGCGCGCGCCCAGGCTGCCGCCGCCATCGCCGCGAGCCTCCGGGCGTTGGGTGACGGCGCCGAGACGAGCGCCCTGATTCGGCGTGGACTCAAGGAGTTGGCGCAGTGACGCCGCCGCGGATGGTTTCGCCCGACAAGCGCCAGGACGACCTGGAGTCTTCGATCCGGCCCCTGACCCTTGCCGATTTTACGGGGCAGGAAGCGGCGCGGAAAAATCTCAAGGTTTTCATCGAGGCAGCCAAGGCCCGCAAGGACGCCCTGGATCATGTCTTGTTCGTTGGCCCTCCTGGGCTTGGCAAGACCACTCTGGCGCAGATTGTGGCGCGCGAACTCGGCGTGAACTTCCGATCAACGTCTGGTCCGGTGATCGCCAAGGCGGGCGATCTGGCTGCACAGCTGACCAATCTTGAAGAGCGCGATGTTTTGTTCATCGACGAAATTCACCGGCTCAATCCTTCCGTTGAGGAAATCCTTTATCCCGCCATGGAGGATTTTCAGCTTGACCTGATCATCGGCGAAGGTCCAGCGGCGCGGTCGGTGAAGATCGATCTGGCGCGATTCACGCTAGTCGGCGCCACGACGCGCGCCGGTTTACTCACGACGCCACTGCGCGACCGATTCGGCATACCGGTCCGCATGAATTTCTACACCGTGGAGGAATTGCAGAGCATCGTGGCGCGGGGGGCGCGGGTGATGAATTGTCCCATGAGCCCTGATGGCGCGAACGAGATCGCTCGTCGGTCCCGCGGGACCCCCCGCATCGCTGGAAGGCTGCTGCGCAGGGTGCGCGATTTCGCCCTCGTTGACGGCGACCTCAAGGTGACCCGCGAAGTCGCCGACCGGGCCCTGAAACTCCTGGACGTCGATTCCATCGGCCTGGATCAGATGGACCGCCGGTACCTTGACATGGTCGCCGTGAATTTTGGCGGCGGCCCCGTTGGCATCGAGACGATCGCCGCAGCGCTTTCGGAACCCCGCGACGCGATCGAGGACATCATCGAGCCCTACTTGCTGCAACAAGGATTCCTGAACCGGACGCCGCGCGGTCGTGTGCTGACGCCTCAGGCGTTCAAACATCTTTGTCTTGCCGTTCCTTCGCAGCAATCGCTTCAAGCCGGACTTTTCGCGGATGACGGTGATTAGCACCGCGCTTCACTTGAGCTGCCGACAGAGGGTCAAGCAAATTATCATCGTCGTTCTTTGGCCAGTTGCATTATCAATGCCGTGAGTGAAACTCCGCTGGCGTCAATTCAAATTGTCTTGCATTCATTTACGGGCGTCAAATCGTTAAACGCTGATTCAGAGCCTATGTAAGGGGATATGCATGGCAAGAGATGACGATGACGTCTTCCCTAAGCGGCGTAGAGCCAATTTGCAACATGCAATCGGCGAGCCCCTCGACGCCTTGTCACTCGAAGAGCTTACAGGCCGCGTCATCGCGTTACGCGCCGAGATCGACCGGATCAACACGGAGATAAATCGGAAGAAGGCATCACGGGATGCTGCCTCCACCTTCTTCAAGGGCGGGCCAACGTGATTGTACACTCCTATAATGAACCAATCTTCCGATTCTTGGACGACTGTCCGGCCATTCACGGCCGCGTTTTCGAGACCATCGACGATGTAAGGAAAGCCGTGGCCGACTTTGCTGACACTTGCAACAAGGAGTGGTTCATCGAAGAAACGGATACCGTTCACGACGCGCCGCGCGCACCGAATGGCTCGACACCAACCTCAAGCGCGCGGCAAAATGCAGTCTCGTGTCCAGAAATCCAGGTGCGGCACAATTAACGTTAAATAAGATTAAACAAGCGCAACGCTCCAAATGACGCTATCTTGTGTTCAAGTTCACGGGCGGTCGAACGATGGTCGGTGGCGATTGTTGTTTGCGCGCGTTCCGAGGTGGCGCATGTCTCAGTTTATCCAGCAGGACAACGGCGAACCCGTGTCATTTGTCGCCCGTCTCGCCTCCTCGGAGGCTTTCAAGTCCATGTTCCGGGAAGGCATGAGCTTGGTCGAGGACGCAGCTGCTTATCTAGATGGACCAGGGCGTGAACAGGCGCGCGAGCTCGGACGCAATGAATCTCTAGCCTATGCAGCGGAGAGCATGAGGCTTACCACGCGATTGATGCAATTGGCGTCGTGGCTTCTGTTGCAGCGCGCGGTCAACGAAGGTGAGTTGACATTCGACCAAGCTCTATCCGAGAAGCGCAAGGTTAAATTGTCTCAACAAGACATGGCGACCGCTCCGGAAATGTTTGAAAGACTCCCTCACGACTTGCAAGCCTTGGTTGGCGAGTCGCTTCGGTTGCAGGCGCGGGTTATCCACCTCGATCAGCTTCTTTATCTTGATCCCAAAGCCTCTATTTCGAGTCCCCAGGGAAGCCCAGTCGAAGAGCAACTGGCGCGCCTGAGGGCTGCATTCGGATGAACGCTCGGAACAGCGCCGTGACGGTGCGCATCCGGCTTGTGCCGCAGGCAGTCTCGGATTTGACCGTTCCAGATCAAAGCGGCGGTAGAGGCTTCGTTCTGGCTCTTCCAATTCCACCGCAACAGGTCGTCAATCTGCTTGGCGGGATGCGGAACGTTGTTGATTTCCACAGAGACCTGACCCGCCCACGCAGGAAATTTCCATCGAGAACTGGCCATGTTTTGCGCCCGCCCTGTCCGTTTCAGCGGGGGGCCCGGAGTGATCGACATGGAGTTATTGCGTGCGCTCCGACGTCGTCGTCGTGAAATTCAAGGTTCCGGAGGGCGCGAGCAAACTTGACGCTTTCGCCGACAAATTGTCCGACTGGCGGAAGGCGGAAGGCGGAAGGCGGAAGGCGGAAGCGCACGCTCAAACAATTGCATGGCGATCTGGTGGCGCTCGGCTTCATCGGTTCCTACAATCGGGTGGCCGCCTTCGCCCGCGACTGGAAGGCTGAGCGGAGCCGCGAGCAGCATACCGTGGCCGGCGCGCGTTTGTGCCGCTGAGGCCGGCGTTTTCGGCTACGCCAAGATGACCATCGCGCTGCTCGATCGCCTCGCGCACCACTGCCACCTCGTCGAGACCGGCAAGGACAGCTTCCGCTTCAAGGTGAGCAGGTAGTCCGCGCCCTTGGCGCGGATTTTCTCGGCGATCTCGCGTTGGCAGCCCATGGCGTCGATGGTGACGAGCGCGCCGGAGAGTTCAAGTCGTTCAAGCAGCAGCGGAATGGCGACGATCTCGTTGCTTTTCTTTTTGACGGCTTCCTGCTCGAGCGCGAGGCGCTGGCGTGAGGCCCAGGCCGAGACGAGATGCGGCGGCGCGCCGTTCTCGCCATGGGCGCGGCGCTAGGTCTTGCCGTGGATGGCCACGATGTCGGGCTCGCGCTCGCGCAAGCTCTCGACCCATCTTGTGAAACATTCGGCAAACAGCGTCGCCGGCAAGGCGTTGATGACATCGTTGAGCGCATTGTGCGAGGGAATGCCGTTCTCGAAGGGCAGAAGACGGCGCAAAAAATCCAGCTTTCGCTTGGCCCAGCGCTCGATCTCGCAAAAATCCTCGGCTCCGGCCATCGTTGCGCACAACACGATAAGCAGGATTACCGGCAAGGGATAAATCACCTTCCAGGCTTGGCGCGGGTCTGAAAGTGCGGAAAAGTGGTCGAGAAGCGATGGGCAAGCAAAGTTCGCGCCGAAACCCAACCCCTTTTCAAGTGATTGCCCTGTTGCCCTGCCGTGGAGTTGCTAATCTGGCAATAATCTGCTAACAAGACAGCTTCCCGCCTTAGAGTCGTCGCCTCCTCAAAATATCGCACTGCGGCCGGTTGGTAAGCAACCGGACCCTGTCACTGATGGTATTACGACGGCTACTCATCCCATAGAAGACGATAGAAAGCGCATGCGCGAGATTAAGCTCCAAACGCTCAAGGCGAAGTCGCCAACCGAATTGCTAACCTTTGCAGAAGAACACGAGGTTGAGAACGCCTCGATCATGCGCAAGCAAGAGTTGATGTTTGCCATTTTAAAACAATTGGCGTCGCGGGACGTTGAGATTGTGGGTCAGGGCGTCGTCGAAGTCTTGCCTGATGGCTTCGGTTTCCTGCGCTCGTCGGACGCCAATTACTTGGCCGGGCCCGATGATATATACATTTCTCCGTCGCAGATTCGCCGTTTCGGGCTTAGAACTGGGGACACCGTCGAAGGCCTCATTCGCAGCCCGAAGGAGGGTGAGAGGTATTTTGCGCTCTTAAAGGTAAATTCAATCAATTTCGAGGATCCAGAGAAGGTTCGTCATAAAGTTCATTTCGACAACCTTACGCCGCTTTATCCTAACCAGCGGCTACGGTTAGAAATCGACGATCCGACCAAGAAGGATTTGTCCGCGAGGGTGATAGATATCGTTTCACCGATCGGCAAGGGCCAAAGAGCGTTAATCGTCGCTCCTCCGCGAACGGGCAAGACTGTTATCCTTCAAAACATCGCACAATCGATCACGACCAATCACCCAGAATGCTATTTGATCGTCTTGCTGATTGATGAGCGTCCGGAAGAGGTCACGGATATGCAGCGATCGGTGAAGGGGGAAGTGATTTCCTCGACGTTCGACGAACCTGCGGTTCGGCATGTCCAGGTCGCTGAGATGGTGATCGAGAAGGCTAAAAGGCTGGTTGAGCACGGGCGCGACGTCGTTATTCTCCTGGACTCTATCACGCGCTTGGGCCGTGCATATAACACTGTCGTGCCGTCATCGGGCAAAGTGCTTACGGGCGGCGTCGACGCAAATGCGCTCCAGCGTCCGAAGCGGTTTTTCGGCGCGGCGCGGAACATCGAAGAGGGCGGTTCGCTTACCATTATCGCGACAGCACTTATTGAGACGGGCTCGAGGATGGATGAGGTGATCTTCGAGGAGTTCAAGGGAACCGGAAATTCCGAGATCATTTTGGATCGGAAAGTCGCCGACAAGCGAGTATTCCCCGCTATCGATATCACACGCTCGGGCACGCGGAAGGAGGAGTTGTTGGTGTCACCAGACCTTCTTAAAAAGACATACGTGTTGCGGCGAATTCTAAACCCGATGGGAACTGTCGACGCTGCGGAATTCCTGCTTGGCAAGCTTCGGGAAACCCCGAAGGGGAACGGGTTCTTCTTTGATTCGATGAACACCTGATGAAGGATAGAGCTAGCGGGATGTTTCACGTGAAACATCCCTTGCTGTGGAGTATCTGCGATCCAGAGTCCTGACACCATCTTTGCGCTCGCAACTGCGCCGGGGCGAGCTGCATTGGCCGTGGTTCGACTCTCCGGATCCCGAGCCTCTAACATATTGCGTTCGATGATTGGCGCGCTACCAGAGCCTCGTAAAGCGACTTTAGCGAAAATCCAAGACCCTTGGTCGCATCAGATCATTGACCATGCGCTGGTCTATTGGTTTCCGGGCCCGGCAAGCTTTACAGGGGAAGATTGTATCGAGTTTTCGATTCATGGGTCCCGGGCGGTCTTGGTAAAACTGTATAATGTATTGCGGCAATTCCCTTCGACAAGGATCGCTACGCCTGGCGAATTCAGCCGCAGGGCGCTGATGAATGAAAAATTGAGTCTGCTCGAAGTCGAGTCGCTTGCTGATCTTATATCAGCAGAGACGGAGCAACAAAGATTGCTCGGCATTGACGGGCTCTCGGGAAAGCTTCGAGTCGTTGTCGACGAATGGCGCGAAAAACTCATGGCCGCGCTAGTCCATGTTGAATGCGACTTGGACTTCTCGGACGAAGAGGAGGTGCGGGAGTATGATGGCGATTACGTGGTCGGTGTCTGTCGCTCTGTCTGCGACTCCATCACTGAGTGGTTGGGCCACAAGAACCGCGGGCCTCTCCTGAGGGATGGGTTCACTATCCTGATATCTGGGCCTCCCAATGCGGGAAAGTCGACGCTGCTCAATGAGTTAGCGAGGCGGGACGTCGCGATTATTTCTGAATTGCCCGGCACAACCCGCGACCTTCTCGAAGTGCATCTCGATCTCCAAGGGTATTTTGTCAATTTGGTAGATAGCGCCGGGGTGCGTGAAACGGCGGACCAAATCGAATCGATTGGAATTGACAAGGCTTTTGCGCGCGGCAAAGAGGCCGATTTAATCCTGTGGCTCTGCGATCATCGCGAACGACTCCAGCCGCCTCAAGCATTTGCGGGGCGCCCGATTTGGCGGGTCTTCACCAAATGTGATACGCAAAGCTTTGATGGCGCTATCGACTCATGCTCTCCGGATGATTGCGCTGCTCTCCATATCTCGGCGCGAACTGGACTCAATATCAGGGAGCTATTAGATAGATTGGCAGCGTTTGTGGCGTCTAATCTCGCCGGTCATGGCGACGTCATTGCAATCAACGAGCGGCAGAGCATCGCGCTCGAGAGTGCTAGAGAAGCGCTCCGTCAAGTTGCTGAAGGGATCAGATATCCCGAAGTTGTCGCAGCCAAGTTGCAAGAGGCCGTGTTTGAGATGCAGTTCATCATTGGACGAGTTGCGGCCGAGGAGGTGCTTGACCAAGTTTTCTCACGGTTTTGCATCGGCAAATAGGGCAAAGGTGCACTACGTTGATGAAGCGCGCGTATGACGTCGTTGTGATTGGCGGGGGGCACGCCGGTTGTGAGGCTGCTGCCGCTGCCGCTCGCGTGGGTGCGGCCACGCTGCTGTTGACCCAGAAGATCGCGACAATCGGCGAACTCTCCTGTAATCCGGCGATTGGTGGTTTGGGGAAGGGGCAGCTTGTTCGAGAATTAGATGCTCTCGACGGTTTGATGCCTCGCGCTGCTGATGCGAGCGGGATCCAGTTTCGGCTCCTCAACAGGTCCAAGGGCCCGGCAGTTAGAGGTCCACGCGCGCAGGTGGATCGTAGTTTGTATAAGCGTGCGGTCATTGATCTTCTGCAAGGCACTCCAAATCTTTGCATTTTCGAAGGGATTGCTGCAAATCTGACCCTTTGTTCTCGGTCGGGGCTTGAGATTGAATTGCTCGATGGGTCCGTCTTGGCCGCGGCGGCGGTGGTCATCGCAACGGGGACCTTTCTTAACGGTAAGATTTTTATTGGAAATGAGGTGTGGCCCGCGGGTCGCATCGGTGACGCACCGTCGACTCATCTCAGCCAGACATTGGCAAGTGTCGGTTTTAAGATTGATCGTCTTAAGACCGGAACCCCGGCACGGTTATTGAGGAGTTCAATAGATTGGGCAACTCTGGATCTCCAGCATGGTGACGAGACGCCCGAGTTGTTTTCCGCATATTCCACGAAGGTCGTGAATAGGCAGATGCCATGCGCGATCACATCGACCAATGACGACACGCATCGCGTCATTCTTGAAAACATTGATAGAGCGCCAATCCATTCGGGGCTTATTTCGGGTCGCGGCCCCCGTTACTGTCCTTCGATCGAGGACAAGGTCGTCAGGTTTGCTGACCGCGATAAGCACCAAATATTTCTCGAGCCTGAGGGGCTCGACGACGAGACCATATATCCGAATGGGATCTCCACATCGCTGCCTCGTGACGTCCAAGATCAATTCATTCGAACTATCGCTGGACTTGAACGCGTTAAGATATTGAGGCCGGGCTACGCTGTGGAATACGATTACGTTGACCCGAGGGAACTTAGGCCGACTTTGGAGACAAAAAAGATCGCGAATTTGTATTTCGCAGGCCAAATCAATGGAACTACTGGATACGAAGAGGCGGCGGCCCAGGGTCTGGTCGCTGGACTTAACGCGGCTCTCCGGGCCGGGGGGGCGAAGGAGGTGACCTTTGGTCGATCCGATGCCTATATCGGTGTGATGATCGACGACTTGGTTACACGTGGCGTAACCGAGCCGTATCGCATGTTTACCTCCCGCGCCGAGTTCAGGTTGTCGTTGAGATGCGACAACGCCGACGAGCGACTGACGGAGCGAGGTATTGAAGTTGGATGCGTTTCGCGCGAGAGGCAGAGGATTTTTCGCGAGCGACAAGCCGAGACTTCTCGTCTCGCAAGTGTTTTGCGCGAGAGAAGGCTTACGCCAACCGATGCCCGCCGCCACGGTTTGCCGGTTAATCTTGACGGTAAAACGCGCACAGCCTACGCGATTTTATCTTATCCGCAAATCGGGTTCGGAGACTTAGTCGCCATTTGGCCGGAGCTGGGAAGTTTTGAGCAAAGCGCGATTGATAAAGTCGAAGTCGACGCAAAATACTCCGTTTATCTCGGCAAACAAGAGACAATGGTCGCGAACCTGCGGCGGGACGAGGACGTCCTCCTATCCGCCGATACGGACTATGACATGGTTCGAGGCCTTTCAAACGAAGTTAGAGCGAAATTGAAAGCGACGCGTCCACTGAATCTCGGTCAAGCCAGCCGGATTGAGGGCATGACACCTGCCGCGCTCACTATTTTGCTGGCGCTGAGCAAAAAGCGGTCCAGAGAAGTTGAGGCCGCGTCGTGATGGCAGACGCGGATCGTGCACCTGAACTCGCTTCCATCGAATTGACTGCGGAGCAAATTGCCAAGCTGAAGATCTACGAATCTCTTCTGGCAAAATGGCAGAGACGACTGAACTTGGTGGCGCGGTCAACGATATCTCAAATTTGGCCTCGCCACTTCGAGGACTCTCTTCAGTTGCTTCCTCTAGCCGGCAACTGGCGGAGATGGGTTGATATTGGAAGCGGCGCTGGGTTTCCAGGAATGGTCATAGCCATAATGTCGCCGAGCCAAGAGGTGCATTTGGTCGAATCCGATAGGCGGAAGGCAGCCTTTCTCGGTGAGGTTTCACGTGAAACAGATGCTCGAGCTTACATCCACGTTGATCGGATTGAGCGCGCGCTGCCAGAGTTGGCGACCTCGTTGAACTTCGACATTATTTCCGCGAGAGCTTTGGCCCCAATAGGAGATTTGCTTCGTTATGCGGAGCCAGTCCTTCAGAAGGGCGCACGCGGGCTGTTTTTGAAGGGGAAAGAGCTCGCGCGCGAATTGACCGACTCACCCGTTAACGATACTTTCTCCTACGAACTGGTGAATAGTGCGACTGAGCGCGACGCTAAGATCGTCGTCGTGCATCACCTGAAAATTCCGTCGACGCATCGGTTGGAGCAATAAATGGAAAATCAAGACCGTATGCGAATTCTCGTTCTTGCTAATCAGAAGGGCGGCGTAGGAAAAACGACTACGGCGATCAACCTCGGCACAGCCCTCGCGGCGATAGGTGAGACCGTTTTGATCGTCGATCTTGACCCGCAAGGAAACGCTTCAACCGGCTTGGGAATAGACCCCGCGAGGCGGAAGCTCTCCACCTACGATGTCCTAAGCGGAGAGGCGACTCTGGCTGCCGTCATCCAGTCAACCGTAGTGCCGCGTTTGTACATTTCTCCATCGACGATGGATCTTTTGGGTTTGGAGCTATTGATAGCAGATCAAAAGGATCGTTCGTTTAGGTTGAGGAACGCTCTGACTTCGTTTGCAAAAGACAGCAGGGGGGCATTGTCTGAGAAATTCACGTATGTTCTTATCGACTGCCCTCCATCTTTAAATCTACTGACGATCAACGGGCTTGCCGCAAGTGACAGCGTCTTGGTTCCCTTGCAATGCGAGTTCTTCGCTCTCGAGGGTCTCTCCCAACTGCTTTCAACCGTTGAGCACGTCAAGCGTAGTCTTAATCCGGCCTTGACAATACACGGGGTCGTCTTGACGATGTTTGATGGCCGAAACAATCTGGCGAGCCAGGTCGTCGCAGACGTACGCTCATTTCTCGGCAAGAAGGTTTATGAAACAGTTATCCCGCGAAACGTCCGGGTCTCTGAAGCGCCATCCTATGGGAAACCTGTCCTGTTGTATGATCTAAAGTGCAACGGTTCCCAAGCTTATTTGAAGCTCGCTTCCGAGGTGATTCAGCGGGAACGCGAGTTGCGAGCGGCGTGACGGCGATTTGATACACAGGGTGTCCAGATGATCGATGATGCGCGTCCGCGGCTTGGGAGAGGTCTTGCTGCGTTGATTGGGGAGAATCTCCCAGCAAATTCGCCTGCTGGACCTTCTCCGCAGCGAACCGCGCCGATCGAGTTTTTGCGGCCTAATCCGCGAAACCCTCGTCAGCATTTCTCCGACGAAAGCTTGCATGAACTTGCAGAGTCAATTCGAGAGCGTGGGATCATCCAGCCCATCGTCGTTCGCGAACTGACCGGCGTAAGTAATCTCTATGAAATCATTGCGGGTGAACGACGGTGGCGCGCCGCGCAGCGCGCGGGGTTGCACGAAGTTCCGATTGTACTTATCGAAGCTGATGATCGGCTATCTCTCGAACTTGCGATCATCGAGAATGTGCAACGCGCTGATCTAAACGCAATCGAAGAGGCCAAGGGTTACAATCGGCTGATGGAGGAGTTTTCTTATAGCCAAGCCGACCTCGCTAAAATACTTGGCAAGAGCCGCAGTCACGTCACGAACACTCTTCGGCTGTTGAAGTTGCCGGAGTCGACACAAGCGTTTGTCGTCGATGGCCGAATTTCGGCGGGCCACGCGCGCGCACTTCTCTCGCTAGATGATCCTGCCGCGCTTGCGCGACGAATTGTTGACGACGGGTTAAGCGTACGCGATGTTGAGCGCATGGTTGCTTCGAAGGACGGGGCGCAATCAACTCCGGCGCGGGCGGTAGAGAAAGACGCGAACATAAAGAAGATCGAAGCCGATTTGGGAGATGTCCTGGGGGTGACGGTCAGTGTGAGCGCGCGCGGGGAGGCGGGTGTGATCAGCATCAAGTTCGCGACGACAGACCAGTTCGATCTGATCACTCGGAAGTTACTCAACTAAGATGCGTGAGCTCTCACCTGACGCGCCTTTCAGATTCGCTGGCTTCTTCGGAATTCGTGTGGCGAGAATTCCCTTGGTATGCTCTGCGGGCGTTGGTACATGATAACTATTGCGTTCGAATGCAGGCTTTGCCGGCCTTAGAGGCGCCGGTCGGCCTGACCAGAATAGATCGACGATGCAATCAGAGGTGAGCTTGTGACTTCGAACCCGAATGACCAGCAAACAATGGTCAATGATATCCTCGACGTGATTGCGACCGAGGGCATGATCTCCCGCGAGAAACTTCAGGATGATGCGACAATTGAAAGTCTGGGGTTGAAGTCAATTGATATCGTGATGATCCTTACCGCGATCGAGGAACGGTTCGACGTCTATATTCCGATGGATGGTTCTTTTCAGGACGCAAAGGATCTTAAGGGGCTTGTCGACGCAATCAGCGCGCATATTCTTAAGGAAAAGACCGAGAAATGACCGGTCGTCGCGTCGTCGTCACAGGAATGGGTTCGGTAACAGCGGCCGGCATTGGCGTTGAGGCTCTGTGGGCGGCCGCACGAGACGGACAGTCGTGCGTAGGCCCGCTCGACGTTCGTCAGCCTTACGGCGGCCGCATAAAAATCTCAGCACAAGTTCGTAATTTCGATACCCTGGAGCGGCTCGGCCCGGAAATAGCGCCATTCGCGGATGCTTTCGCCGCCTACGCTTTGGTGGCTGCAGACGAAGCGTTGCTTCAGGCTGGTCTCACCAAATCGGAACGCCAAGGGAACAGGTGCGCGGTCCTGCTGGGGACAGGCATCGGAGGAATGCGGACGATCGATGACGGCATATTCTCGGTCTACTTCGCGAACAAACGGCCGGAAGCGCTGACCGTGCCGAAACTCATTCCGAGCGCAGGTCCGGCATTGCTGTCTATGCGCTACGGGTCTACCGGCCCTTGCTTTGCAGTAGCCAGCGCGTGCTCATCAGGAGCTCAGGCGATCGGACTTGGCATGCAGATGATCCGGTCTGGAATGATCGATCGTGCGATCGTCGGCGGCTCCGAGGCGTGTGCGACAAATGGAACGATGCGTGCCTGGGAGAGCCTGCGGGTTCTCACGCCCGATTTATGTCGCCCGTTCGCCAAGAATCGCAACGGCATGGTTTTGGGAGAAGGTGCGGCGATTTTTGTTCTCGAGTCCGAGGAAACAGCTCTGGCTCGTGGCGCCCAGCCTCTTTGTTACGTCGCTGGTTATGGAACAAACAGTGATGCGCTCGATCCAGTGCGTCCAGACCCCGCGAGCGCGGCCGCATGCATGAATATGGCGCTGCACGATGCTGGGCTGACGGCTAAGGATATCGGGTATGTGAACGCTCACGGGACCGCCACCGTTGCGAATGATGTGAGCGAAGCGGCCGCGCTGAATCGTAGCTTTGGCCCGCTCGCAGGACAATTGCTCGTATCGTCGACCAAGCCAATCCATGGTCATGCGCTTGGCGCAGCGGGAGCTATCGAGCTTGTGATTTCCGTCATGGCTTTGCGTGACCAAATTGCCCCGCCAAATTTGAACGTCGAGGTTCAAGATCCACAATGCGCCATCAGGTTGGTGGGGCCTAACGCGATCGACTGCCCCATGAACGCTGTACTTTCCAATTCTTTTGCGTTTGGAGGCATCAACGCGTCACTGGTCCTCACATCAGTGGCCTAACGTGAGCACTTTGCCCGGCATCCGGCGTGCTGGTCCTGTGCGCGTCACGACCGCAAAGGATGCCGTCCGTGAATTTAGGCGCGAGGCCGGCTGGCGAGAGGAAGAAGGCGATGTTCCGCTGAGTTTCCCGGTAGTTTGGATGAAACATCCTGCGATCGCGGAGCCGATTCGAATCGCCGCTGAAGAGGTGGGCCTTCCCGTTCACGAATCTCAAGAATTTCGGTATGCCCAGCCGCTACAAGTAGATGTCGAGTACAATCTCATGCTGGAGCTGAAATACGAAGCCGATCCCGCGCGACTCGTCGCAACAGCCCAGATTGTTGCTCCTAGCGGAGTAATCATAGGAACAGTCGTTTCGAAACTTCGGTTGATTGCGATGCAGCCTGATCTGCCTTCTTGAGGCCCCCTTTGAATTCTGCGACGCTACTGCAGGGCGAAAAGTTGCCGACCGTGATCATCGGACCGTTCACACATGAGAACCTAGCCGACTACGCTGCAGCTTCCGGCGATTTCAATCCACTGCATCTCGACTCAACAGTTGCCCGTCAATACGGCTTCTCTGCTTGTCCCGTTCATGGCATGCGCATCTTGTCCGCGTTTGAGCAGTTGTTGCGCGATTGGCGTGGCGACCTGATTACACTGAGCTTGAAAGCGCAATTCCTTACACCGGTTCTGGTGGGGGAACGCGCGACCTTATCCGGTCGTGTCGCCAAGGTAGAGAAGAGAGGCGTCGGTTTCTTCGGCGTTGTCAGATTGATGGCTCATACTGAGCAAGGCTCTCCCGCGATCGTCGCCGAGGCTCGGGTAAAACAGCGGGTCAAGTGAGCCAAGCCGAGAGCCGCGCGGACGATGAGTTCCTAGTGAAAACAGTGTCGAACCAATGGCAAAGGCGTGAATGATGAGCGAACTTTCTAGGACCGAGGGTCGGATCGTCACAGTTTTTGGTGGATCGGGTTTCGTCGGCCGTCATCTCGTTCGGGCCTTGGCCAGGGATGGATGGAGGGTTCGCGTTGCGACACGCCGACCCGACTTGGCTTATCATTTGCAGCCTCTCGGAAAAGTGGGGCAGGTACACGCTGTTCAAGCGAACATTAGGTTTCCCGAATCGCTTGCTGCAGCGCTCCGAGGCGCTGATGCCGCTGTCAATCTCGTTGGCATCCTCGCGGAAACCGGGAGGCAAAGTTTTGAGAGTGTGCAGGCCCTGGGAACCGCTGCGGTAGCAGAGGCCGTAAAGAGCGCCAAGATTCACAATTTTGTCCATGTTTCGGCCATCGGCGCTGACCCGAATTCGCGTTCGGCCTATGCTCGAAGCAAGGCCCAGGGCGAAGCGGCGGTTCTTGCGGCGAACCCGCGCGCGCACATATTGCGACCATCGGTCATTTTTGGGCCAGAAGATCAGTTTTTCAATCGGTTCGCATCTATGGCGCGGATTATGCCAGTTTTGCCGCTGATCGGCGGAGGAACGACAAGGCTGCAACCGGTTTACGTCGGTGACGTCGTCGAAGCGATTACCCGCTCATTGGCCGGCTTAGGTGAGGCGGGCGCCGTCTATGAACTCGGTGGGCCAACGGTACGAACCATGCGGGAAATCATGGAATTTGTGCTTTCGATTACACATCGTCGCCGAATCCTAGCGCCAGTCTCGTTTGCCACGGCTTCTAAAATCGGACTAATTTCTGAGGCCGCAAACAGCGTTTTTAGGGGCTTGTTTCCTGCTGAGTTTGCACTAACCCGTGATCAGGTGGAGTTGTTGAAATATGACAACGTCGTTTCGGCCATAGCCGATTCGGAAAGCCGCACCCTACGAGGATTGGGGCTAATGCCCGAGACGATGGAAGCGATCGTCCCCTCCTACCTGTCTAGATTCCGCAGGAGCGGACAGTTCGCAAGTGAGCGTGCCGCCGAATGATCACGAATTGGCATTGCCCCAACTTTCATCCAGCTTCCCTGGCGTTGGAATTGCCTGTTTATGATTGATCGATTTTGTGGCCCGGCGCAAAGCCGGCTAACGCCATGAGGGTCAGACGCTTCGCCTTGATGGTCGGACATCCGCGGGTCGAAGATTATCCGAGAGCGGCGCCGGCCGGGGTCAGGACCGTGCCGTGGATCTTCGTCACCGGGATTGGACAATGAAGAGGCACAAGCCAGAGGCGACCGCGGGCCCAAACGGACCCCTCATCGCGCAACGACCAGCGATCGCGTTGCAGATTGAGCCCTTCGTCAGATGGCGCGGCACACCCCGCCGGAATTCTGGAAATGTTGACCTCACTTTTCCGAGGCGCCACGTTAAAGGGGCGCAGTTAACATTCCCGCGCTTGTAACATACCGCCTGATCACGGATGATTTTCATCGCTGCTGCAGGGGGTGCGGTACGTCGGGCTGACTGAGAAACGAGGCGCGATGACGGGCAAACAGAGATTCACAGTTCTCCTGATCGATGATTCCCCGGAAATTCTGGACACCCTGGGTGCGCTGCTGAGCGACGACTACAAGGTCCTCGCAGCACGGGACGGATTGACAGGGCTCAACATCGCCACCCGACGTCCGCAACCGCATCTCGTCCTGCTGGACGTCATGATGCCGGATGTCGATGGCTACGCTATCCTCGCCCGGATGAAGGAAAGTCCGCTGACCCGTGACATCCCGGTCGTGCTGCTGACGTCGCTGACCGATCCGGCGAGCGAGGAGCATGCTTTTGAAATGGGCGCCTCCGACTACATCGCCAAGCCGATCAAGCCCAATGTGCTCAAGGCGCGGGTGCGCGCGCAGATCGAGGCGTGGCAAGCGCGCGAATTCCTGAGGACGCAGAACGACCAGCTCAGGGCGAATCTTTTGCGTTTCGAGACCGACAACGACCTGACGCACCTCTCCGCCATCCGGATTCTGGCCCTTTTGTCTGGAATGCGGGACAATGCGACGGGTCAACATTGCGAACGCGTCCAAGACTTCGTTTGGCTTCTGGCCCGATTGCTTCGCGAGCACGATCGGTTCAAGGGCACGCTCACCACCGAATTCATTGACTTGCTGGTCCAGTCGGCGCCGCTGCATGACATCGGCAAGGTCGGTGTTCCCGATCGCATCCTGCTCAAGACCGGTCCGCTCGAGGCGGAGGAGTGTGCGGTGATGAGGAGCCATGCGCAGCTTGGCTGGGAAGCGATCGACAAGGTCGAGCGCGAGATCGGGCGCTCGGCGCCCTTTCTGTCCGTGACCAAGGAGATTGCCCGTTCGCATCATGAAAGATGGGACGGCGGCGGTTATCCCGACGGACTCGGCGGAGAGGCAATTCCTGTTTCGGCGCGACTGGTGGCGCTGGCCGACGTGTTCGACGCCCTGATTTCGCGGCGTCCCTACAAGGAGCCTTTTTCTCTCGACGAGGCGCGCGATATCATAGCCGCAGGTCGTGGCCTCCGCTTCGATCCCGATGTGACCGATACGTTCCTCGCCCATTTCGAAGAATTCGTCGAAGTTGTCGAAAAATACCCCGAACGTGGTTGAAGCCGCGCCGCGCGTGCAGTCTTCAATCCTGCTGTCTTGCCACAATTTGTTCGAGCGGACTGTGATTTTCTTGCGGCGGATAGACGCCGCGCGTCGGTCGCCAAATAAATCCTCGTATGATATGGCCCTTCGGACATGAATGCGCCCGCAGGAACGACGGCGGATACCGCGCCGGGCGCAATCCCGAATCAGATTTGTTCAGGGCGCATGCGAGAAACCGCGACTCAAACGCAACACGCCAAATCCGCGCGAAGCGTCTTCTCTCGCGCGCGGGACGCCTGCCCGCGCCGCGGGCGCCTTGATCAACGCCAATGGCCCTGAGGCGCCGGATATTGCGCTTCTATCCGCGCTATTCCCCCGAACAGCTTTTTGCCCTCGCCGCTGACATCGAATCCTACCCGTCCTTCGTGCCGGGATGCCGGGCAGCGCGCATCTTGGACCGCGACGGCGACAGGCTTCGGGTCGAAAATGTTTTTGGATTCGGTCCCTTGCGCCATATCTTCGAGACCCGCGCCGAGTTGAAACCTCCGGGAGAACTCGTCATAGTCTCGCGCGATGGCCCCTGGCGCCACTTTTCCATGAACTGGCGTTTCCTTCCCGATCGGGCGGGGTGCCGCATGTCCTGCGAAGTGGCGCTGGAATTTGAATCGCACATGCTCAACCTCGTGGCCTCCGTCGGGGCCGTAGAGGTCGAACGGCAAGTCCTTGCCGCCTTCGAGCATCGCGCGGCAAAACTGTTCGGGCCTGCGGAGAGTTCTTGATGACCGTCAGCACTCCGGCCACGGCGCCGACCCTGTCCACATGGATCGGCGCGATGCGTCCGCGCACGCTGACCATGGCGCTCGCGCCCGTTCTGGCCGGCGCCGCATTGGCGTGGCGGGTGGAGCACAAGACCCATCTTGCCGCCGTGCTGGTTGCGTCTTTGTCAGCCGCATTCATCCAGATCGCCACAAATCTGTTCAACGACGCGAAGGATTTTGAGCGCGGCGGCGACGGGCCTGATCGACTGGGCCCGGTGCGCGCCGCCGCCAGCGGGCTGCTGACGCCCGACGCGATCAAGCGCGCCGCCTACGGCAGTTTTGCTCTGGCTGCGGTCGGCGGCCTTTTTTTGATAGGCGTCGGTGGCTGGCCGATTTTGGCGCTCGGCCTCGCCTCGATTTTGTGCGGCTGGGCCTATACAGGCGGTCCGAAACCGATCTCCTACTCGCCCTATGGCGAGATTTTTGTTATCGCCTTCTTCGGACTGGGTGCGGTGTGCGGAACCTATTGGTTGTGCGCCGTCACCCTTTCGCAGCCGGCCGTGCTCGCGGGTTTGGCGGTGGGGCTGTTCGCCGCCGGCGTGCTCATGGTCAACAATTTCCGCGATTCGGCTGCGGATGCGCGGGTCGGGCGCCGCACCCTGGCGATTGTCGCGGGGCCGACGCTGTCCCGTTGGCTGTTCGCCGCGATGATGTTTTCGCCTTTTGCGCTGCTCGCGCCACTAGTCCGCGCCACTTCACACGCGCCGCTGCTGCTGGCGCTGGGCGCCGCGCCGCTGGCGTTTATCCAGGTGAAGCGCCTGTTCGTGGAACAGCCGGGCCCCGGCCTGAACGCGGTGCTCGCGCGCACGGCCCAGACCCAGGCGGTGTTTTCACTGCTTCTGTCGGTCGGCGCTCTCGCCTGACTATTTTTCGCCGATGTGCAGGGCGACGATGCCGAAACTGAAATTGCGATAGGTGACGCGGGCAAAACCGGCGTCGCGGAACAGGCTCGCCAGCTCCTCCTGGTCGGGAAAGCGGCGAATCGATTCCACCAGATAAGCATAGGCTTCCGGCTGATTGGCGACCAACGCGCCCAGGCGCGGAATGACCTGGAAGGAAAACAGGTTGTAGAACGGCGCCAGCCAGGCGTGCGGCTTGGAAAACTCCAGGCAAAACAGTTTTCCGCCGGGCTTTAGCACCCGATGCATCTCGGTGAGCGCGTCACGCAGGCGGGTGACGTTGCGGATGCCGAAGGAAATGGTGACGCTGTCGAGAGAATTTTCCGCGAACGGCATGGCCTCGGCCTCGCCCGCCACCCAATCCACATAGGGCAGGACGCGATGACGGCCCGCCAGCATCATGGCGACGCTGGGATCGCAGACCGTGACGCAGCGGTCGGGCGCGGCGAGCGCGACGGCGACATCGCCGGTGCCGCCGGCGAGATCGACAATGGCCTGGCCGGGCTGCGGCGCGACGGCTTCGACCAGCCAACGCTTCCATAGCCGGTGCAGGCCGAAGGACATCAGGTCGTTCATCAGGTCGTAGCGGGGGGCGACGCCGGTGAAGACGCGGCGAATCTGCGCCCGCCGCTCGTCCGGCGCGACGGCGCGAAAGCCAAAACTGTTGTCGGGCGTTCCGGTCATCTCGTTCTCCATGCGCACGGCGGCGCAAACGCAGCTATGCGAGAATGGAAGCGGCGTCTTTGTCACCGATCAAGAAAGAAAGATCGAAATTGGCGCACAATTAGGCTATTCGGATTTGGCATCGCAGGAGCGCCGGCTTGGGAATTGTCGCCCTTCGTTCGAAACCTGAAACCGCTGCGCCCGGCGATTGGCTGGATGCGGCCGTGGGCGGTTGGTTGGAGAAGATGGCGGCGGCGCCGGGGGGCAGCCTGCTGAGTCTGGCCCTGGACCTGCCCGAACCTCTGTTCGATCTCGCCCGCAATGGCCGCGCCGACCGCTTGTGGATCGCGCCCGGCGACGAGATTCTGGGCGCCGGCGCCGTCACGGGGTTCGGCGACATGAGCGTCGAGCGCTGGCGCGCCGCCAGCCGCCGCTGGACACGCCTCGGCGCCGGCGCCCGCCCGCTGGCCTTCTTCACCGCGCCGCCCGCCCCCATCGGCGGCGCGGCGCGCCTCAGCCTTCCCGAACTGGTGTTGCGTCGTGATGCGAGCCGCTGTTCGCTGATCCTCACCGGTTTTCATGATTCCCGGCCGGTGACCGCGCTTGCCCGCCAATGGGCCGAGCGTTTTCACCTGCTCACGGCGCCGGCCGGCAAGGACGCGCACGGCCGGGTGGAGCGCGAGGAGGATTTGCCGGGCCGCGACGAATGGCGCGCCCGCGTCCGCGCCGCGACCCAGGCGATTCGGGCGAAAAAATTCGACAAGGTCGTGTTGGCGCGCAAGCGCGTCGTCGCCCTGCGCGCGCCCGTCGACACCGACGCGCTGGCGCGGCGCATGGCGCAAAACTGCGCCGAGGGCCGGGTCTTGAAACTGCCGAGCCACCGGGGCAGCGTGCTCGCCGCCACGCCGGAACTGCTGGCGGTCAAGCGCGGCGACGCCCTGGTCAGCCATGCGCTCGCGGGCACCGCGCCGCGTTTTCCGGGGCGGGCCGAAGACGACCGGGCCGCGGAGGGCCTGCGCGCCTCGGCCAAGGAGCGCCGCGAACATGCTGTCGTCGTTCAGTCGATCGCCGGCGCCCTGCGCGACCTCTGCGACGAGGTGTTTCACGCGCCAGAGCCCGACCTGATGCGCCTGCGCCGGTTGCAGCATCTGTGGACGCCGGTGACCGGGCGCTTGCGCGAAGGATTCGATCTGCTCGACGCCGTGGCGGCGCTGCATCCCACCCCCGCCGTGCTCGGCTGGCCCAAGGCGCCCGCGCGCGCCTTTCTGCGCGACACCGAGGAGCGCCGGGACGGGTTTTATACCGGCCTCGCCGGCTGGATCGACGCCGAGGGCGACGGCGAAGCGGCCGTCATCCTGCGCTGCGCCGAAATCGAGGGCCGCGAAGCTCGCCTTTGGGCCGGGGCCGGCATTATGGCGGAATCCGATCCCGACGCCGAATGGGCCGAGACCGAACTCAAGCTCACCACCTTCTTGGACATTTTGGGCGACGGCGCCCCATGAGCGAGCCGGCCCGGCTGGGATTCGCGTGGGCGCAGGCCTTGCTCGACGGTTTGGCGCGCGCTGGTCTCCGGCGCGTGGTGGCGTCGCCGGGGTCGCGCTCGACGCCGCTGACGCTCGCCGCCTTGCGCCATCCCGATCTCACCGTCGAACTGGTGGTGGACGAGCGCTCCGCCGGATTTTTCGCGCTCGGCTTGGCCAAGGCCGAAAATTCTCCGGTGGCGCTGATCGCCACCTCCGGCTCCGCCATCGCCAATTGGGCGCCCGCCGTGGTCGAAGCCGATATGGGGCGCGTCCCGCTGATCCTGCTGTCGGCCGACCGGCCCCCGGAGCTGCAAAATTGCGGCGCCAACCAGACCATGGACCAGAGCGCCCTGTTCGGCGTCCATGTCCGCGCCTTCAGGCCATTGCCGCCGCCGGAGACGCAAACCGGCTGGCTGCCCGCCTTCGCCGCGCAGATTTTTGCGGCCAGCCGCTTTCCCTTGCCCGGTCCCGTCCATGTCAACGTCCCGCTGCGCGAGCCGCTGACCCCGTCGGGCGAGACGCCGTTTTCGGGCGCCGCCGGCCCGCTTGTCTGCGCCGGCCGACTTGCGCCCGATCCGGCGGCGATCGCGCGTCTCGACGCGCTTCTGGTCGGCAAGGGCGTGATCGTCTGCGGCCCTGACGCGCTGGGTGTGGACGCGCGCGCCGCGATTTTGGACATTTCGCGCCGGCTCGACGCGCCTGTTTTCGCCGACCTGCTTTCGGGCCTGCGGTTTTTTGGCGCGCAAGACGGCGCCGTCCTCGCCCATCCCGAGGCCGTGGCGCGCCGCGCCCCGCCCTTCGACTGGGCGCTGCGCTTCGGCGGAACCCCCGTCTGCCGCGCCACCGCCGAATGGTTGTCCAAGCGGCGCGGCGTCCCGCAGATCGTGATCGCCGAGCACGGGCGCTTCGCCGATCCCGACCGCGCCGCGACACATTTTGTCCAGGCGGATGCGGCGCTGGTCTGCGCCAGCCTGCGCGGCGCCCCGTCGCCCCCCGAATGGGGGGTGTCCCTCGCCGAAGCCGATGGAATGGCCGCCAACGCCGCCGACGCCGCCTGTTCCGACGCCGTCGCCTTCGAAGGCGGGGTTTTGCGCCTGCTGCTGCAATTGCTGCCGGAGGGCGCGCCGGTGTTTTTGGCGAACTCGCTGACCATCCGCTCGGCCGAATGGTTTTCGGGACGCGGCGCCCATGCCCTGAAAATTTTCGGCAACCGGGGGCTTTCGGGCATTGATGGCAATGTTTCGACCGCGCTCGGCATCGCCAGCGCGCTCGGGCCCGCCGTCGCCGTGGTGGGGGACCTCGCCTTCCTGCACGACGTCAACGCGTTGTCGCTGATGCGCGGCCGGCGCCTGACCGTCCTGCTGCTCGACAATGGCGGGGGCGGCATTTTCGATCATCTTCCCCAGGCCTCGCTGCCGGAATTCGAGCAGGCGTGGATCGCGCCGCAGGCTTACAAGCCGGCGGCGCTGGCCGCCGGGTTCGGTCTGCGCTACATCAGGGCGGAAACCACCAATGCGGCGGTGGCGGCGGTCCTGGAAAATTTTTCTGTCGGCGGCCTGGTCGTCCACGTCGCCATCGACCGCGCCTTCAGCCTCGCGCGCTGCCGCTCGTTCTTCGCGTCCTGCCAACCGGAGTTTTGTTCGTGACTTCTTCGCCCATCGACTGGCGCCCTGCTTCCGATCAGCGTTTTGTGGACATTCTTTACGACAAGGCCGAGGGCGTCGGGCGCATCACCATCAACCGCCCGGAGCGGCACAACGCGTTTCGTCCGGAAACCCTCGACGAGATGATGACGGCGCTGCATCTGGCGCGGCTCGACCCGGAGGTCGGCGTGATCATCCTCACCGGCGCGGGCGAAAAAGCGTTTTGTTCCGGCGGCGACCAGAAAATTCGCGGCGAGGATGGCGGGTATCGTGACTCCCACGGCGTCAACCATTTGAACGCGCTCGACCTGCAACGCATGATCCGCACGCTGCCCAAGCCGGTGGTGGCCATGGTGGCCGGTTGGGCTATCGGCGGCGGCCATGTGCTGCATCTCGTCTGCGATCTGACCATCGCCGCCGAAAACGCTCGCTTCGGCCAGACCGGCCCGAAAGTCGGTAGTTTTGACGCCGGGTTCGGCGCCGGGCTGATGTCGCGCGCCGTCGGGCTGAAAAAGGCGAAGGAAATCTGGTTCTTGTGCCGCCAGTACGACGCTAAGGAGGCGCTGGAGATGGGCCTCGTCAACACCGTCGTGCCGCTGGAGCGGCTCGAGGAAGAGACCATGCAATGGTGCCGCGAGATGCTGCGCCACTCGCCGACCGCTCTGCGCGTGCTGAAGGCCGGGTTCAATGCCGACAGCGACGGGCTCGCCGGCGTGCAGGAACTGGCGGGCAACGCCACCGCCCTGTTCTACATGACGCAGGAGGGGCAGGAGGGCCGCAACGCTTTTGTCGAAAAGCGACCGCCCGATTTTTCCAAGTACACGCGGCGTCCGTGACGCTCGAAAGGGTCGTCCTTCGTCCCTATGCGCTGCCGCTGAAGCAGGCTTGGCGCGCCGCCAGCGCGACTCTGGTGGAGCGCCGGGGGATGCTGATCGGCGTGTTCTCCGAAGGTTTGGCTGGCTGGGGCGATTGCGCGCCGCTGCCGAGTTCGGACGAGCCAGGCTGCGCGTGGGCCTTTGCGGTTTTGGAGCAGGCGGCGGGCGCCTTGCGCGGCATGACGCTCGACGTCGCCCTTGATGGGATTTCGGGGATCGAGAACGCGCAGGCGCGCTGGGCGGTGGAAACCGCCTTGCTCGAATTGTCGGCGCGCCAGCGCGGGCAGCCGCTTCATGAAGCGCTGGGCGCGAAGCCTGTGCCGCGCGTCGCTGTGAACGCAGCCGTGGGCGCGCTTGACGACGGCTGCGATGAGCGCGTCGCGGCGGCCCTGGTTGATGGATTTTCTGTGCTGAAGGTCAAGGTAGGCGTTGGCGACTGGCGCGACGAGGCCCGGCGGCTGCGCGCGCTGGCCTCCGGCGCGGGCCGGTTTCGCCTCGACGCCAACCGCGCCTGGAGCGAGGCGGACGCCGCAATTTTTTTGGATGCGGTCGCGGACTTGCCCATCGACGGCGTCGAAGAGCCGGTTTCGCACCCCACGCTCGAAAAGCTGCGGCGGTTGCAGGATCGCTATCCCTTTGCGCTTGCCGTGGACGAATCGCTGTTCGAACTCGGGCCGAAAAATTTGTTCGCCGCGCGCGCCGTGCGCCGGCTGGTGATGAAACCCGCGCGCATCGGCGGTTTTCGCGAGACGATGCGCTTGGCGGGAAACGCCGCCGCTGCTGGTTTGGAGGTGGTGATCACTTCCGTGGTCGACTCAGCGGTCGGCGTCGCCGCCGCCGCGCACCTCGCCGCCCTCGTCGCTCCCGAGCAGGTCCATGGTCTGGCGACCAGTACGTGGCTCGCGTGCGACGTCGCAACGCCGCTCTCCGTGCGCGACGGCGCGCTCGAGCTAGCCGATGAGCCCGGCCTCGGGCTGGCGCCTTCGGGCGAGTTCGCGCAGTTTTAAGCGGTCGGGCTTGCCGTTGGCGAGCAAGGGCGAGGCATCCAGCCGCACAGCCGCGCGGGGCCGAAAAGGGCTGGCGACATGCTCGCGGCACCAGTTCAGCAGATCTTCGGTCGATGCCGGGCCGGAAAACACCGCCGTGACAATTTCCCCCCAGACGGGATCGGGCCGCCCGGCGACCACGACCGTCTGGACTCCAGGACATTGCGCCAGCAGAAATTCCACCGCTGCGGGATGAATTTTCTTCCCGCCGCTGACGATGGTTTCGTCGGCGCGGCCCAGGATCGTCAGGTCCCCTTCGGGCGAAATCTCGGCGAGATCGTTGGTGACGAACCAGCCGTCGGAAAGCCCGTCGCCGGGCGAAAATTCCGGGTTTGCGTAGCCGTGCATGAGCATGGGGCCGCGCACCTTCAGCCGGCCGTCGTCGGTGAGGGCGATTTCGGCGCCTTCAAGGGGGCGGCCGACCTTTCCCGTGCGCCAGTCGGGCGGCAGGCGCGGCAATGTGGCGATCTGCGCGCAGGTCTCGCTCATCCCGTAGGTCGGCTGGATCGGCCAGCCCGCTTCGGCGGCGCGATGCGCCAGTTCTGTGGGCAAGGCCGCGCCGCCGACGAGAGCGTGGCGCAGCCCGGTCGGCGCAGGTTTTTGCAGCGCCAGCAATTGCGCAAGCATGGTCGGCGTGAGCGACACATGGGTGATGCGCCCCTCGACCAGCGCGCCATGAACCCGCTCGGCGTCGAAACCCCGATGCAGCATGGCCTCCGCGCCGGCGAGGGCGCAGCGGATGAGAATGGAAAAGCCGCCAATGTGAAACAGCGGCAGGCAGGCCAGCCAGCGATCGCCCGCGCGCAGCGACGTGATTTTCGCCGAAGCCGCCGCCGATGCGGCGAGCGCCGCGCCCGTGAGCACGACGGCTTTGGGCCTGCCCGACGAGCCGCTGGTGGCGATCAGAAGGGCAGGGCCGCGTGGCGGTGAAAATTTTGGCGCGGCGGCGGGCTCCGCCGCCAAGATCGCTTCGGTGGATACGCTGCGCCCCTCGCCGATGACAAGACAGTCGCCGATCTGATCGAGCAGGTTTTTCGCGATGGGCTCGGGTAGATGGGGGTCGAGCGGGAAAATGGGCGCGTTCAAGGCGAAAGCCGCGCAAGCCGCCGTCGCCAGGGCCTCCGCCGAGGCCGTGACCGCGACGATGGGGCGGCCCGGCCTCGCGCTTCCCCGCAGCAGATGCGCGAGTCCCGCCGCGCGCTCGAAAAACGCCGGCTTAGCCATGCGCGCCGGCTTGCAGTTCAGCGATCCGCTTGCGCAGGGCGCGCGTCTCCTCGAGGTTCGTCGTTACGTCGCGCACCATCATGATGGTGAAATCGACGGAAATGCGCCGCCCGCTGCGGTCATGGCGGGCGCGGCGAGCAGGTCGCCGGAGCCGTTACGCGTGTGTCCGGTCATCATCACCTTGGCGAAGCTCTCCTTGTGGCGCCGGCGACTTGATGGAACACATCTCCATCGAGAACAACATTCCTTTTCCGCGTTCCGCCGCTTGGCGGAGAATGGACGCGCCGCCGCGCCTTTCAATGCTGGCAAAGCCTTTCCAGAGCCTCGTCGAGCGCGGCGCCGGTGAAATGAAAGGCCAGCAAAGCCTCGTCGCCGGTCTTTTCGACAATGTCGGCGTCGAGAAAGCCAAGCAGGCAGGCCATGCTTTCGGAGGATTCGCCGGAACGGAGCCGGTCGTCGACTTCAATCGCGCTGGCAGGGAGGATGCGTGCGCGCCAGCTTTGTTCGTCGGCCTTGGCGAGAAGAAAGACTTCGATCCTAAAACTCTCGCCTGCGCGAAAGCGAAGGCCGCACAGGCGCAGGTTCCTGATCATGGCGCTCCCGAGGCGTGATCGAAGTCGCAATCTTCAAATATTTTCGGTTGCGCTCTTTGCGCTTCCGCAAGCAGATAACCACTCCGGTGATTCCTCAACAGGCGTTCCCAACATGAAAAAATGCGTGCTTCTCCTTGCCGCATCCGCATTGTCCGCGGTGGCCTTGGTTGTCCCGTCCAGCGCACGGGACCGCATCGTCGTCGCCCAGGCTGCGGCGCAAAAGATCTTTCACGGCAAGGGCAAGATCACCGGTCTGAACGTCGGCGCCGGTTTCGTCACCATCGCGCACGAGGACATCCCCGGCCTGATGGACGCCATGGAAATGCAATTCGAGGCCAAGCCAGCCAGTATCCTCAGGGGTCTGAAGGTTGGCGACAAGGTCGACTTCGCCATCGAGGGCAAGACTTACAAGCTGCTTGAAATTGCGCCCACGAAATAGTGACCGAACTGCGCCTCGGGCGGCTCCCGTCGTGGACAGCCACGGCCGCGGGCTCTCATCCACATTTTTTACGCGTCTTTTTGACGCCAACCTGCATCCGCTTCGCTATGCTCCAAGCGGGTTCGCCAAGAGTCCGTTGAGCGTCAGGTCGATGTGGGCGTCGACATAGGCTTCTTCGTCAACCGGCGGCGCATCTCCAAAAATCAGCCTGAGCACGCCCAGGAAAAGCGTCGGCGCGATCACGATCCTCACGGTTTCGCGGCAGAGATCGGCGCGAAACTGCCCGGTCGCCACCCCTTGTTCCAGCAGGGCCGAGACCATGCTGAGCAGGGGTACGACGAAATCGCGATAATGTTCAGCGACCAGCTGCGGAAAATTTTTGCCCTCCGCAATCATGAAGCGCAAGATCTCCCGTCCGCGCCGGTCCTCGACGCAACGGCCGTAGAGAAAATGCAGCAGCGAGCGTAATTTTTCGCCGCTCGCGCCCTCGATCCCCGCGACAAGCGTGTCGGCGTCCGAAAGCAGGCCGGCCGAATGGCTGCGCACCATGTCCTCGAACAGTTTTTCCTTGGTGGGGAAATAGACGTAGATCGTCCCCTTGGTCACGCCAGCGCGCGCCGCCACATCCTCCAGACGGGTCGCCGCATAGCCGCGTTCCGCGAAGGCCTCGAACGCGGCGTCCAGAATCTCTCCGGGACGCTCCGCCTTTCGTCTGCGGCGGAACCCCTCACATTTGAACACGCGACGCCCCTCACAAATTATTGACTTTCCGGTCAGTCAATAATATTGCATTCAGCGACGAAAATCTCCAGCTCTTTTTCACGGGGTGCTGATGACCCTTGGCCCGCGTATCACTCCTTTGCGCCCCGGACCCTATGCCTCCGCCGGCGCGCTCGCGCTCATGATCGCGCTTTCGGGCTGCGGCGATGACGCGAAGTCCAAAACCCATCCGCCGCTCAATGTCGTGGCGCAAAAAGTTCAGCTCGAAACGCGTGAGCGCGATCTCGTCCTGTCCGGCGCCGTGCGGGCGCGCGTTCAGACCGAGCTTTCATTCCGGACCTCCGGCCGCGTGATCGAACGCACGGGCGACGTCGGGCAGCATGTCGACGCCGACGCCGTGCTGGCCCGGCTCGATCCTTCGGAACAGCAGGCCGATCTCAATTCCGCCAAGGCCGGGCTCGCCGGCGCCGAAGCGAGCTGGCGTCAGGCGAAGGCCACCTACGATCGGCAAAAAAGCCTGCTCGCCAGCGGTTTTACGACGCAAGCCGCCTATGAGCTCGCCGACCAGACCCTGCGGGGCGCGCAAGGGTCGCTCGACGCCGCCAAGGCGCAGGTTGCAACGGCCCAGGACGCGCTCTCCTATACGAACCTGGTCGCCGGCCATGCCGGAATCATTACCGCCCGCCACATCGAGGTCGGGCAGGTGGCGCAGTCGGCCCAGGCGGCCTTCTCTTTTGCCGAGGACGGCCCGCGCGACGCCGTCTTTGCGCTCTACGAGACCCCCTTTTCGCACCCGCCGGACAGCAATCGCGTCGATCTCGCGCTGATCGCCGATCCGGACGTCACCGCGCCCGGCCATATTCGCGAAGTCTCTCCGGTGATCGACGCGAAGACGGGCACGATTCAGGCGAAAGTCCAGATCGACGCCGACCAGACAAAATTTCCTCTGGGCGCCG
Organism: Rhodoblastus acidophilus; assembly: GCF_009720655.1. GTDB lineage: Bacteria > Pseudomonadota > Alphaproteobacteria > Rhizobiales > Beijerinckiaceae > Rhodoblastus > Rhodoblastus acidophilus_A. The sequence continues at coordinate 89,001 of NZ_WNKS01000004.1, read as the reverse complement.
CCGTCACGGGACGCGCGCGCTGGACCATGGCGAACGTCGTGGTGTTGCCGTGGACGGCGCTCAACAGCGTCGCCGGCAAGCCGGCCGTGTGGATCGTCGATCCGGCCAGCGGACGAACCTCCCTGCGCCCCGTCGTCGTCGCTGTCTATGAAAGCGAGCATGTGGTGTTGAAAGATGGGGTCAAGCCCGGCGAACTCGTCGTCACCGAGGGCGGCAAGTTCTTGCGAGAGGATCAGGTCGTGCGCATCCAGAACGAGGAGGCGCTGAAATGAATTTTTTCCAGACCGCCGCGCTGATCGGCTTGAGCCTGCTCGCCGCCTGCACCAAGCCGGAGGCGCAAAAGGCCGAGCCGCCGCGCCCCGCCATGACCATGATCGCGACGCCGGCGTCGGCGTTCGACACGGCCTTTTCCGGCGTGGTCCAGCCGCAGACCCAGAGTGCGCTCAGCTTTCGCGTCCTCGGCCGGATCATTTCACGTCCGGTGAAAGCGGGCGATCGCGTCGAGGCGGGCCAGATCATAGCGGCCCTGGACCCCACCGCCTATGAGGCCGCCGCGCGCGCCGCCGCCGCGACGCTGGCGAGCGCCCGCGCCCAGTTCGATAACGCTGCCTCGACCGAGGCGCGGCAAAGCGCCCTGCTCGCCAAGAAAACCGCCTCGCAGGCCGCCTTCGACACCGCCGAACAGGCCCGCGCCTCGGCGCAGGCGGCCATGCAGCAGGCCGAGGCGTCTCTGGTCAAGGCCAAGGAACAACTGACTTACACAGTCCTCAAGGCCGAATATTCCGGGATCGTCACGGCGACATCCGCCGAAATCGGCCAGACCGTGGCGCCGGGACAGGCGGTTGTCACCGTCGCCGAACCCACCCGCCGCGATGCGGTGATCGACGCGCCGGAAGCGGTGATCGACGCCTTCTCCCTCGGCGACAAATTCAAGGTCGCGCTGCAGATCGATCCGGCGGTTTCGGCCGCGGGGACACTGCGCGAGATCGCGCCGGAATCCGACGCCGCCACGCGGTCGCGTCGCCTCAAGATCGCGCTGGAGTCGCCGCCCCCCGCCTTCCGGCTCGGTTCGACCATTTCCGCGCGGGTCGCCTCCGACGGGAACCCGCTGATTCGCCTGCCCGCCTCGGCGCTGTTGCAGGAGGGGGACAGAACGAGGGTCTTCATTGTCGATCCCGAGACCATGAAGGTGTCCGCGCAAGACATTGAGGTCGCGCCCGAGCGTGACGGCCGGTTTCTGGTCCGCGGCGGCCTCAAGGGCGGCGAACGGGTGGTCGTCGCCGGGGTGCATCGGCTGAAGGAAGGCCAGCAAGTGAGACTTTTTGGGAGCGTGCAGCCGTGAGCCGTTTCAACCTTTCGGACTGGGCGCTCGATCGGCGCTCGCTCATCTGGTATTTCATGATCGTTTTCCTGATCGCCGGGGCCTTCGCCTATCTGGGCCTGGGCCGCGAGGAAGACCCCAACTTCACCATCAAGACCATGGTGATCCAGGCCAAATGGCCCGGCGCCACAGCCGAGGAGGTCGCCAATCAGGTGACCGAGCGCATCGAGCGCAAGATGGAAGAGCTTGAAACGCTCGACTACACACGCTCGATCACCACCGCCGGCGACACCATCGTTTTCGTCAACCTGCTGCAAACGACAAAGGCAAAAGACGTCGAGCCGACCTGGGTGCGCGTGCGCAACATGGTCGCCGACATCAAGAAGGATTTCCCAAGCGGGGTGCAGGGACCGTTCTTCAATGATCGTTTCGGTGACGTCTACGGCAATATTTTCGCCTTCACCGCCGATGGCCTCACCCACCGGCAGCTGCGCGACCAGGTCGAGGACGCGCGCGCGAAAATCCTGACGACCCCCAACGTCGGCCGCGTCGATCTGATCGGCGCGCGGAACGAGGTGATTTTTCTCGAATTTTCGACCCGGCAGACCGCCGCCATGGGCGTCGATTTCCAGCAAGTCATGGCCACGCTCGCCGCGCAGAACGCGGTCACGCCTTCCGGAGCGGTGCAGGCGGGGCCCGAGCAGATCTTTGTCCGCGTCAGCGGTCAGTTCACCTCGGAGGAGGACCTGCGCGCCATCAACCTGCGCGTCAACGACCGCTATTTCCGCCTGACCGACGTCGCCACCATCCGGCGCGGCTATGTCGATCCGCCGACAAATCTGTTTCGTTTCAATGGCCAGCCCGCCATCGGCCTCGCTATTGGCATGAAGGCGGGGGCCAACCTGCTCGAATTCGGCGCGGCGCTCGACCAGAAGCTCGACAAGATCAAGGCGGACCTGCCCATCGGCGTCGATGTGTTTCGCGTCTCCGACCAGCCCAACGTGGTGGAAGAGGCGGTGTCCGGGTTTACGCGCGGCTTGTTTGAGGCTGTGGTGATCGTGCTCGCCATTTCCTTCGTCAGCTTGGGATGGCGCGCAGGTCTGGTCGTCGCCATCGCCATTCCGCTGGTGCTGGCGATCACCTTTCTCTTCATGCGTGAGACGCATATTTCGTTGCAGCGCATTTCGCTGGGCGCGCTGATCATCGCCCTTGGCCTGCTGGTCGACGACGCCATGATCGCGGTCGAAATGATGGTGGCGCGGCTCGAACTCGGCGACAACCTGCGAAAAGCCGCGACCTACGTCTATACCAGCACGGCCTTTCCCATGCTGACGGGCACGCTGGTCACGGCCGCGGGATTCATTCCCGTGGGCTTGAACGACAGCGCCGCCGGCGAATTCACTTTCACCCTGTTCGTGGTCATTTCGGTGGCGCTGATCGTGTCCTGGCTGGTGGCGGTGCTGTTCACGCCGCTGCTCGGCGTCACGATTCTGCCCAAGACGATGAAAGGCCATCACGAAACCGGCAAGGGTTTTTTCGCACGCGGCTTTGATCGCGCCCTGGACTTCTGCATGCGCCGGCGCTGGCTGACCATCGGAACGACGCTGGCGGTCTTCGCCCTGGCCTTGTTCGGCATGGGCTTTGTGCAACAGCAGTTTTTTCCGTCTTCGGACCGCCCCGAGCTGATCGTCGACTGGAACCTGCCGCAGAATTCCTCGATCGCCGAGACCGATGCGCAAATCAAGCGCTTTGAAGCGGAGATGCTGAACGGCGAGCCGGATATCCTGCTTTATTCCAGCTATATCGGTGAAGGCGCCAAGCGCTTCGTTCTGTCCTTCGACGTCCAGCCCGCCAACGCCGCCTTCGGCCAGACGGTGATTCTCACCAAAAACGTGGAGACGCGCGACCGTCTGATCGGCAAGTACCGCGATTGGCTTCGAAAAACCTTTCCGGGCACCGACGCCTTCATCCATCTGCTCGACATCGGCCCGCCGGTCGGACGGCCGGTGCAATATCGGCTGAGCGGACCGGACATTCAGGGGGTGCGCGAAAAATCCCGCGAACTCGCCAATATCGTGGCGAAAAATCCCAGCCTCGGCGACGTCACCTTCGATTGGGGCGAACCGGCGCGCGTGATCAAGGTCAATGTGCTCCAGGACAAGGCGCGGTCGCTCGGCGTGTCCTCGCAGGACATCGCCTCCACGCTCAACAGCATCGTCAACGGCGCCGTCGTGACCCAGATTCGCGACGACATCTACCTGGTCGACGTCGTCGCCCGCGCCAAGGGCGGCGAGCGCGCCTCCGTCGACACGCTGCAAAACCTGCAATTGCCGGGATCAGGGGGCACGTCGGTGCCGCTCGCCGCTGTGGCCAGCATCGACTTCGCGCTGGAGCAGCCCACGATCTGGCGGCGCGCGCGCCTGCCCACGGTCACGTTGAAAATCAGCGTTCTCGGCGACGTCCAGCCGGCGACCGTGGTGCAGCAGCTCGCTCCGGAGGTGAAGAAATTCGCGGACGCGCTGCCCGCCGGCTATCAGGTCAAGGTCGGCGGCGCCGTCGAGGAAAGCGGGAAGGCGCAGGGTCCGATCAACGCCGTGTTCCCGTTGATGATCTTCATCATGGCGACCATCCTGATGATCCAGTTGCAGAGTTTCAGCCGGCTGTTCCTGGTGTTCGCGGTGGCGCCTCTCGCGATGATCGGCGTGTCCGCGGCCTTGCTCGCCAGCCACAAGCCCATGGGGTTTGTCGCCATCCTCGGCGTGCTCGCCCTGATCGGCATCCTCATCCGCAATTCGGTGATCCTGATTATCCAGATCGAGACCCTGCTCAAGGAGGGGAAGCCCGCCTGGGACGCGGTGCGCGAGGCCACCCAGCACCGCATGCGCCCGATCATGCTCACGGCGGCCGCGGCCACCCTGGCGCTGATCCCGATCTCGCGCGAGATCTTTTGGGGGCCGATGGCCTATGCGATGATGGGCGGCATCATCGTCGGAACGGTTTTGACCTTGCTGTTCCTGCCCGCCCTCTACCTCGCGTGGTTCCGCATCCCCGCGCCGGACGTCAAGGCCAGCGCCGCGCCGCAACGGGCGCAGGCCCCACTCGATCCCGTCGCCATCGAGTGAACTGGACTTTCCACCGGAACAGCGCCATCTCTATCCCATGGCGCAAGCAAGATTTTTGGTCTGGGGCGGCGGCCTGACGGTCGCCGCCCTTTCTGCCGGGCTCGTTCTCCTGGCGCTGGTCTTGTGGGCGCTTTACGGGCCGCTTGTGTTCGTGAACGCGCTTAACGCCGCCTGGACCTGTTTCTGATGGCTTCCGAACCGACTTCCAAAAAATCCCGCATCCTGCCGCTGCTGCTGATCGGCGCTTTCGTCCTGCTGGGACTTTCCGCAATTGGCGTGACCATGTTCGCCCGGCAGTCGGCATCGAATGCGGCGGCCATTGGCGGCCCATTCCGGTTGCACACCGGTGGCGGCAAGACCGTCACCGAGGCCGACCTGCGCGGGACCCCGTTCCTTGTGTTCTTCGGCTACACCCATTGTCCCGATGTCTGCCCGCTCACCCTGACGAAAATCGCGCAAGTCCTGAAGGAGCTTGGGCCGGCGGCTCGGATAAAAATTCTGTTTGTGACTGTTGATCCCGAACGCGACACGCCCGACCGCATGGCGGACTACGCCAGTGATTTCGATCCGCGCGTGATCGGCCTGTCGGGCGACCGTGGGGAAGTGGACGCGATGCTCTCGGCCTATCGCGTCTATGCGCGCAAAGTCCCGACGCCATCGGGCGATTATTCAATGGACCACAGCGCGGTGATCTATCTGATGGATCGCGAAGGGAAATTTTTGCGCAGCGTCAATCTCGACCGGCCGCCGGACCAGGTGGCGAAGGATTTGCGGGCGGCTCTGTAGTCCATTCGTCGCCGCGCAGCGGCCCGGGATAAGCCTCCACCGCGCGCGCGGTCAGCTTTTTTTCCTGCGTATGGATCACCCACCAGAGCGCGCCAAGGCCGACGATGGCGAGGCCCAGCGCGATCCGGCCGATTGGGCCGGCGAAATGCTCGAAAACCTCGCCAAAGGCGTAGCCGCCGAGGCCGAAAACCAGCGCCCAGACGATGCCGCCGCTCGCGTTGTAGAACAGGAATTGGCCCCAGCCGTAGCGGTTCACCCCTGCCAGGAAGGCCGCAAAAATGCGCAACAGGGCGATGAAGCGGCCGAAAAACACGATTTTCGCGCCGTGGTGGGCGAACAGATACTGCCCCAGTTTGATCCGGTCGTCGTGCAGGCCAATCTTGTGGCCATAATTCAGCAGCAGCGGCAGGCCATAGCGCCGCCCCGCCATGAACCCGAGGTTGTCGCCCAGGATTGCGCCCGCCGCCGCCAGCAGGATGACAATTCTGATGTCGATCAGATCGGTTGCGCCGGCGAAAACGGCGGCGAGGACGAGCGCGGTTTCGCCGGGCAGCGGAATGCCGGCGCTCTCCAGCGCCACGATGCAGAAGACAGCGGCATAGGCGTGCTGCGCGATCAGCGGTTTGAGCGTTTCGATCAGCACGGCGCGTCAACGTCCCGCTGTTTGCGTCGCGAGGCCCAAAGGCCCGGGAAGCGCGGCCTTGGCCTCAGCGATCAGCCTCGCCTCGTGCTGGCGCAGATAACGACTGAACAGGAAAAAGCCGGTGACCGCCAGCGCGAGCGCGGCCAGGCCGAACGGTCCGGCGATGCGGTGGAACTCGGCGCCGAGGAAATAGCCGCCCAAGCCGAAGATTGAGGCCCAGGTGATCCCGCCGGCCGCGTTGAAGAGGAAAAAGCGCAGTGGGGACATCTTGTTGGCGCCGGCCAGCACGGCGGCGAAGGCGCGCAGCACCGCGACGAACCGGCCGAAAAACACGATGGCGCCGCCGTAACGCTGGAAGAGATATTGCCCGAGGCGGAGACGGTCCTCGTCAAGTCCGATCTTGGGTCCGTGAGCCAAGAGAAGTCTCAGGCCGAATTCGCGTCCGACCCAAAAACCGATGTTGTCGCCGACGATGGCCCCGGCCGCCGCCAGCGCCACAATTTCCGCGATCGAGCCCTGCTGGCTGCTGCCGACGATCACCGCAGCGGTGACGAGACTGGTTTCTCCCGGCAGCGGAATGCCGGCGCTTTCCACGGCAACCAAAAAAAACACGACCCAGGGACCAAATTGCGTCAACAGTGAATGGAAATCGGGCAAAGGCCTCTCCCTCGCGGGGGCTCGGACCCGCTCTCAAGAAGAGGCCATATGCGCGCGCCAGACCGTGTTTTCAAGTCATGTTGGGCTGGCGCGTCAGTCAGTGCAGCACGCGGCGCAAATCCTCGCGCGCCAGGGACGCGGATTCGGGCGCCCAGTTCAACACCGGAGGACGCCAACGGCAATAAAGCGCCCGGCGCGGCGCGGGTTCGAAGGCGCCCCGCAGCGCGACTTGCAGGACGTGACGCAAACCCGCGAGGAGCGGCATCTGCGCGCGACGCATGGCGCGAACGAGTTGCTTGCGCAGTTCCGGCGAGGCCTTGCGGTCATATTCCGCCACGAGGCTCGCCACGAAGGCGCCGCGCGTCACCCCAACCGGGAGGGCGCCGCGGTCGATCCGCGCAACCAGCGCGCCGCCGATGGACATCAGAGCGGCGGCGGCCACATGTTCGTTGGCGCAGGAGCGGAACAATTCACTGGAGTCCATGAATGTCTCCGTTCAGATTGAGAGAAGCGGCCCGTCTGGAGCGCAGTCGGGCGTCGCACGCTGGGCACGAACATTTTGGATTTCGACCTTAGGATAACCCGCGCCTCCTCCAGCCCCGAATCACATTCCCGTGACCCTTTATCCTTTCGCGCCCGGGCCATAGCCGGCGAATTTTTGCACCAGCCACGCGACATGATCGCTGTCGAGCAGCGCCGGCCCACCCGCCAGCCCGGCGAGATAGTGCAGTTTCGCAAGGGTCTCCAACTCGCCGGCGAGCCCCATGGCCCGGTTAAGGTCTGGCCCCACTGCGATCATGCCGTGGCTGCCCAGCAGCACGCCGAGGCGATTTTCGAGCCCCTTCACCGCGAGGTCGGAGAGCTCCTGAGTCCCGAACGGCGCATAATCCGTGCATGCGATGGTGTCGCCGCCGAAAGCGGCGATCATGTAATGGCTGGCGGGGATCGGCCGGCGCAGCATGGCCATCACGGTCGCGTAGGGCGCGTGGGTGTGCACGACGGCGTTCACGTCGGGCCTTGCGCGAAGAATGTCGCGGTGAAAACGCCATTCGCTCGACGCCTTGATCTTGCCCTCGCGCGCCGGTTCTTCCGCATCGAGCGACTGGACCAGGATCATTTTCGGCGTGAGTTCGTCGTAGTCGACGCCACTTGGCGTGATCAACATTCCCGAGCCGAAGCGCAGCGAAATGTTCCCCGCCGCGCCCTGATTCACCCCCCGGGCGTTCATCGCCCGGCATGCCTTCACGAGCTTTTCGCGCGCCTCGCGTTCGTCCATCACCAGCTTCCCACGTTCGCGGCGCTCACCCACGGCTCCTGCGGCGGCAGCGCCTCGCCTCTCTGAAGCAATTCGATGGAAATGCCGTCGGGCGTCCGGATGAAGGCCATGCGGCCATCGCGCGGCGGACGGTTGATGGTCACGCCGGCGTTGTCCAGCTTTTCGCAAGTGGCGTAGATATTCTCCACCTCATAGGCGAGATGGCCGAAATTGCGCCCGCCCGTGTAGGTTTCCGGGTCCCAGTTGTGCGTCAGCTCCACCAGCGGGGAACTGGCGCCGGCGGCGCGGCCGATGTCCTCGTCGGCGGCGAGGAAGACCAGCGTGAAACGCCCCTGTTCGCTGTTCACGCGGCGGATTTCCACCATGCCCAGCTTTTGGACGAAGAAATCCAGCGCAGCGTTGAGATCGGCGACGCGTATCATGGTGTGCAGGTAACGCATGGCGAATATCCTATTCGTGGCGGCGGCGTTTTGACCTTGACCTGGATTGTCAAGGCCGGGTCACGGAATCAATCCATTCTGAGTTGTGGCTCCGCAATCTCGTCTGTCCTTCGTGTAACATTCGATCGCGCGTTTGGCTGCATCGCCTGAGCGCGCCCTCCTTGCCGCCGCAGCGGCGCTTCTGCTACTTCAGGGGCCAGTCATTCAGGAGGTCACGTGACCGAAAATGCCGCGCTCAAGGAGCGGGTCGCGCTCAGCTCGGTGGCCGTCAGCGCCGTTCTGACGCTTGGCAAGGCGGCGGCCGGGCTGACCTCCGGCTCGCTCGCGCTGCTGTCCGAAGCCGCGCACAACGCCATCGACACCGGCGCAACCATTCTCACCTATTTCGCGGTCCGCCAAGGCAACAAGCCCGCCGACGACAAGCACCATTACGGTCATGGCAAATATGAATCGCTTTCGGCCTTGTTCGAAACCGGTTTGCTGGCGGGGCTCGCGCTCTACGTGCTGTTCACCGCCGCCGCGCGGTTGCGCGAGGGCGGCGAGGCCGTCGAGTCCTCCTGGTGGGTGTTCGGCGTGCTGATCGTCTCCATCGTGGCGGACAGCGGACGCTATCTCACCCTCAGCTCGGTCGCCAAGAAGACGGGCAGCCATGCGCTCGCCGCCGACGCCATGCATTTCGCCAGCGATCTCATCGGCTCCGTGCTGGTGCTGATCGGCCTGATCGCCAATCATTATGGTTTTGTGCAGGGGGACGCGCTCGCCGCCATGGGTGTGGCGCTGTTCATCGGCTACGCCGGGTTCCGGCTCGGCGGCGAAACGCTGGGCACGCTGCTCGATCGCGCGCCGGATGGCCTCGCCGATCAGTTGCGCGGGGAGATTGTCCAGGTTCCCGGCGTGGTGGCGGTCGAAAACATCAAGCTGCGGCCCAACGGGCCGAAAATCCTCGGCGAGGTGTTCATCGCCGTGGCGCGGTCGCTGCCGCTGGAGCGCGTCGCCGAGATCGAGGCGGCGGTGCGGGCAAAGATTTCGGAAGTGTCGCCGGAAACCGAGGCGACCGTTTCATCCTCCCCGCGCGCGCTCGACGACGAGACCCTCGCCGAACGCATCGTGATGATCGCGGCGCGGAAAAAACTGCCGGTCCACCATATTTTTGTTCACCATCTTGGCGACCGCGACTGCATCGCCTTCGATCTGGAAGTGGAGGGATCGCTGCCCATGGCGGAGGCCCACGCCATAGCGACGGCGCTGGAGAACGACATTCGCGACGAGATCGGTCCCTATATCGAGGTCGAGAGCCATATCGAGCCGTTGCAGGCGCACAAGCTGATCGGTCATGAATCCGATCCCGCGACGCTTCAAGCCATCACCGCCGCGCTGAAGGAGGCGGCGGCGGGCAAGGCGGGCGTGACCGACGTGCACGCCGTGCGCGCTCGCGCCACGGCCGAGGGGCTGGTGGTGAATTTTCACGCTCACGTCTGCCCGGCCCTGTCGGTGACCGCCACCCATGAGGCGTTGGAAGAGATCGAACGCGCCTTGCGCGAAAAAATGCCGCATCTGCTGCGCGTCGTCGGCCATGCCGAACCGGTCGGGGAGGCTTGAGGGGAGGGGCCATGCGCTACAAAATTTCGGGAACGATGATGCAGACCGTCGAGATCGACCTCGATCCCGGCGAAACGATCTACAGCCAGACCAGCTGCATGTGCTGGATGAACGATCTCGTCGAGATGGACACCCATACCGGCGGCGGTTTTCTGTCCGGCTTCATGCGGTCGCTGGGTGGCGGATCGTTCTTCATCACCGCGTTCACGTCGCGCGGAAACGGTCACGTCGCCTTCGCCCCGCGCTTTCCCGGCACCATCTTGCCGATCGTTTTGCAGGCCGGGCAGGCGTTGATCTGCCGGAAAGAGACGTTTCTCGTCGCGGAAAAATCCGTGCAGCTCGAAATCGCCTGGCAGCAGCGTTTTGGCGCCGGCCTGTTCGGCGGCGAAGGTTTTGTTCTGCAAAAGGTCACGGGTCCTGGGACCGTGTTCCTCGATCTTTCGGGCGAGGTGGTCGAGCGCGACCTCGCGGCCGGTGAGCGCCTGCTGGTCAACGCCGGTCATGTCGGCATCATGGACCCGACCATCACTTTTGATATCCAGATGGTCAAAGGCTTTCGAAATATCCTGTTCGGCGGCGAGGGGCTGTTTCTCGCGACCCTGACCGGCCCGGGGCATGTCGCCTTGCAGAGCATGCCGATCATGAACCTCGCCGAGGAAATCGCCCGGCACCTGCCTTCGGGCGGCGGCGGAGAGTCCGGCGGCGGCAAGATCACGTCCGGCGTCGTCGGCGGCATTTTGGGGATGCTTGGCGGTTCCGCGCTTTCGAAGGAGTGAGTTTTTCGTCGCCTGCGTTTAAGGTGGCCCGATGTCCATGTTAAAGACCTACGGGCGCATCCTGCGCCAGCTCGCGCCGGAGAAAAATCTGGCGATCATGCTGGTGATCGCCAATTTGGCGCTCGTCGGCGCGCAGTTCGTCGAGCCCGTGCTGTTCGGGCGCATCATCGACGCCATGACCCGGCTCGACACGCTCGGCAAGAATGCCGCCTGGCTGACTCTCCAACCCCTTGTCATCGCCTGGGTCGGTTTCGGGCTGTTTTCCATCATTGCCGCCGTCACCGTGGCGCTGCATTCCGACCGCCTCGCGCATCGCCGGCGCCTCGGCGTGATGGCCGATTTTTTCGACCATATTTTGGAATTGCCGCTGAGTTTTCATACGTCGACCCATTCCGGGCGGCTGTTGAAGGTGATGCTCGACGCGGCCAATGGCATGTTCTTCATCTGGCTGTCGTTTTTTCGCGAGAACTGCGCCTCGATGGTCGCGCTGTTCGTGCTTTTGCCCGGCACCTTGTTCCTCAATTGGCGGCTCGGGCTCATCCTTGTCGTGCTCGTGGCCTTTTTCGGCGTGCTCACCGCTTTCGTCATTCGCCGCACCCACGGTTTGCAGGCCAATGTCGAGGTTTACAACGCCCAGCTCGCCGAGCGGGCGTCGGATGTGCTCGGCAATTTGCCGGTGATCCAGTCGTTCACGCGCATCGAGAATGAGTCGCGTGGGCTTCAGGACATCATCCGTCTGGTGCTGTCCGCGCAAATGCCGGTGCTGTCCTGGTGGGCTCTTGCCGCGGTGGCGACGCGCGCCGCCTCCACCCTGTCGCTGGTGGCGATTTTCCTGGTCGGCGTCTGGCTGCACCTGCACAAACTCGCCAGCATCGGCGAGATCGTCACCTTCATGAATTTCGCCACCATGCTGATCGCCAGGCTCGAAGGCGTGGTCGGCTTCATCAACAGCCTGTTCATGCAGGCGCCCAAAATCCGCGAATTTTTCGATATCATGGACACTTCGCCGGCAATCGCCGACAAGCCGGGCGCGATCGACCCCGGGCGGCTGCGCGGCGAAGTGACGTTTGACCACGTCACCTTCGCCTATGACCAGCGGCGCATCGCGGTCAGCGACGTGTCTTTTGTCGTCAAGCCGGGCGAGACCGTGGCGCTGGTGGGGTCCACGGGCTCGGGGAAATCGACCACGCTCAGCCTGCTGCACCGCGCCATGGACCCCAATTCCGGCGCCATTCGCATCGACGGGATCGATATTCGCGACATGAAACTTTCGGCCTTGCGGCGCAACATCGGCGTGGTGTTCCAGGAGCCCATGCTGTTCGCCCGCACCATCGAGGAAAATTTGAAGGTCGGCAAGATCGACGCCAGCAAGGAGGAGATCGAGCTTGCGCTCGCCCGCGCGCAGGCGAGCGATTTTGTTTTGCGGCAGGTGGACGGGATCAAGACCTTGGTTGGAGAGCGGGGACGGTCCCTGTCGGGCGGCGAGCGTCAGCGCGTCTCCATCGCCCGCGCGCTGCTGAAGGACCCGCCGATCCTGGTGTTCGACGAGGCGACCTCGGCGCTTGACGCCGCGACCGAAAAACAGCTCCAGGCTGCGCTGGAGGCGGCGACGCAGGGGCGCACCACTTTCGTCATCGCCCACCGCCTCGCCACCATCCGCAGCGCCAATCGTATCCTGGTGTTCGAACAGGGTCGGATCGTCGAATCCGGGAGTTTTGACGAACTGGTGGCGCAGGGCGGCCGGTTCGCGGCGCTGGCGAAGGCCCAGTTCATGGCGGGGGAGCACGCGTCGGCGCATTGAGATCGACGGGACAGGAACGAATTGCGCCCGGCAAACAGCGTTCATGTCCGCACCCGCGTCACGCGCAATTCGATCCAGTCCCCGAAACCGTCCCTTCATGATGCTGGGCGTAAATGACGTATCTCAACGTCACGAAGCGCGCACATGACTCGCGAACGCGTTTTTGCTCTCCTGGCCCTCGCCGTCCTCGCCCTGACCCTGGCGACGCCGATCCCGGCGCTGTCGGATTTTTTGAACCATTTGGCGCGCATGCATCTGCTTGTCGCGGAAAGCGCGGGCGACCCCTCACCCTATTACGCCTCCGCCTGGGGCTTTTATCCCAACCTCGCCATGGACCTGATCGTCCCGCCGCTGGCGCGTTTTTTGGACGTCGAGACGGCGGCGCGGCTGTTTGTTGCGGCTTGCCAGGGTCTTATTCTGTCAGGCGCCGTCGCCATTGAGCTCGCGGTGAAGCGGCGGTTTGAATATGCCGGCTTCGTCGCCCTGCTGTTCGCCTTTGCCTTTCCCTTCGCCTGGGGGTTTTTGAATTTTTCCTTTGGCCTCGGGCTCGCCCTGTGGGGGATCGCCTGCTGGATTTTTTGGCGCGAACATTTGGCGCTGCGCTTTGTTGTGCACTGCCTGTTCGTCGCCGCGCTGTTTGTCGCCCACCTTTTCGCCCTTGGGCTCTATGGTTTTACGCTGGGCGTGTACGAGCTTTGGCGTTTTTACGCACGCCGCGCTGTGGGAGAGTTTTTGGGGGCGCTGGCGATGCTGGCGGCGCCCGCGCTGGTCGCCGGCGCCATCCTGATTTTTTCGGGCGGCTCGGTGGGGCAGGCCGGCAATTCCTGGGATTTTGGCTTCAAGCCGCTTTGGCTTCTCGTCGCCGCCAATGGCTACAACACCGCGCTCTCCACGGTGATTGTCGCCTTCCTGGGCTTGGTCGCGCTGCGGCAGCGGCGCACGCATGGGCTCGTTGCGGAACAGGCGGGGGCTTGGCTCGCGGCGGGCTTTGCCCTGCTTTATGTCGCCACGCCGCAAATGCTGTTCGACACGGCTTACGTCGATGTGCGCGTGCTCGTCGCCGCCGCCTTGATCCTGCCCGGTTTTATAAGCTTGCGTTTTCCTGATCGCGTCTGGGAGCGACGGGCGAGCCTCGCCGCCTTGGTTCTCATCTGCGCCAATCTGGGTTGGGTTGGCTGGCTCTGGACCTCTTATCGCGCCGATTACGCGGCGATGATCCAATCCTTTGGTCAGATCGACAGGGGGGCGAAAATTCTGGTCGCGCGCTTGCAGGAGGAATCGCCGTTCAGCGGCCAGACGCTGGAGCCCATGGTGCATGCGCCGACGCTCGCGGCTTTTTACAACAAGGCGCTGGTCTCCTCGGTGATGGCGCTGAAAGGCAAGCAGCCGCTGATGTCGCGGCCCGGGTTCGAAAACCTCAACATTCAGGACGCCGGCAGCGTGACGGTTGATGACCTCGCGCGGATCGCCGCGCGCACGTCCGGCCTGTTCGCGGGGTGGCCACAAAAATTTGATTATCTCTACGTGATTGGCCCGCCCGGCGAAAATCCGCTGCCGGCGCTGGTTGCGCCGCTGCGCGTCGAGCGGCGCTTCGCGCTTTACCGCATCAAACCTATTTGATCAGGGCGCTCACCGCGCGGAAGCGCGGGTTCTCGGCGGTCTGAACCCATTCGAACGCCACCATTTCGGTGGTGACGATCTCCGCGCCGCGGCGCTCCATGCGCGCGATCGCCGCCGCCTTGTCCTCCGGCTTGCGCGAGCCGATGGCGTCGCGGACTACAATAACCTTTCGCGAGGCGGCGATGAGGCCGAGCACGGTTTGCAGGACGCAGACATGCGCCTCGCAGCCGGCGACGACGACTTCGGCGTCCGCGGGGATGTTTTGCAGCATGCTTTCGGCGCGGCAGGCGTCGAACGAAACTTTTGAAATGACCCGATCCCCGTCGACCGGCAGCTCCGGCACGGTCGCGCCCAGACCTTTGGGGTATTGCTCGGTGAACAGGCGGGGGACGTCGAGAAGTTTGGAGATCTCCAACAGTTTGCCGGCGTTGCGGATCGCGGCCTCGCCCTCGTGGATCGCCGGCATCAGCCGCGCCTGGAAATCAATGATGAGGAGGACGGATTTTTGCGGGTCGATGGTGAGCATTGTTCCTCGGCGATGGGCGCGTACACGGAGGCCAGGGGGCCCAGTCGTAGCATGGGAATGCGGCGGGGTCGCCTGGGGAGGGCAGGAAACGGCGGATTGCGGGCGTAACGCTAGAGCTTTTTCACGTTTCATGGAAACATGAAATAGCTCTAGAGTCTTGTTTTGAAACATTTTCTTCACGCGAACCGGCATCCACTTCGCTCGAAAACGCTCTAAGCAGGATTTCCGAAAAGTGGCCGCCGGTTTTCGGGTGAAAATCCTGCGAAAACAAAGAAGCCTAAGCAAACATTCGTTGGGCGACCAACGAATGTTTGCTTAGGGACGGTTGGCGACGCGCTGCCGGGCGTTGGCCCAGCGCAAGCATGCGGCGACCCCGGCGCCATCCCGCGCGCCTCAACCTCGCCGACTGTTTCTCCTGCGCTTGCGCCAAGGCCCTCTGGGCGCCGCTCTTGTCTAAAGGAGGAGAGGATTTCGCGGCGACCGATGTCGATCAGACGCGGGCCTGAATTCATGGCAATTGCGGATCGCCTGGGCCGAACAATTCGTTCCGCCCGCAAACAATACGATCTTCATACTCAAAATTCGTGCGCCGCTCGGACATTTCGTTTTCCTCTCTTGTTCCCGCTCGCAGCCAGGCGCCGGAATTGGGAGGGTGCGGTCTTCCAACACAGGGATTGGCCCCCAGGCGTTTTTCATCGCTGCGGCGCATCAATTTTCATCACCGAAGGACCAGATCCGGCCGCCGCCTTTGCACTTTGACCAAAGATAACCAATATAAGCCATGCGGGCAGCGACACGCTCGCGCAACTTCAGGATACACCCATGGCCGTGCGCCAAAAAACCTTGATTTTCACTCTGGCCGCCCTTGTCGCCCTTGGCTTTTCCGCCGACAGTTTCGCCAAACCGGGAGCTGGCGGCTCCATGGGCAGCCGCGGCGCGCGCACCGACAGCGCCCCGCCCCCCACCGCGACGGCGCCTCGCCCGGCCGCTCCGATCGAGCGTTCGATGACGTCCCCGTCGCCAGGCATGGCGCAGAATGCGGGAGCGCCGGGCATGAAGTCCGGCGGCTTCATGTCCGGCGGTTTCGGGCGCGGCCTGCTGGGCGGCCTTGTCGGCGCGGGGCTCATCGGCCTGCTGCTCGGCAACGGTTTTGGCGGCGGGCTCGGCGGACTCTCGTCCATTCTGGGCCTCGTGCTTCAGATCGGGCTTCTCTTCCTCGTGTTCAAATTGGTCATGGGTTTTCTGCGCAGGCGCCAGCCGGCGCCTCAAGGCGCCGCATTCGAAAACGTCGCCGCGCAAAGCCCGCCCCCCGGTTTTGGCGGTTTCGGAGGCTCCGGCGGCGCGCCTGCGGCGCCTGTGAAGCTCGAAATCGGTCCTGCGGATTTCAATGCTTTCGAACAAAACCTTGGTCTTATCCAAAAAGCTTATGGCGCCGAGGACATGGCCGCTTTGCGCGCTCTGGCGACGCCTGAAATGGCCTCCTATTTCGCCGCGGAGCTCCAAGAGACCGCAAAAATAGGGCAGGTCAACAAAATCTCCGACGTGACTCTTCTGAAGGGTGATCTTGCGGAAGCCTGGCGCGAGCCCGAAAGCGAATATGCGAGCGTCGCGATGCGTTTCTCGCTGATCGACACGATGGTTGATCGCGCGACCGGCAGAATTGTCTCGGGTGATCCCGTGAAGCCGGACGTTGCGACCGAAATCTGGACCTTCGCGCGCCGTCCGGGCGGGGCGACGACGGATTGGAAACTGTCGGCGATTCAGCAAGCCTGACCATTTGCAGGGCCGCGAACCTCGCGGCCCCTTTTGTCGCGTTGTGATACGGTTTCCGCAAGATCGCTTCGCGATCCGCGAAAACGAAATCGCGCGGAAATCCTTCAGGCGAAGGGCGGATTTTCGCGCGAGCGGAATACGATTTCCGAACTGATCGTTCGGAAATCGTATGAAACGTGACCGATCCTCCAGCCGTCCATGAAAAAGCACGGGCGCAGCGGAGGTCAATTCGCCGATCTATCGACGGCTATCCTCTTCATCAGGGACGAACAACGGTCATGTTTCTGGCCGCGTGCGGGCGGTCGATGGCGCTGGCGATGCCACCGCTCGGTTGTGACGCCGTGTTCACGAGCGCGCAAAAACGGTGAATTCTTGCGAATTTCGTGCGAAACTTCTGCAAAAAGCGCGCGATTCTTGCGCGTACAACTTGGCGATTGCGCACGACATCTGCTCTCGGCTGCGGAGGAATGCGAAAGCGGCCGCTTCGTCGCGCTGGCAAATTACGGTTCTGGAACAAGCAATTAGGGTAAGTCTTGCGCACAAAAATGTTTCACGTGGAACCATATGGTGAACAAGATCTTGCGGTCGCTGCGTTTTCACCTTTGATCGTGACATTACAAACTTCGCAGCGCCTACTTCCGCGCCTCCGACGCGGGCGGCGTGAGCCGCATCAGCGTGATCCGGTTCTTCTGCTTGCGCAAAACCTCGAAGCGAAAGCGGTGAAATAAAAACTGCTGGCCCTGGTCGGGAATCGTTCGCGCCTCGTGGATCACCAGGCCGGCGATGGTGGTCGCCTCCTCGTCCGGCAATTCCCAGCCCATGAAGCGGTTGAGGTCGCGGATCGGCACGGAGCCCTCGACCAGCACGGAGCCGTCGGGCTGGCGGCGCACGCCGATCATGGCGACGTCGTGCTCGTCGCGGATGTCGCCTACGATCTCTTCCAAAATGTCTTCGAGGGTCACAAGGCCCTGCACGTCGCCATATTCGTCCACCACCAGGGCGAAATGGGTCTTCCGCTTGCGAAAGGCTTGCAGTTGCTCCTCAAGCTGGGTGGTCTCCGGCACGAACCAGGGCGCGGCGATAATGGGGTCGAGCTTGACCTTGTCGATCTCGCAGCCGGATTCCGCGAGCGCCCGCAGGAAATCGCGGGCGTGCAGCACGCCGACGATATTGTCCGGTTGCTCCCGCCACAGCGGCAGGCGGGTGTAGGGCGAGTTGACCACGTCGTTCAAAATGTCCGCCGGCGCGGCGTCCGCATCGATGGTCAGCATTTTGGTGCGGTGGACCATCACGTCGGAGACGGTCAGCTCCTTGAGGTCGAGCAGGCCGCCGAACATGTCGCGGTCGTCCTTGTCGACGCCGCCTTCCCTGTGCATCAGGTCGACGGCGCTTTTCAGCTCCTCCTGCGGGGTCAGCAGGTTTTTGACGTGCCCGGGCCGCAGCCCCGCAAGATGGAGCACGCCGCGCACGATGAGTTCGACGACGAACAGAACGGGGCCGAAGGCCACGACGAAAAACGCGGTGATCCGCGCCACCGCCAGGGAAAAGGCGTCGGGATAGGTGATCGCCACGGTTTTGGGCATGACTTCGGCGAAGATCAGCAGCAGCACGGTCATCGACGCCGTGGCGTAGATCGCGCCCTCGGGTCCGAACACCGCCACCAGCACCGTGGTGAGAAAGGCGGAGGCGCCGATGTTGACCATCGTGTTGCCGAGCAGCATGGCGCCGATGAGGCGGTCGCGCCCGGAGAGCAGCCGCAGCACGATTTTCGCACGGGCGTCCCCCTGCTTCTCCAGGGCGTGCATGCGAGCGCGCGACGCCGCCGTCATCGCCGTCTCGGAGGCCGCGAACAGCGCCGACAGCAACAGGCAGGCCAAAAGGATCGCGGCGGCGACCCAGATGTTCACCGGCAGGGTTTCGCCCGCGCCATGCATGGAAAATCAGTCTCCGTTTCGCAATTCGTCGTCCAAAAAAACGCGGACTTTCGCCACATCGACATTCTTGGCGATGAAGCTTTGCCCGATGTCCCGGGCGAGGATGAAGGTGAGCGCGCCGCGCTTGACTTTCTTGTCCTGGGCCATGGCGTTGAGGATTTCGTCGACGTCGCAAGGCTCGGACGACAAAGCCTGCGGGATGCGTGTCGGCAGGCCGACGGCGCGCAGGTGCGCCTCGACCCGCTCGGCGGCCTCCGGCGGACAGAAACCTTCGCGCGCCGAAAAGCGGAAGGCGCAGGCCATGCCGACCGCCACGCCCTCGCCATGGACGAGGCGGGTCGAATCATAGCCGACGATCTTTTCGAGCGCGTGACCAAAGGTGTGGCCGAGGTTGAGCAGCGCGCGATCGCCCTGCTCGGTTTCGTCGCGTGCGACCACCGCCGCCTTGGCCTCGCAGGACACGGCGATGGCGTGCTCCAGTTCGGGGCCCCGCGCGAAAACCGCGGGCCAGTGGCGCTCCAGCCAAGCGAAGAAATCGGGGCGGTCGATCAGGCCGTATTTGACCACTTCCGCGTAGCCGGCGGCGAATTCGCGCGGCGGCAGCGTGGCGAGGCTGCCGGTGTCGGCGAGCACCAGCGAGGGCTGGTGGAAGGCGCCGATCAGATTTTTGCCGTGCGCGGAATTGATCCCGGTCTTGCCGCCGACGGACGAATCGACCTGCGACAGCACGGTGGTCGGAATCTGCACGAAATTCATGCCGCGCCGCAGGCTCGCGGCGGCGAAGCCGGTGAGATCGCCCATCACGCCACCGCCGAGCGCGACCAGCAGGTCGCCGCGCTCCATGCGCGCGTCCAGCGCGGCTTCGCAAAGCTGTTGGAAATGCGCAAAATCCTTGGTTGATTCGCCAGGCGTCAGGATCAGGCGGCTGTGGCGCACGCCGGCGGCGTCGAGGCTGGCTTCGAGCGGCGCCAGCCAGAGCGCGCCGACATGGGCGTCGGTGACGATGAACACGCTCGCGCCCGGCGCGAGCTGGGCGATGCGCGCCCCGGCCGTGGCGATCAGGTCGGGACCGATCAGGATGTCGTAGGACCGGTCGCCGAGCGCGACGGGCACGCGCGCCGCCGCAGGTGGAAGAACAAGCGTATTCATGTCGGCTGAAAATTCTCCTTGCCTGGCCAGATGCGCGTCGAGCGCCTGCATGATCTCCTCGACGATGATTTCGTGCGGGGCGTCGCGCGATTGGGCGGCGATGTCGGCTTCAGCGTAAACGGGATAGCGCTGGTCGATGAGACGGCGCATCACGCCCTCGGGATCGTCATTTTGCAGTAGGGGCCGGGTGGGCCGCTTGCGCACGCGGCGCATCAGCACGCCGAATTCGGCCTGCAGCCAGATGGAGACGGCGCGCTCGCGGATCAGTTCGCGGGTTCGCGGGTCGATGAACGCGCCGCCGCCAGTGGCGATGACGCGCTCGCCTTCGCCAATCAGCCGCGCCAGCACGCGCCGCTCGCCGTCGCGAAAATAGGGTTCGCCGTGGGAGGCGAAGATTTCGGAGATGGTGAGGCGGTGGGCCGCCTCGATTTCGTGGTCGGAATCGACGAAGACGAGGTTGAGGCGCTGCGCCAGGCGCTTGCCAATGGAGGTCTTGCCCGAGCCCATCATGCCCACGAGCACGAGAGGACGGCCGGCGAGCGCGGCGACGATTTTTTCCGCAAGCAAATCCCTCGCCGGCGGCGCTTCCGGCGTCGGGGCGATGACTTGATCCGACATAGTCGCTATGTACTATCACGCCACGTCGCTGAAAATAAGCGGCGGCGGCGTGAAATCTTTCTCAGGGATTGCCCGCGACATGCCCAGCCTCATGCGCCTCCTGTTCTTCGTCGGCCTGTTCTGCGGCGTGATTTTCGTCGCTGCGGCGGCCCTCGTCGCCTTCGTCGAGCCGGCCCCGCGCGAAATGAGCCAGCCCGTCAAGCCGGAGCTGTTGAACAAGTGAGGGCGGGGTCCGCCTTGCTCGCGGATTTTTTGGCGTCGCTCGCCGCCGAGCGCGGCGCGGCGAAGAACACGCTGGATGCATACCGCCGCGACCTCGCCGACTATCTGGCGCATCTCGCGGCGCGCAAACGCAATCCGCTGGACGCAACCACGCAGGACATCCGCGACCATCTGGCGGCGCTGGCGCAGGCCGAGTTGACGCCGTCCTCCACCGCGCGCAAACTTTCGGCGATTCGCCAGTTCCACCGTTTCCTCGCCGCCGAGGAACAGCGCGCGGACGACCCCGCCGCCCTGCTCGAAGGGCCGCGCCAGGGGCGCGGCCTGCCCAAAATCTTGAGCGTCGAGCAAGTCGACCGGCTGCTCCGGGTCGCTCGAGAGGGGCTTGAGGATCCCGCGCGCCCCAAACGCGAGGTGTTGCGCGCCCGGCGCGCCGCCTGCTTGTTGGAAGTGCTCTACGCCTCGGGTTTGCGCGTTTCGGAACTGGTGTCGCTGCCGCTGTCCGCCGCCCGGGTGGCGGAGCAGAAAGGCGGCTTTCTCACCATCAAGGGCAAGGGCGGGCGCGAAAGGCTGGCGCCGCTCACGCCCGCCGCATGCGACGCGCTGATCGCCTATCGCAAGCTGCTGCTGGAGCTGCACCCGGGAGCGGCTCAGCAAAAATGGCTGTTCCCGTCCGAAGGCGAGAGCGGCCACCTGACCCGTCAGGTTTTCGCGCGAGAATTGAAATTCCTGGCGGCGGCGGCCGGGTTGCCGACGGCCAAGGTCAGCCCTCACGTGCTGCGTCACGCCTTCGCCAGTCATCTGCTACAAAACGGTGCCGATCTGCGCATCGTGCAGGAACTTCTGGGGCACGCGGACATCGCCACGACGCAGATTTACACCCATTTGCTCGACGAGCGCCTGAACGCGATGGTGCGCGACCTGCACCCCCTGAACGATGGCGGCTAGAGCGTTTTCACGTTTCATGGAAACATGAAAAAGCTCTCGATTTTTGTTTTGACGCATTGTCTTCACGCGAACCGGCATCCACTTCGCTTGAAACTCTAGCGAAAGAACCTGCGCGGCCTAAGCCCGCTTGCGCTCCAGCAGGAACATGGCCTGCTCGCCGAGCAGGTTCCACACCCACCAGGGGCCGTCGAAGCGCATCTGCGCGCCTTCTCGGTCGAGCGCCATCGCCCTGACGATCCGCGCCTCCACCATTTCGGCGAGCGAGACGAAGTCCTGGATCGAGCAGAAGTGGATGTTGGGCGTTTCGTACCAGGCGTAAGTCAGGTTCGAGGTCACCGGCATGCGGCCGCGCGCGGCGATCTGCCAGCGGATGCGCCAATGGCCGAAATTCGGGAAGGAGACGATGGCGCGCTTGCCAATGCGCAGCATTTGTTCGAGCACATGCCTCGGGTTGCGCGTCGCCTGGAGGGTCTGCGAGAGAATCACATAATCAAATCCGTCGGTCGGGTAGTCGGCGAGGTCGATGTCGGCGTCGCCCTGCACCACGGACAGACCTTTGGCGACGCAATCGTTGACGCCCTTCTGGGATATCTCCATCCCCCGCGCGTCGACCCCTCTGGTGTCCGCCAAAAGGCGCAGCAATTCTCCGTCGCCGCAGCCGACGTCGAGCACGCGGGCGCCCGTCTCCACCATACTGGCGACAAGCAGCAGGTCGATGCGGGTCGCAGGCTTCGCATTCATGTGTCCAGCCCCCGGGCGCGCGCCGCCCCCGCCAGAAAGCCGCGCGTGGTGGCGATAAAGTCCGTCTCGTCGAGCAGGAAGGCGTCGTGGCCCTTGTCGGTCTCGATCTCGACGAAGGAAACGGAGGCGGCGGCGGCGTTGAGCGCATGGACGATCACGCGCGATTCCGCCGTTGTGTAGAGCCAGTCCGAGGTGAACGAGACCACGCAGAACCGCGTCGGCGAATTCATGAAGGCCGCCGCGAGAGAGCCGCCGTAATCCTGTGCGAGATCAAAATAGTCGCAGGCGCGGGTGACATAGAGGTAGGAATTGGCGTCGAAGCGGTCGACGAAGGTCGAGCCCTGATGGCGCAGATAGTTTTCCACCTGGAAATCGGCGTCGAACGAAAAGGTTTTTTCCGTACGGTTCTGCAGTTTCCGGCCGAACTTACGCTGCAACGCTTCTTCCGAAAGGTAGGTGATGTGGGCGGCCATGCGCGCCACCGCCAAACCTTTTGCCGGACGCACGCCCTCTTCGAGATAGCGCCCGCCGCGCCAGTCCGGGTCGGCCATCACCGCCTGGCGCCCGACTTCGTGAAAGGCGATGTTTTGCGCGGAATGGCGCGCGGCCGCCGCAATGATCATCACGGAGAAAACTCTGTCCGGGAACAGGGCCGCCCATTGCAACGCCTGCATTCCGCCCATCGAGCCGCCGGCGACACAGAACAGGGTTTCGATACCCAGCCGCTGCACCAGCATGGCCTGAGCGCGAACCATGTCGGCGATGGTCACCACGGGCAGGTCGAGCCCATAGGGTTTTCCGGTTGCCGGGTTCAGCGAAGCCGGTCCTGTCGTGCCCATGCAGCCGCCGAGCACGTTGGAGCAGATGATGAAATATTTATCAGTATCGATGGGCTTGCCGGGACCGACCAGAGCCGACCACCAGCCCGGCTTTCCCGTGATCGGATGGACGCTGGCGACATGCTGGTCGCCGGTCAGCGCGTGGCAAAGCAGGATTGCGTTCGATTTGTCGGCGTTCAGCCGTCCATAGGTTTGGTAAGCGATGCTGAACGGGGCGAGCATCACCCCGGCCGACATGGCGAGCGGCTGCGAAGCGTCGAAATGCGCAATAGGGCTTTGCGGGCTGTGCGCCTCGGCGTGGCTGGTAAAGGTTTCAGTCAAATCGGCCTGCCCTGTTCGCTTTTCCGAACGAACCGTTTTTTATATAGGATAACGACATGACGACGGTCAAGCGAAGCGTCGCGGGCATTTGCCAGAATGGTTTCCCCGCCTATACAGGGATTCGCGCGAGATAAAAGTCGAGGACGCCCTTTCCATGAGCGAGACCAAAGCCGAAGGCCTGTCTGACCTTCGGGCCGAAATCGACCGGATCGACAGAGAAATGCATGCGCTGCTGATGGAGCGCGGCGAGATCATCGACAGACTTATCGCGGTCAAGGCCCAGCAGGGCGGCGGATCCGCGTTCCGGCCCGGGCGCGAGGCCGACATGATGCGCGAGATCGCCTCGCGGCACCACGGCCGGCTGCCGCTCGACACGGTCGAGAGCATCTGGCGCGTGATCATTTCGACCTTCACCTATGTGCAGTCGAATTATTCGGTTCATGCCGACCTCTCCGGCGGCGATTCGGCCATGCGCGATTCCGCGCGCTTCCACTTTGGTTTTACCGTTCCCCTGGTTGGCCATGCGACGCCAGCCGGGGTGATTGCGGCTGTGGCGGGCTCGCAGCGGCCGGACGGCGGCGGCGACCTCGGCATGATCCGCGCCGGTTTTCACGCCGAGGACGACCGATGGTGGGAGCGGCTCGCCGCCGCCGACGCGCCGAAAATCATCGCACGCCTTCCTTTTGTCGAGCGTCCGGGCCATCCCGCGGGCACGCCGGTCTTCATCATTTCCAATCCGCTCGCCGAAGCCGCCGCGACGGACGTCGCGCTGTATTCCGCGCGGGGGAGGGCCGCGCCAGATGTCAGCGGCTGGGGGGGGCTGGGCTGCGAGATTCTTGGCCAGAGCGAGGGAGACGGTTTTTCGCTGCTGCTGTCGGTCCCTGGCGACTGGACCGTTGAGCGCCTGAAAAAGCTGCCGGGCGGCGCTGCGCTGGAAACCATCTCCTGGATCGGCAGCCATGCAGAGCGTTTCGCGCTTTCTCCCGGCTAGAGCTTTTTCACGTTTCATGGAAACATGAAAAAGCTCTCGATTCTTGTTTTGACGCATGTTCTTCACGCGAACCGGCATCCACTTCGCTTGAAAATGCTCTAATAAAGCGGAGCCAAGGCCCCAACCCGCAAGGGTCCGACAAAAACGCCGCCCTGCGCAAGACGCAGGGTCAAGGGGATGCTGTCGTCCTTGGCCTCGGTGGAGGGCGCGGGTCGGCCTCCCAAGAGCGCGCCCAGAAGCGCGCCGGCCGCGTCCGGCGCGAGCGGCAGGCCGAACCTCGCCGCGAGGGCGCCCGCGCCGCGCGCCTTGATGTTGAGCGTTCCCGCCAGCCGGCGCGCGTCGTCGAGCCCGAGCGCGCCGTCGAATTGGGCGCTCAGAGCGCCCCAACGCCATTCGCCCTTGTCGATGCGCGCCGTTCCCTGCGCTTGACGCCAATCCTCAAGGGTTTGCCGCCAATCGTCATTGGGCGGCAGCAGCGGATAAAGGTCGCCGGAGACCGCGATGGCGCTGGGCGCCGAGTTCCCCAGCAGGTTTTGAAGAAGCGGCGCGGTCACGCCATCGACGCTGGCCTCGACCCGCAGCGAATCGACGCCGTCCCGCGAAGAAGGGTGAGCGGAAAAGCGCAGCGCTTGCACGTTGAACGCTGGGCCGGCTTGGAAAACCTCGGGACGCCAGTCGAGCGCGTGGCCGTTCACCGTCGCCTCGGTCAGCCCGCGCGCATCGTCCCAGACAAACTCAAGAGTCGCGCCGTCGTGGCGCAGCTTGGCGACGCCGCCCTTTGCATTGCGCAAGACGGCGGGGCTGGAAAAGCTCAGGGTGATGTGGTCGGGTGACCACAGGTTGGCCACGCCCTTGACCTCGTCATCAACGAAGACCAAGGCGTCCGCGTCCCCCGAAAAGGGCGCCTGGAGAGACTTGCAGGTCAGCTTGAGCCGGAAGGGAAAGCCTCCGATTTCGCTGGCGCCGCAGAAATCCGCGAGCGAGGCGCCATTGAAGGCGGGCTGATGCAAATAGTCGCCGAGCCTCTTGGCCCCGTACAACCATCCGAAGCAGACGCCGAGCGCGACGATGGCGGCGAAGCCGAGCAGAACGCGCAACGCAAGACGTGACAGAACGGCGGCCATGGGTCCCTCGCGGCGGAATCGAACAGCGCTCTTTCTGCCAATTTTGCGCGCAAAAGTCTGCCTGTTTGTCAGATCGTGAAAATCGGCGCCGGCCGCAGGTCGGACGCCGTGGCCGCGCGATCTCCTTCGGTTTCAGCGAGGAGGTGAACGTGAAAAGCGCTCGCGCCGCAGCTGCGCGCCCGCCGCGCCCACAGAGGAAAATCATCGCCGTCGGTGCGTGGCAGAAACACGAAGGCGATCGCCGCCCCCGAAAAACTCGGGCGCACGGCGGCGACCACCGCCCGGCCGCAATCGAACGCCGGTTCTTCCGTGATGGGATGAATCGAACAGATATAGCGTCGTCCGGAACGGCCGCTCCAGGAGCAAAACAAGGATTCCAGCACGGTTGCGCGCAGGGCGGCGAGGGGGCGGCTGGACTGGTGAGCGGCAGGGGTCATTTTGTTCTCATGGGCGATGCGTCATGAGAATAAAAAAAGAACAAAATAGGAATAAAGTCAAGCCACGTTCGGAGCCGCTTCCCTGGGCGCGAGATTGACCGCCAGTCCGGGATTTTCCGCAAGGGCCTCGGCGATCAGACGGTCGCTCGCCTCTTCAATGGCTTGCTGGAGTCTGGGCAGGAACTCTTGGATTGGCAATCCCGGCGGGATCGCCGGCAAAAATTCGATGACGATCGTGCCGGGATACCGCATGAATTTTCTGCGCGGCCAGAACAAGCCGGAATTGAGCGCCACGGGAACGCAGGGCGCGTCTTCCGCTCCGTAGAGATGGGCGACGCCGGCCTTGTAGTGCGGCGGCGCGCCGGCCGGACGGCGCGTGCCCTCCGGGAAGATGAAGATGGCGCGCCCCTCGGCGAGGGCGACGCGCGCATCGGCGACCAGTTGCTTCAGCGCGGCGGAGCGGCTCTTGCGGTCGATGGCGATCTGGTCGGCGCGCACCAGATATTGGCCGAACAGCGGCAGCCAGGTGAGTTCGCGCTTGAGAATGTAGGTAAAGTCGCGCAACTGCGTGCACAGCGCAAAGGTTTCCCAGGCGGACTGGTGCTTGGCGGCGATGATGCAGCCTTCGCGAAGCAGGTTTTCCTTGCCGCGAAATTCCACCTTCGTTCCGCAAATCATTTCCATCAGCCAGAGCGACGACCAGCCCCAGTAATGCGCCAATCGGATGATGCTGAGCCGGCCGAAGAACATTGTGGGCAGCCCGAGGACCAGCAGGACCGCGAGGTTGACGTAGAAAGCGATGTTGAAGACGAGCGAGCGCAGGAAAAGCATGGCGCCTGTTGTGCCGCACCGCATACGGATTGCAAGCGTTTTTCCGAACATGCGTCAATTGAGCTGGCGCAGGCTGCGCAGCACGATGATTCGCGACATCAGCGCCGTCAGCGCCGCCACCCCCAGCGACAGCGCGGCGATGGCCGCCAAGCCGTTCCATCCCAGCGCGAAGGCGCCGAACATGGCCTCGGCCTGCTCGCCCCCCGCCGTGGCGGTCCAATGCCGCGACATCGCGCCGAGCGCCAGAAAAAGGCTTGTCGCAGCGCAACCACCGAGCACGCCGCCGCGCAGGCCAAGGCGGAGAAAGTGACGCTGGAATTCGGCGGCGATGAACGAATCGGCCGCGCCGACGTAATGCAGCGCCTGGATGATTTCCTTCGCGCCGGCCATGGCGCCGCGTGTGGCGAAGCCGACCGCCAGCCCCATGGCGGTGAGCACCAGCGCGAACACGCCGAGCGCGCTCGCCACAACCACATCGGCCATGCTGGTCAGTCGCTGCATCCAGACGCCGTGATTGTCGAGATTGGCGTTGGGCAGGGCGGCGTCCAGCGCCGAGCGCAGGCCGATTTCGTCGAGAGGTTTTGTTTCGTCGCGCCGCAGCGTGATCAGGCGAGGCACGGGCAACTGGCCGAGATCGACGCCGGCGCCGAGCCAGGGCGCGAGCAATTCCTCGGACTGCGATTTGCTGAGCGGCCGCGCGTCGCTCAGGCCGGCAAAATTGCTCGTAATCTCGACCGCCTTGCGCGAATCGGCGTCGAGATCGCGGCCGGGACGCGGCATGATCTGAATGGTCATTTCCACGCCAACCTGCCCACGCCATTCGTGCGAGGCCTGCGTCAGCAGCAAGGCGAAGCCAGCGGTGAGCGCCGCCAGGAACGTCATGATGGCGATGACCACGGCCAGGGCCGCGCCGGCCACCGACGAGGCCGGCACCAGCGGCGTCGCCGCCCAGTTTTCCTCGGGAGCGGCGTCATCGCGGTGGAGCGGGAAACTCACCATGGCCGCCTCAATCGTAGATGTGCAGACGGCCGTCGCCGAGCACGAGCCGGCGCGCTCCGTCGAACTGGTCCATCAGGTTGAGATCGTGGGTGGCGATCACCACGGATGTGCCGGACTTGTGCAATTCCTGGAACAGCCGCAGCAGGCGTCGCGCCATCACCGGATCGACATTGCCGGTCGGTTCGTCGGCGAGCAGCAGTTCCGGCTGCATGATCAGGGCGCGGGCGATGGCCGCGCGCTGCTTCTCGCCGCCTGAAAGCACCGGCGGATAGGCGTGGAGCCGCTCGCCAAGTCCAACCCAGTCCATCAGTTCCAACACCTCCGCGCGGTAGGAGGCCTCGTCCTTGCCGAGCACGCGCAACGGCAGGGCGACGTTTTGGTAGGTGGTGAGATGGTCAAGCAGCCGAAAATCCTGGAACACCACGCCGACCTTGCGCCGCAAACGCGTCACCGCGCTCTTGTCGAGTGCGGCGGAATCCTCGCCGAACAAAGTGATGAGGCCGCGCGTTGGACGCAGCGACAGCAGGATGAGCCGCAAGAGCGTGGTCTTGCCTGCGCCCGACGGCCCCGTGAGGAACTGAAAGGATTGTGGCGCAATGTCGAAGCTGAGGTCGCGTAAAATTTCCGCGCCCATCCCATAGCGGAGACCGACATTTTCGAACCGGACCAAATTTCGCTCCCCGATGGCGCCGCTTGCGCGAATCAGCTCGTTAACGTGCCATTAACCATAGCAGCACAGGAATGACAGACGAGGATTCCCACAAGATAATGGAGCGCGCCATGACTTCCGCCCCGCTTGCGCGTGATTTTCGCCCGGTGGCGCGCGCGCGGGCCGACCGCGCGCCGCGCCCGGCGTTTCCCGCCGCGCCCGTCGACCGGAAACGGCGATTTGGCGTTCTGGGCTGGGGAATAAGCCTGCTCGCGACCTGGGGACTTCTGATTGGCGGACGCGCGCAGATCGTCCGCGTGCTTCCCGCGGCCGCGCCGGTCTATGCGGCGCTGGGCCTGAAGGTCAATCTGCGCCACATGGAGGTGTTCGGGGTCAACGCCAAGCTGGTGGAGGAGGAGGGGCGCAAGATCCTACTGGTCGAAGGCCAGATCAAGAACACGGGCGCGGCCGCGCGGACGCCGCCGCGCATGCGGCTGGCGATCGAGGATGCAAATGGCCGCGAGATCTATTTCTGGACGGCGGCGCCGCCAAAATCCCGGCTCAACCCTGGCGAGAACGCCTATTTTCGCGCCCGTCTCGCCGCGCCGCCCGAGGAAGGGAAGGATGTGCGCGTGCGCTTCGCCCCCGACGCGAGCGCCACATGAGTCTCGACATCCTGTTCAGCGAGGCTGAAATCGGCGCCCGGGTGGAGGCCATGGGCTATGAGGTCGCCGAGGCTTTGCCTGAACGCCTGCTCGCCGTCCCCATCATGACGGGCGCCTTTATCTTCGCCGCCGACCTGCTTCGCGCGCTGTATCGCGCTGGCGTCGAGCCGGAGGTCGATTTCTTCCAGGTCGCCTCCTACGGCAAGGGGACGACATCATCGGGGAAAGTCGAGCTGTTGCGCGAGGTCCAGGCCGACGTGACCGGGCGCGACGTGCTTCTGATCGACGATATTCTGGAGTCCGGCCGCACCCTGACTTACGCGAAAGAAGTCTTGATCGAGCGGGGTGCTCGCCGGGTGTTGATCGCCGTGGCCTTGGAAAAACCGCACAAGCTCGCGGTGGAGATCGCCGCCGATTTTGTCGGCTTTCAGTGTCCTGACAGATTCGTCATCGGCTACGGCATGGATTACGCCGGAAAATATCGGGAATTGCCGTTTATCGGGGCGCTGGATCAGGTTTAATTCAGGCGAACGGATAATCCGCTTCCACCCGGTACGGCCCGCCGCCAACCGAATCGCGCGACGAAAACAAGACAAACCGCTCCGCCTCGAATTTGAGCGCCAGCGGAAAGGCCCTTTCGCTCAGCCACGCGCCGACATCGCGCGCGGAAACGCCGCGCAGCCGCGCCAGCGTCACATGCGGCGCGAATTTGCGCGTTTCCGGTTTTAGGCCATTGCGCCGCGCCAACGATTCATGGGCGCTCGCCAGCCGCCCCAGCAGGGCGTCGCTCTTCACTCTTGCGAACAAGGCGCGCGGAAAATCGTTGCCGAACACGCCGATTTCGTCCAGCTCCAGCGCCAATGGGCGGCCTCCCGAAATCCGTTCGGTCTCCGCCAGATCCTCCACCAAAACTTGCGCCACGTGACGGTCCACATCGCCAAAAAACCGCAGGGTGATGTGGTAGTCAGCTGGCTCGATCCAGCGCGCCCCCGCAAGGCCGCCGCGACAAAAGGCCAGCGCGCTGGCGATGGCGGGCGGGATTTCCAGCCCGCTGAACAAACGCGGCATATCAGGGCGCCAGTTTTTTCAACCAGGTTTCCGTCAGCGGCAGGATGCCGGCGACAATGTGCTCGACGCCGGCCTTGCTGGGGTGCAGTCCGTCCGGCAACTGGTTCGGCGCGACCCCGGCGACTCCCTCGAGAAAGAACGGGTAAAGTGGCGCGCCGTATTTCGCTGCGAGCTGCTGGTAGATAGGCTCGAACTGCGCCGCATAGGTTCCGCCGAGATTGGGCGCCGCCCGCATGCCTGCGATGAGGAACGGGATTTTGCGCTCACGCAGCTGAACGAGAATTTCATCAATGTTTTTCTTCGTTCCCGCGGGCTCAAAGCCGCGCAGCATGTCGTTGGCGCCGATTTCGACAATGGCCGCGTCGGCGCCGTCGCCCAGCGTCCAGTCGAGCCGCGCCAGCAGGCCGGCGGAGGTGTCGCCGGAAACCCCGCCGTTGACGATCTCCACATCAAAGCCTTTTTCACGCAGGGCTTTTTGCAGCACGACCGGAAAGGCCTGGTCCGCGGGAAGCCCGAGCCCTGCGGTCAGGCTGTCGCCCAGCACAATGATTTTCGTCGTCTTCGCCAGGACCGGCGCGGCCAGCCCCAACAGAGAGCCGATCATCAGCGTCGCCACAACCAGAACTGGACGAAGCGGGTTGGAGCGCCCATATGCGCCAGACCCCCAGAATTTCCTTCCATGCAACACGCGCAATCCTTTCCGGACCCCTCAATGCCTCAAAGCGCCATAAGCCTTGTCGATGTCAATTTAACGCTCGGAGACGGTGAAGCCAGGGCCCACATCCTGAAAAACGTCTCTCTTGACGTGGCGCGCGGCGAAACGCTCGCCCTGCTCGGTCCCTCCGGCTCCGGAAAATCCTCGTTGCTGATGGTGATGGCGGGCTTGGAGGGGGTGGATTCCGGCGCTGTCGAAATCGCGGGGCGACGGCTCGACCGCATGGGCGAGGATGATCTGGCGCGGTTTCGCGGCGCGCATATCGGCGTGGTGTTCCAGGCGTTTCATCTGGTGCAGACCCTCACGGCTCTGGAGAACGTCGCCCTGCCCCTCGAATTGGCGGGCGTCGCCAACGCTTTTTCGCGCGCGAAAGAAGCCCTTGCGCAGGTGTCGTTGAGCCATCGCGAAAAGCATTATCCGGCGCAAATGTCGGGCGGCGAGCAGCAGCGCGTGGCGCTGGCCCGCGCGCTGGTCGTCAAGCCCGACATTCTTTTCGCCGATGAGCCGACCGGCAATCTCGATTCCGCCGTTGGCGCCGAGATCGTCGAACTGATGTTCGCGCTCAACCGCGCGCATGGCTCGACGCTGGTGCTCGTGACCCATGACGAACGTCTGGCTGCGCGCTGCACCCGCATCGTCCGGCTGCGCAACGGCGCCGTCGAGACCGACACCCAGCCGGAATTGCAGAATGCCTAAGCTTTTTCGCTTCGCCCTTCGCGACCTGCGCGGCGGCTTGCGTTCGTTCGGCGTGTTCATCGCCTGTATCGCGCTCGGCGTCATGGCGCTGGCCGCCGTCGCCGGCGGGTCGCGCGCCATGCGCGACGGGTTGGCTAACCAGGGCGCGGTGATCATCGGCGGCGATCTCAGTTTTTCGCGGGCGCAAGGGTCGCCGGCTGACGAACACCGCGCCGACCTCGCGGAAAAAGGGCGTTTGAGCGAAATCGTCACGCTACGCTCGATGGCGCGGCGCGCGGACTCCAGCCAGGCGACCTTGGCCGAACTGAAAAGTGTGGACGGCGCTTATCCGCTGGTCGGCGCGTTGCAAACCGAGCCGCAAGCGCCGCTCGCCGAGCTGCTGGCGCGCCGGCAACAAGGGTTTGGCGTCGCCGTCGATCCGCAACTCGGGGCGCGGCTGAAACTTTCGCTCGGCGACACGTTTTTCATTGGCGACGCGCGTTTCGTCGTCGCCGCCTGGCTGCGCCGCGAGCCGGATGCGCTAGGCGCGTTCACCTTCGCGCCGCATGTGCTGCTGTCGCCCGAAGCTTTGGCCGCGAGCGGTCTCATAAAGCCCGGATCACTGACGCGCGCCTCGCTTCGCCTGCTCCTGCCCGGCGCCGATGACGCGCGGGTCGAGGCGGTGAAAAAGGAGTTTTCCGCGCGTTTCCCGGATTCCGGCTACGAAATTCGCAGCCGCGCCGATCCGTCGCCGCAGCTGTCGCGCAACATCGAGCGCTTCGCCCAGTTCATCACCCTGATCGGCTTGACCGCGCTTGTCTGCGGCGGCGTCGGCGTCGCCAATGCGGTGCGCGCGCTCATCGACCGCAAGCGCAATACCCTCGCCATTCTCAAAGCGCTCGGCGCCAGCGGCGGCGAGGCCGCAGGCTTTGTGCTGATCCAGGTCCTGATTGTGGCTTTCGTCGCGGCGCTCGCGGGCGCGGCGGCGGGGCTGGCGCTGCCGGCGCTGCTGCTCAACGTTTTCGGCGACACCCTGCCGTTCCCCATCGCGCCGGCGCTCCATCCCTTCGACGGGCTCTATGCGCTGGGTTTTGGTCTTCTGATCGCGCTGACGTTCGCGGCTGCGCCGCTCCAGGAGGCGCGCGCCCTGCCGGTGACCCAATTGCTGCGCGACAACGCCATGCGAACGGGCGGTTCCAGTCGGCGCGGGCTGGCTTTGGCGGCGCTGGGCGGGGCGACCCTCATCGCCTTCGCCGTGCTGACCTCCGGCGACACAAAGTTGACGTTGCAATTCGGAGCGGGCGTGCTGGCGAGTTTCGGCCTGCTCTATGGCGTCGCCCGTCTGGTGATGGCCCTGGCGCGACGCGCGCCGCATGTCGGACGGATCACCTTGCGGCTGGCCGTGGCCAATCTCCACCGCCCCGGCGCGCTCACCCCCTCATTCCTTTTGTCGCTGGGTCTCGGCGTGACCCTTCTCACCGCCCTTATGGGCATAGAGCACAATTTGCGCGCCGAGATCGGCGAGTCCTTGCCAAAGGACTCGCCAAATTATTTCTTCGTCGACGTGCAGAAGGCAGAAGCCGAGGCGTTTGAGAAATTTCTGCACGCCGAGGCGCCGGACGGACAGATCGCCAGCGCGCCCATGCTGCGGGGCCGCATCACGCGCGTCAAAGGCGTTCCGGCCGAGCAGGTCACGCCCAGCGATAAGGCGCGGTGGGCGCTTGAAGGCGACCGGGGGATCACCTTCGCCAGCACGCTGCCGCAGAACTCGCGGGTGGTCGCCGGCGAATTTTGGCAGGCGGACTATCGCGGCCCGCCGCTGGTGTCGATGGAGGTAGAGGTCGCGCGCGGCCTCGGTCTCGACGTTGGCGACGAAATCGCCGTCAGCGTGCTCGGACGAAACGTCACGGCAAAAATCGCCAACTTGCGAAAAGTGAACTGGCGTTCGTTCGGCATCAATTTCGTCCTGGTGTTTTCCCCGCACGTGTTCGAGGGCGCGCCGTTCACCGCTCTGATGACGCTTACGTCGCCCGAAAAGCCGACCCCGGCGCGCGAGGCGGCGCTTCTGGGGGCGGCGGCGAAGCAATTCCCCTCCGTGGTCGGCGTCTCCCTGCGCGAAACCCTCGCGACGCTCGACGACATTCTGGGAAAACTGGCGATCGCCACTCGCGCCGCCGCCTCGCTCGCCTTCATCGTTTCCGCTCTGGTGCTCGCCGGGGCGCTGGCGGCGGGGCAGCGGGCGCGGCTCTATGAGGCGGTGGTGCTGAAAACGCTGGGCGCGACCCGTGCAAAACTGCTTTCGGCGCTGACGCTGGAATTTTCCCTGCTGGGCTTGGTCACCGCCGTGTTTGGCCTCATGGCGGGCGGGCTTGCGGCCTGGCTGGTGACAACCAAAATGCTCGACGCGCCCTTCGTGCTGTTTCCGATGCAGGCGGCGCTGGTGGCGGGCGGCGCAACGCTGTTCGCCATCGTCGCGGGATTGCTGGGCACGGCCCGCGCGCTGGGGGAAAAACCGGCGCGCTGGCTGCGGCAGGAGTAGCTGGATGAACAAAATGTAATCCGGCTGCGAGACCTTGGGCGCTTGTCTTTTCAGGGGCCTGCGCTCATATTTTTTGCTGAGCCGCGCCGTGTCCGGATTGTCCTGAGACGGCAGAGCGGTGTGTAACGAGGAATTCATGTCAAACTTTGACCGCAACGCCGCTCCGTGGAGCCGGAGCTATGCTCGGACGGGCGCCGACGTCGATCAAGGTCTGCGCGCCTTCATGCTTGGTGTTTACAACAACATGGCGATCGGCCTTGCGCTGACCGGCCTGGTGGCGCTCGGAACAAACATGCTGACCGTCTCGGCGGTCCCCACGGCCTATCACGTCGGCAAGCTCTATCTCACCGACGCGGGCGCCGCGCTTTATCTCTCGCCGCTGCGCTGGGTCGTGATGTTCGCCCCGCTCGCCTTCGTGCTGTTCTTCTCCTTCAAGATCGGCTCGATGGCCGCCAGTTCGGCGCGCACGCTCTTCTTCGCCTTTGCGGCGGTGATGGGCCTGTCGCTGTCGTCGATCCTGCTGGTCTACACGGGCGCCTCCGTGGCGCGCGCCTTCTTCATCACCGCGGCCACCTTCGGCGGTTTGAGCCTTTATGGCTACACCACCAAGAAGGACCTTGGTCCGATGGCCTCGTTCATGATCATGGGCCTGATCGGCGTGCTGATCGCCGGCCTCGTGAACATCTTCGTGCAGAGCGCGGCCTTCCAGTTCGGCCTGTCGATCTTGTCGGTGCTGATCTTTGCCGGCCTGACCGCCTATGACACCCAGGCGATCAAGTCGATGTATTTCGAGAGCGACGGCTACGAAGTCGCCACCAAGAAGTCGATCAATGGCGCGCTCATGCTCTATCTCGACTTCATCAACATCTTCACCTCCCTGATCCAGCTCACGGGCCAGCGGAACGACTGAAGCAGCCAAGACACCCCAACGACACGACAACGAAGCCCCGCCCCGGCGGGGCTTCAATTTTTGAGGCATGACGCCTAATATAAAAGGCCGGGGCGAATGACCCCGGCCTTTTCAGTTCCGAACGTTGCGCGCTTCAGTCTTTGGCGCGCTCGACATAGGTATTGTCCTCGGTGAGGACGACGATGCGGGCGCCGACGCCGATGTGCGGCGGCACCATGACGCGCAGGCCGTTGTTCATCTTCGCCGGCTTGTACGAAGACGAAGCGGTCTGGCCCTTCACCACCGGCTCGGTCTCCATCACTTCGAGCGTGACGCGGGCAGGGAGCTGGATCGCGACGGCCGTTCCGTTGAAGATCGACAGGATGCACTTCATGCCTTCCTGGAGATAGGCGGACTGTTCGCCGATCACGTCCTGCGGCACGATGACCTGCTCGTAATTGTCATCGTTCATGAAAGTGTAGCCGTCGCCGTCGGCGTACAGATACGAATAGTTCATGTCCTCGACATGGGCGCGCTCGACTTGTTCGGTGGTCTTGTAGCGCACGGAGGTCTTGTTGCCGTCGGAGAGGCGGCGCATGTCGATCTGCGTCGTCGGCGTGCCCTTGCCCGGAAAGAAGCTTTCGGCGCTCAGCACGACATAGAGATTGCCGTCCTCGTGCTCGATGATATTGCCCTTGCGGACGTTGCTGGCGATGATCCTCACGTGTGGCTTCCTTGGCGAGCGACGGCGGACCTGCGGTTGATGGAACGGGCCGTCGGGTCTATGGACCTTTGAATAGCGGCGACACCTATACGCATCCCGCGCCGCAATGCCAATCATTTGTCGCAAACGCCAAGGAAAACCGCATGCGCCGGCAGAATCCCTTCTGGGGCGAAGATTTTCACGCCGGCCGCCGGCCTCGACTCCTGCAGCGTGCGCGCATCGTTGCGGCGCTGCGCGCCTTCTTTGCCGAACGCGATTTCTTGGAAATCGAGCCCTCCGCCTTGCAGATCTCGCCCGGCAACGAGACCCACATCGCCGGTTTCGCCACGCAATTTTCCGCGCCCGGCGGCGTCTCGCAAAAACTCTATCTGCATTCGTCGCCGGAATTCGACTGCAAAAAGCTGCTGACCGCCGGCGAAACTCGGATTTTTGCGCTCGCCCATGTCTTTCGCAACGGTGAGCGAACACGACTGCATCATCCCGAATTCACCATGCTCGAATGGTATCGCGCCGGGGCGAATTATCGCGACCTGATCGCCGACTGCGCCGACGTTTTGCAAGTGGCCGCGCGCGCGGCGGGCGCGGAAAAATTCCGGTTCGGCGACAAGACGCTCGATCCTTTCGCGCCGCCGGAGGCTTTGCCGGTGGCCGAAGCGTTTCAAAGCCACGCCGGCATCGACCTGACGAGAGTGTTCGAGGATCGCGACGCTTTTGCCGAGGAAGCGCTGCGGCTGGGCTTGCGCGTCACGCCGGACGACCATTGGTCCGACCTGTTCAGCAAGGTGATGTCCGAAAAAATCGAGCCTCATCTTGGCCAGGGTCGCGCCACGGTCCTCATCGATTATCCCGCGAGCGAGGCGGCGCTGGCGCGCCGAAAACCCTGCGATCCCCGCTTCGCCGAACGCTTCGAGCTTTACGGCTGCGGCGTGGAGCTTGCCAACGCTTTTGGCGAGTTGACCGACGCGGCGGAACAGCGCCGCCGCTTTGCCGCCGACATGGATGAGCGCCGCCGCATCTATGGCGACCCCTATCCGCTCGACGAGGATTTCTTGCAGGCTCTCGCCTTCATGCCGCCCGCGAGCGGCATCGCGCTGGGCCTCGACCGGCTGGTGATGCTGGCCACCCATGCCGAAACCATCGATCAGGTGATTTGGGCGCCGGTGGCGAAGGCATGAGCGACAAGGTTTTCGCGAGGATTGAAGATTTGGTCTCGGCCGGGCTCGTTGAGGCAGGCGATGCGGCCGTCCTGGCGGAGGTCGCGGCGCGCTACAGCGTCGCGCTGCCTGAAACGGTCGCCCGCCTCATCGTGCGCCCAGACGATCCCATCGGCCGCCAGTTCCTGCCTCGCCCCGACGAACTGCGGCTCTTGCCCGAAGAAGACGTCGACCCGATCGGCGATGGCGCCCATCAGGCGGTCAAGGGATTGATCCATCGCTATCCAGACCGCGTGCTCCTCAAACTCACCAGCGTCTGCCCGGTCTATTGCCGCTTCTGTTTTCGCCGCGCCAGCGTCGGCGCGGGAACCGAGGGGGTTTTGGACGACGCGGCGCTCGACGCCGCCTTCGCCTATCTCGCCGAACACAAGGAAATCTGGGAGGTGATTGTCACCGGCGGCGATCCGCTCGCGGTTTCGCCGCGCCGCCTGGCGGCGCTGTCGCGGCGTCTGGCCGCGTTGCCGCACGTCAAAATTCTGCGGTTTCATTCGCGCGTCCCCGTGCTCGCGCCAACGCGGATCACGCCGGAGTTGATCGCGGCGCTCAAGGAGAGCGGCAAGACCGTCTATGTCGCCGTCCACGCCAACCATGTGCGCGAATTCACGCCGGAGGCGCGTGACGCTTGCGCGCGTCTGGCGGATCAGGGCGTCGCGCTGGTGAGCCAGACGGTTTTGCTGCGTGGCGTGAATGACAGTGTGGAAGCCCTTTCAGCGCTGATGCGCGCCTTCGTTGAGATGCGCGTCAAACCGTACTACCTGCATCACGGCGACCTCGCGCCGGGCACATCCCATTTTCGCCTTTCGCTTGAAGAGGGGCAAACGCTGGTTCGGGCTCTGCTGGGGCGCCTGTCAGGCCTTTGCCAGCCGATTTATGTCGTCGACATTCCCGGCGGGCGCGGCAAGGCGCCCGCGGCCTATTTTGAACGCGTGGGTCGCGCCTGGTCGGTCGAAGATTGGCGCGGAATCCGTCATGATTATGCCGATTCGCTCGGGCATGGCGGTGACGCGCCAAAGAACCCGACGCCGCAAGGATCTCAGCTTTGACCCGATGGTTTCTAGCCCTTTTGCTTGTCTTCACCTTGTCAGCGCCCACGCTGGCGGCCCCAAAGCTGCCGGCGCTCTCCGGCAATGCGCCGACTCCCGCTGAAAACGCTCCGCTCGCACCGGCGTCCGAACGGCTCGACGCGGCAAAGGCGGCGCTCGACACGATCACGAAGGCGCTCGCCGCTGACTCGGTTCCCGACGCCGATCTCGCCAGAATGCGCGGGGACATCGATCCGGTGCTGGCGCAAGTGCTCGGCGTCGCCGCCGAGGTCACGCCAAAGCAAGCCGCCGTCAAGCAGAGGCTCGAGCAGCTCGGCCCCGCGCCTGACGCGTCGGACGCCAACGCGCCGTCCGAGGATCCCAAGGTCGCGCAGGACCGCAAGGAGCAGCTCAAACTTCAGTCAACCTTCGACGATCTCGCCAAGCGGGCCAAGCTGCTTCAGGTGCAGGCGGAACAGCTCGCCGAGCAGATTGGCGAACGCCGCCGCGCCCTTTTCGCCAGTTCGGTGTTCCAGGGCGGCGCCAGCATTTTGTCTCCAAGCCTCTGGATCGACGTGGCGAAAGAGGCGCCGGCCGACCTCAGATCGGCCGCTGCGGTCTTCACCGACCTGTTCCACCAGCTTCAACCTGTCATGACCGGCGAGAAGGCGGCGCTCGCGCTCGCCCTGCTGACGCTGATCGTGCTTGCCACCGCCTGGTCCGTTCTCGCTATCGCGCGCCGGTTGCCCAGGGAAACGCCGCACCGCGAACTCAACAATTTGAGGATCAGCGTCGCCGCGCTGTGGAGCGGGCTCGCCATCATGATCCCGCCGCTCGGCGCCGTGGGCGCCCTGATCGCGCTTGTGAATTGGCTGGGGGTCTCGGACCCGCAACTGGTCCCACTCGGCATCGCCGCGCTCGGCGTTGTCATCAAGCTGACGGTGACCGCGGGGATGATCGCGGCGGTCCTCGCGCCGTACCGCGCGGCCTGGCGCCCGATCGACCTGAGCGATCGCGTCGCCCGTCGCCTGTCGCAGCTGATCTTCATCCTGATGGGGGTCGCCGGTTTTGGCAAGCTCGTCGAAGTGCTGGCGGAAACCTCCGGCGCCTCGTTGCAGGTGTCGGTCGCGGCGCGCGGCCTGTTTTCCCTGCTGATCGGACTGATCCTGGCGCGCGGGCTCTATGGGGTCATCCTGTCGCCGGACGCCAGGAACGCGGCCGCCGGCAAGCCTGCGAACATCGCCGAGGAATCGCCGTTCTGGGCGCCGATCCGCTTGTTCTCCTGGTTCGCCACCTTCGCCATCATCGGCGCGGCGCTGCTCGGCTATGTTGCGCTCTCGGCCTTCCTGGTCAATCAGTTGGCCTGGATGGCTTTTGTCGGCGGCGTGCTGTTCCTGTTGCTCAAGCTCACCGACGGCGCCACGGAACAGGCCTTCCGTCCGGCGTCCCGGATGAGCCGCAATCTCACGGCCACGATCGGCATGGGGCGGGAGAGCCTCCAGCAGATCGGCGTCCTGCTCTCGGGACTGTTGACGGTCGCGTTTTCCGCCGCGGCGTTGATTCTGATCATCTTCCCCTGGGGTGTTCAGTCCCATGACATGATCGGCGCCGTGCAATCGGTGTTTTTTGGCGTGAAGATTGGCGATGTCACGATCTCCATGTCGAGCGTCGTGCTGGCGCTGCTGTTCTTCGCCGTGGGTTACGGGCTGACGGGTGCGGTGCGCAACTGGCTGCAAAACCGCTATCTTCCCATCACTCAACTCGACCAGGGCCTGCGCGACGCCATTTCCGCGAGCGTAGGCTATCTCGGCCTCGGCATGTCGCTGGTGCTGTCGCTCGGCTATGTCGGCATCAGCTTCGAAAGACTGGCGTTGGTGGCGGGCGCCCTGTCGGTCGGTATCGGTCTCGGCCTGCAAGGCGTGGTCGCCAATTTCGTCGCGGGCCTGATCATCATGTGGGAGCGGGCCATTCGCGTCGGCGACCTCGTCGTGGTTGGCGGAGAAACGGGCACGGTGCGGCGCATCAACATCCGCGCCACGGAAATCCAGACCCCCGACCGCGCCACCACCATCGTGCCCAACGGCAACATGATCACCGGCGTCGTCAAGAATTTTGTCCGCGAGGATCGTGTCGGCCGGGTGGTGATCCCGGTCCAGGCGGCGTGGGACTCCGATCCGGAACAGGTGCGGGCGCTGCTGGTGGAGACGGCGAAGGAGCACGACGAGGTCGTGCGCTTTCCCGCGCCGCTCGCGCTTTTCGTGAAATTCGGGGCGACGATGCTGGAGTTCGAGCTTTATTGCTTCGTCGAGGATGTCGAACGCGCGGGACGGGTGAAGAGCGACCTGCACTTCGCTATTTTCAAGGCTTTTGCGGAAGCCGGGATCAAGATGACCCCGCCGACGACGCCGGTCCCGCTCGATGTGGCGGCGCTCGAGCCGATTTTGCGCACACTCGCTCCCCCGTCCCGGACGGAAGCGGAAAATTAACGCTTTGCTCGCACACCCTCGACCATGACCCTTTCCAAAATTCCCACGCTCGCCGCGCTGCTGGCCTTCGCCGGTTGCGCCGCCGAAACGTTTGACAAGCCCGCGCCGCCCTCTCCGCCGGCGACGCCAGGTTTCTATGCCTCCATGGCCAAGCCGGGCGCAAAGATCGACGCGCAAGGCGCGGCCGAAATGATCTCGCTCTATCGCGGCAATCACGGACTGGAGCCGTTGACCGTCGATCCCGCGCTGATGGAGGAGGCGCGCCGGCAGGCCGAGGCCATGGCCGGCGCCGACAAGCTCAGCCATGAAGTGCGGGGCTCGCTGACCGAGCGTCTCAACCGCGCCGGATTCGCCAAGTCGAAGGCGGTGGAAAATGTCTCGGCCGGCTATCACACCGTCGCCGAAGCCTTTTCGGGATGGCGGGATTCAAAGCCGCACAATGCCAACATGCTGGCGCCCGGCATGACGCGGATGGGAATCGCGGCCGTCTATAATCCGCACGCGAGATATCAAGTGTTCTGGGCGCTGGTGCTGACGAATTAACCGGTTTTGCCCGCGAGAAAATCCTGCACCGGCGCCAGCGACGCGGCGGGGTTTTCCTCGAACGGCACGTGGCCGAGGTCCGGCAGGCGCACCAGTTTGGCATGCGGCAGATCGCGCAGATAATCGTCCGCATTGCTGATCGGGATCATCGCATCCTTCTCGCCCCAAACCAGCAGGGTGGGAATTTTTATGCGGGCGAGCGTCGGCGCGGGGTCGCGCAGCCTCACCTGCTCCATCCGCGCCAGGATCGCCTCGCGCACGCCGGGCGCCAGCATCAGGTCGTGATAACGCGTCACCGTCTCGTCGCTCAGCGCTTCCGGGCGGGCGTAGGCGGCGGCCAGCGTTTCGCGCAACACGGGGCGCGGCGTGACATAGGGCAGCGCCCGCATGACCAGCGGCGTTTCCGGCGCCTTGTCGTATTCAAAACCGGCGCTGGCAAAACCATCCGGAGAGATCAGCACCATGCGGCTGACGCGGCCCGGATGCTGAGCCGCAAAATTCCAGGCGATGCGCCCGCCGAGCGAATTTCCGATCAGACTGGCGCGGGAGACGCCGAGCTGGTCCATCAGATCGGCGAGAATCTTGATTTCACGCTCGTCGCTGTAGTCGCCTGTCGGGTCCGCGCCGGTCAGTCCGAAACCGGGCAAATCGAAGCGGATGACGCGATAACGCTGCGAAAGTTTTTCGGCCCAGGGCTCCCAGGTGTCGAGACTCGAGCCGAACCCGTGCAGCAGGATCACCACGGGGGCGTTGCGCGGCCCGGTGTCGCGCAGGCGCAGCCGCACGCCGTCGACAGTGCGGTAGACGCCGGGATAGGCGGCCTCAAGCTCGGCGCGGGGCTTGTCGGGAGAATAGACCAGGAGGGACAAGGCGACGCCCGCCACGGCCAGAATGGGCGCGATCATCGTTTTGTCCTCGGCAAGGGCGGCTCCATTGTTGCGGCGGCGTCTCAAGCCTAGATGTTGAGCGCGAACCGCGAGATCAAGCCCCAGCCCTGTTGCAAACGCCCCGGAACAGAAGAGGCGGCCGGGTCATTCCGCCGGCGCCATCCGCTTGAAATCGGGCGCGCCCAGCCAGCGTTTCAAAAACTCTATCGTCCAGCGCGCGATCGATCGGTCGTGCTGGAACCAGCCGTCGATGTGGCGCTGGCGGCTCTGGGCGCCGGGGTGATTCATGCGATCGAGCGACGTGATGGTCCAGCGGCAGATCATTTCGTAGGTCACGTCCGGGTGGAACTGGAGCCCGAACGCCTTTTCGCCCACCCGGATCGCCTGCGCCTCGAAATCCTCGCCCTCGGCGAGCAGAACCGCGCCCTTGGGACAGGCAAAACCTTCGCGGTGCCATTGATAGACCCGGTTGGGAAAAGGGGACTCGCAGAGTCCGCGCCCGTCTTCGGTGGGATGGATCGGATAATAGCCGACTTCCACCTTGCCTTCGGGATGGGCGTCCACCTTCTGGCCGAGTTGGCGCGCCAACAACTGCGCGCCGAGGCAGATGCCGAGATAGGGCTTGTTTTCCTTGAGGGGCGCCGCCAGCCAGTCGATTTCGCGCTTCAGCCAGTCTTCCTCGTCATTGGCGCTCATCGGGCCACCAAAAAACACCGCGCCGGCGTGATCATGAAGGTTTTCCGGCAAGGGGTCGCCGAAGCGCGGGCGGCGGATGTCGAGCGGCGCCCCCAGTTCGCGCAACAGGCGTCCGATGCGCCCCGGAGTCGATTGTTCGCCATGAAGAACGACGAGGACCGGCTTGTATTGCGACCAGGATGGGGAAGCGCAAAAATTCATTCCTTGCCGACCTCCCTCTTGCGGCGCAATTGCACGGCGGCGACATTGTCGAGCAGCAGCGACTTCGGCATGACGGCGATGGCCCCGATCGTGAGCTTTGTGAACAGACCGGGGATTTCGACGCGCTTGCCGGCCATCATCGCGTTGTAACCGGCCTCTGCCACGGCTTCCGGCGAGAGCTGGAAGAATTTGATCCAGTCCATCATGCCACCGAAACCGGCGCGCGCGCCAAAACCGGTGGGCACGGGACCGGGACACAGCGCCGTGACCGTGACCCCGTGCGGCTCCAGCTCCTTCGACAGGGCTTCGGTGAAGGACAGAACATAGGCCTTGCTCGCGTAATAGACCGCCATTCCGGGACCGGGCATGTAGGCCGCGACCGAGGCGACATTGAGGAGCCGGCCCTTGTTGGCGATCAAATCCGCGGAAAAACGCAGGCTGAGCTCCGTCAGCGCCCGGATGTTGAGGTCGATCATGCCGAGTTGCGCGGCGCGGTCGCTCTCCGCCGCCGAACCGATCAGGCCATAGCCGGCGTTGTTGACGAGGATTTCGACGCTCGCGCCGGCCAGCGCCAGCAAATCCTCCACGGCCGCGGGCGCTTCGGGGGCGGCGAGATCGTAGTCCAGAACCAGCGGGCGGGGCGCGGTGCGGCCGGGATAGCGGGCGATCTCGTCGGCGAGCGCGTCGAGAGCCTCCCTGTTGCGGGCGACCAGCGCGAGATCATGCCCCTTCAGTCCGGCATGGCGCGCCAGATCGGCGCCAATGCCGCCTGAAGCGCCGGTGATCAGCATGATTTTTCGTTGCGCGCTCAAGCTTTGCTCTCCCCGGCGTTGATGTCCCAGGGCGCCGGCGCCAGCGGATCCAGGCC
This sequence comes from Rhodoblastus acidophilus, assembly GCF_009720655.1. Lineage (GTDB taxonomy): Bacteria > Pseudomonadota > Alphaproteobacteria > Rhizobiales > Beijerinckiaceae > Rhodoblastus > Rhodoblastus acidophilus_A. The sequence goes on along the minus strand of NZ_WNKS01000004.1, from coordinate 45,669 downwards.
GAAATCGCCGCGCACCTTCTGGCGCAGCGCGATGCGGTCCCGCGAGGGGACGCCCAAAAGTTCGGACACGCGCCAGATGACGTTTTCCTCGAATTCCGCGAGTTCGCCGTCGGCATAGGCGACGGTCCACATCATCTCGACCATGCGGCGGCGTTCGGGCAGGCTCAACGCGTCCTTGAGCACGGAGGTGAATCCGTAAAGGTCCACCGCCTCGCGATCGCTCCGGCGCCCGGCCTCCATCAGCTCTTGCGCCTGCGCCTCGCTGACGTCGAATCGCTGCTGCAACAGCAGCAGTAGGGCGCGGCGTTCGGACTCGCTGAAAAACCCGTCGACCTCGGCGACATGCACCAGCAGCGCCGCCGAGGCGACGCGCAGTTCGGTGTCGCCCAACTCACGTTCGCTCGGCTGTGCGCTTGTGAGCTCTTCGACAAACTGCCTGATGCGATCGAACATCGAACCCCACTCCATACGCTCGACGCAATTTTGGACGTTGCACGTTTAATAAAGCATTAACCGTGCCGCGCGGGGCGAAGCAATCGGCGAATTCGACGGATCGTGGCCGCAAAAAAGCAAATTGGGCCCGGACATGGGTCAGGATAGCGTGCGCCTCGCGTCCAAACCATGCGCCAGAGCATTTTCGAGCGAAGCGGATCCCGGTTCGCGTGAAGCCCCGGCGGGCCGCGTCAGCGAAATTGCGTTCAAACAAAAACCAGCGCCCGTCCGGCCACCGGGCGGCCACTAGATCAGCCAGGTCGCCTCTTCCAGCGCGCGGCGCATTTCGAAGGCGCGGAACTGCGAGAAGATCGGCGTCAGCCAGCTCTTCAGGCCGGCGCGCACAACCAGCGACATGTCCGACGGCGGCTCGATCAGCAGCCAGGACAACGAGAGGTCGGGCGGTTGCAAGGCGCGGCTGACCAGCGTGTCCAGCGCGCCGATTTTGATGCGCCGGTGCGGCGGATAGAGCGCGAGCTTGTCGTGCGCGTCGGGGCCGAGCGGCGCCGCGCCTTCATTATAGGTGAGCAAAGTCTCGACCGTCGGCAACGCATTGGCGAGGCTCCAGGCGGCGGACGGCGAGCCTTGCGAGGCATCGGCGTGAAACAGGATGACGGGCTCGACGTTCTTGCTGCGCGCCTCCTCCACAAAGCCGATGTCCTGAACCAGCGTAAAGAAGCGGTCATAGGACCGGCTCCAGAGATCGATGATCTTGGCCTCGCCGTCGGGGACGAGCAGGCGGTCGATCATGGCGATCTGTCCCTGCGTCGAGGCAAGATCGACATTCTGCACCCGTCCGGAGAAGCGCGGGGCGTAATCGGGCTCGTGCGGATCGGCGTCGAACCCGACAAAACCGCGCCGCGAGGCGAGGAAATAATCGGACAACAGCCGCGCCGTTGTGCTGACCCCGACGCGTCCGTGCGGCGCGCAGCAGATGAACACATAGCTCCGCGGCGGCCGCGTCTCTTCGGCGTCATCAGGCGAGCCGTCCGGCCCGCGCCAATCCCGCCCAGCCTGCATGTCACATCACCGTTGAGCGAGCAGGTCGAGCAGCCGCACGCGGTTCAGTTCTTCCGCGATCCGGGCTTGCCAGGTGCGCACGTAGCCGCGCAGCACGAAGGAGGCGTTGGCGGGTTCGCCGCTGGCCGTCTTATTGGCGACGAAGGTCGAAAACGAAGTTCCCGCGATTTCAACCTGCTCGCAGGCCATTTCATCGAGCTTGGGGATGATGATCTCGCCCGAAGGATTCACTTTTTCGAAATATTTGCGGTTGGTGACCGGGTCCCATTCGAAAAATGTCGTGGCGTTGATGTGGTTTTTCACCAGAAAATAATGGGCGCTGTCGATGAACGGCGCGGTCTCCGCGATCTCGTCCAGCGAGGCGATGGAGGGGCCGAGCACATGCATCAGGGTGAAGCTGAATTCGCCCGCCTTGACCGCATCCAGAAAACCCACGTCGCGCAGCGCCCGCAGCGTGGCCCCGAGCGCGCCGGCGCGGGTGTCGATCACGCTCACCTTGATCTGCGCGGAATTCAGCGTGTCGAGAATGCGCATCTGGTCCGACGTCTCGGCGATGTCGACCACTTCCGTCACCGGCCCGTGGAAGCGCTTCAGCGTGCCGCGCGGCGATTCGGTGTCGAAGGCGCGGGTGAGGATGGTGTTGGCGGCCAGATAATCGAGCAGGGCGCGCGAGACGGTGGTCTTGCCCACACCACCCTTGTCGGCGCCCACCAAAATGACGGCTGGCTTCATGTTGTGTCCGGCTCCCGGCCTCGAAACATTCGCATCCGGTTCCGCCGGACGGGTCAAAAACTCTTGCTCTGCGCGGCCGAGCCCTGGGGGGCGGGGAGCCGCTTGTCAGGGGTGCGCGCCATGCCGCCTTATAGCACCGGACTAGTTAAATTGTGAAAAGGTGAAGACAACGTTTAAAAATATGGTCTACCTGCAACAGGTTTCATTTGGGGTTGAGGCGCGAACATGACCGGGAGCAAGGCCTACGAGGCGAACTACAAAAATTTCGCCTGGGCGATTCCGACTCATTACAACATGGGGGTCGATGTCTGCGACCGCTGGGCGGCGGTCGACCCGGAGCGCCCCGCGATCATCGAGATCGACGCCAACGACGAACCGCGCCCCTTCAGTTTTGCCGCCCTGCGCGCCGAATCGAACCGGATCGCCCTGGCGTTGCGCCGGCGCGGGGTCGGGCGCGGCGACATCGTCGCGCTGCTGCTGCCGCAGTCGCGCCATGTCGCGGCGGCGCACATCGCCATCTACAAGCTCGGCGCCATCGCCCTGCCGCTCGCCAGCCTGTTCGGCCCGGACGCGCTGGCCTATCGCCTCGCCGATTCGGGAACGCGCGCGCTGATCTGTGACGCGCCGGGCCTCGCCAAAGTCCAGGACATCCGCGGCAAACTGCCGGACCTGCAAGTGGTCCTGTGCCTCGACGGCGCGGCCCCGGGCGCGGACGATTTCTTCGCCGCCATAGCCGCCGAGTCGGAAAACTTCACCCCGGTCAACACCCTGGCCGAAGACCCGGCGCTGATGATCTACACCTCCGGCACCACCGGGCTCGCCAAGGGCGCCCTGCACGCCCATCGCGTCCTGCTCGGCCACCTGCCGGGCGTGCAGATGCCCCACGACGGCTTTCCCCAGCCCGGCGACCTCATGTGGACGCCCGCCGATTGGGCCTGGGCCGGCGGCCTGCTCAACGTGCTCATGCCCTCGCTGCATTACGGCGTCGCCGTGGTCGCCCGCCATCTCCGCAAATTCGATCCCGAAGCCGCCTTCGCGCTGATGGCGAAACACGGCATTCGCAACTCCTACATCCCGCCGACCGCCCTGCGCATGTTGCGCTCGGTCCCCAACCCCCGCGCGAAATACGGCTTTCCCTTGCGCACCGTGAACACCGGCGGCGAATCGCTGGGCGCCGAAACGTTTCATTGGGGCCGCGAGCAACTCGGCCTGACCATCAACGAATCCTACGGCCAAACCGAGGTGAACCTCGTCCTGGCCTCCTCGGCGCTGTGGGACGTGAACCGCGCCGGCGCCATCGGCAAACCGGTCCCTGGCCACGACACCACGGTGATTCGCCCCGACGGCTCGATATGCGACGACGACGAAGTCGGCGAGATCGCCATCCGCAGCCCCAACCCCGTGATGCTCCTAAACTATTGGAAGCGCCCCGAAGCCACCGCCGAAAAATTTTTAGGCGACTGGATGCTGACCGGCGACCGGGCGCGGCGCGACAGCGACGGCTATGTCTTCTTCCTCGGCCGCGACGACGACGTCATCTCCTCCGCCGGCTACCGGATCGGCCCCAACGAGATCGAGGACGGCCTGTTGCGCCACCCCGCCGTCGCCAATGCGGCGGCGGTGGGCAAGCCCGACGCCTTGCGCGGCGAGATCGTCAAGGCTTTTGTCGTGCTCAATCCCGGCTTCGAGCCGTCGCCGGAACTGGCGAAGGAAATTCAGGACCACGCCAAAACAAGGCTCTCCGCCCACGAATACCCGCGCGAGATCGAATTCGCGGCGGAGCTGCCGCTGACCACCAGCGGAAAGATCATTCGGCGCATCTTGCGCGAGAAGGCGTAAGCCGCCCGCTGTGCGTTACGACAACAAGGCCGAGCCGTCATCCTGGGGAGCCTGCGCAGCAGGCGCGTAGCCCTCATCCTGAGGAAGCCGCGAAGCGGCTGTCTCGAAGGACGAGGGCCAAGGCCGCAGCGAAAAGGGGATTGCGGTGTCACCATCCAAAAAACATTTTTGGCGACGGCTGCGCGGCGGCATCGCCCTCGGCCTCATCCCGGCGCTGTTGGCGACGCCTGCGCGCGCGGGCAATCCGGACTTTCCCTATCCCCCGCCCGTCGCGCCCTATCAGCCGCAAATCCTGCCGCCGCCGCCGCCGCCGACCCTTTATAAGCCGCTGCCGCCGACGAAATACGAACCGAGCCCGTCGCCCGCCCTGCGCGCGCCGAGCGGCGGCGGCGGAGGCGGCGCCACCTATTTTCCCGGCGGCATGACGATGACGGCGACAAAAATCCTGCACGAGGACCGGGACAAGGACGCGGCGCGCTCGAATGCGGTGATCGGCCGCCCGCGTCAAGCGGTGGACCATTTGGCAACCTGCTGGTCGCCGCCGCTGCCGCCCAAGGGCGAGACAGTGGAGATCACCATAAAATTTTCGTTCAACAGCCGCGGCGAGGTTTCGGGGACGCCGCGCACCACCTATGTCAAGGCGAGCGGAAGCAGCCGGGACGCGGTGCGGGCGTCGATCCTCGACGCAATCAAAACCTGTTCGCCGCTGAATTTTTCGAAGAGCATGGCGGCGAGCGCGGCGGGCTATCCGATCACGGTGCGTTTTATCGGCCGCCGCGCTGACGACTGAACGAACTTTTCGCGCGCAGGACGGACCAAAGAGTGCGGAAAACGGTTTTTCGCGAAAAGTGAAAACCGCAAAACGCGGCGAATCCCTAAATATGTCAGAATGATGTTCATATTTTGTTTCACGTGAAACGGAGGGACGAGATCGAGTCGTCCTTCACAACTCTCTATTAAAAAACGATATTTTGTACCCCAAGTCGACAAGGGAGGAGCGCGGCGAGCGACCATCGCCCGCATCGGCGCCAGCACAACCGACAACGTGCAGACCCAAAAATCGCGTGTTTTTCGTCAAAAATCGCGTGTTTCTTTCACAAAATCATCAGTTTTACGCAGTTTTGCGCGGATACGTTTCAACCCTAAATAGAAAATTCCTGAAAAAGCGCACTCGCGCGCCAGTGAAAAGATGCCAGAACAAGACCACGACGCTTTGAGCGGCTTTGTTGGTTAGCGGCTGATTGCTGACCGTCATGCGCAGCATCTAACACGGCAATTTTGCGCCGACGAGCGGACGTCAGAGCCGTGGCGCGCTTTGCCTCCGCGAGGATTCGAACGTGAAGGCCGGACGAAGGGCCCCATCTCGCTAGCGTGACAGCACGTGCCATCTCTGTTCTAAATAGTTCTTGGGCGCGGCGTGCGAGTCACTGCGCTGGAAAGCAATATGACGGACCAATTTGAGCTCACGAGCGTTTTCTGCGCGAAACCCCAGCAGTTTGCCTGGTTCATCGGAGCGGGTACTTCCGCAGTCGCTGGCCTACCGACAGCATGGGACATCATCTGGGACTTGAAGCGGCGACAATATTGCCGCGAGGAGAATCAAGAAATCTCCCGGCAGGATGTACAGATCGGATCGATACGAACTCGTATCCAGAGCTATCTGGAATCCAAAGGCTTTCCGTCGGAGGGCGATCCAACCGAATACACCAAATATTTTGAGAATATATTTGGCGATGACAAGGAGCGGCAGCGCCAGTACCTGGCCGCCATGCTATCCGAAGAAAAGGTAACGCTTTCTGTTGGCAATCGTGTCTTGGGGGCACTCTTGGCTACAGGGCGGACCCGCGCGGTGTTCACCACCAATTTTGATAGTGTCGTCGAACGAGCCGTCGCGGAAGTAAGCGGCAGGTCGATTTCGGCTTACCATCTCGAAGGAGCAGAATCGGCGAACAGCGCCATCAGCAATGAAGAGTTTCCGTTTTACTGCAAGCTGCACGGTGACTTCAGGTACGATAGCATCAAGAATTTGCGAAGCGACCTCGCTACCCAAAACGAGGATTTGTCTAAAGGGCTATTGAATGCGGCAAATCGTTTTGGCTTCATAGTTTCTGGCTATAGCGGGAGGGACGAGAGTGTCATGTCTCTCCTGCATTCCGTGCTTGCAACGCCGAATCCATTTCCTCACGGCCTTTATTGGACGGGCATGAAGAACGCGCCTGTCTTGCCAACTGTCGACCGCTTGCTCGAAGAGGCGGCGCGCATCGGGGTTAAGGCATCGTTCGTTGAAGTGGACACCTTCGATGCTTTGATGCTCCGTCTTTGGCGCAACATGGGCAGCAAGGAGCCGGAGATCAACGCGAAGGTTCAGAAGAGCCAACGTGCGAATGTTGACATCCCTTTGCCAGCTCCGGGCAAAGGGCAAATCATAAGAATGAATGCGCTGCCGATCATCGGCCTGCCGAAGGAATGCCAAGCGGTCGAGTTTGCAAGCCCGAAGGAGTGGAACGACCTGCGCTCCGCGGCGAGCGCGAATGAAGGCAAGCTGATTTTCACCAAATCCGACACGACATTGTGTTGGGGTGAAGAAGCACTCATCCGCGGCCACTTTACGGACGTGGTGTCCGTCTCCGCTTACGATATTTCGGGCAAGACCGCCGATCTGGGTAATCACCTCTATATGAAGCAGTTCCTCGAAGAGGCTATCTGCAAGGCCCTAGCACGCAGGAGGCCGCTGCTCACCCGAACGAACAAGTCGGGCTCAAGTTTGATTGCGGACGCACACAGCGCCGATCAAATTGCGCTGTCGCCGTTGCAAAGCGTTGTCGGAAAGACGACGGGGTCAATTGCTGGTCTGTTCACGCTGACCGACGAGGAGAATCCGCAGCCGGAAAAAGTCTTTTGGGCTGAAGCCCTTCGCATCTCAATTCAGGTGTTAGATGGAAGAAGCTGGCTCCTTCTTGACCCGGACATCTGGATTTGGCCAACCCGCGCCCGTCCACTAGCCGCAGACTTTCTCGATAGGCGGCGCGGGGAGCGATACAATAGACTCTACAATAGCATCCTCGATGGCTGGCTTTCGGTGCTGCTTGGCGACCATGATCGCACGACAGCTTTCACGGTTGCTACACATGAAAGCGGTTCACCCGCCGAAAGGCCGGTCTTCAGCTTGCAGACGCGAACGGCATACACGCGCAGGCTGGCATCATGACGGCGCATTGCAGTGAACTCTCGGGATACGCGACCATTCCCGAGCCAGACCTGATGTTCGCGCAGGGCGGGCTTGACAAGCACCCGCTGCGGGGACTGATCCGCCACGGGCCGTATGGCCTGAAATACGGCACGCCGGCATCCGTTCGCTTCGCCTTGCTCGCGCCGGGCGCGAAAATGCGTCAGTTGCGTGGGCTTGTGGCTGAGCTTGGAATTGGCGCGAAAACGCGTGAAGTGCCCAAGTATTATCCAGACTATCCTGGCTTTGGAAAAGTGTTTCGCGTTCCGATTGCTCCCGTGAGTGACGATCTTGTCTTCGCATTCCCGGACGAACTCGATACTCATGCCCGAGAGCAAGACAAGCGTGCCCTTGCTCGCGGCCTTCTCCAATGTATTGCGAAGCTTCGCCCTGTCCGCTTGCGCTTTGACGTTGCACTAATTTACCTGCCGCCTTCCTGGGCGGCATGCTTCGAGGATAAGGACTTTGACTTCCACGATTACCTGAAGGCGTTCTGCGCGCCCTCCAACATCCCGGTTCAGATTCTGCGTCAGGCAAGTTTTGATCGCGCTTGCCGATCAAACGTGATGTGGGGACTGAGCGTTGCCATCTACGCGAAGGCGGGCGGCGTACCCTGGAAGCTCACAGGCTTGAACCCGGATGAGGCATTCATCGGCATCAGCTACGCCATGAAGCGGCTCGCTTCCGGTACGGAATACAGCACCTGTTGTAGTCAGGTGTTCGACCCTGATGGCACGGGCTTTCAGTTTGTCGCCTACGACGCACGCGAGTTCACACAAGACAGAAGCAAAAATCCTTACCTATCATACTACGAAATGCAGTCAGTGCTCTCGCGCAGTCTCGAAATTTATCAGCGCGGCTATTTTGGCAGGCTACCGAAGAAGATCACCATTCACAAAAATACGGAGTTCAAGGAAGAGGAGATTTTAGGGGCGCTTGACAGCTTCCGCGACGGGACCGAAGTTGAGCTTGTGCAGATCGTCAAGGGCGTAAGCTGGAAGGGCATCAGGTTCAACTCAGCAAGGCCTCCGCTACCATTTGGCTATCCGGTCAGCCGGGGAACTTACATTCCTGTTGAGAAAGACGAGGCGCTTCTGTGGACGCAGGGTAGCGTGCAAGGCGTAAACTTAAAAAATTCCGCGTATGACCTTTATAAGGAGGGGGCGCTAAAGCCAACGCCGTCTCCGGTTCTTGTTCGCAGATTTACTGGCAGCGGAGGATGGCACGATACGTGCGCTGGTATCATCGGCCTTACAAAAATGGATTGGAACAACAACACGCTTTACAAAAAGCTTCCAGTCACACTCGGGTACTCGAAAACATTTGCTGATATCGTTCAGCAGAACCCAGAGATCATAGACAGTATCTACGATTTCCGCAGCTTCATGTAGCTATACTGCAGTCCCTGCCCAACAAGATCGAGCTGCCAAACGCACCCCGATCTCTCGCGTCACGCCCGCTGGCGATCCGCCTCAACCTCTCAAGCGCGGACCGCCCCCCTACTCCCCGCCGGGATTTTCCAAACTAAACGTCTGCGACCCCTCATCGAAGGCAAACAACTCCCCGTAGCGGCCCCAGGTGATGACCCCCTTAAGCGTGTCCTCGGCGCGCTCCTCGGACATATAATCCTCCAGCTCGCTCTGGAAGCGGGTGGCGGGCGCGGTGTGCGAGCGGCGTTCGTCCAGCACTTTTCGAATCCGCGCGGCGAGCGGGACGTAAGCCAGCACATGGTCGCCGAACTGTTTTTTGCGCGCATCGACTTCGGCGTCGGAAAATTTCATCCCGGCATAGGTGAGCCGGATATCGCCTTCCGCCACTTCGGCGAAGCGCAGCAATTGCAGGGTTTCCGCCACGGGAAACAGGTCGTCGATCTCCATGTTCAAACTGTCGGCGAGCGCGGGCAGGTCGGCCTTGCCATTGTAGGGCGGCGCCGCGATCTCCTCGATCATGCCGGCGAGCGTGTTGGTGGAGACATTGTGCAGCGCCATGCCCAGCCCCATGCCGGGAAACACCCCTTCGCGCTCGGGCGCGGCGCGCTTGGTCATCAGCGCGTAAATCCGGTCCACCATCGCCCGGAATTCCGGGTCGAGGCGGTTGCGCGGATGCGGAAAGTCGACCTTGATTTCGGCGGAGATCCGCCCCGGGTTCGAGGACAGCACGACGATACGGTCGCACATCAACACCGCTTCCTCGATGTTGTGGGTGACCATCAAAATGCTCTTGGTCGGCATCCGCCCTTCGACCCAGAGGTCGAGCAGATCGGTGCGCAGGGTTTCGGCGGTGAGCACGTCGAGCGCCGAAAACGGCTCGTCCATGAGCAGAATGTTCGGCTCGACCACCAGCCCGCGCGCAAAACCGACGCGCTGCCGCATGCCGCCGGAAAGCTCTTTCGGAAAGGCGGATTCAAACCCGTCGAGGCCGATCGTGTCGATGGCGGCGAGCGCCCGGCGGCGCGCCTGCTCGGCCGGAACCCCCTTGGTTCGCAGCCCGATCTCCACATTGTCGAGCACGGACAGCCAGGGGAACAGCGCAAAAGACTGGAACACCATGGCGACGCCCTGCACGGGACCGTGCACGGGCGCGCCCAGATAGGACACATCGCCCTTCGACGGCGTCACCAGCCCGGCGACAATGCGCAGCAGCGTGGACTTGCCGCAGCCGGAGCGCCCGAGCAGGCCGACGATCTCGCCGGATTGCAGGGTCAGCGAGACATTGTCGAGCACGAGCGAATCGCGCTCGCCCGAGCCTTTGGTGAAAGACTGGCTGACATTTTTCAGGACCAGCAGGGCGCCTTCGGGACGGTCGAGCATGGCGGACCTCAATTCAAGCGCAGCCTGCGTTCGCCCCAGGCGAACAGCGGCCGCCACAGCAGGCGGTTGAACAGGATGACGAAAATCGACATGACGGCGACGCCGAGCACGATTTTGGGATAATCGCCGGCTTCCGTCGCCTGGGCGATATAGGCGCCGATGCCGTGCGCGGCGACCTTGTCGTCGCCCCATTTCACATATTCGGCGACGATGGCCGCGTTCCACGACCCGCCCGAAGCGGTCAGCGCCCCGGTGACATAATAGGGGAACACGCCGGGCAGAATGACATCCTTCCACCAGATTCGCCCCTTGATGCCGTAATTCACCACGGCCTCGCGCAGATCGTTGGGAAAGGCCATCGCGCCGCCGATGACGTTGAACACAATGTACCATTGCGTCCCGAAAATGATCAGGCCGGAGAGCCAGATGTCCGGGTTCAGCGAGAATTGCACCACCAGCACGACGGCGATGGGAAACACGACATTGGCCGGAAACGCCGCCAAAAACTGCGCCAACGGCTGTATCTTCTCCGCCAGCCGCGGCCTCAAGCCGATGTAAATGGCGATGGGAACCCAGAACAGGCTGGCGAGCACGATGAGCAGGAAAACCCGAATCATCGTGAAAGTCGTAAAGACCAGGGTCTCCTTGAGGTCGTCGACCGTCAGCTTTTGCGAAACGAAGGCATAGACCTGGTCAAGGCAATAGGCGACCATCGCCCCGATCAGGACGAACCAGACGACGTCGAAGGCGCGCGACAGGGCGAGCCGCGCCCGCAACACGCGCTTGGTCACGCGCTGCGGCTCCCCGCCGGCGCCGGGAAAAGCAAACTGCAGACGAAGCAGTGCGACGCTCGCCAGGATGCGCGCGGGAATGGCGATCAGGCCGCGCAAAAAGCGGGTGCGCAGAAAAATCTGCCGAACCCAGCTCTCCTCCTGCACCTCTCCCGCCGACAATTCCACCCGGAATTTTGCGGCGAAGGCGACGATGGGGCGAAACAGCAGCTGGTCGTAAGCGAGAATCACCACGATCACGGCGACCACGGCGGCGAACACCGCGTCGATGCGCTTGGCGTCGATGGCGAGCGCCAGATAGGAGCCGATGCCCGGCAGTTTGATGGTGGTGTCGCCCACCGAAATGGCTTCGGAGGCCACGACAAAAAACCAGCCGCCCGACATGGACATCATCATGTTCCAGATCAGCGCCGGCATGGCGAAGGGGGCCTCAAGCTGCCAGAATTTTTGCCAGGGCGAAAAATGATAGCCGACCGCCACCTCCTCCAGGTCGCGCGGCACGGTGCGCAGCGACTGGTAGAAGGAAAACGCCATGTTCCAGGCCTGGCTGGTGAAAATGGCGAAAATCGCGGCAAGCTCCGCCCCCATCGTCGAGCCGGGGAACAGGCCGAGGAAGAAGGTCACGGTGAAGGACAGAAACCCGAGGATCGGCACGGATTGCAGCACGTCGAGCAGCGGAATCAACACCATTTCGGCGCGGCGGCTCTTCGCGGCTATGGTCGCATAGACGAAGGTGAACAGCAGCGAGGCGGCCATGGCCGCGGACATGCGCAGGGTGGTCCGCAGCGCGTAATAGGGCAGGTTGCTGTAATCGAGCGACAGGTCGACGGTGACAGGCGCCGTGAGCGGCGCGGTCATGCCCAGCGACCCCTTCGCCACCGCGACGAACACGGCGATCACCAGCGCCAGCGAGACGAAATCCCACTGGTTGGGAAGCGCGCGGCGCCCGAGCGAGGCGAAGGCGACGAAGCGTGACATCCGGATCGCTCCACCGGCTGAAAATGAACGAAGGCGTGACGGCGAATGCCGCACACCTTCGTTGTATGACGATGACTACAGAATTACGACGGCGCGCCTCAATCGAAGATGAACGCCCTGCGCCAGCACGCTTATTTCTGGCCCTTGGCTTCCAGTTCGGCCTTGAGCGCCGCGAGTTTGGCGAAGGGCGAATCCGGATCGGCCTTCTTCTCGCGCGGCGGGCGTTTTTCCGCCTGCTGCGGACGCTCGCCGGGCTTTGACTCCTCGCGCCGCTTGCCGTCGAACTTGCCCTCGAATCGGCGCTTGCCCTCGAAACGCGGCTTGCCGCCTTCGGGACGGTCGCGGCGCGGCGCGCCTTCCGCTTGGGCCGGGGCTTCGCCGGTCCCTTCCGCGCGCGCGCCTCGACCCTGACCATGACGCTGGCCGCCGCCATGGCGGCGCTGCTGCTCGCCGCCGGGGCGGCGACCATGACCGTGGTGGTGCTGGCGATGCGGCTTCCACACTTCGATGAGGACGGGTTCGGCGGGCTCCGCCGCAGCTTCCGCCGCGACTTCGACCGTTTCTTGCGTCTCGGCGGTCTCTTCCGCCGCAGGCGCCTCCGCCTCGGCCTGAGCCGGTTCGGCCGGCGCTTCGGCTTCAACCGGCGCCTCCACCGCAGGCGCAGCCTCCGCCTCCGCGGCCTCAGCCGGCGCGTCTTCGGTCGCCGATTCCGTAGTCACGGCTTCGGAGTCCTCGGGCGCGGCCGTTTCGACCTTCACCGGTTCGGTGCTCGCCTTGGGCAGCAGCGCGACGGTGATCGCGGGGCCGGGACGCTGTTCGCTGGCGTAGCCGAGCGATTTCAGAATTCCGGCAAAAGCCTCGCCGGAGCAGCCGGCAAGCGAGGTCATCGCCACGGTCACAACAAAACCGTCGCCGTCGGCGGAGCCGGCCGGCGGTTCGCCGGGGGTGACGCCGGGGCGATAGGCGATGGCCGGACGGATCAGATCGGCGAGCCGTTCCAAAATGTCGACGCGCACGGCGCGCTCGCCGCAGACGCGGAAACCGGCGGCGCGATAGAGGCCGCGGTTGATTTGCTGATCGGCGGCGAAGGAGGTGCGGCCGGAGGAGGCGAGATGCGCGACCTCGTCGATGCCCTTCACCGTCTCCAGGCCGCCATGTTGCAGCGCCCAGAGCTGCGCGGCCAGCGCGCGCGGCGCCGGCTTCAGCAGCGCCGGCAGATAAAGGTGATAGGCGCCGAAGCGCACGCCGAATTTGCGCAGCGAGGCGCGCGCCTCCTGCGAAATGGACTTCATTTCCTCGGTGACCCTGGAGCGCTCCAGCACGCCCAGCGCCTCGCCGATTTGGAAAGCGATGCCGCGCGCCACGCCTTCGAGGCCGTCGCCGATTTCGAGGTCTTCCAGCGGCCCGAGCAGTTTTTTCACATGCTGCGCCAGCCACAGATCGAGCCGCGCCTGAACCTGCTCCAGTTGCGAGCCGCCCAAAAACTCGTCCGCGATCAATTTTACGCGAGGCTTCAGCAGATGGTCGCCGGTGGTGATGCGGCCCACGGGTTCGCCGAGCCAGCGGATCAGACCGTCATTGGCGAGGACGAAGGCGTCGTCCACCGCCTCATGGACGCGGCGCGCCCGCGCCTCGATCTCGGTGGCGAGCGCTTTCTGGGCGGCGGCGTTCAAGGTTTTCGCCTGGTCGCCTCCAGCGGAAGGGTCTGGCGTAAAACAGAATCCCAATAGGGAGCCGACATGGTGCCCTTCGACCATGACCTGACCCGTCGCGGTGATTTCGGCTTCCAACATGGCGTTCTCTCTCAGGCGGCGCATCAAGACGCTGGCGCGCCGGTCGACAAATCTTTGGGTCAGGCGCGCATGAAGGGCGTCGGACAGACTGTCCTCTACCTGACGCGCGACGCCCTGCCAATGCTCTGGATCGTTAAGCCAATCATTTCGATTGGCGATAAAGGCGCAGGTGCGGACAATGCTGATCCGCGCGGACAGCGCGTCGATGTCGCCATCGACCCGGTCGGCCGATGCGACCTGCCGGGAAATCCAGTCGTCCGGGATGCGTCCGGCGCGCACGACATAGCCGAAAACGCTGAGACACAGGTCGGCGTGGGCCGCCGGAGACGTCTTGCGATAATCGGGAATCTGGCAGACGTCCCAAAGTCTTTCGATGTCGGCGCGCGTCTTGGCATGGCGACGAACTGTCGCATCCCGCATCGCGGCTTCGAGCGCGAGCTGGTCGTCCGCCATCGGCGCGCGCGTCAGTCCCGGACGATCCGGCAGCAGGTCGAGCGAGCCGGTCAGAGATTCGAGCGACGAAAAATCCAGCGTAGCGTTGCGCCATTGCAACATGGTGACGGGATCGAAGGCGTGGGCCTCGATCATTCCGGCCAGCTCCTCGTCGAGCGGCGGGCAGCGCCCGGTCGAGCCAAAGGTTCCATCGCGTGTGTGGCGCCCGGCGCGGCCGGCGATCTGGCCGAATTCGGCGGGGTTGAGCCGGCGGAACTGGTAGCCGTCGAATTTGCGATCGGAGGCGAAGGCGACGTGATCGACATCGAGGTTCAACCCCATGCCGATGGCGTCGGTGGCGACGATGTAATCCACCTCGCCATTTTGATACAGATCGATCTGGGCGTTGCGGGTGCGCGGGCTCAAGGCGCCCAAAACCACGGCCGCGCCGCCTTTCGTGCGCCGCAGCCATTCGGCGATCGCATAAACATCTTCCGCGCGAAAGGTGACAATGGCGCTGCGCCGGGGCAGCCGCGCGATTTTGCGGTCGCCGGCGAACAGGAGCTGCGAAAATCGCGGTCGCGACTGGATGCTTATGCCGGGCAACAGCTGTTCCAGCACGGGCTGCATGGTCCCAGCGCCGATGAGCAGGGTTTCGTCGGTCCCGCGCCGGTTGAGAATGCGGTCGGTAAAAACATGGCCGCGATCGAAAGAGGCGGCGAGCTGGATTTCGTCGATGGCGACGAAAGGCAGGCTGAGATCGCGCGGCATGGCCTCGACGGTCGAAACCCAGTAGCGCGGATGGCGCGGCTTGATCTTTTCCTCGCCGGTGACCAGCGCGACGGCCTCAACCCCCGCCTTGGCGACGACGCGGTTATAAACCTCGCGCGCGAGCAGGCGCAGCGGCAGGCCGATCATGCCGGCTTTATGGCTGAGCATCCGCTCGATGGCGAAATGGGTCTTGCCCGTGTTGGTGGGGCCCAGAATCGCGGCGACATGAGAAGAGGCGCGCTTCATCGACGAGCCCCCGTCCGCACGTTCCCCAACGCGGAGCGAAGATGAAGGCGCGCACGCAGCGCGCGGCGCCCGTAAGCAAGCCTCAATGCCATCGCCGTTCTGGATGAACCGAAGCGGCGCCGAATGCAAGGGCCAGGAAATCGCTTCGGCCTTGCGCGCCCGCGCCCCGCAACGCGCGGCTTTGGCCATCAGTGCGACAATTTGCGCCAGTTTTGAACCCGCGAGGCTTGAGTTGGATCAAATCGCCGCTGCTTGGGCCTGGGTATAAAGCTAACGTGACTTCACGTCGCAGATGCCCACTTTCATGGGCGTTTCCTCCCTGACTTGGACCGCTCCGCCCGGGCGGTCCCTTTTCTTTTTGGGGGGGCTTCCCGCCATATCCTGCGTGCTACCGCCCGGTTGAACTTACCGCGAACGAATCGCGGTCGAATCGATGACCGTACGGGAGTCGTGATTTGTTCACGCAATATGTTGGGCTTCTCGCTTGCTCCAGCCCGAAATCCTGAATCGACGCGCGGGCGGTCAACGCGCGACCCTCACCGCCGCGCGGACTCCGAAGGCGTCTTTTGTCAACGGCTTATGGGAAGGGATCAGGGCGACGCGCGCAGTTCCGACGCTTCGACGACGATTCGGCCCACCTGGGTCATCAGCGACACGCGATAGGGGATCACGACGCGGGTGTGGCCGACCGGCGCCAGCCAGACTTCCATGTCCCTGTTCTGCGCCATGAACTGCGTGCCCTTGGCGCTGGTCTTGTGTCCGGCGATCGGCGTATAGCGGGCGGCGCAGACCGTGACCGGCCCGCTATAGCCCTTTTCCCTGACCTCGCGAGTCTCGACATAGGAGAGCGACACGTCGAAGCGCGTGTAGCCGTCATAGACGGGCACGCGCGCACGACACGCGCTCGGCCCCACGGGATTGGCGTTGGGCGGAACGGGCAGAAGGAAAGCCGACAGCGGATCGAGGATGTCGCGCCGGTGCGCGTCGGTCAGCGGCACGTGTTCGGGGCTCCTGTCCTCTTCCCAGAACGGCGAATATTGCACCTGCCGCACCGCGCCGGAAGCGAGCGCCATGCGCAGCGTGCGGGTTTCGCTGGAGTTGGACGCGGTCGTCGCATAGGTCTGCGGCGTGGGCGCGCCACCCTGCACCGCTCCGGTCGAGGCCAGCGCCATTCTCAGGTTGGAGATGAGGCTGGCGACGCCGGTCAGCTTCACATTGAGGTCGACGCGGTAATGTTTGTCGTCGATGGTGCTTGAGGCGTCCGCGGCGCCGATGGGCAGGCCGATCAGCGAAACCCGATAGCGCGCGTGCACGTTTTCGGCCTGAGCGACGCTGGCGATCAGGACCAGCGACAGCCCGAAAAGGAGCGGCTTGGAGGAGGCGACTGACATGCGAAGCGGGTCCTGGCGGCGGAACATCTAGAAGAACTGATTCGTGCGGAATGTTAGTTAACATAATGGCGTGGCCGTGACGTTTCAAAATTCTTGAACGTCTGTGCGCGGAAAGCGGTTTCCCCTCTTGCCCCACGCGCGACTCATGGCTATAAGGCGGGCCTCCAGGGCGCGACGGTTTTGTTCGCTCTGGCAAATGTCGGAGTGTAGCGCAGCCTGGTAGCGCACCTCGTTCGGGACGAGGGGGTCGGAGGTTCGAATCCTCTCACTCCGACCATTATTTCCTTGGGACATACAAGGATTTCAAAAAGCCGCCTCCGGGCGGCTTTTTGCGTTCGGAATGAAACGCCGCTCAATCATCCCGCGGCGATCTTGCGCTTCGGCTGTTTGGCCTGGGCCTTGCGAATGCGTGATACCGTTTCCGCAAGATCGCTTCGCGATCCGCGAAAACGAAATCGCGCGGAAATCCTTCAGGCGAAGGGCGGATTTTCGCGCGTGCGGAAATCGTATGACATGTAATCCGAGGGGTGTTGACGATAACGCCATGCCGCCCGGCACGGCGCAACTGTCCCTGACCGTTTCAGCCCGTCCATGCGTCCCTGCGGATTTTAGGTGCTTAACTCGGGTCAGGCGGAGCGCGCGCCCTGCTTCTCGCGTCGCCGCTCAACCGAGGAGGGAATTTTCAAGCTTTCACGGTATTTGGCGACCGTGCGGCGCGCAATGTCAATGTCGTGCTCCCGCAATTTCTCGACAATTGCGTCGTCGGAAAGCACTGCGCTGGGCGCTTCGGCGTCAATCATTTGCTTGATCTTAAAACGAACGGCTTCGGCGGAATAAGCGTCGCCTCCGCCATGGGCCGCAATCGAAGCCGTAAAGAAATATTTAAGTTCGAACATCCCTCGCGGCGTACTCATATATTTGTTGGAGGTGACCCGCGATACCGTCGATTCGTGCAAGCTGACGGCGTCGGCGATATTTTTGAGATTTAGAGGACGCAGATATTCGACCCCTTGGGAGAGAAAGGCGTCTTGTCGGCGCACGATTTCGGCCGCGACCTTAAGAATTGTGCGCGCGCGCTGTTCGAGGCTTTTGGTGAGCCAGTTGGCTGTCTGCAAACATTGTGAGATGAAATTCCTGTCGTCTTCGCCATTGTTCGAGCGCGACACGCGCGCGGCGTAAGTTTGGTTGACCAGGACGCGCGGCAGGGCTTCGGCGTTCAACTCGATAAGCCAGGAGCCGTCTCGGGCGGCCTTGACGATCACGTCGGGGATGACGAGCGCTGAAGCGGTCGACCCAAACGCCCGGCCCGGTTTCGGATCAAGCCTTCTGATTTCCGCCAGCATGTCGACGATGTCCTCCTCGTCGACTCCGCAAATCTTTTTCAGAGCCGCCAAATCGCGCTTTGCGACCAGATGCAGATTCGCGAGCATCGCCTGCATGGCGGGGTCATATCGATCGAGCTCGCGCAGTTGCAAGGCCAGACATTCCGCGAGATCGCGCGCCGCAATGCCCGTGGGTTCGAAACCCTGCACGAGCGAGAGCGCGTGCTCCACCGATTTGCTTGCTGCGCCGAGGCGATGGGCGATGTCCTCCACCCGTTCGCGAAGGTAGCCTGCTTCATCCAGCGCATCGATGATCGCCAGACCAATCATGCGCTTAACGGGGTCGGCCGTCGCGATCGCCAGTTGCCGAGCGAGATGGGTCGCCAGCGTCGTCTCTTCCGCAATGTAGGCTTCGATATTTCCGGTTTCGCCCGAACCTTCGCCGCCTCCCGAGGTCCCGGACCAGGCTGTCTCCGATATTCCCAGGGATTCAAGTCTGGACTGATCCGCGGCGGGCGACAATTCGCGGTCCGCGTCAAATGCGTTTTCGACATCCGTCCCGAGACTGTCCGCCAGGGCTTGCCCGGAAACCGGCAGCTGATCGCTGGTCCAATCGGTCTCGCGCGGCTCGCCCGACGAAAAATCCGACTGCGCCTCTCTGTCCTGGGATTCCGCCAGCGCATCTATGCCCGTGGTCGGCTGGTCTCGGGTGTCTTCAACGCGCTCAAGCAACGGATTGCGCTCGAGCTCCTCCTCGACAAAGGCCGCCAGTTCGACGCTCGAATATTGCAGGAGTTTGATCGCCTGCAGCAGCTGCGGCGTCATCACCAGCGATTGGCCCTGCCGGAGCAGCATTTTGGCGGATAAAGCCATTGAGACTCACGAACCCGATCAGATAAAACGGCCCGTTTCTTGCGTACACCGTTTTGCCGTGTTCAGCCAAGGAAAAAAATTGCTCGAAAGCTGGAGCTGGACAACAGCGTTAACCAGCACGGGATCAACGATCTCAAAGTTTTTGCGCTTTCAATCCACACGATTCACATGCGGAATCCTTCGCCGAGATAATGTCGACGGACCTCCGGATTGGCCACGATCTCGTCCGGCCCCCCTTCGGTCAAAACATGCCCGGAATGAATGATGTATGCGCGGTCGATCAGTCCCAGGGTCTCACGAACATTGTGATCCGTGATCAGGACGCCGATCCCGCGTCCTTTCAGATGATGGACGAGGTCCTGAATGTCGCCGACCGCAATGGGATCGATGCCGGCGAAAGGTTCGTCAAGCAGCATGAACGATGGATTGCTCGCCAACGCGCGCGCGATTTCGCAACGCCGTCGCTCGCCGCCGGAAAGCGCGATTGATGGTGATTTGCGGAGGCGCTTGATGTCGAATTCCTCCAGCAGGGCTTCCAACTGCTGCGCGCGTTTTTCGCGGTCCGATTCCGCGATTTCAAGGACGGCGCGGATATTCTCCTCGACGGTCAGGCCGCGAAAGATCGAGGCCTCCTGCGGCAGATAACCAATGCCCAGGCGGGCGCGCCTGTACATCGGCAGACCCGTGACATCGTGCCCGTCGAGTTCGATCATGCCCTTGTCCGGCTTCACCAAGCCGGTAATCATGTAAAAGACCGTCGTCTTGCCCGCGCCGTTGGGGCCGAGCAAACCGACGGCCTCGCCGCGCCGCACGTTGAGGCTGACGTCCTCGACGACACGTCGAGATTTGTATGCCTTCCCCAGGTGATGCACGTTCAGCATGGCGCAGGACTCACTGGCCGGCGGACGGTTTTGGCGAAGGGGCGCTTGGTTGTCCCGGCTTGTCGCCTGGAACGATCCGGCTTTTCACGCGCCCTCGCGATGAGACGACAGCCTGACCGGTCTGGAGATCATAAACGAGCTCATCGCCCTTCGTGACGTTTTCGCCCTGCGACAATGTCACGTTTCCGATCAGGGAAAACCTGTTCCTCACCTTGTCGTATTCAAGATTGTCGCCCACCCCGATTTGGTCCTTGTTGACGATCGTGATCGGACCGTTGCCCTTCATCGATTTCAATTGGGAATTGGACGAAGCCTGCCCAGGCTTCTTGCCTGAGTCTGATTTCCGGTCGAACACAATCGTAAGGACCGACGCATTCAGCCGTGTGTCGCCTTGCACGACAACGACGTTGCCCGAATAGACCGCCTTTTGATCCTTGTCGAAATAATCGAGCTTGTCCGCGGCGATGTTGATCGGCTCCTTGCTGCTCGATCCCGGCAGCAGGGAAGCGCCTTGCGGGGTTTGAGCAAGAGCGGAGGTCGCCATAACCAGGCACGCTATGGCGGTTCCAAGGCGATTAAGTGAACTGTTCAAGGACGAGTCCCCTCAGTGTTGGCGCGCGGGGTCGTTATCCGGGTCGACCTGTCGAAACGTTGATTGCACATTGCCCACAAAAGAAAGTTGAGTCCCGTTATCGCTCATGGTCAGGGAATTCGCGCTGATCCAACCGTCGGTGAAAGTCAAAAGCACGGGGTCGGTCGAGTTCATCGCATTGGTCTTGAAATTCATCAAAGCCTGATTCATGGTGAGTTTGTAGGCGCCGCTTGTAATTCGGACATGTCCGGAAAGCAATAAAGTCTGTGCATTGGAATCATAGGAGCCATGATCGCCTACAATTCGGGTGTCGCTCTCTTCGGACAAGCGCATTTTCGCGTCAAGTTCGTTAAGCTCCATCCGGCTGGGATCACGGGGATTTTGAACCCCGGAACGCGCCGTGACCTCAAATGGCCGGCCATCTCGCCTGACCCCTGTCAACTTGGGATTTTCCATCGTGATCTTGTCGCCGGAAATGCCAAGACGGTCGAGTTGAAGGTGTGCGCCGGGTATCTCTGAGGGTCGCAGATAGGAAAACGCGAATAGCACGCACGTCAGCAGGACGGCCAAGCCGATGATCCCGCGGCGGACAAGTTTCACCCGCCCGGAATGGCGCGCGGCGGCCTCAAACGCGTGCTGCCGACGCGCCGGCGCCCTGGGCAGTCCATCACCGAAATGTCCCGGCTGCTCGTCTTGCATGTATCGGCCTTGAGGGATCCTGTGCGAAACGATGTCTGGCTGAGTCTTTGACGAAAGCGCCCAGGTCCATCCCAAGCGTGATGGATGGACCTGGGCTGAATTATGGCGCTGGCTGGCGCCTTTGCTCTCAGCTGTGGGCAAAAATATCAGTCTCGGGCCAACCCATCAAATCCAGTTCGGCGCGCGTCGGTAGAAAATCGAAACATTGACGCGCCATGTCGGTGCGATTTTCGCGCGCCAGCATGACGTCGAGCCTGCCGCGCAACGCGTGCAGGTAAAGGACGTCCGAAGCCGCATAGGCGAGTTGCGCTTCGCTCAGGTCGCTTGCGCCCCAGTCCGACGATTGCTGTTGCTTGGATATGTCAATGCCCAACAGTTCGCGTACCAGATCCTTGAGGCCATGGCGATCCGTGTACGTCCTTGTCAGTTTTGACGCGATTTTTGTGCAATAAACGTTCGTGGCCCGCACACCGAAGGCTTCTTGCAGTTTGGCGAGATCGAAACGCGCGAAGTGAAATATCTTTGTCACTTCCTTATCAGCCAGAATCTTGACGAGATTCGGCGCTTCCGTCTGCCCTTTCTGGATTTGCACGAGGTCTGCGGCGCCATCGCCCGTGGAGATTTGTACGAGACACAGGCGATCGCGATGCAGACTGAGTCCCAGCGTTTCGGTGTCGATGGCGACGGAAGAGCTTGGCGAAAAACTCTCTGGCAAATCGCCCTTGTGCAAGCGGATGGTCATGTTTGATCCTGGATAGCGACGCTGGCGTAGCATCGCGCATGAACGGCGGCAAGCGCCAACCCGCCTTGCTTTCATGCAAGGGCGGCGCTCTCATGGATGGCGCGACCGGGTCGGATGCCAGATCGCCTTTTTCCGCGACTGTCTCTCAATCGCCACAGCAGGCGACGGCCCATTTGTCTAATGTATCGACAGGATCCTTCCGTCCCGTGATGACCTCGTGGCCAAGCTCTCAATCCATAATGCTGATCAAACATCGGCGGACGTCGCTCACCTTTTGGTGAGGATCGGCCTTATCCTGGGTTTTATCATAACTCCAGTGGTGTTTCTCATCTCTCAGCGCGCGATTTTTGTGTTGAGTTCTGTTGCGCTCGCGCTGGTGCTTGCCGCGGGGCCTTTGCTCGCCCAGCGCATGCGGATCAAAGAGGCGTTCGCGTTTCTGGTCTCGCCGGTCGGCATCGGATGCATCTTTGTGACGGTTTGGGCGTCGGCGTCTCTGCTCTGGACGCCATTTCCCGGGGAGGCGGCGCCGCGCCTGTTGAAAATCGTCTCGACGTTTCTCAGCGTGCTGCCGGTGGCTCATGTGCTTCCTGCGCGAAGCCGCGCGGCGAATCTTTACGTTCTGCCCATCGGCGTGCTCACCGCTTCCGCCGGCGCAATCTTGCTGAGCGCAAGCTTGTCCGCGAAACCGCAAGATTCGGTCACGACCCGCACGTTGCTGGATGCCATGACATTCCTGTTGCTGCTGTCATGGCCGGCCATGATGGCCGCCTTCCTGCGGGGTCGCACGAAACTGGCGGCCAGTTTGGCCATTATCGTGATCATCGCCTCTCTTTTCGTTCACTCCACCATCGCGCTGGCTGCGACGGCCGCGGGGGGGCTGGCTTATGTTTTTTCGCGTCGGGACGCCGCCAGGACCGGGCTTTGGATCGGTCGCTTCGGCGCGGCCGGTTTCATGTTGGCGCCGTTCATCCCGCTGGCGCTCGCTCCGCTGTTGGGAGGCTTCACCGGTTTTTCCTGGCTGAAGGTCTGGAACGGCGTGATCTTCGCCGACGGCGTTCGCCTGGTGACGGGCCACGGCTTCAATTATGTGGCCTCGGGCTACGTCCATGGCTACCTCGGAGCTGAAACGCCGAAGAGCTTGCTGTTCGAGATTTGGACCGATCTCGGAGCGCTCGGCGCGCTGTCCAGCGCGGCCGTGTTGTTCTGCGCCTTTCGGCTCGCGGCGGTTCAGACCGCGAACACAGCCCCTTACTGGATCGGCGCCTTGACCTTCGTCGCGACCTTGGGCGTCTTGGGGGGGGCGACATTGCAGCTCTGGTGGATAACGGCGCTCGCCCTGGCGCTTGTCGCGCTCATTCTCGCGACGCGAGGCGATTTCCAGACGGAGCGGCCAACCGCGCCACGCCAGGTTTTGTCTTGAACGCTGCAACAGCCCCTCGAGGGGACGCGCAGGTCATCGACTCCTTCAACCCCGGCGCCTTCGAGCTTGCTCAGGTCTCGAGGGCTTCACGCAGCATTTCGAGTTCGAGCCATCGATCCTCGGACGCAGCGAGTTCCGCCTCAAGCTTGCCGATCAGCGCGGTCGCGTCGGCGAATCGCTTCGGGTCGCGCGCGTAAAGCCCGTGATCGTCAAGAATCTCATGCAGCTTCGCCAGCTTTGCGCGCAATTGCTCCATCTGCGCCGGAAGCGACTCCAGCGCGTGTTTTTCGCTGAAGGATAAACGACGCTTGCTCGCGGTGTTCGGCTGTTGTTCGACCCGCTGCGGCTTTTTCGCTGGCGCTGCTGGCGTTCGCGGCGCCGCCGGGCCGGCGCCGCGTTGGCGCAACATGTCGGAATAGCCGCCCGCATATTCGATCCACACGCCGTCGCCCTCGCTGGCGACGACAGACCCGGCGATGCGATCGAGAAAGTCGCGGTCGTGGCTGACCAACAGCAGCGTGCCCGGATAATCGCTCAGTGTTTCCTGGAGAAGGTCGAGGGTCTCCAAGTCGAGATCGTTGGTCGGCTCGTCGAGGACGAGGAAATTCGAGGGTTGCGCCAGCGCGCGCGCCAGAAGCAGCCGCGCGCGTTCGCCGCCGGAAAGGTTCTTGGTCGGCGTGCGCGCCTGTTCGGGCGGGAACAGGAAATCCTTCATGTAGCCGATCACATGTTTGCGCTCGCCATTGATCTCCACCCATTCGGAGCCGCCGCCCGTGAGCGTGTCCGCAAGCGTCGTGTCGGGATCGAGCGCCGCGCGGCGCTGGTCGAGGCTCGCCATCTGCAAATTGGCGCCGAGCCGGACCGACCCCGAATCCGGAGGTTCGACCCCTGTGAGCATGTTGATCAGCGTGGTCTTGCCGGCGCCGTTGGGGCCGACCAGGGCAAGGCGGTCGCCGCGCAATACCCTCAGCGACAGGCTCTTGACGATGGGGCGATCATCAAACGCCTTGCTGATTTTCTCCGCCTCGACGACCAGCTTTCCGGACACCAGCCCCTCGGCCACCGAAATCTTGACGTCGCCAACGGCGCGTTTGGCGTTCTGCCGCGCCTGACGCAGTCCGCTCAGCTCGTCCATCCTGCGCACATTGCGCTTGCGGCGGGCGGTGACGCCGTAGCGAACCCAGTGCTCTTCGGCCACGATCTTGCGGTCAAGTTTTTGCGCGTCGCGCTCCTCCTGTTCGAGCAGGGCGTCGCGCCATGCTTCGAATTCGGCAAAGCCGCGTTCGAGCCGCCGCGTCGCGCCACGGTCGAGCCAGACGGTTTTTCGCGAAAGGTTTTGCAGGAAACGCCGGTCGTGGCTGATCAAGACCAGCGCGGAGCGCAACTGCCCCAGTTCGCTCTCCAGCCATTCGATCGCGGGCAGATCGAGGTGGTTGGTCGGCTCATCCAGCAGCAGGATGTCGGGTTCGGGGGCCAGCGCGCGCGCCAGCGCCGCCCGCCGCGCTTCGCCGCCCGACAGCGTCTCCGGATTTTCCGATCCGGTCAAACCCAGCGCGTCCAGCAGGTAGTGGGCCCGATAATCGGCGTCGCTCGGACCCAGTCCGGCGACGACATAGGAATAGACGTCCGGAAATCCCGCGAGATTCGGTTCCTGAGGCAGGTAGCGCACCGACGCATCGGGCTGGAGGAACCTTGCGCCTCGATCCGCCTCGATTTCCCCCGCGGCGATTTTCAACAGGGTTGATTTGCCCGAACCATTGCGCCCGACGAGGCAAATGCGGTCGCTGCGTTCGACCGAGAGGTCAGCCGACTCGATCAGGGGCTTGCCGCCAAGGGTCAGCGCGACGTTCTGCAGGGTGAGGAGAGGTGGAGCCATAGTGTCTAGTTAAGGAAAAGTGCGGCACTGGCAAGCCACCCTATTGTTTTTGAGCCCGCGAGGGTAAGCTTTCGCATCGCTCGCCAATTCAGAGGCCGAAATGAATCGCCCGCAAGCCGCCGCTGCTCTCGCTGTTCTCGAAGCGCACCGCGTCGAGGTCGCGAAAAAGCGCACCATGGATTTGTTCGCCGAGGACCCCCGGCGATTTCAGGATTTTTCCGCAGGTCTTGACGACCTCCTCTACGATTATTCGAAGAACCGCCTGACGAGAGCGACGCTCCATCA
This sequence comes from Rhodoblastus acidophilus, assembly GCF_009720655.1. Classification (GTDB taxonomy): domain Bacteria; phylum Pseudomonadota; class Alphaproteobacteria; order Rhizobiales; family Beijerinckiaceae; genus Rhodoblastus; species Rhodoblastus acidophilus_A. The sequence goes on along the minus strand of NZ_WNKS01000004.1, from coordinate 20,458 downwards.
TCTCTTTGACCTTGCGCGCGCTTGCCAGCTTGAAAAGCGCCGCGACGCCCTGTTCGGCGGGGAAAAGGTCAATGTCACCGAAAAGCGCGCGGCGCTTCACATGGCTCTGCGCAATTTTTCCGGCCATGCGATCCACGTGGACGGCAAGGATGTCATGCCGGATGTGCTGGCGGAGCGCGCCAAATTCCTGGCCTTTGCCGAGGCCATACGCTCTGGGCGCTTTGCCGGCGCAACCGGCGAGCGATTCACTGATGTCGTCAACATTGGCATAGGCGGCTCCGACCTTGGGCCGGCCATGGCGGCGCGCGCCTTGTCGCCTTACGCGGCGCCTGGCTTGCGAGCGCATTTCGTCTCCAATGTCGACGGCTCCGATATCGCGGACACGCTGAAACAGCTCGATCCCGCGCGCACGCTGTTCATCGTCTCCTCGAAGACCTTCACCACGCAGGAGACGCTCAAGAACGCCCAGAGCGCGCGCCACTGGCTGGTCACGGCCTTGGGCGAGGCCGCGGTGGCAAGTCATTTCGCGGCGGTTTCGACGCGGCTCGACAAGGTCGCCGCTTTCGGAATCTTGCCGGACCGTGTGTTTGGCTTCTGGGACTGGGTTGGCGGGCGCTATTCCATGTGGTCGGCGATCGGCCTCAGCCTCGCGGTCCTCATCGGACCGAACCATTTCGAGGATTTCTTGCGCGGCGGCTTCGACGTCGACGAACATTTCCGCACCGCGCCGCTCGCGGAGAACATCCCTGTGTTGATGGGGCTGATCGGCGTCTGGCACCGAAATGTCTGGGGTTTTCCCGCACAAGCCGTCATCCCCTACGATCAGCGCCTCGCGCGATTCCCCGCCTATTTGCAGCAACTCGACATGGAGTCGAACGGCAAGGGGGTACAACTGAACGGCGACGCCGTGACCCAGGCGACGGGCCCGATCATTTTCGGCGAACCCGGGACCAATGGCCAGCACGCCTTCTTTCAGCTGCTGCATCAGGGAACCGAGACGACGCCGGTCGACTTCATCGTCGCGGCGGAGCCCAACGAGGCGGACCCCGAGCATCATGTGCTGCTGTTCGCCAACTGCATCGCGCAAAGCGAGGCGCTGATGCGCGGGCGCTCCCTGGAGGAAGTTCAGGAGATTCTGCGGGCGCAAGGTTTGTCGGAGGCCGAGATCGGCGCGCTCGCGCCGCACAAGGTCTTTAGCGGCGACCGCCCCTCCTCCACGCTCCTCTACCGCAAGCTGACGCCCAGGACGCTGGGACGCCTGGTCGCGCTTTACGAGCACAAGGTCTTTGTTCAATCGGTGATCTGGAACATCAACCCCTTCGACCAGTGGGGGGTTGAACTGGGCAAGGAGCTTTGCAACCGCCTGGCGCCTCTGGTTGCGGACGCCAGCGTCGATCTTGCCGGTCTCGATGGCTCCACTGCGGGTCTGATCGCCGCGCGGAGATTTCTACAGGGCTGATTATTCGTCTTCGCCGAACTTGTTGGCGACCAGGGCCGCGAGCGCGTCGACCGCTTGCGTCGCCTGCGGGCCGGTCGCCGACACGACGATGGACGAACCGATGCCGGCGCCGAGCGTCAATATTCCCATGATCGACTGACCGCCAACGGTCTCGCCGCCGCGAGAAACCGTCACTTCCGCGTCGAATTGTTCGACGCAGTGCACGAATTTCGCGGTCGCGCGGGCATGCAGACCCTTGCGATTGACAATCTCAAGTTCCCGGCTGACGGCTCCGACGGAAGACTGAGACACGCCCTGACTGGACTCCGGTTCGGTCAATTGGCTCACTTCCCACACAAAATCTTGCTGGCGATATAGATGTACTTGCGTCCCGCCTCGGCGGCCTGGGTCACCGCTTGATCGAGGGTCGCCTCGCAGCGCACGGAAGCAAGCTTGATCAACATGGGCAAATTGACGCCGGCGACCACCTCGACTTTGGCGCCGTTCATCACCGAGATCGCGAGATTCGAAGGCGTGCCGCCGAACATGTCGGTCAGGATCACCACTCCGGCGCCGGTCTCGACGGTTTTGACGGCCTCGATGATGTCGAGCCGACGCGTTTCCATGTCGTCTTCCGGACCGATTGTAATCGCCGCCAATTGCGATTGCGGACCGCAAACATGTTCCAACGCCGCTTGAAACTCGGTCGCCAGATGGCCATGCGTCACCAGCACCATGCCGATCATTGATGCCAACCGTCCTGTTCCCGTCCAGCCAGAAAAGTGGCGCCGGGCGCCAGACTGCATTTCCGCCGACAGCGATCTGAAAACCGCCGAAATTTAGGAGGGCCATTTTGGTGCTTGCCAACGACTTGGCAAGCAAAATGAGCGCGCGCCGTCATTTTGTCGAAAGGGTGTGCAAAAATGCCATGATTGCAGCAGCGGATCGCCAGGTCTCGCGCGCGGGCAATCGCAAACGCGGCAGGCTTTTCAATGCGTTGAAATCGCAGCATAGCTCGCTTTGGTTCGGCAAACGCGGTTCGCCGCTGTCCGCCGAGCCGATTTCGAGATCGATGATCAGTTTGAGCACCGCTTTGATTTCGTGGGGTTGCGACAACAAACCCAAACCGCGCCATTCGACCAATCCCGCCGTCGCAGGATGTGCGCTCAGCACGGCGCGGCCGTTGACGATTGTATAGGCCACCCGATCATCGCTGACCAAGCTGGAGAATCCGCCACGGATGGTCCACGCATCAACCAACGCAAGAGCAAGACTGGATTTGCCGGTTCCGGAAGCGCCTCGGATGAGCACCCCGGATTCGCCAAGCGCCACGGCGCTGGCATGAATGTAAATTGGCTTCTCGGTGTGTTCGGTCACGCCTTGCTCTGTGGTGGGCCCGCCCAGCGGACGATTCTGTTTGCAGGCGCTGTTCAACACGCTCGCGGCGATTTCGCCGCATGGTCCTGTCGCGTCAGCGCTGCCTCGACGATCGCCAAGGCCGCCACCAAGGCCGCCTCGACATTCATGTCGGTGGTGTCGAGGATTTCTGCATCAAGCGCCGGCTTCAGCGGGGCTTCGCTGCGCTCGCGGTCTCGAGCGTCGCGTTTCCTGATGTCGTCGAGAATGGCATGATAATCGACGATTTCTCCGCGCCCCCGCAATTCGAGCGCGCGCCGCTGCGCCCGCGCCTCGGCGCTCGCGGTCACGAAAATCTTGACGGTCGCATCGGGGGCGATCACGGTGCCGATGTCACGCCCATCCAGGACGGCGCCTTGTGGGCGACGCGCAAATGCGCGCTGCATGTCGATCAGCGCGGCGCGGACCTCCGGAATGGCGGCGACCACCGACGCCGCCTCGCCCATTTCCCGACCGCGCAAGCGATCTTCATCGAAGTCGGTCAACGCCAGGCCGCGCGCGGCGCTCACCGCCTTGGCGACATCGTCCAATCTCGCATCATCGTCCATCAGGGTTCGCGCGGTGGCGCGATACAGCAGTCCCGTGTCGAGATGCGGCAATCCAAAGTGGGCGGCGAGGCGGCGGGCGAGAGTTCCCTTGCCGGACGCGGCAGGTCCGTCGAGCGCGATGATCATCAGGAGAAATCCACGCCGAGTTGCGCCATCAACGGCCTAAATGTGGGGAAAGAGGTGGCGATCATCGTTTCGTCGTCGACAGTCACTGGTTTTTGCGAAGCCAAGCCCATGACCAGAAAACTCATGGCGAGGCGATGATCGAGATGGGTTTCGACCAAGCCGCCGCCCGGGCATGCGCCCGCGCCACCTTCAACGATCAAATCGTCGCCTTCGATGGTCGCCCTGACGCCGTTGGCGAGCAGACCGGCGGCGGTGGCGGCGAGGCGATCCGATTCCTTGACCCGCAATTCCTGCAAGCCGTTCATCCTCGTCACGCCCGTGGCGAAAGCAGCGACCACGGCCAGAATGATGTATTCGTCGATCATTGCGGGCGCCCGGTCGGCGGGAACGTCAACGCCTTTCAATGCGCTGTGACGGACTCGCAGATCGGCGACCTGCTCGCCGCCTTCCTCGCGGGTGTCGACAATCTCGATGTTCGCGCCCATCTCAAGCAAGGTGGTGACAAGGCCGATGCGCAACGGGTTCATCATCACGCCCTCGACCACCACATCCGATCCCTCGACGAGCAAGGCGGCGGCGATCAGAAAAGCGGCCGAGGAGGGATCGACGGGCACGGAAATCGGCCTCGGCGACAGTTCCGGGCGGCCTTCGAGCATGATCTTGCGACCATGATCGCCGAAAGGCTCGGAGCTGACCACGGCGCCGAAATAGGCGAGCATCTTCTCGGTGTGATCGCGGCTGGCTTCGGATTCGATGACGGTCGTGCGTCCCCGGGCGTTCAGTCCGGCGAGCAGGACAGCGGACTTGATCTGCGCCGAAGCCACGGGGGTGCGATATTCGATCGGCGCGGGATCGGGCGTTCCCTTGAGCAGGATCGGACACCGACCGCCCTCGGCCTGCTCCAGGACTTCAGCGCCCATCAGGACCAAGGGGTCGAGAATCCGCCGCATCGGCCGCTTGCGCAGCGACGCGTCGCCATCGAAGCGGGCGGTGATCCCGTGGCCGCCGACGACGCCCATCATCAGGCGCGATCCCGTGCCGGCATTGCCGAAATCGAGCGTATCGGCCGGTTCGAGCAGCGCGCCGACGCCGACGCCGCGAATCGTCCAGCGTCCCTCGCCGACGCGCTCGACCTTGGCGCCGAGTTGTGCGCAGGCCCTGGCCGTGTTGAGGACGTCCTCGCCTTCCAGCAAGCCGGACACGCGGGTCTCGCCGGCGGAAAGCAGACCAAGCAGGAAGGCGCGATGCGAAATGCTCTTGTCTCCCGGCGGCCGGACACGACCTCTCAAGGGGCCGCAGGATTTCGCGCTCAGGGGGCTCGGCGTGCTCGCATGTGACATGATCAGTGAAGCGTCTTTTCGATTTCAGGCAGCACTTTGTCGCGCAACGCCTGTTCGGTGATCGGGCCGGTATATTTGTAGGCGATCGTGCCGTCGCCCCGGACGACAAATGTCTCGGGCACGCCGGTCAGGCCCCAGTCGATCGCCGCGCGGCCCTTGAGGTCCATGCCGATCGCCGCGTAGGGGTCGCCTTCGCTGGACAGAAATTTGAGGGCGTTGGCGGGCTCGTCCTTGTAGGCGACTCCGACCAGTCGGACGCCCTTTTCCTTTAACAATGGGTTGTCGGCGAGCGCGCGCAGGCTGGGGTGCTCGACGCGGCAGGGGCCGCACCAGGAGGCGAAGAGATTGACGATTGTCGTGTGGCCTTGACGGAGATCGGCGTCCGACAGGCCGGGCTTGCCGCTGCCCGGCAACGCTTCCAGGACAAAGGTGGGAGCTGCCCGTCCGATCAGCGGAGAGGGCAGAACGGAGGGGTCGCGACCCTGGCGCCCGACGAACATGTAGAGAAACAGTCCCGCGAGCACCGCGAATCCGATGAGCGGAAGAGCCGACAACAAGCTCCTCTTTGCGGGTTCCTCCGTCATGGCTGGCTGTCCTGATCCTGGAAGCTGGCGAGCTTTCGCTTCAAATCCCTGTAATCAAGCGTGATCTTGGCGATCAGCCCGCTGATCGCGACAGCCGCGAAAGCATAGGCCGCGAAAATGAAGCCGGAATAGTCTTTCACGCCGTCGCCTCCGATTTTTCCTCGGCATGAGCCGCGTCAATGCTCAGGCGGCGAAGCCTGCGGCGCAAAATCTCGTTGCGAATGGCCATGAGATGCAAGGTCAGGAATAGAAAAGTGAAGGCGACCGCCATGATCAGCAGGGGCCAGAGCATGGAGCCGGAGATCGCGGGTCCGCCGATCTTGAAAACGGACGCCGGCTGGTGGAGCGTGTTCCACCAATCGACAGAGAACTTGATGATCGGAATGTTCACGACGCCGACCAGCGTGAGAATGGCGGCGGCGCGCGCGGCTTGGGCGGGCTCCTCAATGGTCTGCCAAAGGCCGATCAGGCCGAGATAGATCAAGAAAAGCACCAGCACCGAGGTCAGGCGCGCGTCCCAGACCCACCAAGTCCCCCACATCGGCTTGCCCCAGAGCGAACCCGTGACCAGACACAACAGGGTGAAGATGGCGCCCAGCGGGGCCGCCGCTTTTTGCGCCGCATCCGCAAGCGGATGGCGCCAGACGATCGTGCCGAGCGCGGCCGAGGTCATGATGACGTAGCACATCATGCTCAGCCAGGCCGAGGGAACGTGAAGATACATGATCTTGACCGAAGATCCCTGCTGGTAGTCGTCGGGCGCGACGAAGAAGGTGAGAAAAAGCCCGGCGCCCAGGGACAGCGCAGTGGCCGCCGCCAGCCAGGGGATGAGCCGCCCGGCAAGCGCGAGGAAGTTCGTCGGATTGGCGTATTTAAGCATCGCAGACCCATGGGATGACGCGATTGATTAGGCTTGGGCGTCGATAAAAGCAATCTCCCTTCAAGCGTCCCGGGCGCGTAATGCGGCCGCGGCGGCGAAAGGCGCGCCCGCCAACGAGGCCAGCGACAAGGCGCTCAGGATCAGCATGGGGATGTGAAACGGCACGGTCCCGCCGCTCGCGGCGGCGGCGCTGGAGACACCGAAGATCAGGACGGGTGTGGTGAGCGGCAGAATCAAGACCGCCATCAGCAAGCCGCCGCGCCGCAGACCGGCGGTGAGCGCCGCGCCGATGGCGCCCAGCATGGTGAGCGCTGGCGTTCCCGCGAGCAGAGACAGGCTGATCCCCGCCAGCGACTCGGGCTCCATGGCGAGCGTCAAGCCCAGCAGCGGCGAGGCGACGACCAAAGGAAGCGCCGTCGCAATCCAGTGGGCGAGGCATTTGACAAGAACAATCAGCTCCAGCGGCGTGGCGGCGGTCAGCAGCAGGTCGAGCGAACCGTCGTCGGCGTCGGCCTGAAACAATCGATCCAGTCCAAGCAAGGTCGCCAGCAAGGCTGCGATCCAGAGAATCGCCGGGCCGATCCGCGACAGGAGATTGAGGTCGGGACCAATGGCGAAGGGCGTGAGACTGACGAGGATGAGGAAGAAAACGACCCCCATCGCGCCGCCGCCGCCCACCGAGCGGGCGATCCGCAATTCGCGCCAGAACAAGGCGGAGAGAGGAGAGCGCATCAGGCGTTTCCTCCAAGGTCGGCCGGCGCGGAACCCAGGTCGAGCGTGGCGGCGTCGACCAATCCGAGCGGGGCATGGGTCGCGGCGAGGATCATGCCCCCGGCTGCGCGGTGCTCCGCGAAAGCCTCCGCGAGAACCTGCTGCGAGGCGATGTCGAGCGCGGTGGCCGGCTCGTCCAGGATCCACAGGGGGCGCGGCGCCATGAAAAGTCGAGCCAGGGCGACGCGCCGCTTCTGTCCGGCGGAAAGGTAGGCCACGGGAAAATCCGCCAAACGTTTTAAACCGACGCGCTGAAGGGCCGATGACGGCGACGGCGTTTCATCCGACCGGGCGAGCATGCGCGCCCAGAACGCCAGATTCTCGGCGGCCGTGAGCGCCGACTTCAAACCGTCCGCATGGCCCACGTAATGGCTAAGTTCCGGCAGCGGTATTTCGGCCTCGGCGCCGGTGTGGCTCAACCGACCACCGCTGAGAGGCAGAAAACCGGCAATCGCGCGCAGGAGCGTCGATTTGCCCGCGCCGTTTCTGCCGAGCGCGACGAGAGCCTCGCCCGCGCGCAAGTCGAAACTGATGTTCTTGACGATGGTGCGTCCGCCGCGATCGACGCATAGATCTCGCGCGAGCAGAGAGGTCAATGTCAAACCTTGATTCAACCCGGTGAATTCCTCTGCCTCGCCCGCCCCACAAGCGGCCTTGAACCGAAACGCCACGATTGGGGTTTGTGTAGCGTGCTCGAGCGGAATTATCTATAAATCTTCACGCTTTTATCCCTCTTTATCGGGACACGCAGCGATGGCCTCAATCGACAGCTTCAAATGCCTCAGGACGCTCAAGGTCGGCGCAAAAGCCTATCGTTACTATTCTCTGAAAGCGGCGGAGAAAAACGGCCTCGAAGGCATTTCAAGACTTCCCTATTCGATGAAGGTGCTGCTGGAAAATCTGCTGCGGCACGAGGATGGCCGCTCCGTCACCAGGGACGACATTCTTGGTGTGGCGGAATGGTTGAAGAACAAGGGGGCTGTTGAAAAGGAAATCGCATTCCGGCCCGCGCGCGTCCTGATGCAGGATTTTACCGGCGTTCCCGCCGTGGTCGATCTCGCCGCGATGCGCGACGGCCTCAAGGCGCTTGGCGGCGATCCCGAAAAGATCAATCCTCTCGTTCCCGTCGATCTCGTGATCGACCATTCCGTCATCGTCGACCGTTTCGGCTCCAGAAGCGCGCTCAAGCAGAACGTCGAGCTTGAATATGCGCGTAATGGCGAGCGCTACACATTTCTGAAATGGGGGCAGGGCGCCTTCTCCAATTTCTCCGTCGTCCCGCCGGGAACCGGCATTTGCCATCAGGTCAACATTGAATATCTCGCCCAGACCGTCTGGACGCGGAAAGAAAGGATTCAACCTGCGCGCGGCAAGGCCGTCACCGTCGAGGTCGCTTATCCCGACACGGTGGTCGGCACGGATTCGCACACCACCATGGTCAACGGCCTCGCGGTGCTCGGCTGGGGCGTCGGCGGCATCGAGGCGGAGGCCGCCATGCTGGGCCAACCGCAATCCATGCTGTTGCCCGAAGTGATCGGTTTCAGGCTGACCGGCAGGCTGAAGGAGGGCGTTACCGCCACCGATCTGGTGCTGACCGTCACGCAGATGCTGCGCAACAAGGGGGTTGTCGGCAAATTCGTGGAGTTTTTCGGACCTGGCCTCGACAACCTGTCGCTCGCGGATCGCGCCACGATCGCGAATATGAGCCCGGAATATGGGGCCACCTGCGGTTTCTTCCCCGTGGATTCGGAAACCATAGACTATCTGGACAAGACCGGCCGCAAGCCGGCGCGGGTGCAACTGGTCGAAAAATACGCCCGCGCCCAGGGTTTGTTTCGGACGCGCGCCGCCGCCGACCCTGTATTCACCGACATGTTGGAGCTCGATCTCGCCTCGGTGACGCCGTCGCTGGCGGGCCCGAAGCGGCCGGAGGGGCGCATGGCGTTGGAGGCCGTCGCTTCCGGGTTTTCGGCTGCGATGGAAACCGAATACAAGAAGATTTCCGCAATTGCCGAACGCTACAAGGTTGAAGGCGAGAGTTTCGACATCGGCCATGGCGATGTCGTCATCGCCGCCATCACCTCCTGCACCAACACGTCCAATCCCAGCGTGATGATCGGCGCCGGCCTGCTGGCGCGAAACGCCGTCGCCGCCGGCCTGAAGGTCAAGCCCTGGGTCAAGACCTCGCTGGCGCCGGGCTCTCAGGTGGTGCGCGATTATCTCGCCAATGCGGGACTGCAAGACTCGCTCGACAAGCTCGGCTTCAATCTCGTCGGCTTCGGCTGCACCACCTGCATCGGAAATTCCGGTCCGCTGCCAGAGAAAATTTCCAAGTCCATCAACGCCAATGGGGTTGTCGCGGCGGCGGTGCTGTCAGGCAACCGCAATTTCGAGGGCCGCGTTTCACCCGACGTCCAGGCGAACTATCTCGCGTCTCCGCCGCTGGTCGTCGCTTATGCGCTGGCCGGTTCCGTCCAGAAGGATCTGACAAAGGAGCCGATCGGTCATACGAAGAAAGGCGAGCCCGTTTTCCTGCGCGATATCTGGCCGACCTCGAAGGAAATCCAGGATTTTGTTCGCAAGAACGTCACCAAGGCGCTGTTCAAGGCGAAATATGCCGACGTCTTCAAGGGCGACGCCAACTGGCGCCGGGTGAAGACGCCGCGCAGCCAGACCTACGCCTGGGACAACAAGTCCACCTATGTGCAGAATCCGCCCTATTTCAGGGGCATCGCCATGCAGCCCAAACCCGTGACAGACATCGAGGGCGCGCGAATTCTGGCGCTGTTCGGCGACAAGATCACCACCGATCACATTTCGCCCGCCGGATCGATCAAGGCGGCGTCCCCTGCGGGCAAATATCTTCAGGCGAACAAAGTCAAGCCGGAGGATTTCAACCAATATGGAACGCGGCGGGGCAATCATGAAGTGATGATGCGCGGCACGTTCGCCAACATCCGAATCAAGAACTTCGTGCTGGCTGGTGAAGACGGCTCCGCGCCGGAAGGGGGCAATACAAAATACTTCCCCGGCGGCGAGGTCATGCCGATTTATGACGCCGCGATGAAATACGCCAAGACAAAGACGCCGCTGATTGTGTTCGCGGGCGTCGAATATGGCAATGGCTCATCGCGCGACTGGGCCGCTAAGGGGACGAATCTGCTTGGCGTCCGCGCGGTGATCGCCGAAAGCTTTGAACGCATTCACCGTTCGAACCTGGTCGGGATGGGCGTGCTGCCCCTGACCTTCGAGGATGGCGTCTCCTGGAAATCGCTTGGCCTGAAGGGGGATGAAATCGTCTCCATCAAGGGCCTGAGCGACTTGAAACCTCGCCAGAAAATAGAAGCCGAAATCACCTATGCCGACGGCGCGGTGAAAACGATCACATTGAACAACAGGATTCTGACCCTGGACGAGGTCGAGTACTACAGGAACGGCGGCATTCTGCACTACGTGCTGCGCCAGCTTGCGGCCGCCTGATTTGGCGGGCCTCCGGATCATACGGATTCCGGAGGCGTGCAAGCCTCAGTCGGCGATCAACACCCTCCGGCATTCGGGCGGCAAGGCCGACATGGTCATCGCCGGTCTTGGTTTGGCGTTGGGATTGGGTTGCGGATGAAGAATTGCGGGCTTGAACCAAAAAGCGAGCGACTCGTCGCAGCCATCGCCGGGCGGGACGGGATCCTGTTCCTTGCAAACCTCGCTGCCGTCGGGGCACGCGATGCGCACATGGAAATGGTAATTGTGCCCGTAGTATGGGCGCACCTTGTTCAGCCACGACCGATTGCCCGTGGCGTCGCGACACAGGGCCTTCTTGATGGCCGCATTGACAAAGATGCGTTCGACCGAGGGATCAAACGCCGCCGCGCGGACGATCGCCATTTGCCCTCGCGTCCAAACGGAACGGTCGACATCGAGTCCGTCGGCGCGGACCATGTTGGTCGCCGACATTTCCTCGCGTTCCCGCCGGGAGAGCTGGCGATCCGGCATCGGGGTCAACCAGATGTCGGCGTCGAGACCGATCTGGTGCGAAGCATGGCCGGTGATCATCGGGCCGCCGCGCGGCTGCGACATGTCGCCGACGAGAATGCCGGGCCAGCCCGCTTCCGAGGGCGCTTTCGCCGAGAGATTTTCAAGGAAACGCACCAAGTTGGGATGGCCCCACATGCGATTGCGCGAGATGCGCATGACCTGCCAGGTTTCGCCGTTCACCGGCAAGGCCTTGGCGCCGGCGAGGCAGCCCCGGGAGTAAAAGCCGATCGCCCGCGCGGAAAGATCGGCGGGCTCGGTCGCGCGTCCGAACAGTTCCTTTGCCGGCGTGCTCGGGTCATTCGGGTGTGCGAGGGGCGGCAACGGCTTGGGATCCACGGAGCCGATGGTTTGGCCGAACACGCCGGTCGAGCATAGCAACCCGAACCCGAATACGAGAAAGAACATTTCACGGCAGCGCAGAGACAAGGCCTTCGAATAATTTCCGTCAACCTTTACGCCAGTTTGACCTTTACCCATGAAGCTCATGCTGCAATCCTGTGGAAACAAAGGCCAAGGCCTGGGTCCGTGGGGGCATTCATGCGTGTTTTCATTCGTTTCTTCGCGCTCATTGCAGCGCTGATTGTTGCGCCAATGGCGGCGCAAGCCAAAGTCCAAATTTCCGTCGATTTGTCTTCCCAGCGCATGGTGGTGAACTCCGGCGGCGGAGCCTCCTATTCCTGGCCGATTTCTTCGGCGCGCGCGGGTTATGTCACCCCTCGAGGCACCTATCATCCCACGAGCCTTCAGACGATGCATCGGTCGAAGAAGTATCACAATTCGCCGATGCCTCATTCCATTTTCTTCCGTGGCGGCTACGCCATCCACGGAACTTATGCGGTTGGCGCGCTCGGCCGCCCCGCTTCCCACGGATGCATTCGCATCTCACCGGCGAACGCCGCGACTCTGTTTTCGCTGGTGCGCCAGGAAGGCGCCGTGATCCACATCCATGGCAGCGCGCCAGTCCGCCATTACGCGCGCGCACACCATCACAGGCATGTCCAGGTCGCCCACCGCTCTTACCATAGGGCGCTTGGCTACGCGCCCGCGCCGAGCCAGCGCGTGGAGAGCATCTTTGGCAGCGTGATCCGGGAGTAATACGATTTCCGAAGGATCAGTTCGGAAACCGTATAACGGGGGTCAGGGGACCGACGGAGGATCGTAACGCAGTTTCAGTCCGATAATCAAAAGATTGAGCAGGATCGTGATCACGTTGAACACGATAATAGAGATGGACTGAATAAGCAGGCCGTAGACCAGCCACAAGCTGCAACCAGCGACGAAAGCGCTCTGCGTCACGAGCGATATCGATCGAGCGTCACGACTCCGCAAGATTTTTACGGCTTGCGGGGTCCAGCACAGGGTGGTCAGGGTTCCGGCGCTGAAGCCGACGATTTCCGTGACGAGATTCAATCGCTGATCCTCACCCTTGCAGGTCTCAGGGTCCGCCGAACAACCGCGCGATCACCCGCGCCGTGTAGTCGACCATCGGCACCACGCGCGCGTAATTCAGACGTGTTGGCCCGATCACGCCCAGCACGCCAACGATCCGCCGCTGCGAATCATGAAACGGCGCGGCGACCATTGACGAACCGGACAGGGAGAACAATTTGTTTTCCGAACCGATGAAAATTCGCACGCCGTCGCCATCCTCGGCGCGCGCCAGCAAATCGATCACGTCGCTCTTGGTTTCGAGATCGTCGAAGAGCAATTTGATGCGCTCGATGTCGGCCGTGGCGCTGACGTCTTCGAGGAGATTGGCTTGACCACGCACAATGAGGTTTTGCGCGGCGCCTTCGGGACCCGCCCAGATGGCGAGCCCCAAGGAGACCAGCCTCGCGGTGAGCACGTCGAGTTCCGACTGGGCGGCTGCGCGCGAGGACTCGATCTCTCCGCGCACCTGCGCCAGGGTCCGGCCCTTGACGCGCGCGTTCAGATAATTTCCGGCTTCCACGAGCGCTGATTGCGGGAGGTCCGGCGGAACCGGAAGAATGCGGTTTTCGACGGACCCATCCTCGGAAACCAGAATGGCCAGCGCCTTTTCGGGCTCCAGTCGAACAAAGTCGACTTGTTTCAGCCTGTTGTTCTCTTTGCTGGTGAGAACCACGGCGGCGCCCCGCGACAAGCCGGACAGCAGGCTTCCGGCCTCGGCCAAGGCCTCGTCTATGGTCCTCGCCCGCGAGGCCGCATGAATTTGCGCCTCGATCTGGCGCCGGTCGACGTCCGTCAGGTCGCCGATTTGCAGGAGCGAATCGACAAAAAACCTCAAGCCCAGTTCGGTCGGGAGACGGCCGGCGCTGGTGTGCGGCGAAAAAATCAGTCCAAGACTTTCCAGGTCTTGCATGACATTGCGGATGGACGCCGCCGAGAGCGGCATCGGCAGAATGCGCGACAGCTGTCGTGAGCCCACGGGATCGCCATTCGCCAGGTAGACTTCGACAATGTTGCGAAAAATCTCGCGCGACCGCTCATTCAGTCGCGACAGCGCGCCGACGCTCGACAAGGGAAAATCCGAATTCGCCGACATACAAGCGTCACTCGTAGAGGCTCGAGGTTCAAAGCTTCCGCAGGGCGACCTCTTCGATGCGATGGCTCGGCCCCTTGGTCAGAATGAGACTTGCTCTCGCGCGGGTTGGCAAGATGTTTTCATGCAGGTTGCGCAAGTTTATCCGTCTCCAGATGTCCCGCGCGATGTCCTCGGCCTCGAGATCACTGATGTCGGAATATCTTTTGAAATAGGATCTGGGGTCGCGAAACATGGTCGACCGCAGCCGCATGAAGCGGGCGATATACCATTTTTCGAGCAGCGCCTCATCCGAGTGCAGGTAAACGGAGAAATCAAAGAAGTCGGAGATAAAAGGCGTTTCCTTGCCGTCGCGCGGCGGACGGCTTGGCAGGAGCACATTGACGCCCTCGACGATCAGAATGTCGGGGCGGTCGACGGTAATGACCTGATCGGCGACGATGTCATAGGTCAGGTGAGAGTAAACGGGCGCTTCGACGCGCCTTTCGCCGGCCTTGACCGCCGAAAGGAACCGAAGCAGGCGGGCGCCGTCGTAGCTTTCCGGAAAACCCTTCCGATCCATCAGCCGTTTGCGCTTCAACTGGGCGTTCGGAAGGAGGAAGCCATCCGTCGTGATCAAATCCACCTTGGGCGTATTCGGCCACCGCGACAACAGGGCTTGCAGGACGCGCGCCGTCGTCGATTTCCCCACGGCGACGGAGCCGGCGACGCCGATGATGTAGGGGACCTTGCCGTCCGCGCCGAGGAACCGTTGCGTCGCCTTGAACAGTCCCTGGGTCGCGGCGACATAGAGCGCCAGTAAGCGCGACAGGGGAAGATAGATCGCGACGACTTCATCCATCGAAATGGGATCGTTGATCGATTGCAACCTGTTCAGGTCGTCAATCGTCAGCGTCATGGGCGTGTCGGCGCGCAGTCCGGCCCATTCGTTGCGCGTGAAGCGACGATAAGGAGAGAGGTTTTGGCGCGGCTGATCCTGCGCTTCCGTTCCGATGTCGCGGACCAACTCGACCAAGGCCATTCTCCGTCTCCGACTTTCACCCCTGGCTGGCGCGGGAGGCCTTTTCCTGATGTCCCGACTGCTGCGTCCGCCGGGCGAGTTCGGCGATCACATCCTGCAACGGAACGCCGCCGTCTTGAAGCAAGACCAATAGATGATACAGCACGTCGGCGGCCTCCATCCGGAGTCCGACCTTGTCGCGCTCGACGGCGGCGATCACCGCCTCCACCGCCTCCTCGCCGAATTTCTTGGCGATGCGGGCGACGCCGGATTCAAGCAACGTCTTGGTGTAGGATTTATCGGCGGACGCCTGGGCGCGGCTGGCGATCAGGCTGGCCAAATCGTCGAGCGTGAAAGTTTCGGTCATGGCGCGCTTGCGGTTTGAGGATCGAGGCGCATGGGCAAGCCGGCTTTCGCCATATGTCTCTTGGCCTCGCCAATGGTGAATTCACCGAAGTGAAAAATGGAGGCGGCGAGGACGGCGCTGGCATGTCCCTCTCGAATGCCGTCGACCAGATGATCCAGCGTGCCCACGCCGCCTGACGCGATGACCGGAATGGAAACGGCGTCGGCGATTGTGCGGGTCAGGTCGAGATCGAATCCGGATTTGGCTCCATCCCGATCCATCGAGGTCAACAGGATTTCGCCGGCGCCGAGCGAAGCCACTTCCTGCGCGTAAGCCACGGCGTCAATGCCGGTGGGCTTGCGACCGCCATGCGTGAAGATTTCCCAGCGGCTGGGTCCGACCTGCTTGGCGTCGATGGCGACGACAATGCACTGGCTGCCGAACTTTTCCGCGCCCTGGCGGACGAAATCGCGATTGTGCACGGCCGCGGTCATGATCGAGGCCTTGTCGGCGCCGGCCAGCAGCAGATTGCGGATGTCGTCGATGGTGCGAACGCCGCCGCCGACGGTCAAGGGCATGAAGCAGGCCTCCGCCGTGCGCCTGACCACGTCGAGCAGAACGCCGCGCTCCTCGTGGCTTGCCGTGATGTCGAGGAAGCAAAGCTCGTCGGCGCCGGCGGCGTCATAGGCGATGGCGCATTCCACGGGGTCGCCGGCGTCGCGCAGATCGACGAAATTCACGCCCTTGACCACGCGGCCGTCTTTGACGTCGAGGCAAGGGATCACGCGAGCTTTAAGCAAGGTCTTGGACTCCGTCCGCGCTACGCGGCTTTGCGGGATTTTATCAGGGCGAGCGCCTGTTTCGGGTCAAGGCGGCCATCGTAGAGCGCGCGTCCCGTGATCGCGCCGGCGAGTTTCGCGCAGTCGGGTTGAAGCAGCCGTTCGATATCCGCGATCGAAGCCAGGCCACCCGAGGCGATGACGGGAATCACAAGCGCCTCGGCCAAGGCCAGGGTCGCCTCGATATTCAAGCCCTTCATGGCGCCGTCGCGGGAAATGTCCGTATAGATGATCGCCGCGACGCCGGCGTCCTCGAACCTCTTGCCCAGTTCGACCGCGGTCAGTTCCGATGATTTCGCCCAGCCGTCCACGGCGACCAGTCCGTCGCGGGCGTCGACGCCGACGGCGATCTTGCCCGGATGCAGACGCGAAGCCTCGCGGACAAAAGCGGGATCGCGGACGGCGGCGGTGCCGATGATCACACGATCAACCCCTTTCTTGAGCCAACCGTCGACCGTGCGCATGTCGCGAATGCCGCCGCCAAGCTGCACCGGCATTTTCTTGAGACGGCCGAGGATCGCATCGACGGCGTTGGCGTTCATCGGCTTGCCGGCGAAGGCGCCGTCGAGATCGACGACGTGGAGATATTCAAAACCCTGGTTTTCGAAATTTTCGGCCTGCGCGGCGGGGTCATCGTTAAAAACCGTGGCCTGCGCCATGTCGCCATGGATCAGGCGCACGCATTGCCCGCCCTTCAGATCAATCGCCGGAAACAGAATCACGGGCGCCACCTCAAAAAGTTGGAAATCAGCCGCAGACCCATGATCTGGCTTTTTTCGGGATGGAATTGCACGCCGACAACATTATCCCGGCCGACGATGGCGGTCAGAGGTTCGCCATAGTCGGTGGTCGCCAGCACATGTGCCGGATTGGCGGCGCGCAGATAGTAGGAGTGGACGAAATAGGCGTGCAAGCCGGATTCGCCGGTCGGGATATCCGCGAGAATCGGGTGCGCAACGTTCACGCTCAAGCTGTTCCAGCCCATGTGCGGGATTTTCAGCGCGGGGTCCCTGGGCTGGATCGGCGCCACTTCGCCGCCGATCCAGCCCAGCCCAGGCGTGACGCCGTGTTCAAGGCCGCGATCCGCCAGCAATTGCATGCCCACGCAGATGCCGAGGAAAGGAGTCCCCCGCCTCTGGACGCATTCGGTCAAGGCGTCGAGCATGCCGTCGATGGCGAGCAGGCCGCGCCGGCAGTCCGCGAAAGCGCCGACACCGGGCAGAACGATGCGATCGGCCGTCTTGACCGCCTCGGGATCGCTGACGATGCTGATCGTGTCTCCCAGGCCGCTTTCCCTCGCGGCGCGCTCAAAAGCCTTGAGCGCGGAATGCAGGTTGCCGGAGCCATAGTCGATGATGGCGACGCTCACAGGCGCTGCTCCTGGCTGGAAGGCGTGTTCGGCGCGGGGGCGAAAGGCATGGGCGCGTCTTGCGTCATCTTGGCGTTGATCCGATCAAAAAACATGCGCTCGGCGTCGCGCGGCGTCTCTCCAAGGCTCAGGCCCTGGAGCAGCATGCCCCTGCGGGACAAAGCCTCCTCGCGGGCGCGGTCGGCTTCGTAGCCGAAGGCCAGCGCGCCCAACGAATAGACAAGCGTCGCGATGGCGGCGTCAAGACGCAGGGTCGAGGCCAGAACGCCCACGATCACAGCCCAAAGCGCCCAGAGCCCGAGCATGCGCCAGAGTCGATGTCTGAGCGCCCAAACCGGGGTCAGCAGGAAGGCCAGGCGATCAAAACCCTGGCGGACGAAAACAGAGCGTTCGGCGGCGTCCGGCGCGCCCGCAGGCTGATAAACCGAGTAGAGAAACAATGGCGCTTCGCTCGCTCAGAGCGCTCCCTTCGTCGAGGGAATACGATCTGCCTGCCGTTCGTCAATGGCGACCGCGCGACCGATCGCCCTTGCGACGCCCTTGAAACAGCTTTCGGCGATGTGGTGGTTGTTCATGCCATAAAGCGTCTCGATGTGCAGGGTGAGCCCGGCGTTCTGGGCGAAGGCCTGAAAGAACTCCCGCACCAGTTCCGTGTCGAATTCGCCGATCTTGGCGTTGCTGAACGCGCTCTTGAACACCAGAAAGGGGCGCCCGGAGACATCGACGGCGACTCGCGTCAGCGTTTCGTCCATGGGAATGAGCGCGTCGGCGTAGCGAACGATCCCGCGAAGCTCGCCCAGCGCCTTCCGAAAAGCTTGGCCCAGCGTTATGCCCACATCCTCCACGGTGTGGTGCTGGTCGATGTGGAGATCGCCCTTTGCCTCAATTTCGAGGTCCATCAAGGAATGGCGGGCCAGTTGATCGAGCATGTGGTCGAAAAAACCGATGCCCGTCGAAATTCTGCTCAGGCCGGCCCCGTCCACGCGAATCTTGACGGAAATCTGCGTTTCCTTGGTTTTCCGCGTGATTTCAGCTTGTCGCGTCATTGTTCCTTCCCGGTCGGAGCAACGTCTCCTTTAGCAAATGGACAGCGCGCGCGCCACACTGACGTGGGAAGGCCTTGCAAGCCTTGCGCGGTAGCAATAGATCCGGCGTGCAGCCGCTGCGGCGTTGCGACGGAGAGCCCATGGCGGACGATTCGAAACCTTCCACGATGCACGCGACCACCATCATTCTGGTGCGCAAGGATGGAAAGACGGTCATCGCCGGCGATGGGCAGGTGAGTCTCGGCCAGACCATCATCAAGGGCAACGCCCGGAAAGTCCGGCGCCTGGGAAAAGGTCAGGTCATCATCGGCTTCGCCGGCGCCACGGCCGACGCGTTCACCCTGTGCGAGCGGCTTGAGGCCAAGCTGGAGCAATATCCCGGTCAGCTGCTGCGAGCGTGTGTCGAATTGGCGAAGGATTGGCGCACCGACCGCTATCTGCGCCGCCTCGAGGCGATGATGCTGGTCGCCGACAAAACCAGCGCTCTGGTCCTGACGGGGTCTGGCGATGTCCTCGAGCCTGAGCCGCACGCGCATGGGTCGGTGATGGGGATCGGCTCCGGCGGCAATTACGCGCTGGCGGCCGGCCGCGCCCTGCTCGACACCGATCTGGACGCGGAAACCATCGCGCGCCGGGCCTTGCTGATCGCTTCGGAAATTTGCGTCTACACCAACAGCAATCTCGTCGTCGAAAGCCTCGACTCGCCGTGAGCAGGATTGAACCATGACCGATTTCTCTCCTCGCGAGATCGTTTCGGAACTCGATCGATTCATTATCGGACAAAAGGACGCCAAGCGCGCCGTGGCCATCGCGTTGCGCAACCGCTGGCGGCGCCTGAAGCTCGAAGGCATGATGCGCGACGAAGTCCTGCCGAAGAACATTCTGATGATCGGTCCGACCGGTTGCGGAAAAACGGAGATCGCGCGCCGGCTGGCGCGACTGGCCAACGCGCCGTTTCTCAAGGTCGAGGCGACGAAATTCACCGAAGTGGGTTACGTCGGCCGCGATGTCGAGCAGATCGTGCGCGATCTCGTCGAAATCGGCATTGCGCTGGTGAAGGAAGGCAAGCGCCGCGAGGTGGCGGCGCGCGCGCAACTGGCTGCCGAAGATCGCATTGTCAGCGCGCTGGTCGGGCCGAACGCGAGTTCGGCGACCAAGGACGCGTTTCGAAAAAAATTGCGCGGCGGCGAGATGGAGGACAAGGAGATCGAGATTGAGTTGACAGCCGCGTCCAATCCCGCGCTGCCGATGTTCGACCTGCCCAACATGCCCGGCGCCTCGGTCGGCGCCATTTCGCTCGGCGACATTTTTGGCCGGGCCTCTCAACCCAAGCGGCAGCGGATGAAGGTCAAGGAAGCCTATGCGCCGTTGCAGGCGGAGGAGGCTGAAAAGCTGCTGGATCAGGAGCAGATCGTGCGGCATGCGCTGCGGGAGGTCGAAAACAGCGGCATCGTCTTTCTCGACGAAATCGACAAGATTTGCGCCCGGGACGGTCGCGGGGCCGATGTCTCGCGCGAGGGCGTTCAACGCGACCTGCTGCCGCTGATCGAGGGCACGACCGTTGCGACCAAGCACGGCGCGGTCAAGACGGACCATATCCTGTTCATCGCCTCCGGCGCCTTCCATGTCGCCAAGCCGTCCGACCTGCTGCCCGAGTTGCAGGGCCGATTGCCGATCCGCGTCGAATTGTCGTCCCTTGACGAAGAGGATTTTAGGCGCATCCTGACCCAGCCCGAAGCGAGCCTTGTCAAACAATATCGCGCGCTGATGGCGACAGAGGGTGTCGATCTCCAATTCACCGACGACGCCATTGACGCCTTGGCGCGCATCGCGGTTCAAGTGAACTCCAGCGTCGAAAACATCGGCGCCCGCCGGTTGCAGACGGTTCTGGAGCGCGTGCTCGACGATGTGAGTTTCTCCGCGAGCGACAATTCCGGACAGACGGTCGTCGTCGACGGCCTCTATGTGGAGGCGCGCGTCGGCGACCTCGCCGCAAACGTCGATCTGAGCCGTTACATTCTCTAAGCAAGCATGCGTTGGTCGCCCAACGCATGCTTGCTTAAGTTCCTTTGTTTTCGCAGGATTTTCATCCGAAAACCGGTGACCACTTTTCGGAAATCCTGCTTAGAGCGCGTTGACATTCATTTTATCCAAATGAACGCGCTGACAAGGGCGAGCATGGACATGAAGGCTCTGGGCGTT